>JBALTE010000004.1:12922-33875 GCA_036963965.1 Oceanicoccus sp. | reverse complement strand
TTCACAGGATGTGATGTATGCCGTGAGCACATGGATGTGCACGAACGGCGACATTGGCCGGCAGTAGGAAAAAGCAATTTTAGATAGTAATATTGTTACTGCGTAGATTGATCAAAGACAGTATCAGAGAGAGCACCTGTGACACAGCAAGAAACGACAATCGACTCGACAGTCATTCAGAAGTTAATGGCTGATCAGCAATTTGATCAAGCCCTGAGCCAACTTTTATCGTATCTCGATAATCATCCCGTTGATAATGATGCTTTATATATGGCCGCGGTTTGTTATCGCTATAAAAAAGACTATATACAAGCACAAAAGTTCTTAGACCAATTGATCATGCTTGCGCCAGACAATGGCCGCGCGCATCAAGAGCAGGGTCATCTGTTAATGGCTCGCCAACAACGAGAACTAGCAGTGTTCGCCTATGTGCGCGCCTCCAAGTTTAATCCTGCACTGGTCGCCAGCTGGCAGGCTCAGGTCGATCTGTTCTCCCATTTGGGTAATCAACAGGCAGCAGCACAAGCTCAAACTGAACTGACTCGACTGCAAGCGACTCCCAAGCACCTGATTGCTGTGATTGATCTTCTATCTGACGGTAAAATCATTAAGGCCGAAAGCCTCTGTCGCCAATTTTTGAAAGCATCTCCCCGTCATGTTGAGGGGATGCGTCTTTTAGCCGAAATCGGTCAACGATTGGGCGCGATGGACGAAGCTGAATTCCTGTTGGAAAGTGCGGTTCTATTTGAGCCCGCCAATGAAAAAGTCCGCATAGATTACATCAAAGTACTCAGAAAAAGACAACGCTTTTCCCTGGCCCTAAGCGAGGCCAAAAAATTACTGGAAAAAGCGCCAGAAAATCCACAGTTCCAATCTATCTATGCCATCGAATTAATGCAAACCGGCGACTATGAAGAGGCGCTCGGATATTTTGATAGCGTGCTGGAAAAGTTGCCCCATGATCCTATAACGCTGACGTCAAAAGGTCATGCACTTAAAACTCAGGGGCGTTATCAGCAAGCCGTTGATTCTTATAATGCTGCATTAGCTGCACGGCCGCAGCATGGTGAGGCCTATTATTCATTGGCTAATTTAAAAACCTATAAATTCAGTGAGGCAGAAATTAGCCATATGCTTCAGCAGGAAGGTAACGCTGAGCATTCTCTAATGGAGCGTGTCTATTTGTACTTTGCACTTGGCAAAGCCTACGAAGACAGCAAAAACTTCAGCAAGTCTTTTGAATATTATCAGTTGGGTAACAATTTGAAGTGGAATAGCAGTGGCTATGATGCTGAGAAAATGACAGAGGAGCTAATGGCACAGCGTGAAGTGTGTACAGCTGAACTTTTTTCTGCACAACAAGGCCACGGATATGATGCACCCGACCCAATATTTATTTTGGGTTTGCCAAGGTCGGGCTCAACGATGCTAGAGCAAATTTTGTCATCCCACAGTCAAGTTGATGGAACTCTTGAACTCCCTAATATCTTGGCTATGGCGCAAAAGCTTCGCAGGCGGGGGAAAAAAGAAGCTGAGAAATCCTACCCGCAAATACTTGAAGACCTAAGTGCAGATGAGCTCAAAAGTCTGGGTGAACAATTTATTAGTGACACTGCTATTCATCGAAAAGGCGCACTTTTTTTTATTGATAAAATGCCCAACAATTTTCGTCATATAGGTTTGATAAAACTAATTTTACCCAATGCAAAAATCATCGATGCACGCCGTCATCCTATGGCCTGTTGTTTCAGCAATTACAAACAGCTTTTCGCTGAAGGACAGGAATTTAGTTACAGTCTTAGTGACATGGGGCAATACTATACTGATTACGTAAAATTGATGAAACACTGGGATGAGGTGCTGCCGGGGCAAATTTTACGGGTAAATTATGAGCAGGTGGTCGACGATCTGGAAGGGCAGGTTAGGCGCGTTCTGGACTTTTGCGGTCTGCCGTTTGAAAGTGCTTGTTTGTCCTTTCATGAAACTAAACGCTCAGTTAGAACTGCGAGCTCGGAGCAGGTCAGGCAGCCCATTTTTAAAACCGGACTTGAGCAATGGAAAAACTATTCAGCACAGCTGAGTGCGTTGGAGCATCAGCTTGCTGACATTATTGATCGTTATCCCGAGTGAAGAAAGATACCTTATGATCTTCACTCACACTATTTTCACATCAATTATAGTTTCACCGCATATTTTGCGTGGGCCGATAGTTTTTCAACGACTCACCGCAGAAATGCTCCAACATGTGATCGTCATACCGGTCGCAAACGCAACGGGAAATCAGACCTTCGAGGCCAAATAGTCCATAGTACGCTGACGGTCTTCATCATTGCCGGCGATAATGGCTGCGTTGAAATCGGTAACTCCGGCGGCAGCAATGCGCTCAAGCTCCGCATCGACAGCTGCTTCGTCGCCAACGACAGCGATGTCCGCCGGCCCTGCGGCGCCTTCAAGGTCGAGCATGGCGCGGTAGCTGGCTAATTGTCCATATACAGTCAGAGATTTGGATATCAGGTCTTTTGTGCCATCGACGTCATTAGTCAGGCAAATAGGAAAACCGGCCACAACACGCGGTGAGGGTTTACCTGCTTTACTGGCAGCTTTCGACATGGTTGGCAGAATGTGAGACTCAATGGTTTTCTTGCCTGTCATCCAGGTCACTGTGCCATCAGCCTCCTTACCGCAAAGGCCGAGCATCACCGGACCCAGAGCTGCAACAAAAAGCTTAACTGGCTTATCTGCTTCTTCGACAATCATTGACCCGCGCCCGGTTAACAGCTCGCCAGAAAAACGTGAGGGCTCCCCCCTCAAGACCGGGTTCAAAATTTCAAGAAACTCCCGCATATAACGGGCTGGTTTGTCATATGACATGCCAAACATACCTTCAACGACAGGCTGGTGTGCAAGACCAATACCGAGATTGAGGCGGCCAGAAGTCGCCGCCTGAGTTGTTAATGCCTGTTGACCAAGGGCAAAAGGGTGTTGCCGATAGACCGAAATAACAGCTGTCCCCAGTTCAATCGTGCTGGTTTCGCGCCCAACAACGGCGAGTGCAGTCAGGGCGTCGTAGCCAAAGATATGCGCCATCCATAAGGACGGAAAGCCTTTTGCTTCAGCGTCTTTAGCAAAGGCGATCATGTTGTCGAGGGAGTTATTCTTGTCGCCGGAGTCGTTGAGCATTAGTCCGATTTTCATGCCAAGTTTCCTTTTGCTGTTTTCAGAGTATAGGTAGGCCTAATGCCCAGTATTTTGGCTACTATAATCTAAACGTTTGGAACACGGCAACCTCTGGTATGTAGGCTGAATCATTGCGATTTTGCTACCAGTATCAATAGGCATACCACTGGGATTTGGCGTATATTCACTCTCAGCGCGGAGGCCGATCATTTAATCAGGCTATTCTTTTCGCGTTTGTCGTGTTACTTTTTAACCAATAGGTTGTTTGAAAAATCCCACAATAAATATATTAAGTTGCCCAGGAGTATAACAATGGCTTACGCCCCCGATGACAGAGCTTTTTATGACGCCGACAGTCATATTATGGAATTACCTAATTTTTTGAAAGATTATGCCGACCCTGGTATCAGAGACGACATACCAGAAGTAAGCTATAGCGCATCGTTAGTTAGCGACGAAGAAGTCGCGGTGATAATGGATCAAGGCGGCCAACATAGCAGCGAACACAAAGAGAAAATGATATCGCTTGGAAATGACCTGATTGCCGAGTCTAAAGAAATTCAAGCCCTTGGTGCGTTTAACAAAGACGATCGCAAAGTTGCAATGGATATGTTGGGCTTCAAAAAACAATTAGTCTTTGCCACTCACAGTGTTGTACTACCGTTTCACCCCAGCTCGAAAAAATCGATGGAATTACGCTATGGTGCAACCCGAGCGCACAATCGGCATATGTCTGACTTTTGCAGTGATGACAGCCGTTTGATGGGAGTGGGTGTGGTGCCATTGGACGACCCTGCGCTGGCAATGAAAGAACTGGAGTTTGCCCTCGATGCAGGCATGGAGTCGATTTGGGTTCCTCATCGTGCACCAATCGGTATTTCTCCCGGTCATATTGAACTTGAGCCTTTTTGGCGTCTGCTTGCCGAGACAGGTACACCATTTATGCTGCATGTTGGTGGTTCACCTTTGCAGGCCTTAAAGTCTTGGAGTAACAATGGCCGCGCGGCGGTGAAAGACTGGATGGGCGGTGGTGAAAACGTGCGCACCAAAGATGCGGCGCTAATGCATCAGCCGCCGGAAACGTTTATTAGTATGTTATTGCTGGATGGTGTTTTTGATCGAAATCCAAAGTTGCGCGGCGCCGCGGTAGAACTGGGCGCTGGTTGGGTACCGGAAATGTTGAAGCGCTTAGATTGGGTTTCAAAAATATACGGTAGAGTCGACGAGTCGGTAAGATTTGAGCGTACACCTTCCCAGCAATTGTCTGAGCAGATGGGATTTACCCCCTTCCCACACGAAGATGTAGCAGACTTGGTCAAACAGTCGAATGAGGACTTATACCTTTTTTCAAGCGACTATCCGCACGTTGAGGGTGGAAGAGACCCTATTGGAAAATTCACCAAGTGCCTGGAAAATGAAAGTGCCAGTGTTAATGATAATTTCTTTAGTGAAAACTTTTTGCGCTTGTTTCCCGAGTCGCGAGTGAGCTAATAATTGAGTCAGTAGTGATTTCAAATTATTCATTTCCAGCGTTAAAAATTATCCTCGGGGGTGCTGTTGAAAAAATAGCCGAAGAGGATAATTTGTTCAAGCCGGGCTAGAGCGTTTAATCCAAAATCCCGCTAGTAAAAAAGAACAATGGCTACTCGTGATGATGATCAGATTATAAACGCATACACCAGTAAGCCACACCCTGCTCATCTAAAAAAGATTCAGCATCGCTGCCTTGTACATAGAATAAGTAGCAAGCAAGCCCGCCACTGCATACTTCCAGTAACTCCACCGGTGAATCATTTTTTTGAAGAGTCCTCAACACCTATCAGCCAAGGGCTATTGGGTCGGCAAGAATTTGTCATAATATCATCACCAAAAATTTACCAGGACAGGAATATCATGATGGTTCTGCAAGAGTATTAGAGTACGATCAACTGCGTACTTTTTACCAATGCCACCAAAATCTATTTGCATTCTCTCAGCAAGTGAAAACAATGGAGGCGACCAGTTTGCTTTATCCAAACCTACAAAAGGAAATATTAAGAGTTTGATCAGCCAAATTGACCGCGCCATTGAGATTTATATCAAGCTCCAATGGGGGATATTTGCTAATAATATTCAGTGGAGTGCGGAGCATGGATACTGGTTGTCCGAAACGGCGTTAAGTTGACAGTTCTCCTTAGAGCCATGATACTTTTGTTAACTTAGGTTTTATCTAGCGTGGTACAGGGAAAATATGAACGATATTGTAGATAGTCGAGTGCAGGACAAGCGAATTCGTACAGAGTTTGTTGAGGCCAACAATCTCACCTTTGAGGTCGATAAATGTGGTGAGGGAGATAAACTGGCGATCTGTCTACATGGATTCCCTGAACATAGCTTTTCATGGCGTTATCAATTACCGATGTTGGCAGAGCTCGGCTACGAAGCATGGGCGCCCAATTTAAGAGGTTATGGTAAGAGTTCTCGGCCACTTCTCGTTGAAAACTACACCATGGACCATTTATTGGCAGATGTGGCAGGATTGATTGATGCATCTGGAAAATCTGAAGTGGTTTTGATTGCCCACGACTGGGGGGCTGTAATTGCCTGGCAATTTGCTATTCAAAAGATCCGTCCACTTCATAAGTTGATTATTTGTAACGTGCCTCACCCCATTCCAATGATGAAGTCGATGAAGAGCGGTTTGGGGCAGTTAAAAAAATCCTGGTATATCTTCTTCTTTCAAATACCACGTCTGCCTGAGTGGTTGTTAGGCAGGGATGATGCCAAAGGTATTGGTCAGATGTTTGTTAACAGCGCAGTTAACAGCGGCATGTTTCCTGCGGAAGTGACTGAGGTGTACCGAAAAAACGCAAATCAGCCGGGCGCCCTAACAGCAATGATTAACTACTATCGAGGCTTGTTTAAAAACCGGAAAAACGCCTCCACAGAAAATATTGCGATTATTGATACTCCAACGTTAATGGTGTGGGGTGAAGATGATGTGGCACTGAATAAAGACACAACCTATGGCACAGAAGATTATGTGAAAGATTTTCGAATTCGTTATCTGCCGCGTGTTTCCCACTGGGTTCAGCAGGAGGCGCCGGAGGCAGTGAATGCGATGATGAGTGCTTTTCTAAAAGACAAACCTGTTCCGGAAGCGCATTGGGTAATGGAGCTAAGAGAGCCTAAAGAATAGTCAAAGGATCAGGATGGTCGATTGAATTGGTTTTCAAATAGAACCGTTTCAATATTCCCTGATTCACGTGGAGGTGTGTGCAGAGCCGGCCTTTGCGGATATATTTTTTCTGCCGGCTGCTCAAGAATTAGTGAATTAGGAATTGTCGCCACTAAGCACTGAAGCGAAATCAAAGCCTACACACTAATGCATAATAGAGTTCTCAATCTGCCGTTGACCGGGTCTGTTTGACCAGACTTTCATACAAGTCTGCACCATCACTCCAATCCGACTCTTTTCCGCTAAACAAAAATTCTGGTGGTACAACTTCGGGATTCTCTCCAGGGCCGGTGGGAGGTGTAAAATAACCAAGAGCGTAACTGCCCATACAGTAGCCCAACATGTCGCGCAGTTTGGGGTCAAAGTCTTTAGCGATATTCGGTGGGCAAGAGAGGTACTGATTTTCTTCTTGGCGCAGCCAACCTAGCGCATAGGTGTTGTTAATCCCAATCCGGTCATGGTTGGACTGGTTCGCACCGCCGCTGTGAATAACAGAGCCGGAATAGACCAGAACAGATCCCGCTTTCATCTCGGCATATTGTATGTCTTCTTCATGTGCCTTACGCCCGGTCTCCCACTGGTTAGACCCCGGTACTACTTGAGTCGCACCATTTTCTTTCGTAAAGTCTGTTACTGCCCAGATGGTATTGAACTGCGGTTCTATGCTGTCCGGCATAAACGTGCCCCATGCCAACCGGTCGCGATGTAGTGGTTGTCGCTCCTGCCCCGGCATGATACGAATAACCTGGGTGAGATGTAATTGAATGCGCTCGCAAAAGGGCCTCAAAAAAACATTGGCTCCTGCGACAATTAAGTCATCCATTACCAGATCGCGACAAGACGCTGACCGTGCCACTAATGCGCCGGTCCTTGTGGTACGTTGCCCGGTAAAGTCATCACGGCCAAGATGGGTCGCTTCAACAAAGGGCATGATTTCAGCTTTCAGCTTAACAAGAGCGGCGGCGTCAAGCAGGTTGTCGACAATGGCTGCACCGTCTCGGGTGAGAATTTCACTGAGTTTTTCCGCTGTAACATCAGGTGATAAGTGTTGAAGATCTGCCATAACTATGTCCCCACTTTTTGTGTTATTTCGTTTTAGCGTATCACGCCCTCGAGCATTGGTAAATTATGTCGATGCCCAAATTTCTAGTACACGATTACCCGTCCATCGTTCTACTGGGAATAACTATAACCGGCACCAAAAAAAGCGTCTGCATGGTTAACGTTATCGTTGAAATACATCTCGGCTGCCTTTATGAGGTCAAAAGCGATGAGAGTAATAAGAAAGCAGTCAAAAGTCAGTTGATAGTGTTCTAAAGTCTGCGACCAGAGCGACTGCTATGCTATTGATGTTTAGGGTTTTTTATTTGATACTCGAACAGACGATGAGACGCAGAGACTATTTCAATAACAACACTCTGTAGTATACCGGGGCGCCATTCACGTCGGTGGTATAGATTACCCAATTGACTATGAAAAGAGTGACAGCTCTCATGACTAATACGACCAGTGTTACCAAATCCTTATTGATTGTGGCCTGTCTATGCGCCGCTAGTACCCACTTAGTTGCTGCGACCGAAGGCACCACAGGAATATCCAAAGACCAATCCTATTCGCCGTATGTTAAGCAGAACTTTCCGACAGAAGTTCTTTTTGGAGACGTTCATGTGCACACAGGGCTCTCGGGTGATGCGGGGGGCGGCGGTACGCGCCTGATGCCTCGTGATGCTTACCGTTTTGCGCGTGGCGAAAAGGTCACGTCTAATTCAGGCCAACCAGTGCGTATCAGCCAGCCTTACGACTTTTTAGCCGTTACCGATCACTCAGACGGGATGGGTGTGATCCTTGATATCCTCGCAGGCGCGCCTAATATCATGGCTGACCCCTACGGCCGCGAGCTCAATGCTGCATTTAATAAAGGGGGTAAAGCCGCACGAAAGGCAACAGTAGACATGATCGCGCGGTTTTCCCAGGGAGAAATAAGCGATGTGCTCAACTACCAGCCAGGAAACCCCGCTTACCGCGCTACCTGGGAAACAATCGTACAAGCGGCTGAAGACTACAATGAGCCCGGACAGTTTACCGCTATCATCGGCTTCGAATGGACGTCTCTGGTGCAGGGCAACAATCTGCACCGCGTGGTTTTGATGCGTGATGATGCGGACAAGGCAATCATGATTGAGCCCTATACGACTACGCCACCGCTGGGTAGTCCGAACCCCCGGGATTTATGGAAATGGATGAACAACTGGGAGAAAACAACAGGCGGACAGATACTGGCTATTCCCCATAATGGAAACCTGTCCAATGGTTGGATGTTTCCGTTGGTTGACAACTTTAATGAAGACAACCCTCTGGATGATACATACCTGAAAACCCGAAGCCGTTGGGAGCCTCTGGTAGAGGTGACGCAGGCAAAAGGTGATGGCGAGGCGCACCCGCTGCTATCCCCCAACGACACCTTCGCCGACTTTGAGACCTGGGATCTTGGTAATCTGGATTTGAGCAAAGCAAAGACTCCGGAAATGCTTCCCGGCGAATATGCACGATCAGCACTGAAACGCGGACTTGAACTCGATGCCTCGCAAGGAATCAATCCTTACAAGTTTGGCATGATCGGATCGACAGATACGCATACCGGTCTTTCCACCACGTCCGAAAACAATTTTTTCGGCAAGATGGCGAACAAAGAACCTAAGCCCGGACGTGCGGCAGGTATTGATAAGGGGAGCCGTGATTTAGGTATCAAACTTTCAGCCTGGAAAACGGCAGCATCAGGAGTGACTGCTGTTTGGGCACACGAGAATACCCGCAGCGAAATTTTCGATTCGATGCAACGCAAAGAGACGTTTGCCACCACTGGACCACGTATCCGGGTGCGTTTTTTTGGTAGCTTCGAGTTCGCCAAGCGCGACGCCCATACTCCGCAACTTGCAGCGCTGGGTTATAACAAAGGTGTACCGATGGGAGGCGATCTTGGTGCTGCCCCCAAAGGCAAGGCGCCTACCTTTCTTGTCGCTGCAGCAAAAGACCCTCAGAGTGGTAATCTTGACCGTATTCAAATCGTCAAAGGCTGGTTGGATGCCAAGGGCATAGCACAAGAGCGTGTCTATAACGCTGCCTGGAGCGACGCCGACAAGCGCAAGCTAGACCCTAAGGGCAACATACCACCGGTCGGCAACACTGTTGATATCAAAACGGCAACCTGGACAAATACCATTGGCGAGGCAGAACTTATCACCGCTTGGGCAGACCCCGATTTTGATCCAAATGTGAAAGCTTTCTATTACGCCAGGGTTCTCGAAATACCAACGCCGCGTTGGACAACTTACGACGCCGTGCGGTTTGCCGAAGAGATTGTCGCGGGTGCGCCGGTTAGCTTACAGGAGCGTGCTTACACGTCTCCGATTTGGTATACGCCAAATTAAAATACTTCAATAATCTCCTAAAAAAACTCATGGGCTCAAAGTATAGCCCTTTGCTTGTTGCTTTTGTAAGTGAGCCCTCTTGGAGGTGTTTTTCCATTTCCGAAGTTGCCTGAGTGAATTCTTCTGAACTGTTTATAAAACTATATCCAGCCACCTCGCTGGTAGCATGAGGTTCGACAAGCGCTGCATAACTGTCATAAATTGTCTGCATGGCATTGGTTTCAAAATTTACTATGCTAATGTTCAAAGCATAATCATTATATTTGGCTTTATAGATCGCATCATTGTATATCAGCACTATCAACGGCCAGCTACTTTCGTTGAGATCAGAAAAATCTAATTCCAGAGCGCCGCCTCTTTTTCCTTCCTGTAAAGATTCGCTATTATCCCATGGGATCCATATCAATTTGGAAGTGTCCGGCTCGGTACCACTGTATGCCATTATGGAATAAATATGGAAAATCCGACGAGTGTCGCGTGATCGTTCGACCTTATAGAATTAATTCGATACATGGAAAGAGAAATTGCCAATTTTTATGTCCTCCATATTTTTTGCACATTTGTTGATTATGATCTCTGCCAGTTAAAATTTTTAGCTGAGGAAAGAGGGTCATCGCTGTTAGGTGAAAAAACTGGCTACTTGATCGGTAGACAATAATTTTCGACATAGAGATTAATAGCAAACATGCTTTTCTCCTATCCACTTATTCGATAGGAATAATTTATGATAAATAGTATATATGGTGGCATGCCTGCCCCGCCAATGCAGCGATCTCTAACTGATGATTAGTTGCAAGTAATAGCCGAAGTACTGGAAGAGTATGATGCTGGCAATTTTTCCTCGGCAGACGCTCGAGCAATTGTCGAAGCGTTTAGGAGGGCAGATATCAACCCTGGCCAGGCATTAGCAGGCGACATGTCTACCGCTGGATTTGATGCAAAGGAAGTTGGAGGCGCAGCGGTTAGTAGTGGCGACTATAAAGAAGCGCAACTGGCCCAGTCTCAGTCTTTGACACTTAATATCACTGACCAGATGCTACAAGAACTGAATCAGCTATTAGGCAGTTTTTATATCGACAAATTATCGGATGAAGATAGAAAAAACACGCTGACGTTTATTAGGGAAATCTTTGAACAGACGGCTTCTGAGAACGGCCTGATTAATGTAACCGCATAGAGACTGGTTCCGGATTTAGTCACTATGCATCGGGTTCGGTTACTCACTGATATTTTTATTCAGGAATACTTTTATGTCTCGACTGTTATCTTTAAGCTTATTGGTTATTGCTGTGGTTTTATCTTCAGCTTGTTCCAGTAAAAAGCCGCGCCCCGAGCCTGTCGTTTATTTCAGCACCAATATCACGGCTGAGGGTGGTAAGTTTTTTGTTTATCGTTTGGAAATGCCGCAGCGTAGCGAGCAAGAGGGTGGTAGGCGGGGCTCGCGACCTATGAAGGGGGGTAGGCCTGATGGGGGGAGGGATGGAGGTCCACCACCAACCAAAGATCGCAAAGGAGGGGGGCGCGAAGGCGATTTAGAGCAGCGTGTAGATAGCCTGCTTGCTGAAAATCTCTATTGTCGTGACGGCTACGTCATTTTGGATAAATATGCTGGTGGAGGTGGTGTATCGCTACGGGGAGAATGTAAGGACGCCGCCACGCCCGCGGACCGAAATCGATTTCGAAATCCTGTATGATTAAAATTTCGAGCTGACCCTACAATATCCGCCTTGTTGATTGTCGCTTCCCCGTTGACATCATCACTTTCTGGAATTGACTAGATACTGTTCGTTCTGAAAGAAGTTAAGTAGGGCTGGTCATTGCCAAAAAATATTGCCTTAGTAGATACTAGAATATATCGTTCCCTAATCTAACGATGCTGCGAAGCCGCACAATGATCTTAGCGTTTCATTGTAGATGTCAGGAGTTGCATCCGGAAAAGATAAGTCTCCTGCGTGGTTGGTGCCGTGAACAGTTCTGGCGACCGCTGAATTACCAGCTTGTATGAGCTTTCTATAGAAGGCTAATCCTTCGTCCCTTAGAGGGTCGAGTTCATTAACTGAGATAATATGCGGCGGTAATCCCGAGAGTACTTCAATTGATGCGTGGTAGGGCCATGCCAGAGGGTTTTTCCCATTTTCGTTGTCAGGATCATAAACCTTCACCATCGCTGTCATCATTTTACAATCCAGGGTGTAGCCATCATTCTCTGAAAGCGAAAGTAACTGTTCCGGTGGGTTTGCGTAAGAGCCGCTGATATAAGGACACATTGCGTAAACCCCGTCAATGAAGTCAAGCCAGCCCTCTTGCTTTGCCTTAAGGGTGGTAGCAATGGACAAATTGCCTCCGCCCGATTCCCCCGAGAGGACAATGCTGGAAATGCCGAGTGACTCGCGCTTTTCATGGGTCCACTTTAGTGCACTGGCGCAATCATTCAGACCGGCCGGAAAAGGATGATTCCCTAAGCTCCCGCCGCCATTTCGAAACTCTACGCCAACAACAATGAATCCGGCGTTGGCAATATCGTTTCTCCATCGAGTGAACATCGGATCAGCTGCTGTCATCAATACCATACCGCCGCCATGTGTGTGGACGATGCAGGGCAGTGGAGCAACTTGGTTTTTCGGTTTGTGAATGTAAAGCAAAATCTCATTACCATCGACGCCAGTTATGGTTTCCGTCGTAGCAATAACATCGTCGTAAGGAGGCATGGCGGCCTCCATAAGCGGATGCATCTTAGCAGCAGATGTTTCGAATGCCTGACAATATTCCAGACATTCTGCGTAAGACGAATCTTCAGAAAGCGGAGTAATCTCGTCTCCAAGATCACCCGCAGCTTCGAGCATAGTGACAATTCTTGGGTCTGCGCGAGGATCTGTAAGGAACGTGGATTCTGGGTTGCCAAGTCGACCAGGAAGTAAAACTTTATTCATTGGATTGTCCTATGTGAAATTTTGGCGGCAGTTGGAATGACGATACCAAAAAATTGCACGTAGCGTAAAGCGCCAAAGCAATGATTGAAAAATTATTACCGAAGCCCTAACGGCGCGCTAACTATGGCCGGGTTGTCGATTCAGGTGAGCTCTCCAGCAACAGTAGCAGCCAAAAAGCCAGATTGAGTAGTGACTACGCAAACCCACACGTTCCTACCCAATCTAGCCAGCGTTGTTACTTATTCGTCGCCCTTAAACACAATAACTTTCCGATGTGGGAAAGGAATTTCTATTTCAGCTGCATCCAGCGCTTTTTTGATTTGTTCGGGAACCGAATAAAGAATCGAAAAATAATTGGCACCTTCGCAAAATGGACGCACCAAAAAGTCGACCGAACTATCATTCAGTGTTTCGACTTCCACAAAAGGAGCAGGGTCTTTCAATATATGTGGATGATTGTCTAACACTGACATTATGACAGCACGTGTTTTATCAAGATCTTCGCCATAAGCTACGCCGAAATGCATATCAACACCACGAACTGGGTGGTGACTATGATTGATTATATCTTCACCCCAGATTTTTCCGTTCGGGGTAATAATCTGCTGATTATCGAACGTTTTTAATACCGTTGTGAACAACGATATTTCATCGACAAGACCAAATCGACCCGCCACTTCAACAAAATCTCCAGTTTTATAAGGGCGAAAGATCATCAACATAACGCCAGCAGCCATATTCGACATCGCGCCTTGTAGTGCCAGACCGATAGCAAGAGTTGCCGCACCAAACATAGCAACGATAGACGTTGTTTCTACCCCAAAACGATTAAGTACCGCAATAAATACAAACGCCAGGATGACATATCGAGCCAAGCTTCCTAAAAATGAAAAAAGCGTTTCGTCTAAATGCTTGCTGCGTTTGCTCAAGGCGAAAACAGCAGCTTCAACACGTCTGGCAATCCACATGCCGATAATTAAAATCAGGATGGCTAACAATACATTGGTACCCAGCTCAAGGCCGGTATCCGTTAATGCCGCTAAATCAAGCGACTCCAAAAGGTTTTCCATATAAAACTCCGATAGTTGTAGTTTGGTGTTTTCAAGTTTTTCTAAATTCAAGAAATACAATTTCTACTGATTTATAATCAACAGCAGTGCCGGGTTCTGTTGCCCAACATGTTTTTCCACATCCAAGGAAAATTTTTCCACCAAAATACATAACACATGAGATTGGCAGTCACCTCATGGTATCACTGGAGTCAAAACGTGTCCCCATCAAAGGCATAACCACACACCAGATTTTACAATCTATAACAAAGACAGGCCCAATACTCGAGATCACACAGACCGAAGACATTAAGTTCAGTAAGCAGTGTTATGTTCTCCCTGTATGCATTTTTTTGATGACAATCATGTTCTTCTCTCGCCAATTTTCAGTAAGTTACAATTCGCAAATGATAATCATTATTATTTAAGCGGGTGAATGGTAGTTATATTATCCGGGCGGCAAGGAGTGCTGCCTGCATCGGGTTGAATACATACATGGATGTATGTATTATCGAGTGAATGAGTGAAGCCAATGTATAAAGAAAACCTCAATGACACCCGCAGCAGTGCCACCAAGGCGCGGCTAATTAACAGCACAATTGAATCACTGGTTGAAATCGGGTTTACCAAAACCACTGGCGTTGAGGTTTGTCGTCGTGCACAGCTGACTCGTGGCGCACTGAACCACCACTTTCCTGATTTTTCAGCGTTACTTGTTGAGACTTTGCAGAGTATTTACCTGCAACTACTAGAGATAAAGCTGCCGTTGGACGTGGGTTTAATGGAGCATATTTTGCTGGAAGGCCACGCCAGAATTATTCGGCCAGAATTTAAGGCGGTGATAGAGCTCTGGTTAGCCTCAAAAAATGATAAACAGTTTGGCCTACGGCTGGTGCAGGCTATGGAGCTCGGCTCCGAGATGTTTTCACCGCAGATGGTGCTGGAACACAAAAATCAGGCTGTGGGTTCAAAAGAATTTGAGATGATCTACCGCACTATCTCGGAAGCGTTGATTGGCATCGGTTTAGGCCGTGCTATCGGTGAAGGCGAACCCCTGGCCCATGAATCAATGGTGTTGCAAGTGTTACAGGATATGGCGCAAACCTACGATCATCAACAATCAACCTAAGCAGTCTCACAACCTACCGAGTTTGACGAAAGGAAGACGTTCACATGGCATCTGCAAAACCGACCAATAATAAGAATACTTACTCTGTTTGCACAATTTGCGATATTGGCTGCCAGCTTCGGGCGGAGACGGAAGATGGCAAGCTCAAAAGAATGATTGCCCACGACAACCCTGCGTTAGCACGTAACGTTTGTTACAAAGGTACCGCCGCTGCACACGTTCACAATCATGTCGATCGACTCACGAGACCGCTAAAACGTGTTGGCGAGCGGGGCGAAGACAAATGGGAAGAGATTTCTTACGAACAGGCTATGGACGAGATTGCTGAGCGACTGAAGAAGGTGGTGGATCAATATGGTCCAGAGTCTATGGCCGTATCGACCTCAGGCTGGAATACGCAAACCACCCACAGCATGGACAGGCGTTTTATGAACGCGCTCGGTACGCCAAACTATATTAGTGGCGTCTCACTCTGCGCAGGTAATACCGCCGCTGTTAATAAAATGACTTACGGCTGGTTTCCTTTTGCCGACATTTCAAATTCAAAGTGTATTGTGCTTTTTGGTCACAATCCGCGAAAGCATAGCTGGACACCTATTTTCAACATGATCAACGCCGCTCGAGCCAATGGCGCGAAAGTAATTGTGTTGGATCCCAGGGTTTCTGATCAGGCAGAAGTGGCCGATTTACACTTGAGTCTGCGTTCTGGCACCGATGCTGCAATGTGCCTCGGATGGCTTAATGTGATCATCAACGAGGAGCTTTACGACAAAGATTTTGTCGCTGAATACACTGTGGGTTTTGATGAATTGTGCGAGCGGGTTAACGACTACCCTCTAGAGCGTGTTGCTGAAATCACCGGTGTTGATGCGGAGCTGATTGCTGAGTCGGCAAGAATGTACGCGACCGCAGAAAGCGCTTGTATACCCTGGACACCGATTACCGACATGCAGATTTCTTCAACGTCTGCAATTCGATTGCAGAGTATTCTGCGGGCGTTAACAGGCAATATCGATATACCTGGCGGCGATGTTTTCGGCGGCTTTGACCCCAATTATATCCCAGAATCCAAGTTGGGCAATCACGAGATGTTGAGTGCGGAGCAGAAGGCCAAACAACTCGGTTCTGACACACATCCGGCGTATACCTATCGCGCCCAGGAAATGCTGTCAGAGCATACCGAGCGTGTTTACGGTTATGCTTATGCAGATATCGTGATGGGTTGTTATATGGCGAATCCTAGTGCAACCTTTCGGGCGATGGCAACGGAAAAACCTTACCCCGTGAAGGCATTTTTTGTATTGGGTAATAATGCGTTAATGAGCTATCCCAATCAACATCAAATTCTAAAGGGCATGATGAATCAAGACCTAATTGTTGCTCACGAAATATTTATGACGCCAACCGCTATGTTGGCAGACTATGTTCTACCGGGTGATGTATTTAGTGAGCGCAACCATATTTCCGATTACTGGAATTGGAAGCTTGGGCTGACGGTGTCGCAAAAAGCGGTTGAGCCTCCCGCAGAAGCCTCCAGCACATTCCAATTCTGGCACGATCTTGCGCATCGGATGGGATTTGCTGATTTGTTTCCATGGCAGACCATCGAAGACATACTCGACCATCGTCTGTCACCGACTGGAAAAACTTTCGAACAATTTTCGAATGAGAACTATATGTATATTCAACCACCCGAGTATCGAAAATACCGAAAGACTGGTTTTGCCACGCCATCCGGGAAAGTTGAATTGAAATCCAGTGTACTTGGGGAGTTAGGCTTTGATCCGCTGCCCTACTATCGGGAAGGACCAGCTGTCAGCGAAGACTATCCCTATTATGTTTTTACCGGTGTTCGGGAAGATGCATTTTTTCAAACCGGTCAGCGACAGGTAAAAGTATTGCGCGATCGAATGCCGTCACCAAAACTGTTTATGCACCCTGTTGACGCTGAGCGACAAGGTATTATTGATCATGATTGGGTTAAATTACAGACTGAAACGGGAGAGGTTACTGCTAAGGTGCTGGTACAGACCTCGATGAAACAAGGTCATATTCGTGTGCCCCATGGGTGGTGGTATCCAGAGATGCGCGGTGAGGCGAAACTCGCCGGCGCGTTTATCAGCAGCGATGCAGTGCTGTGTCCTGATGACCCGGAATACTTAGACTATGAGCAGGGGATTCCTCATTTCAAAGGTTTTCCCGGTCGTATTGTGAAATTGAATGAGCCGCCTGCCGGCATGTCAGAACAAGTTTTAGCGGGCTAAGGTAATGATGAGATTCAAGGAATGGCTGGGCGGTGCAAAGCAGCGCCTGATGACCAATATTGCAAATCGGACTTTCAAAAAGAATCCGGGTTTACTTGATCGATTAGCGATTCGTTTTCTCAGAAGCAGTATAGGTGAAGTACCACATGATCCGGAACTAGACCATCCTGAAAACTAGCACTGTATCTACGTTTGAATGACACGATAAAAAATTTGAAGAATACATTTTTCCCGTACATAAAAATACAAGGAAAGCCTTTGTGAAGTATGAAATGATATCGCTTAAAATTCGGCATGGGAGTTGAGTATGAGCAAAATTCTGTACAAGATAATTAACCCTCCTATTAGTCTGCTTCTGAAGTCGCCTATTCACAAAATCATGAGTTCAAATACACTCATCGTGGAATTTAGAGGTCGCAAGTCGGGAAAGACGATGGCGACACCGATTAGTTATCATCAGGCTGAGGATGATATTCATTGTTTTACTGCCAAAGCGGGTATCTGGTGGCGTAATCTACGTGGGGGTGATGCTGTAAGACTGTTGATAAAGGGGCACTGGATCACTGTTACACCAGAAGTGGTTCTGGATAGCGAGGAAACGTTAAAGCCATACCTCGATGCATTCCTTAGAGCGGTACCAAGAGATGCAGTCCATTCAAATGTCAGGCTGGAGGCTAATGGTATACCTAATACGGAGGATATTGAAAGCGCGGTAGGTGGACTGGTGCTGCTTAAATTCCGTCAGGTTCGTTAACGGACGTTTATCGCTTTTAACACTGCCCCCGCCCTTGTCTTTTTGCTGAGTGTGAGCTGTTATTGCAGCGTCAATATCTTCCAGCTATAGATCAGGGTTAACAGCAGGGTGTAAATTGTGATCACAGTAAACCAGCGCCCAGTGAGTTTTGGGGTATTAATCGGAGCAATATTCAACATCGCTATGACGATCACTAGAATATATAAAGTGGTGCAAAATATTGAAGTGCTGACTAACCCGTCGAGTAAAAAAAACAGTGTCAGTATGATGCCATTGTTATCAATCGCCATACCACGATAGGTTGATCCCTCAACCAAACCAAAAACATTAAAATAACTTAAACGCAACACCCCGGCTGCCAATATGACGAACGCGCCAGGAAGAAACCAAGGGCTAAAATTGCCATAACTCAACAAGACTACAGCAGGACAAACTCCGAAACTTATGATGTCAATCAATGAATCCAATTGGCCGCCAAACTCTCCTTGTTCAGGGGTTCTCCCTTTCATCTTGCGCGCAATAATGCCATCGCCCCAATCAAAAAATATCGCCCACAACAACCCAATCATTGCTGCGGGGAAATTTCCTAGAAACGCAAAATAGATGGCCAACAGCGCAGAAAACAACCCTGACAAGGAGCAGATGTTGGGTAGCTCTTTTGCAAAAGACAGAATGGATGGTCGCACTTTTTTTAGGGTGGTCATGGCGGTTATAGTAATCCTTAACTATTAGCAGGTTTTGAACTAAGTATCGTTTTTAACGCGGTTATAATGACGGTATTCTCGGCTGGGGTACGACTGGCAATACGCACATATCGATCGGACTCGGGCATGCTTTTACCTTCACAGTGTTTGATGTAAATATTGTAATCTACGAATAGTGATTTTGCGACATCAGGTCCTGTAGGAGAGTGATCTGGAAGCCGGCAAAAAATATAGTTTGCTTCAGGTTTATAGACAATCATTCCTTCTATTGAGCAAAGGCCCTGATAAAATTCATCACGTTCTTGACGAACAAGAGCGCAGCTGGTTTCAAAATCTTGGCGGTATTCTGGTGCCATTTTCAAAAAAGTTTCAGCAAAACCGTTTAAATTCCAGATGTGGATACCTGAACGAACCTGTTCTGAAAAATCCATATTGGCGGTAAGCATATAACCGATCCGCAAACCGCAGATACCATATGCTTTGCTCATACTTTTAAAAATAGCAAGATTTGGATAGAGCGCAATATCACGCTCCAAGGTTTCCTGATCTCGATTGTTAGCAAAATCGATAAACGACTCGTCAACAATAAGCATGCAGTCATGTTCAGCTAGTTTGTTCACCAGGCGAATGAGATCGGCCTTCGGCACCAGTAATGAGGTTGGATTATTGGGCGACACCACGACCGCAACATCTGCCTTACAGTCTAAGGCTCGCGCTGCAAATTTATCCACATCTAACTGGAATGACGGAGTTTCAAGTTCGAATTCAACAACGTTACCCTCGGGCGCCGCATTTGCGTATTCATTAAAAGAGGGCACAGGTACAATCAGTTTTCTCGCAATATTTCCTGAAACAATTTTGATTAATTCGGCTGCGCCATTACCTACAACGATGCGCTCGGGGGGTTGGTCAATCAGATCGCCGACCCAGCGGGCGAGCTGGCCCTGCGCCACTGGATAATTTAGAACTAGCTCTTTGATCTGACTTTTAAGTAGCTCGTAGAAGCGTTCGGGTGGGAAGTGAAGATTGTACAGATAAGCATGATCAACAAAACCATAACGCCAGTAGCCGCCATGGGCTGTTGCCAACTCTTGGTACTGTTGCTCTCTCGTCAAACGATCCTGATCAAGTTCTGTCTGTTTTATCATAGGGTGGTAATTGCCTTGTGCGTGTATAATGAAACGAGAGTGGTTAAATTATCTGAGTAATTATTATAAATGTGTCATACCGAGGTGTCGCTCAGTAACGACCTTCCTTAGTCCCGAGAAGGCACTTAACTCGCGGCCAGTGGCACAAAGTCAAACAAGCCATTTTGATGTTTCTTTTGCTTGCGTTGAACGGGTGCGGGAAACATCAGTTCAGCCGCATTCAAGTCTTCCAGACGGTCGATTTCAAACCATCGATTCTCGTTGAAAAACACCGCATCAAAGTTAAGGGAGCCGTCGGCGATCATGTCAGCAAATACCACTTCATAATATTCGCCAAGCCGTTCGCCAGAAATGTAGCCGCCTAGACGATCGACAACTTTAATCCAACTGTCCAAAGATAAGCTGTAAATATTCACGGTTTTATATCGAGTAGTATTTTCGAGGTCCTGCCCAGCCTCAAAAGAGGTTACGCCTCTATTTTGATCGAGTTCAACGGTGGTGCCATTCATCCACGGCAAGATATTGGAAATCGCGATCTTGTTTGGTTCCAGCATCTTCTCCAACATGGAGGGATCAAAAACCAAGTCGCACTCTACCAGCAGAAAGGGCTCCTTGATTGCCTGACGAGCAAGCCAGAGGGAATAGATATTATTGGTAGTCTGGTATTCTGGATTGAAAACGTATTCAACCTGCATATCATCTTTGTGTTCTTGTAGAAAATCGCGAATACAATTTTCCAGGTAACCCGTTACCACTATTAGCTTTTGTATTCCCTGTGCACGTAAATTTTCAATCAGTCGCTTTAGAATAGGTTTGCCACCGACTACGGTAAGGCATTTAGGCGCATCAAGTGTTAGAGGTCGCAATCGCGATCCGGTACCTGCTGCTAGCAAAAGGGCTGTCTTAACTCGTTTTTTTTTGACTGGGACTATATGTACTACGGGGGGATTTTGGACAGGTTTCTCCTTGGTGATGAATGGTTTTTCGTTGTTATAGCTATGTGCGTGCGCGCCAACAAAACATTTGTCAGCTAGCGGAACCACGCGACTGGTCAGCTTAGGGTTTGAGATATGAAAGCTTAGCGCTTGAGAGATGAAAGCTTAGTGCTTGAGATGTGAAAGCTTAGAGCTTGAGAGATGAAAGCTTAGTGCTT
>JBALTE010000004.1:2249-12822 GCA_036963965.1 Oceanicoccus sp. | reverse complement strand
GCTTAGTGCTTGAGATGTGAAAGCTTAGAGCTTGAGAGATGAAAGCTTAGTGCTTGAGATGTGAAAGCTTAGAGCTTGAGAGATGAAAGCTTAGTGCTTAACCGAATAGTAACACAAATAGTGGGGTGGTAGTTGAAATAACGTGTTTTCGTGACCGCTCTAGTGCCGCTAACCTAATTCGGCAGATGTCAGCTCTCGCTCCAAAAGCTGTCATTGGTCTGAATGGCGGAAATAGTTGCGAAACTGATAACACCCCGCGAAGGAATGAGGGGGTAACCGAGTTTTATTTGGATACAGCTTGCGTTGGACCATGGGGCTGTGAACTGTACGACGTGGCTGAGACCGAGGACCGTGCAGGTTGGAGAGTAGATACACGCTACCAGTGCGATAAGATAACTATGTCAGCGCAATAATCTCTGCCTGTGCCTGTACCCGATTGAGAAAATCCTGAACATTAGCTGTCCCTGTTTGCATGGGTGAGCCATCAATCAATGCGGTGATAAGGCGCACACGCAGAGCGACTTCTTCATCCGATATCTTCGGGTTTATATTTCGCAGCGGGCCCTCCAGCGCCTGGTAGAAATTTGCATAGACATTAAGATACACCCGTCTATACGCCTTGTTGTGAAGTGACAGCGTGCCCATTGTGGAGAACAGTAAACCACTGTCACCACGCCAGCGCGCCACCAGGTCCTTAACGATAGCCCGGAATACCTCTTCGGCAGTGTCCCCACTTTGCTGGTGCGCCTGGATTGTTAGTACGTCTCGTGCTGACTCTGCCTCAATTACGTGCAAAATAAGTGCTTCCCGAGTCTTGAAGTAATACTGCAAATTCCCCAGCTTAATGCTCAGCATATCTGCCAGTTCGCGCATCACAAACTGGTCATAACCTTTTTCAACCAGCTGTTTTCGTGCGGCTTCGACAATGCGATCGCGCGTGGATGATCCTTTGCTTGTTATAAGTTGATCTTTCTTTTTCATTTTAGGTCATTGACATATTAGGTTGATGACCTAATAATACGCGACATCACAACAAACTTCAAAGGATCATCATGCAACTTGTAAATACTACTAAAGAGCTTCGGGAGACTTTCGCCAATGATATTCCAGAACTTGTCTGGGCAACGGGCCCGGTTTCCTATGACTATCACTTTGCCGACAGAAAGCTGTTTGATGCAATTGTGCTCGGTTCCTGGCATCAACAGGGAACCTTGTTCGCGGCAGAAAAAGCCACATTGGCTATTTAAGATGACCAATTGATGGGCATAGAAATTGGTATGCCGGGCGCGGAATTCAGAGCTCGGCAAGCTGCGCTGGACAGCGTCTGGCGGGAGCTGGTGATCAGTAAACAGATAAACACAGCAAACATTGAAGGCTTGCTGCAGCGGTCGCAAGCTGCCAGTTGGCTTAACCCCGTGATTCACTCAGATACGTATTACATTCATGCAATTTCGGTGAAACCAGAGTGTCGTGGCAAACGGGTAGGGTATCTACTAATGGACAGTGCAATCAGCACAGCTCGCGAGCAGGGCTTCGCCAAACTCCAGTTAGATGTCTTGTCGGACAACCCGGTCGTTGAATTTTATCGTGCTGTTGGATTTGAATTACTGGCAGAAACGCGTGCACCAAAACCCTCCGCGTTTGGCGTGCCCCCCGAATACCGAATGGGGATGGAACTGTAATGGCCAATACCCTATATCGCCTTATTAACCCGGCTGTTCGTTGGTTGCTTCGGTCTCCTCTGCATGGGCTGATGAGTCAAAACACGTTGCTGTTGGAATTCACCGGGCGTAAATCGGGGCGTGCGCTATCGACCCCAATTAGCTACTACGTGAAAGACGAAACTGCACACTGTTTTACGTCCCGATCGTTTGCCTGGTGGCGAAACCTGACGACCGGTCAACAGGTGCGAGTGACAATAAAAGGACATGGATGGCAAAGTACACCCGTGGTTGAATCTTCAGATCACCCGTTAATGGAATCCCAGCTTGATGCATTTTTGCGAGCGGTACCCAGAGATGCAGCGCATGCTGGTGTTTTCCTGGATGAGAAAGGCAACCCCAACCCCGATGATATTCGTCGAGTCATCCCCGGTATGGTCTATCTGAAATTTCCGCTGGAGAATTCGACTGCGATTATGAGTGCAGACTCATGAGGGCGCTCACTTACGAGATACCTACCGACAAATCTGCCGTTCCGACGTTGAGGCAGGTTGACCTTCCTGTTCCACAAGTCGGCAAAGGTTCTGTTCTAGTGCGTGTAAGTTATGCCGGTTTGAGTAACTTTGAGCGGGAGATTTCACTCGGTAATCGCAATGGTGCCTTGGCCAAACTGCTGAAAAAGGGGGCTGTTGTCTCCGGGATAGAGATGGCCGGAATCGTGGAAAGTAATGGTGATTTGTTCAAGTGTGGTGACCGAGTGGTGGGCTATACAAATATTTTTCGTGGTCCCTTTTTTCATGCTGATTACGTCGCAATTCCGGAGAACAAACTTGCCCACATCCCCGAGAGCATGTCGCTGCAAGGTGCTGCTTCCCTTGTTGGCGGTGCGCTTACATCCATTACAGCGCTGGAGCGAATAGCAAACGTCAAACCCGGACAGCAGATCATGGTTACCGGCGCAACTGGCAGCGTAGGGATAACCGCCGTGCAGCTCGCTGTCTATCTCGGCGCGCAGGTTTGTGGGGTTTGTCACTCCTCTCAGGTAGATTTTTTGCTCCGGCAAGGTGCAGCTACAGCGTGTGCCTACGATAAAGACGAGCTGCCGCAACCAACAAATCAGTTCGATGTTGTGTTTGACACGGCACCGTCCCTGAGTTTTTCAGTCTGTACTAACTACCTAAAGCAGCAAGGTACCTATATCACTACCATGCCGCACTTGGATATTTCAGGCTTCATTGGCAGCTTTTTCTCGCGGAAAAAGTGGGGCTACCTGATGGAAGCGGACACTGACGTCAGGCGCATGTCACGGTTGCTTGGACTCATGGATGCGGGTGCTTTCGGTGAAGTGATTGATTGTATCTACCCTCTTACTGAGGCTGATGACGCATTTCAGCGCCAACTGCAGCCCGGTAAGCAGGGTAAAATTCTTATCAACTTCAATGAGTGACATGGTGGCGGCAGTATTGGTCTGTCAAGTTGATACATTCAAACATTCAGCTGACGAATTTATAGCGAGGTAACATTTCTTCCCGTGATGCGAAAGGAAAAAGGTGTCACGATCAGAACAGCCGACGTGACAGGCGTGGGTCTGTCTAATTCTGTTTGATAGTTTCTCCGATAGAATAAGAAGCATTGATGTATATTTTTAGTTGCACTAATCTAGGGAGAGTAAAATTATCAAGAGTGCATAAAGCAAGATCTGACCCCTGTGCGGTTTTCTGCAACAGGTGTGCGGTGCTCGACAAAGTAAGGCGATGGAAAAAACATTTCGCGCTGAGCTTTATCGGTTGATTCGGACGGGTGTTGAAAGAATAGAAACAGAGGAAATCCAAATATGAATGTGCTGCAAAGCGATGCGCCATTAATTGTATATGTCGATGTAAAAAGCCCTTATGCATTTGTGGCCATCCGGCCGACTCTTGCTCTGGAAGTTGAGCTTGGAATGAAATTCGATTGGCGGCCTTTAACCCTGGATATACCAAGCTACCTTGGCTCGGCTGAAAAGAAAGAAGGTAAGGTAGTTGCCTCTTCCGGGCGCAGTCCCAAGGTTTGGAACGCCATTCGATACTCCTATGGAGACGCGAGGCGTTACGCTAAACGGCAAGGCTTGATACTAAAAGGCACCGAAAAAATCTGGGATTCCAGCATCGCCAATATCGGAATTCTCTGGGTCGTTGAGCAGGACCGGGATAAACTTGGCCGCTACTTTGACGCCGTTTTTCCTCTGTTCTGGAGGCGCGAACTCGATATCGAAGATGTTGGCGTTGTAAAGTCATGTTTGGCTGAGGCGGGTGTTGATGCCGACGGTTTTGATGACTTTCAATCTGGCGAAGGCCGTGCCCTGCATGACGATTTACAGCCACAATTTCACCCTCACGGCATCTATGGTGTTCCGACTTATGTAATAGGTGATGAGGTGCTGTTTGGACGGGAGCATATTCCCTATTTGCGCTGGCATCTGAGTGGCCAAAAAGGACCTGCCCCTGACATTGCTTACGAGATTGAACCATGCTGACAGTTTATATAGATTTCAAATCGCCCGCGTCATATTTGGCGATAAACCCGGTTTTGGCGCTGGTAGAGCGCCACGGTATTGCGTTGGCGTGGAAACCGTTTCGAAGCGCTGAACGCGAAGTTCCGACAATCACCGACAACGCCTCGGTTGCACAAATGCATCGAAGGGTTCGCGCTGCGTCGAGACGCGCTATCCATCAAAAATATGCTGCACACCAGGGGATCAATTTGCAGTTTCCTGAATCCGCTGGAAATACTGATCTCGCGCTTGGCGCATTGGCATTGATCAGCGGCGATCCGCTTTCATTTATCAACGCGGCATTTTCGGCCTACTGGACCGAGCATGCTGATCTGAATGATCCGGCAGTTCTCATACCTTTGATATCGGAATCGACTACAGAGGACTTTGTGTTTGATGAGAAAAATGTTATCGCCGTTCTCGAATCTTCACAGGCTGAGACTGAAGAATTGGGCATTGTCGATGCTCCCGCTTTTATCATTCAAGATCAACTTTTTATTGGCAGGGAACACCTGCCGTGGATAGAAGAAATTATACGTGCCGAAAATTAGGCAATATTTGTTTCATCATCTTATTTCAATTGGTTCTCGCGCCCTGGGTAGCGGAGACCATACGCGCTGGTTAAGCGTGGTAATCTTTACATATTTGTCGACGGTGTTTGAGAACAAGAATTAATTAGAGGTAAAGTTATGGCTCCAAAAATCGATTTCTATTGGGACCTTGGTTCAACCAATTCCTATTTTGCCATCAAACTATTAGAGCCCATTGCAAAAAAATATGGTGCGGATATCCACTGGCATGCTTTCAATGTGGGTCATGTATTCCAATCGAATAACTATGTTTTGATGGATGAGCCGCGGGCAAAACTAACAAACCGACGTGACGACCTCATGAGGTGGGCAAAAAAACACAATTTGCCTTTTAGTGTTCCTGCGGCGTTCCCAATCAAGACGAGTCGCGCGCTCCGCGGTGCCATTGCCATGCGACAGTGGGGCAAGGAGGCCGATTTCATTCGCGAAATATTTGCAGCCTATTGGGAACGCGGTGATGGCAGCATTGGTGAATATGAAACTTTACGCGACATTGCATCGTCTTTAGATGTCGACCCGCAAGAGTTTGAAAACCGCGCTGAAAGCGATGGTGTGCGTCAGGCACTAATTGATTCAACCAACAAAGCACTGGATAAAGGTGTTTTTGGTGTTCCGTCAATCATAATTGGCGAGGAACTCTACTGGGGAAAAGACCGTATGGAATTTGTGGAAGAGCATCTTTCGCGCTTGTGATGTTGTTCCAATAGAGGGTTTATTGTTTACACATCGAACCAGCAACTTGAACTAACTATGTGTTGCCAGTGATGCACTGGGACCACACAAAGGTAGAAAATTTATGACAGATATCACAGGTCGTGTTGCATTTGTGACGGGTGCCGCCAGCGGTATTGGATATTCTTTAGCTAAATCATTTGCTGCGCGTGGAGCAAAAGTAATGTTGGCAGATAAGAATGCAGAAAGCCTGGCCCGGGTGGAAAATGATCTGATGGCTATCGGAGCCGATGTAGCTTCGGTGGTTTGCGATGTGACCCGTTTGGATTCAATGAAAGCCGCAGCCCAGGCAGCGCTTGACCGTTTTACCAAAATTCATATCGTGGCGAATAACGCAGGCGTTCCCATGGGCGGAAAGCCAGGCCGAATTCCGATGGAAGACTGGCGCTGGGTGCTGGATATAAATGTTATTGGTGTGGCTCATGGCGTTGAAGTGTTTACACCGATTTTGCAAGAGCAAGGTGAAGGAGGGCACTTTCTTAATACGGCATCTATGGCAGGCCTTATGGGGCAAGCTGGAGTTGCGCCCTATGTGGCATCAAAATTTGCGGTAGTTGGGTATTCCGAATCTCTGCGAGATGAGCTTGCCGCAGACAATATCGGAGTCAGTGTACTCTGCCCGGGCTACGTGAAGACCGGCATTCACAGTGCGATGTTTGACAGGCCGTCGCTAAAAACAACAACTGATGAGCCCGCGAAAAACAAGGGTTACGCAGGTATGGACAAATTGATAAAAAATGGCATGGATCCTGATGCTATTGCCAACTGGGCGTTGGATTGCGTCGAGCATAATCGGTTCTATATATTCACCAACCCGGAAATCCGGCAGGATTATGCAGCCCGTAATGCAGCCATTCTGTCTGACTTTGACGCCCTGATCAGTGATGGTCGTTTTTCATCGTAAGGCGCTCAATTTTGATGTTACTAATTCGAAGAAATCTAACGGGTTTTTGTCCGAGTGAGGGCGCTGAAAACGGAAGCGGAACCATCGCCTAATTGAGCTTTGTCAGGTGCCGCTTGCGTCGGACCATAGGCCTATGTACTGTATGGGCTGAAGGCGACCGAACATCGCGCGGAAACTGAGCTGGTTGGAGGAGGGTGGCTTTCTATATTGATGAGTCGAAACAGTGCATGTTACGTTTGGCGCATATACATAATGAGTGTCAACCCAAACAATAAAAAGAGAGTAGTGTTATATGTTAAAAATTGGATTAGTTATCGCATTTTCAATTGGCCTTGCAGCTTGCTCCGGTGGCAACGGTACAAAAAATGGTGAACCCTTACTGACTTATGGAAACGAAGCACCCACATTGGCGCAGGATCCTGAGCAACTCGATCTGGTAATATTTGGCGGCACAGCCGGCGTAGGTTTACAAACGGTTAAATTAGCGTTGGCACGTGGTCACAAAGTCACTTCAATAAGCCGCCGGCCAGAGCGAATGACACTCGAACACGATAATTTGAGCAATGTTAAAGGTGATTTCATCAAGTCGGATTCTTACTCCTCTGTTATCGAGGGTAAAGACGCAATAATCAGCGCAATCGGTGTGGATGCATCGAGTGAAAAAATAACGATTTATTCCGAGGGCATGAAAAATGTACTCAAGGCCATCGGTTCGAACAGTTCGACTCAGGTAGTTACCATCACCGGTATAGGCGCCGGCGACAGCAAGGGACACGGTGGCTTTTTTTATGATCGCATCCTCAACCCGTTTATGCTGGAAGAAGACTATGCAGACAAGACCCGGCAAGAAGCCATTTTGCGTAGCAGTCAATCTCGATGGACCATCGTCAGACCTGGTTTCCTAACGGATGATGCCAGTGAAACACGTTATCGGGTACTGCTCGATATGGACGGTGTGCAGTCTGGTGACATTTCACGTGCTGATGTATCACATTTTTTATTGGCTGTTGTTGAACAAGGTGCCTATATTAACGATACCGTTTTTCTTTCAAATTGATTTAGTTTGTCCTTCTACTTGTTGAAAGCGCACAACATTAGTTTTTTAGTACTTTTTTTGTAGCGCTGACTTAGAGTATTCTCGGGAAATCATCCGCTATATTGTGCCCCTGTTCTGCTTGGGCGAGCGTTTGGTTTCATCAAATATCTCGTGCAACTTAATCGGAAATCGAGCGCCGATACATGTATTACGTTTGTAGAGGGCCAGAAAATTATAGGCATTTGTCAGAACTTCTTTATTCATAAAGAAGTTCACATGGATCAGAATCCTGTTATGACTACGTGTTTTAATTGGAGCTAAAGAAACATTATCGCTGCGACAACCAGACCTATGGAAATACCTGCAACAAGCCCCCAAAAGCCATAAGTTATCCAAGACAGTGATAAGCTGGGTTCAAACTCAAATTCCATACCAAACGATTGGTCAGTAGTAGCCAGCCCGGTTTGCAGAAATTGCATCATATGATTGTCAAGTTCAGGGCCCCCGGCGAACATAAAATCTTGCGCATGACCAGCACCTTCTACAGTGATTAATGCGCCATTGCTGATGTATGGCATCCAAAATTTCTCAATACGTTCAATCGGTGTAGCTACATCAATTTCTGAGGCCACAATTAGAGTGGGAGTATCAGTGATCCGACTGGTTAAAGGTTGATAATCCCGCGCTTTCCAGCCGTTGGTGATACCACCGTACAGTAATTCCGATAGGGGCGCGTTTATAGTTGTATTGGATGCCGATATTTGTAACTGCTGGGAAAAACTCTCGACAGCACCCAAATCAATGGAACCGGCACTCAGGAATGTCCCCCATACCATCTCTTTCTCGGCAAACGGATTGGGGAATTTCTGCATAGCAACCAGACCGCTGTAGTTACCGTCGCTTGCTTTGCTATAGGCATCAATCACCATCGGCATTGAGTTTCGGCTGTACAACATCATAAAAGTAACCAATCGAATCTGATCGGCATCTAGATGAACCCCCCATGCTTTTTCCGGCAAATTAGTCAAAACCGTCAATATCGTTTCTGTTAGATTCGGCAATTTCCTGTTGCAGTAGTTATTTTGATGACACAGTTTTTCAAGCGTTTTTAACTGAAGTTGTGTGTAGATTGGGTTGAAGAAAAACCCACCGTCGGGGTTGCCACTCATAATTAGACTGCGGTCTATAATTCCTGGCTTTAGCTGATCAAAGTACCAGGCAACTCGTGTGCCGTAGCTGACAGATAAGAGATTGATTTTTTCGAAGCCCAGTAGCTTACGAACGTTATCGATGTCTTCGACTACTTCATAAACACCATAAGCCTGGGTATTGATTCCGGAAGATTCCCAATGTTGTTGGCAATCTTCAACTTTTTCTGACAACCGTTTTATCGAAGTGGTCGACAAAAAGTCATCGTTTGAGTTTTTACCTTCCTTTTTGAATTGCTCGCGTAAACTTGGGCAATCTAGCCGGGGTTTACCGTCGATTCCTCTATAGCCAATGGCTAATACATCGAAGTGCTCCCAAACCCATTCCGGCATAGGAGGGTCTAAATTCGTTGTGCCTGGTCCACCTGCCAACCAAACAATGGGGTATGGATTTAGGCGCTCCCCCGTTGCCTGCCAATATTGAATGTCTATAGACACTGCTTGATGACTTCCTGTTGTTTCAGGCAGTAGCGCTTGATAACAAGTGGCGTGTTTCGGCTTCGTTTTACACGTATTCAGCTCGGTAATCGATGCATCCATTGCATGTGTGATGGAACTGAACACAATATTTAAGATGATAAATACAGGAAAAACTAAGTGCGTAATCTTCATGTGTGTTTGCCTTCAGGTGATTTCAATACACACAGAATTACTTGAAAGCTGGGTTAAAGCGCCCGAAATCCGAAATTCGAACGTTCAATATTACGAATTCGAACGTTGTGCTGGAGTTTTGACTGTATTAATCAGTGGCTGGCTGTTTTCGGAAGGCCGACGGCGTGAGCCCTACGGTCTGTTTGAAGAGGGTGTTGAAAGTACTTTTTGTTTGAAACCCTGAAGCTTCCATAACCGATTGAATCGACATTGACGGTTCTGCCAATAAAAGTCGTTTAGATTCTTCAATTCGTAGCTCGTTGATCAGTTCATTAAAGTTTTGCGACCGAAAATCGTTAATGACTTGCGAAACCAAATGAGTCTGGAAACCGGTTTTGGAGGCTAATTCAGTAATTCGTAATTCCGGGTTGGTGTATAAACGTTCGTCTTTGAGTTGCTGCTCTAACTCAGTCCATATTTGCAACTGAAGGTCAGCGTCGAGTCGGTGCCCGCCATATTTTTCACCATTGTTTAAAGCCTTAGGGAGTTTTGCAGTAGGTTTAGCGCGTTCTGAAAACAGGGCTTTGTAACCCAAAACATAGATCATAAGGCTGACCATCATGTACGGTGCACCATTAAGTCGAAAGGGTGTAAAGAGATTAAGTAACACGATCAACCATATGAAAAATTGAAAGATGGACATAATCCAAACCCAGTCGATCCAATGTGACCGTATACCGATCTTGCGGTCATGTCGCATCCGCACGATCGCGGCTATCACAAATCCAAACGAGCTAAGCATAACAAACGTACCGATCAAAAATGAAATTGGCATATCGCCAAGTCGAATGGTCTCGGCAAGTCTGGCTTTTTCAACACCTGACATCAGAAATATTTTCATATTCATGCCGTAACAAATGATAGGTGCCGCGAACAGGAAAAGTATTTTCCAGCCCCACAAAGTGGCAGGGCGAAGTAATTGATTTACATAAAGATAAAACAGAGGTCCATAAAAAGCAGGAAAAAACATCGTCAGGCCCAGCAGGTGAGGTACCGAGTTGTGCAGTTCACCCCAGTATAATAATTGCGACAAAGTATCTAAGCTGAGCAGCCCGATAAGCCATATCAAGAACGAGTGGGCCGAATGTTGCCTGCGCAAAGGGAGTAGTGCAGTGGTCAACATTAAACCCTGCAAACCTCCGATTAAGAAAATAAGTGCGGTGACATCAGAAATCATAAATATGAGCTACAAAGACCTTTTAGAGCGCCAAGTGTAGCGGTATTCGGTTCGCTATAGATATATTTTCTTTCTCAATGG
>JBALTE010000004.1:0-2149 GCA_036963965.1 Oceanicoccus sp. | reverse complement strand
TATATTACTGAACAAAAAGAAGGGAATAATTAAGGGCGGTAAACTACCACCCTTAAACAAGCTTATTCGATATTAGTCGGTCGATCGTCGCCTGTAGTGACAGAGAGGTTAACGCCGGCACTAAAACTAACGACATCATTGTCTTCATTGTTATCGGCAGTGTTATCTTCAGTATTTATATCTAATAATGCGTCACAAGTAAAAGCAACCGTGTAATCACCCACCGAAACATAACCGATAGTAAATTCATATAACTCGGTTGATGGGTTATACGCGACTGTTGCAGATGTCATCGGGTCGGCATCATTACCTTGAATGTCTTGTATAAATGAATCACTGCCATTAAACAAATAGACGGCATTGCCAGTGTCACTATTATCACCATTGTTGCAATCGGCATCTATCACTAACGCCTCTGCAACTGTTCCATTAACGGTATTCACTTCAAGGTTATCAACTAACCGTAAAGTTGGTCGCAGCTTATAATCTCCGGTTCCTTCCTGGTGAACTGATTTTCGAAGATCAAAATCGATTGTAAAGTCATTCGTGCTACCAGCACCAATCGTAAATCCACGATTCAATTTCAGCCCAGTCTGAGCACTACTTGGAATTTCCAGCGGATACTGGCTACCATCGATGACAATGTATGAATCAGCTTCATTAACGCCTAATCTAATCCACTGATAGTCACCGCTTTCTAAGCTTTCGCCATCTAATAACAGTGATCTATCTTCACCCTGAAGGGCCAATAGGTTTAGGGTTTTAGCCTCTTCAAATTCAATGAGTTTACGCTCCGGTCCTTGTAGTTCCACCGAAGTGAATGACACCACAACTTCAGACGCGTTTTCAACCGGCCCATCAGTAATACCTAGCGATAGCTGACCGCTGCTAACACTACTACCAGTGCTTCCGCCACCGCCACTGCCGCCGCCGCAGCCCGAGAGCGCGATAACAGTAGCTAGTGCCGACAACTTCAATAGAACATTCACCATGAGTACCCGCTGTATAAACAATTAGTGTATTAACTATGACCTATCTGTCGTGCCTCTTCCATGTAAATAGGTCGCTAATGAGAGCCAGTTATCCAATTCAATAATTACAATAGTTTTTCGGATTGCTTATTGAGGTTTTTACCCGTAAAAATATTTGCACACTATGGTCTCACCGCATTGAGGTCCCGGTGAATAGTGAACTAGATGTTCTGATTTCGGTGATTAGCCGCCGAATGTCGACATCTCAAAAAATATATTCGTGGAAATCGACCAGACATAAAAAACCCCGGGAGAACCGGGGTTTGTTGTGCCGATATCGTGTAATGAATATTGTTATGCAAGCTTTCTAGCTAATCCGAGCCCAAACAGTCCCAATACTAATAACGCAATAGAGCCTGGTTCAGGTACCTGAGCAGAACCACCAGTTCCCCATAGGTGCAGATTAGATAATCCTCCTGCACCAACTGTATTTGTAAGATATGCCCAAGTGCCAGAGGTTTCATTTGTATCAACTTCCCAAAGCCATTGGTCAGTAGCATCCCGATTGCCACCGCCTACATGCATCGAAATAACAGCACTATCGTAAACATCCCAAAACCCCGAACTGATTGTCCAGGTACCTGCAGCGGGAGAGCTCCCCCATGAACCTGAGCTCAATGTAACGTCAAAAAATGAGCCGCTATTTCCAGTGGAAGTCTCACTTCCGACATTTGACCAAGTACCAGTAAACGCTGCAGTGAGATCCGATCCGTGGGCATTACCACCATCTGAGGCCGTACACGAGCTTGCATCACCAAGTTCAGCTGTGCGCCCGGATCCACATCCTATCGTTGCGGCGTTTGATACGCTGCACATCGCTAACAATATCGTCCCAATAAAAAGCTTCAATTTCATAATTTTTATCTCCGTTAATGACAATTTTTGCATCCCTAGACACTTCAAAATTAAGCAAAAAAGATGCCAATCTAGAAAATTGTAAGGATTTCAGTATGTTAATATTTACGCTATTTCTGGTCTGTAAAGTTATTCGACATCACAGACCTGCCATAATCTCTAAATGATGCTCGACGTACAGGAAACAGCACATTACTTAATCGACAACCACTAGGTGCAGGTGTAAAAATACTCGACAGTCAAAAAGGTCGTCCAAAATAGGC
>JBALTE010000003.1:246345-392519 GCA_036963965.1 Oceanicoccus sp. | reverse complement strand
TGGTGCCCGGGACCGGACTTGAACCGGTACGGCGTTGCCGCCGGGAGATTTTAAGTCTCCTATGTCTACCAATTTCATCACCCGGGCTATAGGGTCGGCACGCTTGCACAATTGCAAGTTACCGTAAAGATGGAGGCGCGGGTCGGAATCGAACCGGCGTACACTGAGTTGCAGTCAGCTGCATGACCACTCTGCCACCGCGCCATATTACTTTTCATACCGGCTGCCATCACTGGTACGTTATAACTGAATCAAAACAATCGACAATATGGCCGGTGTTTCTGTCTAAAAATTGGAGCGGGAAACCAGGTTCGAACTGGCGACCTGTACCTTGGCAAGGTACCGCTCTACCAACTGAGCTATTCCCGCAGATCCTTTGTGTCTAGAGCAGCAAGTCTCTAAGCCTCTACTTTCAAGGAGCGCCTATTCTAATGGGTGCATCTTGAGAGTCAAGAAAACACTCGCAACAAGCATCAATAAAATGTTTAAGCTGTTGTTTTTGGTCAGTTTTTAGACGCGAATCGGGTATTTTTAACAATTCTCAACGTTATCGGCCAATATTACTCAATATCGTGCCTTGAATAGTATCGTTAACGAGTATCGTCCCTCGCGCAAAACATCCACTATTTTGCAACTAAGGCACCTGCCGTTTTGACAACTCCTGACCAACGACGAATATACTTTTACATTAATCGCCATCAACAAGAAACACGGTGCATGCCGCATTGTTCTGACGAATGGCTCTCACCGGCTTGTACTCTTCTGAGTTGTAAAAACTACGGGCTTGATCCTTCGACGGAAATTCAATCACAACCACTCTTGTAGGCTCCCACAACTCGTTTTCAAGCAAGTCTATTTCGCTGCCTCTGACGCGATAAACCCCGCCAAACTTTTCGGCAATAGGTTTTGCTTTCAGTTTGTAGGCTTCGTACGCTGCGGAGTCAGTAATTTTTGTATCAAGAATAAGGTAGGCGCTCATAACTATGCTCTTTGTGGTAATTGTCTAGTGGTTAACCGTAGGCATTTGGTAGGTTATCCATGGGGTTCTGTCGGCTAGCTTATCGTAGACAGAACGGCCTCGATAATTATTGTCTGCGGTGATCCAGCGAACAAATGGCCAGCCGTGTTGCTTTGCAGATATATCCAACGCGTTAAACAATGCGCCCACTACCCCACTACCGCGGCTGTCAGGGAGCACATATAAATCATCGAGAAAACCAACCATTGCTCCTCTCAAGGGCGATGCCATTTCACGATAATGCATCATGCCAACCGCAACTCCGTTTGTGTCTTTTGCTATTAGCGCAAAAAAAGGCTGCTCACTATCAAATATCCAGGACCAAACCTGATCCAGTATTTTCGACGTCATTGGCACTTGATAAAAATCGGCGTAACCTCGATACAAAGACTCCCAGTCGTCTTTGTCACTGCTGCTCAATTCACTGACTTCAATAGCCATATTTGCTCCCAGAAACTTATTGTCAGTTAAGCAGCCACAATTATTTCACATTCAATTTCTGTTTGTGATGACAGGGAATTACTAACGAGACAGAACTCTTCAGCTTTATGCAGTAGCTTATTGGCAAGTTCAGCTGAGTCAGACGCAGCAATGGTCAGTTTTACGTATGTTTTTATCGTGGTAAATTGCATCTTCCGATCGACTTTATCCAGCACACCCTCAGACTGGCATTCAATATCCAGCCATTCGAATGATGATGCTTTGGCAATCGCACGAAACGACAACACCAGGCAGTTGGCGACGGCGGCCATCAACAACTCCTCTGGGGACCACTGATCCCCGGGGCCATCAAACTGACGGGGGGGTGCGACAGCGAGGGCGGGCAGGCCGTCCGCGGAAACTAACAAGTTGTCTTCTGGTAAAGCTGAAACGTTTACTCTGTATAAATGTGGTAATTTTTCCATGTCATACCTCGAATATTCAATCTGGGAATGTACCACCGTTGTATTAACGCCGACACAACATGATTTCCCTCGTCGACTGGTATCGTGACACTGATAATGCTCGATTTATCAGCGCTTACACACGGTGAATCACTTCTTATCCGAGCCCAGGTCAAATGTTGGCCAGGCCGCACGAATATAAACAACCATCGACCACAGTGTGAGGATAGCCGAGAGGTACAAAAGAACCATTCCAATGTTCAGCAGTATGCCACTACGATCTGGTGCCGCCGCGAGCAGTACCAGTATGGCCACCATTTGGAATCCTGTTTTCACTTTGCCGATATATGAAACAGCAACGCTGGTACGTCTACCCAATTCTGCCATCCATTCTCTGAGAGCGGAAATCACAATTTCCCGGCCAATGATGATCATTGCGGGCACTGTAAACCACCAATGGCCAAATCGCTCGACCAATAAAACCAGCGCAATAGAGACCATTAATTTATCGGCAACCGGATCAAGAAAAGCGCCAAAAGGCGTACTTTGGTTGAGCCTGCGAGCAAGATAGCCATCTAACCAATCGGTAACACTGGCAAGCATGAAAATGCAGGCTGAAGCCATATAACTCCAGTCATACGGCAGGTAAAAAACCCCCACAATGACAGGTATCAACAGAATTCGAAGCAGCGTTAATGTATTCGGTATATTCATTCAATTGTAATCGTTAGTTGATCTTGAGTGATTCTACCCATTATGGAGGGCTGCCACTATATCTCTTGCTAATTTTTCACTAATTCCCGGTATATTGGCTAAATCGTCTGCGCTGGCGGCCTTCACTTCTTGCCAACCGCCAAAATGACGCAATAATTCTCGCCGTCGTTTCGGCCCAACACCCGGAATTCCTTCCAGTGGCGACTCCCGACGTTTTTTATCACGCCGCTGTTTGTGGCCGGTTATCGCAAAGCGATGGGATTCATCGCGTATATGCTGAACAAGATGTAAGCCAGAGGAGTCCGAAGGCATCACAAATTCCTCCTTGGTATCCGCTCTATACAGCACCTCAAATCCAGCTTTTCGAGTGGTGCCTTTAGCAACCCCAACAACTAATAGATCGGTAATCTGCAATTCCTCCAGCACAGCCACAGCCTGCGACACTTGACCCTTGCCTCCGTCTATAAATAACACATCGGGCAACACACCCTCGCCGCTTTTAATTCGAGTATAACGCCGTGTCAATGCCTGATGCATTGCACCGTAGTCATCACCCGGTGTCACTCCTTCGATATTGAATCGGCGATAATCGGATTTTAATGGCCCGTTAGAATCAAAAACCACGCAGGATGCAACTGTCGCTTCACCACTTATGTGGCTAATATCAAAACATTCCAATCGCTTCGGTTTTTCTGGCAATTTTAAGGCATCTTGCAAAGATTCGAAGCGTTGAAAAATAGTTTGTTTGTTAGCCAGATGCCCCATGAGATTTTGTTTTGCCGTTTCAACAGCCAGCGCCAGCCATTTTGCACGACTGCTGCGAACCCGTGAATTGATGACCGTTTTTCGCCCTAGTTTTTCGGTGAAAGCTTTCGACAGCAGCTCGGCATTTTCCATGATATGACTGACAACAATCTCGCGAGGACTATTGTCTCCCCTGGCACTGTCTACAAGGTAATACTGGGATAAAAATGCCTCGAGAATTTGCTCTTCATTTTCGTCAAGATACGCTTTTGGGAAGTAGCTTTTACTACCGAGAACACGTCCACCACGGACAAAAAGCAGCTGGATACAGGCGACGCCCGCTTTATATTCACAGGCCGCGATATCAATGTCGCCAGATTCACCGTCGATAAATTGACTGGCTTGTACTTGTTGTAAATGTTGAATTTGATCGCGATATTCAGCCGCCGTTTCAAAGTTAAGATCATTCGACGCCACATCCATCTGATCGGCCAATTCTTTAATCAGGTTTTTATTTTTACCCTCCAGAAACATAGTCGTATGACGAACAGCCTTATGATATTCATCCGCACTAACTTTGTTGACACAGGGGGCACTGCAGCGATTGATTTGATGTTGCAAACACGGTCTGGAGCGATTGTTATAGAAACTGTCTTCACACTGTCGAACTTTAAACACTTTCTGTAAGAAACTAAGACTCTCTTTGACGGCACCGCTACTTGGGTATGGGCCAAAATAGCGGCCTTTGGTTTTTTTTGCACCGCGATGAATCGTTAATCTGGGAAATTCATGTTGCAGTGACAAGTAGATAAATGGGAAAGATTTATCGTCGCGCAGCAAAATATTGTAGGGTGGCCGCTGTGCTTTTATCAGATTATGTTCCAGCAGCAATGCTTCAGTTTCGGTATTGGTAACGGTCACCTGAATCGATGCAATTTTTGAAACCAGCGCTGCGGTTTTTATTGCCAAACCTTGCTGACGGAAATAACTGGACAGTCTGTTTTTTAAATTCTTGGCTTTGCCGGTATACAGAATATTGCCGTCAGCACCATACATTTGATAGATGCCCGGCTTGGTAGTCACCGATTTCAGGAATGAGCCATGATCAAATACAAGCGGTTGACTTGATTGCTCCTTGTCCGCCGATGTCGAGTTGCTATCTTCCATTGTTGTTTTCTGTAATAAGTCGATACGTTAAATTAATACGCCCTGCCACTGGCTGATTATTTTTAGCGAGCTGATGATGCCAAAATTTTTGAGTGTCTCCCGCCATAACTAATAAAGACCCGGACGCCAATTCGACATGAACCGGCGCTGCTCCGCCTGCCGATTTCCTGCGCAATGAAAAACGCCGTGTTGCCCCAAAACTCAAGGACGCTATTACCGGTTTTAGACCCAGCTCAGGCTCATCATCAGCATGCCAGGCCACGCTGTCATTGGCATCACGATAATAGTTCGCCAAAACACTGTTAAAATTCTGTTGCAAAAATTCTTCTACTAACGTTTTTAGTGACAGTAAAGAAGGCGTCCAGGTCTGTGGCGTCAATTTGAGACCAGAATAACCATAGTGGGCTTCGGCATCGCCATACCAGGCATTCATTCTCGGAATAAGCACTGGCCGTCCATACATTTGGATTGTGTCTTGTTGCCAGTTAATCTCGTCCAAAAGAGCCTGATAAATAACCGAACTATTTTCAATAAAATCAGGATAATAACGTACATCTGCATCCGGCAAATCCAGTGCGGCAGGTTCCTCTGTGAATAGATTTTGCTGCATTTTTTGCCAGTTTTAGATTACTGTGGGCTCTATCGTCAGTTGTACACCAAACGTATCGAGAATATCGTTCTTGATTGCATCTGCCAACTCTATCACATCGCCACCATTGCCCTGGTCATAATTGATTAAGACTAAAGACTGCTGATCGTGCATGCCAACGGCACCAATACGCTTTCCTTTCCAACCTGCCTGCTCCAACAACCATCCTGCGGCCAATTTGACCCCATCATCCTGCGGATACTGGACCATGTCGGGAAAATCGCTCAGCAACTGCTCAGCCTGCTCGACACTGACAATCGGGTTCTTAAAAAAACTACCCACATTAGCCAATTCAGCGGGGTCAGGAAGTTTACTCCGGCGCACGGATATAACAGTGTCAGCGATCTGCTGAGGTGTCGGCTGGCTGATTGACTGCTGTTGCAGAGATTTTTGCAATGCCTGATAACTGTTTTTAGTAGAAGCCTGTTTACTCAATTTGAGCGTGACTGCGGTGATAACAAAATTATCTTTTTGTTGCCGTTTAAACACACTATCTCTATAGGCCAATTCACATTGATTCTTATCCAGCTGACACCACTTTTTGTGTTGACGATCCCAACCGCTGACCGACTGCAGAACGTCAGACAGTTCAACACCATAGGCGCCAATATTTTGTATAGGTGCCGCCCCGACTGAACCCGGAATTAACGCCAAATTCTCGATTCCGTAATAACCATTATGTAAACACGCAGTCACGAGATGATGCCAGTTTTCTCCTGCCCCCGCCGTTACCAGTACGATATCGCCGTGCTCATTGACATCTATCCCGGACAGCGACATTTTGATCACCAAACCAGAAAAGTTGCTGGTGATAACCACATTGCTTCCGCCGCCCAATATCAATACTGGCAGCTGATGATGGTCGGCAAATTCGAACGCAATAGGAATTTGCCCGGCATTATTGATCTCACAAAAATAACGCGCAGAAACATCCAGGGCCAATGTATTAAATCCCTGCAACGACACATTTTCCTGAATATCCAACATCGGTTACAACCTTTACCCTAAATCCGTCACTGGAAAAGCGCTCGAACGGCGACAAGATCTTGCTCGGTATCAATTCCGGCAGGAATATGTTCACAAGCTTCGCTGGCTGTAATGATCACCCCATTTTCCAAAGCTCGTAATTGTTCAAGTTTTTCGGTGATTTCCAAAGGGCTCGGCGACCACTCCACAAACTGATGTAAAAACGCCGTTCTATAGGCGTAAATGCCAATATGTCGATAGAAAATAGCACCAATAGGCAAGGCAGGCACCTTGTGGCTGAAACTATCCCGCGACCAGGGAATAGGCGCCCTGGAAAAATACAACGCTCTACCCTGCGCAGTCATTGTGACTTTTACCGCGTTGGGATTGAAAATGGTTTCTACGTCATTGATGGGCTCAACCAGAGTGGCAATACTGGCGTCTGCACTTTGTGAAAGATCGGACGCGACCTGATTGATAACCGCTGGTGGGATTAACGGCTCATCCCCTTGTACGTTCACAACGACATGATCTTGCGGGAATGATAACTGCGTTACTACTTCCTGCAAGCGATCGGTGCCCGATTCGTGACTGGACAATGTCATACACACTTCGGCACCAAATGCTTTTGCCACACTGGCAATCCGATCATCGTCCGTTGCAATTACCACCCGGTCAGCATTACTGTTACAAGCCCGCTCATAAACACGATGAATCATCGATTTACCGGCTATCTCCAATAAAGGTTTACCTGGTAATCGGGTGGAAGCAAATCGTGCAGGTATAACAATACTAAAACTCATTTTAACTTTCTCTTTCCGTGCTTGATTGGTAGCGGGCAGATGTTTTTATCTGCCGTATAACTGCGGGGAAAAAATCGTTATCCACCGTTGCCTCTACCGATAAATACCAGCAATGGGTCAGACAATTTAACTGCCTGACTTTCACGGCATCTTTTGCGGTCATAATAATTGGAATCTCATCACCAAATGCTAAGTCACTCTCAGTAAAATGATGGTGATCCGCGAAGCTATGTTCAATCGGGTCAAAACCACCACTTCTTAGTGTCTGAAAAAAACGATCCGGATTGCCGATACCAGCAACTGCATGGACACGCTTTGGCAAGGGCCACTGATCAAAATCGACTGTTTTTCCATCGATCAGAGACACCAAAAAAGTTGGCTGCAAACTCATCATATGTTGTTTTGTTGCGCACGAAATATCTAATCCGGGGCCATTGCTCACCACATAATCTACATGGTTTAGCCGACTAACCGGCTCCCGCAGTGGTCCTACAGGAAGTAGCCATCGATTGCCAAAATTACGACTACCATCCACAACAACAACTTCCACATCGCGCTGCAATGCGTAATGTTGTAGTCCATCATCAGCAATAATCACGTCGCAGGTATTATTTGCCAACAAACAGCGAATCGCATTTTTTCTACTTGCGTCAACAACAACAGGAACTTGTGACTGCTCCGCAATGAGCAAAGGCTCATCGCCACAGTACTGCGAATTGCCATTTGCGGTAACTATATGTGGATAACTTGGCGCCTTTCCACCATAGCCTCGACTGATAACGCCAGGCTTCATACCCGCATTTTGCAATGTTTTGCATAAGGCAATTACCAACGGTGTTTTTCCAGTGCCACCAACCGTGATATTACCAACAATAACAACAGGAACTGGGGAGCGATAGGATGAGAGAGCTCCAACGCTGTATAACCGGCGTCGCACCGCTGACAGTAGCCAATAGATAATGGCTAACGGAAATAACAGATACAACCAGAGCGATTTTTGATACCAGCTTCGAACGAACAAATCTTCGCGCCTGTTGCTAGTCATATTCCTCTATTCGCCTGTCGGCTTCGTTGTGGTCAAGCTCAAATGAGCAAACCCCATCTGCCCCGCAGCATCCATCGCTGTGACTACAGCCTGATGTGGTGTTGATGCATCGGCAGTGATGATTAGCGGACGCGTAGTATCGCCATTAGCAACCGTCTCTAACGCCTTCATTACCGTTTCAATTTTTGTCGAAACAAGACTGCGACCATTGATAACGTATTGCCCTCCCGCATCAATCAGTATTTCAATTTGTTTCGGCTGGTCTGTCTTTTCTTCACCGGTGGCTTCCGGCAGGTCGAGACTGAGATGGGTTTCTTTAGTAAACGTTGTTGAGACCATAAAAAATATCAACAACAAAAAAACCACGTCGATCAACGGTGTTAAGTTTACGGACACTTCTCCGTCTTTTTGTCGTTTAAATTGCACGGTAAAGGAACCTTATATTAGTCAGTTTTAACATCTACTTGTCGATCCCCGTGCAGGGCATCCACTAACTTGATGGTTTCCTGCTCCAGCGTAACCACCACAGAATCAATTCTTCGAGAATAAAATCGATGCATGATCAGTGCAGGAATCGCAACGGTTAATCCAGTAGCAGTGGTTATTAGTGCTTCCGATATACCACCCGCCAAAACACCCGCATTACCCGTACCCTGCAACATGATTGCCGTAAATACCTTAATCATTCCGATAACCGTACCCAACAACCCCAACAATGGTGAGATCGCTGCAATTGTTCCCAACGTATTCAGATACCGCTCCAAATCGTGAATCACATGACTCGCCGCTTCCTGGATACTCTCTTTCATCACATCACGACCGTGGCGAGAGTTACTAAGACCAGCAGCCAGAATACGACCCAGCGGTGACGAGTTTTTTAAGGTTTTTAACCTTGCCGCGTCTAACTGGTTATTTTTTATCCAGCCCCACACTTCACCAAGCGTTTGCGGGGGAGAAATTTTGTCGGGGTTCAACGCCAAAAAACGTTCAATACAAATTGCTACCACTGCTATCGAACAGAGAATGATCGGCAGCATTAACCAACCACCCGATTTGACCAATTCAAACACGTGAATTCCTCCAATTATGACTTGTTTACCTGAGCACTCGATAAACTTGTTGTCATTATACTAGCAGCAGAATGAAAAACTATTAAGTGTGCCCCTTCTTAGGCATTAAATAAGCCCGTATAAACCTATTTATAACCAATAATGTTGCACTGATAGTCGATATTGATGGGGCGGACCTAGTTTGCCTTCACGAACATAGAATTCAATAGCACCGCTGGTCGCGGTAGTAAGCACTGTACTGCCAACACTGCGGTAGCGACCTACAATCTCCTTGTGTGGGTGGGAAAATTGATTTCTATAGCCACTGCTAAAGATCACATACTTCGGATCACTCTTCTTTACAAACGGCCAGGAGGAAGATGTTCGGCTGCCGTGATGAGGAGCCACCAATACCGTTGCCGCTAGCAACCCATTTTTCTGGCCGATTAACGCCAACTCCACAGAACTTTCAATATCGCCGGTCAATAACATAACCACATTACCCGCCGAAATACGTAATACACAGGAGTGATTATTAGCATTGCGACGCGGCAACGCGGCATGACGCTTACTTGGCCTACTAGCTACATCAGGGTGCAGAAACTGAAAAGTTACCGCATCACGCTGCCATTGAGTACCGGCAACACAGGGCTTTTGCAAAGCTGCAACGTTGTTATAGGTAACACCATCCCACTGGCTTGTTTCCAATTGTTCCAGCGGTTCGCCAAGGTACAGTTCGCTCACCAACATGCTCGTCAATATGCTCGGCAGACTTCCCGCATGATCATTGTCGCCGTGGCTTATCACCAAACTCTCTATATGCCCAATGCCTTCCCGCTGCAGGTACGGTATTACTGCAGCCTGCGCCATATCAAAGTCTTCTCCCCACCGGGCACCCACATCGTAGACCAACGTATAATTCCGTGTCTGAATAATTGTTGCCAGCCCCTGCCCCACATCCAACACGGTAAATTTCACATCACCCTCTGGGAGCTGAGACGGTTGATAAAGAAACAAAGGCAACAGCAAAATTGCCCCCATCCACTTCAGTGGCACGCCTTTCGGAAGCAGTAGAACAAAAACACCTATCACTACCAATATACTAATCGTTAGCGGCCTCCCCGGAACAGTAATAATTCCCTGGTGGCCAACGCCTACAAGCCATTCCAGATAGCGATTAACCAGTACCAGCCCACGATTCAGCCACCACCATATTTCTACCGCAATGTCACCGTCGCCCATCGCCACAATGCCGGCTATCAGATTAAAAGGCACGAGAATGATACTAAACAGCGGCACCAATATAACGTTAGCTAACGGCGCCAGAAAGCTGGTACGACCCAGTAAAATTGCCAACACAGGTAACAATCCGATAAACACCCACAACTGAGTTGATAGCCATTTACCGGGGCCGCCGATACTCCCTAATCGTCCGGTAGCGCTATAGAAGATAATAAATACCGCAGAAAAAGACAGCCAAAACGATAAACTCAATACCGCTAACGGATCCACAATAAGGCACCCGGTCAGGGCAATACCAAAACCTGTATTGGGCGCTATATTGCGCTGAAATATGATTGTTAACATACCCACAATAATCATGATTAACGCCCGCTGGGTTGGCAAGGTAAACCCAGCCGCCAGTGCATAAATCAATGCGCAGCCAACAGCGGCCAACGCCGCCCAAAATTCTGCGCGATACCAAGGTAATGCAGCAGCGAAGAGGAACCGAACAAACAGGAAAACAAAACCGCTAACAAGGCCAATATGCAAACCTGAAATCACCATCAAATGGGTCGTTCCCGTTGCCGCAAACAAGTCCCATTGACGTTTATCGATTGCTCGTTTATCGCCTATCAACAGAGCTTTAAGCAATGATGAAAACGGCAGATGACCGATTTGGCGATCCATAGCCGCAGATACAACCCAACGCAGTCGATGAAGACTCCACCGATTGTCGCAAACAAGTTGATTATCTGAATGAGATCGAACGTAGCCCACACCACCAATACCCTGTTGTATTAACCAGGACTGATAGTCAAAACCGCCGGGGTTGGCCATTCCGTGAGGGCGTTTCAATTTAACCAACAATTGCCACGTCTGACCTGGCAGTATTTCCTCGGTGTCGTACGCTGTGAGCTTAAGACGTTTTATTCCCGAGACGCAGTGCTCCTCATAACACACGGGTTTTGTCACTGCCAACTCAAACTGTAGCGCCGGTTTACCTCGTGATAGTTTAACGCGCGGCAATCCTACAACAGTACCCGTCACTAACAGTGCTTTTGATTCCAGTTCAACCGGAATAATAGAGTTGGATACCGTAATTCCGTAGATACTGCCCCAACAAAACCCCGCCACAAACAGTACTAGCAAGATCGCCTTCCGCTGGACGCTCAGTACAACCGCACTCAACGCTATCAGCCAACCAAGCTGTGATACTGTGGGGAGATGGGGAACAAAAGCAACAGCAGCAATACCCAGCGATATTGCCATCATCGGTAAAAACACCATAGACATCCTTGTCGTTATAACAGTGAATACCCGAACAACCTTGTTCTTAACACTGCGTGATTCACCCTACGCTTAATACAACCGCAATTCAATCCGTCGGTTGATACATTTGCCACCACCATTCACTTGGTAGAAAATTCATACCTCCACCAACAATGTCTATCGGGATTTATGGCATGGTTAGTTTTTAGTTTATCGCTCAAATATCGTTCATATGCGTGTTTTTTACCAATAGTTAATCCATCTGACACTAGAGACCCAATCTGATTCCATGCATAATACTTGCGAATTTGTAGTTGGTAGACTGTAGTTTTCCAAGCTCTCTATTAGGAATAACAGGCTTTATGGCCCGCAAAATAATTAAGCGGTTTGTACCCGGTCCAGACTGGGTAAAAAAACAACGATCGTTACGGTTTTTAGACCGCTGGTTACATGAACCCAATATTTGGCACTTAACCCGTCAGAGCGTTGCCAATGCCGTTTTTATTGGCGTTTTTGTCGCTTTTATTCCTATTCCGCTGCAAATGATTATCGCCGCCATGCTCGCGATAGCACTGAACGCCAACATGCCCATTTCCGTCGTACTGGTCTGGATTAGCAACCCCCTTACCGTGGCGCCGATTTTTTACCTTGCCTTTAAAGTGGGTGCTGCCGTTATTGAAGTTCCGGCAGATAGTTTTGACTTTGAACTGTCCTGGCAATGGATAGAACACGAACTGGGAAGTATTTGGCAGCCATTTTTGTTGGGCTGTGTCTTATGCGGGACTTTTTTCGGTTTGCTGGGCTCAACCATGGTCCGCTGGTTATGGCGGCGGCATACGATTAAACGTTGGCACCAACGAAGACTGCGACGGGAAGCGCGCAAATAGCGAACAACTATTCGTGCCGTAAAGCATCTGCTGGTTGTATTCTGGAGGCTCGCCAAGCGGGATAAATAGTCGCTAAAATGCTCATTGCAAATGCTGTTCCACACACCATAAACACGTCATTAAGTCGTAAATCGGACGGTAGATAATCAACCGGATAGACATCTGAATTGAGAAACTGCGTACCCAGAATACCTTCCAATCCCGAGACTATATCGGTAATTGTCAACGACAAGCCGACTCCCAGCAAGGTACCAAAAGCTGTGCCGATTAGCGCTATCAAAGTACCTTGCACGATAAAAATGGCCATCACACCGGACGGGCTTGCTCCTGCCGTGCGCAATATCGCAATATCGCCACGCTTATCAGTTACGATCATAACCAGCGCAGAAACCACATTAAATGCGGCAACGGCAATAATTGTTAGAAGCATTAAACCAACCAGTTGTTTCGATAGCTGTATCGCCGAATACAAGTTTCCGTGAGTGCGGGTCCAATCTCTGGCTATATAGCCATAGGGGATATTTTGGCTTAACTCCCACGCAACTCTCGGCGCTTCAAATGTATCCTTGAGTGTAACCCTAAGACCTTTGCGACGCTGGTCCGGCGGCATCAGTGACAACGCCCGATTAATCGATATGAGCGCAACAGCCTGATCCAGTTCTGTTCCGGTTTTTATCAGCGATGAAACGGTAAGCTGAACAAATTTTGGAGAGATCCGGCCGCTGTCATTTTCTTGCGATACCATCAGATTAATATTGTCGCCAACCGAAACACCAAGCCGTAACGCCAGTGCCGCGCCCAACAAGATACCTTTACTCGTGCTAACCGGAGTATCCGCGAGGCTTTCGAGAGCGTATTTATTCACGTAATCGCCAATAATCGAAACGGCCTGCTCTCTTTGCTGATCGATACCGTAAATCAATACACCTTCAACAGCTGTTCCTTTTAGCAACATCGCGTTGAGTTGAACAAAGGGCGCAACTGCTCTTACGTCGGGGTGGCTCAGAACTTGTTGTTCAACCTCAAACCATTCCTGTGGTTGGTCTGCACCCTTTGCATAGCTAATAACATTAATCTGTGGCACCAGCCCCAAAATTCGTGTTCTCATCTCTCGATCAAATCCATTCATAACCGACAAGACTAAAATGAGCAGCGCAACACCCACTGCCATACCACACATGGAAACCCCGGATATAAACGACACCAGCTGGCTCCGCCGTTTTGCACCGGCGTAACGAATTCCTATAAAAAGAGGATAGGGACTAAACAAGTGACTGACCTTCAGTCAACTGACCCGCAGTTAAGGTTAGTTGCCGGTCCATTTGTGCAGCCAATGCTAAATCGTGGGTAACAATAATAAAACTGGTTGCCAGCTGCTGATTTAGTTCAAGCATAAGCTGATGAATGGATTCTGCAGTTTGATGATCAAGATTACCGGTTGGTTCATCAAGCAGCACACATTGGGGTTGCGTAACCAGTGCTCTGGCAATGGCCACTCGCTGCCTCTCACCGCCAGACAACTCTGATGGCTTGTGATCCAACCGCTCACCCAGACCAACTTTCTCTAACATATCAGTGGCTACAATTGAAATTTCAGCAGGTTTATTACCGCGAATCAGCAGTGGCATAGCGACATTTTCCAGTGCTGTAAACTCGCCAAGTAAATGATGAAACTGATAAACAAAACCGAGGTATTCATTGCGAATAACGCCCCGTTGCTTTTCCGTTAGTGTTGTAAGATCTTTTCCCGCAACGATCACATCACCTGAAGTCGGAACATCCAGCCCACCAAGCATATTTAACAAGGTCGACTTACCACTGCCAGACGCGCCAACAATAGCTATCCTCTCACCTTTCTCAACAGTCAGGTTAATATCCCGCAACACATCAAGCTTATGCGGCCCTTGCTGATAACTTTTATTTAAATGGCAGCATTGCAAAACAACACTTTTTTCATTATTCATACCGCAAGGCTTCCGCAGGTTGTACCTTCGATGCTTGTATCGATGGGTAGATTGTTGCCAGCGTACTGAGTATTAAACCACTGAATGCAATAACGACAATATCTCGCCATTCGAGTTCTGAAGGAATACGACTCAAAAAATACACTTCCGGATTGAAAACATGCATTCCCAAAACCGATTCAAACCAGGAAACAATATCTCCCGTGTAAATAGCCAGCGGAATACCTATGACAATTCCAATGGCTATACCTGACAAGCCTACCGTCATCCCCTGTATCATAAACACTTTTAAAATTGCCACCGGAGAAGCTCCCATTGTTCTCAGCACAGCAATATCTGACCGCTTATCTGCGACCATCATCGTCACAATTGAAACGATGTTGAATGCTGCGATAAGCACAATAATCATTAACAATAAGGTCATCATCGTTTTTTCCATTTCGACCGCACGAAATAAGCTCCCCTGAGTTTGTGCCCAACTCGTGGCCGTTGATCGCTCAGGAAGTTTTTTCGCTAAATCTGACAAGTATTTATCCGCCATAAACAGGTCATCAAACTGCAGCCGCAACCCATTGACAGCGTCTCCCATCTGAAACAATTTCTGCCCGTCTTGCAAATGAATAAATACAGTATTGCTGTCTAGATCCGCACCAATTTTGAATATTCCAGAAACATGGAATCGTTTTTGTCGAGGAAAAATCCCCATCGGAGTCACGGTAACTCGAGGTAACACGACGGTAATTTCGTCGCCAACATAAGCACCCATATACCGGGATACAATATCGCCGATAACGATATTGTAGCTACCGGGCTGCAACTCAGTTAAATGACCGGAAATCATACTATCGTCGATTTTTGATACGTTCTTCTCTAATTCCGGGTCTATTGCGTACAAGCGTGCCCCTCGCACCTGTTTGGGCCGACTCAACATGACATTGCCATCAATATACGGGGCCGCCGCTACTACACCATCAGCCTGCTCGACATTTGTTTTCCAACGAGACCAATCTGGCAGACGTTTGCCAGCACCTTCGATAAAGCCATGGGGAACAACCGATAGTATTCTGCCTCGTAGCTCACCCTCGAAACCGTTCATCACCGACATGACGACAACCAGCGCAGTCACTCCCAGGATCATTCCCAGTAGCGAAATAAGTGACACAAAAGAGATGAACTGGCTTCTTTTCCCGGAACGGGTATAGCGCAATCCAATAAACAATGAGAATGGTTGGTACATTAGTGTTTAGGGATCATTAGTTTTATCACTGGCATTTTTACGTTAGTTTTGTGATTTTGCTAAAACCAGCGCACAATAACCAGACTGGCACTAATTCACGGAAATTCGTCCTTATCTATACTATTATTTCAATAACTGCGGTTCTTGCCAGAAGCATGAAAACACGTATAAATCTTGCAACAGGGAGTTTACCCCATTGGAACATGAATCGTCTTCCCCTATAACCGCTAATGAACGTCGCAATTTTTTTCGTATTGAAGATACGGTACTGATGAGATACCAGCCTATTGATGAAAATAGTGCATTGGCAAATCATATACCACCGTTATTTAAAGAAGATCCTGGTTATTCATTGATGCAAGAATTGATGGAAATAGACAGAGATAACAACAAATTCCTCAGGGCTATCGCCGAAAAAAACTATGAGCTGGAAGCCTATTTAAAAGGGCTTAGCAAAAAACTGGATTTGATAGCTGCCAAAGTTGTTGAATCTGACGAAAAGGCCGCGCATCAGGAACCTCACTATATTTCTATGAGCGAAGGTGGCTTAAGCTTTGTCTCACCGATTGAGTATGCCCACGATAGCTACATTGCTCTACAGATGACCTTGCTACCGTCACATCATTCTCTGGTTCTTTTTACCCGTGTCATAAATTGCTCTGTCAGCGACAATGGTTACTCAATTGCCTTGAGTTTTGTACAGCTAAAAGATGCAGAGCGACAAATAATCACCAAACACATTATGCAACTGCAAATGGCACAACGGAGACAACAACACCATGGAAAATAAACTATCCGCGGTAAAATTTATTGTTGCTACAGCGCTTATATCGCTAGCATTAGTTAGCCGCGCAGAAACTATTTTACTACCAATAGCCAGTCAGGGAGACTATTTGGGGGACATGGCGAAACCTGCCAAAGGTCAAAAACAACAACAAATAAGCAGCCAATTTGGCGAGCCAATGGATATTAGCGGACCTTCAGGCGAACCACCTATTACACGCTGGGACTATCGGGATTTTAGTGTCTATTTTGAAGGTGATGTGGTGATACACAGCGTGTTGAAACACCGTCGATTAGACAGCCAGATAAACAATGGGGCGGCGGCGTCAACACCTTAACGTGGTCTTTCCGCCATCGCATCATAGGCTAAATCAGCCTTTCCTATTATCTCTGTTTCGCGCTTCCATTCTGACTCGTCGCCACCACAAACCATACATGATTCCTTCATTCCAAGAGCACTGAGGCCACCGCAGGAACCTTTAATAGGCTTGTTAGAAAGAATCACACCGATTGCCATTCCAGCAACAAGCAGCAGCATTAGAATAAAAGCCAATAGTAGAGTCGCCATAATATACTCAATAATAGTTCAGTCGGGTTATTTTAACGCTCTCCGAGCAAGACATAAAGCCTCTTTCAGGCTAGTGACAATCTGCTCGAACAATACATTCGCATTACGCCGTAGCAATAAGCATTCACAAATCGAGATATGAACCAAAGGCGTCACTATACTTGTCCACAAAACCATCGCCAGTCTTGATAATCATATAGACCGCAATACCCTGCTCCGTGGCCATCTGCAAACCTTTTTCAGGACCCATAACAGTCAGTGCTGTGGCGAGCGCATCGGCATAAGCCGAGGTATCAGCAATCACCGTCACAGAGGCCAGCGAGTGATCAATAGGATAACCTGTTGACGGATCAATCGTATGTGAATAGCGCTTTCCATCTACATCAAAAAAGCTGCGATAATCTCCCGACGTCGCCAGCGCACCATCAGTAATGCTGATGGCTTGGCGAGGACTACCAAAACTGGTTGCATCAGGCTGTTCGATAGCGATTCGCCAAGGGCCGCGCCGGGGACTATGCCCTTTGAGTCTAACCTCACCACCAATTTCAACCATAAAGCGGCTATACCCCGCGTACTGCAACAATTCGGCGATCTTGTCGACGGCATAACCCTTGGCTACGCCTGACAGATCAATGGCAACAGCCTTGTTTTTCCTCACGCTGGTGTTTTCCAAATTCAGTTCAATATTACTGAAGCCAGTATTGTCCAGCAACTGCTGGATAATATTATCAGCCGGTATGGTATTGTTAAGGGTATTGTTACCCGGCCCAAACCCCCACAGATTTACCAGCGGGCCTACAGTAATATCAAAAGCACCACCGCTGATCCAACCAAGTTCCATGCTCAATACTAAAACATCAAACAAATTGGAACTGACAGGCACCCATTCGTTGACCAGAGCCCTATTCAATAATGTCAGTTCTGAATCATCAATATAGGTCGACATTTGTTGATTCAGAACTGACAATTGCTGGTCTATTGCCTGTTGCAATTCGTTCTGAGCAGAGGCCACATTCCCGGACTTAACCACGGTTATATGATAACTGGTGCCCATCGTCTGTCCGGTGAGGACAAAATAATCATCTTTAGCGTCATCACAGGCAATCAGCACCACGGACAACACAACCAAAAAGAGCAGCTGAGCTGCTCTTTGACTATTTTTTGTTAAACGAATCATCAAACCGTTAGAACTCATCCAGCATGATATTTTCATTTTCAACACCCAGACTGTGTAGCATCGATATAACCGCCGAATTCATCATTGGCGGCCCACACATATAATACTCGCAGTCTTCAGGTGCTAGATGATCTTTCAGGTAATTGTCCTGCACAACATTGTGGATAAAACCTTTCATACCTGTCCAATTGTCTTCAGGCTGAGGATCGCTTAATGCCAAATGCCATTCGAAATTGGGGAACTCGGCAGCCAATGCGTCATATTCTTCAGAGTAAAATACTTCTCGTAAAGACCGGGCACCGTACCAAAATGACACTTTGCGATCAGTTTTTAAACGCTTCAACTGGTCAAATATATGGGAACGCATGGGCGCCATACCTGCACCACCACCTATAAATACCATTTCTGTATCGGTTTCTTTGGCAAAAAATTCACCAAAGGGACCAAATACTGTCACTTTATCACCAGGCTTCAAACTAAAAACCCACGATGACATCTGACCGGCAGGTAAGCTCAAATTGTTTGGTGGTGGTGTTGCACAACGGATATTAAATTTAACAATACCCTTCTCATCCGGATAATTTGCCATCGAGTAAGCGCGAATAATAGGCTCATCGACCGTTGATTCAACCTCAAAAAAGCCAAATCGCTCCCAATCACCGCGATATTCGTCACCAACGTCAAAATCGCCATATTGTATATGGTGAGCTGGCGCTTCAAGTTGTACATAACCACCAGCACGGAAATCGACGCTCTCACCTTCGGGCAATTTCAAGGTCAGTTCTTTAATGAATGTCGCGACGTTAGGATTGCTTTCAACAGTGCACTCCCATTGCTTGATACCGAACACTTCTTCCGGCACAACAATTTCCATATCTTGCTTAACGGGCGCCTGACATGACAGCCGCCACCCCTCTCGGGCTTCCCGCGGCGTAAAATGAGGCTCTTCGGTTGGCAGCATTGAGCCGCCGCCTTCAGAAATAATACATTTACACTGCGCGCAGCTGCCACCACCACCACAAGCAGACGCCAAAAATACATTTTGCGCCGCCAGCGTTTGTAGCAATTTATCACCTGCAGCTACCGATAGTGTTTTCTTGCCATTAATGACTATGTTAACGTTTCCCGACGTCACCATACGTGCTCGGGCAAACAGTATCACTGCCACCAGGGACAGGACAATAACGGTAAACATTCCTACGCCGAGGACAATTACTTCATTCATTCCAATTCTCCTCTAGATATCTATTCCGCCGAAGGACATAAAACCCAACGACATCAGGCCAACGGTAATAAAGGTAATACCAAGACCTTGAAGCCCGGCAGGTACATCGCTGTATTTCATCTTCTCACGTATTCCCGCAAGCAAGATGATTGCTAGAGCCCAGCCAACACCGGCACCCACTCCGAATACCACAGACTCGCCAAAATCATGCTCGCGCTCTACCATCAATAGAGATGCACCCAAAATCGCGCAGTTAACAGTAATTAGCGGTAAAAACACCCCTAAGGCGTTGTACAAAGCGGGAACAAATTTGTCGAGGAACATTTCCAAAATCTGTACGAGGGCAGCAATAACACCAATGTAGCTCAACAGACCCAGAAAGCTAAGATCAACCGACACTAACTCCGGGCTTAGCCACACCAAGGCACCTTCGCGCAACAGGTAGGTATAAATCAGGTAGTTAACCGGCACAGTAATCGACAGTACAACAATAACCGCAATACCCAAACCGATGGCTGCGTTCATTTTTTTAGACAGTGCAAGCAAAGTACACATACCGAGGAACAAGCTCAACGCCATATTTTTAATAAATATAGCGCTGACGAAAAGACTCAGATAATGCTCCATTACACGGCCTCCTGAGCTTTGGTATTTTCAGTAATGCTTAACTCGGGCACTTCAACCTGATCTTTTTTCCATGAGCGTAATGCCCAGATAAAAAACCCGATAAGGAAGAAGGCGCTTGGTGGAGCCAATAACAAACCATTCGGCTGATACCAACCACCTTCATTAATTAGCGGAAGTATCTCTATACCAAGCAGCTTACCCGCACCAAACAATTCACGCACAATAGCAACAGCAACAAGAATTGTACTGTAACCGAGACCATTGCCAATACCGTCCATGAAACTGGGAATGGGTGGGTTTTTCATGGCGAACGCTTCTGCCCTGCCCATAACAATACAATTGGTAATAATCAAACCAACAAAAACCGACAACTGTTTACTGATGTCATAAAAATAGGCTTTCAGCAATTGATCAACCACGATTACCAACGACGCAATAATAACCATCTGAACAATAATTCGAATGCTGCCCGGAATCTGATTGCGAATGAGTGATATACAAAAGTTGGAACACCCGGTAACTACAGTTACTGAAAGCGCCATAACCAATGTCACTTTCAAACTGGATGTCACCGCAAGCGCCGAACAAATACCCAACACTTGCAAGGCGATCGGATTATTCTTAAAAATTGGGTCGATTAATGAATCTTTAACTGTAGACATTAGCCTGCCTCCCCTAAACGTAGATTGCGAAGGAATTTTTGAAACCCTTGCTCGCCCAACCAAAATCGCACCAAATTGGTAACGCCATTGCTGGTCAATGTTGCACCGGCCAAACCATCAATCTGGTAATCGGCAGATGCAGAAGCGGGATCGACGGAACCTTTGATCAGCTGGATTTCAACATCACCGTCTTTGTAAACTTTCTTACCGGGCCAAAGTGCTTTCCATCGAGGATTGTCAACTTCGCCACCCAGTCCCGGGGTTTCGGTATGTTGATAGAAACCCAAACCGGCGACCGTATCACCATCGTTTTCCAGTGCCAAATATCCGTGCAATGTTGACCACAGACCGTAGCCTCTGACCGGAAGTATAATCTTGTCCAATTGCCCATTGGTTTCAACCAAATAGACCAGGGCAAAGTTTTCACGGCGAGAGATTTTGGCGATATCTTCATCGCCGGACAAGTTAATTGACACGTCTCTATCTTTAGCAGATCGCAATTGGTCAAAACCGTCCGCGCTCACTTCGTCAGTGAACAGGCCACTGTTAAGATCCACCACGCGAGAAGTAACCAGTTCATTGAACTGTTCTTCAACGTCGGTTCCTACTTGCAACATGCCGGCAGCGGCCAGAATATTGGTGTAGCGATCAATTTTTTTGTTAACGTTTTGCCTGTCTTTCAGCAATACCGCTGCGCTGGACACCACCAGCGAACAAACAATACAAAGAACCAGCGCTACAACGATAGTTCTTGATGTACTTTCCTTCTTAGCCACGGGCGAGCCTCCGTTTAATGTTAGCTTGCACAACAAAATGGTCAATAAGCGGGGCAAACAAATTGGCAAACAGAATGGCCAGCATCATGCCTTCAGGGAAGGCCGGATTAACCACGCGAATGAGTACCACCATCACCCCTATCAACGCACCATACCACCACTTTCCGGCATTAGTCATAGAAGCAGATACGGGGTCGGTCGCCATAAAGATCATTCCGAAAGCAAATCCTCCCAAGGTTAAGTGCCAATACCAAGGCAAATCAAACATCGGGTTATTATCGGATCCGATCACATTAAACAATGTCGATAAGGCAATCATACCCAACAACACCCCAGTAACAATCCGCCACGAGGCGATACGGGTCCATAAAAGAACTGCGCCTCCGAGCAATATTGCCAATGTAGAGGTCTCGCCCATCGAGCCGGACTCAAATCCATAAAATGAATCCCACCAACTCACATGACTTACAAGCGCGTCGTAGCCATCACTGAAGGCAACGGATAAACCTGTTGCACCGGTAAAGCCATCAACCGCTGTCCATACCGCATCACCAGACATACTCGCTGGATAGGCAAAAAACAAAAACGCTCTACCGGTTAACGCCGGGTTCAGGAAATTTTTGCCGGTACCACCAAACACTTCTTTACCGATGACAATACCAAAGGTAATACCGAGGGCTACTTGCCACAAAGGTATCGATGGTGGGCAGATAAGCGCAAACAAAATCGAAGTAACGAAGAAACCTTCATTAACTTCGTGGCCACGCTTCATTGCAAACAATACTTCCCAAAAACCACCTACAGCAAATGTAACAGCATATACCGGCATAAAATACCAGAAGCCATACCAAAAGTTGTCCCAGATACTTGTAGGGTCATTACCGGCAAAGGCACTAATTAACGCGAAACGCCAGTCGTCATTTAGTACAACACTGGCGTCGGCAATTATAGAATTTGCCTGAAAGCCAATATTCCACATGCCAAAAAACATGGCCGGAAACGCACAAAACCAGACCGTGATCATCATCCTTTTCAGGTCGATACCATCGCGAACGTGTGATGTCGCATTTGTTGTGCTGCTAGGAGAGTAAAATATAGTGTCGGCAGCTTCGTAAAGTGCAAACCAGTTTTCCCACTTACCACCTTTGTGGAAATGGGGTTCCATATCATCAAGAACTTTACGCAGTGCTGGGAATTTGACCGCCATGATTAACCCTCCTTCTCTATTCGAGTCAGGTTATCTCGGAGTATCGGACCATACTCGTACTTACCTGGACAGACGTAAGTAGATAACGCCAGGTCTTCTTCATCCAATTCGAGGCATCCCAATTGCTGAGCCACTTCGGTGTCACCAACAATCAGCGCACGCAGTAGCTGCGTAGGTAAAATATCCAGAGGCATAACGTTTTCGTAAACCCCTATTGGTACCATCGCCCGTTCGGAACCGTTAGTCGACGTCGTAAAGTTAAACAGCTTGCTCTTGGTAAATTGCGACCAATAAATGCCAAGCGTAGAGTGTTTTTCGATACCAGGCGATAACCAGCCCATAAACTCTCTATCATCGCCCTCTTTCAGTACGCTCACCTGCTGGTGATACCGCCCCAAATAAGCAATGACTCCGCTGGCCGTGCGCCCACCCAAGACAGAACCTGAAATGAGGCGATTATTATCCGGGTTTAACTTACCCGCGGTGAGCTCATCAAGATTTGCGCCCAGGCGAGTTCTTAACAGCTGCGGCTGCTCCACTTGAGGACCTGCCAAAGAAACAACTCGATCAGTAAATAATTGTCCTTCCGTGAATAGTTTACCGATGGCGATAACGTCTTGATAACCAATAGTCCAAGCGATTTTATTGGCATTGACAGGATCAAGGTAGTGGATATGCGTTCCGACAAGACCTGCGGGATGAGGACCGGAAAATTGCTCAGTTATAACCTTGGCGGAGCCCACCGATATAGTCGCACCCGGTGCCGTTGCAACATAGACCTTGTCGCTTAACCGACTCACGACCGTTAGTCCATCTTCAAAGGCTTGCGCCTGCTCAGCAATTACGATTGTGGGATCTGCCGCTAATGGGTGCGTATCGATGGCCGTAACAAAAACCGCGCTGGGCAAGCTATTTGGCGCCGGGACACGGCTATAGGGACGGGTTCGAAAGGCCGTCCACTGACCAGATTTAACAAGATTATCGACAACCGCCGTAGAATCCAGTTTTTCCAAATCTGAATGTTTTTCAAAGGCCTCGTACTCATCCTCTTCAACATCAATGACAACGGACTGAAATACGCGCTTGTCTCCCCGATTAATCGCTGCAATAGTGCCTGTAGCGGGAGCGGTATACATCACTCCTTCGGTCTTTTTGTCGGTGAATATAAGCTGACCAGTTTTGACCCGATCCCCAACCTGCACGGCCATTGTTGGCTTCAACCCAATATAGTCAAAGCCAATGACAGCCACCGAGCGAGCTCTAACGCCATCGCTAATGGCCTGCTCGGGTGCACCGGAGATAGGCAAATCCAAACCACGATTGATCTTAATCATAGGTGTGCCTGATTCTCGATAATTGTAAAAAAAGTGTGAAATTGCGGAGCTCACTGCTAATGTGCCGTGGTTACACCACCACGCGCGCAGTCATTTCAACAAAATGCCAAGCCTAAGGATAGACCAAAAACCGCACGACTCATGTCAAAAAAGCAGTTAAACAAGAGCGCCCTTCAAAAAAGGCGCAAGTATAAAGACCCGAGGCGCCAAATGCCAGAGGCAGCAGTCCCATTTATTTGATTTGAAAGGTATTTTCGCTACGTTTTACTGAATTTGCGGAAGCAAAACAAAAATTACATTACACAAGTGCAGCGTTTCTCCACAATGAGCAATAGACGGCACGCAGAAACCTCCTACACAAACGCCAAGCCCTCACTGACGCAAGGCAAAAAAATGCCGCAAGCGTCAAATCTGCTCCACGGCATCAACCAGGGATATCTGCCAGCGCCATACTCACACCAGCACCCAGCTTTAGCTTTCTTTTGGAAATACCCGGTATTCAACACCAGCCATTTGCTCCAATACGCGATGAACCTGACAGCTGTAGCCAAATTCATTATCGTACCAGCAATACATAATCACGCTCCTGCCGTTGACGATAGTTGCAACAGAGTCGTAAATACACGCATGCCTCGAACCAACAAAATCACTGGAAACCACTTCCGGTGAATTTGAAAAATCAACCTGCTTACGCAACGGCGAATGCAGTGAGATATTGCGCATGTAGTCATTAACTTCTTCAGCAGTTGTTTCACGATTCAGCGTTAATTTTAATATCGCCATTGATACATTAGGCGTGGGCACACGGATCGCATTACCGGTTAGCTTGCCTTTCATAACTGGTAACACCTTAGCCACTGCCTTGGCAGCACCTGTCGAGGTCAACACCATGTTCAGCGGTGCACTGCGACCACGACGATCAGCCGTGTGGTAATTATCGATCAAGTTTTGATCATTTGTGTAAGCATGAACCGTTTCAATGTGCCCCGACTCGATACCAAACTCATCGTCCATGGCCTTTAGCGGCGGAGCGATTGCATTCGTTGTGCAGCTAGCTGCAGAAATAATTCGATCTTCAGGCCGTATCTGATCGTGGTTAATACCGTAAACGATGTTGGGTATGTCGGATCCAGGCGCGGTCAAAATTACCTTTGACGCACCGGGCCGCAAATGACGAGACAAACCTTCAGCGTCTTTGAATATACCGGTGTTATCAATGATGATAGCGTTGTTAATACCGTATTCAGTGTAATCAACTTCTTCCGGCACGTTTGCGTAAATGACCTTAATTTCATTACCATTGGCGACAAATGATCCACGCTCTTCGTCAACTCGAATTGTGCCTTTAAAAGGACCATGCACTGAGTCACGACGCAACAAACTGGTGCGTTTAACCAAGTCATTCTTAGCCCCGCCTTTACGAACAACAATCGCTTTAAGGCGCAAATTGTCACCGCCGCCTGTTTTTTCAATAAGTAATCGAGCCATCAAGCGACCAATTCGACCAAAACCGTATAAAACCACATCTTGAGTTGCCGGCTCCGGAGAGTCTTCATCTATTAAATCACTGACTTGATCACGAACAAACTCTTCGACACTAACACCGTCGCCCTTTGGACCTTCTTCGTATAGAACCGCTATACGTCCGGCATCAATGTGTGCGATACCCAGGTCCAGGTCCGCCAGTGCTTTGATAACAGGAAATGTTTCAAACTCAGATAACTCGTTGCCTTGAACCTGACGTACAGCCCGGTGAGCGCGCATGATATCCAGCACCGACAAATTCACCAAGTTCTGGCCAAAGATATAGGTCTTAACGCTATTTCGGTAGAGCTTCCCTACCAGCGGGATCATACCTTCGGCTAGAACTTCCCGCTCTTTCCAATCACCAAAATAATCATCTGGGCGCTTTCTGATGTTGCTGTCACTGCTCACGATTAAATACCTTTGTTAAGTGTCGGCCTGAGTTTACTTTAGATGCTAAAAATAACACCATCCTAAAAAGCGCGTATTATCTGCATTAGCTCGACCAAGTTCAACTGCTAATATTACCGAGACTGCTGTAAATCTGTAGCGGCCGCGCTACAATAGCGTTCACCCGCATGCCCGCCTCTATTGATCACGCATAACAGCAGCACCATTAAATCATTTATGAACAATCCGTCACTTTTTCTACCACCTTTACCCAAAAAACCTGGCGATCGTCTGCGCTGGGGGAATCTCTATGGCAGTGCCGCTAGCCTGGCAATGGCTAATGCCTCGGCCAAGTCCGAGCAATTGACCGTCTTAGTGTGCAACGACACTGCCAGTGCGCTGCGATATGAGCAGGAGTTAAAATTTTACGGCGAAGCTTTAGAAATACTGCATTTCCCCGACTGGGAAACACTACCTTACGACAACTTTTCTCCGCATCAAGACATTGTCTCAGAGCGACTAACTACCTTACATCGGCTATCCCACGTGCAACAGGGCATATTGGTTGTGCCCATTTCGACGTTAATGCATCAGCTGCTACCACGAAACTATTTGCAGGCTCACAGTCTGGCTATCAAAATCGGCCAACATTTTAATATTAACGAGATGCGTCGTAAGCTAGAAGCCAATGGCTATCGCTGTGTTACTACCGTGTTCGAACACGGTGAGTTTGCCCTTCGCGGCTCCATCATGGATATTTTCCCGATGGGGAGCAAGCTACCGTTCCGCATTGATTTATTGGATGATGAAATTGACACACTGCGGACCTTTGACCCGGAGAGCCAACGCACCGTTGAGCAGGTCAAAGAAATTAACCTGCTGCCAGCCAAAGAATTTCCTCTGGACGAAGAAGGTATCCGTCGTTTTCGAAATAAGTGGCATGAATATTTTGATGTCGATCATCGCCAATGCCCCACCTACCAGGATGTAAGCAACGGTATTGCGCCCGCAGGTATAGAATACTATTTACCCTTGTTTTTCGATCACACCAACACTCTCTTCGACTTTCTTCCTGAAAATTGTTTAATGATTACAACGGAGGGGCTCGAGGGCGCAGCGGATCAATTCTGGAGGGACCTACACAACCGCTATGAAGATCGCAATATTGATGTTCAACGCCCACTGCTACCACCTCATCACCTGTTCATCCCGAGCGAACGCTTGTTTGCGGCGATAAAAAAATATCCACGGGTTGTTGTGCACCGTGAAAAGCTTGAGACAAAACAAGGCAGTACTAATTTCATCTGCAAACAACCCCAGTATTTGTCCATCGACAGTAAATCTGATAACCCTTTAAGCGAAGTAGAACGTCTTATTGCGGATACATCCAGTCGCGTTTTGTTTTGCGCCGAAAGCGCGGGGCGTCGTGAAACACTGTTGGATCTATTACATCGTCACGGCATTAATGCAACAACAGTTGATGGTTGGCAGCTGTTTGTTGACAGCAACACTTCACTGGCAATAACTATTGGACCTCTTGAGTCAGGACTAAATCTTGACGGCATAACGGTAATCGCAGAACCCCAGCTATTCGGACAACGGGTGATGCAAACCCGCCGCCGCAGAAAAACCAAAGATAACAGCGAAGCTATTATCAAAAACCTCACAGAGTTGAGAATAGGCGCACCTGTTGTACACATGGACCATGGCGTAGGACGCTATCGAGGCCTTGAAGAAATTGGCATTGAAGGTCAGGATACTGAATTTCTCACGTTAGAATATGCCGATGGTGCCAAGCTGTATGTGCCCGTATCATCACTGCATCTGATAAGTCGATACAGCGGCGCAGATGAAGAGCTTGCACCGCTGCACCGACTTGGTAGTGATCAATGGCAAAAAGCTAAACGCAAAGCTGCTGAAAAAATTCGCGATGTTGCCGCAGAATTGTTAGACATTTATGCCCGCCGCGCAGCACGACCAGGCCAATCATTAGAGATTCCCGACCAGTCCTACGAGGCATTCTCCGCCGGATTCCCTTTTGAGGAAACACCCGATCAGGAATCAGCCATAAAGGCAGTAATCGAAGATTTACATTCAGACGCTGCAACCGACCGACTGGTCTGTGGCGACGTAGGTTTTGGAAAAACCGAAGTAGCCATGCGAGCCGCTTTTATTGCCGTACATAACAGCAAGCAAGTTGCCATACTGGTCCCGACCACTTTGCTTGCACAACAACATTTTGAGTCGTTCAAAGACCGCTTTGCAGACTGGCCAGTTTCCATCGATGTGTTATCACGATTTCGGTCCAGTTCTGAACAGGCAGAGATTTTAGCAAAAGCAGCCGCGGGCAAAATTGACATTCTCATCGGCACACACAAACTGTTACAAAAAGACGTAAAATATCGCGATCTGGGATTGTTGATTATCGATGAGGAGCATCGCTTTGGTGTCCGGCAAAAAGAGCAGCTCAAGTCCTTGCGTTCCGAAGTCGACATCCTGACGCTGACTGCAACACCTATTCCGCGAACGCTGAATATGGCAATTTCAGGCATGCGAGATTTATCAATCATCGCCACCCCACCAGCTCGACGCTTATCGGTCAAAACCTTTGTCCGTCAATCGGATAACGCCACTATCAAAGAGGCGATTCTTCGAGAAATTCTTCGTGGAGGCCAAGTCTATTATTTACACAACGAAGTAAAAACTATCGAGCAGACGTCGAGAGAACTTCAAGCACTGGTCCCTGAAGTTCGTATCGGCATAGGCCACGGACAAATGCCGGAACGCCAGCTTGAACAAGTGATGTCTGATTTTTATCACAAGCGCTTTAATCTGCTGTTATGCACAACGATCATTGAAACAGGCATTGATGTACCCAGTGCCAACACCATCCTGATCAATCGTGCTGACAAATTTGGCCTGGCACAATTACATCAACTACGCGGCCGTGTTGGTCGGTCACATCACCAAGCATATGCCTATATGTTAACACCAGACAAGAAGAACATGACTCGCGATGCCGAAAAACGTCTGGAAGCCATCGCCCAAGCGGAAGAGCTCGGATCGGGTTTTACATTGGCAACTCACGATCTTGAAATTCGCGGCGCCGGGGAACTATTGGGTGACGGCCAAAGCGGCCAGATTCACAATATTGGCTTTACGCTATACATGGAAATGCTGGAGCGTGCCGTAAAGGCTATCAGAGAGGGTAAAGAGGTCAATATAGAGAACGCTCTCGACCCCGCCAGCGAAGTCAACTTACGTCTTCCTGCGTTAATCCCGGACGACTATCTTCCCGATGTACACACACGACTGATTCTATACAAACGAGTAGCCAATGCAGAAAATGATAACGACCTGCGGGAACTGCAAGTTGAAATGATTGACCGTTTCGGTTTGTTACCAGACCCGGTAAAAAACCTGTTTCGAGCGACTGAATTGAAACTGCGCGCTCAGGCGATTGGTATTACCAAGGTAGAAGCATCGATCAAAGGTGGTCGACTGGAGTTTTCTGCCGATACTCGAGTCGAACCGATAGCATTAGTACAACTGGTACAGACAAAACCTTCGACCTATCAACTGGCGGGCGCGACGGCATTAAAATTTAGTGAGGATCTTGAAGATACCGAACAGCGATTTCAATTTATTGACGATTTACTGACAATGCTTACCCCCAACAACAGCTAAAGACTATAGCCTAACTAATGGCGAGTGAATTACACTTAACCTATGAAATATTTTTTGTTTACACTTATTACAATTTATTTAGCGAGCCCTGCTTTCGGTCAATCAGCCGATGAGCAACAGTGGTATCAGGTAGAGCTTATTGTTTTTTCTCGTAGCGAAAGCGCCGCGATGAACGGTGAAGCATGGCCTCAGGAGCCTGGACTAAAATACCCTGAACGCGTTGTCGAACTAAAACCAATCGGAGCATCCGAAGTTGTTTTGGATGAGTGGCTGGCCGACATTGACAACTCATTGGCCGCTGCCAAAGAACCAGCTCAACAAAACGCCTCCGACAGTGCATCTAACACCACCTCAGCTTCGGCCGCTGTTGCGGAACCAGTATTAATTCAATTACCACAACAACCATTTACGCTGCTTGAAAATGACCAACTACAGCTGACCCCCATGGCAAGACGTATTTCACGCCAAAACGATTTTCAACAACTTTTTCATGGTGCCTGGCGACAACCTATTGCTGCTCGCAACGTTGCTGAAAGTATACTTATTCGAGGAGGCACCCAATATGACGATCACTATGAACTCGAAGGGTCGATCAGTCTGGGACTTGAACGTTACTTGCACATTAACACCGATCTATGGCTTAGCACTTTTGTCACCACTAGCCCTCAAGACGGTTATGTCTGGTCCGTACTCCCTCAAGCACCTGCGACGCTTAATGCCGAGCGAAAGGCGAAAAATGGTGACGCCTTTTCAATAGACGATGATTTCTCAGCAACAACCTCTCAAAATCTGCTTTCACCACCTTCACAAAATTATGATAATTTTTTTAGTAATTTAACAAGCAACAGCTATGCGGTTGAAAAGACAGTAACTCTTCGCCAACAGCGTCGAATGCGCAGCAACGAACTGCACTACATTGATCACCCCTTACTCGGATTGATTATAAAAATAATCCCCTATGAATTTCCAGAAATCAAAGACACTAAAAACGAAGAACCTGACCCGCTCTCTGCGGCAAACATCGAGCCGCGCTAAAAGCGCAAAGTGAAAACAGCCTCTATAAGTTGGCAATAGCTGCCATCAACAAACGCCTCACGTCAGTCATACCAAACTGGATGACATCGTTAATTTGCTCCATGGTGATCAACGAATCGCTTCGACCCGCAGCAGGGTTGACCACGAGGCAGATACTCGCGTAGTCAATACCCAGCTCTCTGGCCAGCGCCGCTTCCGGCATCGCGGTCATGCCGACCAGCTCACAACCATCGGAGTCCATTCGATTTATCTCCGCGGCAGATTCTAACCGTGGACCCTGTGTTACACCTAAGGTTGCGCCATCGATAATATCAATATAACTAGCAGCAGCTGCAGCTACGAGAGACTGGCGCAACTCTGTAGAGAAAGGAAAACTAAAATCAATGTGTTCCAACTGATCATTATCACCATCGTAAAATGTGTGATCGCGACCGTAACTGTAATCGACAATCTGGTCTGGAATGACCAATGAGCCCGCAGGCATCTCGGCTGAAATACCGCCCACCGCATTTACCGCTACTAGCTTACTAACACCCAATTGTTTAAATGCCCAAATATTAGCGCGATAATTTACCCGATGCGGGGGAATACTGTGCGGCTCACCATGACGCGCTAAAAACAATACCGAGGTCCCGTCTATCTCGCTTCGAATCATTGTCGCTGAGGTTTCACCATAAGGCGTCAATCGATTTCCCGCGGCCTCTCCCTGATGAAAACTACTGAGACCAGTACCGCCAATAATACCTATCATCGCGCCTCTCCTTCCGACCCGTTATTGTAGACGATTGGATCAGGTACTTTTACCGTTGTTGTGGGGTACGCTACATCTGCACCATGCCCAATAATTATATCGAGTATCTGCAACAGAATACGTTGCTTTATCCCATGATATTCGACCCAGTTCGTGGTGCGCGTAAATGTGTAAATGAAGAAGTCGAGCGATGACGGACCAAAACCATTAAAGTTAACCATTAGCGTCTGTTTGGTATCTATATCGGGGTCTGTCCGCAGCATACTTTCGACATCATCGATTATCCCCGCTAATACTGACGCGTCGTCGTAGCGAACTCCAATCGTTTCCTTGATCCGTCGATTGAGCATACGTGAAGGATTTTCCACTGAAATGTGGCTAAATGTTGCATTGGGAATATACAGGGGACGCTTATCAAACGTGCGAATACGGGTTTGGCGCCAACCAATATCTTCAACGGTACCTTCAATTTCCTGGTCGGGAGAGCGAATCCAGTCTCCTACAGAAAACGGCCGATCCAAATATATCATCAGGCCGCCAAAAAAATTAGCCAGCAAATCTTTGGCCGCAAAACCAACAGCGATACCGCCAATACCACCAAACGCCAGTACGCCCGAAATGCTGTATCCCAGTGTTTGCAATATGACTAAACCCGAGGTGATAAATACCGCCACCCGCACCAGCTTTCCCAGAGCCAACACGGTGGTGGTATCAACCGGTTCACTGGTGTATTCCGCAGACATCAGACGTGACTCAATCTGGCCGATAACCCGAATTAAAAACCAGGCTAATAATGCGATGACAAGCAGCGACCGGATCGGCGCGATAGAAGTAAAAATGACAGCGCCAGATTGTTCAATCAGTACCTCTAAAACCCAGCCAAAACCCATCAGCCACACTAAAAATTCAGCGGGCTTGTGGGCTGCCTCCAGCAGTGCATCATCCCAGAGATTGGCAGTCTTTTGTAACTGTACTCCCAGCTTTCGCAACAACAACCACACCACATACCGCGCGACCAGAGTGATCACCACCAGCGCAAAAACTTCCCACAGCCAGGGATAGTCGGAAATAAATAGCCCAAACATTGATTGATTCTCGTTTATCGATTGCATAATTATCGTCTATCGCTTTTTTTTGCTCGTCAAACGGCGGGTGAATGGCGCTTTCATCGAGTGGTTTATACAAATTTCTATCGAACAATAGTGTTGTTATATCCAATTCATATTATAAACAGTTTATAAATCAACACCTCCTATTTTATAAATCATAAGCTATTGAATAACCGTATATTTTCTATCTATTGGTAAATTGACCTAAAACTATAGTGGGTTCAGCTCACTGAACCCACTATAGACACAGCCGCTGAGCATGGTATTTTTAGTGCCACTGTTCACTGACACGAGATCGGACTATGGACACATCTATCCCCCAAGTCGGCAAGTGGTATAAAGACATTCAACAAAACATTATGTTCGAGGTTGTCGCTGTAGACGACGCGGCCCAGACCGTCGAAACGCAGCTTATTGACGGCGCTATAAGCGAGTATGATCTGGAAACCTGGCAAGAAATGCTTCTTGAGGAAATAGAAGAACCCGAAGATTGGCGCAATGCCTACGAACTGAGCAGCGAAGATTATCTGGATCCCGACGACACAATACACCCCGAAGACTGGAACGGACCTGTTCGCATGATAGAAACCGATATCGTCAATGGTGTGCTGGACGATTTGTAGGATTACGACGATTCTGCTTGCTGTAACACTTTTGAGTGGTGCTTAAGCACAATACCGGCAGCCTCCTCTGGTGTATCGACCAGATGGAATAATTCCATGTCACCCTGTGTGACACAACCCTCTGCCAACATTGTCTGTTGCAACCAATCAATAAGTCCGCCCCAGTATTTCACCCCAACCAATACAATTGGAAATGGATCAACTTTACCGGTTTGTACTAATGTCAAAGCCTCAAACAATTCGTCCATCGTTCCGTAACCACCAGGAAAAATTACAAACCCAACAGCGTGTTTGACGAACAAAAATTTACGTACAAAAAAATAACGAAAATCCAGACTGATATCCTGATATTCGTTAGCCGTTTGCTCTTTAGCCAAATCTATATTGAGACCTACAGACACACCCGGCTCACCAAATGCGCCTCGGTTGGCAGCCTCCATAATGCCGGGGCCACCGCCGGTAATCACCGCCAGTCCATTTGACGCGAGAATCCTGCCCAGCTCCTCTGCCTGCTGATTGTATTGACTAGTGCCATCAAGCTGCGAGCTACCGTATACTGATACGGCGTACCCCAACTTTGCCAGATGCTCAATGCCATCAACTAACTCCGACTGGATTCTGAACACTCTCCATGCTTCAGACATTTTCCTTTCATCCACGACTACGCTCCTCAATCCAAATGTGTCTCTCTAGTATAGACCCCACAACCCACCAAAATAAATTCAGTTATTACTTGCAGCAAGTTAATTGCTGTATATAATTACAGATACTGTATATAAAACCAGATATTTCAATATTCCCGGCGATATCAGCTCCGGCATAAAAGAGCACCACACTATGACCAAGCTCACTCAACGACAGTCAGAAGTTCTCGCAGTAATAAGAACTCATATTGAAGAATCAGGCTTTCCTCCTACTAGAGCGGACATTGCTCGCGAGCTCGGCTTTAAATCTGCCAATGCGGCAGAAGAACACCTTAAAGCACTGGCCCGCAAAGGAGCTATTGAAATGATTGCCGGAGCCTCTCGGGGCATTCGACTACCTGAAAACAAAGGTATCCCAATTATTGGTCAAGTGGCCGCAGGCAGCCCTATTCTGGCGCAAGAGCACATAGAAGATTATTGTGAAATGCCAACATCATTCTTTAAACCTCACGCCGACTATTTCCTACGCGTCAAAGGTGACAGCATGATCGATATTGGTATATTCGAAGATGATCTACTGGCTGTTCACAAAACAGATAATGCGGAGAATGGTGAGATTGTTGTCGCGCGCATTGACGACGAAGTGACGGTAAAACGACTCAAGCGAACCCGCAGTAAATATCAGATACTGCTTCTGCCGGAAAATCAGGATTATCAGCCTATTGAAGTCGATTTACGCTATCAAGATTTTGCAATTGAAGGGTTGAGCGTTGGGGTTGTCAGACGCCAGTAGTCTGCGGGTATTAGTGTAATATCTGCTCTTCGCTATCACGAGGCACTTCATTACCGGCCACTCGAGCCTCATTGATATGCGCTGCCGCCTGTATGCCTGCTTGAATCATAACTTTGGCAATATCAACTTCTGAATCGCCAATATAATCTTTTGCTGCCGCTGAAAACCGTATATTTACCAGCGGCTCACCCTCGCCATCAGAGTTTCGCAATACAATTTCGCCGCTGGCAAGTTGAACAATTTCTAAAAATGCTGAAGGCACTTAATTAATCCTGAAAAATGAATACACTGCGCATTCTACAGCTGCAACCGAAGCAAGTGAAGCACAATCACTACCATCGCAAACACCTCCAGCTAAAACCGGACTAATCAGCTGTTCATTGCCTGCCCTAGCCCGCCTTTTTCTTGGATTTTGCTTCCTGTACAAGCCACTTCCCACCTTGATAGAAAGCCTTCCAACCACTGGGCTTACCGTCAACTTCAGTCTGCACATATATTTCTTTGGTTTTTCTACTGTAGCGGATGATGGTTTTGTTACCGTCAGGATCTTCCGTAGGCGCCTTGAACAAGTACTTGTATTTAGCGTCAATTTCCTTTTTATGCGGCAATATTTCTTCCACCAGGGGCGCTCGAGTCTCCCGGTTTTTCGGGAAGTTACTAGCAGCCAGGAACATACCCGATGCACCATCACGTAAAACGTAAAAGTCGTCTACTTTAACGCATGCCAACTCCGGCATTGGAACCGGGTCCATTTTAGGTGGCGCAGCCTCTCCACTACGCAACAACTTGCGGGTGTTTTTACATTCTTCACTGGTACAACCAAAGTACTTGCCAAAACGTCCGGACTTCAACTGCATTTCGGCGCCGCACTTATCACAATCAAGTACCGGGCCTTCATATCCTTTTATCTTAAAACTACCGTTCTCTACTTCAAACCCTGTGCAATCTGGATTGTTGCCACACACGTGCAACTTTCTCTGCTCATCAATCAGATAACTATCCATGGCGGTATTGCATAATTTGCAACGGTGTTTATTGATCAGTATCCGAGACTCGCCCTCGTCGTCTTCATCAGCACTGACAACCTCATCACCGGATACCAGGTTTATCGTACTTTTACAGCGCTCCTTGGGCGGCAACGCATAACCTGAGCAGCCCAAAAACACCCCGGTACTGGCAGTACGGACCTGCATATGACGACCACATTTGGGGCACTCAATATCTGTTTCAGTCGGTTCATTAGCACGCATACCGCCTTCAGCAGATTCAGCTTTTTCTAATTTTTTCTGAAATTCACTGTAAAAGTTATCCAGTAACTGAGTCCAGTTAAGTTGCCCTTCGGCAACCTCATCCAGCTGTTCTTCCATATTGGCAGTGAAATTGTAATCCAATAGATCGGAAAAACTCTCAACGAGTCGCTCAGTGACAACATCTCCCATTTTTTCAGCGTAGAAGCGCCGATTCTCAACTCTTACGTAGCCACGGTCCTGAATGGTAGAAATAATCGAGGCGTAAGTTGATGGACGACCTATACCCTGTTTTTCGAGCTCTTTAACCAGACTCGCCTCACTAAAACGTGGACTAGGCTTAGTGAAATGCTGGCTTGGATCCAGTTTCTCAAGCGTCACTACATCGTTGACTTTGACGTCTGGCAGTATAACGTCCTCATCTTTTTTCACTTGCGGTGGCTGTACTTTCATAAAACCATCAAAGCGCATCACTCGGCCGCGAGTGCGCAATTCAAACTCTCCGGCGGTTACAACAATACTGCTACTGGTAAATTCCGCTGGCACCATCTGGCACGCAACAAATTGTCGCCAGATCAGCTCGTAAAGGCGCTCTGCGTCGCGCTCCATCTTGACAAGCTGAGTGGGCTTGGTGGCCACACCGGAAGGACGAATCGCTTCATGAGCCTCCTGAGCGCCTTCCTTACTAGAATACCGAACAGCATCTGCAGGCAAGTATTCTTTGCCATATTGTTTAGCAATATAGTCACGGCAAGTAGCAACAGCGTCTTGGCTCAAATTGGTTGAGTCGGTACGCATATAAGTAATATAGCCCGCCTCATAGAGCCGCTGAGCCATCATCATGGTCTTTTTAACACCAAAGCCCAGACGAGTACTCGCCGCCTGCTGTAGCGTTGACGTTATATACGGAGCTGACGGCTTCGAGCGCGTCGGCTTGTCTTCTCGTTTACTAATGACATAGTCATGTTTGTCGAGCAAGGCCAGCGCTGCGTCTGCCTGTTCTTTATTATTGGGTCGGAAATTCTGATCTTGATACCGCTTGACCTCCAGCCTTAGCTTTCCAGCCTGCGCCTTTGTATCGGCAAAAATCTGCCAGTATTCTTCCGGGATGAATGCGCGAATTTCACGCTCCCGCTCCACAACCAGACGTGTAGCAACCGATTGAACACGACCGGCGGACAGTCCTCTTGCCACTTTTGCCCACAGCAACGGAGACACCATGTAGCCAACAACTCGGTCGAGAAAACGTCGAGCTTGCTGTGCATTAACTCTGTCTATGTCCAATTTACCGGGCGCATCAAACGCTGCCGTTATGGCTTTTTTGGTGATTTCATTAAACACTACTCGTCGATAACGACTCTCATCTCCGCCAATAGCTTCTCGCAAGTGCCAGGCAATCGCTTCCCCCTCGCGATCCAAATCCGTCGCCAGATAGATAGTGTCAGCATCTTTTGCCAACTTCTGCAATTCACTGACTACTTTCTCTTTGGCCGGCAAAATCTCGTAAGTGGCTGCCCAGTGATTTTCTGGGTCGATACCCATCCGCTTGATCAACTGGTCGCGGCTCTTCTTCTTTTTATAAGCAACTTTTTTATCTGGCGACATTTTACGGGTGATCGCCGCTGCTTTTGCTCGCTCTTTAGGGTCTACTTTTTTCCCCCCCGCAGTTGGCAAATCCCGGATATGGCCGACGCTGGATTTAACAATGAAGTCGTTACCCAGGTATTTGTTAATTGTCTTGGCTTTTGCCGGAGACTCGACGATGACTAATGATTTTCCCATGCTGCCCTTCTGTTAAGTGCCAATAATCATTCCCGATGGTGGGATGAGGCGACATATATAAGACGTGATTAGATCGGGGTCAAGGGAGAAAGCCGATTTTATTTTATTTATTGTCGGTTACAACCTGTTACTTAGCCGAGAATAACCCGATCAACTTTCGTCCTAAGCCTAGGATAACGTTCAATTTTTCAAACTTCCTTAGCATCAAATTTGTTACCAAAGGATACGAAAAAATATTTATTCGCTAACAAAGGCAAATCGAGAAACACGGTCACCATCAACGTCAACCTGTTCAATAAACATACTCAGCGGTCGCACCCACAATCCGCGCTCACCGTATAAAGCCCTATAAACAACAAGGCTTTCTCCCGTTTCCGAATGCCCCGCCACACCCAATACTTGATAGTCATTTCCCTTGTAATGGCGATAAAGCCCTGGCAATAACTCAGCCATCATTTTCTCCCGATTAATGTCACCGTCGTTGGTGTATCGTACAATTATTCACTGATTGCCTTGCTCAATTGTTCCCGAACGACAAGTATCTCTTTTTGTAATCGCTCCAGACAATCACTAATATTTTCAACTTCGCCAATACCACCGCGCTCTCGCCAATAGACCGCAACGCCCGGAGTAGCATATTCCAAAGCGAGCACAGCTTCAGGCATTGCCGCTAGTGATGCTGTTAATAATTCATCGACAGCCGACGACACCGGATTTTCACTATCTCCGGTTTTTAGCAGCAACTCACAGAATTGATCACGTGGCTGTAACGGCCTCTTCCAGGCGAGCCGGTAGACAACACCCTTTTCGACATATTCCTGGCGCACTCGCGCACGTCTTGTCTGTGGTAAATCACAAATTTTGACCTGTAACCCTAATTGCATTGCACGATCTCGCATCACCATTTGACGCCTAATTTCCGGGCTGGGCATAAACCAGAAAATGGGTGCGATCACCATCAATACCACTGCCGCTATTATCAGATAGCTCAAATTATATACCTCCTTCCATTAGCCATATTTCACCCATTCACACCGATCGATTATTAATTGACTTGAATCAGTGGACATAATCTCTAAATTGTAAGTTAATTAGCCTGTAGCATTGGTAAAATCATCGGCGTTAACCTCGAAACTGCCGCCAAAAAAATAAAGGAACTGACTATGAGCAATTACAACACCATATTACTTGCGACAGACCTATCAGATGAAGCAAAACAAGTCGCCGACAAAGCCGCTACATTGGCAAAAAACAACAATACTGCACTGCATATGGTTCATGTTATAGAACCCCTCAGTTTCGCCTATGGTGGTGATATTCCAATGGACTTTTCAGGGATACAAGACGAAATCCAAAAACAGGCCGAATCACAAATGGCCTCCTTTGCCAGTGAATATAACGTTGGCAGTGAAGGTCAGCATATTATTGTAGGCCGGGCTGAAAACGAAATTCACTCGCTGGCTGAAGAGCTGGGCGCCGAATTAATTGTCGTTGGTAGCCACGGCCGTCATGGTATCGCTCTACTACTGGGCTCTACCGCCAATGGTATATTACATGGTGCCAAATGTGATGTGCTTGCGATTAGAGTTGGCACCTAATACTACTCAGACAATTCTACCCAGCGCTCATAACATTGCTCTAATTCGCTGGTCGCTTTGGCGAGATCGTCAAGACGACCAGCAACAAAATCTTGTGCTTGCTGATAGAAATCTGACGCACTGACCTCTTCCTGCAATGTTGCCTGTCGAGATTCAAGTTTTTCGATCGTCGCGGGCAAGGCATCTAGCTCTCGTTGCTCTTTATACGCCAGTTTCCGCTGTACCTTCTTTTCCTCAACAGGGTGATTGAATGCGGATTGATTTTCATCGTCTGCAAGTTTAGTTTGTCCAGAGGTTCCGGCAGAAGATTTACTAAACACACCACCCTGGCGAACCCAATCCTGATAACCGCCAACGTATTCCCTGACAACGCCGTTACCCTCAAAAGCCAGGGTACTAGTGACAACATTATCCATGAAATCTCTGTCGTGACTAACCAATAAAACTGTTCCGGAAAAGTCGACTAACACTGTTTCAAGTAACTCAAGCGTCTCCACGTCCAAATCGTTAGTCGGCTCATCCATCACTAAAATATTTGCGGGTAAACTAAACAAGCACGCTAGCTGAACTCGATTACGCTCGCCTCCTGACAATGCTTTCAGCGGCGTTCTTGCACGCTCCGGTGAAAATAGAAAATCGGACAAATAACTGAGCACGTGTTTCGACTTTCCATTAATCTCGATACTCTCCCGACCCTGCCCGACAATATCCACAATCGTTTTTTCATTGTCTAATTTGTCTCGCATCTGATCAAAGTATGCAACATCAAGCCGGCTTCCCAACTTTACCGTCCCCGATGTTGGCTCCAATTCACCAAGTATGATTTTCAATAATGTCGTTTTACCAATGCCATTTGGACCCAAAAGACCAATTTTGTCGCCGCGTATAATATTGAATGTCAGATGGTCAAACAGTGTATTACCATCGAAGCTACAACTAATATTTTTTACTTCTGCGACTAACTTTCCTGACGAGCTGGCTGACTCAACATTAATATTGGCCGCTCCTTGCAGATTACGCCTCTGAGATCGTTCCTCTCGCAGCCGTTCAAGCGATCTTACCCGCCCTTCATTACGAGTGCGGCGCGCCTTTATACCCTGTCTAATCCATACTTCTTCTTGCGCTAGTTTTTTATCAAACAATTTGTTTTGCTGGTCTTCAACTTCCAGTATATGTGCTCGCTCAACCAAAAAATTGTCGTAGCCACATTGAAAAGTTCGCAATGTACCGCGGTCTAGCTCTACTATTTTTGTAGCCAAACGACGCACCAACGCTCTATCGTGAGTAATAAACAAGACCGCGCCATTAAATTCCATCAGCTGTTTTTCAAGCCATTCGATTGTTTCGATATCCAAATGGTTGGTCGGCTCGTCGAGTAATAGTAAATCCGGCGACGTAACCAACGCTTTGGCAAGCGCAACCCGCTTCCGCCAACCGCCTGAAAGGGAAGACATACGTTGCTGGCTTGGTAATTCCAAACGGCTGATAACTTCATCTATTCTTTGCTGGTAACTCCAACCATCTTGAGCTTCCAGCTCATGCTGCAGCTGTTCCAGCTTCCGTAACCCCGCATCATCGAGCTGCTGGGCCGCAAGCAGGTCATACTCCTTCAGCAAATTGGCGACGGATTCCAACCCCGACGAAACCACCTCCATCACTGACTGGTCATCAGCTTTTGGTAGCTCCTGATCCAGGCGAGAGATTCTCAGCGATGGTTTTAACCAAATATTGCCACCATCTGGCTTGATCACGCCCTGTACCAGCTTCATCAACGTTGACTTGCCGGCGCCATTGCGGCCTACCAGACAGACACGATCGCCGCGAAACAGCTGTAAATTCGCTTTTTCCAATAATACGTGATGCCCATAGGCGAGATCGAGATCTGTCACTCGTAACAGTGGCATTTAGCGCTTCCTTTAGTGGTATAGAATGTCATTGTCCGAAATCGGTACAAACTGTGCATTTGCTCTCAATTCACCGAGATTTAATGGAGGCCATACAACGGTGAGCTATGATTAATACGCACCAGCCCAACAAATAAGTTTGCATTAACTATAGGCTCTAAGTTATTAATCAGGCTACACTTAACCGTGTTGAGGCAAGCCTCTCATTCCGGGCGGCGATTCTACCACTGAACATGATCATGGCAAAACATAGAAATTATTTAGTTCGCTTTACGGCACTCAGTCTTTTAAAGATGGGGATGTTAGTCGGTTTCCTGCTGACAACAGCCGGTACAACTGCCTATGCACTCAACGACGATGCCGCCAGCCAACGTCTCTATAAACAGACACTGACGGCTATTAAAAAGGGCCACAAAACACGGACACAACAGGGCTTGCAGACGCTCGCTGACTACCCCCTCTACCCCTATTTAGTGACCGCCCAACTTCAACGCGAACTTAAAACACTGCCCTACGAAAAAGTTGACCAATTACTAAGCGAATACGGGTCAACAATAGCCGGCAAGCAACTGCACAGAAAATGGCTTACTACGTTGGCCCGCAAAAAGCAGTGGACTCAATATATTAACTATTATCAAACATCACTCGCCAGCACTGAACGACGCTGCTGGTACATGGAAGCATTACATCAAACAGGCCAGCCCGATATTGCACTCGGAATGACAGCAGAAATTTGGCTAAATGGAAAATCCCAACCGGATGCCTGTGACCCGGTATTTAAGCGCTGGCAACAAGCGGGATGGAAAACCGACCAACTAGTCTGGGAGCGGGTTCAACTCGCACTTAACAACAACAACACGCTGCTGGCACGGTATTTATCGAAACGGGCATCAGCCGAATTGAAACCTTACACCAGGCGCTTGATTAGCGTTCATCGTGAGCCCCAACGTCTTGCAAAAATCAGCGACTTTGACGACGGTAATAAACTGACTACGGATATTGTTAGCTACGGCCTTCAACGCTTGGCACCAAAAAACACCAAGCTCGCCAATAACTTATGGGTAAAATATCGTGGATTTATCGAATTTCCGGAACAACAATACCACGCTGTAAGGGATAAGCTCGCCCGTCAAATCATAGCATCTGGCCGCGATGACGCACTGCAATGGTTGATTGCCAACGACCCCAATGCGGAAGACGATTACCTGATGGAGTGGCGCATACGGCTGGCCTTACGACAGCAGCAGTGGAGCCAAGCTGACCACTGGATATCCCTGTTACCGGACTCACATCGAGAAAAGCCTCGCTGGCGTTACTGGCAAGCCAGAACCTGGTCGTTACAGTCGATCAACCCTGAAAAGGCAGAGCAAGTACTTCAGCAGCTGGCATCAGAACGTCACTATTATGGGTTTCTTGCTGCCGATCTTGTTCAACAAGACTACGACTTTAATCACAGCGACTTGGTTAGCGGGCAATCCAATACCGATGTGGGCTTGTCGCCGGAAATAACCAGAGCCCAACAGTTTTATCAAATGGGCTACTACATATCTGCCCGGCGAGAGTGGGCAGCAGCCACCAATCGCTTTGACCCGTCTCAATTAATAGACGCCACACATCTAGCGCATCAATGGGGTTGGCATCAACAAGCTATTCAAACAACAATCAAAGCCAATAACTGGAATGACCTTTCTATTCGATTTCCACTCGCCTATCAAGCAGACATGATTGTCTCGGCCAAATCGGCAACCATCAACCCCGAATGGTTATACGCGATTACTCGACAGGAAAGTGCATTTGCCAAAGACGCTTATTCATCTGCCGGCGCAACCGGGCTAATGCAACTGCTTCCTGGTACCGCCGAACAAGTTGCCAAAAAAATGGGGGTCAGTTACAACAAAAAGGATCTTCTTACTGCCGACAAAAATATCGCCCTTGGATCCAATTATCTCAAGCAGCTGCTGGATGACTTCTCAGGTAATAGAATTCTAGCCACCGCTGCTTATAATGCTGGCCCACACCGAGTCAAAAAGTGGCTAAATCGCCAGACGGCAACACTGCCGCATGACATTTGGATTGAAACACTGCCGTTCTATGAAACGAGGAATTATGTACAAAATGTACTGGCATTTTCCGTGATTTACGGACACCGGCTAGGAATTGACTCACCACTGATCAACACCACAGAATCGCTGATAGGTCAGCCCTAACATTTGATCACAACATGCTCTTTCAGTTTTATCGGCGCTTACTATATTGCCTGTGCTGGAAATTAATCTACTTCGACTAAAAACCACTGCCCCAAGCTACGAGCTACACGCTAGAGCTGCACTTGCCAGCACGCTAAGGCTTTGTGATTGCTGCAGACTAAAGCGATACATAAGTCACCGGGTTAATAACCGGATTGCAAGAAACCGACAAAATCTTCACCGTCAAAAGGCCAGCCAATTTCAGCACCATCTCCCTGCATAGCTACAACAGGTATACGAATACCATAGCGTTCTATTAAATCGCTGGAATCACTAATATCGATCTCTACCAAACTGTACTCGCCGCCAATAAGTGGAGTGATTAACTCCAACGCCTGCTCACATAGGTGACAACCCAGCGTTCCATACAAAATCAACGTTTTCATTAACGACGCTTACCTCACTGCTATTACAAGTCATAGCCCCGTTCGTTATGAGACGCAGTATCAAGCCCCTCTCGCTCTTCGTCTTCGGTCACTCTCAATCCGACAAGAGCCCTTACAACGATCAATATGATGTAAGTTGCCACGCCAGCGTAGACAAAGGTAGCGACAATGCCGGTTAGCTGAACACCTAATTGCTGAAGAATTGTCACACCTTCAGCCAGACCCTGACCGCTAAATATTCCGAGCTCTGAACTGGCAAATATACCGGCTAGAAAAGTACCCAAAATACCGCCAACCCCGTGTACCGGGAACACATCCAGTGAATCGTCTATCTTCACAACTTGCTTGATATACAACGTCGCATAAAAACAGACAATCCCAGCGCTGAGACCTATAACCAGCGCCCCCCCAGGACCAACATAACCCGATGCCGGAGTAATCGTTCCCAGACCAGCAACCATACCCGTTACCGCCCCTAATGCACTGGGTTTACCGTATTTAATCCATTCAATCGTTAGCCAGGTGAACGCACCGGCAGAGGCTGACAAATGAGTTACCAACATGGCCATTCCGGCATCACCATTTGCAGCAAGAGCGCTACCGGCGTTAAAACCAAACCAACCTACCCACAACATACCCGCCCCGGTAATGGTCATGGTCATGTTGTGCGGTGGCATCGCGGTCTCACCGAAGCCTTTACGATTACCAAGCACCAGTGCAGACACCAGAGCGGCGACGCCAGCAGTTATATGAACCACAGTACCACCGGCAAAATCCAGTAAACCCATTTCACCTAACCAGCCACCTCCCCACACCCAGTGTGTGATCGGTGCATAGACAACCAATAACCACAGCGCTGAAAAGATAACCACCGCAGAAAACTTTATCCGCTCTGCAAATCCGCCAATAATTAGTGCCGGCGTGATGATTGCAAATGTCATCTGGAACATAACAAACACTGTCTCAGGAAGATCACCGCTTAAACTACTTGACGTCACACCCGATAAAAACGCTTTTCCCATTCCGCCAAAATAAGGGCCTCCATCGCCAAAGGCGATACTGTAGCCGACCACAAACCAAAGTATCGATGCTATACAGGTAATAGCAAAACACTGCATGAGGATACTTAACACGTTTTTTGAACGGACCAAGCCCCCATAAAACAGTGCCAGGCCAGGAAGTGTCATAAACAACACCAGCGCTGTCGACGTCAGTACCCAGCCAGTATTAGCCCCATTTAATGTGTCTTCAGCAACGGCTAAACCGGGTGCCAGTAAAGCCATTGATAACGCCCATAGACGCATCGATAAAGTACGCATTCCAATCCCCTAAGAAGTCCAGTATCCACACATTAATTGTGTTTATATTCAACCGGTTATAAGTGTTTATTAAAAATAATATTAAATAATATTTAGCGCCTCAACAGCGACCAGCGCTGGCAATAACAACGGCACTAAATTGTCTGCCCGACATTATAAAGACCTAATAACATCTGACGCAATCTCTACCGGCTATTAACCTGCCTCAAGACCGATATTACTGACCACAAACGCTTGCACCAGCCCTTTCACCGCTGCCACCAGCTTGGTCCTACTGTTTTTATTGTCTTCAATAACTAAACACAACGCCTCAACGTATTGCTGCTCGGCATCGTATAATTGATGATTGTTATCGCTATCGTTTTCAGCGACCACGTCCAGGTATTGCCCAATGGTTGAGAGTGACACCAGCTCAATGGCGTCTATCTCATCTGCATCCCAGCGCTCACAAGCACTTAGCAAAGACCCTAGGGCAACAGTTGCGTCGAGAGCCGGCCAAACACCATAGAGATCGAAGTTATTCGGATCTGGGGTAATAGCTTCCAGTTTGTCTTGTTGTTTTTGAAAATCGATGCGCTGATTCTTCCCCCCTATATATTCCCACACTAAACTCAGGATATTGCTAAATACCAACTGATCATTAGTTTCCACAACATCGGTAAAAAGAGCGTAGTTTGGATACATTCGTGCCACCAAACCTGCGCCGTAGGCCAACAGACCCAATTCATCGTTCGGTTTTTGCTGTTTTGATTGGTTCTTCACAATTTCTCCATTAATCAATACCAACACCTGCTTATATCTGCAACATCTGCAAACTAACCTATACTAGATGACTGATATCTATACACTTTTTATCGGGGACTGCGCCGCTAGGCGGCTACTACCCCATTGAGAGACAGCTACATTTTATGGCCATCACCAAGTTTGATGTTATCAAAATCTACAAGAAAAAAACGGCGCTGGTTATCGATGACTACCCAGATATGCGCGGTTCAATTCGCCGCATGCTGGATAACTTTGGTGTCATTCGATGCGACACCGCATCTAACGGCGAAGAAGCGATACTTAAGTGTGAAGAAAACACCTACGACATCATACTCGCAGATTATAACCTGGGGGATCATAAAAATGGCCAACAGGTACTGGAAGAACTTCGTTACAAAAATCTACTCAAGAATACAGCCATCTATATGATGATTACCGCGGAAACCACAAAAGACATGGTTTTTGGTGCCCTCGAATATCAACCCGATGATTATCTCACCAAACCTTTTACGCAAGGCGTATTGCAAAAACGTCTTGATCGTATGGTATTGGAAAAAGAATCCCTGTATCCAATCAACGACGCGATGGATAATAGCGATCTTGATCGCGCTATCGCCCTGTGCCAACAGAGAATTAATAAACACGACAAATATGAGCAGCGTTGTTATCGCATGATGGCAAGCTGTTTCTATAAGAAAGGAGAGTATGGCAACGCTGAAAAAGTATACTCAGGCATCCTGAAAGAACGGGAACTTGAGTGGGCAGCTATTGGTCTGGGCAAGTCGTTAATGGCGTTAGAGCAGCTTGATGAGGCTGCAACAATTTTTAACACCTTAATCAATAATGGGTGTTTATGTCTTGAAATATTTGATTGCCTGGCGGAGATTAAATCTCTTCAGGGTGACTCCACAGATGCACAATCAATATTGGAAAAGGCTATTGACGTCTCACCCAACGCGATAATGCGTCAAGAAAAACTGGCCGAAATTTGCGAAATCAATAAAGATTGGGATAAGGCGGGAAAATCCCGGACAAAGGTTATTCGCCTAAGTAACAATTCTGTCTACGAATCTCCGGAATATCATTTTAAACTGGCGCGCTGCATTCGTTCAGAAATCAGTGCCCAGCCTGAAGCTGCCAAAGAGCGCAAAAAAGACGCTGTCGATGCGCTGCTCAAAGCCAAACGAAAATATAAAGATTACGAAAACATTGAACTTCAGGCTGACATTATCGAGGCGAATATTCTAGCCTGTGCTGGAGAAACTGAAACATCCAGAAAAAAAGTTAGCAGTATTGAAGATCGAATAAAGTTTGCTAACAATTTATCTGCGCAACTAATGCTCGATTTGGCAACAACCTACCAATCGATTGCCGATCATGACAAAGCACAATCCATACTCAAAGATCTTGCACAAACCTATCGAGACGACGACAGTGTCGGGAACGCTATCGACAAATTGTCCGATGAACCTCTCAGCCGAAAAGGCAAAGAAAAAGCGATAGAATTAAATCAGCAAGGAAAAGAATTGTTTGCTAGTAAAGACTACCAAAAAGCGGTGATGCTCTTTAGTCAGGCTCTAATACACTATCCTAACAATGTCGGCCTCAATCTGAACCTGATGCTCGCGTTAGTTCGTAAAATGGCAGCTGATGGCAGCTCAAAGGAACAAATCGAGCAGTGCAAAAATGCAAAAGAAAAATTATCACACATCACCAACAAAAACCCCTTGTTTGAACGCTATGAAATTCTGTGCAGTCACTTCGACAAAATTAAATTAGCTGCATAGACTAAGCCTGCCACTCACTCTACCGCAATGGTTAATGGAACAGACATGAGCGAAGAAAAACCTATTGATTTTTCATTACTGCTAGCATCATCGGTTCACGACATCAAAAATTCGTTGGGAATGCTGCTGTCGTCACTGGATGACGTGATTGACATTAGTAAGGAAGAGCGCCCGGAACATCGAAAAAGTTACAGTATACTGAGGGGCGAAGCTTCACGTATCAACAATGCATTAATTTATCTACTGGGCCTGTATCGACTCCAAAACAAGCAGCTATCGCTAAACCTCGAAGAGGTGTTTGTTCTGGATTTTCTTGAGGAACAAGTAGAAAGCCAAAAACTACTTTTCGAGGTTAATGACGTTGCAGTCAACATACATTGCGATGAGAACCTTACCGGCTACTTTGACGAAAATATGATCGCGGGTGTAGTGAACAACATACTGGTGAATTGCGCAAAATACACAAACGATAAAATTTGTCTTTCAGCCTCTATTAAGGGCGATTTTCTTACTATCGATATTACCGATAACGGTAATGGCTATCCGCAAAACATCATTAACCATATTGGCAACAGCTCTCGCAGCATTGACTTCAATAGCGGCAGTACCAACCTGGGCTTGTTTTTTTCTGAACAAATTGCTTCAATTCATGAATGCAAAGGGAAAACCGGATCAATCGCACTTTCCAACTCCGCTGAGGGCGGAGGCTGCTTTACCCTCATGCTACCATAGGGCTTTCCAAACAACGCGCAATTAGCGTCTTATTCGCTCGCTATTGGCAAAGTAAGCACTGCCGAAATCGCTGGTAAAAACAGCATCCATTAACACGAAATCTCATACATGAATGATTCTGAAAACTATCAGCAAAAGAAGCGCTTTTTCGACAATTTGCTTACCATTTATGGACGCAAACCGGTATTAGAGGCCCTCGAAGATAGCAGCATGAGTTTGTACAAACTGCACTTGGCCGACTCCAATAAATCAGGCGGCATTATTGCCGACATCATCAAACTCGCAGAAAAAAGAAATGTCGACATTCAGTGGCATGATCGCAAAGCACTGTCCAGAATTTCTCGCAACAGTAAGCAAGATCAAGGAGTCGCTGCCGATATTAAAATTGACCAACATCAATCACTGGAGCACTACCTTCAACAAAACAGCGGCGAGCGCAGATTTAACCTCATCGCGCTGGACAATATTACCAACCCACAAAATCTGGGCATGATTATTCGCTCAGTTTGTGCCGGAAACATAGATGGGCTGATCATTCCACGCAAGGGCTGCGCTGCACTTTCTCCACTGGTTATTAAAGCCAGTGTAGGGACTGTATTCAAAGCTCCGCTATTACACTGTGAGAGCCTGGCTGAAGGTCTCGCAACACTACGGAATCGGGGTGTTGCAATATGCACACTATCATCTCACGCGAATCAGTCGCTGTTTGAATACCAACCTCAACAATCGGTCGTGTATATCTTAGGCAATGAAACAGAGGGGGTATCAAAAGAGGTTGAGACGCTATCGGATCAACAGTTATCAATACCGATGAACAATGGTGTGGAGTCCCTAAATGTAGCAGTTACTGCTGCACTCATTGCTTTCAAGCAATAAGTACAGAGGCTCTTTATTTGGAAAGGTAGGTCATTCCCTCTTCCAGACCTTTTACCGTCAGAGGATACATGTGGCCTTCCACCAATTTGTTGGTCACATCTATTGAGCTAGTGTAATGCCACTCTTCAGGAGGAACCGGATTGATCCAGATAACCTTGTCGTAGGTCTCTTTCAGTTTCCGCATCCACATCTCACCCGATTCTTCATTCCAGTGCTCTACGCTGCCACCAGGCTGGAGAATTTCGTACGGAGACATCGACGCATCACCAATAAATATGACCTTGTAATCACTACTGTACTTATGCAGGACATCAAGCATCTGCAATCGTTCATTGTGACGTCGAACGTTATCACCCCAAACAGACTCGTAGACGAAGTTATGGAAATAAAAATACTCCATATGCTTAAACTCTGACCGAGCTGCGGAGAACATTTCTTCACAAACTTTAATATGAGGGTCCATCGAACCACCCACATCAAAAAACAACAATACTTTTACAGCATTGTGTCTCTCGGGAACCATTTTGATATCCAAAAGACCGGCGTTATGGGCTGTAGAGCGGATTGTGTCATCCATATCCAGCTCTTCTTCTGCCCCAGTTCGCGCAAACTTTCTCAAGCGCCGCATGGCAACCTTAATATTACGCGTGCCGAGCTCAACACTGTCATCAAGATTTTTGTAGTCTCTTTTTTCCCACACTTTTACGGCTTTCTTGTTTTTGCTCTCGCCACCAACGCGCATACCTTCAGGGTGATAACCACTATGCCCAAATGGTGAAGTGCCGCCAGTACCAATCCACTTGTTACCGCCTTGATGCCGTTTCTTTTGTTCGTCAAGCCGCTTTTGGAACTCCTCGATAAGTTTTTCCAAACCGCCCAACGATTCAATTTTGGCTTTATCTTCTTCGGACAACTGCTTGGTAAACTCATGCCGCAGCCAGTCTTCCGGAATCATTGCCTCAATAACGTCTTCAAGCGTTTCCAGATCTTTGAAATAAACACCAAAAGCCCGATCAAATTTATCGAAGTACTTCTCGTCTTTAACCATTATCGTGCGACTGAGATAATAGAACTCGTCGATATTGGCAAAAGCCAGATTGTTTTTTAATGCGAGCAAAAGATCCAGTAATTCCTTAATGGAAACCGGGACACCTGCTCGCTTTAATACCTGAAAAAAACTGATTAACATGATCTATTACCAACAACCCATTCGCTTTTCTTCAGCAACCAATAACTATTGGTTGCGAGTTTCACGCCTGTGCATAAAAGCCAACCGCTCCAACATATGAACATCTTGTTCATTCTTTAAAAGCGCGCCATATAATGGTGGAATTGCTTTTGAATTATCGCGATTTTTAAGAATTTCATCTGGAATATCATCCGCCATAAGCAACTTCAACCAGTCGATCAGCTCTGACGTAGAAGGCTTTTTCTTCAGTCCGGGAATAGAACGAACATCAAAAAATACTTCCAGCGCTTGAGTAACCAGCTCTTGTTGGATTTGCGGGTAGTGTACATCGACAATTTTTAACATCGTTTCCCGGTCAGGAAATTTAATGAAGTGAAAGAAACATCGACGTAAAAAAGCGTCAGGTAATTCTTTTTCATTGTTACTGGTAATGATAATGATAGGACGTTTCTTTGCCTTGATTATCTCGCCAGTCTCATAAACAAAAAACTCCATCTTATCGAGTTCCACCAACAAATCATTAGGGAATTCAATATCAGCCTTATCAACTTCATCAATAAGCAATACTACCTGCTCTTCAGAATCAAAAGCCTCCCACATCTTACCTTTCTTAATGTAGTTTTTAATATCGTTAACTTTGCCATCACCAAGCTGGGAATCTCGCAGCCGGGAAACAGCATCGTATTCATACAAACCCTGCTGTGCTTTGGTTGTAGATTTGATATGCCACTGAATTAACTTCATCCCCAAGGACGCAGCAACTTCTTCAGCTAAAAGCGTTTTACCGGTTCCCGGCTCACCTTTTATCAGCAAGGGGCGCTCTAAAGTGACCGCAGCGTTGACCGCCATTTGTAAGTCGTCTGTTGCAACGTATGTTTCAGTACCTTCAAATTTCATCTCATAACCATCTTATTGCCTTGATAATGGGAGCATAGCCTACCAGACTTATTCTCAATGGCAAGGTTCTTAACGCGAAGATGTTTATAACAAAAGGCACTACTTGTTATTTTCAGTATCCGGATCTATATCAATGGCGTCATCTGGCAGATCAAAAACATCTTCCAGCTCCAACTCGAGACTATTCGCAGGTGACTCCTCGGGCTGCATATCGACAAAATCCGTGTCGTCTAAATCGACTTCTAACTCTCCACTATCAAACTGCTCACCGTCGAGGTCGTATTCGTCGTCCTCAGCCAACGCCTCACCAGCTGGACTAGCCTCGGCGAGCTGATCCAAACTATCGCGGCCCTTCTCTTCATCGGCCGCCTCCAAAAGTGCGTCTAACTCGTTCTCGTCCGGCATCGCTACAGAAGGAGCTGGAATGTCACTGTGAAGCTCAACATCGGCTGTATCTTTCGCAACTGCGACCAACTCACCAGGCTCGTCATCTGCGTTCAGTACTGACGATTTGGAGCGGCTTCCGGCAATCGCTTTGTAGACAAAATAGATCAGCACCATGGCCAATATTTGTGCAATCGCGATACCGGCATACAAAGCGACGCTTTTCCAGTCGATATTGTCGCTGGCCGATTGCTCTACTGTTGTCACAACTGCAATTTCTTCCGCTGGTTTTGACGCAGTTATTTGTGCTGTTATCGGCGCAGATTCTACGTCCATTTTTTTCTCGGCTACATCGGCGAGATCACCAACTAAGGTTTCAGCCTCCGCCTCGGGCAACCATTGCTGTCCCGGAATATGGTGCTCCACATCAATGGTTTGAGTCCGTTCAGACAACCGACTACCGTCTCGAAGGACACCTTCTAGCTGAAAGGCCACCTTGACAATACCCGCCTGCTCCATCGACGGGAGCTCCAGGCGCCAGCGTCGTTCAGACACCATTTCCACCGAGATTGTCTTAGCCACATTAGCCGGAGTTATAATATGTGCCGTAACGTCGACCTCCGCGCCATTAATATCACCATCTCTCGCGTACAATTTTATCGTATGCTGCGGTGGCTCGCTGCCAGTGCGAGTCGCACGGATATCATATCGCTGCCTGACAGCAATGGTCTGGGTTTGTTGGCGCTGAAACGTTTTGCCATTTGCTACAACGACCACATCGTAAATACCCACCTGCGCAAACACATCGAGCGCTGTTGTATAGACGCCGTTGTCGGGTATAGGGTCTATCTCAGATAACGAGACCAACCACTGCTGTTGATCATCACGTCGCGTGACAGTTGCTGAAATGTCGATCAAATTTAACAGCTCAGGCTTAGTTATTGCGCGACCTTCTTCATACAAGGCGGCAGTTACTGTTGCAGAATCGTCGATGAAATGGCTTCGCTTCAACGGCACCACTTTCAAACTTAGATCACTAATCACAGTCACCCTGCTTCCAGGCTCCAAATCTGAATCTACAGCCCATTCTCCAGTCTGCGGCGACTTGACCGTAATTAATTCATAATTATGCTGACGAAACCATTTGATAGCTTCTGGGCGCTGCTCAAACGAGTATGTTTCACCGGCTGGCGACAATAAAACAGCACCCTTTGAGCCGTCTTTTTTAAATATTAACGTCGTAAACTCCTCAATACCGGCGTCAACATTGAAGGTGTTACCCTCCATGGGTAGCTGCTCTGCGGGTGCAGCGGCATCAAATGCCTGCACAAATATTCTCGACAAATCGTCGGCAGTTTCCGCAACAGCAGCCAAGCCGCCAGTTTCAGCGGCCAATAGCTCCATCAGCTCCGAGTCAGCATTCTGCGACAAAGCAACAGTATGAATAGTTACTCCCGCGTCCTTAAGCACAGGTAGAATGTCTGCAATAATCCGCTGCCTTGCTCTATCATTGTCTATCGATGACGGCGACACATCGACCATTCCATCAGTGAGCAAAATTAAATGTGTACTGTAGTTGGCATCCATTTTTGCAACATCGGCCATCGCCTTTTCCAGCGCGGCCGGAATGTTGGTGCGCAAAGCCACAGAGCTGATATTTTCGGCTTGAGCACTGGCATTAGCTCTCCAGTTGGCATCTACTGTATCGCGTGGAACCAGATTATTTACCCATTGACCAAAGGTCCAAACCCCGGCCTTCGAACCTTCGGGAAAGAGCTGAACCAACAGTTCCAGCGCTGGGCGACGTAAGTAGTTAGGATCGTTTTTCTTCATACTCCCAGATATATCGATCACAATCCTTACATCAGGTGTCATTACACCATCAGTCAGTGCAACCGTTTCATTTGCAGCCTGTTGCCCCCAAGTAAAAGACGTGAATACGATGCTGCAGATTAGCCAAACAAATCGTGATATTTTCATACCCATGGAACTCTCAAATAATACAGATAGGCTGGACGCCGGTGAAATAAGCTCAAGTTACACTCGTTTTCAATCGATGAGATTCAATAAAACCTAATACTAACAGTAAGATATAGCATGTTTTTAATTAAAAACAATAACTATGATTGCGCAGGCTTCAGGCATTATTTAGGCGGGCAAGAACAGGAAGACTAACGAGCGGCAAATTTAGTAGCAACGAAGCGACGCCAAACCCATCTGATCAGATAGGTTACGAAGATCAGTACAAACAGCACCGCCACCATAGGCAAGAATCGAGGAGTAATGGCAGCAAAACCCTCGTTCAAACCTTCCATGATCATCACCATAAATGCCGGCACCAGGTAACCCTGTCCAGGCTCCAAGGACGCAGGTGTAATCAATAATGCCAGCAAGGTTAGCTGCAACAAAATTTTTACATGAAGACTACCGATTCCCAACAACAAACGCCAAAACAAAACATTTGATGTTGCAACAGCCAAATAATAAAGTGACCAGGAAAGGTAATAATCGCTGCCAATGTCCATAGATAGAGCTAATCCCAAATATTCAGCGTACGAGTGACTGTAGAAGCTTTAAAAATAGGCAGTATACCCTGCCGAAGGGCTGCAGTTAAATCAACTACTACCAAAATCGAGTGCTATTCAGGATGATTCTCCCAAGCGTTTACTCTACCCAGTTAATGATATGCTCATCAAGGCCATCAGGATGAACATACTCCTCACTCAGAGCCCGCCCTTTGATAGAAATACCAGCAGAATGAACAGTATCGGGACTCCCGGAGATCAAGGGATGCCAACTTTCAAGAGGCTTTCCTTCCGAAACCAGCCTGTAAGCACAGGTTGACGGCAACCAATGAAATTCTTTCACGTCTTCGGGTCGTAACCACACACAATTTGGCACCAACTCATTGCGCCGCTGGTATTCCGTGCAGCGGCACTGCTCGTCCATATACCGGCACACCACCTTGGTATAAAAAACCTCACCGCTGTCTTCATCTTCAAGCTTGTGCAAACAACATTTAGCACAGCCATCACACAGCGATTCCCATTCGTCTTTGCTTAGCTGGTCTAGTGGTTTATTTTCCCAAAAATTCGATTCCACTTTATTCATCGCAGCGGGATTTTCGAATTTTTCTCATGAAGGTCTCGGTTATAACCGTCGTGACGAGGGGGCATTTGCAAAAAGAAGCCCTTCTCCTCAACTTCGCTCAACACTTTGCTAACGTCTACCCGAGCTAACGGGCGCTCCGGACTTAACACCAACACCATGGCGTGCTCCGGCTTACCAAATGTTTGAAGTAGAGGCCCCGGCACTCGCTCAAGGTCTTCAGCTTTATCCACGTAGAGATACATACCCTCGCGCTTAGGGCTGCGATAAATAGTACAAATTCTTTTCATGACCAGAAGACCTATTTAGACTGTTTTATAACAATATTCATCAAATCATCACCGATAACGCTCTTCCTCCAACCACACAGAGAAGCTGGCAACTGGTAATTCTGGTTGCTAAAACCGGAACGCAAGAGAGCTTCATAGTCACGTTTGCGCACCAACAGTTCCGGCGCCATTTGTAAGTGCTCAGCGCGGTGACTAACATGTGCTTTCAGTTGTTTTAACAGTGATCCGGTCTGCGGCGGCAAAGGTTTTGGCAATGGTGCCGGCAGTTCAGATTCAGCCACGTTTAGCCCCATAACAACCAGCTTCAACAACTCCTGACCGTATTTACGGACAGTACTCGAGCCGACGTCTTCAATTGAAGACAAACTTTTTACATCGCGAGGCTGTAAACGAGCAATTTCGAAGCAACTCTTATCTTTTAGTATTCTACCCCGCGGCCTATCACATCGACGAGCTTCACTTTCTCGCCACTCAACAACAATTTGTAAAACGGCTAACTGCCTAGATGACAACTTCCAAACCGACTTTACCTTTTTATAATATTGAGTGATAGCATCCGTATCACTCTGACCATTTGCCAGAGGGGCACACTCCTCTAACAGCCATTGCCAGCGTCCTTTTGACTCCAACGACTGCTTCAACTGCTGATACATTTCCGGCAAGTAGGCAACATCCAGAGCAGCATAGTGAATTTGAGACTCTGTTAACGGCCGCTGTAACCAGTTAGACCGTGTTTCTCCCTTTGGCACATGAATTTGTAACAACGCTTCTGTCATTTTCTGGTAACCAAGACTAAATCCGTAGCCATCCAGACCAGCAGCGATCTGTGTATCAATCAATGGCTGTGGCAACACCTGAAACAGCCGTTCAAAGACCTCCATGTCCTCGCTGCAAGAATGTAAAATCTTTATGATTCCGGGATCAGTTAATAACGCGGTCAACGGTGAAAAGTCATCTATTGCTAACGGGTCGATCAGGAAACAACCCGTACCTTCAGAAATCTGAAGTAACGCCCCTATCGGATAAAACGTATCCGTTCGAATAAACTCAGTGTCCAATGCCAACACTTTTGCATGCTGCCATTGCAGGCAAAATTTCCTTAATGTTTCGTTATCATCAATATAAACCGGATGTACCTTTCGGCCTTCTTGTATAGAGTTTTCTGTCAAAATTAATCCACCAATCTGCGGCCATTGAGGGCATGAGCCAGTGTTCCGGCATCCACGTATTCTAATTCTCCGCCCAACGGTACACCGTGTGCGATTCTGGAAACACTAACACCCAGTGATTTCACTTGTTCGGTAATATAAAAAGCAGTGGCCTCACCTTCGACCGTGGGGTTGGTTGCCAAAATTACTTCTTGTATGTCTTCTTCTCGCAACCGCTGCAACAAATCACTGATGCCAATCTCAGCAGGGCCGATACCATCAATGGGCGATAGATGCCCCATCAATACAAAGTAGAGTCCCCGGTAAATGCCCGACTGCTCGAAAGCAAAAACATCTGCTGGCGTTTCAACAACGCAAATAGTCGTCCGATCACGCTTAAAATTGTCGCAGATAGAACAACGCGGCTGCTCTGTTAACGTACGGCAACTACTACAGCGTGCCACACCACGCATCGCCTGGTCTAATTGTTCAGCCAGTTTCAACCCTCCCTCTCTGTCACGTTCCAGCAAATGAAATGCCATTCGCTGTGCTGACTTGGGGCCAACACCGGGCAAGCAGCGAAGCGCGTCAACAAGCTGGTCAATAAGAGGGCTAAAAGTCATAGTCAATATACCTGTTACTAAAAGGGCATTTTGAAATTGGACATATCCATACCACCCGCCAACCCGCTCAATGCATCTCGGTTTCCGGCCTCGACCTTACGAACCGCATCATTGACCGCTGCAGCCAATAGATCTTCCAGCACTTCCTTTTCTTCGGTCATTAAACTCGAATCTATCGACACCCGCCGAACATCGTGGCGACCTGTCATCACTATTTTCACCAGGCCCGCGCCAGATTCTCCTTCGACTTCTTTAGAAGCCAACTCTTCTTGCGCTTTCTGCATTTTTTCCTGCATTTCTTGCGCTTGTTTCATTAAATCATTAATTTTCATAACGTCCTCTTTCTGATAATTTTTCCGCGACGCGCTAATCATTGTTTTACGAGACAGGCTGCACCGACTCTTCGTCCAGCACCGCATCAAAATCGCTGACTAATATCTGCACGTTTGGATCATTTTTTAGGCTAAGTAATGCTGCCTGTCGTCTTTCTGTCTGCAACCGATTTTTGCGCAACGCCGGTGTCTCAACACTAAGTGGCTTAACGTCAATCTTCACGGTTACAGGTGTATTCAAAGTTACCGTTAAATGTTCCTGGATTCTTGCGGTATAGCTGTCACTAAACAGCGTTGCGTTTGCCGCATCCAACTGTAAATGCAGCACATTATTTGTAACATTGGCCAAGATACAATGCGACGCGATATTGCCAACAACACCGCCAAAACCCAAGCGTTCAAATAAAGTATTCCAACTGTCTGGTCGGAGCTGATCGAGACTGAGTGGTATCTTTTCGTCTATGAGTATTTCGCGATCAATGTCCGCAACTAATTCAGCGACCGATGGCGTCGGCGGAGCGTCCTCGACAATTGCTTGACTGACAACATCGACAACGGCTTGTTCCTCCGTAGCTACTGGAGCCAGCTCTTCTGCCAATTCAGTCCGAGAATTTACAGGGGTGTCGGCCTTAGTAGACTGGACACCCGCTTCAGGCTTTTTTACAGGTTGTGGTGCCTCCACAGACACTGGCCGATTCGTGAGGGACCGCTCCGGTAGCTCCGCAATACCTGCCGGCTTAAATGCGAGCATTCTCAACAAGACCATTTCAAAGCCGCTGCGCAGATCGGGAGCCAGCGATAAATCGCGCCGACCATTTAACCCTATCTGATAAAAAAGCTGGGTATCTTCTGCGGTCAGCAACGATGATATTGCAATAATTTTGGCGCCATCTCCAAAACTGTTATCAGTGGCGTCAGGTACAGCTTGCGCTATCGCAATTCGATGCAATACCATGAGTAATTCTTCGAGCGCGGAAAGATAATCAGGTGCATGTTCTGCCATGTTGACAACTGCAGCGAGTAATTGAGCACCATTTTCAGCAATCAGCGCTTCAACAATTTTATACACTGCTGATCTATCAATTGTACCCAACATGCTGCGGACATCGGCTTCCAATAATTTGCCAGAGCCAAATGATATCGCCTGATCGGTCAAACTCAGAGCATCGCGCATACTGCCATCAGCCGCCCTGCCTAACAACCACAAAGCGGGCTCTTCGAAACTTATCATTTCTTGCTCAAGCACGTTATGTAAGTGAGTTACAATACGCTCCGGGCTCATGTTCTTGAGATTAAACTGCAGGCAACGTGACAGGATAGTTGCCGGTAGTTTTTGCGGATCAGTTGTAGCAAGAAGAAACTTGACGTGCGGTGGCGGCTCCTCGAGAGTTTTTAACAGGGCGTTGAAACTGTTGGTAGATAGCATATGCACTTCATCGATAAGGTACACTTTAAAACGTCCTGCGGTGGGAGCATATTGAACATTTTCGAGTAACTCTCGCGTATCTTCAACCTTAGTGCGAGAGGCCGCATCCACTTCGATCAAATCAACAAACCTGCCTTCGCTGATAGACAGGCAGGCGCTGCATTGTCCGCAGGGCTCGGAACTCACACCCACATCGCAATTCAGACACTTCGCCAGAATTCGCGCGATGCTGGTCTTACCCACCCCGCGAGTACCGGTAAAAAGATAGGCGTGATGCAAACGATTGTGATCGAGAGCGTTAATTAACGCCTTTAACACATGTTCTTGTCCGACCATTTCCCGGAAGGTTTTTGGTCGCCACTTACGAGCGAGTACCTGATAACTCATCCACTATCACCAACGATTTATTGAGCCGAGAAGGATACACCAGAGCAAGCCATACATAAACGTCCTGACCCAGCAAAACTTTGTCATATCCGTTGAAAAATGCCCGCATTGGAGCGCGCGTAAATTATGAGGGGGATTTGTTAGGGTGGCAGCCCAATCAGCCACATCCCGGCACACGCATTGATAACTACCGTTGCTCCCTTCCAGGCCTGGCGGAGTTCGCTATCTAACGTTGCGGGAGGACCAAAAGGGCTACCATAACGACATTGAAACAAAAACGATACTGCTTCAAAGGCGGCGTATTGTGCTCAAATTTGACCTTGCTTGCAAGAGTCTTTTATCAATCAACTAACTGTCAAATTTTATGGAGCAGCATAACCCGGTGGAAACTCTGCCAGAATAGCAGCGACAATTTCGTTAACATAGCTGTCGCGCTCCTGAGGTGTATCGGCGGTTAGTCTCCGACCAGCAATACCTCGCCATATTAATGCGCTACTAGCAGGATCAATTACATCAATCATAAATGTTCCCTGTTTGTAGTATCTAATATAGGTGTCGTTGCGAAAGCCAACCTGATAACAATTCTGCCAACAGGGGTAATACCCATAGCTACCATGGAATGAACTGACGCTCTGCCTGTTTTCGGCACTGACATGATAAGTAATCAAAAAATCTGCACTTGCGTCGCCGCTTGCTTTTTCAAATCCTCTGGCAAAAAGTTCAGAATCAACAGCCCTCATAACACGATTATTCATCAAGTCATTGTCAACGGTAGGGTCTTCCACCAGCTTCTGTTTAGGTACCATCCATGCATAGGTTGATAACGACGGGAATTCGCGACTGGTGTCGTAATCTGTACTGACGGGTATTCCTGTACACCCAGCAAGACTAACTGCAAGCATCAGCAACAGTACTACCGAGTATCGACGAGATAAATTCATTGTACTCTCTCTTTTAATAACAGCGCTTTTAACGCAATAATACGCTATGTTTATCAAGATCCAAAGCAATCATAACGTAGCTTTTATCGAGCAAAACTCTCATATTCCCTGGTTATTGTAATACCAGGTATAGAGCCGCACTCCCCCTCTTAACACGCAACACTATTCGCGATGCGGGTTGTTGAAGAATTTGTCGCAAATCATCGAGATCGTCAACTTTATACCGGTTAGCCGACAATATCACATCGCCAGGTCTCAATCCTGACTCCGCTGCTGTCGAATCTCGTTCAAGCGCAGTAACTTCTACGCCACCATCCCGAGATGACTGTAAGCTGGCGCCGTCAAAAAATGGATGAACACTGCCATTGTTTGCCAATTGACTTACAGCCTCGCCTACCTTCGCCTTAATCATCTTGGTTTTACCATCTCGCAAAAGGGTGATCTTCAGTTTATCACCTATTCGACGCTGACCAATTTCGTTGCGTAACTGCGCTGACGTTTCTACTGCATCCCCATCAATACTGATCACTATATCACCCGCTTCCAATCCAGCTGTGTCAGCGGCAGACCCCGACTGAACTTCAGCAATAACCACACCTTTTTGCTGTTTATCAATGTCAAAAGCTTCAGCTAACTCTCGGGTAAGATCCTGGATAATAACCCCCAACTGACCGCGTTTAACTTCTCCATGCTCCAATATTTGGTCAATACTTGAGTTTGCCATGTTAGATGGAATAGCAAAACCTATGCCTATATTGCCACCGGCCGGAGCCATGATCGCGGTATTAATCCCGACAAGTTCGCCATTCAAATTTACCAGTGCACCACCGGAATTCCCCGGATTGATTGACGCGTCAGTCTGGATAAAATTTTCGTAACCCTCGATACCTAAACCGCTTCGACCTAAGGCACTAACAACACCCGAAGTGACCGTCTGCCCCAAGCCAAAGGGGTTACCGATAGCGATAACAAAATCACCCACCTCTAATCTCTCAGAATTTGCAATTTTAATATCGGTTAGATTTTCAAATTCTTCAAGCTGCAATACCGCTATATCAACCTCGGGATCAGAACCAATCAACGTCGCTTTATAACTACGCCCGTCTTGCAATCCAACATGAATTTCATCAGCGCCATTAACCACATGATGATTAGTGACCACCGTTCCTTTGTCAGCGTTAATTATCACTCCGGAACCGGCGCTTTGTGTACGACGAGACCGAGGCGCTTGCTGGTCGGGAGGTATGTTAAAGAAGCGCCGAAAAAACGGATCGTTTAGCAGCGGGTTTTGGCGCATGGTTTGAGTAGTAAATGTAGAGATATTAACGACCGATGGCCCAACCTCCTTTATCAGTGGTGACAAACTTGGTAGTTGTTTGCCCTCGCTGTCAAAAGCAGGCAACACAGCCCAAGTGGGTGAAACTACGGTCAATAAGAACACCACCAGCGACAAGCGTCTGATAATACCTAAATTCATGCAATACTCCTTAAATACCAAATAAACCATTTTCATTGTTGTTGCTATAGGACATTGGGGCCGAAGCCAGTAAATACAAGTTCTTATCCATGGGGTGTTTAGATACAGAAACCAGCGTTTTACTCCCCATGTATAGGAAAAAAACACGGCAACTGAAGATTTCTAGGGGTAAACTTGCAGAAATGTCGCTCGACCGGACTTATCTTCAGCCAAGCTGGCTATTAACTGATGACTGTATATAGGCATCGTTGAAAATATTATTAGCGCCGAAAAAACAACAATACTCATCACTGAGCCGCGAATTTTCTCCTGCCAATTTGATGAGTAATAACCATATGTCCAACTAATTAGCGCGCTGATCAACATCGCAACTAGACACTGGGTAAAGATAAGCGCCTGCTCAAGTAGCGACAGGTTATAGAGCTGCTGCAGATGACCTGAAAGCAGTGATTTCAAAACTGCCCCAAGCGGCAACAAGCCCCAATGATGAATATGGAGTGGGAATGGCAGCAAGATCAGCAAAGATACCCAGAGTACCCAGCGGGTAGTGTTAACAGGCATCTTTCTTTCTGCCTTGAAACTTAGCGATAGCGACTATCGGCAACGAAGGGGTTTGTCTCACGTTCATGGCCGAACGTAGATGTGGGACCATGGCCCGGAATAAATGCTACGTCATCCCCTAATGGCCAGAGTTTTTCCCGGATAGACGTAACCAGAGTGTCGTGATCGCCTTTCGGAAAATCGGTACGCCCGATAGAACCCTGAAACAATACATCACCGACAATAGCAACTCTCGCATCAGCGTGAAAGAAAATAACATGTCCCGGTGTGTGCCCAGGGCAGTGTCGAACCGACAGCGTTTGATTACCAAACTGGATGGTATCTCCTTCATCTAACCATCGATCTGACTCAAATACATCTGCGTGAGGAAATCCGGACATCCGACAAGACTCCGGTAGTTTCTCTATCCAGAATTTGTCATCAATATGCGGCCCCTCAATGGGTATGCCGTATTTTTCTCGAACTGTTCCGGCAATAGCACAGTGATCCATGTGACCATGTGTCAGAAATATTTTTTCAAGCGTTACATCCAATTGCTTTAGCGCGTCTTCAATTTTCTCAAGATCGCCACCAGGGTCAACAACTGCCGCTTTTTTAGTCTCTTCACAAACCAAAATCGAACAATTCTGCTGATAGGGAGTAACCGGGACAATGGCACACTTCATAAAACAACTCTTGTCAGGACAAATAGAAGCAACAAGAATATCATAAATCGTTTAAAAGACCTCAAAAATCACTGTGCAGGTTGCCATTAACACTGATCTCCAGTACATTAGCGCCCGTATTTGGTGAGGTGTCCGAGTGGCCGAAGGAGCACGCCTGGAAAGTGTGTAAACGCAAGTTTCGAGGGTTCGAATCCCTCCCTCACCGCCATTGATCCTTTCATTCAATTCATCTAGCCCAGTAAAAACAGCGACCTAGCGAATAATCTCTTCATATACATTCATATGCCACAAGATTCACCACAACGGTGGAATGAGTGTGGAATGAAATGCCCACTGCCGCCCAAACCAAAGCTCTCGATAAACCCGGTTGGCACTCTGATCGTGATGGTCTACATCTGATTGTTGATAAAACCGAAGAAAATCGTGGATACACCGGCACCCTATTCGAGGCAATCACCAAGCTATGTTCAATCCATAAACTAATACAGCGGCAATTATTTTTTATAATTTCTCTAAATGCGCATAACTAAACTGGCAGAAGTGACGCCTGCATGTTGTTGCGATTTGACGTTGAACAGAGCACATTCGAAAGAAGACGGGGCGTGAATAGTGATTGAAATAATTAGAGCGGTTAAATCGTTGTAGCCTTTTTCCTGAATTGAGGCGGCGTATACCCCGTCCATGATTTGAATGCCCGGCTGAATGTTGGCGTATCAAAATAACCGACAAGACTGGCAATATCCGCTACAGATAATTCAGTATCGCTTAAATATGATCGGGCGAGGTGAGACTGTATTTGCTGTTGAATCTGCCGATAACTTGTGCCTTCTGAGTTGAGCCGTCTTCGCAGCGTCCTGACGCTGATATTCATTTTTTCTGCCATTTGGGGCTCTTTCAATTTTGTTTTGCCACTGTGCACCACCGCCAGTCGAATGTGTTCTGTGATGCCGGAGGCGGATTGCATTTGACGTAATAGGTTTTCACAATGACGCTGGTAACCTTTGGAGTGAATCAAAAAGGAAGAAGAAAGTGGTGCTTCGGCAGTTTTTCGTGGGAAAACCAACCTGTCTTCATTTTGACCGAAACTTACCGGGATCTTGAGCAGTCGTTCATAGTGTTTCTTTTCGCCAGGGTCTTGACGTTTTAACTCTAGGAAAGCCCCTTTGATATCCCCTTCGATCAATTCCCTTGAGCGTTTCAGGTTAGACGAAAAAAACAAATCTACCAGAAAGTTCTCGTTGCGAGGCCAGCGGGTGGGGTAATTGTAATTCAGGTAAAGGTGATCTCTGTCCAAGTGTAAACTGACAGCGTTAATGGGATGTTCCTGCCAAACCCAGATATGTTTCAGCAGGAACCGTTGAGACTCCAGTAAACTGGAACAATTAATCAGTGCATGACCCAGGATGCCAAACGCGGTATTGGTGATGCGCTGGCCAATGATTAACCCTAGCCGGGATTCCCCGGATTGATCGATCGCAAAATTGGCCAGCATTTGCAGGCGCTCGTGGCGGCCTTTTGCTTGCCGACGAATCCGGGATTTAATCCCATCGCTTGTTATACCTCTATCTTCCAGATAATCGTAGATATAACTTTCGAACGCTAGGTATTTGATCATGGCCTAAAATGCCTATTTACTTGGCCTAAAATGCCCTATGTAGAGCGAGAACAATACCACAGAATCAATCCCAATTCTTTATAGAGATATAAGAGAGGGTCATGATGAATGACAGTTTTATAACAGACGAAATGGATATCGTCTCGATTGCCGATACGTTTTCAGAAGAATTAAAAGACCGCGCAGAAGAGTTTGAACAGCAGGGTTATGTCTCCCAGGACCTTGCAGACCGTCTTGCTCAACTTGGGCTTTACCGCTTATGTAATCCGGTAAAGTTTGGCGGATTAGGGCGATCACCGCTGGATTATGCATTGCTTGTGGAAACACTTGCACAGTCTGACGCTTCAACAGGTTGGGTGGTATTTATTGGTATTACCTCTGCATTATCTGTAACAAATTTACCTGAAAAGGTCGCTATTGAAATGATGTCGGATCATCAGGCGATAACGGCTGGTGTATTTGCTCCTATGGGGCGAGCGGTTGCTTGTAATGAAAACGGTATTCCGGGGTATCGATTAACGGGCCAGTGGCAGTGGGGTTCTGGCTCGAGGAATGCGACGTATATTTCAGCGGGCGGCTTTCTCGAGAATGAAGCGGGCGATTTAGTAAAGCTGGACAATGGCCGTCCGGATCAGCGCTCATTTTTCATGCCAGTAGGTGATGTTGAATTGTTGGATACCTGGCATGTCAGCGGCCTAAAAGGTACAGGTTCAACCGACTTTAAAGTCGAGGGGGTTTTTGTGCCTGAATTTATGACATTTGATGCCTTTCGAAAAACCCCGCCCACAGGTCCGATACATAGCTTCCCTATTTTCGCCTTTCTGGGAATAGGCATAGCAGCTGTTGCACTTGGAATAGCCAGAGCTTGTTTGAGTGAGTTTGTCACCCTCGCTAAACAGAAAACCCCACAAGGCAGCTCCAAACCATTAGCGATGAAACCAGCCACTCATAAACGAGTGGCCGAGGCTGAAGCCAAGTTACGTTCTGCCCGGTTATTCTTTCATGATGCGATTAGTACGGCCTGGCAGATGGCACAAGAAATAGATTCGCCAACAGTTGATGCGAGACGTGATATCCGGCTTGCGACGACTCACGCTGTGCAATCCGCAGCCGATGTCGTGGACAATATTTACACCTTGGCAGGTGGTACGTCCGTTTACCTGCGCAGCCCGATTCAACGCCATTTCAGAGACGTGCACGTTGCCACGCAACATATGATGGTAAGTGAATCGACCCTTGAATTAGTTGGACGACTGTTGGTGGGTCTTGAAACCAATGTTGATCAGTTATGATCAAGCCAGACTTGTTTCATCTATAATCAGAAAAATAAATTTAGCGCTAAGGATTAGTCATGACCCTGAAGATCGGCCTGGCCACACCTTCCAATTTCTGGAAGAGTAGTTTTAAAGAAAAAGTCGCCTCACTTGATGCTGTTTATCACGCAGGTATCGATCATCTTTATATGGCTGATCATGTTTCGTTTCATGACGGTTCCGGCACAGATGGATTTGTCGAAATTGCTGCTTTGTCGCAACTTCACCCAAGCCTAGGAGTGATGATTAGTATTTACTTATTACCGTTGCGACACCCGTTGCCCGTCGCAAGGCAACTCGCCACAATGCATAAAATAGCCCCTGGCCGAACCGTATTTGGCGTCGGCATTGGCGGTGAAGATCGACATGAAATAGAGGTTTGTGGTGTTGATCCTTCGACGCGTGGCAAACGCACGAACGAATCGCTGCAGATTTTACGTGGTTTGATGGCGGGCGAGACAGTGAATTTTGATGGCGAAATTATTTCCGTTGAAAATGCTCGCATCAAACCCACTATAGGTGACCAGATACCTATCATTGTGGGTGGACGCTCTAATGCAGCATTAAAACGGGCTGCACATTATGGTGATGGCTGGATTGCAACCTGGTGTTCGGTTAACCGATTTAAACAGGCCATTGGCATTATCGATGAAACCGCTGCAGAAATTCAGCGTAAGGTTAACTGGCAACACGGTTATCAACCTTGGGTGGGTATCGCCGATACAAAAGAAGAAGCACGTAAGTTGGTTGCCCGTGAAATGGAAGCTTTTTACAAAATCCCCTTCGAGCAATTTGAGAAGTACACTCCTTATGGTACACCGCAAGATGTTGCGAAATTCCTTTCCCCTTACGTTGAAAATGGTTGCAGTATCATGAATTTGAAAGTGGTCGCAGCAACAGACCGATTGTGTATTGAAGGCGCAGGTGAGATTGCGTCCAGCCTAAGGTTGACAGCGGAGGTCTAAAAAAATCACCACTTCTATTTTGTCCTCGTATAGGTTCTGCCAACTTAACGACTAGTCAGTGATAATCCCGCGATGAATAAATCAGCGATGTACAAACCCTACCTATTTCTGCAATAGGCGTCCCTTCAAATCATCCCATTTACCGACCCGCAGAGCGCCAAAATCCTCGTTTCCGAGGATAGGATAGTTTGCAAAGTGCAGCGCCGGGGTACTCTTCTCCCTCACCGCCATTATTTCTGACCTAGATAACCTTTAGCAACGCTGCGTTGCAAACCTGTCACTTGCTTAACACTTTCGAAGCTGTCCACTAAGTCTGCAAACGATGCGTTTTTCAAAGACTCAATGAGCAGCAGTTCCGGGAATTGGACCCTAACTATTGCGGGGTAAACAGATTTTCCAGCGTTGTAATTTGCTCACCACTTAACCGTCCCATTCTCTCAGCCTGCAGACATTCTTCCAATTCCATTCTATTTTTAACGCCTAAAATAACCGAGTTCACCTTTGGGATACTCAATGCAAACCGATGGGCAAGGCTAGCCGGAGACTCCCCCCACTCCTTGGCTAATTCGCGGAAAGGAGCTGCCTTGGTAAAGTCGTCAAAATCTTTTGCATCAAAACCCGATGGGTGTGGCTCCCTGTCCATCGACGACGTTAGAGCACCTGCTTGTACAGCCCTGATTGCAAGAATGGGGATATCCTTATTTTGACACTCCTCCAGAATAATTTTTGGGTTAAACGTTTCTGACACGTAAGCAATGCCCCCTGCAGAGTTGAGCGGATTAACGATACACTGAACTACCGCTGGTGGAGATTCGTGATTAAGAGCCGCTAACACAGCCTCCTTCTGCCCTATTCCTCCAATCCCCCAGTGATCAATTTTGCCTTCACGCTTTAAACGCTCAAAGGCAGGAATAACTTCGTTAAAATAACAACTCAATGTTGTTGCGTTTTTTGCTCTATGTTCATTAAAACTAAACATTTCATAGTCGTCTTCGATCAACTGGGAGTGCATCAAAAACAGATTTACTTTCTCTCTGCCCATAGTTTTTAAACTGTTGGTCAGTGACGCATTGAGTTTTTCATAGACCTTTTGATCCGCAGGCGTGCCGACCTGACACTTCGTGGTTATGTATAGACCATCCCCGCTTTTTCCTTTCAGCGCCTCACCAATTACGCTCTCCGCCTCGCCCCTGCCATACATCGGCGCGACATCTAAATGATTTATGCCTTGATCCAGGGCAATAGCAACTGTTTCCAGTGCCTCTTCTCTGGAGGTTTTCCCCCACACTTGACCTAAGCCACCACCACCCAATGTCAAAGCACTAATATCGCCAAACGGTCTAAATTTTCTCAGTTCCATAGTTTTCTCTCTTTTACTGATGCGGATGCCCAAAGATTTTTCCTACGTATTGACTAAACTATCTACTTTCTCAGTCGCTCTAACAACCGTAGGCCCATGACCCACTAAATCTGCGTCTCTGAATTTCCCCGGATCTGCGGTATGCGACTGTAATGTCTCTAATGCCAGGGCTTTTATCCAATGAGCCACGGGGGATTCACCATAATCAGCAGCCAAACTATCAAAATAATCAAACTGCTTCTCTGCTAACTTATGCCGATGATGGTATTCAATGCCCGCGTCATTCTGCTCACGAGCTTTGGCGTTAACTTCCCTCATCATTACTTCCTCCGAGGGCAATGACAGATTCCCAGACAATACAGCCGTCCACCATTTGGCTTGATATTCAAATAGAGGGAAAGGGATTACATTAAAAGGCAATCCAATAAAAGCGAGGGTTGTATCAGTAGGCGCAACAATATCGCGATACAGGGGACTAACCCAATTATCCTCGACCTTAACAAGGCTCGTTTCTAAAAAAGGGAATTGGTATTCATAGCCGGTGCAATAGATAAAATAGTCGACATCGTTAAGGGCGGGAGCATTCCGAAAATGGATCGCCGATCCATCAAATTCCTGTGGTGCGGGATATCGATGGACACCGCTACTACTATCGAAAGAAACCTCTGAAAATGAGTTTCCACACCAGTATACCTGATCAGATACCGTCGCTATTTCTCGTGCGATATCAACCCCGGACGCAGCTGTTCCTAACAGTACTACTCGTTTGTTAGCGAACTCAGCTGGGCTACGATAATTGTGGCTATGCATCAGCTTGCCGGAAAACGTGCCCGCTCCAGCAATAGCGGGTACCCGAGGTTTTGAGTAGTGGCCATTACACACAGCCACACCATCAAAATGTTGTTCGTCGACGCTGCCCGATTGTAGATTTTTGCTTGTGACGACCCAGTTACCGGCCAACTTTTCTACCCGAGAGACTGTGCGCTGAAAGTGGATCATATCAAGTATGCCGAACGTATCTGCGAAGTTCTCCAAGTAATTCAGAACCTTTGTATGATGGGGGTATCGCTGCCAGTCATCACCTCCACCACCCGCTGAATCAAAGGTATAGTCCTGAAAAGCCATTAAATCACGAGGTAAATTCGTTCGCAGCGAATTATATATCGAAGAAAAAACCGCCTTGCTGGGATTGAGACCCATGGGGTCATCCTCGGGTACCGGTTCAAAAACCCAAACACCACCGACACGTTTGGATTGTTCGAAAACAGTGACATCATGACCACCACGACTAAGCTCCCTTGCAGTTACCAGACCTGCAGCTCCTGCTCCGATTACGGCTATCCTCACAACAAATGATCTCCAATAGAATTTGAATGATAGTAGAATAACTGTAACAGGCTTAACCTGCTGGCTCCATAGCTCCGGACTGGAAGTCTAATCTCAAACAAGGACCGTAATGAGCGCCGTATCGCAGCCTCACCGAAAAACGGTTTTAATCACTACCGAAATAGTGCTTCACTGTTACACTGAGGTTAATCATTCGCACTTCGTAAACGGTACTGTGAGAATATTGATGAAGAAGCTGAAAAATGAAAAAGAACTGATCAAAAAAGCCATTGCCCTGGGCATGGCATACGGAGAGAAACGGGGTGCTGTTCAGTTTGAAAAAACCGACTCCGCCAATGAAAAAATTGAGTATATCTACAGATTGCTGGTTCATGACAAGTTAATGCAACCATTACCTGAAGAGCAAGTATCCCAGCAGTCTATTCGTCATAAGTTGGCGATATGGGCATCCAAACACAAAACATAAGCGTACCCGACAGCGCCATCCACAAAACCACACGGGAATAAGCAATGAAACAATCAGACTATGCAGGCTTTTGGGTCCGTGTTGCCGCGACAATTATTGATTCTGTGTTGATAATGATTGTTATCACTCCCCTCTTCCTGCTACTTGGTGAGCAAAGCTACGGCGCAAATGGCTCAATCATTCCAACGGCCTGGGATCTCGCGTTAAACTATTGTCTTCCAGCGCTGGCAATTATTCTTTTTTGGATTTATAAGTCATCGACGCCAGGGAAAATGATCTTCAAACTAAAAATTGTCGACGCCAAAACCGGTGAGAAACCAACTGGCAGGCAGTTGGTGGGACGTTATTTCGCGTACTATATTTCGATACTTCCTTTTATGCTTGGCTTGGTCTGGGTGGCAATAGACAACAAAAAACAGGGATGGCATGACAAACTTGCAGGAACGTTAGTTATTAAAGACAAAACCAATAACTAAAAATTTAATACATTGCCGGGATCGACACATAGCTCAATAATCCCGACCGTCGCCTTCACGTTTTTCAACCCAACAGACCGCCTAATATTTTTCTATCGTATTTTCGAACACAAATGAATTGTTATTCATAACCAGGCGATGCCGTTCGCCGTCGACGTTAGCTTCCCAGTGTTGGTAACCCGCGTCGCCATGCCATAGGGCTACTCGGTTGTCGTCTGAGTTCATCACCACTCGAGTTTTATAGACTTTGGGATCTCGTGATTGGAAATGCTCAATAACAGACACAGAAGGACTGTACTGCGAAATATGGTGTAACGTAAGCCACGTAGGCGGCACTAAATCCCATTCACCTGCCGCATGTCTGGCCAGGGCTGTTGCAGGGCTAACCCATGCATGCTCCTTAATTTCTCCATCGTCAATGACAACACTGTGCTCGTCCGTCACATGGGCAGCAAAAAACCAGGTCGAAAAACGCTTTTGCGGGCCCGGCGGCGGCGTCCAGTGTGAAAACCAGACAAAATTGTCGGCACTGACATCGATTCCGGCCTCCTCATGAGTCTCTCTTACCGCGGCAGCATAGGCTGCAGCCTGTAACTTATCCGGTGATTCTGTATCACCGGAATGGTCATCAAAATCATCATCATCAATTTTTCCACCCGGAAAAACCCACATGCCACCAAACGTGATTTTTGAGTTCTTGCGCAACATCAACACTTCAACACCGTCATCTCCATCTCGCAATAACACGACCGTTGCTGACGGTATCGGTGTTGATACACCCTCGTCAGACTCGCTTCGCGAATTGATATTTCCATACATATCATTGCGATGCTGAGTGTTGGCTGGGGGCTTAACGTTTTGATCACTCATATAATTTTCCTGGGAAAGGTAACAGCAAAAAATTCAGGAGTTGTGCCGATTATCGGCGATACTGCGGCGGGGGTTCATACAGCATACCGAACTTTCAGTTAAGTTGGGCACTGAGTAGATACCGCCAATTTGAACATGTTGAGATGATATGCGTGAGGACTGATTAAGCTTGTTAACCAGTCCTCAAAACTAACGCTTAACTCGCTTTAGCACTGCGCTGCAAGCCTTTGTGCTTGTAGGTCTTGCGAACATCGTGATCTGCATGGTGATCAAGAATCACATCCAGCGTTCTACCAATTTTTGACTGGATTTTTATTTGCTCCAACATACCCCAGGTAGAACGTTCGCCCTCCATGACCAAATCCTCAATTTCTGCAGCCGTTAACTGACCCAATAACTTTCGTGGGTCTACAAAACTAAACGACGGGATAATGGTAATGTCACCGGTATATTCCTGCGCAGACAAGGAAGAGATCATGTTCATTGTGCGACTGACTTCTGGCCATTCACGTAAATAGCGACGACTAAAGGCTTCGCCTCCACGAAGAAGCTCTTTGCTTACTGAACGCCAGAAGTTTTTTAAACTTTGGGGAACGGGAAGGTCCTTATCGTAATTTAACAATATTAATGAAAGTGGATTCGCCTGACTAACAATGTAGTGATTAACACCATAAAGTCGTGCCAAGCGCTTTGCAGGCAGATCATCAGTTACAGCGCCATCAATCCAGCTGCGATTTGGAAGATATGGCTGAGACTCCCCATAAACGTTTTTAGCCATCAGTTTTACTGCAGGGAAAACGCCAGGTACCGCACAGGAAGCCATAACGGCAGTGCGAATAAATACGTTGGGAGAAGTGATTGCATTCATCAACCGAGAGTTTTGGTGCTCTTCTACTGACGCTATCGTGACGTTAATTTGTCGACCCGTTTTTTCGTAAGCTTCTTGAAAGGTCAAATCCGGAATGGCTTCGGCCAACATGGCCTGAACGGTAAGAATATCCACTTGTGGACGCATTCCGTTGGCTTGGCTCTCGTCCAACGTTTCTTGGTTGAAACCCAAAACATCACTCTCTTCGAGTAATATAGCCAACTCTTCGTCTGTATGCGTACCAAGAACACCAGCCATCATTGAGCCTGCGCTGGAGCCCGAAATAACCGTTGGCAGCAGATGATTTTTGGCGAGGACTTTAATCACTCCGGTATGAAAATGTCCTAATGAACCTGCTCCACTTAACATCAGTGCAGATCGACCAAAGCAGTGACTAGCACGATCGAAAAAATCCATTTTATCTTCCCAAGAAATTTCATTCTCAGGCAGCGACGATATATGTTGCAGGCTAGAAACTAATTCTTCGACGTACTCTTCAATCAGTTTTTTGGTGCCAAATTTGGCACGCTCATACATAGACGCCCTGCCCATGCCACCCATATTGCCGTGAATACCTTCGTTAAGGGCAAACAATAAACCCATATCGTCGCCGGCTTCACGCAACTTTTTGAGCTGATCCAGCCGCGATCGAATTTCGGTATAGTCGTAACGCTTCGACTTTTCGCGGTGTTTCCACACCTCGCTACCAGAAATAGAATCGTGCTCTAAAGCAGCCTCCTTCCAGTCTTCATACGATACGGCTGCAGCCATCTTTTCGTCAATTTCGCGCAATTTGCCAGATTTAAAATACTCGGTCATGTCATACCCCCAATAACTATACAAATAACCTGTAAAAACATCATCACAGCACCATTATAGTGCAATTTGATTGTTTTTTACTCATTCTATTGTGAGTATTGGTATAGCAGGTCCTGAAGTGGGTGCTAGAGTACATCGAAATAATGAATGTTGGCAACGTAAAATCGTTTCCTACGTAAAGGTGGTTGTTCTCGGTCAATCGAGAAGAAAAGAGATTCCCAGTATTACCGGGGTAAATATTGTCACAGCGACATTGACTGCAAGATACTGTGGTTCAGACCCTATGTTTTTACCCAATTTAACCATGCCTGAAAAAACAAACAATACCGGGACAATAGCCATCAGACTAATGAGGCTCAGTAAAGGGAAGTAATCTAAAACGGAAGCCACAAGAATGACCATCATCGCTATTATCGCGAACCACAAATAGACCCAGTTTCCAACATTGACGCCAAAAGCGATTGGCAGATGATTTCTTCCAACCGTTTTATCCGCATCAATATCCGGATATTGATTCAGCAACAGCAAATTATTCACCAGAAAAAAAGGGACTGTCGCAGCTAACAAACCCTGACTTGAGAAGCTACCCGTCAACACCCGCTCAGTACCCAACACCATTAACAGACCAAACCCCAGTCCCGGTGCCACCAGACACAAATAGGGGTTTCTATTAATCCAGCGAGTGTACGACACAATCAATAGAATGCCGACGATACCAATTGGAAAAATAGCCAACCCGGTTTTCCACATCAACACACCGCCCAGACCAACAATCATCAATACTGAGAGTATCGCGGTGATCTGCACGCTCTGAGCCATATCCGGGTTGCCCGGGAGCGCACCACTACCGCCACTAAACGCGGTCCGACAAGTAATCAGGTCCAGCCCACTTTTAAAGTCTTCGTACTCATTCCATGTATTAACAGCGATATGTGCCAGCAGCGCACCGCTGGCGACAAATAAGAACAGTGTCCAATCGATACTCGCATCGCGGCTAATGCCAATAGATACCCCCAAAAAAATGCAAGCGGGTGTGAGAATCAAAAATGAACTTCGGGTAGACTTTACAACCGTTTGTAATCGCCCTATCGACATGCCACTGCCTTGGTAATTATCACTCACGCGAAGCGTTATTCAGTCCCGCGACGATACCTGCATCATGCAATTGGCCAACCTCACCACTGCTAAGACCTAAGGTATCAAGAAGAATTTCGTCGGTGTGTTGTCCTAACTGTGGCGCCGCCACTGCCGCTTCCCTTGATACAGCGCCAAAATAAAGCGGACTACCCGGCGAAAGGTATGTGCCGATACCTGGCTGCTCTACATTGCTGAAAAGAGGGTTGTCCTCGGAGCAGTCGGGATCACTGTCCACCAATTCATTAATTGACTGATACTTACCCCAGCAAACATTATTGTTGTCCAAAAGCTGATTCACCTCTGAAAATTTTCTCTGGGCAAACCACGGCTCAATCAATTCAGCAAGCTCTTTGCGGGCACTAAAGCGATCACCCTCTCGGGAAAAATCCAGACCCATATTGGCAGCAAGTAGCGTTACTGCTGCTTCAATACCGGTGGCATTAACAATTGATTGCCATTGGTTAGGACTAACCCCGACAATCATTACTCTATAGCCATCTCGACAGCCAAAGTCCCGACCGAAGGTCCCGTAAATATGGTTTCCCATTGGCTCTCTGGGCTGATCATTGATTGTCGCTTCAGCGATATAACCCAAATTGCCTACGGTTGCCAACGCGACATCCGCTAAAGCCAGTTTTACAAACTGACCCTCTCCAGTTAACCGGCGATGCCGCTCAGCAGCTAATATGCCCAACGCGATTTGCTGTCCGGCGATAACATCCCATGCCGGCAAGGGATTGTTAAGGGGACGGTTGTGATCGTTATTGTCAAACTGATTTAACTGCGGAAATCCAACCTGGCAATTTACCGTATAGTCCAGTGCGCTGCCGCCGTGACGATCCCCGGTCAAGTTCAAATAGATCAGGTCTTCCCGGTGTTGTCGAAGCTGCTCATCAGCCAACCAACCTTTGGCAGGGAAATTAGTCACAAACATCCCGGTATCATCACCTGGCGCAGTGATCAATCGTGTCAATAATTCTTTACCCTCCTGACGCCGAAAGTCAACTGCAATAGAGCGTTTGCCTTTGTTAAGACTGTGCCAGTAAAGACTTTGATTATCGGCGGTCACCGGCCAACGGCGGTAATCAATGCCGCCACCAATGGGATCAAAACGGATAACGTCTGCACCAAGTTGCGCCAATGTCATTCCACCCGATGGTGCGGCAACAAAAGCACTGCCTTCAACAATTCTCATATCCGTCAGAATCTTTTGCATACCATGCTCTCTTCTTTTAGATAACCAGGAGATATTCTATAACAACAGAGATTTTTCAATCACGCATTAGTGATTAAATCTCGCGCTATGACTTTCAAAGCCAGGGTTTCTTCCGCCCCTTCAAAAATTGACAACACCCTGGCATCAACAAAATATCGACTTACTGCACTCTCCTCGGCATAACCCATGCCACCGTGAATTTGCATAGCCTCTCTGGTGACCCATTCTGCAGCTCGACAACTAAACAATTTCACCAAGCTGGCCTCCATCTGCCCCTCACCCTTATCCATCATTCTGGCGACCGCATAACTGAACTGTCGCGATGCCGTTATCGCCGCCAACATTCGCGCAACCTTGACCTGAGTTAACTGATATTCACCAACCGGCTTCGCAAATACTTTGCGTTCTCTGGCATAGCTGACTGCCTGTTCAAATGCGGCCTGCATAACACCAGTGGCCCTCGCTGCCGTTTGAATACGACCACCCGAAAAGCCGGCCATAGTAAAATAGAAACCTTTACCTCGGCCCTCTTCGCCACCAACAAGATTACTGTCGGCAACAAAATAGTTCTCAAAAAACAGATCAAAGGAGTGCATACCTCGATAACCAATGGTCGAAATCGACTTGCCACTTATTCGACCACCTTGTGGCTGCAGGTGATCAAACTGATGACCGGAAAACGCAGGTTTCTCGACAAGAAACAAGCTCAAGCCTTTAAACCCTAAGCTACTGTCGCTCTCGGTTCGTGCCAGCGTCACCAGTAATTCTGCCTTGCCAGCAAAGGTACACCAGGTTTTACTTCCATTTAACAACCAACCGCCTTTTGTTGCTGTCGCCTTAAGCGATACCGATGCCACATCTGAACCAAAATCTGGCTCGGTAATTGAAATAGCACACAGGGTTTCGGCACTAGCCAACCGGGGTAACCAGTGCTGCTGCTGATCAGATGTCCCCCCTTTCAGCAACGCTCTTGCCGCAATTTCCGGACGCGTAATCAAGCTTCCAGCGGCACCTAGAGAACCCCGCGACAATTCTTCGGTAACAACAATCATTCCTAAGCTATCGGCATGATCATCTGGCATCAATCCGCCGAAACGCTCCGGAATGCAACTGCCAAAACAGCCCAATTCTGCCGCAGGCTTTAATATCTCATCGGGAATATCAAGATCTTCGCGATGTATACGTTCTGCTAGTGGCATAACAATGTCTGTCGAGAACCGTGAGAAGCTTTCTCGCACCATTTCCTTCTCTTCACCCAATAACGCCGGCAACTGCATATTGCTGCGACCCAGTATGGCGGAACCCAGTGATGCTAAGGCCGCAGAACTGAGATACGTTGTTATTAATGTCTGTTGATCGCTGTTGGTGTAATTATCGACAAGTGTATCTCTATCCAAATCCAAGTCCACAGCGCGTACTATAAGCCGCTGAAACACTGCCTGAGCAGCTTCAGTGGCAAAAACCAATACTGTTATTGATGCTAACTGATCAAACTCATCCGCTTTCTCGGCATAGCTTATAAGCACTTTTGCCGCCTGTAACTCCGCCACACAGAAAGCCAAGTCATAACTCAGCAATTGATACTGGTCGAGCAAGTCAGGCATCAACTTCCCTTCACGGCTGCACTTAGCCTTAATATTTTTGAGCGCGACATCAATAATTTTGAGCCATTGCTGGTTACAGGCTGCAGCGAGCGGCAAGTCGCCCTTCGCACTTCTCGATGTTTCAATTACAGTAGCAGTCATCAATTTTTCTCATCTTTATTCTGAGTTGGAATTTTTTTGGGCCAAGTTTACCTCATATTGAATCTTGCGAGCGGCAAATAACACGCGCAATTAAAAGGTAACCGTCGAAAATAGAGTCACAATCACACCATCACCACCAACGGACAACTCAATTATCACCAATAACTGAAATCTATTTTGCTGGTAACATGGAGCAATTAGGATTGAGCCGAGCATATCGTGAGCATTGTTTCCCTGCAACTACCTGTACTACCCATAACCGATGTTCTCTCGGAAATTGACCGGTGCCTGGAAAAGCACCTGCAGCTTGTGCTTGAAGCTCCACCCGGCGCCGGTAAAACAACGCTGGTCCCCCTCGCTATTTTGAAACATCAAAGTGGCGATTCAGCAACAGCATGGCTAGGTCAGCAAAAAATCCTCATGCTCGAACCCCGGAGAATGGCCGCCCGCTCTGCCGCAACGCGAATGGCGTCATTGCTTAATGAACCCGTCGGACAAACTATTGGCTATCGCGTTCGCCAGCAAACCAAGGTCAGCAAACATACCCGCATCGAAGTCATCACCGAAGGTATTTTAGTGCGTATGTTAATACAAGACCCATCACTTTCCGACGTCGGCCTACTTATTTTTGACGAATTTCATGAGCGAAGCCTGGACGCTGATCTGGGACTGGCTTTTGCACTGCAAGGCAGAGAATTATTTCGGGAATCAAACAATTCACTTCGAATTATGGTTATGTCTGCGACACTCGATGGCAAGGCCATTGCCTCACTGCTTGACCGCGCTCACGATAGCGCCGCTATTAGTGATGCAACCCCGATTATTAGCAGCCGCGGGAAACAATATCCGGTTGCTGTTCATTACAATCAACCAAAACGACAACAAGAGGATATCGTCGGACGAACTGTGGCTACTCTGAAAGACGTTACCACCACATTAGACGGTGATATCCTCGTATTTCTGCCAGGTTACGCTGAGATCAATCGTGTTAGACGCCAGTTTTCCGATTCGTTATCGAATGTACAGTCCCAGAAAATACAGTTATTACCGCTATATGGCGCACTGCCATTTAACCAGCAGCAAAAAGCCATCGAACCACTGTCTCAAGTCGAGCGAGACACAGGGATTCGAAAAATCGTTCTCGCCACCGATATTGCAGAAACCAGTTTAACCATAGAAGGCATAACCATTGTTATTGACAGCGGGTTATGTCGACAACCGATATTTAATCCGGCGACGGGAATGACCCGCTTGCAAACCAAAGCTATAAGCCAGGACTCCAGTATTCAACGAATGGGACGAGCTGGAAGACTGGAACCAGGACAGTGTTTTCGGCTCTGGAGCGAGGAACAGCAAAAACTACTACCCAGACATTCTTCTCCAGAGATTTTGCAGGCAGATCTTGCTGGTTTAGCTCTGCAAATGCTGGCTTGGGGAGTTCGCGATCCGGAGGAACTGGCATGGCTGGACATACCGCCAAAAGGAGCGCTCGCACAAGCGCTCGAATTGTTGGAAAAATTAGCGGTCATAAAACAACGTGATACGGATAGTACTCAAAGAGACAGAGAGCCCGGGTTAAACAGCTGGCTGTTAACAGCTCATGGCACTCAGCTTGCAACATTGCCGGTGCACCCTCGCCTCGGCCACATGCTGCTCTGCAGCCAAACTATTCGGCAGCAAAAAAATGCCGCGGCGCTTGCGGTGTTACTGACCGATCGCAGCCCTCTATCGAATCGTTTTGACGCTGATCTAACAGCACAAATTGCGATTGTGCGGGGAATATCACCGTGCCAACGACAGTTCCAGGAGTGGCAGAAACGGACACAACGGCAAGCCACTGTATTTGAAAAAATATTGTCTCAATTACCCTCCGCTCCGAGCGGGATTTATCCCGATAACAGCACCAATATCGACACCATAGCTGAACATAATGCTGCCGGATATTTATTAGCTTGCGCATATCCCGATAGAATTGCTCGTCGCAAATTCCCACAGAGCAATCAATATTTACTGAGTAACGGTCGCACAGCAACACTAGACGTTGCTGATCCCTGCTGCGGACTGGAGTGGCTAGCGGCTGCTGAAGTTGGTGGCAATACCCAAACCCATAAAAGTTCCAACAGCAACAGTATCGACCGAATTTATTCTGCTTGCCCGCTAGATGTAACGTTGTTTGATGGCGCCCTTAGTGACTTAATCGACTCCACCATCACTATACATTGGGACGAAAATACCGACCGTTTCAGCGCCGAAAAAATCCAGTCTGTGGGTGCTATTACTCTGCAAACGAAACGATTAAACAACATTCCAGTAGAATCCAAAATCGACGCTCTTATTGCTCATATTCGAAAAAGAGGCCTTGATTTACTACCGTGGACTCCAGCCACCAAACAGTGGCAATCTCGAGTGACATTACTAAGAAACACCTATACCAACAATAGCGACGACAACCTTAGTTCATGGCCGGATGTAAGCAACCAACACTTGCTCGAATCACTAGACGACTGGCTTGCACCTTACTTAAGCAAGGTCACTAAACGCAGTGATTTCGAAAAACTTGATCTGCAGTCCATTTTAAATAATTTGCTGCCTTGGCAACTATCCCAACAACTGGCGATATTAGCGCCAATAACGATAACAGTGCCATCAGGTCATCAAGCCCGGATTGATTACAGCCAGCAATCGCCGGTTCTAAACGTAAAACTACAGGAAATGTTTGGTTGTCAAAGTACGCCAACGATTGCCGAAGGGAAAATTAAACTCATCGTTCAATTGTTGTCACCAGCCAGACGACCTCTACAAGTAACCCAAGATTTAGAAGGGTTCTGGAAAACCAGCTATCACGAGGTAAAAAAGGAAATGAAAGGACGCTATCCGAAACACCCATGGCCAGATAATCCAATGGACGCGGTGGCAACAAAACATACCAAACAGATTCGCAACAAGCGCTAAAACACTTTATTTAAAGAGTATAGAAAGAAAAAACTGCGACCATTACGATAAATGGCCGCAGTACAGGTTACTAGCTGGCGCCACTAACCGCTTTGATTTCCAGAAAATCTGTAAATCCGTGAGCACCCCATTCGCGACCGTTACCCGACTGCTTGTAACCGCCAAAAGGAGTATTCAAATCACCGGACTGTCCGTTGACGTTAATATTCCCTGCGCGAATCTTAGAAGCAACCGCTTTAACCTGCTCCATATCATCACCTTGAATGTAGCCGGCCAAACCATAAGGTGTATCGTTAGCAATCTCGATAGCTTCCTCAATTGTGTCATAAGGCAAAATTGTTAACACCGGACCAAAAATTTCTTCCCGTGCGATGGTCATATTATTGTTAACCCCGGCGAAGACAGTTGGCTTAACAAAAAAGCCTTTATCCAGACCTTCTGGACGACCGACACCGCCACAAACCAACGTTGCACCTTCATCAATGCCCTGCTGAATCAGACCTTGAATTTTGTTGAATTGCGCTTCGCTTACCACCGGCCCCATACTGGTGGCTTCTGCTTTAGGATCACCGACAACAACACTTGCAGTCACCGCAGCAGCAATTGCGGCAGCTTCATCCATTTTATCTGCAGGCACTAACATTCTGGATGGCGCGTTACAGGACTGGCCAGTGTTGGTATACATACTCATAATACTACGAGTTACCGCGGCTTCCAGATCGACGTCTGCAAGAACAATATTCGGAGACTTACCACCAAGCTCTTGAGTTACGCGCTTGACTGTAGGTGCTGCATTTTGAGCAACCAACGCACCGGCGCGAGTTGAACCGGTGAATGACATCATGTCAACTTCGGGATGACAAGACAAAGCCGTACCTACGCCAGGACCATCGCCATTAATCATATTGTAAACACCAGCTGGAACACCCGCTTCGTCCAATACCTTGCTGAAAAGATAGCCTGATAACGGCGCTACTTCAGAGGGTTTAAGAATAACTGTGCAACCAACGGCCAAAGCCGGAGCAACTTTACAACTGATCTGATTGACCGGCCAGTTCCATGGTGTAATCAAACCGCAAACACCAATGGGCTCCTTAAAGATCAGACTTCCACCGGCCGTTTCTTCAAACTCATAACTTTTAAGAATTTCCAGAGCTGTCGACATATGGGCTATACCCATAGCTGCCTGTGCATTGACGGCCAATTTTGTAGGAGCACCCATTTCTTCAGATATAGCGTCAGCAATATCGTTGTAGTATTTTTGATAGGTCTCGCAAATAGAAGATAACAGATCAATACGTTGCTGCTTGGTGCTTTGACCGTATGTATTAAACGCCGTCCGAGCAGCAATTGCTGCTTTATCAACATCCGCCGCAGAACCTATTGAAATAGTGGCGCACACTTCTTCGGTCGCAGGATTGATAACATCCATAGATTTAGGAGTAACTGGATCAACCCACTCACCGTTAATATAAAATTTATCATAAACTCGCATATACTTTTCTCCTATTATTGTAACAACGTGCGTTTTTGTAACATGTCATCTCGATCGCCAGATAAACAGCAATCATCTATTAGACACTTTTATTGATAGTTTTGGCTAGTGATATTATTGTAACCAAGATGTCTACTTAAGGACATACTCATTCAACTTTCAGGAATTGTTATGCGCTATCTTCACACTATGGTCAGAGTCAGCAATCTACAGGAATCTCTGACGTTTTATTGCGATAATCTCGGGCTAACTGAAGCCGCACGCTACGATAACGAGGAGGGACGTTTTACGCTAATTTTTCTCTGTGCATCGGAAGATCTGGACAATTTTAAGGAAAATGGCGCACCCGCTGTGGAATTAACGTATAACTGGGACGAATCTAAATACGAGGGAGGTCGTAATTTTGGCCATCTGGCTTACCGTGTTGACAACATTTACGAAACTTGCCAACGACTGATGGACGCAGGCGTCGTCATCAACCGACCGCCACGATGCGGTCATATGGCCTTCGTGCGCTCTCCTGACAATGTGTCCATCGAGTTATTGCAAAAAGAGGGTTCTCTGGAACCCATGGAACCCTGGCTATCTATGGAAAATACCGGCGAATGGTAACTCTTTGCCCCTAGCGGAAGCTGTCGTTAATACTTGTCAGTACTTTGTTGCCAGGGCATAGGTCTGATTCAGTGAGCGCACGCAAGGGTTTGTGAGACGACTGTATGGTTTCATGTAATTCTTGCGAATCGGGGTCCATATAAAGCAAGCCAGTTAGTAATTGATCGTTTGCTTTATAATCTTTTATTAACCCCAAAGCCGAACGACGACTATGGATATCCAGACGGCTGTCTGCTTTATGCAAATGCACAACTGAACCATCGTGCAACGTCACCTCCTGAGAAGTTCCCGGCTCGTAGCTTGTGGTAATCTCGTCTTTCATCGGCACGAAGTCGACGGTACCTGTTGCGGCAAGATGGTCCCGAATATACTCGTAACCCTTGGTAGACCCCGGATTATTATTAAACGTTACGCAGGGTGAAACAACATCAATAAAGGCAAAACCCTGATGAGCAATGGCGGCCTTAATTAGAGGAATGAGCTGCTCTTTGTCGCCGGAAAAACTTTTTGCGACGAAGGTTGCGCCCAGCTGCAATGCTAGACTAGCAAGATCTATTGGTTCAAAGGGATTGGGATCACCTTTTTTACTTCTGGAACCAATGTCACTGGTGGCAGAGTCCTGTCCTTTGGTCAGCCCATAACAACCATTGTTTTCAACGATATACATCATATTTATATTACGCCGAACCGCATGGGAAAACTGTCCCATACCAATTGATGCGGTATCCCCGTCGCCGGAAACACCTACGTAAATCATGTCTCTATTTGCCATATTCGCGCCGGTAGCAACCGACGGCATACGACCATGCACCGAGTTAAACCCGTGAGAATTTCCCAGAAAGTAGGTTGGCGTTTTGGATGAGCAGCCAATGCCCGACATTTTAGCAACATTGTGAGGCGCTATCGACAGCTCAAAAATTGCCTGTGTTATCGCGCCGCTGATCGAATCATGGCCACAACCTGCACACAGCGTTGATATCGCCCCTTCGTAGTTCTGTTTGGTATATCCCAGATCATTGACGGGTAAATCAGGGTGTCGAAAACTTGGTTTTAAATAACTCACAGTAACACCCTCTTATTGATTGGCACTATTATCGGCGGCTGAATCTTTGTGCAAAGGCGTGACCTTTGCCCGGTCAATATGATTGACAATTTTTCCCTGGATAAACGCAGCGGTAATTGGCATACCGTCGTAATTTAATATCGGCACTAAATGCTTCGGATCTATCTCACAATCATTGACCAGTAAGGATCGCATCTGCGCATCGCGATTTTGCTCGACGACAAATACTGTCTGGTGATTATCGATAAAATCTTCTATTTCCTGAGTAAACGGGAAAGCTCGAATCCTGCAACTATCGACAGCGACACCATCTTCACGAAGATAGTCGATAGCTTCCATCGTTGAATCAGTACTGGTGCCAAAATGCAGCACACCGATAGAGCTGCCCCCCTCCGCTAATACGATCTCAGGTGCGGGAACATAAGCTTTGGCAGTTTCCCACTTGTGTAACAGGCGTTTCATGTTTTCCACATACTCACTGCCGTCTTCCGTGTAGATTGCGTATTCATCACGCGAGGTTCCACGTGTAAAGAAGGAGCCTTTGGTAGGGTGAGTCCCGGGATACGTCCGGTAGGGAATACCGTCACCGTCGACATCAAGGTAGCGTCCAAACCGCTCCCCCATCGACTCAAGATCCTCCGCTGTAAATACCTTGCCGCGTTTATACTCGCGACTGTCGTCCCAATCCAGTGGGTCAGACATAGTATCGTTCATACCCAAGTCCAAGTCTGTCAGCATAATAATGGGAGTTTGTAACTGTTCGGCCAGATCAAAAGCCTGGGCAGTCATGTCAAAACATTCTTTGGGTGTTGAAGGAAACACTAACACATGCTTGGTGTCACCATGTGATGCATAGGCACAAGCCATAATGTCAGACTGCTGCGTACGAGTTGGCATACCTGTTGACGGACCTGCTCTTTGAACATCAATCAACACTGTTGGAATTTCCGCAAAGTAGGCAAGGCCTAGAAACTCACTCATCAGAGAAATACCGGGACCACTCGTTGCCGTAAATGCCCGGGCTCCATTCCAGCTGGCTCCAATAACCATACCGATAGCCGCCAGTTCATCTTCTGCCTGGACTATTGCGAAATTTTTCTTTCCTGTACCAGGATCAATGCGCAACCGCTTGCAATATTTTTCATAACCTTCAACTACTGACGTTGATGGCGTGATCGGGTACCAGCCCGCCATCGTCGCGCCACCATATACAGCACCGAGACCACAAGCCGTATTGCCATCGATTAAAATTTTGTCACCCAGATTGTCACGACGCTGTAATGAAATACTCAGAGGGCATTGGAAATGTTTCTGAGCGTACTGAAAACCCAATTCCATTGCATGAATATTCGGCGCAATCAATTTTTCTTTGCCTTCAAATTGATCGGCAAGTAAGCCCGTCAACACGTCGAATTCAATATTAATCAGTGCGGCTAATGCTCCGACATAGATAACGTTCTTGAATAACTGACGCTGGCGGTCATCACTGTACTCATCAAGACAAATCCGCGTCAGAGGCACGCCGATAAACGTAATGTCATTGCGTAATAATCTTAAATCCAAAGGCTTGGTATTGTCATAGATAAAATAACCACCGGCGGATACTTCCTGGATATCTTTGGCCATACTTTGCGGGTTGACACAGACCATAATGTCAATGCCACCGCGACGGCCTATATACCCTTTATCGCTTACTCGAACTTCATACCACGTTGGCAAACCTTGAATATTTGACGGAAAAATATTCTTTGGGCTAACAGATAATCCCATGCGAAAAACTGCCTTCGCAAACATATTGTTTGCACTGGCAGAGCCTGTCCCGTTGACATTGGCAAACTTGATTACCAGATCATTTACCGATGATATATTGTTAGTAGCTGTCATAGTCACTGCTCCGCACCCACCTGACCGGAACCACTACCGGCTTTAGTCACTTCATACATAAACTTCTGCATATCCCAGGCCGCTGTCGGACAGCGCTCAGCACAAAGTCCGCAGTGAAGGCATACATTTTCATCTTTCACCATTATCCGGCCTGTGGGCAATTTGTCGGTTGAAATATAAAGGTCTTGATCAAGATTGTTTGCCGGTGCACTTAACCGTGTCCGCAGGTCCTCTTCCGGCCCCGAATGCGTAAACGTAATACAATCAGTGGGACAAATATCCACGCAAGCATCACATTCTATACATTTCGCTTCTGTGAATACCGTTTGCGCATCACAATTCAAACAGCGCTGGGCCTCTGCAAAACCCGTCTGAGGATCGAAGCCCAATTCAACTTCCATCTTTCTATCAGACAATGCTAATTTCACTTCCGTATGAGGCACTGCATAGCGAACATCATCGACCACGCCGCTGTCGTAACTCCATTCGTGAATACCCATCTTCTGGCTCACAAGAGTGACGCCGGGCGCTGGTCGTTGCTCGATATTTTTTCCGTTCAGAAATAAGTCAATTGACACTGCAGCTTGATGGCCATGCGCCACAGCTGTAATAACATTTTCTGGACCAAAAGCGGCATCTCCACCAAAGAAAACTTTGGGATTGGTTGACTGAAATGTTTGTTTATCAACAACAGGCATATCCCATTTTCCGAATTGCAAACCGAGATCGCGCTCTATCCACGGGAAAGAATTATCCTGACCGATAGCTATACAGACGTCATCGCACTCTATCATCACCGGAGCTTCACCCAGTGATATCAGCGATCTCTTGCCGTCGTCGTCATATTCAGCCCGAACCCGATCAAAGGTCATTCCGGTCAGTTTCCCGTCCTTGACAACAAATTCCAGTGGTACATGATTTTCAAACATGGGAATACCTTCCCGCTCAGCGTCGTCGATTTCCCAGGGAGAAGCTTTCATTTCCGACCGGGGACTACGGACGATAACTTTTACATCATCAGATCCGAGTCGAAGCGAACTACGACAGCAGTCCATAGCGGTATTACCCCCGCCAAGGACAATAACCTTCTTGCCAATTTTTTCAATATGCTCAAAAGCAACGCTGGAGAGCCAGTCAATGCCAATATGAATATTGTCAGCGCCCTCATCTCGGCCGGGAATAGTTAAGTCCCTACCCCTAGGCGCGCCAGTGCCGACAAAAACAGCATCATAGTTTTGATCAAGAACTTTTTTGAGACTATCCACGTATGTGTCGAAGCGTGTAATAACACCCATATCCAAAATGTAATTAACTTCCTGGTTTAAAACCGTTTCCGGCAACCTGAACGATGGGATCTGACTGCGCATAAACCCACCGCCAGCCGGTTGATCATCGTATAAATCGATGTTGTAACCCAGCGGCATCAAATCGCGAGCGACTGTTAATGATGCCGGTCCTCCACCAATCAAAGCTATTCGCTTGTCATTTTTGGTGGTTGGTATTTTGGGCATTCGCGCACTGACTTCAGCATCATTTTTGTTGTCTGCAGCCACTCTTTTCAGTCGGCAGATAGCAACCGGCTGCTCGTCTCCCCCTACCCGCCCACGGCGGCATGCGGGCTCGCAAGGCCTGTCGCATGTTCGACCCAGAACCCCGGGAAATACATTGGACTCCCAGTTGACCATATAGGCGTCAGTATAACGCTCGGCAGCGATAAGCCGAATATACTCAGGCACAGGTGTATGCGCCGGACAAGCTAGCTGGCAATCTACAACTTTGTGAAAGTACTCGGGATCATTTATGTTTGTTGGTTTCAAAGCTATCTTCCCAATGGTCTATTAGCTATATTTGATTAACATACTGAATATCGTCACCGACCATTCATTTTCTGCGCGCGTTTCTGCATTTTTATCGGCGCTTCCAACAGTCTAGTAAAACTCCTCAATTAAACCATAGCAAAAAATAAATAACAGTAGCTATGTACTTATTTTATAACAAGTAAACACACTATTATCGGGGTCAAAAAAACCACGTCAACGCAGAAAAACAGTACACGCTGAGCGACAAAATTAAGAGGCGATTAACGAAAGGCCAACAAAACTTCCGAGCGTAGCTACTCTCACCACAATTTCCACCAGGGGCTCTGCAGCTGCTCTTCACATTGATTCAATTGGCTGGCGTAACGGCTAGACCGTCCGGAAACCTTTTTAGCCACTGTCTTCAGCCACGGTTTGCGATTGAATGTGCGGCGATTAAAACCGCCATGGCCCTCGTGATAGGCGAGATATAAATGATAGGTGTCGTTTGATTTAATTGAACTTTGCTTAGCGCTGACGTGGTTATACCAACCAATAAAATCAATAGCGTCAGAAAAATCATCACGATCTGCGCCGTAGTTCCCGCTGTCCTTTGTATACCAGTCCCACGTATCTTCCTTTGCCTGCGAGTAACCATAGGCGTCGGAGGGTCTTGGCCCCGGTATAAACCCAAAAATCATCTTCCGTGGCGGCCGGGCTTTATGCTTAAACCGTGATTCCTGATGCATAATCGCCATCATCACCGGAATTGAGGAGTTCCAATTGTCGCGCGCATCTGCAGCATCTTCGTACCAATCATCTTTTTCGAAGAATATCTCGCAAATATTGTCGGTATTTTGAGGCGGAGACGTGCACCCAGCTATCAGGGCGACACCAACAATGATAAACACGCTTTTACAAAATGACATGACCGTCAGCCAGTCCCGCAGCAGAAAAAGAAATAATAGCTCAGCGATCGCAGTTAGCCAACATCTCTATAAACATCGACTCGTCCATCACTTTGACACCAAGCTGTTCAGCCTTTGCCAACTTGGACCCTGCTGCAGACCCTGCAACAACGCAATCGGTATTTTTGGATACACTTCCAGCCACTTTTGCACCGAGTGACTCTAGCTTTTGTTTGGCCTGGTCGCGACCCATTGACTCCAGTGTACCGGTCACTACATAAGTCATTCCAGTCAGCGGTAAACTTTTTGACTGCCCTTTCTCGCAATTCCAGTGCATTCCAAAATCGAGTAGTTGTCGCTCCAATTGTTCAGCATGTTGTCGATGCTGCGCATCCTGAAAATACTGAGCAAGGCCAGTCGCGGCTTTAACAGACACTTTTTCGACCATGCCCAGCTCTTCAGCAGATGCTGAAATTAGCGCTTCCATAGTGCCAAAATGAGCTGCCAATCGATCAGCTGTTGTCGGGCCGATATTACTGATATTGAAACTTCCAATGAGTTGTGAAAATGAAATGCCACCTCGATATTGGGCAGAAATTTCCGCTTCATCATTCGCACAAACACCCACACTAATTAGATCATTTAACACCGATGCGTTGTGGTCGTCAGCGCAAAATCCTGTAATTTCACCGGCCACTTCGGGCCCAATATCCGGCAGTTGTATCAGCAACTCAGACTTGGCTATGCGGATTTTATCGAGGGAACCAAACACTCCTGCCAACACCTTTGCGGTTTCTTCGCCAACGTCCGGGATACCCAACGCAAAAACCAGTTTATGCAGTGGCACACTCTTACGGGCAGCAATAGCTGCGACCAGGTTTTTAGCTGACAACTCAGCAAAACCTTCTAGCGACGCTAAATCCGACGCCTGCAACCGATAAAGGTCCGCTGGACTTTTTAACCGTTGCTCGGCGACTAGCTGTTCTACAATTTTCTCTCCAAGCCCGTCTATATCCAACGCTTTGCGAGACGCAAAATGAATAATTGCCTGACTTAATTGTGCCCGACAAACCAATCGCCCAACACAACGATAAGCAACTCCCACACCTTCACTACTGCCACTTTTACTGTGTGTAACAATCTTGACTCGTTCAACGTCTGAACCACAAACGGGGCAATGTTCCGGAAACTCAATGCAAATTGCATCGTCTCCTCTTCTCTCCAGGACAACTTTCGCAACTTGAGGAATAACATCACCAGCGCGCCGAACAACTACTGTGTCATTAATCATGATACCGAGACGCTCGATTTCATTTCGATTATGCAGTGTGGCATTGCTGACAGTAACACCACCGACAAACACCGGGATAAGTCTGGCGACCGGGGTTATTACGCCAGTTCGGCCAACTTGAAAGTCGACATCAAGCAATGTGGTAATTTCTTCCTCGGCCGGAAATTTATGAGCAATTGCCCAGCGCGGCCCCTTCGCGGTAAACCCCAACACTTGCTGCTGCGAAATTGTGTCAACCTTGTATACAATTCCATCTATATCATAGGGAAGATCAGGACGCCGGGCCAAAAGATAATCGTGATATTTCAGGCACCCTTCAACGTCGTCGACTACACGCATTTCACTATTAATACGAAAACCCCACTTCTGCAACTGCGCTAAAATGCCACTGTGATTCGACGCTAATGTACCGCCCTGCATGACACCAACACTGTAACAACACATCTCAAGAGGGCGCTCTGCGGTAATTTTTGCATCCAACATACGCAAACTTCCCGCCGCCGCATTTCGAGGATTCACAAAGAGCTTTTCATCATTAGCTCGAGCACGGTTATTAAGCTCGTGAAAACCGGCACGAGGCATATAGATCTCACCCCTCACCTCTAACACATCGGGATAACCCTCACCGAGAAGAACCAACGGTATAGAGGGAATGGTCCGTACATTGTGGGTAATATCCTCACCGGTACTGCCATCTCCCCGGGTTGCACCTCGCACCAGCTTGCCACCACGATATAACAAACTAACCGCCGCGCCATCAAGTTTCGGCTCACAGCAGTAGCGAAATTTTGCACCTTCACCCAGGCGTTCTTTGACTCGATGATCAAAGTCATTCAATTCTTGTGGGTTAAACACATTATCCAGAGACAGCATCGGCGCTTCATGCTGAACTTGCTTAAATCCCGCCAGAGGTTTTGCACCTACACGCTGGGTAGGAGAATCGTCGGTGATGAATTGAGGGGATTCTGCCTCTAACGCTTGCAGCTGCCGAATTAACCGATCGTATTCGACGTCGGGTATAGTAGGCTCATCTAAAGCGTGATAGCGATAGTTATGTAAATTGACAGTTGTTCGCAGCTCTTCTAGTTGCCGCTCAATATCGGAAATTTCTACCATTAGATTATTATGCGTACGCAAGACCGGAAAATAAATCAGGCCTGCTGGGTAAGTTGACGACGCTCGAAGTCTTGCAACCGCTGGCGACAATGTTCCAGCGTCTGATTGGTCATGGCACTGCGTGAATCGTCTAACATTTCACCGCCGAGATTCGTTACCAAACACTGAGCTGTCTCAACCATATATTCAAACGCTTTTATAGGCTCAGATGGACCAGGAACACTCATAAAAAAACACACGCCCGGGGTGGTAAAGTCATCAATAGTGTCGAGATCAAAATAACCGGGCTCAACACTATTGGCCATACTAAACTGCACCGCACCTTTACCGTTAGCCTGTTCGTGGCGATGAAAAATATTCATATCACCAAAGCGCAAATCACAAGCCAATAAAATGTGTAATAAATCCGGACCTTTGAAAGGGGCGTCCTGAGCGACAACATTTATAGCAACAACCTCTTGTCGCTCTGCAGCCGCTGCCGGGCTCGCTTGAAATGATTCAGCCATATCAACTTCAGAGGCGGAACTTATTGTCGTATCAATGGCATTGTTCTGATGGGGAGACGGTGGCGGCTCGAGCTCAAAATAGTCGTCATCCCTGTTTTCGTCAGAATCGACTTCGTTGACTGCGGTTACATCCAGCTCTTGCTGTTCGACCGACTCCATCAGCAGCGGGACTGACTGTTCGAGGTCCAATTCACGAACGCCCAGATCGCCGTCACCCAATGGCGGCACACTATCACGATCCACTTCAGGAGATTCAGCACGGTCTACTTGCCGTGCCCCACCATTGGGCAGCTCGCTGGGATTATCATCGTTGGCCGTCGACGAATTCAAAAACTGCCGATTCAAAGACATCCGTATATTGCCGCGGCGCTCATTGCGCATACGCCTGTAACCGTCGATCAATACCGCCAAAATAAGCAGTACGCCAACAATAATCATCCAGTCACGAAAACCGAGTTCCATTGTATTTAATTAACCCTTAGCCTCAAATGAGTAATTTGATAATGAACAGTCATTATTGAACACTAAAGACCGCTCAAGATCCACCCTGCTTCATATTCGATTAAATGGCGGCCAACTCAGCAGCCTCATCGACATCGACAGTAACCAATCGTGACACGCCGGGCTCATGCATAGTAACCCCTAGTAACTGGTCTGCCATTTCCATCGCTATTTTATTGTGTGTTATATAAATAAACTGTACTTGCTGGGACATCTCTTTTACCAGACGAGCGTAGCGCCCCACATTGGCATCATCGAGTGGTGCGTCGACTTCATCAAGCATACAAAATGGTGCTGGATTAAGACGGAAAATGGAAAATACCAGCGCAATTGCCGTCAGTGCCTTTTCTCCACCTGACAATAAGTGGATAGTGCTATTTCGCTTACCCGGTGGCCTGGCCATAATCGCTATACCTGTATTTAACAAGTCGTCACCCGTCATTTCCAGATACGCCGTACCGCCACCAAACACTTTCGGAAATAGCTCTTGCAGACTTGCATTCACTTGGTCGAAGGTGTCTTTAAAACGCTGCCGCGTTTCTTTGTCAATTTTATGTATGGCGTTTTCCAGTGTTTGCAAAGCTTCTACTAAGTCATCATTTTGTGCGTCTAAATAGGTTTTTCTTTCTGACTGGGACTTGTATTCGTCAATTGCCGCCAAATTAATCGGCCCCAACCTGGCGACGCGACGCCCGATACTTTCCAGACTTTCTAACCAGATTTTTTCTTTAGCATCGTCAGGAAGGTTGTTTAGGACAGTTTCCACATCATACTGAGCTTCAATGAGCTGCTCTTCAAGTGCACGCCTCTGGACTTGTAAGCCCTGAACCTCAACACGACTTCGTTCCAATTCACTGCGGACAGCTTGTGACCGCAATTCAACGCTACCTCTGCGCCCTTCCAGTTCCCTCAGCTTATGCTCAACGTCGTCAACCAGTCTACGCGCTTCCGACAGTTCTTCTTCTACTCGCAAACGTGTTTCCAGTTGCGCCTCAAGTTCAAGCTTCATTTCTTCTACAGGCTCATCAGCACCGCTGATACCCTCTTGCAGGCTACCGCGACGTTGCTCTAGCTGCTGCACCTGACTGCGAGTACGCTCGATATTCTGGTTCATTGAATCCAGCTGCGCCCGCAGTGATTGATAGCGCATTGCCAATTGATGGGCAGAATCTTTGTCGTGACGGGCACGCTGCCGTGCCTGGTCTAAAATCGAGCGACATTCATCGCGTTTCGCCAGTAATTCTTCGCGCTGACTGGAATCACTTTCTATGCCTTCTATCGCTTCAGAGAGAATCATTCGAGATTCGCCGAGACTTTCTTGTTCCAGCTGGAATTGCTCCCGACCGTCATCAATTTCGCTATTAATACGCTCCCTGCGCACACTAATTTGTTCAACATTGACCTGCTTGGCGCTTAGCTCTGACCGCAGCTCACTGTGCTTATTTCCCTGAGACTGAACCTCTCGCTGTAAGGTTTCACGCTCAGCTTCGAGCGTGTGCAGTGTTTCTCGGCCACCCGTTAAGTCAACGTCAAGTCTTGCAACCGTCTGTTCTACCGATGAAACGGTATCAACCAAGGTGTCGAGTTCCTGCTGGCGAGCCAACACCCCTGCCTGCTCATCAGAATCTTTTGCAACTCGCAGCCAGTTAGGACCAATCCACAAACCCTCTGGCGTTACGACCGACTCATGAGCCGCCAATGTCGAACGCATTGTCAAGGCCGCCGCCAAATCGTCAGCAGCGTATATTCCAGCGAGTAAACTGAGTGCCTGCTGTCCCTCGCTAACCTTGCTGGTTAGCCATTGCGCACTACCTTTTGTCGCTGCTTCGCTAGCCGCACTATCGACCAAGGTTACACTACCTTGCTGCAGCGACTCCGCCAATTCAGCCACAGCATCAATACCGTCAACACAGACAGCTTGCAAATGATCTCCCAATACTGTTTCTACCGCTGTCTCCCAGCCCGACTGCACCTTAAGATCTTCCGCTAGTCGCTTATTATTTTCCAACCCGTGGGCCTGCAGCCAGTCGTTAATGACACCGGACTGCCGCCCCAGCGCTGCTTGCTGTAAGGCTTCCAACGATGCAAAACGACCACGCATACTTTGTAGTTGATTACGGGCCTCGTCCAACTGATCACCCAGCGTATTATTCGTTTCGCGGTGCAGATTAATTTGTTCGGTATGTTCATGCAGCAAGCTTTGCTGCTCTTCATTCTGTAGCTCTGCTTCCGCCACCTGCTCACTTAGAATCTCAATTTCTTCTTCAATTGGACCTGCAGTCAAGCTCTCCTTTTCTTCCTCAAGCTTTTCAATACGCTGCTGGATACGCTGCAGAGCCAGTTCCAGATGCTGAATCTTTGACTGCTGAACCTCCGCTTTCTGCCGAGGTTCTTGCGCCTGCTGATTAAACTCGTCCCAGTGCTGCTGCCACGATTGCATTGCTTCTTCTGCAGCCTGCAGTGCAAATGTCGTTTCTTCCTCGGTACCTTGCGCCAGCTCCAGCTCGGGCTGAATTTCCTCTATTTCTTCATTCCAGCGCTGCTGTTTTTCGGTGTCTGATTGAAGATGTTCGGTCGATTCCTGATAGTTACGCTCTGTCTGTTGAAGATCGTCTTTAAGCTGCCGGCTGCGCTCCTGCTGATGCTGAATCGTCTGCTCTGCACGAGCAATTTCGGCACCAACGCCGTAAAACCTTGCCTGTACTTCGTTAAATTTGTCCATCAAGTCGGTATGGACATCCCGATTTTTCTCAATGTCGGTATCAATTGAACGCTGCTCAGCAATAACTGCCTCCAGCTTCACCTCTAAATCGCGGATCTCTTGTTCATGTTCTTTTACCCGACCATCCAGCGCTTTCCATTGCAAAGCTTGCAACTGAGCTTTTAACAACCGCTCTTCTTTTTTTAACTCGGTATAGCGCTCAGCGGCTTGTGCCTGGCGCTGCAGGTGCTGTAATTGACGCTCCAGCTCATCTCTCAGATCCGTTAGTCGATCAAGATTTTCCATGGTACGACGCATTCGGTTTTCTGTTTCGCGCCGGCGTTCTTTGTATTTGGAAATTCCCGCGGCTTCTTCAATAAAAACCCGTAGTTCTTCTGGCTTGGATTCGATCAAGCGGGAAATCATTCCCTGCTCGATAATCGCATAGCTTCGCGGCCCCAAGCCTGTCCCTAAGAAGATATCGGTAATATCTCTTCGGCGGCACTTGGTACCATTCAAATAGTAATCTGACGTAGCTTCCCGGGTAACCTTGCGACGGATCGAAATTTCAGCAAAGCTCGCATATTCTCCGCCAACGGTGCCATCACTGTTATCGAATATCAATTCGATAGTAGCCTGACCCACAGGCTGACGATTTACCGAGCCGTTAAATATAACATCAGTCATATTCTCGCCACGCAGGTTTTTGGCAGAACTTTCGCCCATAACCCAACGCACAGCATCGATTATATTGGATTTTCCGCAACCGTTAGGCCCAACGACACATCCCAGATTGGACGGGAATGACACATTGGTCGGATCAACGAAGGATTTGAACCCCGCTAGTTTGATACTTTTTAGTCGCATTTTACTTTAACTTTGGTAGGTAAGTTCTTGATATTATTAATTTAAGCAATATATTTTTTTGATGTTTTTGACCGATATCCCACCGTCAAAAATCTTCGCATAGTGTATAGCGTTTAGGCGTTGAGAACCACGGCGATTTAACGATTTTTGGCATTTTTAACGCCCTGCCGGAGCCAGTTAACGCCCGGATAATTACAATATTTTGTCGATACTTATCGCAACAACGCCTTCGACATCCGCCAGGCTAATTGGCCCTACCCGGCCTTCGATATCGCCCGGACCAGGATTTGCTATGCCGTTTTTTGCGATCCGGGCCACAACTTCAATTTCTTTTTGACTAGAGAGATTAAGCCCCGGCGCCATTGCCATCGAATCATCCAGTGTTATCGTTGCAGGCAGGTCAGATACCACTAATTTTGCCACGGCCAAAGGCATTCGGGGGCCCGAAGCAGCTCTTGCGAAGACAAAAACTACGTTATCGCTACTCGCTATAATTCCATCCGCGATAGACACAGATAATTGAATACTCGCGCTCGCTGAAACATCAGGCGTACCTGCACTAACAGGATCACTAATGCCCAAACGAGATCTTGCCTGCTCTATTCCCGCCATGATCATTTTTCTATTCGGAGAAACCGGCCCCAGAGAAGGCAATAGTCGCTGCCAATAATCAATAGCTCCCTGATAATCACCCTGCTCAAAATGAGCAATTCCCAGCATTCCCAACACCGTAGGCTGTTGTGGGTTTTGACGTAGCGCCAGCCCAGAAACTTCTTTCACTTTTGCGGTCAGGGTACGACCTGAAGATAAGTACAATGCCTGTGCATACTGGGCCAACACATTAGCATCCGTCGGGTAAATGTCTGTCAATCGTTGATAGGCCGCCGCCGCCGCGGGATAATTTCCCAACTCCATCTGTTTACTGGCCAAAAGCATCAGGTAATTTGCATCGTCAGGGCGCTGCTCTAATCGATCTTCAACTTGTCCAATTAGCTGCTTAACACTAACCTCTGCAGTATCCCCAGAAGCCGTTTTATAGCTCGCTTCTTTCAATGTCTGGGCGATATCCCAGTCTGCTTTGGCGCCAGTTTGTTGATAAACAACCACCGCAACAACGGGGATTACGAGCGCCAATGCTAACGCGGTTTTCAACGAGTTTTTTACATCCCCTGAAGACGCCTTATCATCCGCGTCAGTTTCTTCCAACAAACGTCGTTCCAGCTCGGTTTTAAGCTGTTCGAATTCAGTATCATTCAGTATGCCACGCGCTCTATCCGACTCCAGTTCAACCAGCCGGCCTTTAAAAAACGTTATATTGACACCTCTACGACTGGAGCGCTGTACGCTGCGATTCATCATCACTGGCGATACCAGGAACAAAATCGCCAGCAAAATCAATATCACTGGAATTAACAGGGTTTCAGGCATTTCTATCTCCGCCGTCCTGATCTTTCAGGATATTATGTAAGGCTTTCTTTTCACTGTCGTCCAGTGTCTCCGTCACCGTACCAGCGGGTTTCTTTTGGCGCCGAAACACCGTAATCACAAGGCCTGAACCGAGCACCAAAAAGATCACAGGTGCCAACCACAACACGGCAGTTTCTGGATTAAAACGCGGCCGATAGAGAACAAATTCGCCATAACGATTAACCATATACTCAACTATTTGCTCATCATCTCGACCCTCTTCCAGCAGTCGATAAAGCTCTCGCCGCAAATCTTTAGCGATAGGAGAATTTGACCCTGCCAAATTTTGATTCTGACATTTAGGACAACGCAATTCCTCTACGAAAATCTGATAACGCTCTCGCTTTTCTTCATCATCAAAGTCATATGTTTCCACCACCGCCATTAACATCGGGGAAAACACCATCAGTAACAAAGCCAACAGCCTCATCCTACATCTCCACCCGTGTCTGCCAATTGCTCTTGCTGTAATTGCTCAATCAACAGTTGAAACTTTTCCTGCCAAACCGTTTCATTAAGCGGCCCCTGATAACGAAAACGGATAAAACCCCGATGGTCTACAACATAGGTTTCCGGAGCACCAGTCACTCCCAAATCGAGCCCCAAAATGCCGTTGGGGTCAAATATATTGAAACGATAAGGGTTACCCTTGGTCTGCAGCCAGCGCTGCGCCGCCGGCGCTTTGTCCTTGTAATTAACACCCACAATAGTCATGTCTTTTTCAGAGGCCAAATAATTGAGGTAGCCATGCTCAACATGACAGGAAGGACACCAGGTAGCCCAGATATTGACCAGAGTTATACGACCCAACAGATCTTTCTGTTGCAGTGAAACACTTAGGTCTTCAAGTTTCGCCAACCTGAATGAGGGAAATGGCTTATTGATAAGCGCCGAAGGAAGATCCTGAGGGTTGTACTTGCCCTGATCAATACGACTAACCATCGTATAGAAAAAAACCGCAATAATGGCAAACACAATCAGAGGTAAAAATAATTTGAATCGTTGCATAATATAAAAAAGCTACCCGGCCTCAACAGCGGCATCAACGCCCGTTAATTTTTCTCGTATGCGCATACGATAACGCTTATCCGTTGCCGCGAACGAGCCACCAAAAGCCATCAATAACGCACCTAACCACATCCATCGAACAAACGGCTTATAGTGAACCCGAACCGCCCAGGCACTTTCGCCAAGCGGCTCCCCCAGTGCAACATATAAATCCCGGAAAAATCCGTTTTCAATCGCTGCCTCTGTCATGGTCTGCCCCTTTTGGGCGTTATAACGCCTTTTTTGAGGGTGTAATGTAGCAATGATCGCACCGTCTTCAGACACTGAAATAATGCCTTCTTCACCGCTAAAATTCGGGCCGGTAACATGTCGCGTACCTTGAAACTGAAAGCTATATCCCGCCAGCTCCATTTGATCACCAGGCTCCATTCGCAAATCACGCTCCAAGCTATACTGACTTGTAAGACAGACACCTAATACACTGACAGCAAAACCAATATGAGCAAAAACCATACCATAATAGGCGCGGCTTAACCGACTTAATCCGGAACTGAGGGTACTGGCATTTTTCAACTTCTCTTTCACATCTATCAGCGTTGTGAAAATTACCCAGGCGGCAAAACAAACTGCCAGAGCCGCCGCAATGTTGTATTCGCTGTCGTATAACCACGGAAAAATAATACCCACCAAAACACTCGCTGCGGCAGCAACCAGTAGTTTTGACTGCAAATGCCCGAGTCGTGTTTTTTTCCAATGTGCCGCCGGCCCAACACCCATAAAGACCATTAGGACTGCCATCAACGGGACAAAAACCGCGTTAAAATATGGCGGGCCGACGGAATATTTACCGTACCCCAAGCCATCCATTAACAACGGAAATAATGTTCCGAATAACACCGTTAACATCGCCGCCAAAAATACAACATTATTCGCCAACAATAACATTTCTCTGGAGAGCAACTCATAGTGGCTTTTGCTCGATACTGTTGGCGCTCTTAATGCGTACAAGGTTAAAGACGCGCCTATCACCAGAATCAAAAACGCCAGGATAAAAAGACCTCGCTCAGGATCTGTTGCGAAAGAATGGACAGACGTTAACACCCCCGACCGCACTAAAAACGTCCCCAACAGACTCAGTGAAAATGCAAAAATGGCTAACAACACCGTCCAACTTTTAAATACACCACGCTTTTCAGTCACCGCTAAAGAGTGAATCAGAGCAGTACCAACTAACCAGGGCATAAACGATGCATTTTCAACCGGATCCCAGAACCACCAACCGCCCCAGCCCAATTCGTAATAGGCCCACCAACTACCCAATGCAATACCTGCGGTAAGGAAAGCCCAGGCTATATTAGTCCATGGTCGAGACCATTTCGCCCATGCCGCGTCGAGGCGGCCACTACTAAGCGCAGCAATGGCGAAGGCAAAAGCGACAGAAAACCCAACATAACCGAAATACAACATTGGAGGATGGATGATTAACCCAAAATCCTGCAGCAAAGGATTGAGATCGCTACCGTCAGCCGGAAAATTTGGCAGATGTCTATCAAAGGGATTGGAGGTCAGCAATGAAAACAGCAGAAAACCTACCGAGATCATACCCATGACTGCGAGCACTCTCGCCAGCATATCCAATGGCAACTGACGACTAAACATAGCAACTGCCAGAGTCCACACTGAAAGAATCAAAGCCCACAACAACAGCGACCCTTCGTGATTACCCCAAACCGCGCTTAGTTTATAAATCCACGGTAGCTGACTATTAGAATGCGCAGCAACAATAACAACGGTAAAGTCGTCGTGCAAAAACACGTAACACAACACCGCAAAGGCAATGGCAACAAAGGTAAACTGGCCGACAGCCAGTGACCGACTGAGCGCCATAAGATAGCTATTACCCCTTATAGCACCCCACAGGGGAACAACCGAAAGCAGTAACGCCAGACTTAAGGCAATAATCAACGCAAAATGTCCGTACTCTGGAATCATCTAAATACTCTTGGCTGACACATTATTCAGCTGTTTTGGCCGCAGCATCGAGTGCAGACTGCACTTCTGGTGGCATATAATTTTCGTCGTGTTTTGCCAACACTTCCGTCGCCTGAAAAACACCATCTGAATCGAGCTTTCCCGACGCAACAACGCCTTGGCCCTCATCAAACAAGTCCGGTAAAATCCCAGTGTAAACCACTGGCACCGTCGCTTCGTAATCAGTCACCGCGAAGTCAACCCGCAGACTATTGGGGTCACGTTGAATACTGCCAACTAGCACCATACCGCCAGCGCGAATCTGCTTGCCAACAGGCGCCTTACCAGCGGCAATCTCTGCCGGAGGGTAAAACAAATTAATGTTTTCGCGCAGCGCAAAACTGGCCAAAGCAACAGCGATGCCGGTGCCAAATACAATTAAAAGAACGACGATTAGACGCTGTTTTCTGTGCGGATGCATAGCCACTTCAGCAGATACCTTTATTTACTAACACGGTTAGTTGTTTTGCGATCGGATGCCTGGTCCCGACGAAGCAGCATTGACTGCTCAATAAAAAAGCGACGATCCCGGCGCAGGGGCGTAATGACCAAAGCGGCAATTACTAAAAGTGCCACGCCGTATACGGTCCAGACATAAACGCCGTGACCGCCCATTGTCATAAAATCAGAAAAATTATCAAATTGCATATACGAATCGATGCCCAAAAACCAATGTCAATTTGCCGCGTACTTCTCGGCAACAAGTTCTTTAACCCATTTGGTGCCACGTTCCCGCACTAATATTTCACTGCGGGTGTAAAGCAGCAGTAACAAACCAAACAAAAAATACAAACCAACTATCATAATCAGCAAGGGATAGAGCATATCAGGGTGCATTGTTGACTCTTCGGTTAACTTCAACGTTGCCGGCTGATGTAAACTATTCCACCACTCTACAGACCAGTGAATAATAGGAATGTTCACACTTCCGACTAAACTTAATATTGCACAGGCTTTGCTGGCCGATATATTGTCTTCAAACGCTTCATAAAGCGCAATAACACCAAGATAGAGGAAAAATAGAATCAATACCGACGTCAATCGGGCATCCCAAACCCAATAAGTCCCCCACGTAGGTTTACCCCACAGCGAACCGCTGAGCAGTGCAATAAACGTCATACCTGCACCAATCGGTGCACAGCACTTCATCACTACCTCGGCCAGTTTCATTTTCCAGATCAATGTAATAGCGGCGGCAATGGCCATAACCATATAGCCAGACATTGCCACAAACACAGAGGGAACATGGATATAGATAATGCGGAAGCTATTCCCCTGGCGAAAATCCATCGGGGCAATAGCCAATCCCCAAATTGACCCCACCAACAGTAACGATACTGCCGCCACGGCCACCCATGGCAAGCACTGGCCACTAATTTGGTAATACCAGCGGGGCGAGCCCATCTTATGAAAAAAGGTCCACATAGTTGTCTAATCAGCCCAATTGAACAGGCGGCCATTATACAAGAAAGCTGCTACACCGGTAGCCAATAGCTTGATTATTAAGTTGTTTCAGCGATGGAACATCACAACTTGTCATCAGGATCAATTTGCTTGACCTGAATCAATGTCCTTTAGGTAATAGAGAACTACCGTTACAGTCGCGAAATACCCCACTAAGACTAATAATCGCGGAATAAGGTATGAGTAAAAAAATGGAAAACCAAACGAGTCAAGACAATAAGACCATGAAGCAAGTAATGCTGGTCGTCGTAATGCTGATCGGGTTAGCATTTGGTTTAATGGTCGTGGTATCGATTGTCACGTAGAACTAATAAGTTGAACCCCGCTCCAAGCCCGATTGAAGCACTAATTATCAACGCTTATTCGAACACTGGCGGCAATTGCCAGCGGTGCCAGTGTTGCGGCAAGTGCCAGCAACGCCCCCAACACAGCCAAAGGCCCCATATAGTTAAATCCATCAACTGCCGCCTGCACCGTTCCCACCCCAAAAATTAACACTGGCACGTAAAGCGGTAAAATAATCAGTGACAAAAGTAGCCCACCCTTTCTCAAACCTACCGTTAAACCCGCACCAATCGCACCAATAAAACTCAAACTGGCCGTACCAACCGCCATCGCCAACATCATCGCCACCGTTCCGGATGCAGGGAGCTGCAACAACAAAGCCAATAATGGTGACAAAATTGTCAACGGAAACCCGGTTAATAGCCAATGCGCCAGTGTTTTTGCAAGCACCTGCAGGTAAAGCGACGATGGACTTAACAGCATCAACTCCAGGCTACCATCGTCGAAATCACTGCGAAACAACATGTCACTCGATAACAGGCAAGCTAACAAAGCGACAACCCACATTATCCCTGGAGCCAGAATCGCCAACTGCTTAGGGTCTGGTCCTATCCCCATCGGAAACAACGAACAAACGATCAGAAAAAATGCCAACGGGTTAAAAAAATCACTTCGGCGACGAAAAGCTAACAACAAATCACGGCGCAAAGTGGCAACAAATCCGGTAGCCGTGGGCCTATAGCTTGTCATTAGACATCTCCCAACGTGACACGTTGAATCGCATGATCGATATTTAGCTCATGGTGAGTAGTAAGGACTACTGCACCTCCTGCGCTGGCGTAATCTACTATCCACGATTCCAATTCCAACACACCTTGTTTATCAATGGCCGTAAAAGGCTCATCCAGAATCCATAGTGTCGATTGCCCAAGAAATAATCTAGCTAATGCTACCCGCCTTTGCTGACCGGCTGAAAGCGTAAAACAGGCTGCATCCTCAAAACCATAGAGCCCTACTTTGTCCAAAGCTGCCATAACCAGAGCACCCGCGGTGTCATCGACAAGACCTCGCAACGCCGCATGCCACATCAAGTTTTCACGCGGGGTTAACACCGCTTTAACTCCCGAACTGTGCCCGAGATAGGTTAATTCGGCTAAGTATTCGGCTCTCGCTACAGACACTGCGCTGCCACGCCACTGCAAGTCACCGGTATAACGGGACGAGAGACCACTCAGAATTCGCAACAAGCTGGTCTTACCACTGCCATTGGGCCCTTCAATTTGATAAATCTGCCCTTCCCTAACATCAATATTCAGGCGATCAACCAGGCAGCGGCCATCCCTTTCACAACACAGATCAACAGTTTGAAGTAACGAACTCACTTAGTTATTTAGCCTTCTCTGGTCCAATTGTTCAAATAGCAGCAAAGTTATTGATAACACGGCCGCTACCCTAATAATGCAATTATTCTTTCGCTTAACTGACAACATTGACACTATTAACGACTATTGTCGCAATGGTTGTTTCCGCTTATGTCATTCGGTCGCTATTATATACATAATTAAGCGCCGCACCCTATGACAGTATCATCGGGTTATTTTATCCAGCAAATCATCCCCCATCTTGTTTTACAGGCGGAGAGTTTGCATCAACAGATGACACCATCAACAATGAAAGCAAATACTGATTCATTGATCAATCAACTGGTAGCGCTCAAACCACTTAGCGGAAACCAGTTAGCGTCAACGGCAAAAGCCGGGATCATTGATGCTATTGTCACGTCAAATATTCGGCTCGCCGCGCCTGCTGGCAGTTCTGGTGGCGAACAGTTCAGAGTTAGTATTAATACTGCCAATCAAAATTTTGAACTAACTACCAACGCCCCGATCGCGACCGGGAGCCGACTTCAAATAACCATTGCCCAGAATAATCTTGCCACCATCCTCGCTATTGCGAGCCCGGCAAATAGAGGTGTTCCAGGCAACACCTCGTCAACCGGCGGCGGCGTCAACCTCACCGGACTCCCGTTATCAACGTCCTCTCTACCGCTGCAGGGGAACGGCCCGACAACAGCCTCCGCGGCACACTCAAATTCGCTATTAAACCCTTCAAGTAAAACCCGACCAATCATTGAACAGGGGCTTCGTCAGGCCCTACCACAACAACAACCCATTAAAACCCTGTTGCCTCTGCTGCTAAAAATCGTCCAGCAGCCGCCGACAAACTGGCCAAAAGAACTGACCCAAAACGTCGCGCATCTGCTTAAACAGTTTCCGTCATCACAGCAATTACAGCAATCACCCGCTGTCAAACAGGCCATCGCCAATAGTGGTATTTTTCTTGAGACAAAGCTGGCCCAACTATCGACAAACGCCTCCCACAACAGCAAAATCGCGGCGGGCAGTAGCCAACCAACAAGCACTAGTGCGCTCGGTCAAGACCTTAAAGGACTTATGCAACGAATTGTTCCTCTGCTGGAAAATACAACACGCTCGCTGAATGTTACACAACCCACATCAACAGCGGCAGAGAGCCCTGCTTTTAAGCTTCCTCTTCCCGGCACACAAAGTCTGCCGCTAGGCACCGTAGAGCCTGCTGAGAGTTTAAAACCTCACGCGTCCCTTCTAACATCGCCCCTTGACCCCGCTGTCAATAACAACGCCAGTATCGTCAACTCCAGCTCCAGCAATGGAAAAAATGTCGATGTTTTATTGCGTCAATTAAGTAGTCAACTGCTGGCGAGCCTTGCAAGAACACAATTAAATCAACTGGAAACACTCGCCACCAGACAGCAAAACACACCTGACAATCAGGGTCCGGTTAATAGCTGGACTCTGGAGATCCCTATAATTCACGGCAAAAATATCGACAATCTCGAAATGCGAATTGACCAGCATCTGGTTGACGAAGAACAAGGGGACAGCAATGACACCGGAACAAAATTATGGACGGTTATGCTGGCCTTCGACCTGCATAAACTTGGCAAAATGAACGTACAACTAAAAGTCATTGATATGTCGGTTTCGGCTACTGTATGGTCGCAACTCGAAAACACTCATCGAGAAGTGCAACGTGAAATAGATGGATTAAAATCTAATCTGGAAAAAGTTGGGGTCAACGTCAAACAGGTTGATTGCCAACTTGGGCTACCGCCGAAACAGAATATGCCAATCTACAAGCAGCTAGTCGATATTCGAACATGAAAAAAGTATCCTCTAAACCACCAGAAAAAAAAGCCGCTTCACTGCAGTACGACGGTTCAAGGGCGCCAATTGTCAGCGCCGCCGGTACTGGCGAAATTGCTGAACAAATAATAGCGATTGCCAAACAGCACGGAATACCGCTATTTGAGAACGAAGCCCTATTGGAATTATTGGTTAATATAGGCGTTGGAGAAGAAATTCCTGAGTCACTGTATTTGTGTATCGCTCAGATAATAGCATTTGCCTACAAAATACAGGGCAAATTCCCCGAAGGATGGGAGCCCCCCACCGACCAATCGCAAACCGATATGTTGGTCAGGCGACTAACGTCAGATTGATAGTGAATCGAATACCTGCATCGACACTGCTAGTTAGCAGCTCCCTGCCGGACAGACGATTGTAACAGTGACAACAAGCTTGCTTCAGCCTCGGGAAGACCACATCGATCGATCAATTGTTGAGTATCCGCACCCTGTTCGGCCATCGTGGCTGCCTGGTCATAAGGCTGGATATCAACATTACTGCCATCGATTTTTTGTTGTTGCTCAATGGACAATTTAAGTTTCTTTTCTACCGCAATCAACCGCCGACCAACACCGATAGCTGCACCATTAACAGCGGATATTTCTGCTGCTAGGGCCGCCACTCGCTCTGCTGAGAGCTGTTCAAAACTGCGTAGACGACTGAATGCCCAGATAAGGCCACACAACGCCAATATCGCAACAATTAGAGAGACGATAGATATAAACCAGACCATACTCATGAGGACTCTTTCATCTCTGACCACTCCTGCTCTGTGAGCAACTTATTAAGATCCACCAAAATCAGTAATTCATTATTTTTCTGGCATACGCCATGAATAAACCGTGAACTTTCATCGCTTCCAACATTGGGAGCGGATTCGATTTCTGACTGACTTAGATACACCACTTCAGCCACCATATCGACCAGAATACCTGTTACGGTATTGTCAGCTTCAATAATGATAATTCGAGTCTGGTCAGAGATATCACCTGCAGGCAAGCCAAAACGGTGGCGTGTGTCTATGACAGTGACTACATTACCCCTTAGATTGATGATTCCCAGAACATATGGAGGGGCTCCTGGCACCGGCGCTATTTCGGTATAACGTAAAACCTCTTGTACCTGCATGACATTGACCCCATAGGTCTCTTTTCCCAATCGAAAAGTCACCCACTGCATCATAGACTCGCTACTGTCGTTGCTGGAACCTGAAGCCATAAACCCTATCTCCGAAAGCACTCCCCTGCATGGGCGCGTCAAAATATGATCATCTTTATGCAATCACTATAGGACAAAGCACTTTTTGTGCCAGTAACTCAAGAGGATTAAAACAACCTACGAAAGGAGAGCTAAGATTAAATGTGCAGATATTACTGGAGCATTGCGTTTAGTTGATTGACCTCGACAATTGCACACCTGCGATCAAGTACGGTACCCGCCAACCAAGGGCGCCTCGTGAGCTGGCTGCGCCACTGAACGCCGTCAATCTCCTGAATATGCGCGCCATCAATGTTATCAACAGCCAAACCCCAATTCATACCTTTAACTGCTACCACGTAGTTAAAGCGTTCTCTCATGACCCTGTCATAACGATCGGGCATGACCACACTAGCGGTATCTATTACTGAAATACGGCCGTTTTTTATCGGCAACAACCCGATTGATAACACCCGCTCATCCTCGGGCTCAAGAGATTTGATCACCAGAGGATAAATACCTGCCAATTCAACCAATGGTAACGCCAATGTTAAACCGGAAACTCTAAATAGCAGACACTCAAAACGATCCTGAGCCCAAAGTGGCCTACCGTTTAACCATTTTGTCATCGGTAGCAAAGCCTGACTTTCATTCTCCCTGGTTTGCGGGAAAGACTTTCTCCGCTCAACACCGATCAAACCTCTGGGATCTAGAGTTGGAGAATTTTCTGACTCTGCCTCCGAAGACATTATCGGTACCGCTATAGGCTTGTTCTGTGTATCAGCTGCCAAAGGCTTCATATCGGTACCTGCCACCATCGCCAGAGGGGGAAGCGTATCCGATGATCTTCTTTGCATGGGGTGAGTAACGATCGTTTTTCGCGATTTGGGGGCTGAAGTTACTGTCTTAACCAAACTGGTTTCAGTTGCCAGCAACAAATCCAGGTAATCCTGTACAAACACCTGGCTATTGTCTTCGTGATTACCGCCATCACTATCTGAAGATTCACTACTCATAGTATAGATTCACCAGCCTAACCCCTTAAGCCTGCTTTCTCTGTTGCTGCTGCAACAGCAGGTATTTCAGTAGTGACTGGTATGCACTAACACCACGAGAATCCGGTGCATGCTGCGAGGGAACCAGTCCCTCCTTGCTCGCGTCCCTAAATCGCGTATCGACGGGAATCATTGCCGCCCATATCGATTCTGGATAAGCGTTTCGCATTGCTCTCAGCGTTTTTACCGATGCTTGAGTTCGCCGATCAAACATAGTTGGAACTATTGTGTATTGAAGGTTTTTCTTTAGCGAGCGGGTAACCATTGAAATAGTACGAAGCATCCGCTCGAGGCCTTTTGATGCTAAAAACTCGGTTTGCACCGGCACCAACAACCATTCGCTGGCAGCCAGAGCATTAATCATTAGCGCTCCCAGCACAGGGGGACTATCAATCAAAACATAATCATATTTATCCCAAGCGAGCGCAAGCGCTCTGGCGACTTTTAGACCCATGCCTTCGACGGCTGCTCGTCGCTCTACTGTTGCCAGCGCCATGCTTGAAGGTAGCAAAGTGAGACCCTCGCTAGGCGTGGTTAGCAATAACTTTTCAAACTGGGGAAGTGTCAATGGCTCGGCCGCAAATAAGTTAAAACTACTACTCTGCAATACGTCCGGGTCATAACCAAAATAGCTGGTCATCGAGCCATGGGGATCCAGGTCGAGCAGTAATACACGCTCACCTCGCTCCGCTAACAAACCTCCGAGAGTCACCGCTGTGGTTGTTTTTCCAACGCCACCTTTTTGATTCGCTACGGACCAGACCCGCATTTCTTATCCCCACTTAACCGTTAATAACACAACATACTTATGATCTTTAAACGCTGATAATCCGCTAATTGCAAAAAACTCGCCACCGATAAACATCACTCGTCACCTTCCCGCGGGGCATCATTGGTAAACAGTAAACCACCACCTTCAAGCTCAATGGTTCTGACCCCATTGCCTGTCTGTTGGTCGCTCGTTACTGTTTCGTTTTCACTCGCCGGAATTTCTGCCGATTCGCTATTCACACCGGGAATAATAATTTCAATACCGGTATTCCCCTCATCCAGAGGCTCAACCCGTCCCGCCAGTAACTCTTCAGAAGAGGTGATTTCACGCAACTCCGGACGTAATTCCCCCGTTTTTGAAATCATTAATACAACACGGCGATTTGCCGCCCTGCTCTCCTCCGAGTTATTGTCTGTGATCGGCTGATGTTCACCATAACCTATCGCTGCCAAACGATCTGCAGCGAGCCCTTCCTCAATAAAAAACTTGACCACGGCAGACGCCCGGCCCGCTGACAATTCCCAATTCGATGGATAACGAGCACTATTGATCGGCCGGTTGTCTGTAAACCCTTCAACCCGAATAGGATTCGTTTGATCTTTCAAAATTGAGGCAATACTCCCCAATAACTCCAGTGCCGGTAAGCTTAAGGTTGAATCCCCGCTGCCGAATAGCAGCGATGACTTAAGTTCTACTTCGAGCCACTTTTCATTGCCTCGAACAGTCACCAGATTACTTTTTAGCAGTTCCGCTAGTGACTCATCAATTTTCTGGTTTATCTGCTGAAACTCTTCAGGCAAACCGCCTTGTTCCAACTGTTCGCCTTCTCGCGAGCCCTCACTGCTGCCGTCCTTTTCAAGAATTTTCGTCGCTTCCAGCTCGATAAAACTCTGTGGGTTTGACTTTGCAATCTCTCCAACCTGAAAAGGGTCCAACGTGTGTTCAGGTGTTCCCGGTTCCTGACGTGTGAAGACTTCTGTCAAAGTCTCAGACAGCACTTTGTACTTGCCTTCATTAACTTGTGAAATGGAATACATCACCACAAAAAATGCAAACAATAGCGTTATAAAATCAGCATACGACACCAACCAGCGGTCGTGACTGACAGAATCTTCAACAATGCGGCGACGGGCCACTGATGTCTCCTTGTTGCGTTAGCGGTGTAAAAAGCCGTTTAATTTCAATTCAATGGCTTTGGGGTTTTCACCCTCGGCAATAGAAATAATACCTTCGATGATTAAATCCCTAAATTCTGCCTCTACTCGAGCTATGCTTCGCAACTTGCTGGCGATCGGCAGCAGCAACAAATTGGCAAAACCAACACCGTAGATAGTTGCAACAAATGCAATTGCAATACCTGCACCCAATTTACTGGGGTCCGACAGATTGCTCATCACCTGAATCAACCCCATAACCGCGCCAATAATGCCAATCGTCGGGGCATAACCACCCATACTTTCGTAAAACTTGGCCGCGTCAACGTCTCTTTGCTCGAGCATGGTTGATTCAACTTCCATAACCGAGCGAATATTTTCGGGCTCACAGCCATCAACTAGTAATTGCAGACCTTTGCGGGCAAAAAAATCAGTTTCTGTCTCGGCTATAGCCTCCAACCCCAACAAGCCTTCCTTGCGGGCGGCAATAGCCCAACGAACGACTTTGTCCACACCCTTGTTAAACGCATAAGTTGGAGAGGCAAAAACCCATATCAACCGCCGTAAAGCCAGCTTCATACCTGACCAAGGTGTCTGCAACATCGCCGCACCTAACGTACCACCCAGAACGATGACCGCCGCAGGCAGATTAGCTAGCGCCGACAAACTCCCGCCCTCTAGATAGTTCCCGCCAATAATTGCACCAAAACCCAGAATGACACCAAATATACTCAATACATCCATCGTAAAAACCTTACTTTAATTCGCACAATCGCTTCCCGACACGGTCGAGAGACAATACGTCATCAACTAAATTCGCCTTTGTAACCGCCATAGGCATCCCATAAATCACCGACGTATTTTCGTCCTGAGCCCATATAGTGGCACCTTTTTGCTTCAGGATTTTTGCTCCCTCGCAACCATCTGCACCCATACCCGTTAACACAATCGCCAATACTTTATTTCCATATACGTTAGCTGCAGAGCCAAAGGTTATATCCGCACTGGGTTTATAATTCATCCGTTCATCGCCGGGTAGTATTTTCACTTTACCGTTTTTTCCAATCATCAACTGCTTGCCGCCAGGAGCTAATAACGCCAAGCCCTTCTGCAAACTGTCACCATCCCGGGCCTCTCTAACCTCAATATTACACAGCGCATTCAAGCGTTCTGCAAATGCTGGCGTAAACGCCGCAGGCATATGTTGAACGAGCACCAATGGCAACGAAAAACTAACGGGCAATTGACTTAACACTTGTTGCAGCGCAACCGGACCACCTGTTGATGTAGCTATTGCCACCAACGCTAACTGGTTTCCACTTCGAAGGCCGGAACGACTACTACGTTTCGGACTCGCCATAACCCTCGAGTTCAGGGGCTGTTGGCCCACGTCCGCTGTTGCTTCTGTCGCCGTGGAAAAAGCCATCGACGATCGCAATTTTGCGCCGGTTCCGGCACTGGATACCGTCAGTATTCTCTCAACCAGTTTCTCTCTCAACTCCGCGTATTTTGTTGATATTTCATCAAAAGTTTTGGGTAAATAATCGACGGCTCCTGCATTCAGCGAATCCAGTGTAACCCTTGCACCCTCATAGGTTAACGACGAGAACATCAGAATGGGTGTAGGACACTGCGACATAATCTGCTTTATCGCGGTAATACCGTCCATCACCGGCATTTCGTAGTCCATAGTAATGACATCCGGCTTTAATTGTAGCGTCTGCTCAACGGCCTCACGGCCATTTGTTGCGGTGCCAATAACCGTCAGACCTGCAGACTCATTGATCATTGCAGCTAACCGCCGCCGAAAAAAGGCAGAATCATCAACTATCAGAACGGATACCGTCATAACAACCTCTTGAACAGCAATTACAGAGACCAGTCCATAAACTCAATAATAATCACAAAGATTCCCCCACTACCCAGTTCAACAACAAAGCAAGCATCACAGATAATCTATGATGCTCTATTACCCACAATACTTTTTCAACAAACCCGGAACGTCCAGAATCAAAGCTATGCGACCATCTCCGGTAATAGTCGCCCCAGCCACTCCCGGAGTGCCCTGTAACATTTTCCCCAGCGGCTTGATAACAACCTCCTCCTGCCCCACTAATTGATCGACAACAAAGCCAACCCTGCGATTGCCAACGGTTACAATCACAACATGGGTATTCTCTGACTCGCAATCATCGCCAACATCTTTTACCAGCCATTGTTTCAAGTAAAACAACGGCAACACTTTGTCTCGAACAGTAACCACGTCCTGCCCGTCAACAACATTTTTACGCGTTAAGTCCATTTCAAATATTTCATTTACACTCGCCAATGGAAGAGCAAATGTCTGATCAGACAGCATTACCATCAGGGTCGGCATAATCGCCAGTGTTAACGGTACTTTGATCGATAGCCTGGTACCCTCGCCAATTCGTGAATGAATATCAACAGAACCATTTAACTGAATGATTTTTGTCTTAACAACATCCATCCCCACTCCGCGACCAGACACGTCAGAGACTTCTGTTTTAGTGGAAAAACCTGGCATAAATATAATATTGAAACAATCTGATTCACTCAGCCGAGCTGCAGCATCCGCCTCAAACAAGCCTTTTTCGATGGCTTTTTTACGCAGCATATCGGGGTCCATACCAGCACCATCATCGATAATGGATAAAAGAATATGATCGCCCTCCTGCTCTGCCGACAAAATCACCTTGCCTGCACGAGGTTTGCCCGCAGCCTCTCTTATATCGGGCATTTCAATCCCGTGATCTACCGAATTTCGAACCAGGTGAACAAGAGGGTCAGCTAACGCCTCTACCAGATTTTTATCCAGATCTGTTTCTTCACCTTGCAACTCCAGGCTGATTTCTTTGTTTAAACTGCGTGCTAGATCTCTGACCACGCGAGGAAAGCGACCAAACACTTTTTTTATCGGTTGCATCCGTGTTTTCATTACTGCTGACTGCAGGTCTGCTGTTACAACGTCGAGGTTTGATACTGCTTTTTTCATCACCTCTTCACCGTTCTTTGTAGCCAGGCGAACCAACCTGTTGCGCACCAAAACAAGCTCACCTACCATGTTCATGATATCGTCAAGTCGCTGGGTATCAACCCGAACTGTTGTCTCAGCCGTATTCTCCTTAGACGATCTTACTGTGCTGTTAACGACAGACGATTCCTTAGGTGTAGAAATAACATTGGCCGAAGGTTCCACATCCAGCTCAACGATACCGCCTATTTCAACCCCTGCACCGGACGGGCCTCTGTCTTTACCATGTAGCTGATCAAGTAGCGCCTCAAACTCGTTATCATCGATACTATCAGTGGCCGAACCCGATGTTTTTAAGTCATTCTGGTCGCCTGTAACATCTGAAAATTCATTCAGTTGCACGTCGCCGGGTAAACCATCACCGTGGAGCTCATTCAATAACGCCTCGAATTCCTCATCACTGATATCGTCACTAGCTGACGCTTTACTCTCCAGGCTACTGCTATCTCCCAGGTTATCGCGATGTTTACCTTTGCCATGAATCTGATCGAGCAGCTTTTCGAATTCATCATCGCTTATCTCATCACTGGCACCAGCTGCCAAATTTTTTGACGGCTGCTGTAATATATCTTGTTGCTGCGGTGATGAGCGAGTAAGCGCATCTAAAAATTGCTCAAATTCTGCATCCGCATTGTCGACATCCGGATCACCAGTGACCGCGCTGTCAGTTTTGCTAGCGCTTTGCATGTCATCAGGAAGTGGGGTTCTAGCGACTCGATTAGTCGTCGCGCTGCCGCCGGCCGAGTCTGTGCCATCTACCAGTCGCCCTAATGCCAATAATAGCTGAGGGTCCGCTGGCGAAATCTCCTGATGCTGTTTGAGTTGTTCAAACATGATATTGACAGTATCGAGAACCTGTAGCACGACATCCATTAATTCAGGCGTAACTCTGCGTTTCCCGGTGCGAAGAATATCAAATAAATTTTCGGTTATATGGCAACAATCTACCAGCGCAGCCAGCTGCAGAAAGCCCGCCCCACCCTTGACCGTATGAAATCCGCGAAAAATAGCATTAAGCAGTTCTGCGTTATCAGGTTGCCCTTCCAGATCAACCAGCTGCTCCGATAATTGCTCCAGGATTTCTCCGGCTTCAACCAGAAAGTCCTGAAGTATTTCTTCGTCTTCACTGAACACTCACAACTCCCAACAACCTTATTCTTATCATTCGACGATGGGATATTGGCGGCGGAAAAACCATTAAAACCCTAAACTTGAAAGCAAGTCATCAACATTATCCTGCCCGCTAACGACATCTTTTCGCTGTTCTGCGTTGACTTGTGGGCCTTCCGCGGCGGAATCGAGTTCTTTGTTATTAGTGACCGAATGAACGCTGGGGTCGACCCCCCGCACGATTCCGGTCAGCTCTTCCACTTTGCCCGCTACACGCATCAACTCTACCAGCCTGATTTCAACATCCTGAACCAGATTGATCACTTTCTTAATTACCTGCCCAGTCAGATCCTGAAAATCCTGAGCCAATAAAATAGTATTCAATTTTTCGCTCAACAGATCGGCATTTTTCCCAGCAGTAGCCAAGTAGCGATCGACACCTTGGTATAAATCCAGATAATTCTCTGGGTCAACTTCACGCCGAATCAAACGACTCCATTCTTCTCGCAGCAATAAAGCCCCGTCGCCAAGTTCTGAAGCGAGTGGGATTCCCTCTTCGACCATATCCATAGTCTTATCGGCAGAACTCTGGGTAAGATTAATGACATAGGCTAAACGATCCTCGGCACTAGTCATCTTCGATCCATTCTCGGCACCTGTATCGGTGGACTGGGTGTCTATATCAAAATTAGCTATCGCCTCATGCAAACCTCGGGTGAGTTTTCCAACTTCCCGATAGATACTATGATCTCGCGCCTCATTAAGCTTTTCAATTGCCTCTGAAGCGCCGGAAAAGTCGCCCTCTTCGAGCTTGCTCACCAGTATTTGAGCGCGCGCTTTCAGGTCGTCCCAAAGGTCATCGGAAGGGGTGATTTGATCTTGTCCCAACATGGTGTCGCAATTCCCCGGTAAGTGACTTGGAATTTTCAGCCCGACAGGACTAACTATCGACGCGCTCGAAAATTTTCTCGATTTTTTCTTTGAGAACAGCAGCAGTAAATGGCTTTACCACATAGCCATTTACTCCAGCCTGAGCAGCTTCAATAATTTGATCCCGCTTTGCCTCTGCCGTGACCATAAGAATTGGCATCTTTTTTAATTGTTCGTCAGCACGTACAGCCTTCAATAAATCTATGCCGGACATACCTGGCATGTTCCAGTCAGTGATCAGGAAATCAAAACGACCGTTCTGCAGCATAGGCAGCGCTGTTGAGCCATCGTCAGCTTCCGCTGTATTGGTGAATCCCAAGTCCCGCAACAAATTTTTTATGATTCGCCTCATGGTCGAAAAATCGTCCACAATTAGAATTTTCATCCCCTTGTCCAAAGCCACCTCCAATAATATTCCCGCACAGGGTTGCGACTAATGCGCATCCAATTCACTCAGCCCCCGATACGAAGCCAGCTAATTATCAATGTCTACTTATAACAATTTTTTGCCACTTTTCATAATGAAATTAGCTATTTACGTAGACTACTTAATGTTCAGAATAAAAATATGTCAACACCAATTGTATGATGTATCTGTGCTCAACAGCTCAACCCGCGTCTTCCCGCTGCCAATCGGACATACGGCTTCTCAAACGGGTAGCCGCCTGACTGTGGATCTGACTTACCCGAGACTCACTGACTCCCAGTATCAGGCCAATTTCCTTCAGGTTTAACTCTTCATCGTAGTAGAGCGCCAATACCAAACGCTCGCGTTCTGGCAAGGTACTGATGGCATCCGCCAAACCCTGTCGCAAAGCATCCGTTTGAATGCCGTCAAAGGGGCTAGCAGTGGAGCTGGGTAACTGCTCTTCCGGCTTATCATCGCCGCTGGTAATCTCGTCAAAACTGAATAATTTACTCGATGCCGAGTCCTGCAACATGCTGTAGTAATCATCCAGCGGCACACCTAGCTCTGCTGCAACCTCCTGATCACTGGCATCACGTCCCAATCGCGACTCCACATTCCTTAATGCCTCTGAAACACGGCGGGAATTACGGTGTATCGACCTTGGTGCCCAATCCCCGCGACGCACATCGTCAATCATTGATCCCCGGATACGAATACCGGCGTAGGTTTCGAAACTTGCACCTTTGGAGACATCATAATTGCGTGCGGCTTCTAATAACCCTATCAAACCCGCCTGAACCAAGTCTTCAACCAACACACTTGAGGGCATACGCGCCATCAAATGATGAGCGATACGTTTTACTAGAGGAGCATAGCGCTCAACCATTTCGTCCATGGTGCTGTTATTAACGTTGCTATACATCCGAATCCTTAGGGCAGAATGATTACTGCTGCCCAGCGACACCTTGAACCAGCCTCTCCACGAAAAACTCCAAGTGTCCCCGGGGTGTGGATGGCAATGGCCAGCGGTCTACTTTTTCGGCTATTTGTTTAATCGCAATAGCGGCTTTACTACGTGGGGATAACTCCACCACTGCTTTCTGACGTTGCACAGCCTTGCGTACCGCTTCATCGAAGGGAACACTGCCAACGTACTGTAGTGTTACATCGAGAAAACGATCGGTAACCTGATTCAGCTTATTGTATAAATTCCTGCCTTCCTGCGGAGATCGAGTCATGTTTGCGACTACCCTAAAGCGATCGACATCATATTCTTTATTGAGCAGCTTAATGAGCGCATACGCGTCGGTTATCGAAGATGGCTCGTCACAAACAACCACTAACACTTCTTGTGAAGCGCGGACGAAGCTAACAACAGAATCTGAAATTCCCGCTGCAGTATCAATCACCAGAACATCAATTTGATGACTGATCTCGCTAAACGCATGAATTAACCCGGCATGCTCCATTGGCCCTAACATAGTCATCTTTTGAGTCCCCGACGAAGCAGGTATAATACGAATACCTCCTGGCCCCGTCAGCATGATGTCCATTAGCGAACATTCACCTGATAACACATTTTCAAGATTTTTATTCGGTCGCAACCCTAGCAATACATCAATATTCGCCAACCCTAAATCCGCATCCAGCAACGCCACTCGACGCCCCATATTAGCCAGGCAAACACTCAAATTTATAGAGATATTGGATTTTCCAACGCCGCCTTTACCGCCGGTAACCGCTATCACTTGTACAGGATGACTACTACTCATTACCTGGATAAACTCCTCAATACATTGGGCTAAATATGATTCTGGTCAAGTTTGCAATGCAATCATTCTCTAACCAGAAACGGGCTGTACAGCTACCAACATTGTACACCAACAAAAGTCGATATAGTTGTTAAACCGTTAAAACTCCGCAGCTTATGCCGACATCGATTGGTCACTCGCGCGACGCGACGTTAGCGCGGCCAACTCACCGGCCATTGACTCATCATCGGTCCTGCTATGCCTGGCAAGATCGATCGCATCGCGAACAAGCTGCCCTGGCTGTGCGACCGATATGTCGCCAGGGATTGCCTGACCATTGGTGCTGTATGCGACGGGTAAAGATTTATCAATCATAACGGTTAGGGCTCCTCCCAAACTCATCGTCTCATCCAATTTTGTCAACACGCAGCGAGTCATATTGTCGGTTTTATACGTATGGTATGCAGTTCTCACTACATCTGACTGACTGGTAGTAGGTATCACCAAAATAGACTGCACTCTATCACCAAGGTCGTTAAGTGCAGACAGTTGGTTTTTCAATCTCGAGTCCTGTCGATTAAGGCCTGCGGTATCGATCAGAACCAAAGATTTGTGTCGTAACGAATGTAAAACTCGTTCGAGGCTATTGTTTTTATCAACAATACAAACCGGTACCTTAAGAATTCGACCAAATGTGCGAAGTTGCTCATGAGCCGCTATACGCATAGTATCTGTGGTGACAAGCGCAACATTTTCAGCGCCATGTTCCAGCACATAACGCGTAGCCAACTTACCGATCGTTGTTGTTTTCCCGGCACCTGTCGGTCCGACGAATGCAAACACACCACCAAGCCCAACGATGTCACTGCCGACAACCGGTAAACGCTTAGACAGATCAGCCATTATGGATTGCCAAATATCGGTAGATTCACGACCGCTTGCTACATTGTCAATATCGTCGCGTTTCAACAGGTCACTGGCGATTGCTGCACCAATCCCCATACGCTTTAAGCGTTTCCACAAACTTGCCTGCTGCGGCTTACATTGACTAAATTGACCCCAGGCCATTGCAGAAAACTGACGCTCGAGTAAATCTCGCATGGATTGCAGCTCAAACCGCATCTGCGATAGCTCGTCTTCGTTGTCCTTTGATATCACTGCATGTGGCAATTCGGGTGCTGTTGTTTCTGACGGCTGTTCTACAGCAGCTGCTGATTTTTCCGCCGCTTCCTCGGGTGGCAAAACAGCCTTGCCTGTGAGTGAGTCTCGAGTTGATTTGAAATGGACAACATCATCTGGCAATCCTGCCTCGATCGAGTCCGGTGACAACTTGTCAGCATCCATAACCTCTTCAAGTTGGCGCCTGCTCTTATCTGATAACACCGCCGCCAGTGATCTGGCGCGCTGCTTTGCGTCACGCTGCATACGCTCTACTTCTACTTCCAAATTACTGGCAGTGCCTTTAGTTTCCGTCGCACGATCGTCGTCACTGTTTAGTCGGAAAGGATTATCCGCACGGTTGGTTGCCACTGGCACCGGTGCCGGATGTTCACCGCCCCTTTCGTCGTCCGCAAATTGTGGCAGGCTTTCAAGCGCTATCAGTAACTCAACCCCATCACCAACACGCTTGTTGGACAGAATAACCGCATCCGGCCCCATTTCTTCCCGAACCATTTTTAGCGCCAAGCGCATATTAGCCGCAACGAAACGTTTTACTTGCATCAAAATTGCCTCTGGTAATAGCCAAAAATTTAGCTCAGTCTGGTTAGCCGACCGTACTCTCAATCGTTATCTGTTTGTCATCAGGTATTTCTGCATAAGACAGCACCTGCATCTCGACCGCCGTATGCCGAATAAACTTCACCAACACCGGTCGCAACGGAGCAGAAACAAGTAATACTGACGGTTTTCCTGCCAGCTCTTGTCGTTTTGCAGCCTCAATCAATGCGGATTGCAACCGCTCCGCTAATCCGGGTTCTAAAACAATATCGTCAGAAAACCCACCTTGCTGCGCCTGCTGAACTGACTTAAGCAATATCTGTTCCATTGCTGGATCTAGAGCAATAGCTGGTAAAACAGCCTCGGCACCATAGATACTCTGGACGATTATGCGCCGCAGTGAGGCTCTCACTGCGGCCGTTAGCGCGCCAGGATCTTGACTTAACGCTGCATTTGACGAAATCGCCTCTGCAATGGTTCTTAAATCTCGAATTGGAACACCCTCCCGTAACAGATTTCGCAGTACGTTCAGCAACACGGTCATCGAAACAGTTTCCGGAACCAGTTGTTCTACAAGTTTGGGGGAGTTTTTTGCCAGAATATCCAACATCTGCTGAACTTCATCATGTCCGAGCAATTCATGAGTGTGTTTCAACAATAATTGATTAATATGAGTGGCGATAACCGTGCTGGTGTCAACAACCGTGTACCCCAAGGTCTGGGCCTGATCTTTCATACCCGGTTCAATCCACAGCGCATCCAAACCGAAGGCGGGGTCTGTGGTGGGTATGCCATCTAACTTTCCAAATACTTGACCAGGATTAATAGCCAGCTCTCTGTCCGGGTAGACTTCTGCCTCACCAGCCGATACACCGGTAAGGCTTATCCGGTATGCCGTTGGCATTAAGTCGAGATTGTCGCGAATGTGCACTGAGGGAATTAGGAAACCGACATCCTGCGATAATTTTTTTCGAATTCCCTTTATCCTACTGAGCAATTCACCGCCCTGACTTTTATCCACCATCGGAATTAGACGATAGCCAACCTCCAAGCCTATTGCATCGACCGGCTGAACGTCGTCCCATCCAATTTCAGGAACTTCCGCCTGCTTTAACTGATCTTTCTGCTCTTGCAGTTGCTGGGTCTGTTCCAGCTCAACACGATCCACTTCAACCTGATGGGTTCGCTGGTGAATCAGATAGGCAATACCCCCGCAAATACTGGCAAGTGACAAAAAAGCCACATGGGGCATACCTGGAATGATACCCATAAACCCCAGAATACAAGCCGCTACTGTCAATGCCTTAGGCGAGTTAAACATTTGCGCCGAAATTTGCGCACCCATATCTTTGGAATCACTGACTCTCGTCACCATGATAGCTGCCGATGTCGACAACAATAACCCCGGGATCTGCGCTACTAGCCCATCACCGATCGTCAGCAGCGAGTACACCTCCATCGCACGTGAAAATTCCAGATCATGCTGAAGTATTCCAATCGACAGACCGCCAATGATATTGATGCACAAGATCAGAATACCGGCAACAGCGTCCCCACGGACAAATTTACTGGCACCGTCCATTGATCCATAAAAATCAGCCTCACTGGCAATTTCCTCTCGACGGGCTCGCGCGTCATCCTGGCTAATCAAACCAGAATTCAGATCCGCATCGATCGCCATCTGCTTTCCAGGCATAGCATCAAGAGTAAACCGTGCACTTACTTCCGATATGCGTCCAGCGCCTTTGGTAACAACGACAAAATTGATGATGATTAATATGAGAAAAACGACAAGTCCCACGGCGTAGTTTCCGCCGATAACAACTTCTCCAAAGGACTGTATGACCTTACCCGCAGCATCACCGCCCTGATGGCCTTCCAACAACACTACACGGGTCGATGCAACATTCAGAGCCAGTCTAAATAAAGTCGACACCAGTAAGACGGTAGGAAATACCGCAAAATCGAGCGGTCTTAATGCATAAACCGCAACCAGTAGAACAACAATAGCCAGAGCAATATTGAAGGAAAAGAACACATCGAGAAGAAATGGTGGCACTGGCAGTATCATCATGCCGAGAATAGTCACCAGCAGCACGGGAACACCTAAGTTACCCTGTGCGAACAGCCCTAATCCTACGAGCTGACTGTGTCTTGCCGGGTTTTGCGGTGCATTCATTGGTTATCTATCATCTTCATAATAAGTTCAAAAAAATGGCGGATTTGACCCACCTCGCCAACATTTCAATACTGTTGCAAGAATCTTTCCGCTTTTCTGCCTGACTCCCATTTATTTGGTTTACGTATCTCAAACTTCTGGTTCGGGGTTACCGTCAGTGTCATATCGTGTCTCCCGAGGAAGCTCAATATCTCCAACAGCCTTGGGTTTGACGCCTTTACCCTGCTGGTAAGAACGCAGTTGGAATACATAGGCCAGCACCTGTGCCACCGCCAGATAAAGTGTATTAGGGATTTCATCGTCCAATTCTGTGGTGAAATAGATAGCCCTGGCCAACGGTGGTGCTGCCAATATCATGACGTCATTGGCATTGGCGATTTCACGAATTTTAATGGCCAGAAAATCAACTCCCTTGGCCACTACTATAGGCGCGCCACCACCCTCGACATCATATTTAAGCGCAATAGAAAAATGTTCAGGGTTGGTGATAATCACATCAGCCTCGGGAACAGCTTCCATCATTCTTCGCTGCGCCATTTCTCGTTGTAACTGTCGGATTCGACCTTTAACTTCCGGCTTACCTTCGGAGTCTTTCATCTCGTCCTTGACTTCCTGGCGGGTCATCTTCAATTTTTTACTGTGGTCAAAAATCTGGAATGGCACGTCGATGGCTACAATAAGGATCATCGAGGCACACACTGCCAAAACTGACCAGGCTACTATCGATAGCATCTGTGTTATGGCTGGCTGTAACTCGGCGTGGGCTAAATCCAATAAGTCCATTTGCGCATTTCGCAGGGTAAAATAGGCCATCGAGCCCACCACAACTACCTTACCTATTGACTTAAACAGCTCGACCAAGGAATTCAGCGAAAACATACGCTTAATTCCCTGAATAGGATCCAGCCTGCTCATCTTTGGCGCCAGTGCTTTAGCGCTCAATATAAATCCGCCTAAAGCGACCGGGCCAACCACTGCCGCAACTGCTATCAGAGCAAAAAACGGCAGCATTGTTTCAAGCATAAATATTGTGGTGTTTCCTAAGTGCCTAAGCATCAGACTTTCGTCGAACGCCACCTCCCGCGGCATACTGAAATTAAAACGCATTAAACCCATTAGGGCTTCACCAAAATCACCGCCATAAACAATAAGCCCTCCAGCTCCAACAAGTAGGATCAATGCCGTACCCAGCTCTTTTGAACGGGCGACCTGTCCTTCTTCTCTCGATTTTTCGAGACGTTTAGGGGTAGCTTCTTCTGTCTTTTCCTGTCCGTTGTCGTTCTCTGCCACTGCGAGTTGCTCTGCTTAAGCTTTTTCAGGAATAATAGAAAGCGCCAATGAATCGACACTGCACGGCTCTTTATTTTAAAGAGCAATTGTTATGCCTAATATGACAACAGGGGGATTTTATTTATCGCGACTAATTCAGGAGGAGATATTGGCACACCAAAACATCAATCCGCCAACCATGCTGCTAGCCATTAACCATAAAGGCCATCATCGTTAGCGCTTCACGAGTAAAACGATCGAACAGAGGTAGATAGCCTATTAGCGTTACCCAGACAATACACAAGCCGAGCAGCAACATAGAGGGAAACCCGATAGAAAATATATTCAATTGCGGCGCCGCACGTGTGACAACACCTAGCGACATGTTAATAATCATTAAGGCCGCCACAGCGGGCAATGCCAATAAAAGTGCAGAGGTAAACATCCAACCAGCATGACCGGCCAAATCCAACAACGCAGTTTTTGAAATAAATTCAAAACCTACAGGTAATGTATAAAAGCTGGCAGCCAATACCTCTATCATTGCCAAGTGCCCGTTCATTGCAACAAACAGCAAGGTAATTAACATCAAATGAAATTGACTGAGTACTGTAACCGTTACGCCATTAGCAGGATCAACCATCGACGCGAAACCTAATCCCATATGCATTGCAATTATTTGACCGCCAACAACAAATATTTGTAAAAAAACCTGCATTGAAAAACCCATTGCCACACCGATAAGAATCTGTTGCGCCGTTAAAATAAATGCGGGAATAGACACAGCATCGATCGACGGCATCGGTGGCAAATTAGGTGCTATAGCCAAAGTCATCAAAAAAGCGAGTACAATTCGTACGCGCGCCGGTACCAACTGAGTTCCAAAGATAGGGGCCGCCAAAAAAAATGCGCCAATGCGGAAAAACGGCCACATCGCTGATCCTAACCATCCGCCAATAGTGGCGCTATCAATTTCAGGCATTTCAGAAAATCATCCGATTAAGATAGGAATACTACTAACAAGCCTGGAAGTGTAGTCAATCAGTTCATTCAATAGATATGGCCCCGCCAGTATTAACATACCCAGCGTGGTGATTAATCGAGGCAAAAAACTTAACGTTTGCTCGTTAATTTGTGTAGCTGCCTGAAAAACACTGATAACCAGACCCACCAACAAACTGGGAACAACCATAATGGATACTAATAATATTATTAGCATTAGAGCTTCGCGAAATAGATCGACAACAACACCTGGCGTCATGGTTTAACCTCTATATTATTCCTGTCAAAAAACAATGTGCGTCGTCAGTAACCATAACTTGCCGCCAGAGTTCCCACGATCATGACCCAACCATCAACCAACACAAACAACATGATTTTGAACGGTAGCGAGATAATAATCGGGGATAACATCATCATCCCCATTGCCATCAAAACACTGGCAACCACCAAATCGATAACTAGAAACGGAATAAACAACACAAAACCCATCTGGAACGCTGTTTTCAATTCACTGGTCAGAAATGCCGGAGCCAATACAAAAAAGGGCGTTTCTTCAGGTGATTGAACATCCGTGGTGTTGGATATACGCATAAACAAATTCAAATCTGTTTCCCGTGTTTGCGATAACATAAACTCATGGAATGGTTTCGATGCTGCGTCTAACGCTTCAAGCGATGTTATTTGTTCATTCATATAAGGCTGTAAAGCTTCCGTATTAGCCTTTTCAAAAACAGGAAGCATGATAAATATCGTTAGAAATAGCGCCAATCCCAATACAATTTGATTGGAAGGTGTACTTTGTAAACCGATGGCTTGACGAAGAATAGCTAACACGACAATCACTCGCGTAAACGCTGTCATCATCATTAGAAACGACGGCAGTAATGTCAGCACTGTCATCACAGCAAGTATTTGTATAGTTACTGTGTAGTCCTGCCCACCACTGGCGTTAGTAGTGACTGTCATCGCGGGAATTCCCGGAACGGCCTTGGCGGCAATCTGCGTTAAAGCTTCAACATCAGATGCGATACCAGCAGTATCCTGAGCCCAGACTGATGAGAATGGCATAAATACAATAGCTATCAATAATAAAAGCCGGAAACCTGACGTTTTCATTCGCCGCCCTTTTTAGCCGACGCTCCGGAAATATTTTTCTGCAGTATTTTTTTCATAGCACTGGGAAAATCACCTCTGCTTACTGGCGATTCCAATATTGGTTGCTCAAATGACTGCAGATGTGAAACCCGGCCGGGTGCGACTCCAACCAATATCTGTTGATCACCAATCTCAACCAGGACAACTTTTTCCCTCGCGCCTACTGATAAAGCTGCCATCACCTTCATTTGTTGACCACCCATTGCTGACACCCCCCCCAGTCGCCGCATTAGCCAGGCTAAGAGAAAAATAAGTAAAACAACTGCCAGTAATCCGACAACAACCGATAAGGGGTTTGTTGTAACAACTCCCGACCCAACTTCTGTAGAGCGGTTAACGTTGCCGGGATTAAAAGTAAAAGAGGAGGAAGGCTGGCTTTTTTCAATGGCCTTTTCATCAGCCAATAACGCAGTGGCTGCGGCAGATGTATTTTCAACACTGTCGTCTTCACGCTGCACCTTCGGTATAACGTCAGGCTGTTCTATTTCTATGTCACTACCCAGTGGATCAAGTTTTGTTACTGCCGCAACCGACACAATACAATGAGATAATAGGAAGGCTGCAAACAACACTCGATGAATAGTCATTAGCGCAATTTTTTTATGCGTTCTGAAGGACTAATCACATCAGTCATTCTTATGCCAAATTTGTCGTTAACGACAACAACTTCACCATGAGCTATCAAGGTGCCGTTAACCAACACATCCAAAGGCTCTCCCGCAAGTCTGTCCAGTTCGATCACCGACCCCTGGTTTAGTTGAAGCAAATTGCGAATACTGATCTCTGTATTCCCTACTTCCATCGATATATTGACCGGAATATCCATGATCACATCGAGATCAGGAGCGCCGCCACTTGAATTAGTAGCAGCAGACGTTAATTCATCCATTTCTAAAGCTTTTGCTCCGTCGGCAACTCCGGATTCTGACAACAGCGCATCGATTCCCTCGTTGGTATTAGCTTGATCTGACCCATTTTGTTCGTCCATTGCTGTAGCCCAATCTTCAGCCATTTCAGACTGATCTACATTTTCGTCATCTTCACTCATATGTACTCCTCACCGCACTATCTTTATCAATCGCTACTTATTTTTTCAACGACTTGCAACGCCATGTTACCCTTTGACTGTCCCAATTTTGCTAACATCATCGGTATACCGTTTGCGGTCAGCACCAAATCTCCCGGCACGTCCATCGGTATTACATCACCCTCTTTGAGATCAATAATATCCCGGAGGGGAACTTCCTTCTCAGCGACCTTGCAGTCAATATTCACTGTTGCGTTCAAAATTCCTTCCCGCAGTGATTTGATCCAGCGATCATCTATATCATCAACATCTGTTTGCAAGCCGGCATCCAATGTTTCGCGGATCGGTTCGATCATCGAGTAAGGTAACGTGATGTGCATATCGCCACCGCCACCATCCAGCTCAATATGAAATGTACTAACCACAACCGCTTCGCTCGGGCTAACAATATTGGCCATCGAGGGATTTACTTCGGCATTTACAAACTCAAATTCGACCGGAAGAATCGCTTTCCACGCTTCTTTTAAATCAGTGAACGCCTCTTGCAAAACCATTTCTACTACACGTAATTCGGTAGGAGTAAACTCGCGCCCTTCAATTTTTGCATGACGCCCATCGCCACCAAAAAAATTGTCCACCAGCTTGAATACCAGTTTTGCATCCAGCACAATTAGACCGGTCCCGCGCAGCGGTCTCAGCTTTATCATGTTAAGGCTGGTCGGCACATAAAGCGTGTGAACATACTCACCAAACTTTTGGACCTGTATACCACCTACAGCGACGTCCGCAGAACGCCTCAACAAATTAAACAGACTAATACGCGTATAGCGGGCAAACCGTTCGTTTACCATTTCCAGCGTTGGCATACGACCGCGAACAATCCGATCCTGACTCGTAAGATCATAAGATTGAGCAGTGCCATCATCAATGTCAGTGTCGGTGTCGACGTCACCATCATCAACGCCATGTAACAACGCATCGATTTCATCTTGAGATAGAAGATCTTGCACGTTAGTAGGTTATCCTCATTCTTGTCACCGTGATTGATATCCGGGTTAATTTATTGCATTACAAAATTGGTAAACAAGACTTCTTCAACGCCTTCAACACCAACTTCCTGCTTTATAATTTCCTGCAAAGCTTCCAGCGCTTTCTGTCGCAACAGCTCTTTGCCTTCATCAGTTTGCAACTCGTCATAGATTTCACCACCAAACAACATCACCAAACGATTTTTTACCAGCGGTAAATGGGTTTGCAGAGCGTTAAACACCTCTACATTACGCGTTAACACGCTTACATCAACTTGCAAGTAACGCTGACGACCACGGGAAGAGAAATTGACCGTAAATGCAGGTTTGATCGGAAAATACATGGCGGGGCTTGGTTTTGTATCAACTTCCTCAAGCACTTGCTCTTCGCCTTCAGTCACGTCATTGCTGTCAAAAAATCCCAACAAATATAAAGTCCCACCAACAGACGCTGATATCGCCAATATCACTGCAGCGACCATGATGATCAGCGTTAGTTTTCCACTGCCCGAGCTCTCGATTTCGTCGTCTTCGTTTACCAATTCTTCGTTTTTTTCTGCCATGCCAAACTTCCGTCACTATTGTGCTCGTTAAATGTCTGACAGCAAAACCTGTGCCAGCCCAATTCTAGTAGCTTTTTTATATTTAAATCAAAGAGTTAAACTAAAGAAGCTGAAGTGACAAAACATTGTCACTTCAGGGGGAAGTTTAGTCCAAGGCGAATAAATGGGTAATAAAAACAGAGAGCGGCTAAGAATTAACAATAACCTGATCGAAGGGAATGGTGAAAACGCTGCAATTTATACGTATTGATCAACGAGCGATAATGACACTGGGGCAGCCAGCGACTCCGCTGTGTCACTGTCGCTGACCTGTCCGGAAGCAGAGGAATGCTCGCCCTGATCTCTATCGTCGGGGTTTGCGGCAGACTCCTGTTGTTGTCGGTTAGCACTTTGATCAGATACATTGACGTCGGTGAGGTTGAGACCCTGACTATCCATCATTTCTCGCAGTCGCGGTAGGCCCTGATCTAATGCCTCGCGAACTGAACCGTGATTACTACTGAAAACAACCGATGTTTGATCGGCCTGGGTAACAATACGCACCTGCAGGGGCCCTAACTCTGGTGGATCCAAAGCAATGTCGACTCTGTTAATATTTTGCGAACTCATCCACATAACACGCTGCATCACGGCATCACTCCAGCCAGGTTTGCCAACCGGCAACGGCACCGCAGCTAACAACGCTTCTGCACTGGTGGGTTTATAGGTTTGTGATGCATCCAGCGCTGCCAATGAAATTGGTGATATCTGAGTTTGAGCATCCTGACTGGTCGCCAACGCTCCGGCAACCGAATCAGTTGACGACACTGCCAACGATTGTCGACTAACAGTAATACCCGCATCAGCCAGCATCTTATTAAGCTGATTGTTGCCGACCTGGCTGCCAGCATTAAACGATGACGCCAGATCTGCAGCAGTGCTACCTGCTACTATCGAGTTAGAATATTTCAGTGCGGTAGTAACGTTGGCATCCGTGACGGGTGGAGATGAGAACTGCAACCCAGCCGCGCGATCAGCGCCCGCTGTAATATGAGTGTCAGCGCCCTGCGACGGCGATAGTGACGCAGCACTCCCAGACAGAACATTATTATTGCTACCCGCCATACCTAAGCGGAATCCAGTGCGCAAATCGGGCGATGAAGAAAGTTGCGCAGCTGTACCTACGGGGACATTAGTCGTCGATTGCGGGTTAGCGGCCGCTATCTGTGGATCAATAGTCGTTAACTCAGCATCAATATAAGACAACCCTTCTTCAGATTGGCCAACATTTCCACTTTGATCGCTATCGAAAACATCACCTCCATTACCCTCGGTGTCCAGCGCTGCCTGAAACCCTCTGAGGTGTTGTTCTGACACCATCCCCCTGGCAAGATACGCTGGCGGCAAAGACTCGCCATCAGCTGGCAACAAATTGCCATCAAGACCCGACTGCACTGCCAAACCAATAGATCCGGCGGTGCTCGATTCCCTTGTTAGTGATGGCTCAGCTGGGACGTCAGAGGTCAATCCGTCGCTATTGGCATTATCAACTTGACTGGCGGCAGCAACTTTTTCAGTTGCCTGCTGTTTATCCATAACATCGGAAAACTCTTTAGTATTCAACACATTATCTGAAGAACTTGCATTGTTTACTGACGAGTTAGATGGGACCTGCGACGACTGTAGCGTACTCGCTAAAAGGGGATTTGTATCGAGGCCTTGACCGGTGGAGTTCATTATATTGTCCGTGTATTGATGCAATCAGCAATGGTTGGACTTGAACATTGCAATAAGATTGCCAACTACCGTTTTATTGCACGGAATAATATTAATGTTGCCCTAAATGTCCTCCAATGCTGCTTTCACCTGCTTATACTCTGCAACTATCTGAGTTATCAGTTGCCCTCCTCCAACGGTAGTGCCACTAAAGGCAAGCCCTTCTAAATCCTGGCATAAAGCCGCTAACGTTATTGCGGACATATTTCCAGCACTGCCCTTAAAACTATGCGCAGCTTGCCGAAGCGACTCAACGTCGCTCTCGTCAATAGACTTCTGCATAACAATTAGAAGATTAACGCTGTCGTTGAAAAAGGACTCTACTAGCAGCGGAAAATCCGCCCCCATCACACCCTGTACTTCTTTCAATGCGTCAAAGTCTAGAGAGGGTTGAACTGTATTCATATTACATTCTCTATGTTTTGCGAGGCAACGTGTGCAGTGTTACCACAATTGTGGCGCAGTAAAAAAATCGGGCTTTGGCTGCGTCTATTCATTGGCTATCACCCCATAGAAAACTGGCACGAACAATATTTCCCCGCCCCGAATACTCGATAGAATCACAAATTGAACGGAGCAAATTTATACCCCTGCCGGAATAACGAACATTGTTGTGCAGATCACCATCAAATTGTTTGTAATCAAAACCATCACCGCTGTCCTCAATAATGATTTTGAGGTTGCCACCATTGTCAGTTCCCTTGTAATGGAACTGAATCTCAATCGCTCCCTCCTGCAGCTGCAACAAACGTTGTTCCCGCAATTGGTAATATTCATCGAAACCTACCGGTGAGTCTTTTAGTGATGAATCTAATTGCAACACGCCATGCTCCAGCGCATTGGTATACAGTTCCGTTAATACCGTAAATATCTGTCCACCAAAATTACGCAAATATGGCACTTGTATTAATATGTGTAATAGCATGGGAAGCGGATCAAAATTACTCAATGTTTCAGGACGTAATTCGTATTTTAAAGTCCAATCCCTGGGTCCTGCTTGTTTACTCCCAATAAAGCCCGATTGGGATGTACGAAAATCGCCAGGCGATACAGCCCTGACTTCAACGATTGAAACATCATCACTAATAGTCTTGTCGGAAAGAAAATCGGCTAACGCTTCGTTTATTTCATCAAACAGCTGTTCGGGCTTTGTATTCTCTTCAAAAACCCCAAACAAACGCTCCTCACCAAACATTTCTGAATCGCTATTTGTAGCCTCATGAATACCGTCTGACCAAAGGAAAAGTCTGTCATCCACCTGGATCTCGAAGGTGTCGACTGAATCGTCGAAACTGTCACTATCACGTATCCCAAAGGGAATATGTTGTGACTTTAACGGAATCACTGTGCTATCTAAAGCTCGATACAACACACAATCAGGAAGGCCCCCATTCCAAACCTGCATGACACTATTGTTAAAATCAATATCAGCGACCACGGCACAACAGAAAACGTCGATGGGAAGTATGTCGTGCAGTTTCTCGTTAATCTCCCGCAATATATCTTGTAACGAAAACCCTTTTTCTAACATGCTATAAAAAGTTTGTGCTAGCGGCATCGCGCCTATAGCAGCATCCAACCCATGGCCAGTGAAATCCCCTAACAAAACCATCAGGTTTCCAGAGGGACTAACTCCCGCTAGCGCCACATCTCCGTTAAATATTGCTATCGGCGACAACGAATATTGAATATTGTCAGCATCCAGACAACCTGAGTGGGCTACTTTGTCAAAAACGCGCTTTGCGATCTCCTGCTCACGCAGCAGCCTGTCGTTATGTGCAACGATAAGATCACGCTGACTCTGCATCGTTCGGTGCATTTCTGCCATACGAATGAACGCAGTTAATTTTGCCTGCAAAATAACACTGTTATAAGGTTTAGGAAGAAAATCGTCGCCGCCAGCATCCAGACAGCGCACTAGTGAATCTGTCGATTGCAGAGACGTTAGGAAAATAATGGGGACAAACACCTCTCCAGCCAACTGCCGAATCTTCTCAGCGGCCTCAAACCCATCCATTTTTGGCATTAATGCGTCGAGTAATACCACATCGGGTCGCGCTTCGCGGAACACTTCAATAGCTTCATGGCCGTCGCTCGCAACGACAACCTCGTGCCCTTGTTTGATTAGAATCGTTTTTAACAGCAGACGATCAGTGTTGCTGTCATCGGCAATCAATATTTTGGCGGTTGATACAGACAAACCATCAGCAACTGAGAGTTCGCTGACTAGAACAGGAGTTTCCATCGCGAATGCATGGGAAAATTAACCCCACAGCTCTCCAAAAATAGTGAATATGGAATTATTTAATAGTGAACAATTGTTCGAAGTTGGATATGGCGAGTATTTTCTTTATGTCATCATTGCAATCTGCAATGCAGATATTGGAATCATCACCGCCAGCGTAATCTCTCAACAGCAACAACATCCCCAGCGCAGAACTGTCAAGGTAAGACGCACCACTCATATCAACGATATAGCTATCAACCCGGGCGTCCAAGTCTTCATAGGCTTTTCGGAATTCGGAATGCGAGCTGAAATCAAACCTGCCTTCGATGCTAATTCGCAATTCTTTTTCATCTGCTGACAACGACGATGATACTGACATGGTAGACCTCCGATTGCATTTTCATTCGCTGTGTCGAATAAACCTTGTTATTTGTAGTGTAATGCGACGCGATTCGATTTTCACCAATGTAACACTAGAATAGACTAATCGCTGCAAAAAGTGCAACACTGACGAGCAGTTTGCTCAATCAATGACTACCGTGAGTTGTTATGCATACTGCTGCATTTTTTATCACCGATGAAACTGAAAGTATCGGAATAATTACAAAGACGCATCAATTTACAAAAAAGGGCAGTACAACAACGTGAAAGACTGCAATTCGTGTGGGAAATGCTGCAAGTTATATGGCGATGGAGGACTATCTGCCACAACTAGTGAAATTGAATGGTGGGAAGTATTCCGGCCTGAAATTTACGAGTATGTCAGCAACGGCCAAATATGGATGAATCCCGCAAACGGAGACCAGTTAAAACAATGCCCGTGGCTGCAAAAATTACCGGACCAAAACAAGTATATCTGCGGTATATATAACGATCGCCCAGATGATTGTAAGCACTATCCTGTAACTATTAATGAGATGGTGAGGGATGAATGTGAAATGCTGGAAGTTTTGGATTTACAACATCCGGCTAAAGCCCAGAAAAAGCTGGACAAGCTTATGATCGACAGTCGCCCTGCATTGGCATAGGCATAGGCATAGGCACTATTATTTTGCAGCTACCCCTGCGGACCTTATCTATCGCCTTGTTTATCCCGGCGACTATCATCCTGTTGTCGCTGCAATTTGTTATCGGCGTCCTTCTGTTCCAACTTAGATTTTCGCTCAATTAACGATTGCATGTTTTTTTGACGCGCATATTGTTGTTGCCACTGTAAACGCGCCTGCTCCTGTTGCGATATCGCCAGGGCGACACGCTCCTGCTGGGTATCTCCTGCACCTTGCAAATTGCCGTAAAAACGTTGGTAGTTTGCAAGATCGGCTGCACTAGCTTGAGTATGTGCAAGCGCTTTAAATTGTTCGCGATATTCATCTTTATACTGCTGCAGCTGTTGCCCCTGTTGAGTGTTAAGCTCAGTATTCCTGGTACTTTCTGCCAATCGAGATGCGGCCTGCCGCTCACGTAGCTGAGCCAGCTTCAATACCGTTTTTAGTCTGTGTGATACCAACTGTCTCATAAGGCAATGCTATCGTATAGCGGGTGGCATGTCAGCGCCATTGTTTGATGAGACCGCCATTTGCAGCGATGCATTGTCAGGAGATTGGGCTCGCGGCGCATTAATAACTGCCCTCATTTCCGCAACACTGGCGGCAACGTTGAACGACATATTGAGACCTTGTTGCAAAAACCGCCTAATTGCAGGCAATCGTTCAATCGCAGCATCCGTTTCTGTATCACTTCCTGCGACATACGCCCCGACACTAATTAGATCTCGGCTTTGTTGATAGCGAGAATATAAGTGGCGAAGCCTTCGCGCAGCCGTAAGGTGTTCGTCGCTGACGATGTTTGGCATCGCTCGGCTAATTGAAGCTTCTACATCGATTGCGGGATAATGCCCCTCATCAGCCAACGCTCTTGAGAGCACGATGTGACCATCGAGAATAGCCCTCGCTGCATCTGCAACCGGATCTTGCATATCATCGCCCTCGGTAAGCACCGTATAGAATGCGGTTACGGAACCACTGCCGTCGGCACCATTACCCGCCCTCTCAACCAGCTGCGGTATCTTTGCAAACACCGACGGTGGATAACCCTTAGTAGCAGGAGGCTCACCAATGGATAAGGCAATTTCCCGCTGAGCTTGAGCAAAACGTGTTAAGGAATCCATAAGTAACAAAACATGCTTACCTTGATCTCGAAAACTTTCTGCTACCCGAGTGGCGAGCATAGCAGCTCTCATTCGCATCAGCGGCGCATCATCAGCGGGTGACGCCACAACAACGGCTCGACTCAAGCCTTCTTCATCCAACACTTGTTCGATAAATTCTTTGACTTCGCGACCTCGCTCGCCCACCAAACCGACTACAACAACGTCAGCCTCAGTGAATCTCGTCATCATACCTAACAGAACACTTTTACCAACACCGCTACCGGCAAACAAGCCCAGCCGCTGACCACGCCCTACTGTCAGCACTGAATTAATCGCCCGAATCCCTACATCAAGCACCTCGGAAATCGGTTTACGTTGCAATGGGTTGATTAATTCGGCCTGCATATCAACACTGTCGGTGCATCCAAGTGGCCCCTTGCTGTCGAGAGGTCGACCTGCACCGTCAATAACTCGCCCCAGCAATTGCATGCCCACTGGAACCTTGTCTTCATAAGCAACAGGAACGACAGACATACCGGGTTTTAATCCCACTACGGGTTCAATCGGCATTAAGAATAACTTTTCTTCTGAAAAGCCAACAACTTCTGCCTCTACACTCCTATGGTCATCATGCAACACCAAACATCTGCATCCGATCGACAACTCCAACCCTACTACTTCAAGCGTCATTCCAACCACTCGAACCAGTCGACCCGAAACATGGGCTGTTGTTTGCTGTTCTTCTCCAATTGAGTAGCGATCCAATCTGTCGATAAATGACTGGCGCTTACGGCTGTTCATTAATCATCCGGCTCCTCGTTGCTGCTGACACCTCGTTCCTTTTGCTTCCTTGAGTGGTCTGCCAGTTCTGCAAAACGCTTTTCTACCAGTGCGTTTATCGTCTGTTGAAATTGGTCTTCCAGCGTGTAATCAACAACACTGTGTCGACTGCTCACACGGCATCCACCAGCAGTCAGCGTCCGATCAATCTGGAGCTGCCAGTGCGTGGAAATATCATTGTGCTCTTGCAACAATTGAAAGTCCTGCTCACTGAGATGAATAGTGATATCGCTTGAATTTAAGGGTAACTCGTCCACTGCTTTTCTAACGATCGCTGTGATCTGTGATGAATCAATTGTCAGTTCGCGAAGCAGCACCGATCTGGACACACAAATAACCAGATTAACTAATGCTTGTTCAACTTCATCATCTTGTCCTGCCAGCGCGCTAAACAACATATCAATGGTTTTACTGAGACTTTCTGTGCTTTGCTCCAGCTCTTCCCTTGCCGCACTGATACCTGCCTTATAGCCTTCACTTTTGCCCTGCTGGAAACCATCTGCTCGCGCCTGTTCTCGGACGTCTTCGTATGCCTGATTGGATATCTCTTCAAGTTGGGCCGCGGTTAAAGAATTGTAAATGACTTCATCTTTATCAACATCGATTAATTCCCCTCTGGGGCCACGGCTTTTTAATTTCTCTACTTTTACGATCTGCCCTTCTTTGACTTCCGGTATTTGCCAGGAAGAAAAATCAGCAGTTTTATCGACAGGAATTCTGGACACGTTTTTACCTTTATTGCGCTATAACATCTCTTCGCCACTGCCACCGAGAACAATTTCACCGGCGTCAGCCATGCGACGTGCTATTAACAAAATCTCTTTTTGTGCCCCTTCTACTTCACTGAGTTTAACGGGTCCCTTTGCCTCTAGATCGTCGCGGAGTAACTCAGCGGCTCTCTTTGACATATTGCCAAAAATTTTCTCTTTTAGTTCATCGTCGGAACCTTTTAACGCAAGAATAAGCACTTCTGATGAAACTTCTCGCATCAGCGCCTGAATACCGCGGTCGTCGACCGCCTTCAGGTTATCGAAAACAAACATCAGATCCTGAATAGTAACGCCAAGATCTTCATCAATTTCCTTAATAGAATCCATCAGTTCCGCTTCAACGGAGGATTCCAGATTATTCATAATTTCGGCTGCTACTTTAGTTCCCCCCATCGATTTGGCTTGGGAGCCGGCATTTCCGGAAAATTGTTTTTCCAGGATGGTATTGAGCTCTTGCAAAGCTGACGGTTGCACCGAGTCTAACGATGCCACTCGCATCACAATATCGAGTCTGGCTTTTTCCGGCAAATTGGTTAACACTTCCGCCGCCTGATCTCCATCAAGATGAGCCATAACAATCGCCTGGATTTGTGGATGCTCATTGCGAATAACCTCTGCAACTGATCGGGCATCCATCCATTTCAATGTATCCAAACCACTGGTATTACCACCAAGCAATATACGATCAACCAATGACCCGGCTTTGTCTTCACCCAACGCCTCTACCAACATATTGCGAATATAACCATCTGACCCCATACCCAGTCCAGTGATCGAACGGGCTTCAGTGAGAAAATTATTCATCACATATTCAACATGCTCCCGGGAAACATTTTCCAGCGAAGTCATAGCTGTACCAATACGCTGAACATCTTTGGGGCCCAGATGTTTCAAGACCTCTGCCGCTTCTTTTTCTCCCAACGACATCATTAAGATGGCTGCTTGATCGAGCGTAGAAAGATCCATCCCGGAATTTACTTCATCACTCACTGGATACTACCCATTTTTTCACCACTTGAGCCACTCTGCCCGGATCTTCCGCAATCAATCCTCGGACAGTGTTAACTTGTTGTTCATAATTTTGGTCGGGACCCGATAAAAGCAAACTCTCCCCTCCTGATAAAGTCACAGTTTCGTCGGCAAGATCGGAGCCTAAGTCACCAGACAGCTCGCCCAAGGCGCGCTGTGCCTCCATTTCCCTTACATCCTTGGCACCGTCGGTGAGATTACGAAATGCCGGACGCATAACAAAAAACAACAACATCATAACCAATAAAAATGCCCCGGCATATTTGATATAACGTTCTATCATCGGTTGCTGCCAAATAGGGACCTCTTCCATGGGCACCACTTCGACGGCTTCCTTTACTGCAAAAGCCGAATTAATAATATTTACGCTATCCCCTCGGGCAGCATCAAAACCAACCGCGTCTCTTACCAGTATAGCCAATTGATCCAATTCAGACTGTTCTATCGCGACGGACAAAACCTCGCCAGTTTCAGAATCAGTACTGGTAGCATTATCCACCAGCACTGCCACCGAAAGACGTTGAAGCCGGCCAACCTGATGACGGGTATGACTGATAGTACGATCAAGTTCATAGTTGCGAACCGACTGGCGCCTGCTGGTATTAAGAGCCCCGCCCGGCGCGACTGCTCCACCATCTACAATCTGCTCAGGAGCCTGCCCATCTCTTGGAGGCTGATTACTCAATGCCCCTGGAACACCTCCAACACCACCACCAGCCCTGCCCTCTTCGACAGTTTGCTCACTGCGTATTGCTGGCAAATCAGGATTAAATAACTCATCCGTTTGTTCAACTTGGGTGAAATCGACATCGGCACTTATCTCGGCCCGAAAATTACCCTCCCCCAGCACCGGGGTAAGAATTGAACTAACTCGTTTGACCAGTCTGGTTTCCATTTCATGGACATAATCGAGCTGCTTATGCGCCATCGCCATATCCTGATCAGCATCAAAATTTGATAACAAATTGCCACGCTGATCAACAACAGTAACGTTTTGCACAGTCAATTCGGGAATGCTGAATGCAACCATATTTGCAATGGCTCTTACTTGCTCGGTGTTAATGCCGCTACCGCCATACAAATCTACAAAAACAGACGCTGTGGGTTTCCGCGCATCTCTTATGAAAGCTGATGTTTTGGGTATTGCTAGATGTACACGCGCCCCGCGAACCGCTCGAATACTGGAAATTGTCCGCCCTAACTCGCCTTCCAAACCCCGTTTAAACCGGGCAGTTTCCATAAACTGGCTAGTTCCAAGCGGTTGTTCTTTGTCTAACATCTCAAAGCCGAAACTGCCGTCGGGAGAAATCCCGGCACCCGCTAACTTTAATCGTGCGTCGTGAATCTGATCGGCCGCAACCAACAATGCGCCACTACTTTCATCTAGTTTGTAATTTATCTGACTACTTTGGAGAATATCTAGAACATCTCCAGGGTCCATATGATCCAGATTAGTATACAGCGGTCGATATTCTTCACCCATCGACCAGAGCACAATCGCCCCTCCCATAGCTACACTCGCAGCCAATCCCACCATCAGAAATAATTGGCGAAATACACCGATATTTCCCAAGCCGTTGAGAAAATCATTTTGCTGAAGTGGAGCTGTCGCGTCTCCGGTTTGTGCCGGTAATGCTGCCATAGATTAGTCTCTTCTCTGCAACTTTTTGATGATCAAGGTATGCCCAAACCCACTAAATTGGCATATTCATCACATCCTGGTAGGCCTCGACAATCTTATTTCGCACCTGTGTCAACGCCTGAAATGAGACGCTGGCCTTCTGTGATGCAACCATAACCTGCGACAAGCTGATGCCAGCATCACCTTGCTGGTAGGCCGTAGCAAGGTTCGATGATGTTTGCTGTGTTTCGTTGACCGAATTTATTGCTGCAGAAAACATATCGCCAAACTCTGGGCCCTTTGCAGCACCGGTAATCTGGCTGGAATCGCCGCCTATTCGCAAAGCTGCTTCGACATCGGATCGCGGCTGAATGTCAGTATTACTCATCGCCTGAGATTTGAGTTCCCGCATCTGCGTTAACACACTATTAATATCGGTTCGGTTAGTAATCATTTTCGGTTTCCCCAATTACCCAACAGTAGATCGATAGTCAAACTAATGACACTCATCCGACATCCGCCTAATACAAGGCGCCTGGTGATACACAGTGTCGACAACAATTTGACAAACTAACGGCTCAAAGCCATTCGATGAAGTGAGGAGCATAATTCGGGCCAACTTGCCGAGATAGCAGCAGTTCCGCGTATTATGTGGGTTTAGAAGAGATACTTGTCTGTAACCATGTCAGCGGACACTGAACAATACCGAAGACCACCGTGGTCGGGCAGAATCTAGTACAGGGCGAAAGGCCCCGTTATTCAACCAAGCTGGCATCTATGATTTGTACGCCTGTTGGAATATTTGAAGAGCTCACAGTCGCGCCCTGATACTCGTACTCTGCCCTGTCACCCTCGCGATCAAGCGGTAAATGGTCAAAATCGAATAGATTGACATCTGCTAACTGGCTGGGTGAAACATTCTGCATTGACCTGAATATATTCTCGACCCGGCCTGGGTGCTGCTTTTCCCAATCGGTCAACATCGCTTTAATATTTTGCCGCTGAAGGTTCTCCTGGGAACCACAGAGATTACAGGGAATAATAGGAAACTGTTTATGTTCTGCAAGTGCGATCAGATCTTTTTCTTTGCAGTAAGCCAATGGACGTATCACCACATTTCGACCATCGTCTGAACGTAATTTGGGCGGCATCGATTTCAGTCGGCTACCATAAAACATATTCAGGAACAGGGTTTCCACCATATCATCCCGATGATGGCCCAGTGCGATTTTTGTGGCGCCGATAGTTTCCGCAAAAGAATACAAGGTACCTCGCCGAAGCCTGGAACAGAGGCCACAAGTGGTTCTGCCCTCCGGTACTTTCGACTTAACGACGCTATATGTATCTTTATCGATGATATAGAAAGGAACACCCATTTTTTCGAGGTATTCAGGCAAAATATGCTCGGGAAAGCCAGGCTGTTTCTGATCAAGATTTACTGCAATCACCTCAAAATTTACCGGTGCTGTCTTCTTCAGATGAATTAGAATATCTAACATTGCAAACGAGTCTTTGCCGCCAGAAAGACATGTCATCACAACATCACCTTCCTCGATCATGCTGTAATCAACAATAGCGTTGCCAACATTCCTGCGAATACGCTTTTGTAATTTGTTGTACTCTATTTTTAACTGCTGTTCGGTCTTCATTATGCGATATGTGACCCTGTTCTTTTAGGACGAAAAACTTATCTGTTTGTTAAGCCGGTTTTAGTGTCCCCAGTAGCAAACGTTAGTCATCGTTTACTCAGTGAAATCATCCAATGCCTAAGCTAAGCGGAAATTGTTTAGCGGGGAATCATAACCAAGGGTGGACCCGTAAACTAAAAACGGTGCAGTTTATCGAGTTTTTGACAGAAAACCAGCTTTACAGCTGTATTGCAGCAACTCACTACTGTTGAGAGAATAAATAGAGCATTAGAATAATGGTAAATACCCAGAATCCGGACATCAGTTTCCAGAAGGCCAAAGTGCTCGCGGACAACTGGACGACTCAGCCCTATCCCACCACGTCAAACCGGTTGATTTCCGGCTTGCCCCCAGTAATAGGCCATGAAGGTGCATTTACGGTGGAAATTTGCCGCCCAAATCACTAAGATGGGTGCGCCTAATTATTCAAGTTACCGATTAACATTGTCAAGACAGGAAACATTTCATGAAACAACCCGTACGCGTTACCGTTACTGGTGCAGCCGGCCAAATTGGCTATGCACTACTTTTCCGTATTGCTTCTGGCGCCATGCTAGGCAACGACCAGCCCGTTATTCTGCATTTGCTGGATATCACCCCTGCAATGGACGCTCTTGAAGGCGTTAAGATGGAATTGGACGATTGTGCATTTCCTCTATTAGCCGGAGTTGTTTGCACTGACGATCCCAATGCTGGCTTTAAAGACAGCGATTACGCTTTGCTGGTTGGCGCACGTCCTCGTGGCCCTGGTATGGAGCGTAAAGATTTACTAGAAGCTAACGCGGCTATCTTCTCGGTTCAGGGTAAAGCGATTGACCAGAATGCCAGTAAGAACATTAAAGTGTTGGTTGTGGGTAACCCTGCTAATACTAACGCGTTAATCACTCAACGTAATGCACCAAGTATTCCTGCAACAAACTTTACTGCCATGATGCGCCTGGATCACAACCGTGCCAAGTCTCAGCTAGCGACCAAAACAGACAAAACCGTTACTGACGTTAAAAACATGACAGTTTGGGGTAATCACTCTGCAACTCAGTACCCTGATCTTTCTAACACGACTGTAGACGGCACTCCGGCTCTAGATCTGATTGAGCAAGACTGGTACGAGAACGACTACATTCCTACAGTTGCACAACGTGGTGCAGCTATCATTAAAGCTCGTGGCGCATCATCTGCAGCCTCTGCCGCCAATGCAGCCATCGATCATATGCGTGATTGGGCGCTAGGTACTGACGGCGATGATTGGGTAAGCATGGGTATATACTCAGACGGTTCTTACGGTATTACCAAAGGGTTAATTTACTCTTTCCCATGTCGCTGCAGCAACGGCGAATGGGAAATTGTCCAGGGGCTCGACGTTAGTGATTTCAGTCAAGGCAGAATGAAAGCAACTGAAACTGAATTAACTGAAGAGCGTGACGCGGTAGCGCACCTCCTTCCCTAGTCGCTATCTCCAAATCAATTCTATACCTAAGCCGATTACGTCAGTGATCGGCTTTTTTTTGAGTAAACGAATTGCGACTCAAGGCAGGGAAACTGTTTATTGCCATCGTAATCTGGGATAAGCTGCCAGATAAGTCTAAAAAGAAACCTGGGAGTTATTTATGGCCAGAAAATTTGTCGATCTTTCCATCTATCTCGAAAATGACGTCATCTCCGACCCCCCCGGAGCTGAACCTAAAATTCAATATATAAAGCACTCCGATTCAGTTGACAGTATCGCTTCGTTTTTTCCTGGACTATCGGGTGATCAACTACCCGATAGTGAGGGTTGGGCGATTGAATTGGTTCAACTGAGCACCCACAACGGTACTCACCTTGATGCGCCCTATCACTTTCACTCAACCATGGACAAAGGTAAACCTTCCTTGACCATAGATGAAATCCCGCTGGAATGGTGTTTTCAAAATGGCGTGAAACTTGACTTCCGGCATTTTGAGGATGGCTATGTTGTCACTGTCGACGACATTAAGCATGAACTTGAACGTATTAACTACCAATTGAAGCCCTTGGATATTGTCGTTGTGAATACATCTGCTGGTAAAAAATACGGTCACGATGACTACGTTTCCAGCGGCTGTGGTGTGGGTTATGACGCCACTATTTATTTGCTTGAACAGGGTGTAAAAGTTACTGGCACTGATGGCTGGAGCTGGGATGCACCTTTTGTTCACACTAAAGAAAAGTACCTGGAAACAGGAGATGCATCATTGATATGGGAAGGCCACAAAGCAGGCCGTGACATGTGTTATTGCCATTTGGAAAAGCTGCACAATCTCGAAGTTTTGCCCGCTACCGGTTTTACTATTTCGTGTTTCCCTCACAAAGTACGAGCAGGATCAGCCGGATGGACCCGAGCAGTGGCTATTTTCGATCAATAAGGTATCACGGTAAATAGTTCACAAAACTGCCAACATCAGCTTATGACAACTGTTCGATAAGTTTCTCCTGCTCTTTCCAGGAAGGCATGACTAAGGCCAACAGCCGATAGAATGCCTTGCCATGATGAAACGCTTCCAGATGACACAATTCATGCACAATAACGTAGTCAATGCTCTGTACTGGCATTTTTATCAGTGTCAGGTTTAACGTCACGTCACCCGACCGGGAACAACTACCCCAGCGCCGCCGCATTTTTCTAACAGTAATTTCCGGTATTACATATTTATCCTGAAACCATTCGGGGAAACTCTCAAAACATGCAAACACTCGCTCTTCATATATCTCTATCGCTTTTTCTCGATACCAACGCTCAAGTGCCTTGCTAACCTGATCCGGATCATCCGTATCTCGTACCTTGACCAGAATAACACCATCTTTGAATTCAACGCCGCTGCGTCCTGACATCGTTACACACAGGGGAAAATTATCTCCCAGGAACTTGTGGTACTGTCCATCGGAAAATGTTGGTTGATTTGCCAACGCCTTGAGCACTTCTCGACGACGTTCTACCACCCATTCAGAACGCTGCTCAACAAAATCAGTGAGTTCATATTTTGGCACCCACTTTGGCGTCCTCACCTCGACTGTTCCATCAGCGAGAACATGCAACGCTATTGTTTTCCGACGCTGGCGCTTTATTTGATATTCAAAAGACTTGTCCGATGCTAGATGTCGCAATGCTTTATTCACAACACCGCCGCCTCAGCATGACGACAAATAACATCGATAAAGTCGCGACCATATCTATCCAGCTTACTCTCTCCCACACCAGTTATTGTTAGCATATCCATACTGGACATCGGTCGAGACTCTAACATTTCTCGCAATGTCGCATCGTGAAATATAACGTACGGCGGAACATTATATTCATCGGCAAGGCGCTTTCGGCATTCTCGTAAAGCTTCCCATAGCTGTTGGTGTTCAGGAAGGATTCCTGCCTTTTTCGACGATTTTTTCTTCTGTTTTGACGAGAGCGAAACCACTTCGTCTTTCCGTAAAAATAATTGCTGTTCGCCTCGTAATACAGGCCGACAACTATCCTCTAATTGCAGCGCGCCATAACCTTCCAGATCAACCTTAAGCAACCCTCGTACTACCAACTGACGAATAACAGACCGCCATTCGACTTCCGAGACATTGTCACCAATACCATAAGTACTCAGTTGCTGATGACTATGTTGCCGGATTTTGTCAGTATCGGCACCTCGCAATATATCGATAATATGGACCACCCCGAAACGTTGGCCACTGCGATAAATACAGGAAAGCACTTTTTGTGCAGCTTGTGAAGCATCCCATGTTTCAGGGGGTATTTGGCAATTATCACAATAACCACAATGATCCGGTGCTTCGTCGCCAAAATAATTTAGCAACACCTGACGCCGACAACTGGTAACCTCGCACAGCCCCAGCATAGCGTCGAGTTTGTGACGCTCAGTACGCTTAAATTGATCAGCCGCGTTTGACTCGGCCTGCATTTGCTGCATTCGCACAACATCCTGCAAACCATAAACCATCCAGGCTTCTGCTGGCAGGCCATCTCTGCCAGCCCTGCCGGTTTCCTGATAGTAAGCCTCAATACTTTTGGGTAGGTCAAGGTGAGCCACAAAACGGACATCCGGTTTATCGATACCCATTCCAAATGCGATCGTCGCCACAATAATGACTGAATCTTCCCGCAGAAATCGGCTCTGGTGATAAGCCCGCAATTCGCTGGATAAACCTGCGTGATAGGGTAGCGCTGTGTAACCCTGCTCACACAACCATTGTGCTGTACTCTCTACTTTTTTTCTCGACAAACAATAAACGATGCCAGATTCATGAAGGCGATTACGAAGAAATGATAACAACTGCTTTTTGGGTGATGTTTTGTTAGCAATAGCATAGCGAATATTGGGCCGGTCAAATCCGCTGACAAAACATTGCGCTTCGGTCAAAGCGAGTCGCTGTTGAATTTCTGCTTGCGTGCGCTGATCTGCCGTTGCCGTAAGCGCTACTCTGGGCACATTGGGAAAATTCTCATGCAACACTCCCAGACCCAAATAATCAGCTCTGAAATCATGCCCCCACTGGGACACACAATGAGCCTCATCAATCGCAAAAAGAGCAATTTTACAGGTAGATAGCAGCTGAAAAGTTTTCTGTTGAAGCAAACGCTCTGGTGCTACATAGAGTAAATCCAACTGACCATCGCGCAATTGCTGCTCTACCTGACGCTGTTCGTCACTCGTTAGTGTTGAGTTCAGAAACGCTGCATGAACCCCCAGCTGCAGCATCGCATCAACCTGATCCTGCATTAACGCAATCAGTGGTGAAATGATAATACCAACCCCATCTCTAACTAAAGCGGGAATTTGGTAACACATCGATTTTCCGCCCCCCGTTGGCATCAGCACCATTGCATCGTTTCCTGCCACGATGCTATTGATAATCTCTTCCTGGTGACCTCGAAAGCAGGGATAACCATAGATTGAATTTAATATGTCCAACGGACTTTGATTCATGGCGGTACTGCTCACGACAAGGGACTCCACTCCATACAACTCTGCCATCAATGATCTAGCCAACATCGTTGTCAATGTGTATAAAAATTACAGAAGGTGAAAAATTGCCTAAGAACACTTGGACACTGGTATGTCGTCGCGCCTCAATATGTCACTGTAACAATGCTTAAAACAATGGGGCAATGGGCAAAAAGAAGATGTAAAAGACAATTAACGTTGCTGGCATCATGAAAAAAACCGGCGTGTTAATCGTTAACTAATCGAGACTGTCAATTCTAGGTGCCATTCCCTGGCCAGCTTCACGAGTTATACATAGCGTCTACAAACTTAGTTGCTGGAAACGTTACCATTAACTTCATCGTTGCCAAGCTGGTCTCCACCTGATTTTTCAGCTTGAATTCGCTCATATATCTCTTCACGATGAACTTGAACATTCTTTGGCGCGTCAATACCTATTCTCACCTGGTTACCCTTGATACCAAGAACTGAGACAGTGACATCATCACCGATGATGAGGTTTTCGCCTACTCTTCGAGTCAAAATTAGCATGGATATTCTCTCTTCAAGATAATCATTAATTATAGGGTAGCAGTTACCGCTATGCCTACTCTTTTCTAGCGATCATTGGTTCAACATACTATCGAGCCGATTCAAATCAAATACCCGTCGATTAAAACGGGCTCACCATGCCTTTCCGGTCGCATGTTGCCCCAGATTACTCTGTTGTAAGACAAAAATGATGATCGTTCAACTACCCAGCGGCTAGTTTGAATGGGACCGGGCTACTTGTCGCTCCAATACCCTTTGCATGTCTGCCCTACGAACTGGCCTCACCAACAAGTCATTCATACCTATTTGTATACATCGACGACGTACTTTTGGATCACTGCTTGCTGCCACGGCAATAATGGGCGTTTTCACTCTTCGACGACGGATCCATCCAGTAGCAGTAATTCCATCCATTACAGGCATTTGCACATCCATTAAAACAACACTATATGTATGGTTAAGCAATCGCTGCAGTGCTTCCTGGCCACTGTGGACAACATCAACTTTATAGCCTAGATGAGTGATAAGGCGCTCTAACAGCTGTGCATTTATCATGTTGTGTTCAACCAGTAGTACCAGACCAAGATGTTTTACTTTATTGCAGATAACTGTTAATTCAGGCGCACTGGTTTGCAAAGGTAACTTTATATGTATCGTAGTACCCTCTCCCACTTCAGATTCCATGGTGAAGTCAGCCATCAATAATTCGCTGAGTCGATGGCAAATAGTTAACCCTAAACCCAAACCACTGGAAACATGCCCCTCACCGCGACTCACTTTGACCAAAGAATTGAACATTTTCTTTTGTTGTTCCCTGCTCACGCCACAACCCGTGTCAATCACCTCCACGACTAGTGATTTTTCATTATGATTCCAACCTACAGAGAATTGAATGCTCCCACGCTCGGTAAATTTGCAAGCGTTTTCTAATAACAAACGCAGAAAACTCTCAATCAGATACGGGTCTCCTTTAAGTGTCACAGGTAACTGATCTGCTCCCGAACTAATAACAGGCTGGTAAGAAAAAATAACATCCTCATGAACGAGTCCAGCAATACTCGCACAAACCCTTTCCAACATTGGGCGAACTTCGAAATCAACTTCGTTTACCTGGAGAGAACCTGCGTCAGTTTCAGCTAATAACACGAGGTTATCAATTTGCGCCTGCAATCGGGATGTGCCGTAACGAACAAAATCCATCAAGTCATGCTGATGGTTTTCATCGTCGGTATTTTTCCACTGCTCCATTGATGTGACAATGGAGTTTAGCGGCGTTTTCAACTCATGGCTGACTGTACGCATGAACTCTGTTTTTCGATGCCCTTCCCGCTGGGACATGGCGAGGGATTTTTTCAGCTTAGCGTTCGCTTTTCGGTTATTCTCGATAGCCTCAACTTTAATTGCGTAAGCTTGCTGAAGCACTTTGTTCTTTTGATCCCGAAAAATACTAATCCGGTCTGCCATAGCCAGAGACAACACCAGTATATAGACTGTCTGCGTTACCAAAAAAACAACAAAATTCTCATTATAAACGGAGTCTATGGCAAAAACGCGAAGCAGGGAGACGCCCATAACAACAACTATTACGACGAACGCCATCACAAAGTATCTGGCGGGTTTATAACCACGAACAAAACAATAAACACCACTAAACAGGCCAAGTAAAAACCAGATAATAACGGTAACATCAAAAACAACTTTATATTGCCCAGGAGAAAAAAATGGCACGGCGATAACAAACAGGCCCGCCATAAACGCCAAAGTGAAGGAGAACTTTGCAAGTTTAGGATGAGTCTCAGGCAATTCCAAAAAATAAATCGCGTGAAGTGTACTGCACACAATGGATAAGAAGAATGGAGAAATCAGCAATTTGTAGTTATACCAATGCAACCACTGAGCCAAAATATTAAATGACGCCGCCCAGGCAATAATTGATGCAAGTATATACACCGAAAGGTAGGTATAACTGCGGTCTTGGACTGAAAACCCAATAAATAGATTAAACAATGCCAGCCCCGCCATAACACCAAAACAAAGGACAACCAACAAGCCCGTTTCACCGATGCGCTTTTTAAAATGTGTTAACCGCTCAACTTCGATTCGCGGTTGTCCCGAAAAATACCGACTTTCAAAATTAATCAATAACTCAACTGGTTCGTCTTTGGGAAGATCCAAATTAACGCCATAGCTAATATAGAATTGATGAGGGTAAAGATAACCCGTGGCTATTTCTCGAACGCCATTTTTTGTATAAACATAAATCCGAATATGGTCGATAATGGAGTTAGCTGGATTTAATACCCAGCGACGATCACTATCCAAGTTGGTGATCGATGAGTACATCCAATAACTTCCACCGTTGATTTGATCAACCTCCGAAACAGGCTGAAGATCAGTGACAAACCGTGCCGGATTAGTCGGAGGAACGGGAATAGTGGTCGCTACAGCCGATATTGAATTATGCTCGGACCGGGCTTGATAAAACCTGTGGCCGTTCCCGCCAAGATCTACTATTTCTGACGTTTTATCCAGCTCAATCAGGTGTGAGCCGTTTGCAGCCAGCGGCAACAAAAAAACAATCAAGATGGAAAGAAAAACACGAAACATAGTACGTCCCAGCAGGTGTAACCCCGCGCCCTATATTCAAACTTATTTAGCGACACGTATCGGAGAAATCTGTTTCAGCAGGCGCCCATGTTACCTTAATACTCATCAGTTTGCATGGACAGAAACAAACCCAATAGCCCACACTGGGACTGGATTCTATTTGCGAAGCCGGCAGTCTTATCGGAAACTCTTCAGCAGTATCAAATCCCTGACACAGGAGGCCCAGCGAGGGTGATTCTATGCATTAATCACGACTGCCCTTGATCGTCATTTTGAGCAAAATGCCGGGTACTTCGGTTATCCCACAGAACGACTGATCCCGACGTCCAGTCAAATTCACAGGAATACTGTGGCTGATCTACATGTGCATATAAATAGTTCAACAGGTTTAGAAAATTTATTCAGAACAATAATGCCAAAGCGTTTGGCAAAGCGGAGATGCTATTCCGGTTCAAACTGCTGATCACAAAAAACAACTACCCCATGTTCGTTAAAAGTACTGCGCAACTCGGCCAGCTGCATATCATTGAGCTCGTTGCGCTGCCTGTCACAAACCTCCACACCACAACCCGCCGAAAATGGAACTATTTTCATATAGATGCCTTTATTCTAGTGCGTGATATCTGTGTAGGTTAAGATAGA
>JBALTE010000003.1:76516-246245 GCA_036963965.1 Oceanicoccus sp. | reverse complement strand
AAGATAGATAATAGAATTGATGACTTATGCAAAACGTTTTGACGCTTAGCGCGCACTTTCTCTACTAACACGTACTTGGCAGTGACTTGACAGCATACTCATTCAGCGTCTATTCAGGTACAAAAAGCAACAATCACCGCACGGTCTAACAGAACCAACATACGGGACAATAGACTAACGCCCTGGAGAGTACACTCAATGACGATAACCACACCACGAAAACTGGCCCTGGCTGCGGCGGCTATAACCATAAGCGCGAGCGCTTTTGCCAGTAAACCTACCAGTATCAAGCTGATCGAGGATATCGTTGATGGCGATAATATTTATTCTCACTACATCGTTAAATGTTCGAATGGTAAAACAGCGGATATCAGTGCCTGGGACAACCGAAAAAAGTGGTGTGTTGGCAAGGGCGGCAAAGACGACTGTACTAAAAAACAAATCAAAACAGCTAGAAAAGTTTGTCGATAATTCCACATAAGATCCAACAACTCTTACTAACACACTTAAGTTGTCACTAGATCGGTGCTCTACTATGCGAATTCTGATTGTCGAAGACGAGATCCATATCCGTCAGCAGCTCCATGATGCAATGCGGGCACAGCACTATGCAGTTGATGTTGCCGAAAATGGCCGCGAAGGCCTCTATTTCGCTACTGAATACCCTTATGACCTGGCCATCATTGACCTGGGGTTGCCAGAGATCTCTGGCATAGAGCTCATCAGACAATTGCGAAACAATGACAAGACATTCCCTATACTGATCCTCACTGCTCGAAGTGACTGGCAAGATAAGGTTGAAGGTCTCGAGGCGGGCGCTGACGACTACGTGGTAAAACCTTTCCAAATGGAAGAAGTGATCGCTCGTATTCACGCCCTGTTAAGACGCAGCGCGGGCAGCTCAAATCCAAGTATTAACTTTGGCCGCTTGACCATTAACACCACTGCCAAAGTGGCACTTATTGATAGCGAAGAAATGACCTTAACCAGCTATGAATACAATACGCTGGAGTACCTTGCTCACCATGCCGGGAAGGTCGTTTCGAAAACAGAACTAACCGAGCATCTGTACAGCCAGGATTTTGAACGTGACAGTAATGTTATTGAAGTGTTTATCGGACGTTTACGAAAAAAAATGGATCCCGACAATCAATTAAAACCCATAGCCACTGTGCGAGGACAAGGTTATCGCTTTACGCTCGAGCCATCTTCACAGAGTGACTCACCCTCGTGATCAACACTCTATTTGGTCGACTGTTTATTGCGAGCGTATTGGTCCTTAGTCTTTTTCTGGGCTTAATTGCCTATACAATTAACCAATTGACCGCTGAGAACGCCTACCAAACCCAATACGAAAAATTGCGTTTACAAAACCACTTGCTGCTCTCATCTGCAAGAATAAACAACGACCAGATCGAATTGCCCGAAGATTTGCGCGAAGCCCGTTTTGACGAATACGAATCCGGTTTATATGGTTTTGTCAGCGACGTTGAAGGTAACATTTTGTGGCGATCTTATTCCGCCCATTCGCTGACGTTTGAGAAAAACATATTTCAAACCACACTGACTAAACTGGGAACATCGCAATATGAAATTGTGCCCGGTTACTTTGCATACCATCATATGGTCTTATGGGAAATTGTCGATGACAAGCCACAATTACTCACCTTTACCGCGCTTGAAGAGAGCCGACCTATTCTTGAAAATATAGACCAGCTTCAACAGACTTTGCGATTCTGGCTATTCGTCATAGGTTTATTACTGATTACACTGCTCATGCTAATTTTGCGATGGGGAACCAAGCCATTAAGACAACTGGCTTCCAACCTGAAATTGATTGAAGACGGGGTGAAAAATCGAATTGAAGGGAATTTCCCGGTAGAATTTTATAACGTGACCAATAATTTGAATCAACTCATCGACAGTGAACGCCGGCAGCGAGAGCGTTATCACTCTACTCTTGCCGATCTCGCTCACAGTTTAAAAACACCATTAGCTGTGATCCACACTGAACTCAACACCACTCACAATTCGCTCATCACTGAGCAAGTACAGCGGATGGATGAGATCATAAAACATCAGTTACAACGCGCGGTAGTCGCGAGCCCCCATCAGCTAACAGAAGCCATCTCTGTCGAACAATGCGTTGATCGTCTTATCAGTGCCATGGGGAAAGTTTACGCGGGTAAACATTTGCGATTTGACGTCAAAATTGTCGAAAATACTGTATTCAAAGGTGATCAACGCGATTTAATGGAAGTACTGGGCAATTTAATAGACAATGCCTGCAAAGCAAGCAAAAGCAAAGTGGACGTGGTGGCAAATAACATGACGCCGGGGCTGAATATTGAGATTCATGATGATGGCAGCGGAATACCGTTATCCTCAAGAGAAAATCTTATAAAGCGCGGCCATCGGGCTGACACACGTTACACTGGCCAGGGTATTGGCCTTGACGTTGCTAACGACATTATTGAGAGTTACAACGGAAAATTAGAAATAGCTCAATCGTCTCTGGGTGGAGCACTGATATCAATTCGATTACCACAAGTAAATCAAACTCATGGACAATGAAATAGTAGAAACTGGCAAAGAAAAAACTTATCGAATCATTTTTGGTACCGAGACGCCGGCTGGCCGCCTTTTCGACATACTACTGATTGCTGCCATTCTATTGAGTGTAGTTGCCGTTGTCCTCGATTCTATCGAATCTTGGCAGTTAAGCTATTCCGTTGAACTGTATATTATTGAATGGTTTTTCACCCTCATTTTTACCACAGAATATCTGGTGAGAATCTATTGCTCACCAAACCCTAAAGCCTATATCACCAGTTTTTATGGCATCGTTGACCTTGCGGCCATTTTACCCACCTATATTTCGCTACTATTCCCCGCTGCAAGTCTACTGTTGATTATCCGCTTGCTTCGCGTATTAAGGATCTTCCGGGTACTGAAGCTTTTACAGTACAGCGGTGAAGCCAATATACTGATGCGTTCGATGCTGATGGCAAGGCGTAAAATTTTTGTATTTCTATTTTCTGTAATGATTCTGGTGACCATATTTGGCTCACTGATGTACGTTATAGAGGGGCCAATTTTCGGCTTTACCAGCATCCCTCGCGGTATCTATTGGGCTATAGTCACTGTAACCACAGTAGGCTATGGAGATATCACACCACAAACGGTTTTGGGACAAATGGTTGCGGCACTGACCATGCTCACCGGCTATGCAATTATTGCGGTACCCACCGGTATAATTAGCGCAGAACTGATGACAGAGATGCGGAAAGACCGCAGTAGTAAACGCTGTAGTAATTGTGAGCGATCAGACCACGAGGCTGACGCACAATACTGCCGTCACTGCGGGACAACACTTAATCCAACCAGCGAAAAACCAACCAGTGACGCCAAGTCTGTTTGACACTATCGATAGCAGCTTGGTCAAAACGGCTTAATCTAACAATCAGACCGAAACGCCCTGCACCTGATTTCCACCCATCTGACGGGCGTTTTGGAGCATGTCACCAGCCTCGTCAATCAAGTCCCGGTAATGTTTGTCTCGCGATGGTTCAATAGTTGCCACTCCGGCACTGGTGGACAGCAGCCCTACCCCCGCGTGGCTTCCCAGCGACGGGCCAAGAGCGGCGATACTCTCAGTCATTCGCGTTGCTAGTAACAAGGCGTTATCTAATTCTGTACCCGGAAGAAGAATAAAAAATTCATCGCTATCGTAACGGGACACCATATCTCCCGCCCTATTAATATGGCTATCTAGCACATAGGCAACCTGCTTAAGCACGTCGTCACCAACGCCAACACCAAACTTATCGTTAAACGTTGAAAAATTGTCAATATCAATTCTGATCAGGGACAGTGGGTAATATTCCCGCAGACTACGTCGCCATTCGACATCAAGATACTCATCTAACCGCGCCTTGTTAGCTACGGAGGTGAGTGCGTCCAGTGATGCAATTTCAACCAACAAGCGGGTTTTAGTGGTAAATTCTCTAAGGGATTTTACTCGTGCCGCTACCACCAATGCCGGTGTCGACTTGAAAATAAAATCTACAGCCCCCGCCTGTAACCAAAAATTTATATCATCATTCTCATTCCCCAAAACCATTAGCGGGATAGCTTTAGTTTCACTGTCAGTCTTTAACCATTTGAAAACATCATTGACTCCATGACCAAAACTATGGATATCAACAATAATACAGTCGATCATTTCGTTGTCTGATGTCTTATCGATAACCTGACTTTCATCCGCCGCCTGCAGCAACCTCACGTGATCCTGTAAATCCACAAACAACGATGCCTGCAAAACGGCTGTCTGACCCAGTACCAGAACGGTGGCTTTAGAAACCATAAAAAATCTTCCCTTTAAGGACAAATTCAACTGCAATCATAACCACACGTTAGTTAACTTTGCCGTCAGATTCAATACGCTATGCTGGTAAAAACCGCCAACGACCGAAAACAAATGACAAGATGGTCATACAAAAATGAACACATCGTAAGAAATTACCGGACAGAATATACCTCTTTATATATACTCTGGCGCTATCTAATTTGCTAACTAATTCACGAAGGACAACCATGCAACTCACTCGACTGAAAACACGTCTAGCCAGCCGGTATGTTTCTGCCGTACTTTTAACAACGTGCGCACTGACCGCAGCCGCACAAACAAGCAGTAATAAGATAGAAACAGTCACAGTCACGGCCTCTCGAAGCGAGCAGTCTCTCGGTGCGTCAACGGCCAGTTTATCCGTTGTGTCCGAAGAAGATTTACTGACGATCAGCCATATTCACATTAGCGAAGCACTGTCGCGGGTTCCAGGTGTATGGGTGAGCCGCGGTAACGGCCAAGAGAGCCTCACAGCCATTCGCTCTCCAGTGCTAACTGGCGCCGGTAGTTGTGGGTCTTTCACCGTGGCGGAAGACGGTATTCCTGCACGTGCTACTGGTTTTTGTAATGTGAATCAGCTGTTTGATATCAACACCGAACAAGCGCAGCGCATCGAAGTATTGCGTGGCCCCGGTACCGTGCTGCATGGGTCAGACGCGCTTCATGGTGTCATCAATGTAATCACCAAAGCTCCAGCCAGTGAACAGGAGACTTTGATTAGCCTCGAAGCCGGGTCAAATGACTTCTATCGGGCCAAGATCAGCCAGAGCGGCACCAATGGTGAGCACGGTTATCGAATAAATCTCAATGGAGTGACTGACGGCGGCTACAAAGATGATTCGGGCTTTGATCAGCAAAAAATGACCGCCCGGCACGACTTCAATCGCGACAATCTCTCCATCCAATCACTTTTAAGCATCAGTAATCTGAACCAGGAAACGGCCGGATACGTGGAGGGAAAAGATGCTTATAAAGATGATGACCGCAAACGCGAAAACCCCAACCCGGAAGCATTCAGGGACACTGAATCTTATCGACTTCAGAGCCAAATAACCCTGGAACTCGATAATGGCGGCTCGTTTATCGCCACCCCGTATGCGCGTTACACGGATATGGACTTTCTAATGCACTTTCTACCCGGTACCCCTTTGGAGGAAAATGGTCAAAAAGGAGTGGGGATACAAACCGCTTACATCCGCCCGGTGAATCAAAACCTGATGTTAACTCAAGGTTTTGACGCGGAGTACACTGACGCGTTTCTCAAGCAATCTCAAGACTTTGGATTTTCGTCATTCCCCCAAGGACAACAATACGATTACGACGTCACGGCAAAATTGCTGGCGGCCTTCATAACCGCTGATTACCAACTACTGCCCACAACAACACTATCAGCAGGCACTCGGTACGAATACCTGGAATATGACTATGACAACCGCATGATCGATGGCAACACCGCAGAAGACGGCTCTGAGTGTGTAAACGGCTTTACCGGGGCTGTCGGCTGCCGCTACACCCGACCATCAGACAGCACTGACGACTTTGACAACTGGTCAGTCAACGCCGGAATCAACCACCAAATCAACGACTCGCTAGCGGGTATTGTAAGGTTGGCTCATGGCTTTCGAGCACCTCAAGCCACAGAAATGTATCGATTGCAAAATGGTCAGCTGGAAGCAAATCTCGACTCAGAAGAAATCAATAGTCTAGAAATCGGACTCCGGGGTGCTCGTGAAAACATCAGCTTTAACCTGACAACGTTTTATATGACAAAGACAAATACCATCTTTCAGTCTTCAGATCGTCTAAATCTTGCCGATGGAAAATCGGAACATTACGGCCTCGAATATGATCTGACATGGCAACTATCGTCACAGTGGGATGTTAATGTCGCCGGTACGTTTGCTCGCCATTATTATGACAGCAACGTCAGTACTCCCGGACCATCCTCGGCAATAACTATCGAATCTGACGGTAATGATATAGATACCGCTCCGCGCCATATGAGTTCAGTGCAACTGGGATGGACACCAACCGAAGACATCCGCGCAGAGTTGGAATGGGTGTCGATGGGCAAGTACTATACGGACATTGATAATCTGCACAGCTACGATGGACATGATTTACTGAGCCTTCGAGTGATTCAGCAGCTGTCTAAAAATATCAGTATTGGCCTGCGCATCAACAATCTAACAGACACCGACTACGCCGAGCGGGCTGACTATACGGGGTTTAATGGAGACCGATATTTTATTGGTGAACCACGGTCTTATCGCGGCAATATTACCTACACCTTCTAGTGATGCCAAAGTAGCCTCTGGTTAAAATAGAGGCTGCTTTCTCCGGCAAACATACTCTTCTCTATATCAATACATTAGCCTAAGCTTGAATCGCACCGATACCTACTGCCGCACGCGTTTTAGCCAACAATTTTGATGCATAGGCTCTGGCTTTAACACCACCTTGCTGTAAAACACTTTCAATGTATTCACCATCGGCCATCAGCTCTTCATAACGCGCCCTTGCTGGCCCAACTTCTTCGTTGATTAATCCGAATAGCTCTTTCTTCGCCTGTCCCCAGCCAATCCCCTGTGCAAACTGTTCGCGCATCATTTGCGTTTGCTGATCAGATGCAAAAGCTTGCCAAATTTGAAACACTGTTGAGTCATCAGGATCTTTGGCTTCACCCGGTTCCAGCAAATTTGTGTTAATTTTATTGATATGTTTTTGCAATTTCTTTTCACTCAAAAACAATGGGATTGTATTGTTGTAACTCTTACTCATTTTACGTCCATCAAGACCGCTGAGCACCGCCACATCATCATCTATCTGGGCTTCCGGAAGCGTAAATAGCTCGCCATAATGATGATTAAACCGCTGGGCGATAACACGAGCCATTTCAACGTGTTGAATTTGATCTCTGCCAACAGGAATTCGCTGGCCGTTAAACATCAAAATATCCGCTGCCATTAAAATTGGGTAACTAAATAACCCCATGGTAATCGCATTATCTGCGTCTTCGCCCGCCTCTTCATTCACCTGTACGGCTGCTTTGTAAGCGTGAGACCGGTTCATAAGACCTTTTGCTGTCATACAGGTCAGAATCCAACTTAACTCAGTGATCTCCGGTACATCTGACTGACGGTAGAATGTACAGTTTTCCGCATCCAAGCCCAGCGCCAACCAGGTTGCTGCAATTTCTTTAGTAGACTGTCGAACCTGAGCCGGGTCCTGACACTTAATCAAGGCATGGTAGTCAGCCAGAAAGAAGAAGGAATCCAGTGATCGGTCTTTACTTGCGATAATGGCGGGCTTTATCGCCCCCACATAATTACCCAGGTGAGGTGTGCCTGATGTAGTGATACCCGTTAATACTCTTTCTTTTGTTGTCATGTTTCTGAAACTCAGGATTAGGTCAATATCAACATATCAACGCTGTGTTAGATGTGGCGGTATGAGCAACTGACGGCAGCCGTCGTTATTCGTTTATAGCGGGGGATATCATACTGATTAGTCCGAGTGCTTGCCATGGCGATCGATAGTTTCCCTGAAGATTCCCTCGTAGGCCTCTCTCATTGAGTTTACTGAAAGAAAGCGCAAATCGACAGAGTCAGGCAATTTACCCCGAGACTGCTGCTCTGATAAACGCATCAGGTGGCAACCGAGGGATCTTGCTTCCGCCTCAGGGTTATCGATGTTTGAGGTGTATTGATAGGAGCCAGTAAACCACTCTCCGTAGCAAAGCCGTCCGGGAACAACAGGAATACAACCAGCGGCAACCGCTTCCAACACAGATAATCCCTGAAAATCGTGGAGGGCCGTGGAAACCACAACATCAGAAGATAGCAGCATTTTTTTATAGTCATTTTCACTCTCAATATAGCCCCAGTGTTTTAGCACTCCGGGGTAGTGGCACTGCAAATAATCGTGCATGTCTGCAAAAATACCAGGACAGCGTCGAAATTGCTGACCAGCGATGTAAAGTTCCATATCTGCTCCGCTTTCCAGAGCAACTTTCAGACCAGAAAATAGACGATCCGGTGCCTTATCGTATTCCCAGCGATGATTCCATAGAACTTTTAGAGGGCCTGTACTGATATTAGTGCGCCGCTGAAAGCAGCTCAATTCCAATGGCACCGGCAACACTGTCGAATTTTTTGATAGTTGCTCAACTAACCCGGCAGGGACATAATCAGGGAGTTTATCGAGTAATATTTTGGCCCCATCTAGAAAACTGGTTCGATTAAAATTACTATTGAACACGCATTTATCCGCAGCCAACGCCGTATAGAGATTAAGAATACTTGGCTCGATGGAATTAGCCTGATTGGCATTTTGAGGATAGGCGAACTGGTTTTCATGAAAATAGACCAGTGTTGGTATAACCCCCAAAGCGGGCACAAACCCACGTAAAGCTGACAGATCTACCATTGATGTCGCAACGATCAGGTCATAACCCTGCTCCAGCACTGGTCTCTGACCAAACGCCCAACTCAAGCTATTTCCCCTGATGCGCCAATTAAAATGGCGAGGGGGCAAATACAACGATGTCCATTTGTGCTCAGTGAACGCACCTATCAGGGAGTCACACCAGCGACGGTGACTAACTGCGTCGTAAGCAGACAGGAGTAAAATCTTCATAATTGACAAATACCATCATTAGAACAAAAAATGATCTAGTAATTCATGGTTGATTTAATGTATGATACGTCGCCGCAAAACACGACGGTAACACATGGCGATGCCACTGCATTTGACTACACGCCTTCAACGTTAGAGTGTTGAAAGCGGCAGCATCTAAGTAACAAGATGGCTGAACTAATTTAACCGAAACACACGATTCACACCAATTACTGAATATTCCGAGGTATTACTGTGGCGTCTGCCGAACAACTAGAAGCGCTTATCAATTTAGAGACTAATCTCAAAAACCAATACGAAAAAAAGCTGACCGCTGAACAATACAAAATTGAAGCTCACCTTGAAACCCAAGCCAAATTACAGGCAAAAATCGTTGAACAAGCGGGTGATATCACTGAGCTTAAACGCGGTGGCGGTGATTTGAAGCGTCTGGAACAAGAAAATCGCGAGATTTCAAACCGCTCTGAAAATATCAAAAACGAACTTGAAGCTCAGCGTAATAAAGCAAAAACTGCTCAAAAAGAACTTATCGCGCTCAAATCAGAAATTAAAGAATTAAAACAGCTGGATGCAAAGAAGCTGAAAAAGAACCTGGTCGAAACCAAAAAGAAACTCGAAGAACAACGTACGGCTAACGGCTTGTTAAGCACTAGCAATAAGAAATACAAGCAGGAAAGTTTCGAACATCAAAACACTATTGAAAAGCTCGAACAGGAGCTGGAAGAACTAAGACCTGCGGAAACAGAAGAAAGCGAAGAAGTAGAAGTAGAAGTAGAAGAAACCGTAAAGGCTTAAATCCAGTGAGCTTGATTCAACCATCAAGCGATTGAGCCCACAAAAAATTTCCGGCCTCAGGGAGAAGATCAGGCCGGGAGTTTTCAATTGTCATACTCTATTTTCACAAACTCGATGTTTTGTCACTTTACCAGTAACGGCAACATTACACCGAGCCGATCAAAAACTAGCGCGACAGCAACGACTTTAACGAATCCATATTACCACTTGCATCATCACCCAGTTTTTCAGAAAGCTTATCACTGAGCCTTTTCTTCAATTCATCTTGTTTTTCTTCAACCGCACCTTTGAACTTGCCTTCTAACAATTCTTTTATGCGCGTCTCAATCGCTTTGTTTAATTGTTTCAGCACAGGCTTAAGTATTGTTTCTGCCAACTTTTGTGGGGGTAATCCTTGCTCTCCTCCTAATTTTGTCAACCTGATATCGGGTATAGAAACTTGTTTTTCTCCCCATTTTTCACTGACAAAATTTGTCGAACTATTGATGAATTGAAACAACCCAACCTTTATCAAAATTTCTGGGCCGGGAGAGCCACCTTCAGCTACCGTTTTATTACTGGAATCTGCACTGCCCTCCAGATTTTTCATCAGCGCTTGTAAATTAGTACCCAGTCCTTTCTGTTCAGCAATAACGTTAGCTCCATCTATAGTGATCTTTTTCACGTTGACAACGTTATCCATCAACGACGCAAGGTCGATCTCAACAGAGATGTCATCCATTTGAAACACATGGGGCTGATCGAAACCTTGGGGGTTGCCAATGGTCAAACCTGAAATTTTGGCTTTGCCCTGCAATAATTGAATATTAACGGCTTTCAGGGTGACTGATGTTTTCAATACTTGTGAGCCGACATCCTCTACCGCGTCCTTTACCAACCCATTCATGTTATTGGCAATATAAAATCCCGCAACTACCACTGCAACAACAATAGCAACAAACAAACTCAACATTATTTTCATAACCACAAACCCCTTTACCTTCTATTTGCTTCGACGACAGATTTATACTGCCCGCCATTTATCGCGACCTGCAGACAATTGTCACTATTTTTTGTAAATTATTTGCAGCGCAACACGCCACTGAGCAATCGATACATTGTCAACATCCCCACATTCTACCCCAAAACAGCGTTGTATTTTCGTATCCGCAATTGATCCGGCTCGCAACTGATCCCAGCACGCCTGATCCAACTCAATTTCCAGATCAGCTTCGGTCCCGGCGATAATGTCCACCGTTTCAGCCCGCGGCTGATAGGTATACGCATTGTCACTGTCGCCAATTCTGACACACAGTGGCTCCAATTCACGGGTAGCTTCCGCTGCTAAGACACCAACACCCTGCCGTAGCTTCAAAGGTAATTCGACGAGATGAAAGTCATGAAAGTCGTCTGTGAATAAAGTGATCATATGTCTGTCAGAAAAATAGTAATTCGGTAACAAAGAAAATGCATGCACGGTTAAATATAAAGCCATTCAACCTCGAGGGCTAACTGTAGTATAGTTCCTAGAATATCAACGACTTATAAAGACAACAAGATGAAAATACAATTGCTTCTAACTGGCAATGAACTCATGTCAGGGCATACAGTAGACTCCAACTCGGCGATGATTGCTGAATTCTTAGGTAACGAAGGTTATGCCATTCACCGAAAAGTAACCGTAGGCGATGATCCGGTAGAACTCCTGGCTGATATGAAACGCCTGTGTGCGAGCGGCGATATCCTTATTATGAACGGAGGGCTTGGTCCTACCCTGGACGATTTAACCGCACAGGTACTTAGCGACCTTACGGGCCAGCCCCTGCTTGAAAACCCTATTGCCCGCCGGCATCTTGAGGATTGGTGCGGGAAACGAAAATCACCACTTAACGACTCCAATTTAAAACAGGCCATACTGCCCCAAGACGTTGAGATAATCCCTAATCCGACTGGCAGCGCCGTTGGCTTTGCAATGACCTACGACGACTGTCTAATCATCTGCACACCCGGTGTTCCAAGTGAATTACGTATAATGATGGAGCAGACAATTGTTGATATGATTTGTTTTCGCCATCCTAACGATCAGCAAATTGACACCATTCGCCTGCAAACCTTCGGCTTAGGTGAATCTACCCTGCAAGAAATGGTAAATCGGGATTATGGGGAATGGCCAGAGCAGGTCGAACTTAGTTTTCGAGCGGGTATCCCGCTGTTAGAAATCAAGCTCATCATTCACGATTTTTCTCACAAAGTGATTCAACAGCGCTGCTATCAGCGCCTCTATGAATTAATAGGAGATTTCATCGTCGGAGAAGAGTCGGCTACGCTTGCCGACTCTGTGGTCAAACTGTTACAGCGCAGCGAATCAATTATCACTACCGCAGAGTCCTGCACTGGTGGATTGATCGCCTCTGCCATAACTGAGATTGCCGGTGCGTCCACTGTATTTGAAGCGGGATTTGTTACTTACTCCAACAGAATAAAACAACAACTGGTGGGCGTCCCTGAATCAACCCTCCAAACTCACGGGGCTGTTAGCGAGGAAGTAGTGCTGGCAATGGCTACAGGCGCACTGGAACGAAGTGGTGCCGACTACGGTATCGCGGTCTCTGGGGTTGCCGGTCCAGATGGTGGTTCAGCGGAGAAGCCAGTCGGCACCGTTTGGATGGCGTGGGGGCATAAAGCACACCTTAGAACTCGAAAAATGACGCTGACTACTGACCGAAAACGATTTCAGCAAATGGTGACAGCCATAACTTTGGATTTGATCAGGCGAGAACTCCTCAATCTGGAGCCACAACCCGCGTATTTTCGAGCAATAGAAAAGAAATAGCGATAATCACCCATAATAATGCTATTTAAATTCGCAGTAAAAAAAACGATACAACAATCATTTATGACGAAATAGGTCCGTTTTTTTGCATTAGATGTCCCACAAAAAACCAATGTTACGTACAGGTACAAACATGAACCAATCAAGCGCCATCAACCGAGTACTTTTGAGTATAGAGAAGGCAGGCAATGCGCTACCTCACCCAACAATACTTTTTATACTCTTATGCGCGCTTATATTGGTCATATCTGCAATTACAGGCGCTTTTGGTGTATCGGCTGTGCACCCCATCAGCGGCGACACCATAACCGGGGTTAACCTGATCAGTAAACAAGGCCTACATCTAATCCTTACCAAAACCGTCACTAACTTTACTCACTTTGCACCAGTGGGCTCGGTGCTTGTAGCCATCTTAGGTATTGGGGTAGCCGAACACTCAGGACTAATTAGTGCCGCGTTGCGTGCAACGGTGCTAAAAGCCCCCCGCCAACTACTCAGTTTTTTTGTTGTATTAACCGGCGTTCTTTCTAGTATTGCAATGGATACAGGTTATGTAGTGCTCATTCCACTGGCCGCCATGTTATTTGTTTCAGTAGGCCGTCATCCCCTTGCGGGAATGGCAGCAGCGTTTGCTGGTGTTTCTGGCGGTTTTAGCGCCAATTTACTCATTGGACCTGTCGACGCCATACTCGCAGGGATATCCAGTGAGGCGGCAGCTCTTGTACAACCGGGATACACTGTTAGCGCAACCGGTAACTATTACTTTCTACTGGCATCAACACTGCTTATCAGCGTGGTCGGAACCGTAGTCACTGAAAAAATTGTGGCACCTCGACTGGGCGATTATCAAGACCCTCAACAAAACACTGATGACAACACCTTAACTGCTCAGGAAAAACGCGGATTAAAAGCGACAGCAACGTTTACCGTACTATTTGTCGCCATATTATTGTATGGGATTTTACCAGCGCAGGGTTTTCTCCGACTCGAAAATGGCGACATATTGTCCTCGCCGTTTATCAAGGGCATCGTGACAATTATCGCCTTTTACGCGGCTGTAGCCGGTTATATCTATGGAAAAATGAGCGGTCGTATCAACCGTAATGAAGACTTCATCAAAGGCATGGAAAGTAGTATGAGCACCATGGCAGGCTATCTGGTGTTGATGTTTTTTGCCGCTCAGTTTGTCAGTTATTTCAGTTGGAGCCAGCTGGGCGCGATTGCGGCTATCAATGGCGCGGAGCTACTTCAGTCACTCGACATCAATAACAGCTCACTATTACTTGGTTTTATTGTTATGGCGGCCTTGATCAATTTGCTAATTGGCAGCGCCTCGGCAAAATGGGCTCTATTTGCGCCCGTTTTTGTTCCAATGTTCTTACTGCTTGGAATATCGCCTGAAGCAACACAAATTGCCTATAGGATTGGTGACAGTACAACTAATATCATCACACCGTTAATGCCTTACTTCGGTATTATTATTGCCTTCGCACAGCGCTACGATAAAGGTGTCGGCATTGGGACAATTATCGCTACCATGCTACCTTATTCAATTGCGCTCTTAGCGAGTTGGTCAGCTTTACTGGTGCTATGGATATTAATGGATTGGCCGTTAGGTCCGGGGGCCGCCATTTTTCTTACGGTAAAATGACCACGTTATTGATCTCTTACTTCAGCGGTCATTTCCGTGATACCAACATGACGCACATTGGTGCCTTTCACTAAATAGATCACCTGCTCTGCGATATTCCGGGCGTGATCGCCTACCCGTTCCAGCGAGCGTAACGCCCATAGGACATTCAGCATTTGGCCAATTGATCGCGGGTCTTCCATCATATAGGTAATCAAACTGCGCACAGCCGAGCCATACTCCTCATCAACCAGCTTGTCTTCCTTTGCAACAGCAAGAGCCACATCAACATCCAGCCGAGCAAAGGCGTCCAAAGCATCACGCACCATAAAACCTACATGGTTACCTATATGCCTGATCTCTTTATAGCCCCGGGGAGATTCTCCAGACTCTGTCAATTGAATCGCCTGTAACGCTATTTTCCCTGCCTCATCGCCAATTCTCTCAAGGTCTATAACTGATTTGCTAATCGCAATAACTAATCTCAGATCACTGGCTGCTGGCTGGCGTCGCGCAAGAATTCGCATACATTCTTCATCAATAGCCACTTCCATATCATTGATATCACTGTCATCCGATCGGACTTTTTCAGCCTTGTCGCTATCGGCATCAACTAATGAACTGATAGCTTTCCTTACCTGTTGCTCAACCAGCCCCCCCATTTCCAGAAAATGGGTTTTTACATCATCCAGCTCTACATTAAATTGCTGTGAAATGTGATGGCTATGTACGTCTTTATCAATCATGTCCAGGTCCTTATGCTAATTATCCGTAACGGCCGGTAATATAATCTTCTGTCTGCTTTAGTCGCGGGTTAGTAAACAATGTATCGGTAGTATCAAACTCAATTAGCTTCCCCATGTATAAAAATGCCGTGTAGTCAGAGACCCGTGCTGCCTGTTGCATATTGTGGGTAACTATCACGATGGTATATTTCGATTTCAATTCATAAATGAGCTCTTCAATTTTTAACGTCGAGATGGGATCCAATGCTGACGCGGGCTCATCCAACAGTAGAACTTCCGGCTCTATAGCAATCGTGCGAGCAATAACCAAGCGCTGTTGCTGACCACCCGACATACCCAGGGCGCTGTCGTGTAACCGGTCCTTAACTTCATCCCACAGTGCGGCCTGCCGCAAGGATTTTTCCACGGCCTCATCCAAAACGCGCTTTTTATTAACACCTTGAATGCGCAAGCCATAAGCGACGTTTTCATAGATCGTTTTTGGGAAAGGGTTCGGTTTTTGGAATACCATGCCTATGCGACGTCGCAAGGAGGCCGCATCAACACCCCTCTGGTAGATATTTTCATCATCAAGGAAAATACCACCATCTATCTCGCAGCCATCGACCAGATCATTCATCCGATTAAAGCAACGCAACAATGTGGATTTGCCGCAGCCACTGGGTCCGATAAATGCGGTAACTCGCTGCTTCGGAATTTCCAAGGAAACATCATACAGCGCTTGTTTTCTCCCTTCGTAATACAGGTTGAGGTTACGCACAGACAAACTGATATCTTCGTCACTAATATCCAGGCTTTGTTGTTTACGTCCCATACTGTCTAAATCAATGGCATGAGTTTTCACAAATTACACTCTCAATTTCATAGGGTAAAAATTACATATCCAGCGCTTTGTATTTTTCACGCAAACGGTTGCGCAAAGCGACGGCACTAAAATTCAATAAGGCGATAATGACGACCAGCAGCAATGCGGTAGCGTAAACTAGTGGTCGAGCAGACTCTACATTAGGACTTTGAAAACCCACATCATAGATATGAAATCCCAGATGCATAAATTTTTGGTCCAGATGTATGTAGGGATAGTTACCGTTCAACGGCAACGAAGGCGCCAATTTGACGACACCCACCAGCATTAACGGTGCAACCTCACCTGCAGCCCTAGCTACAGCGAGTATCAAACCTGTCATCATCGCCGGACTTGCCATAGGAATAACAACCCGCCATAACGTTTCAGCCTTTGTCGCTCCAAGGGCCAGGCTGCCCTCGCGCAAGGCTTTTGGAATTCTGGACAATCCCTCTTCTGTAGCGACAATAACAACAGGCAAAGTCAACAATGCGAGTGTCAGTGAGGCCCACAAAAGTCCCGGGGTACCAAAGGTAGGAGCAGGCAGCGCAGCGCTAAATAGAACTTCATCGATTTCCGACCCCAAAAAATAGATAAAGAAACCAAGACCAAATACGCCGTATACGATAGAGGGAACCCCCGCCAGATTATTCACCGCAATGCGCACAATTCGCGTCATCAATCCCTGCTTGGCATATTCACGCAAATAGACAGCCGCAACCACACCAAATGGCGTCACCATTATCGACATAAGCATGACCATCATAACGGTGCCAAATATAGCGGGAAATATCCCACCTTCGGTGTTAGCCTCCCGAGGCTCGTCACTTAAAAATTCCCAGAATTTCTTGACATACAAAAGCGATTTTTCCGCCGGCCCCATCCTGTTGGCTTGATAGGCTTGAACCACATCAGAAAACTTAATCTCTACTGAGGTACCATCCATGGTAACTGCGGTAAAACTATCGCGGCTAATTTGTTCATAGTATTCCGCCAGTTTCTTTTGCAGAACCCCATAAGCTTGTTGATGCTGAGCTCGCTCACTCTCAATATCCAACATTCTCGCGGCACGTGCCGCCGCTGGAACGCTATCGTCCAGTGCCAGTCCACGCTCTGATAGTCTAAGTCGTTCCAGTTGATAATTGATCGAGCCAATATCACCTTTCTCAATCTCTTTAATCTGGGAATGAATCAGTAATACGCGTTCGATACGCTGCTGGAAATCTTCCCATAGATTTGTCGGCGACTGCACCGCATCGTTTTTCTTAATGGCCTTCAAGTAACCGTAAAAATTACCCCATTCTCGCCGCTCAATCGTCATCAACTGATCTGGAAAGCGCTTTTCCGACAAATAGTCCTCTATAACCCAAACAAAATCCGTTCCGGTTACATCGCGATTACCTTGCTTGAGCAAGCTGCGATCGATAAACGCCTCCCCTGAATCGATTTTAAAACCGGCAGACAACAATTGCTCCAAAGGAACACTTTCCGTTTCGACGAGCTCACCGACGACAGTGTAACTCTCACTACCAGGCAAAGTGTATTCAGCCTCCATAACATCAGCCGGCCAAAAATGACCAAAACCTCTTACCGCAAGCAGTAAAAGCAGCCCAACAACTGCAACCACACTGATACTAACCGCTGACGCATTAATCCACACATAAGGATCGCCACTGCGCACCCATTCTTTCAACGTTATCTTCTTGTCTTTATTGATTTCCATGAGCTAGTTCGTCTTTATCATTGGTTAGTTACCCATCGGCCTATCGTCGCTGGAAAAAACAGGAATGCTACAGTGAACCATATTTCTTCCGCAGTCTCTGCCTGACAATTTCTGCGGCGGTGTTGACTACAAAAGTAAACAAAAACAACACAAACGCCGCCAGGAAAAGCACCCGGAAGTGCGAGCTATCCACCTCGGTTTCGCCAATTTCTACGGCGATATTAGCCGCGAGCGTACGCATACCTTCGAATATATTGACATCCATAATCGGCGTATTACCGGTAGCCATCAACACTATCATCGTCTCTCCCACAGCACGCCCCATACCGATCATTAACGCTGAAAAGATTCCGGGGCTAGCGGTTGGCATCACTACGCCCACAAGGGTCTGCCACGGCGTTGCTCCCAGCGCCAGAGAACCGTAGCTAAGCGATTTTGGCACCGAAAAAATCGCGTCTTCAGCGATGGAAAAGATAGTCGGAACTACAGCAAACCCCATTGCCACGCCCACCACCATGGCATTGCGCTGATCATAAGATACGCCTAAATCATGTGTCAGCCATGCTCGCATATCACCACCAAAAAACCACAGTTCAAGCAAACCACTGGAGGCAACACTGCCCGAAACAATTGCAATAACAACGGGAATCAACAATACCGCGTGCCAACCATCGGGGACTCGAAGTCGTATAGGTTTTGGTAATCGACTCCACAGAAATCCAAAAAGCAACACACCGACCGGAAGCAGAATGAAAATGGCAAAAACACCAGCGAGATTACGCTCGAAAAAAGGGGCCAACCATAAACCCGCAAGGAAACCCAGAATAACGGTTGGCAGGGCCTCCATTAACTCAATAAGAGGTTTTACCTTACGTCTGATCCCCGACGTCATGAAATAGGCGGTATATATCGCGCCGCAGATTGCCAACGGGGCTGCAATCAGCATCGCATAAAATGCTGCCTTCAATGTCCCGAACGCTAGCGGCGTAAAGCTGTACTTTTCTTCAAAGTCATTGTCTGAAGCAGAAGACTGCCAAATATAGTCTGGTTCCGGATAACTTTCATACCAAACCTTTTCCCACAAGGCGCTCCAGGAAATTTCAGGGTGCTCATTTTCGAGCGACCAAAACGAATAGCCGCCGGCATCATCTCGTGTGAGTAGTGCGTTAGCCCTCGGCGAAATAGCCAGCGATAAGATCTTACGGTTTCCATCGGCCACTTCTTTTTCCAACAACAAGCGGGAAGATGTTGTGTGAAATATGGCAGCGTTATTTTCAGTATTGAGTGCAATAAATCCTTTTCTTCTATGCTCGGCTACTACAGCCGACACACTGACATCGGAGACGCTAAAACTACGAATTTTCTGCAATCGCGGTGGCTTTCCGTCTTCGCGAACCATAAACCACTGAATGACGTCACCCTGATTACTCGCCACTAACAGTGAAATACCACCTAGTAGAAAACGAACATCGGTAACTGCGCCGGTATCGAGCAGCCTTCCCCTGTCGATGACCTCGGTCGTTACCATGTTTATAACTGTGAAATCGCCATTCTCCGACGCCAGATAAAGCCAGCGCTGGTCGGGGCCTATCAATATCCAGTCAATATCAATATCAATGACTGGAAACTCCAGTTGCTCTTCTACCAGTACGATTTCTTCTGTAAGAAAATCTTCTTCCTTTACGAACCTTCGGCCATACAGATCATTACCCGCTTTTGCGACTAAAGTCAGCTGCTCTTCACTATCGCGCACCGCGATGGTATCAATGACTCCACTACTACTATCCGGAAGATCAAATTCGATCAGGCCTTCCCCATAGGGATACTCTACGACTGGCGTAATCACGCGCTCGTCGTTGGGGTAACTAACTTTGTAATCTGGCTGAACGAGCAGTACACCTTCTTCAGTAGCAAGGGCCATCAGTGGCTGCTGTTGCGAATTAAGACCAAAACTATCAATACCACCGGTAGCCGTAAGCTGCTGGCTGCCTACAATCTCGCCGCTGCTCGCTCGAAAAAATGTCATTAAACCAGTACGATCCAAGCGGGTAGCTACTTCGGCCTGCTCTTCCATACCCAAATACAAGGTCTCAGAGGATGTTGATCCTGTCGTTTGAGCGATCTGATAACTCTCCACTTGCTCAAGTTTAGCTGACTGGAACATCGGAAGTATTTCATATAGAAGGTAGAAAAAAATGAGTATAATGGCACCCAGAACAGCCAAACCACCCGCAGTAATCGTAATGTTAGCTGCAGTATCTTTGGTTTTTCGCCATCCACCGAGCCGATCCTGGGTAATGCTGGTTTTTTTCATAATAAGTGTTTTCTGGGTTTGATACGTAGCTGCAGTCCAGTCATTCTATGATGCTTATATTACAGATATATGACAGAAGGCGCTTCGTCACATTTAAAGTATATATCGACAAAAAAAACCGCGGACAATATCCGCGGTTACCTATCCTAAAATAAGCTAATACTATCTAGAGACCAAGAGAGGATAGTTGCCTCGCCGCGATCTTGGCTGGCAGAGGGATATAACCGTCTTTTACTACGACTTCCTGACCTGCTTTAGACAAGACCAATTTGAGAAATTCTCTATCCAACGGCGACAGAGGTTTGTTCGGCGCCTTGTTTACGTAAACATACAGATAACGTGACAAAGGATATTCACCGGTTACCGCATTTTCAGGGGTTGCAGCCACAGCTAGCCCGTCCGGTTTTTTACTGAGCGGAACTGCACGCACACTAGATGTCTTGTAACCAATTCCCGAGTAGCCTATACCGTTAATCGATGTCGCCACAGACTGTACTACCGATGCGGAACCGGGCTGCTCGTTAACCGTATTCTTGTAATCACCTTTGCACAGCGACTTCTTCTTAAAGTAACCGTATGTTCCAGAAACAGAGTTTCGACCAAATATCTGAATATCGCGATTGACCCAAGGCCCAGTCAATCCAGCTTTCCCCCACGTATCGATATTGATATCTCCTCCACATTTACGTGTCGAAGAAAAAACCGCGTCGACGTCTTGAATTGACATTCCCGCTATCGGATTATCTTTGTGAACATAGACGGCCAATGCATCAATTGCGACAGGAACGGCTGTGGGCTTGTATCCATATTTTGCTTCGAAGGATGTCAGTTCTCTGTCCTTCATTTTGCGACTCATTGGCCCGAGGTTAGATGTACCTTCTGTCAATGCCGGTGGTGCAGTTGATGAACCTGCAGCTTGAATCTGGATATTGACGTTGGGATAGAAGCGTTTGAAACTCTCAGCCCATAATGTCATTAAGTTAGCCAGCGTATCTGACCCAACACTAGAGAGGTTTCCCGAAACCCCGGTAACCTTTTGATAGTCAGGTAGCGCCGGATCAACATTGGTTGCGGCATTCACTGCGCTCACATTAACCAGTGCAATTCCAGCAACAGTTACCGCCAGGGCGGTATTTTTGAGATGTTTTTTCAGTTTCATCCATTTCTCCAAGAGTATTAGTTGACCGTCATAATAAGTAGTTAGGACCACTTTACTGGCAATTTGTGACAGTAATATGACGAAACTGAATGAATTTGGAAAGCTGCATTTTGAATGCTGTAGATTTCGACTATGCTGTATCGGATTGAGGGAATGCTCTTGAACGCGGAAATACACAACTGAAAGTACTGCCTTCGCCGACACGACTACTGATTGTTAACTCGGCCTCGTGGTGCAGCAACACGTGCTTCACTATCGCCAGTCCCAGGCCGGTACCTCCTGTTTCGATTGAACGACTTTTATCAACTCGATAAAAACGCTCGGTCAAGCGAGGTAGATGATGGCTTTCTATACCTTCACCGCTATCCTCTACGGCAAGGTAGAGATGTCGATGGTCGGCAAACCAGCGAATAGTAATTTCACCTTCGACCGGAGTGTATTTCGCAGCATTCATAACCAGATTAGAAAAGGCGCTTTGTAATTCGACACTATTACCCACCAATTTCACGCTATCATCGCATTCTATATTAATTTTCCGCGGCCCTTTTACCGCCACTAAAACGTCATCTCGAATGACTTCCAGCATCGGACGGATAGCGATTGGGGCCTGATCTGCAACGCCAGACACCGATTCCAATCTCGACAACACAATCAAATCCTTGAGCAACGATTCCATCCGATGGCTTTGGTTTAACATCTGGTCTATCGCTCGCCGCCACCGCAACTCATCGCTCAGTGCAGAACCATTGTCAGATAAGGTTTCAAGATAACCGATAATCACCGTCAACGGCGTTCGCAGTTCATGCGAAACATTAGCAACAAAGTCTTTTAGCATTTGTTGCATTCGATTAGTCGCCGTTATATCGCGAACAAAAAGCAAGCGACTGCCTCTGCCAAAACTGCTAACGCTAATCTGTAATTCATAATGATTGTTGTAAGGTGACGTCAGCTGTAACGACTTCGAATAGTCCTGCCGTTCGAAATATCGAATAAACTCTGGTGCCCGAATAAAGTTAATTAGCTGCTGCTGAGTATCTTCTGGATAACGTAACCCCAACAATTTTTCAGCCGCTCGATTCGTCCATTCGATATTACCTCGGCTATCGATCATTACCGCACCGTCGTCGAGTGAAGCGAAAGAATCTTGCAAGTAGTCTACCACTGCTTGCAATCGCAGCTGCTCTTCTTTTCCTCGACGTTGCAGTCGGTAAATTCCGTCAAAAACATCGCCCCACAAACCTTTTGCTTCCGGGGGATCAGGTTTTTCCTGGCTATACAACCACGAATGAATACGCTGCAACTGATACAATAACCAGGCCGAATAAGCGCAGGTTGATATAAAAAGAACCCAGGGTAAACTGCCAGCCAGCAAGCCAATAAACACAGCTCCCAATAAGAGTAAGCCGATATTACGATATTCGGTTTTCCAGTTAGAACTGCGCATCTATGGGTAACTCACAACTTCAAATAATTCAGGTGGGTAGTTTACGCTGAAGGGAGACGCTTCGCCGAAAAACGATAGCCCGTACCGCGCACTGTTTGCACAAGTTCATCATACCTCCCTGCTTCAGACTCAAGCGCTTTACGTAACCGCCGTATATGCACATCAACCGTTCTCTCTTCAACATACACATTACCTCCCCAAACATGATCGAGCAACTGCCCCCGGCTATAAGCTCGTTCCTGATGAGTCATGAAAAAATTCAACAAACGAAATTCAGTCGGTCCCATGTCGACCGGTTGTGAACCGACATAAACACGGTGACTTGAATTGTCCAATTTCAGACCCTCGACTTCAATTACACTGTCTCCAGTACCACTGCCGGTCCGACGCAGTACTGCGTTGATTCTGGATAGCATTTCACGCGGCGCAAAAGGCTTGGTGATGTAGTCGTCAGCACCCACGTCCAGCCCTTGAATTTTATTGTCCTCGTCGGTTTTTGCCGTCAGCATAATAACCGGTAAATCGGCCGTTAACTCCTCTTTGCGTAAACGGCGCAACAATTCGATACCACTACCTCCGGGTAGCATCCAATCCAACAGCACCAAGTCGGGCTTGTTGTCAGCAATCGCCCTATAGGCTTCCCGCGAATCGCCCGCCTCCCGACAATTAAACCCTGCCATATCCAAAGACATTCGGATCATTTCTCGTATTGGCGCTTCATCGTCTACGATTAAAATGGTTTTTTCTTCCATTGGATACCTTCTTTACTGATTTCTTTACCCACTATTAAAAACACCTATTGTTACAAAGTCATGACAGATTGAACGTCGGGGTTTCGTTTCACAGGTCACACTCACAATACTTGAGTAAGTTACGTAGGTAATACACCAAAATTTACCGTATAATGCGCGCCATGAATATGCCTATTGCCCCCAAACAACTCTTCTCCCATCGTAAATATTGGGCTGAATGCTTCGGACCCGCTCCTTTTCTGCCAATGAGTAGAGAGGAAATGGACTTATTAGGCTGGGACAGTTGCGACATCATCATCGTTACTGGTGATGCTTATGTCGATCACCCCAGCTTCGGTATGGCCGTAATCGGACGAGTTCTCGAAGCACAAGGATTTCGAGTAGGCATTATAGCGCAACCTGATTGGCGCTCCAAAGACGCGTTTCAAACACTGGGCCAACCTAATCTGTTCTATGGTGTTGCTGCGGGCAACATGGACTCGATGATCAATCGTTATACTGCCGATCGTAAATTACGCCATGACGACGCTTACTCTCCCAATGACGAAGGCGGAAAAAGACCCGATAGAGCTGTTGTTGTCTATTCACAACGCTGTAAAGAAGCTTATAAAGGTGTACCCGTAATCGTCGGCTCAATTGAAGCCAGTTTGCGTCGTATTGCTCACTATGACTATTGGAGTGACAAGGTCAGGCGGTCAGTATTGATGGATTCTAAAGCTGACATACTGGTCTACGGTAATGCCGAACGCGCCATTGTCGATATCGCTCACCGCTTGGCACAGGGCGAAGAGGTCCACCAAATCAAGGATCTTCGAGGCACCGCATTTGTCCGCAAAAGAGTACCTGATGGCTGGACCGTTATTGATTCAACGCGCATCGATGCTCCAGGAAAAATTGAAACAAATAAAAACCCCTATCTCGTTAGCGACAGTGGCGGCAGCGAGGATTGCGAAAAAGATAAAGCGGCGTCAACTGGTGATATTCAGACAGTAACAATTATCGATCCACTCAGCGCCAGAAAAAGTAAACTGGACTCAGCCACCACCGTCATTCGCCTCCCCTCCTACGAAACGGTAAAAAATGGCCCGATATACTATGCCCACGCATCTCGTGTGCTACATTTGGAGACAAATCCAGGTAACGCCAGAGCCTTGGTACAGCGCCATGGTGAGCGCGAAGTATGGCTAAACCCGCCACCCATTCCACTGTCAACGGAAGAAATGGACGCGGTATTTGATTTGCCCTACCAGCGCGTCCCGCACCCTAGCTATGGTGACGCAAAAATCCCCGCCTTCGACATGATTAGATTCTCGGTTAATATCATGCGCGGGTGCTTCGGCGGCTGTACCTTTTGCTCAATCACCGAGCACGAAGGACGTATTATTCAAAGTCGCTCCAAAGAGTCTATTCTTCGTGAAGTAGAAAATATTCGCGATAAAACCCCAGGTTTTACCGGTGTGATTTCTGATCTTGGTGGTCCAACAGCCAATATGTGGAGACTCAATTGCAAGAGTAAAGAAATTGAAAAAAATTGCCGACGTCTCTCTTGTGTCTACCCCAATATTTGCAAAAGCCTCGACACAGATCAAATGCCGCTGGTCGATTTATACCGGGAAACCAGAGAGCTGCCCGGTATCAAGAAGGTACTTATCGCATCTGGATTACGTTACGACCTGGCTGTAGAAACACCTGAGTACGTGCGAGAACTTGTCACTCACCATGTTGGTGGATATTTAAAAATTGCCCCGGAACACACCGAAAGCGGCCCGCTGTCAAAAATGATGAAACCGGGCATGGGTACCTACGATCGCTTTAAAAAAATGTTTGAAAAATATTCTCTGGAGGCTGGTAAAAAACAGTACCTGATACCGTATTTTATCGCTGCTCACCCGGGCACAACTGACGAAGACATGGTGAATCTTGCACTGTGGTTAAAAAGCAACGATTTTCGAGCTGACCAGGTTCAGGCTTTTTACCCCTCACCGATGGCCAGTGCTACAGCGATGTATTATTCCGAAAAGAACCCGCTGAAGAAAGTCGGGCGCAATAGCGAAACTGTCACCACGCCAAAAGGGCTGAAACACCGTCGCTTGCACAAAGCCTTTTTGCGCTATCACGATGCCGACAACTGGCCGATGTTACGTGAAGCACTGAATAAAATGGGCAGGTCTGACCTCATTGGACAAGGTAAAAAACATCTGGTGCCATCTCGCCAACCTCGCAGCTGGCAACCGCCTCAAGGCCAGAAAATACTCACTCAGCATACAGGGTTACCACCGAGAGCTGGTAACGGCACCAGTACACCGGGAACTTCTCCACGAAAGAAATTGGCTGGCGGGGCTAAAACGCGAAAAAATCGTGCCCTACGCCCACAGAAACGAATCCGATAACCCCACCACCGGGGTTATTTGTTTTTATGCTTGATGAAATAACAATGGTGTATTTTCCTGGAGCGCTGGAAGTCCTTATCGATTGACCAATCCGTTTTATTTTCAATATCAAACATGGTCAACGCCTCTTCTTCCAATTCAAATTTCCGTTGGTTGTTTGAAAATATCAAAAGGCCATCACGCGAAAGCAAATTCATTGAATCCTTGATCAACTGTACATGGTCTCTCTGTACATCTAACGTTTCCGTCATTTTCTTTGAGTTGGAAAATGTTGGCGGGTCTAGCAAAATCAAATCATAAAGATTGTCACAGGTTTTTAGCCATTCCAGCACATCTGCCCGTATCGTACGATGCGCCGTATCGCTAAAACCATTCAACGCTAAGTTCTTATTGGCCCACTCGAGATAGGTGGCCGACAGGTCGACGCTATCGGTGAATGTAGCGCCAGCCAATGCAGCGTGAACGCTAGCCGTAGCGGTATAGCAGAACAAATTCAAGAACCTGTTGCCCTTTGCCTTTTCGGCGATGTGCAGTCGCACTGGACGATGATCCAAAAACAGGCCGGTATCGATGTAGTCTTTTATATTAACCAGAAGCTTAGCTTGCCCCTCTCTCACTTCAAAAAACTCATTGCTATCATCATGTTTTCTATATTGACTTGTCCCTTTTTGACGACTGCGCTGTTTTAATACAACAAATTTGGGGTCGATTTCCAGTGCCACTGGTATCGCCGCCATCACTTCTTGCAGACGCTGTTCAGCTGCCTCAGGCTTTACTGTTGAGGGCGCAGCATATTCTGCAACGTGCACCCAGCCCTCATAATAATCGACGGCCACTGCATATTCAGGCATATCCGCATCGTAAAGTCGAAAGCAGCTGATTTCATTTTTCTTCAGCCACTTCTGCAATTGCTTACGATTCTTCCGCAGGCGGTTAGCAAACATTTGCGCGCCAGCGGGTAACATGTCCATGGTGAATGAACCGCCACTCCCATCGCCTGCGGATACCGGGGCTTCTCCCGATCTTGAGGGGTCATTAACAAAAAACTCTGGCTCAACCTTAAAGGTTAATAACTTACTGGCGATCGCCCCATTAAATAACTGATACTGCTTATTGCTACGCAGTCCCATTTGTTTACCCAAATCAGGATTACCGGTAAAAACCGCCGCTGACCAGCCTTGAAATTCTCGCCTCAGTGTTTGACCGAGATTTCGATAAAGGTGGATTAAAGACGCCTCTTCTCCAAGTCTCTCGCCGTAAGGCGGATTGGTAACCACCAAACCCTGGTCGATCGCAACGTGAGTCGGTTTGGCAAACCGCGCCAATTCTTTTCGGATAACCCGCACGCGACCTGTTAAACCCGCTGCCTCAATATTCTCTTCTGCGATATCGATAGATTTGGGGCTGGCATCGTATCCGCGAATTTCCGGCCATTGGCGTTCAAAAGCTGCGTCGCGGCGTGCCTTTGCTTCCTGCAACAGGCTTTGCCAAAGTATCTCGTCGTGCCCTAGCCAGCCGCTAAATCCCCAATAGGTTCGCAAGAGCCCCGGCGCAATATCCGCCATCATTAAAGCGCCTTCGATCAACAACGTGCCGGAGCCACACATCGGGTCCAAAAGTACCCCGCCTCTGGCTGCCATACCGGGCCAATCTGCTCGTAATAATATCGCCGCCGCCAGATTTTCTTTTAATGGCGCAGCTCCTCCACTTTGCCTGTATCCCCGGCGATGTAAGCTATCGCCAGACATGTCGATGCTTGTCACTAGTTTTCCCTTACTAACCCGCACATTAATCCGCACAGCTGGTGCGTCACGATCAACATTGGGGCGACGACCCATACGCTCAGTAAAATAGTCCGCAATTGCATCTTTCGCTTTAAGAGCGGCAAAATGATCGTGCTTTAAGCCCGGTAGGGATCCAGAAAAATCGATAGCAAAAGTGCCATCAAGTGATAAATGTTTATCCCATTCAATACTCTTTACCCCCTCATACAACTCATCGACATTGCTACAGGTCACTGTTGCCAATGGCATCAAAATCCGATTGGCCAGCCTGGTCCACAGACAACTGCGGTAGACCATTTCCAGAGGCCCATCAAAATAGACACCAGCCACCGTTTCTTTAGCGTTGTCTGCACCGAGGGATTTAAGCTCTTCCAACAACAAGGTTTCCAAACCTTTTGGGCAACTCGCAAAAAATGACTGGGTTGGAATTGAAGATTTTAGCGGTGACATAGTTAGTGGACCTGTTGAGATAATGTCTTAGATTATATGGTGATAACAATACGAGCCTGAATAACCCGAAGGTATAGTTTACATTTTAACCAACACTAAGTATTTGTTTTTTAACGGCTATATCCAGATAGTCAGACTAATGACGTATCGCGATGGAAATCGAATAATTCAATAGTCGACAGGGGGCTGTTGATTTGCTTAGATAGTAGTTCTGGTGCAAGAGGATTCTATCAACTCCTGCCCGGAACCACTACTAACTATAACCATTCATTGAATGGCAACACAGGACCATAGTACGCAGAACTTGACTCTCTAAATGAAGCTACCCCTAACCAGACCAAATCTGTAATTACCGGGTAGGAAAGTGATTTGTTAATAATTCCAGGAATTAGAACGAGGCTTAATCAATGAGAAGACAAAAACGTGATATGACTGAACGCGCATTTTCTAAAGGCTACCAGGCTGGTTCCAGCGGCCGTCATAAAGAAACCTGCCCCCATGACAACGGCGATGTTCGCCAGCAATGGTTAACCGGCTGGCGAGAAGGCCGAACAGACCAGTGGGATGGCTATACCGGCGTATCGGGTATACACAAGCTGGAGTTACACTAATAAACTATCAATACGAAGGCTTGCCAACAAGCCTTCGTCGTTCTTCTACCGCAAATAATTTTTCCAAAATTTAGTCGCTCCTTACACCACTGCTCTATACCAACTGACAGTTTCTCTGTTATATTTGGTTCGTCTGAATCAGACACTAATGGACTATTCACTCATCATAAGGATTATGATAATGAAAATATTTGCGCTTTTATTGCCGCATGGCAATTGTTATTTTTTAGCCCTCTCTGCTTGTTTACTGTGTTGTACAAGCCCCAATTCACTCTCCGCCCTGCTCACCGTTGAGGATTTATCAATGGGGGATCTGTTAATTACGGAAGTCATGGCGAACCCTGCTGAAGTATCCGATAGCGCTGGCGAATGGTTTGAAATCATCAATACCACGGCTGATGACATCGACCTGAACGGTATTATTCTGCTCGATAACGGTTCCAACCAGCACACTGTAGTCAGCGACGCGGCACTGCTACTTCAGTCCGGCGCGTATTTCACCTTCGGACGCAATGGCGATAGCAGCATCAATGGTGGCTATCAAACTGATTACACCTATAGCAACTTTACCCTCGGAAACAGCAGTGACGCAATTATCCTTACAACAGCCACAACAGAAATAGATAGACTGCTTTATAGCGGATCTGTTTTTAGCCAAGCGGGAAACAGTGCCGAACTAACCCCAAGTGGTTTTGCGTTAACTGCCAGCGAGTTTATTTTTGGTTTGGGAGACATCGGGTCACCGGGTGCGTCCGGTAGCTTTTTCCCTGCGGTAGATATCATTGATTCGAGTTTCGGTGAAGATTCCGGGGCTGTTAACGTTCCCGAACCTGCTACCAGTTTGCTAATGCTTCTTGGTATCACCGGTCTGATAGCAGGCAGATGGAAATCAAACGTTTTATCCTGAGCATTCCTCACGCTGTTTCACTCCCACACCACCAGACTCTTTGCCGGTGTGGGAGGACTAATTCTGCAACTGCTTTGTTTCTCTCCTGAAAGCCTAGTGCGTTATTCTCTCGTTATCTGTAAAATGCGCCTTCACGTAACTTAGCCACAAGAGCCGACCTCCTTTGAAAACAGAATTTTTAGGCAAAATCATTTCTGGGCCGTTCACCATTCCATCGGGTATCGTTACCTGCTCAGCCCCGATCATCCAGGCATTTTTTGATTCCATCCCTGAGGTCGGTATATTAACCACCAAAAGTATTGGACCCGAGCCTCGTCCCGGCTACCGGGAGCCAGTTTTAAGTCAATATGCACCGGGTTGTTTTGTGAACGCAGTGGGGCTCACCAATCCCGGCGCTGAACAAGCGGCCGAATTAATGGCCCAACTGCAGATCCCCGAAGACCGATTCTTGTTAATCTCCATATTTGGCGGCAACGTCGACGAATACGTTCAAGTTGCCAAAATCATGGCACCTTTCGCCGATGGACTGGAGCTAAATTTATCGTGCCCACACGCTAAAGGCTATGGTATGGCCATGGGACAAGACCCTGATCTTGTTAGAGAAATAGTCGCGGCAGTAAAAGCTGCCGTCAATATACCTGTTGTTCCAAAGCTGACACCCAATGTACCAAATATCGGAGAAATAGCTGCAGCGGCTGTTGCCGGCGGTGCTGATGCTATTTGTGCTATCAATACTGTTGGACCTGGCCAATATAATAGCCACGGGCAACCGGTTTTAAGCAATGGAATGGGAGGCATGTCCGGGAAGGGTGTGTTGCCGATTGCCCTAAAATGTGTCGATGAAATTAGCCGCGCAGTGGATTGCCCTATCATTGGCTGTGGCGGCATAAGCAGCGCAGACAATGTCCGCAGTTTCCAGCAAGCAGGAGCAAACATCATTGGTGTGGGGTCGGCGTTGGTAGGCATGACGACGGAAGAAATAGGCGACTATTTTTCTGCTCTTAGCAGGGATTTAGTGACCGGGGCCGAAAAGGCTGAATCCCTAGTTCGCTACGATATAGACATGAGTTTTAGCCCCGTCACCCTGGTGAACAATGAGAAAATTTGTGATGACATCTCAATACTCACTTTCGACCGGAAAATCGGCGTACAGGCAGGTGAGTTCATTTTTCTATGGATCCCAGGTTTGGGCGAAAAGCCATTTTCGGCGCTAACCGATGACCCATTTTCGCTGGTTGTTATCAATCTCGGCAGCTTTACCAGTACACTAATTAATTTGGAGCCCGGTGTAGAAGCCTATGTAAGAGGCCCACATGGCATGCCCGTCAATCCACCTGAAAATGCCAAAATAATGGCTGTTAGCGGTGGTACCGGATTAGCAGCAGTTTATCAGATCGCTCGTGATTTGGGCGGTGACGGTGAGTTGTACCCTGAGATTTTTATTGGTGCTCGCGGCGACGACCGATTGTATTTCACTGATGAATGTGAAGCTATCAGTACCCTGCATATTGCCACAGATAATGGCAGCCGCGGTTACAATGGCCTGGTGACTGACATGCTGCGCGAGCGGCTACAGCAATTATCTGCCAGTGAACTGGAGTCCCTCTATTTCTACAATTGTGGCCCAGAGCCTATGGTTCGTGCGGCGATCGTAGTACAAAAAGAATTCTGCGGCGATCACCAAATCCACAGCGCTATTGATTACATGACTAAATGTGGCGTGGGCATATGTGGAGCGTGTAATGCACCTGACGGTAGGCGCCTGTGTGTTGACGGTCCGTTCCTGTAATAACAACACAGTTTATCTAACCAAACATAATGACGAGTGATTCATTACAATTATCCACACGCTGAAAATACAATCATTGTCCAGAGAAGATTGGCCGTTAGTCACTCGCCGTCATTATAACTGCGCTTTGTCCACCAGTCTTCATCGTTAATATACGCTCTATTGCGGCGGCGTTGACGCCGCCTGCAACCAATATCAGGCACTAGATCTAGCTGCCGCCTTATCCGTCTTTCTCTCTGTTGCCGAGGATCCGTAAATACATCCGACGAAACACCTTCTCTTCTGAGACTGGTGTTATGACTCTCGTCGGCTTGCCCCTCTTGTCCATGCTTATTACTAATTTTGTTCTTTTTCATCAAAAAATCCATTCATGACGATTACAACTCTATCTCTATGGCTGCCAATTCACTCTTCTTAAAAGAAATGCTATGCCATTCCCATCTTCAACTCAATAATAAACTGCTCAATAATTGATCTTATCCACTACAGAATACTACGTCTATCATCAATCACCCAGCTTTATGATCGACTTAAACTTTGCCTGCTGATCAAACTCAATAGCAAACCTGCCGTCAATACCGTTATGCGTGACGAATGGTTGCAAAATATTGGCAGGGAAACGCACGCGGCGACCATCACAACTTTGAGTTGAAACAACAGCTCCGGGGACCTGATAGTTTTTAAGATACTCAGTCGCAGTAATGGTCACATCCACAATCAATTTATCTGTCAACTCTCCCGATCCTCAAACTACATCGCCGTACTTACTACTTTGTGCCAGATCTAACAATTCCCGTATTGCTACAGAGTACATTGCGAACTCATTTGCTTCAGAAGCGTGCAGTTCTACTAACATTGATTGCCAGCGATTGACCAACAATTGCTGTTGCTCCATCCAGCGGTCGATACAGGCCAGCACGTCCCCTTTCTCGCATATATGCCGCATCGCACCTTCTGTCAGCGTTCGCAGCTGTCCTTCCAAATCATCGCGATAAGTTTCTCGTGCCATCGCCTGCCAATAATTGTCGATCTTCAATTCTGATATTTGCTGGGCAAACCAGCCTAATTCCAGCCGTTCAGAAAGCGTGAAAAACATTTCTGCTACTTTTTCTACCGGGGCTTCCATTGATTGTGCGGCTTCAATAATACTGAGGAAGGGATAGAGCTCCCTGACACTGGAAACGTAAGCGGCCAGTTCCTCCGGAACCCCCATATCACGATAACGTTGATAGAGTTCGCTGCCCGCTTCTTCGCCATCTCGTGCAAGAATAGCAGGAAGCTGTTGACGCAACTGATTGACTGCGCTTTTAAAGTTTTCAATTTCCGTTGCGGGATCAATAACACCTCGACGATTTCGGATAAACCATCGGGTTGCTCGTCTGATTAATCGAATCAGCTCCGTCATCAACTCCATTTGCACATCAGCGCTTACCAGATAATCCAAGTCTTCAATTTGCGCCCAAAAACAGGGAAGGTCAAATACCTCACTGGCGGTCACATAGGCTCGAACGACGTCACTACTCGCAACACCGGTTGATTGCGCGATACGATCGGTAAACGTAATTCCCATGTGATTAACCATATCATTGGCTAATTGGGTTGCGATGATTTCCCGGCGCAACCGGTGGTCGTGAATGAGTTCATTAAAGTCATCCCGCAGGCGTTGGGGAAATGCTGTTTCAACGGATTTCGACAAAAACTTGTCATCGGGAACAGTGCTATTTGCTAATTCTTCTTTTAGTTGAGATTTTACATAGGATATCAGCACTGATAGCTCCGGTCTGGTGAGACCTTTACCAATAGAGCGCCTTTCTGCCAAAGCTTCCTCGCCAGGTATAAATTCCAACTCCCTGTTTAGTTTACCACTGGATTCCATCGCCTGAATCAATCGACGATACTCCCCATCCCTCATCATGGCCTCACGTTCAGCCAGACTGATCGCTTGTGTTTGTTTGTAATTATTTTCCAGCACCAGTTCCGAGACACTTTCTGTCATTGCCTCGAGCAATTGGTTACGTTGTTTTTCTGTTAAATCATCTGTAGCAACAACACCGTTTAGCAGTATCTTTATGTTGACCTCGTGATCGGAACAATCGACGCCTGCAGCGTTATCAATAAAGTCAGTATTGGTAGACCCGCCCTGCAACGCAAACTCTACTCGAGACAGTTGAGTTATCCCTAAATTGCCCCCCTCACCGATAACTTTACAGCGCAGTTCCCTGGCATCAACTCGCAAACTGTCATTCGCTTTGTCACCCGCTTGCGCATGAGTTTCCTGACTTGATTTGACATAGGTACCGATGCCGCCATTCCAGAGCAGATCCACAGGAGCTTTTAAAATTTCATGAATTAGCGCGGTTGGCGTCAATCGATCTGCATCAATACTAAAGCGCTGTTTCATTTGCTCCGATAGATCGATAGATTTAGCAGAGCGTGAAAACAGGCCCCCACCCTCCGAAATAAGAGTCGCGTCATAGTCCTCCCAACTAGACCTTGGCAACTCAAACAGTCGTTTGCGTTCGATGAAACTGCTGGCAGAATCCGGATTGGGATCAATGAAAATATGCATATGATTAAATGCACAAACCAGTTGGATATGTTCAGATAGCAACATTCCATTGCCAAACACATCGCCGCCCATGTCACCAATACCGACTACAGTGAAATCGGTTTCCTGAATATTGACGCCCTGTTCACGGAAATGTCGCTGTACTGAAACCCATGCTCCCTTGGCCGTAATCCCCATTTTTTTATGATCGTATCCAGCGCTGCCGCCAGAAGCAAAGGCGTCCCCCAACCAAAATCCAGCTTTGATTGCCAATTCATTAGCAATGTCTGAAAAAGTTGCGGTGCCCTTATCTGCCGCCACAACCAGATATGTATCATCTTCGTCTCGCCTAACGACATCTATTGGCGGGACTACTGCGCCATCCTGCAGATTATCGGTAATATCCAACAGCGCCTGAATAAATATCTTGTAGCAACTAACACCTTCCGCTTGTATCTCGTCCCTGCTTGCGCCATCAGGCATGCGTCTTGCTACAAACCCCCCCTTTGCACCCATCGGTACAATCACCGAGTTTTTAACTTGCTGAGCTTTTACCAGTCCCAACACCTCAGTCCGAAAGTCTTCATGTCGATCAGACCAACGTAAGCCTCCACGCGCAACTTTACCGCCCCGCAAATGTACTCCTTCAACACGGGGCGAATAAACAAATATCTCAAACATTGGAACCGGTAAAGGCATGTCCGGTATTTCAGTGGGAGCTAGCTTGAATGAAAAATAATTTTTGAACGTCCCCTCCTCGTTAGTTTGGAAATAGTTTGTCCTCAATGTTGCATCTATTAATGCCAAATATTGGCGAATGATTCGATCTTCGCTAAGGTTTTCTACTGCATCCAAACCGGAAACTATCGTCTCCTTCATCACGGCAATAGACTGCTGGTGTTTATCGCTGCCCACATGGCTATTTGGCTGAAAACATTCGACAAAATAACTGACAATTTGATTAGTTAGCAGCAAATGTTTTGACAACGCTTCCGCAATATACTTACCACTAAAATTAAACTGTATCTGCTTCATATAACGAGAATAGGCTCGTAACATCGCGATCTCTCGCCAGCCGAGTTGAGCGCCAAGAATAAGTCGGTTGAATGAGTCACTTTCTGCATCACCATTCCAAATTCTCAAGAAAGCTTCCTGGAAAACATCGCCAATAATATCGAAATCGACACCGGTCCCGAGACTGAAGGTCAGACCAAACTCATGCACCCAAATTATTTGCCCATCTCTTCGCTTGACACCATAGGGGTGTTCACTTTCAACCCGCAGCCCAAGATTTTCGAGAATAGGCATTACATCCGATAGTGCCAGCGGTGTATTGAGATGAAACAGCCGAAATTTTAACGCGTCATCCCCTCCTCCTTTGCGACGATAAAAACTCATCGCTATATCATCATCGTCAACCAATGAAGCTATTTTTCGAATATCGTCAATAGCTGCCCGAGGCTCAAAATCATCCATATACCCTGGATTAAATGCATCACCATAGCTCTGATACAACTGCATGCCATGCTCTTCACCAAATTCTTCAACCAGATATTTACCTAAGTGTTCTTTCCAGGACATAGTCACTTGAATAATTTCCTCTTGCAGGTCTTTAGCACTTGCGTTGATGGTATGGTATGGGTCTACTCGCAACACAAAATGCGTGCGTACTAACACTGAATCTGAATAATATGTGGTAAATTCTGACTCTTCTGCTCCCAGAGACTCACAAAGGAGGCGTTCAATTTTCACCCGTAATTCAGTGCAATAGACGTCTCGAGGTGTGTAGACAAGACAGTTAACAAACTTCCTGTAAATATCATAGCGAACAAACAATCTGACCTGCCTTCGCTCCTGAATTCTATTCACAGCCATTGTCGTTGCAGTCAATTTGGCGAGGCTGCTTTGGAATAATTCATCGCGGGGGAATACATCGAGAACACGTGCCAGCTCTTTGCCCTCGTGAGAATCTGCCGACAGCCCGGATCGTTCTAGCACATGGTTAATTTTTTGCCTGAGTAGCGGGATAGAAGTTGGGGTCAAGGTATATACTCGCGATGTATATAATCCCATAAACCGGTGCTTGCCGATGATGCGCCCCTGCTCATCAAATTTTCTTAACATGACATAGTCTGGATAGACCAGGCGATGTACCCTTGACCGCACAGACGACTTGGCAAAAAGAATAGCCTGATCACTCAACTCTTCGAGTGATTTAGTCTCGGCAATAGAGGTTTTTAATTCGAGCGCACCAAAAGAAGGTCTGCGTTTGAGTAACCCCAGCTCGGAACCTTCCACCTGGCTAACCAATGCGTCGTTGTTATCGGTGTAAGTTACTGCAAGCTCTTCGTATCCGAGAAATGTAAAATGACCGTCCGCCAGCCACTGCAAAAACTCCTGAATGTCTTCACCGGGCATAGCGGCACTGACTGGTGAATCGTCGACTTCCGCGACCACTCTGTGAGCCATTTGTTTCATCGCAGGAAAGTCATCAACAACAGCAGCTACTTCAGCAAGAACCTGACCAATGGTGGTCGATATTTCTTCCAGCTGTTGCACGTCAGTACAACGCCCAATTTCAAGGTACATCAATACTTCGTCAGAGAGATGACACCCTTCCGGGATCTTAACTGTCGATTTGGCAGGCAGAAATTCCTGCAGGTTATGATGACTATTTCGAACAGCTGAAAACACAGTGCTGTGAATGGTATGAATGGTCAGATTGCGCCTATTCAGTTCTCCCCGAACGGAGTCCGTAATAAACGGCATATTACGTGTTGCTATCAAGATAACAGTGCGACCCAACTGCCATCCATGTTTTTGAAATTCGGGATTAAACACCGTGACGTTAGATAGGAAGGTATCCTGCTGCTGAATAAACTCCCAACAACCCAAGGTTGCCCCATAAATGTCCGGCAGCTCTCGACCCGAAAAGTCTTCGCGCGAATAACCCTTATAAAATTCCTCTGCGAACTGAGCTACTGCGACGGCGTTTTCACGAGGCAGTCGATCAACTATCTCCGCCCGTAACTGACTGACTAGCCTATCAACACCCTGATACGATACCATACACATTCCTCTTAGAAAGCCGGCCACCAAAACCCTGTTTAACTGAATACACCCATCAAGCACTTTAATGGTTATAATTCCTTTAAAAGCTTAGCTTAAGCTACCGATTTTGTTAGAAATTTGTACAATAGACCTCCTGACAGGAACTTGTGGCTTATTCCGAGTCAAATGCTCCTCAATAAACCTGTTGTGACGCTTCAAATAGCACAATGATGTCGACATCATTGTGCCGAATAAGCATCTAAACAGATAGAATGGCGATTGCTAATACTGCCAACAGCGACAGGATTAGCCGTAAATAGTCACCCATAAGTAAACGATTAAGCAGGCAGCAATGAACGAACAGGACGCCCTAAACACATTAAAAGCATGGCTGGAAAGTCAAATTATCGGGCAACCACAATTGGTTGAACGATTACTAATTGCCTTATTGGCCAACGGCCACTTACTGGTAGAGGGGGCTCCCGGACTGGCCAAGACCAAAGCCATCAAGTCATTGGCAGACGGTATCGATGGGGACTTTCACCGTATCCAGTTCACCCCGGACTTGTTACCTGGAGACGTCACGGGTACCGATATATTTCGCCCGGAAGACGGCACGTTTCAATTCCAGAAAGGACCGATATTTCATAACCTGGTGCTCGCCGATGAAATCAATCGAGCCCCGGCGAAAGTTCAATCAGCATTGCTGGAAGCGATGGCCGAACGACAGGTCAGCGTGGGTAAGAGCACCTATCCTCTTGAGGAACTCTTTCTGGTCATGGCAACCCAAAACCCGATTGAGCAGGAAGGCACCTACCCGCTCCCCGAGGCGCAATTAGATCGTTTTTTGATGCATGTTCGTGTCGACTATCCGGACACAGAGGCTGAGCGACAGATATTACAGCTGGTTCGAAACGAAGCGATTAACGCTAGCGAACCGATGCCCGCACCTCCAGCACTATCGCAAGACATCATCTTTTCGGCCAGACAACAAGTGCTTACACTCCATTCAGCACCTGCTGTAGAGGAATATATTGTGCAGCTTATTATGGCCAGCCGCCAGCCAGAAAAATACAGCAGCGACCTCACTGCATGGATTGAATTTGGTGCGAGCCCAAGGGGCACTATCGCACTGGACAGCTGTGCCCGCGCGCATGCCTGGCTGCAAGGTAAACAGTTTGTCAGTCCCGATGACGTCCAATCGATTGCAGCGGACGTTTTGCGTCACCGACTTATTCTCAGTTTCGAAGCCGAAGCCAATGGAATCAGTACTGACGACGTCATCGACGAGTTAGTACGTCTGGTTCCGGTAGGATAAAGAGCGCTGACAATGACTATTTTAGACAACGGCAACCGCTTGAATGCACTGTTAACCGGCGCATACATCGATCTGGATGACCTGATTGGTGCCCGTTTTTCGGCCAAGGACCTGAAACTTCAACAGCGCCGCAAAGCCTTAAGTTTGCTGGCAGGACCCAACAAGACAAATTTCAGAGGTCGAGGTATCGATTTCGAAGAAGTAAGAGCCTATCAACCCGGCGATGATATTCGCACCATAGACTGGCGAGTGACAGCTCGTAGCGGCAAAGCCTACACTAAGCTCTTTCAGGAAGAGCGAGAGCGGCCAACGCTGGTCGCCATAGACCAGCGTCAATCAATGTTCTTCGGCAGTCAAACATGTTTTAAATCGGTGATGGCCTGTTATCTCGGTGCATTGATCGCCTGGTCCGGGTTGCAAAACAGCGATCGCGTTGGCGGCCTGGTATTCGGCAACAACCGCCATCAAGAAGTTCGCCCGCGACGCAGTCGCCAGTCCACACTCGCATTGATTCACCTTATGCTGGAGTTTAATCAACTGCTCAACCGGGACAGTGGTTTAGAACTCTCTCCAGCGCAGGGACTGGAAGAATCACTCATCGAACTTCGTCGAATCGCCAGACCAGGAAGCGCCATCTATATTATCAGTGATTTTTCCGGTTACGATAAAGGCGACGTTCTTAAACATTTACACCAGTTGTCACGCCACTGCGAGATAACAGCTATTTTCGTTTATGACCCCTTAGAACAACACCTTCCGCCCCCCGGACAATACACGGTAACGGATGGTAAGCACCGCAATATGATCCACACCGGTGACGCGAAAATTCGCCAGCATTATGAAGACCATTTTGAGCAACATCGCCAAAACCTCAAACAGCAACTTGGCAAACTGGGCATACCGTTGATTCAAATTGGAACAGACAAAGCCCCCTTGCAAAGTTTGCTTCATTATTACGGGTCAACTGGACGCCGTACCAGAGGATCTAAGCGTAACCATGCCTGAACAAGACCCATTAGCGCAACTACGTGACATCCACTTACCCGAAGCTATCAGCGTCTGGCCACCAGCTCCCGGTTGGTGGATAGCCGGGGTGATTGTCTTGTTGCTACTTTCTATTATCGGCCGTCTCATTTACCGATCAAGAAGCCGCAATAGATATCGGACACTGGCCGTTAAACAATTAGTACGCCTGGAGCAATATGCCGGACAACCCGTACTATATTTACAACATTTTAATCAATTGCTTAAACAAACCGCCATTGCCGCCGAACCAACCATCGACATCGCCGGTTTGAGCGGTAAAGAATGGCTGAATTTCCTTGACGTTAGTGGCAAAACCACACAATTCAGTCAAGGTGCAGGCCGGATATTAAACGATGGCCCCTACTCCCCATCGGCACCGGAACTCGATTTTCAGGCTCTTCAGCACTTGGGTAAAGATTGGATAACTCGTCATGATTTTCGTAACTACGGTTCGTCAAAATGATAGGTTTTGAGCTGGTCTGGGCTTTCTACCTGCTGCCTGTTCCGCTATTGGCATACTGGATTATGCCGAAAGCGCGTCAGCAGCAAGCCGCGGTCCGCGTGCCCTTTTTTAGTGAGTTATCTGAACTTCAGCACAAAAAAAGTAACGCAATGAAACACATGAAGCTGCAAACCACCGTTGTTGCTGCCGTTTGGTGCAGCTTAGTTGCAGCTGCCGCGGGACCAACCTGGATTGGTGACCCCATCAATTTGCCCAGCAGCGGACGCGATTTGCTACTCGCTGTTGACCTCTCTGGCAGTATGAAAATTGAAGATATGGAAATTAACGGCGACCGCGTCCCTAGAATTGTAGCGGTCAAAATAGTACTGGATGAATTCATTCAACGACGCACAGGCGATCGTCTTGGACTGGTATTATTCGGCAGCCAAGCGTATGTCCAGGCGCCCCTGACTTTTGACCAAACCACCGTACAGCGATTTATGCGAGAAGCACAAATCGGTTTTGCCGGTGAGGAAAATACTGCCATAGGTGATGCTATTGGATTGTCGGTTAAACGTTTGCGAGATCGCCCCGGTGACCGTCATGTGATGATATTGTTAACTGACGGGCAAAATAATGGTGGTGAGGTCAATCCTATACCTGCATCAAAACTCGCTGCAAACAACGGTATTGTTATTTACACCATTGGTGTTGGGGCCGATGAAATGGTGATGCCCGGTGTCTTGGGCAGCAGCTTTGGATCGAGGCGAGTTAACCCTTCCGCTGACCTCGATGAAAAAACGTTACAGGAAATCGCCACAATGACCGGCGGCCAATATTTCCGCGCAAGAAACCCCCAACAATTGGAAAAAATCTATCTGTTACTCGATGAGCTGGAGCCTGTTGAAGACAAAAAAGAAACCTTTCGCCCACAAAAATCTCTATTTTATTGGCCACTTGGCCTCGCCTTTATTCTCAGCGGGCTTATAGCGAGTATCAAATTTCCCTGGCGCGACGGCTTTCGCCTATCCAAAGCCACGCAGACTTCACTGTCTTCTTCTGAGAGGCTGCATCGCTAATGTCACCATTATTGTTAGAGCAGTTTCACTTTATTCGTCCATATTGGCTTCTCAGTATCATCCCCGCGTGTTTTTTGGCTGTCATTTTCTGGCAGCTCAAACGCAGTGCTGTTAACTGGCGTGGTGCGATCGCCCCGCAACTGCTTGAGCATTTGGTAGATGTTGGCGCAAGTAGAGCATCACGCTGGCCATGGCTGGCCCTGCTAATTGCCTGGATCATCTCCGCACTGGCAATGGCGGGCCCTGCTTGGGACAAGCTACCACAACCGGTTCATCAGCGTCAGGATGCCCTAGTTATAGTGTTAGACTTATCTCTATCTATGTTGGCAGAAGATATCCAGCCATCCAGATTGATTCGAGCTCGTCATAAAGTTCTCGATATTCTCAATCATCGCAGTGAAGGTCTTTCCGCCTTAATCGCATATTCCGGTGACGCTCACGTCGTCTCTCCGTTAACTGATGACAACCCTACCGTCGCTAACTTAGCGCCGGCGCTAACACCCAGTATGATGCCAGTGTATGGTAGCGACCCCGTGGCCGCCCTAAAATTAGCCAAACAACTTTTCACTAATGCCGGTATAAGTAGCGGTAGAGTTTTGTTACTGACCGATGGCGTTACTCAGGATGACGTCGATGACATTGGCGATGAACTAAGCAGTCTCGGGTTTCAACTATCAATTATGGGAATCGGTACAATTGACGGAGCTCCGATACCTTTCAACGACAGTTTTCTTAAAGATGGTGGCGGTAATATTATTGTGCCGCAACTGAATCGATCAAAACTGGAAAAATTGGCGCAACAAAACAATGGCCGCTACACCGATATTACCCTTGATGACAGTGATGTGGAGTTTCTAATGCCCACCCTCATTGTCGGTGCTGACGACAAAACGATAGTGACAGAACGGGAGTTTGATCAGTGGCATGATCGTGGGCCGCTGTTAGTATTGCTGATTTTACCCTTCGCACTATTGGCTTTTCGTCGTGGCTGGCTGTTTGCTTTGCCTCTGGTATTCATGTTGCAACCGGAAACCAGCCACGCCATCGAATGGGACGAATTATGGCAGCGCCCTGATCAACGCGGTATAGAAGCCATGCAACAGGGAGATCCGGCCCAAGCAGCAAACTATTTTAAGCACGAACAATGGCAGGCCAGCGCACACTACCAAGCTGGTGACTATGAAAAAGCTAACGTTGGTTTTGGTCAAAAAGAAGATCCATCCGCACATTACAATCGTGGTAATGCCCTGGCCAAATCAGGAAAACTCGACGAGGCAATTACCGCCTATGAACAAGCGTTAGCGCAACAACCGGATATGGAAGACGCGCAATTTAACAAACAGATAATTGAACAATTAAAAGAACAGCAAGAACAACAGAAGGATCAGCAACAATCGGACGATGACTCAGAAGACGACGGTCAACAAGAGCAACAAAACGAGGACCAGAAAGATAAGCAGCAGCCAGGAGACGAGCAACAAGACGGCAACGAAGACGATCAACAAGATCAACAGAATGAGCAATCTGAACCCGATCAATCAGACGAACCACAAGATCCCGAAAATAAAGACAACGACAAAGAGCAAGAGCAAGAGCAAGAAAATGAAGACCCACAACAGCAACGGAATGAAACCGCAGAAATGACGCCAGAGCAGGAACAACAAGAACAACAAGAACAACAAGAACAACAAGCCATGGAGCAATGGTTACGGAAAATCCCCGACGATCCATCGGGGCTATTGCGGCGTAAATTCAACTACGAATATCAAGTTCGCCAATCACAGGGCGCAACAAAAAGGGAGCAGCCACAGTGGTAACCTTGCGATCGTATTTTTCGCTTTTCGTTTTTCTCGCGGTGATGATTAATACTGCAGCAGCAAGCCCTATGGCCAGCATAGATCGCAGTGTCATTGCGATTGACGACACCATAACCTTCACGATACGTGTCAATGGTACCGGATCATTCAAAGGCCCCGATTTAAATTCGATCTATATTGATTTTGAAGTACTGGGTAATCGACAAAGCAGTCGTCACACTATTCGCAATGGTGTATCAGAATCCTGGACCGAGTGGATTATTACATTAGCACCGAAACGTAAGGGGCGACTAACAATACCTGCAATAGATGTTGACGGAGAAAAAACACAAGCTATTTCAGTCATTGTCCGATCAAGTCCTCCGGTATCTGCTAACGTGATCAAGCCAGTCTATGTTGAATCAGAAGTAGACAGTGATTCAATCTACGTGCAGCAGCAAGTCATATTCACTCTGCGGATTTTTCAATCTATCCAATTGGATAATATGAATATTACCGAGCCAGAATTCGATGACGCCCTTATGGAAAAGTTAGGTCAAAACTCATATCAGCGAAAAATACAAAATACACCTTATCGTGTCCACGAATTACAATATGCAATATTCCCTCAGAAAGTCGGAAATTTGATTATCCCGGAGCTGTTATTTACCGCCAACGAAGCCGTCGCAAGACGCTCGGCATTCAGTTTACCTGGCCAGGGACGCGCGCTAAGAAAAATGTCAAAACAACATGAAATAGAGGTTTTGCCAGCTCCCATTGATATCAAAAACGGTAGCTGGCTACCGGCCAAAGATATTCAATTAACTGAAAAATGGAGCAGGTTACCTGATGATATTCGCGTTGGTGATTCAATTACCCGGTCGATAACCGTCACCGCCAACGGCTTATTGGATTCGCAATTGCCGCCATTCAGCTTTGCATCTGTTCCGGGAGCAAAACTCTACCCGGACCAGGGCAATACGGAGTCCTCCGTGTCGGCACGAGGGGTAACATCATCTCGCTCCGGCAGTGTCGCAATAATACCCACCGTAGAAGGAATTCTGATTCTGCCAGAGATACAGTTTCACTGGTGGGATACCACCAGTAAACAGAGTAAAACTGCTGCGATAGCTGCAACTGAACTTATTATCAAACCAGCTCTGCACAATACCCAGGGAGCCAGCACACCTCTAGCTGTCGATCACAGTCAAGCTGGCAAGATCGATATGCTCTCATCAGAGTCAACAGCCATTAATGACAACAGTCGGTTTTGGCAAATCATTTCCGCTATTTTTGCACTAGCCTGGGTCGTCACTTTATTATTATGGTGGCGCACAGCAAAGCCCGCAAAGTTACCGTCGACATCAACCGCGAAAAACCCTAATTTTTTGTCAGAACACAACGCTTTCTCAATGTTAAACACTGCGTGTAAATCCAACGACGTTAATAAGGCGCGAACAACCTGTATCGAATGGGCAAAGCTCTATTGGCCCAGGCATAACGTCAATAATTTACATGACGTTATGCGCCAGGCTGATGACAAGGAACTCAATATGGAATTAGTCCGAATGGACAACATACTTTACGGAATCGACGACAGCCAACAAAGCTGGAACGGTGAAAATCTGTTAGCGGTGATAAAACGGATTCGCAAAAATAAATCTAAAAACACCGCTGCTAACCAACAAACATTGCCGCCACTATACTCGGACTAGCCAGCGAAGCGACAACTACGCTGCGGTATGTAAACCGCACTCCCGACCATCTTCAACTTTCGTCGGGTCGAAATAATGCTTGCAGCTAGGCAATTTGTTTAGCGCCATGTAGTCTTCGACCTGCTCCTCGGTCCAGTAAAAAAATGGGGCTACTTTCAAGATACCTCGATTGTCGATCGATAATATATCCAGACTTTTCCGAAATTCCGTTTCTTCTCGGCGAATCCCACTAAGCCACACCTCTGGCTGTAAATCATCAAGGGCTTTCTGAAAGGGTTCTAACTTAACCTGGCGGGTAAATTCTTCGTGGACATCAGGGTCGTCGTCCGGATGTGGTATTCCGCCCATAATGGCGCTGCGTCGTTCAGCCGTCCACTGGGGGATATAAATTTGCATGTTCGGTTTTAATCTTTTCATGATGATTTCTGCGGCCCGATAGGTATCGGGGACATTATAACCACTGTCAACCCACACAACCGGTATGGTGGCATCAGCTTCGGTAATAGCATGTAGCATTGCTGCAGCATTGGGCGCAAAACTGGTTGTTCCAATAACCGACTTACCCAACGTTGTCGTCCAATGAACTATTTCCACCGGTGAGTAGCTTTTGAGTTGTTGGTTAAGCGTGACCAAATCCATTCTTTTTGTATCCGTAACCATAGTAAATTCGCTATCACTATTTATTGCTGTCTGTTGCCGAGCCGGACGTGACTATAAAGTAGAAATTAAAAATAATCAATAAAATCAATTACTTATAATAACAAGGTCTAAGCTTATAACGAAGACACATCATTGAAGTAGGCAGTTTTATACTGAAACACTGAGATATTCTGTTACTGGAAATGCGCTAGTTAGCGCATAGATTTTCGCGCAACATACTAATAATGCGGGGGCCTTTCATCCAAATCATCTTTTCCCATATCACTGCTAATCTCATCTAATTGTGACTTCTGGCTACTACACAGCTCGTGTAAATTCTCGATCTGTTGCTGCTGTCGAGTAACAACATCATTGAGCACCTGCATTGTGTCTTCCTGAAACGCCAGCTGCGACTGCAAGTCGATTAATTGTTGTTTGATAGTTTCCAGTTCTTTAGTCACTGTTTTTCCCTTAATGTCGAATTGCCGAACACCATCGGCCATCGATGCATTATAATGAATCTACGTCCTCATCACCTATAGATAATTTTACCGGGTTTCGCTATGAATCGAGTTGTCTACTCTACTGACCAGGGTCGCCACTGCCCCGATTGCAGTAAACCGATTCAACAATGCCAGTGCAAACAACAAACAACCCCTAAAAGCGATGGAATTATACGCCTATCTCGTGAAACTAAAGGGCGTAAAGGTAAAGGCGTGACCCTGATAACGGGGCTTCCACTGCCAGACGGGGAACTAAAAAAACTGGCCAAAGAGTTGAAGCAGCACTGTGGTACCGGTGGTTCGATTAAAAGTGGCGTCATCGAAATACAAGGAGATCAACGAAACCTTCTCCAGCTTTCCCTGCAGGCCAAAGGTTATCAGGTCAAACTTAGCGGTGGTTAAATCATCGGAATAATTTGCAATAACTCATAACAGAAAAGTAGTTTTTCATATGGACAGTTCCGGCGCACTGGAAACAATATTAATCTTTATCTTCGGAACAGCGTTTGGCGCTGTGGCGGTTTATCTGCATATGAAAGAAAAGTTGCAGAAACTAAACAATCATACCGCTCTTCGTCGCGTCAACATGCTTGAACAAGTTGCCCAGCATACTGGCAAAGTCAGTCATGTCTTTAGCAAATACGCCAGCTTGGTAACAGAGATAGGCATAACCATTGATCGAATGTCCGCCAGTCAGAAAAAAGAACTGGACGAATTAAGCACTCAATTAGTCGAAGTCTATGAAGAAGTCGCCATTGCGGAATCGAAACTTTTACTACTGGGCGAACAAAAACTTGAAAAAGCACTCAAATTGTACACGACTAAAATGGCGCAATTTCGAAAGCAGATATACCCCGGTCGCTATAGCAGTATTGAAGAGGCCAATCGGCTAAAAAAGGAAGTTTCTAAAATGCGCGAGCAATTTTATGACGTTCTTAGCCAGCGGTATGATCAGAAAACAGGATAAGCTTCAGCTACTATCGACTTCGGGCTAAACAACGACCATCGTTGTGCATCAACTCGCTTTTTTAGTTTCCGGTGCTACCACCCAGTCTTTACTATCGACATTCCAGGTTCTAGCCCAATAGAGAAATGGCGTATCAGTCAGGGCAATAATCAACTTGAAAACATATTTTGCCAAAGCCAGCTGCATGGCTGTTGCAAAATCAACCACACCCCACCATACGACGACACCATAAATAGCTGTATCAATAGCTTGTGATATCATCGTCGAAAGATTGTTGCGCAACCATAAGTGACGCCCCCGGGTTTTCTCTTTTATATAGTGAAAAATCCAAACATCAACACTTTGACTGATGAAATACGCCAGTAACGAACCAAGAATAAAGCGCGGTGTGAAGGTAAACAGTGTCTGGGTAGCCTCATGTACGCTAGTGGCAAACGCTGCCGTTTTGGGATTGTTTGACGGAAGATACATCAAACTCATACTGATCATAACGATGATAATAATACTGACAACAAACCCTACCATTACCGCACGACTCGCTTCCCTTCTACCATATCGTTCACTCAACAAATCTGTGGAAAAATAGATACTGGAATATAGGATAACGCCCATGCTGGTTTGCAATCCAAAAATCTGCGTCAATTTCGGACCTTGCAAGTTGGCCAGTAGTAAGCTGATGACAATACTGGCATAGAGGCCTTGACGCCCGAATAAGCGATACAATAACACCGCAAAACCAAGGTCGACTGCTATGGTGGCAAACCAGAGCAACTCCTGATGGCCTGAAAAATAATGGGCAAACATTTCAGTCAGCATAATAAACGCCGCACATCCTATCGTTAAAACTGATCGTCTTGCAGTGCCATAGTTGTATCACAACCGGACAGAACTGCTTTCGCGTGTGCACTAGCACGAGGCATGATTTGCTCCCCATAGAACCGGGCAGTAATTATTTTTGCACTATAAAACGGTTCGTCTTCAGTCAATTTTTGTTTCGCGACCAGGCTCGATTTTGCCAATAACCAGCCGCCTAAAACGGTACCGGCGGCCATCAGAAAATTGACTGCAACAGCTCCCGGCAACTGTTGATTACTTTGTGACCGAGGTAACAACCAGCCTGCTAATTCTTCCAAAGTCCGGGCTCCCTCAGTGAGTGATGTTGCAATCGTTGATAGATCATCACCGCTGGCATTTAGCGCATCGCAGGTCACCCGAATCTCTTCAATTAGCCGGCCAAATTCCTGACCCTGGTCCCGCAATAACTTTCGCCCGATAAAATCATTTGCCTGAATACCCGTAGTACCTTCATAGATGGTAGTTATTCGCGCATCACGCATAAACTGAGCGGCCCCGGTCTCTTCAATAAAGCCCATGCCGCCATGAACCTGCAACCCCAGTGAACTCACTTCCTGAGAAACCTCAGTGGACCACCCTTTTGCAATCGGTGTTAATAACTCGCCTCGAAAGTTAGCGAGAAGCCGGGCCTGTTCATCGACTGCATGATGGGCATTGTCAAATGCAGAAGAGGTGACATAGCACAGCGCCCGCGAAGCCTCTGTCAGCGACCGCATTACCATCAACATTCTACGTACATCCGGGTGACGAATAATTGAACCTTTTTCACGATCACCGGGAGCTTGGCCCTGCACACGATCCTTGGCGTAAGCTACAGCCTGCTGGTAGGAACGATCGGACACAGCTACTCCTTGCCCACCAACATTCAGGCGCGCATGATTCATCATTGTGAACATATAGGCCAGGCCTTTGTTCTCCTCGCCAATTAAATGACCAATAGCTCCGTCATTTTCACCGAAACTCATAACGCAGGTTGGGCTTCCGTGAATGCCCATTTTGTGCTCGACTGAAACCGCATACACATCATTACGATCGCCAATTGAACCATCATCGTTAACTAAAAACTTGGGCACCACAAACAACGAAATACCCTTAACGCCTTCCGGAGCGTTTGGCGTTCTAGCCAATACCAGGTGTACTACATTCTCGGTCATCTGGTGATCGCCCCAGGTGATAAAAATCTTGGTGCCGCTGATCCTGTAATAATCGTTTTCTGGTACAGCTCTGGACCGAATTACAGCAAGATCAGAACCGGCCTGGGACTCAGTAAGGTTCATGGCGCCTGTCCACTCTCCCGATACCATTTTTTCAAGATAGATGTTTTTAAGCGCCTCGCTGGCGTGAGTCTCGATGGCATTGATAGCCCCTTGACTTAACATAGGGCACAGACCGAAACTCATGTTAGACGCCGACCACATTTCCATAGCAGCCAAACCGACGCTTTCCGGCAAGCCCATACCGCCGTATTCCGGATTGCAAGGTAAGGCCGCCCAGCCACTATCAACAAACTGTTGATAAGCCTGCGAAAAACCGGCCGTTTCCTGAACTGCATTATCGACGCATTGCGCGCCGTTCAGATCACCTGCTGTGTTAAGCGGTGCCAATACTCCTGCAGCAAACTTGCCGGCCTCTTCAAGCACAGTATTAACCAGTTCGGGATTCGTGTCTTCAAACCGAGGTAACTTACACACCTCAGGCAATCCGGCTAATTCGTTAAGCACAAAACTCATATCTTTAACAGGTGCGGAATATTCAAACATCGTTGTTATCTCCATAAGCCAACGTTATCGACGGCTAACAAATGAATGGTGATCAGGGTGTTAAGTATTATCTGTTTCGACGACCTGCGCCAAACAGCGACAACACGCAGGGTCAAGCCCTGCTGTGCCGTCCTTCGAAAACTGAAACCTGGTAAATTACGAGGGAAATACGTAGTCTTTGTATTGTTCACGCAGGTCTTTCTTACTCAGCTTACCAGTGGCTGTATGTGGCAGTTCATCGACAAACAGACAGTCACTGGGAATCCACCAGGTTGCTACCTTGCCCTTAAACCAGGCCAGCATTTCCTCACGGCTAAGTTCAGCACCCGTCTTTTTAATAACCAGTAACAGTGGACGCTCAGTCCATTTTTCATGATACAGGCCAATGACAGCAGCTTCCTCCACGCCAGGATGGTCTACCGCAGCATTCTCAAGATCAATAGAACTAATCCACTCGCCGCCCGACTTGATGACATCTTTACTTCGATCGGTAATCTGCATAAAGCCGCCAGCATCGATCGTTGAAACGTCGCCGGTATCAAACCAACCATCTGCGTCGTGGGCATTACTATCGTCGAGTTTAAAATAGCTACTACAAATCCAGGGACCACGAACTTTAAGTCCTCCAAAAGCTACGCCGTCCCACGGTAATTCCTTATTGTCTTCGTCGACAATCTTCATCTCGACGCCGTACATACCTCGTCCAGCCTTTACCCGCATACGAGCAAATTCTTCCTCACCGAGAGCATCCCTATCCAATTTAGGATTATACGTCCCCAGCGGACTCATCTCTGTCATACCCCAACCGACATGAGTATATACACCGTACTTGTCAAAAGTTTCCATAATAGAAACCGGGCATGCGGCCCCTCCGACAATAACCCGGTCTAGTGGATCAATTCGCTTGCCAGTCTGCTCCAGATAATTTTGCAGAGCGAGCCACACGGTTGGTACGCCGGCAGAAAAAGTTACTTTCTCTTCATTAATCAGCTCGGTTAATACTTCACCATCAGCCATTTTCGATCCGGGAAATACCAACTTGGTACCAATCATTGCTGCGCCGTAAGGTATACCCCATGCGTTAACATGGAACATAGGAACGATCGGCAGGATGACGTCGTTGCTGTTAAGGCCCATTACATCCCTCAAGCTGCCACCCAAACAATGCAACACGGTAGAGCGGTGGTTGTAAAGAACACCCTTTGGGTGACCGGTAGTTCCAGAGGTATAACAAAGAGAAGATGCTTCCAGCTCATCTATCTGAGGCCAATCAAAACTGTCGTTTTCTGATTCCAGTAAAGTCTCATAACAATACACATTATCCATCGATGTCTCAGGCATACAATCCTGTGAGGTCAAGACAATAACGCCCTTCACGTTGGGCATCTGAGCCTGCAACTGCTCGAGTAAAGGTAAAAATAGAACGTCTGTATAAATGAATGTATCTTCGGCATGATTGACAATGTACTCAACTTGCTCGGGAAATAAGCGCGGGTTAATCGTGTGGCATACCATTCCCGAACAACTAACCGCGTAATACAGCTCAAAATGGCGGTAATCATTCCATGCCAGCGTCGCAATACGATCACCGGGTTTGGCACCCAAGCGTTGCAAACTGTTCGCCAACTTGCGCACTCGCGTAAACGCGTCAGTGTAAGTATAGCGATGCCGGGGATTATCACTGGTCACCGATACTATTTCAGTATCGCCATGAAATTTTTCTGCATGTTTCATCACCGAAGTGATTGTTAATGGTGAATCCATCATCAAACCGCGCATAGAAAACCCTCTCTATCTTGTCTGTTTGGCCCGCCGCTCTAAAGCCACAGGCACCGTTATAATAAATCATCAAATTTAGCCCAACATTATACTCAAACCTATTTCACCTGTATTGTCTTTTACGCATTTACCTGTATAGCGCAAAATTGGAGAATAACGGAGCCTTTACTACCCATCGACTGAAGAATAATCCACAATAGCGTTGTTAGTTAAGTCTATGATTAAAAAGGTCTTTAATTATTACTACTATGAATAAATCTGAACCAACGCCACACACCAAACAGTTGCTACTGATTGGTGGTGGTCACAGCCATCTATCGGTCATCAAACAACTGGGGATGCAGCCTATCGCCGGTTTACAGGTGACGGTCATTAGCAAAGATATCCACACACCATACTCCGGAATGGTGCCCGGGATGATTGCAGGTCACTACAATCACGATGACGCCCATATCGACTTACGTAAACTCTGTGAAGTGTCTGGAATTAGTTTAATTCATGATCAGGTGACAGGAATTGACCCCGAGCAGCAACTGGTTTTTTGTGAACGACGACCACCTCTGTCCTATAACTGGCTTTCGATTAACATCGGCTCGCAACCTGCGCTTAACAAGATCCCCGGAGCCGAAAACACCGGCGCAGCGGTAAAACCTATATCCACCTTTATTCGCTATTGGCAGGATATATTAGAAACTTGCAGGATCGACCCCAAGCCCAGAACTATTGCTATCATCGGTGGCGGTGCTGCAAGTGTTGAAGTTGCACTGGCGTGTCAATTTCAAACGCAAAAAGAACTGGGGGTTAACTCACAGTTAATAAAGTTTTCTCTTTTTAGTGGCAGTACTCAATTGTTACCGAGCCACAATCGACGAGTTCAGCGCTATATGTCCAAGATACTAATCGACCGGGGCATCGAATTATTTCTAGACCATACTGTTCACGACGCTGGTAGCTCCGGTAATCAACAGCAACTTAACTTTACCAATCGCCAATCCAGTATTGTTGACGAAGTGATTTGGGCGATTCATGCCGGCAGTCCAGACTGGCCTCGACAGGCCGGGCTCGATTGTGACGAAGATGGTTTTATTCGCGTTAACAAGTTTCTGCAAAGCACTTCTCATAACACCATTTTTGCCGCCGGTGATATTGCCCACTTCAACCCCCAACCGCTAGCCAAAAGCGGGGTATACGCTGTGCGATCAGGTAAATACTTAGCTGATAATTTACGCAAAATAGTTGATGGCGAACCTCTTAAGCCCTACAGACCGCAGAAATCCTTCCTAAGTATTCTAATGACGGGCAATAAACAAGCTATCGCCTCAAAATCACGATTCAGTATCGCCGGCGAATGGGTTTGGCGGTGGAAAGATTTCATTGACCGCGGGTTTATGGACAAATTTCGGATAACTCCAATTATTAACAATGGTGACAAGCTATCCGATGACGACTTGATGCGATGTGGCGGTTGTGGTGCCAAAATTGGTAACAGCATACTCAGCCGGGTATTGGAAAAACTGGATGTGATCGAGAACAAAGATATTGAAATCGGCCTAAACAGCCCGGACGACGCTGCGGTTATTAATCCCCCAGATGGCAAACAATGGCTGCAAACAGTAGACTATTTCCGCGCGTTTATTGATGACCCATATCTGCTGGGGCGTATCGCAACAAATCACTGCCTTAGCGACATTTACGCTATGGGCGGAACCCCACACTCTGCGCTGGCTATTGCCACAGTGCCCTACGCCTCCGAAGAACTGATTGAAAACTCCTTGTTACAATTGATGAGTGGCGCTGTCGATAGTCTAAATGAACAACAGACCAGCCTTATTGGCGGCCACAGTAGCGAAGGCGCCGAACTTGGATTTGGACTTTCCGTCAACGGGACAATAGACAGGAATTCGCTATTGACCAAGAGTAACCTACATAGCGGCCAAGTATTAGTTCTCACCAGACCGATAGGTACCGGCACTCTATTTGCCGCCAATATGCGAGGGCAGGCACAGGGCAATTGGATTGATAATGCCCTGGAACAGATGTTGATCAGCAATAGACAGGCCGCTTCGATTATCCATCAACATGGGGCCACAGCCTGCACTGATGTTACCGGTTTTGGCTTACTGGGTCATCTATTGGAAATGCTTAATGCCGCAACTAACTGCTCAGCGCAGATCAACATGGACACGCTGCCTATTTTAACCGGTGCTGATAAGACGACACAGGCGGGCTGGCTCAGCAGCCTTCATACAGAAAACAGTCGAGCTGATCGACAACTTCGCAATGCTGAAGAGTTTCGCTTTCACCCCTACTATCCACTACTATTTGACCCGCAAACCGCTGGCGGGCTGCTGGCGGCATTACCGGCCGATCAAATAGACCAATGTCTGGAAACTCTTCATCAAGCTGATTGCCCCGATGCCTGTGTAATCGGTTCGATTTGTGTGTCCGATGCTGGCACCGAGGTTATCATGCAATAACAACGGCATTATTTTTTCGATAATAGAGAATTGCTATTGAACAAATAGCGATAATTTTGTTCTTAGACCGCTAACGAACAATTACAACTTACCGCAATGGTTTTTTTTGGAGAATACTGTGACTGACACACCATACGACTACGACCTATTTGTTATCGGCGCCGGATCAGGGGGCGTTAGAGCCAGCCGTATGGCTGCCTCTTTCGGAGCGAGGGTTGCGGTAGCAGAGGATCGCTATATGGGTGGAACCTGTGTCAATGTAGGATGTGTTCCGAAAAAACTGTATGTCTATGCCTCTCAATTTTCCAATGCCTTTAACGACGCCAAGGGATTTGGCTGGACCACGTCTACACCTGCGTTTCACTGGCCGACCTTGCGGGACAACAAAATTGAAGAAATTTCGCGTTTGAATGACGTTTATCAAGATATGCTCGGAGGCGCTGGCGTTGATGTTATTGATGGTCGCGCCCGTTTCGTTGACGCCCATACAGTAGACGTAAACGGACAGCGGTATAGTGCGGAGCGAATTATTCTTGCAACGGGGACTTGGCCATTTATCCCGGATATTCCGGGTCGCGAACATGCCATCACATCTAACGAAATTTTCGACCTCGAAAATTTTCCGCAACGCCTATTGGTCGTCGGCGGAGGCTATATCGCGGTTGAGTTTGCCGGTGTATTTAATGGTTTAGGCGCAGAAACAACACAACTCTACCGCGGCCCTCTATTTTTACGAGAATTCGATCAAGATATTCGCGAATTTGCAGCCAAAGAGATTGTTAACGCGGGTGTTGATCTGCGTTTTAATAACAATATCAGCGCCATCGAAAAACTTCCTGACGGAAGTCTTAACGCCACATTGAATGACGGTACCACGATAGCAGCCGACGCTATTCTCTATGCAACCGGCCGCAACCCCCACCTACAGGATCTGGGTTTCGAAAACGTCAATATCACACTCAATGAAAACGGGACGGTAAAAGTAGACGGCAATTTCCAAACCAGTGAACCCAGTATTTACGCATTAGGTGATATAACTGGCGGTATGGAATTAACCCCTGTGGCACTTGCTGAAGGAATGGCTTTTGCAAAAACGATTTACAATAACCAACCGACAACTGTTGACTACGACACAATTCCTACAGCTGTTTTCTGCCAGCCAAATATTGGGACATGTGGACTAACAGAGCAGCAAGCCACCGAAAAATATGGAGACATAACTATTTATGAATCTGATTTTCGCGCAATGAAGCATACTATTGGTGGCAGGCAAGAGCGGACCTATATGAAACTAGTGGTCGATACTGTCAGCGATAGGGTTGTCGGAATTCATATGATGGGTGATGATGCCGGAGAAATTATCCAGGGAATGGCAATAGCGATGAAAGCAGGTGCTACCAAGGCCTTGTTCGATAACACCATAGGAATTCACCCCACGGCTGCAGAAGAATTTGTAACGATGCGCACACCTCGATAAATCAGACAGCCCGGAAATAACTCGCCGAGTTACTTTCTGGGTTTTTTCACCTGAGTTTTAACTCTGGCCTTTCGCTCTGTCTGGCGTTTAGTCAAATTCCCTTTGTTTTCAGCGTAGGGATTCTCACCAGCCTTAAATTCTATTCGAATCGGCGTGCCAATTAGATCCAGCTCACGCCGAAAAACTTTTTCTAAATAACGACGATAGCTTGCAGGGACTTTCGCCGTTTGATTACCATGTATAACGATAATAGGAGGGTTCGATCCACCCGCGTGCGCATAGCGCAATTTGATACGCCGGCCGTTAATCATCGGCGGAGCATGATCGAATACTGCACCTTCAAGAATTACTGTCAGTTTATTAGTTTGTAATTTTTTCATCGACGATAGATAAGCCTTATCGACGGATTCGTAGAGATGTCCGACACCGGTTCCGTGCAAAGCGGAGATAAAGTGAATCTCGGCAAAGTCAATAAACTGTAACCGTCGCTCCAACTCACGCTTCACCCAGGTCTTGTGATCGACGTCCAGCCCATCCCACTTATTCAAGGCAATTACTAACGCACGACCCGCATCAATGGCATGACCTAACAGATGTAAATCCTGATCAACCAGTCCCTCGGCTGCATCCATGACCAACACAACAACATTGGCATCATCGATCGCCTTTAACGCCTTAACAATGGAAAATTTTTCGACCGTTTCCCTGACATTTTTACGCCGGCGAACACCCGCCGTATCAATTAAAGTATAGGGCTCGCCCTCTCTTTCATAATCAATATAAATACTGTCACGCGTCGTTCCAGGATGATCAAATACAATGACTCGCTCTTCCCCCAGCAATCGATTTACCAGCGTTGATTTGCCGACATTGGGACGACCAACAATAGCGATCTTAGTACCATGATGCTTATCTTGCTCTTCTTCTGAATCAGAATCTGGAAACTGTGACAGCATATCGTCCAGTAAATTTCGAACACCTTTGCCATGTGTAGCAGTCATCGGATAGAGTTTGTCGATTCCCAGCTGATAGAAGTCCGCCATCGCGACATTGGGATCTACGCCATCAATTTTATTAGCGATGTAGAAGACAGGTTTATCCGATTGCCGTAGCTTATCCGCCAATGCCTGATCGCCTGCGGTTAAACCCGCGCGCGAATCGCACAAAAAGAATACAGCGTCAGCCTCATCAACAGCCAGCATAGACTGCTGCGCCATTGCCACGTCAATACCCTCTTCCTCACCGGTAATACCGCCTGTATCGATGACTATAAACCGGCGATTGCCAACACGCGCTTCACCGTATTTACGATCTCGTGTTAACCCTGGCAAATTTGCTACCAGCGCATCGCGAGTCTTTGTGAGGCGATTAAACAACGTCGACTTGCCGACATTGGGACGACCTACCAAAGCAATTACTGGAACCATGAGAAAAACCGTTTGAGTCCCCATATTTGTGGGGACGACAATGAAACAGACTAGCGCAAACCTATCAACAACGAATTAGAAGAAACGACCCGACTTAGGCTCTTCCAAAGTATAGGTCACTAACTTTCCGTCGTTACTATAGACTAGCAACATATCACCAAATGTTTGCAAATCGACTTGAATACCACCCGAATCAACTCGCGTTCGCGCAGCGACATGGCCATCTACCTGCGACAATGCATGTACATAGCCATCAAAATCACCAACAATCACATAACTGCTTAAAGTCGCTGACCCAGACAGTTTACGTCTTGCCAATATTGTTTGCGCCCATCGAGCGCCCTGGCCACTTTTCTCAAAAGCAGTAACACTACCGTCTTCTCCCGCAACATAGATATTCCCAAAACCCGATGACATACCAACATAACTTGACGCATCATTTGACCATAACTTGTTACCAGAAGTAGGATCAATCGCCACCACTTTACCCTGATAGCTGGCCGCGTAGATCACACCATTTTCTTCAAATATGTCACTGTCGACGTCGATAATACGTTGAATTTCCGAATCACCTTTAGCAACCGCTACTCGAGCACTCCATCTCACAGCACCTGTTTCAGCGTCAAAATTTACGACCTGGCCATTAGCAAAACCGGCGATTATAGAGTCTCTGTAAATCAATGGCGTACTGGTGCCACGCAATGTCAGAATAGGCAGTGTATGCCGATAGGACCAAACACGCTCACCGGTTTCTATATTCAAACCGACCAATTGACCATCAAATGTTTGAACATAAACTCTGTCGTCATCTGTTTGTGGTGCGACCAAAATCTCTCCACCAACCTCCTCCAGCCAAAGAAGCTCACCATCGGCTTTATTTAAAGCAATAACTTCGCCTTTGACAGTGCCTAACAACAGAATATTTTCACCAACACCTATGCCACCAACTACCAATTTTTCAACGTTGTTGTCCCACAAGGTTTTTCCTGTGGCCTTGGAAATGGCTTCAACTTGTCCGTCTGCTGCAGCTACATATATGGTATCGCCATCAATAACAGGAGTTAATCGATTGTATAAATCGCCCTGTCCATCACCAACAGAAGTACTCCAGACTTTGACAAACTTTCGTTCAACATCAAAATCCACCAAAGGCGCCGGGCCCTGCTCTTCTTCTCCATCAGTCGAGCTACAGGCAACCACCAACAGCGCAACTACCAACAGCGCAACAAGCCGATAAAATCTAGTCATCAATACCATGGATTAAGCTTCCCCTTTATCGGCAGAATCACTCACGGTCGACTCTTCATCCGCCGGTTGATCTTCACCACTCGGCCCGGTATTTTCAAGTTGTTGGATTTTTAAGCTTAACAACGGGCTTTGCCCACCTAACACGGTCGCCGAAATATCTCTGGCTTGCTGGTAGGCAGCAAGAGCAGCGGTGCTGTCACCTTGAGCTGCAAGAATATCGCCCCGGACCTCAATAAATGCTGCGTCGTACCCCATATTCTCACCCGCGATAAGTTTCATCGCTTCGTCCAATTTGCTCTGAGCCAGTAAAACTTTCGCCAAACGCAGGCGAGCTTGTGTACGTAATTCATCAGTTTCAGCGTTATCTAATACCCATTGAAGTTCCGCTGCTGCAGATTCAAGGTCGTTGTCGTCTACTGCAAATTTTGCTTTATACAGTGCAGCAAAATACGCATATGTTGTGCCGGTGAAATCGGCTTTCAGTGTATCTGCTAAATGATTTGCGGTCGCAATTTGAGCAAGCGTCGCCGATCCATTGTCACCGTTCGCCGCCGTTAACAAGTTCTGATATATAGCTGACGCAGTATCTTGATCAGCTTGCTGTTGCTTTTGCCAGCCCTGCCAGCCAAACACGCCCAGAACACCAATAGCAATAGCGACAACAGTCGACTTTCCATTCTCACGCCACCAGGATTTTAAGGCTTCGACTTGTTCTTCTTCGGTACGATAGCTGTCTGACATTTTCTGCTCTCTTCTCAATTCTGATCATCTTAGACGATCGATATTACTGTCATTTGACGCTGTAGAGGCGTCTCTTCCCGGGGTGGAACTAATCCAGCGTTGTTACCAACAATTCTGCCAGCTCACCATAACTTACCGTTGTTTGCTCGATATCCTTACGCAGCCATTTTACATTAACTACACCCTGCTCCGCCTCATTATCACCAACAATTAGTGCAATCGATGCTCCGCTTTTATCAGCTTTTTTAAATTGGCTCTTAAAACTACCGCCACCGCAATGTAACTGCAATTTGAGCGTCGGCATTTTATCACGCAACTGCTCTGATAGCTGGAATGCGGCCGTTTTTGCCGTCTCACCAGCCACCACAAAATAGACATCCGGATTGTTATTTATCGAAGCAGGCACCTTTTTTAACACCTGAACAATCAAACTGAGCCGCTCCAAGCCCATCGCGAAGCCAACCGCAGAGGTGGGCTTTCCTCCCAACTGCTCGACCAGACCATCGTATCGACCACCGGCACAAACGGTTCCTTGTGCACCCAACTGATCCGTCGTCCACTCAAATACCGTTTTGCTGTAGTAATCGAGCCCCCTCACCAAGCGAGGGTTAAGAGAATACTTAACACCGGCAACAGTCAGCAGCCGCGTCAACTCATCAAAATGCTGTCTGGACTCATCATCTAAGTAGTCCGCTAATAACGGCGCCTGATCGAGTATCGCCTGTGTTTTAGCACTTTTACTATCCAGAATTCGCAGCGGATTTGATTCCATTCGACGCTGGCTATCTTCATCCAACTGATCAAAATGATCGTTCAAGTAGTCTACCAGAGCCGTTCTATAATTCGCTCGAGTTTCGAGGTTACCAATACTATTTAGTTCCAATGTAAGATATTCAGTAATTCCCAGCTGTCTCCACAAACGCGCCGTCATCAAAATGAGTTCTGCATCAACATCGGGGGTCGCCACACCAAAACTCTCGACTCCAATTTGATGAAATTGTCTCAGTCGACCTTTTTGTGGGCGCTCGTAACGAAACATGGGGCCGTGATACCAAAGTCTTTGGACCTGCTGGTTATCGAGCAAGCTATTTTGCAGGCATGCTCGAACACAGCTAGCTGTGCCCTCAGGCCTCATCGTCAAGCTTTCACCATTGCGATCATCGAACGTATACATTTCCTTTTCGACAATATCTGTTACTTCACCTATCGAGCGTTTGAACAGTTCGGTCTGCTCAACAATAGGAAAACGAATTTCCTGGTAGCCGTAGCCGCCAACAACATTGCTCACCGTTGACTCGAGGTACTGCCACAAAGCGGATTCTTCGGGCAATAAATCGTTCATGCCACGTATGGATTGAATTTTTGACAAGGTATATTCCACTAGCTATCAATAGACATTATTGTTGTACGGCGATTAAATCCTGCTCGGCCCGCTGTTTTGCCGCCACTTTATCGCGAATCATTGTTTCGAGGTGATCGACCAGATTTTCTTTGCCAATTTTATGATCTTTCTTCCCATCGACGTAAATCAGATGCTGGGGAGTTCCTCCCGTTAAGCCAATTTCCGCCTCCTTAGCTTCACCTGGGCCGTTAACAATACAGCCGATAACAGCTACATCTAACGGTGTGGTGATGTCGTCGAGACGATTTTCCAGTTCGTTCATGGTCGCCACCACATCAAAGTTCTGGCGTGAGCAGCTGGGACAGGCAATAAAATTGATGCCCTTTGATCGTAACCTCAGGCTTTTAAGAATTTCATAACCCACTTTTACTTCTTCAACCGGATCTGCAGCTAAAGAAATACGAATGGTATCGCCAATGCCGTCCATTAACAGCATCCCTAAACCAACCGAAGACTTCACTGTGCCCCCGCGAAGACCACCTGCCTCCGTAATCCCAAGATGTAGAGGCTGGTCGATCTGCGTTGATATTTGGCGATAAGCTGCCACTGCCATAAAAACATCAGAAGCTTTAACACTGAGTTTGAAATTTTGAAAATCCAAACTATCAAGAATATCGATATGGCGCATAGCAGACTCGACAAGAGCTTCCGGAGTGGGCTCACCATACTTACGCTGCAGCTCCTTTTCTAACGAACCTGCATTGACGCCTATGCGCAGTGGTATGCCTTTATCACGGGCGCTATCAATGACCGCTCGAACCTTATTATCTCTGCCAATATTACCTGGGTTAATTCGCAGGCAGTCGACGCCATACTCAGCAACCTTTAGAGCAATTTTATAATCAAAATGAATATCAGCGACTAGCGGCACAGATACCTGTTCTCGTATTGCCTTAAAGGCTTCAGCTGCGTCCATGGTTGGCACAGACACCCGTACAATATCGGCGCAAGCGTCTTCCAAACATTTGATTTGTGCAACCGTTGCTGCCACATCGCACGTATCTGTATTGGTCATGCTTTGTACCGATATCGGCGCATCACCGCCCACAGCAACATTACCTACCATGATCTGGCGAGTTTTCCGTCGCTTTATGGGTGATTCCATTTGCATAGTTACCACTACCTTTTTCGTACGTTAACAACTCTGAGCTCAGAGCTACCGCGCCGGGCTATAACTGACCGACGGTAAAATTGGCCGAATTATTTCTCCGATTCACGCGGATATTGACCGGCTCACCGTTATATTCCAGCTCAACATTGGGGGCAAATCCCAGCAGCACTTTAAACGGCGCCACCCCGGATAATTGCAAACTATCTTTCGCACGCTTCAACTCGGCTAATAAAACAGTCTGCTGGCTGTCTGTTACTTCAACCCAGCAATCGCCACTAAAGCGAAAACTTAAGGATCCCTCCGCACTAGCAGCGGCGATATCGTTATCACCCAGTACAATTTCCACTGACGACAAGCCGATTTCGGCTGACTGTTCACTAACAGTCCGGTTTGCCGGAGTTGAAACATTAGCTGGAATAGTTTTTTCACTACGTCCTTTACCGGCGACGGCCACTGCATTTTCGCCATGACCATCAACAATAACTTCCGACACACCAACCACTTCTGCGCCATCATCAGAATACTGAGACCCATAAAACCAAAGGGCGACTATAACAACCAGTGACGCAGCGAGACACCAGTATTGAATGCTTCGACCCTTATGGGGCCGTTGGATTTGCGTAGTACTTGCGGTAACCGGATAGTCTTTTTCCGGTCGCTGCGGACGAATACCAAGATACCTGTCAATTAGCGGTTTTGCATCCATACCTAATAAAACCGCATAAGATTTTAGGTAACCACGGCAGAAAATGTCACCATTTAATGTCAGATAATCATCCGCTTCCAATGCCTCAACCTGATAAGGCAACAGATGCAGCTTTTCAGCGATCTGACGAACAGACAACGCCGTTTTCTCACGTTCTACTCGCAGAATCTGTCCTGGTGTTTTTGTCAATTCGTCACTCATTACGTAAGCCACACAGCCATTCCAGGTTTTCCATACGTTCTATCTACCATCCCCATAAACATCTTTATAGAGTAGATATTCTTTGGACGTGGGGTATAAGTTTTTCAACGCCAGTGAAAAGCTTGACAGTGCATTTCTGTTGTCAAATTTATCCGCCAAACGAATACCTAGCCACAACGCCGCCGCCGGTTGCTGTTTTACCTCGTTTTTGTACGAGTCGTAATACTGTTGCGACTTGGGATAATCCCCCATCTGAAAATAAACTTCAGCCAACTGATACCGAAGACCCACATCACGCTTATTCATCAAGTAAGCCCGACGAAAAGCATCTTCTGCCTTGGTAAGATTATCCAGTTGCATATACGATCGCCCAAGATTCACATAAGCCGCTGGACGTTTGTCATAAAAAGCATCCGCCACCACAAGCTCCAACTGTTTAGTTGCCGCCTCATACCGCTGATCGCCATACAAAAATGCGGCGTAGTTGTTTCTGGCTCTCGACGACTTTGGATCTAGTTTAATCGCCTTATGATAATATTCTTCGGCGCGATCTCCCTCACCCGTATTTTGAAAAACCAATGCCATAGCTTCAAAAACTTCAGCGGAGGAATCGTCAATTTCCAACGCTGTTTTTAGATGACGTTTCGCCGCTTCCCAATTACCGCTACGAATATACGACAGTGCTAATTGTACAGAATACTCGACTGCTTTTCCGTCGTCAGCCTTATCTCCAATACCACCTGTTTCGGTAGTTACACATGCCGTCAGAGATAACAGACATATCAAGACAATTGACAGTACGCTACATTTCAAAACCTTATTCTTTGCCGTAGATGTCATACTGCCTATTCCCAATGTTTGTGTTAACGGATTGTGACTATCTGGCTTTCAGTATAGTTCGCCTTGTGACGTTCGCTACGTTTAGTGCGATCAGCCACTTGTCCAACTAATTGCCCACAGGCAGCATCAATATCATCTCCCCGCGTATTTCGAACTGTTGTAACAATGCTGGAATCGCTCAGTACCTGCCAAAACCGGTCAATCGCCTTTTTACTCGGCCGCTGATAATCAGATAGTGAAAAAGGATTAAACGGGATCAAATTGATTTTGCAAGGAAAATCCTTGAGTAGCACAGCCAATTCTTGCGCCTGTTCAGGGCTATCATTGACCCCTGCAATCAACGTATATTCTACCGTTGTAACGCGGTGAGTATCTGTTTGTTTTGCCCAATAGCGCTCACATGCTGCTAGCAATTCGGCAATGGGATACTTTTTATTGATAGGCACCAATTCACTGCGCAGCATGTCATTTGGAGCGTGTAGAGAAATCGCCAACGACACCTCGCTAACATCGCCTAACTTGTCGAGAGCAGGGACAACTCCTGATGTACTGAGGGTCACACGGCGCTTTGAAATACCGTAGCCAAAATCGTCCATCATCAAGCTCATTGCATCGACAACGTTATTAAAATTTAATAGCGGCTCACCCATACCCATCATTACCACGTTAGTGATAATGCGTTTGTTTGTCGAGGGGAATGCATCATAGGAGCGGATCGCCAGCCAGACCTGACCGATAATTTCAGCTGCCGACAGATCGCGCTGAAAACCCTGCTTTCCAGTTGAGCAAAAACTGCAATCCAGGCTACAACCTACCTGGGACGAGACGCATAAAGTTCCTCTTTCACCATCCGGAATCAATACTGTTTCTACTAAGCCACCACCGGTAATACGTATAGCCCATTTTCGAGTACCGTCGACCGAATCGTGCTGGGAAACGATTTCCGGGGGACGAATTTCAGCGCACTCAAGCAACCGAGACCGAAGCGTTTTGCTAATATTAGTCATGGCATCAAAGTCATCCACACCTTGATGATGAATCCATTTTAATAACTGCTGCGCCCGAAAAGGCTTTTCGCCAAGAGACACACAAAAGGCCTCCATCTTTTCACGCGAAAGCCCCAACAAATTTGTTTTCTCTGTTGAGGCTTCCATTGGTGTCGAACTTTCAATTGTGTTCATCATTTGTTCCAGCTATTACCGCTACATCTCACATCACCGAAAACTGCCAGCGATACTGATGCATAATGCTGAAATAGCCGCAAGCAGCTATTTCAGCCATTGGTCATTATGCCCGGCCGCAAAGATCACAGGTTGCAAAAAAATAGGCGATTTCACGTGCAGCTGACTCCGGCGCATCAGAACCATGTACCGCATTTGCGTCAATTGAATCGGCAAAATCAGCGCGAATAGTTCCCGCATCGGCTTCCTTGGGGTTAGTCGCTCCCATCAACTCGCGATTTTTTGCAATTGCATTCTCACCTTCCAGTACCTGAACCATCACTGGACCAGAGGTCATAAATTCGATTAATGCGGGGAAGAAAGGACGTCCTTTATGCTCAGCATAGAAACCTTCCGCTTGCCCGCGACTCAGTTGCAGCATTTTTGACGCGACAATGCACAGACCTGCATCTTCGAAACGGCTGTATATTTTGCCAATCACATTTTTTGCAACAGCATCTGGTTTTACAATGGAAAAAGTACGTTCAATTGCCATATTGGGCTCCGTAGTGTACATGCATACCTGTACGCGTTTAGCTATAAACTGCCTTCCGCACAGGACTGATACTTATAATTGGGAGGGAAACACCCAATCGTGAAATTTTGAAGCCGCAAATTATACGCGAATATGACAAGAATTAGTAACTATTATACGTACTTAGAAGGTTTTTCCGAGAGACATAAAATGACCACTTATGGCGGCAAGCTAGCACGGGCCAAAGCCTCTATTCTGGCGACAATAGACCTCAGACCATTACCTCTCATTGGACTCAAATGACGTTCAAGGTCTAATTGCTGAAAATAGTCATCAATATCAAACTGAACGATCTCAGCCGGAGTTTTATTGTTAAAAGCCGCTAACACTAACACTAACAAACCACGAACAATATGTGCATCACTATCAACAGAAAATAACAGCCTGTCATCAACCCGGTTTACATCCAACCAAACGCTGCTCTGACAACCTTTTACTAGCCTTTCGGGAATCCTCAACTCTTCCGCTATCGCAGGCAAGTCCTTGCCCAGATCGATAATGTACTGATAGCGTTCCTCCCAGTCGTCAAAAAACGCCAAATCGTCAATAATTTCTGTTGTTGTTACCAATCGCTTAATCGCCTATATCTCAAAAAAACATACCCGCTTCTAACTGGGCCTCTTCACTCATCATCTCTCGAGACCAGGGAGGGTCGAAAACTAACTCCACATTTACGGTCTCTACACCGGGCACTGTCGCCGTACGATACTTGACATCACCAACCAACACCGGCCCCATACCACAGCCCGGAGCGGTCAAGGTCATTACAATATCAACGCTATTGTTCGCCTGATCAATTGCTACAGAATAGATCAATCCTAAGGATACCAAACTGATGGGGATTTCCGGATCAAAGATACCATCTAGCGCTTGCCAGACCTGCTCCTCCTGAATCAGACCATCACCACTGTCGACAAAGCTCGGGATATCGACATGCTGCCCTATCGCCGCCGCATCAGTACCATCAATACGCAGCATATTGCCCTGCCAGGTAACCGTGAAATTGCCACCTAAACTTTGATTAATCGTAACAAATTGGCCATTGGGAATGACCACAGGCTCCCCCGAAGGCACTCGCCGCGCAGGACAATCCCGCTGCGTCACCACCATTGATTGCTGCATATTATCGCCCTTAGCTTACGCTAAAGCTTTCGCCACAGCCGCACTCGGCAACGACGTTAGGATTATTGAATTTCACCACGTTGTTGATACCTTCTGCAACATAATCAATTTCAGTACCGCGCAAAATCTCGAGGGCATCCGGTGCAACAGCCAGCGTAATCGGCTCTCCCGGGTGAAGCACAACGTCATCAGCCATACTATCGTCAACCAGGTCCAGCACATAAGCGTAACCTGTGCAGCCGCTCTCTCTGGTACTCAAACGTACCATCTTACCTGCATTTCCTTCCAAGGCTTTGGCAAAGTGCTTCAATGCCGCATCGGTCATTGTCACAGCCTGTAAAGTCGGATCAAATGTGCCAACTGTCATTCTAAGCTCCTCACTTATTCGTTCGAATCAGGCCGTTTAGGCCAGCATCGTCTTTGCTTTCTGTAGCGCTTCAAAAAAAACGTCCACTTCTTCGAGCGTATTGTATAAAGAAAATGACGCTCTCGCCGTTCCGGGCAAACCTAGTCGCCCCATCAAAGGCTCGGCACAGTGATATCCAGTGCGAATAGCGACTCCCTGCCGATCCAGTAGAAAACCGATATCCGCAGGATGCCCCGCATCCATTACGAAGCTCAACACGCCTACTTTGTTTTTTGCATTGCCTATAATTGTCAGACCATCAAAAGCCTGAGCCTGCCGAGTAGCACTTTCAAGTAATGCCAGCTCGTGTGCTCTGACTAATTCCGGATCTAGTGCAGAAAACCAACGAACCGCCTCACCCAACCCAATGACACCAGCAATATTTGGCGTTCCGGCCTCAAGTCGGTAAGGCAGTTCATTCCAGATTGCGTCTTGATAAGAAACTTCTGAGATCATCTCGCCGCCCGTTTGCCAGACTGGCCAATCAGCTAACAACTGTTCTCTCCCCCACAACACACCAGTACCAGTTGGCCCGAAGAGCTTGTGCCCAGAAAATGCGTAAAAGTCACAATCCAGACTTTTCACATCCACTGGTTCATGTGCAATTCCCTGAGCACCATCAATCAGCACCCAGGCACCCACTGCCTTGGCGTGTTTACACATCTCGCCAATAGGATTAACGGTTCCCAGCGCGTTTGAAACATGGGGAAAAGCCACCAGCCGCGTTCGATCACTTAACAAGGCTTCATATTCGCCCAATAACACGTCGCCATCAGTATCAATTGGCGCGATTTTTAATGTTGCGCCACTGCGCTTGCATGCCTGCTGCCAGGTCACCAAATTAGCATGGTGCTCCATTTCAGTAACCAGCACTTCGTCACCCGCCGACAATAAATCCCCCAGGCCATTTGCAACAATATTAATTGCCTCAGTGGTGCCGCTGGTCCAAATCACTTCGTTTCGACTATTTGCATTAATAAATTCAGCAATCGTATCCCTGGCACCTTCGTATCGCCGGGTTGCCTCGTCTGCAAGCTGATGAGCTCCGCGATGCACATTAGAATTGCAGGTACTGTAGTAATCCACAATTGCATCAATCACACACTGGGGCTTTTGCGTTGTAGCCGCATTATCCAGATAGACTAAAGGCTTACCATCAAGCTTTCGAGACAAAATAGGAAACTGGGAGCGAATAAAATCCACATCAAACGCTGCACTTTCAGTTGCAGTAGCACTCATTACGCCGATTCCATTTGTGCAAATCGGCGACGTAAATGTGGGCGCAACCAAGCGGCTAAATCCTGATTCGGCATTTGATCCACTAATTCATTGATGAAGCCAAAGCTCAACATAATTTGCGCCTGCGCTTTGCTCACCCCTCTCGACTGCAAATAATACAGTGACTCTTTGTCGATTTCTGCAACAGTAGCGCCATGCGCGCAGCGCACATCATCGGCATAAATCTCCAATTCCGGCTTGGTATATATCTCGGCATTTCGCGACAACAGCAAATTACGATTATTAAGCTCAGCCAGTGTTTTCTGGGCATTGCGATGAATATGAATGCGGCCATTAAACACTGATCTGGCGCTATCAGCGACAATTCCCCGCACGTTTTCTTCACTCGTTCCGTTGGCGGCAATATGCTCAATAGAACTATGCAAATCAAAGAGCTCTGCACCATTTAACAAATAAAACGCATTGAGTTTTGCTGTTGCGAACTCGCCAATGTGGTTTACATCGACATCCAACCTCGACAAGTCACTACCAAAGCCAACCACCGTACTATTGAGAGCCGACTTGTGATGGAGATTAAAGTGACAGCCCCCAATACTGATGGCCTTGCCGGTATTCATGGCAATGCGATAGTGTTCAAGAATCGCTGACTCACCGATGACATACTCGGAATACCCCGTATTGAAACTTCTCTCTTCGCCAGCAAAATCTTCAATAATTACGGCTTCAGCATTGTCACCCAGGCGCATTAGAATTCGCAGATGCGACTCACACCCATCACTTTGACGACAGATCACCCTAATAGGTCGATCAATTTTAACGCCTTCTGCAACGTCAACCAAAAGACCCGTAGTGGCAAGAACATCATTAACAAGACCAAAATAGTGCTTGGACGGTTTCGCCCCTGTGAACACTTGCGCAGCCCAATCCCGCTGTTCCAAGGGCGCCTCCGCCAGCGAAAAAATTGCCAGCCCATTGGGAATGTCTGTCATATCCGACTGAAGCACGCCGTCGACAAATAAAATATCAATACTATTGAGGCCGCTAATAACCTCCGGCTTTTCGAAACTACCGTTGGCTGCTTGAGTGTATTCTGCTTCGACGAGCATGTTGACCGACGTATATTTCCAAGCTTCAGTTTTCCTTGTTGGCCACCGTGATTGCTGCAACAACTCAAGTGACTGCTGGCGCTTGGGAGAAAGCCAGTCATCAGTTGCCTCTCCACGATCGACTGCATTCGCTAACCACGTACTCATGCAGACTTCTCCACCGTATTTTTGTCTGCCAACCAAGCATAACCATGCTCTTCCAATTCATGCGCGAGTTCGGCCCCACCGCTTCTCACAATTTTTCCTGCCGACAAAACATGAACGTAGTCTGGCTTAATATAGTCAAGTAAACGTTGATAATGGGTGATTACGATAAAGCTCCTGTCGGGAGAACGAAGGCTATTAACACCGTCAGCAACAACTTGCAGAGCGTCAATATCAAGGCCCGAATCAGACTCATCCAAAATGCATAACTTTGGCTGCAATAACAGCATTTGCATTATTTCATTGCGTTTTTTCTCACCGCCGGAAAAACCTTCATTAACACCGCGTTTTAGAAACTCTACTGGCAACTGCACTTTCGCACAGGCTTCTCTGGCCATCTTTAAAAAGTCTCTGGAGCTGACAGCCTCCTCCCCTCGCGACTCGCGCTGAGCATCTACAGACGCCTTCATAAACTCCAGATTACTAACACCCGGAATTTCTACCGGATATTGAAAAGCCATAAACAAACCCGCTCTCGCCCTCTCTTCGGCGTCAAGGTCGAGCAACTCAACCCCATCCAGCACAGCAGAGCCCTGCTCGACTGCGTAACCTTCTTTGCCAGACACAACATAACCCAAGGTACTTTTACCCGCGCCATTTGGACCCATAATGGCATGCACCTCACCCGGCTTAATCTCCAGATTCAGACCATTCAGAATCTTCTTATCTTCAACACTTGCCTGTAAATTTTTTATCGATAACATACTTATTTTTACCTGTAATAACTTTTAACGATCCGCTCTTGATCTATACAAGATACAGCTCTTAACCTTTCTTTACCGCGAGCTTCAAATCAACACAGCGCCAACAATAACCACTATCCAACCGAACCTTCCAAACTAATTTCCAAAAGTTTTCCCGCCTCCACGGCGAATTCCATCGGCAACTCTTTGAAAACCTCCTTACAAAAACCATTCACAATCATAGACACTGCTTTTTCAGCATCTAAACCCCTTTGCTGACATAAGAACATTTGGTCATCTGACACTTTTGATGTGGTAGCTTCATGCTCAACAATAGCAGAAGGGTTTTTTGTTTCTACATAAGGAAAAGTGTGAGCACCACACTGATCTCCAATCAACAGAGAATCACATTGGGTGAAATTGCGCGCACCATCAGCACGCGGCCCCATACGAACCAGCCCCCGATAACTGTTATTACTGCGCCCTGCCGATATACCTTTGGAAATAATTGTCGACCGGGTGTTTTTCCCAATATGGATCATTTTTGTACCAGTATCCGCCTGCTGCATCCCTCGGGTCAGCGCAACAGAATAGAACTCTCCAATACTGTTATCTCCGCGGAGAATACAACTAGGGTATTTCCAGGTAACAGCCGATCCGGTTTCAACTTGCGTCCACGAAACCTTGGCATTGGTATGGCAAACAGCCCGCTTGGTTACAAAGTTGTAAATGCCCCCCTTACCATTCTCGTCTCCGGGGTACCAGTTTTGTACTGTCGAGTATTTTATTTCAGCATCATCAAGCGCAACCAACTCAACTACCGCTGCATGCAATTGATTTTCATCTCTCTGCGGCGCAGTACACCCTTCCAGGTAACTAACATGACTTCCTTCGTCAGCAATAATCAAGGTGCGTTCAAACTGCCCGGTATTTTGTTCGTTAATACGAAAATATGTCGACAACTCCATTGGGCAGCGCGTACCTTTGGGAATATAAACAAATGACCCATCAGTAAAGACTGCACAATTAAGCGCGGCAAAATAATTATCGCGTTGTGGAACTACAGTCCCCAGATATTTTTTGACCAACTCGGGATGTTCGTGCACAGCCTCTGAGAGGGGGCAAAAGATGACTCCCGCTTCCCACAATTTTTCCCGAAAGGTTGTCACAACAGATACAGAGTCAAATACGGCATCAACAGCCACGCCTGCAAGCATTTGTTGCTCAATCAAGGGAATGCCCAGTTTCTCATAAGTTGCTAATAGCTCAGGGTCAACTTCATCCAATGATTTAGGTCTATCCGCCATACTTTTAGGCGCCGAGTAATACGAAATCGATTGAAAATCGATTTTTTCATAGTGTACGTGGGCCCAATCCGGCTCTTCCATTTGCTGCCAGCTGCTAAATGCTTTAAGTCGCCACTCGAGCATCCATTCCGGCTCATTTTTCATGGCGGAAATTCGACGAATAACGTCTTCATTCAGGCCAGGCGCAAAAGTTTCCGACTCTATATCAGAAACAAACCCGGCTTCATATTCTCGCTGTAATGCTTGATCTATTTGCTCTGTCATTTTTCTACTCGTTAATACTCAATAATTAGACTGATTGAGTCTGATGTAATTCGGTATATATTTTACATATATGGTTGATCGCTTTACTGATGTCATCATCACTAGTAAATCGCCCGATCGAAAAACGAATTGAACTGTGTGCATCTTCGTCACTAACTCCCATCGCCTTTAAAACATATGAGGGCTCAAGACTAGCTGAGGTACATGCGGAGCCGGATGATACTGCCAGCTCTCGAAGAGAAAGCAACAATGTCTCTCCATCGACACCACTAAAACAAACGTTCAAGTGGCTTGGACTAACATTTTGGCTACAGCCATTGCGTCGCACTCCGGGCAAATCTTTAATACCCAGCCACAAACGATTGGATTTCTCTGCCAGCTCGGCAGCCTCAACTCCCTGTGATTCCGTAATAAGTCTCGCCGCCTCACCCATTCCAGCAAGCTGATGAGTCGCTAGCGTGCCTGATCTCATTCCTCGTTCGTGGCCACCTCCATGAATTAATGGCTTTAACTGAGACTGAATCGCTCGCCTGACGTAGAGAGCGCCGACACCTTTGGGACCATAGAATTTATGTGCTGACAGACTCATTAAATCCACAGATAAATTATTGACATCAATATCTAAACGACCCACCGCTTGAGCCGCATCAACATGTAACAACACGCCCTTTTCACGGCATAACTGACCAATTTCTGCAATCGGATTAACAACGCCCGTTTCATTATTGACCAACATAATACTGACAAGGCGAACCTCATCAGTTATCGCCTGTCGTACTTTCTCTGTATCAATAACACCATCACTACCAGGCTCCAACCACTGCACACCAACACCTTTTTCAGCCAGCCACTTCGCCGGATCTATAACCGCTTTGTGCTCGGTAGTGGAGGTAACTAATCCGCCAGTAAACTCCGTCGATTCAAAAATTCCTTTGAGAGCCAAATTATTAGATTCTGTAGCACCGCTAGTCCAAACAATCTCCCTGGGATCACACGCCAGCAAGGAGGCAACATTACGTCGAGCCAATTCAACCTGCTCTTCGGCCTGCCATCCATAAATATGTGATCGTGAAGCGGGGTTAGCAAAAACGCCGTCCATTGTCAGACAACCAGCTATTTTGGCGGCGACACGCGGATCAACCGGCGTAGTGGCGGCATAATCTAGATAAATTGGCAACTGCATGGTTATCTCGTAATCAGTTCTTGGCTTCCATTAAATTACAGTCGAGATCTGAATGTCGGCCTGCATACGCTCTAGCTTATCCTGGCGCGCTGAGACATTCTGAACCTCTCTTTTTTCGACTAAGCTTGCTAAGCTGATCCCACTTAAAAACGAATGTATTTGCTCACTCAAATCACACCATAAATAATGCGTTAAACATGTTTCCCCATCCTGGCAATCACCTAATCCGCCGCAGCCGGTTGCATCAACTTTTTCGTTGACGGCATCGACAATTTCAGAAACAAAAATATCAGCTCCATCCCGACTTAATAAGTAGCCGCCACCAGGCCCTCGCACACTGGACACCAGCTCTCCTCGCCTCAGTTTTGCAAAAAGCTGCTCCAGATAGGACAGTGAAATTCCTTGCCGGCTGGATATATCCGCCAAACTAATTGGGCCGGATCCTGCGTGAATAGCCAGATCCAGCATAGCTGTCACAGCATACCTGCCCTTGGTTGTTAGTCGCATGTTAATGTCTCGTCACAGTGGGTGATACCGGCAACTATGCAATACCATAGTAAATTAGTCAAGTATATAACCTAGCAGAATAGTAGGCCTTTATAGATTAGGCACACGAACACTCTTAATTCTGTGCCTTAGATTTACAATCTTATCGGAAACATCAACCAAGACAATGACTTAGGTCATGGCGCAAGCATTATTTTGCAAGCCGTTCCCGACAGACTTCCAGTCAAAATTTACTCTTTTCGCCCTTTGCCTTTCGCACCCACTGCTGCGATGACGATAGAATACCTCTCATCATCTGGACCTCCAGATCGTCCATTCGAGTTCGATTAAACAAACGCCGCAACCGGGTCATCAATTGTTTAGGGGCGGAGGGCTTGAGGAATTCCATTTCCGTCAAGGTTTCCTCCAAATGCACAAATAGGCGCTCAATATCTCCAGACTTAGCTAATTTGGTGTCCCACTCTTGCATATCGTCAGTACTAAGGGCGCCTGATAACTGAGCCATCCGCAATTCATAGGTTACAACCTGAACAGCCATTCCTAAATTGAGAGACGTGTAATCTTCACTTGCCGGTATATTGACATGCAAATTACAAACCTGAAGCTCTTCATTAGTTAACCCCCTATCTTCTCGCCCAAACACTAAGGCGACGGGATGCTCGCTCAACTCCGGATAGACACGCTCGGCACAAATCCGAGGATTTACCAGCGGCCATGGAATTCTGCGCCCGCGAGCACTGGTACCAACAACTAGTCCGCAATCGGCGACAGCGTCTTCCAGAGTATCGACCACTACCGCGTTATCAAGAATATCGCCAGCGCTGGCCGCTCTCCAGCCGGCGCGTTCATGAGGGAATAATTTGGGTTGAACCAGATACAACTGCCTCAAACCCATATTTTTCATGGCTCGTGCTACTGCACCAATGTTACCGGGATGACTGGTATGAACCAGAACCACTCTTGCGTTGTGGAGAGGATTAAACGACACGATGACCTTCTCTAATTGAAATTTTAAAAGGCGGCGAGTTTAGCAGAAATTAGACATCGAGAGACAATTACTATCGGATGATTTCTGCGAAACAGGCATTGCAGTGGTACCGGGCTAACAAATTAGACCCTAAACGCCCTCAGCCCTCGCCTCTAGAGTCTTCTTGCTCTATAATCCGCGCCCAATTACACTGCCTCCAAATCAAGCCCCCAAGGTCAGCTCATGGAACCCATGTTAAACATTGCACTTCGTGCGGCTCGCTCAGCCGGCGAAATTGTCGCCCGCGCCACTGAACATTTGGACAACCTGGAAGTTATCGAAAAAAGCCCCAATGACTTTGTCACAGAGATTGATCAGGCCGCTGAAAAAGAAGTGATTTACCATATTTCTAAAGCACACCCTGACCACAGTTTTCTGGGTGAAGAAGGAGGCTTGCAAGGAAATATTGACAGCGACTATCAATGGATAATCGACCCAATAGACGGTACAACAAATTTTGTTAGAGGCATCCCACATTTTGCCATCTCAATAGCCTGCCTCCACAAGGGCCAGTTGCTTCATGGCGTAGTGCTTGATCCCATCCGCAGGGAAGAATTTACAGCCAGCCGCGGTAAGGGCGCGCAATTAAATGGGCGACGCATGCGCGTTAGTTCTCGAAAATCGTTAGACGGCTCTCTGATAGGTACCGGCATACCCTTTAAGTCGAGAAGCGAGGCACACATTCCAGCTTATACCCGCAGCCTGGAAGCTGTTGCCAAACAAACGGCTGGAATTCGAAGAGCCGGCGCAGCCTCTCTAGACCTGGCCTATGTCGCGGCTGGCCGAATGGATGCGTTTTGGGAAATTGGCTTAAGTCAGTGGGATATTGCCGCGGGGGTTTTACTGATTCGCGAAAGCGGCGGTTTGATTTCTGATTTCGCAGGCGGCAATGACTTTTTAGACTCAGGAAATATTGTTGCCGGCAACCCCAAATGTTTCAAGGGCTTGCTGCAAACAGTTCAGCCGTTTTTAAAAGACATCTAGACACGGAAGCGTCACCGAAGAACAGTCCCGTAAAGACGTGACCGAAAAAGGCTTAGTTACCTGTTAATGTAGACTTCACGGATTTGATTTTTGTCACCGAGGAGCAGTCCAGGCATCGCCGATCCATAGTCCTGGGCCGCCCGGCTTCCCTCGTACATTCCAGAGCCTTAAGGCGCTTCGCTGCCTCTTTCACTCCCTCGGCCTGGCCCTGATTATTCCTCGGCGACACCCGGCCCGCCCCTCTAACATTGTGCTAAATTTTTGGCGGCTACGGTACTGCGAGTGGCGGTACTATAATACTAATACTGACACGCGGAATACTACGCCATGGAATCACTGCGATAAGAGGCAATGGAGTGACATTGTTGCGAAACATAAAGGATGAGCGCTGAACGAGTGACTGAGGCCTACTGTTTTTTCGCAGGGCTCAGGAGGGAGTTAAGGCAGCCAAGAGGGCCGCCATCGTGGAGCAAGAACGTCGCTCCATTGCCGTGTTAAACAACAACGGCCAGCTGAATACTATAAATGGTAATCAAGAAATAGTGAAACGACCTATTGCTCAATAGAAAATCGTCCTAATGCGCTAACTCTAAGGCATTTCATCCACTTCTGAGCCTTCCTTCACTGGCAGCATCAGGTCTTCCTTAGAAATATTCATCATTAGCAGAACGTTCGCCGCAACATAGATAGATGAATACGTTCCGACAAAAACACCCACTAACAAAGCAATAGAAAATCCGTGTATCAACTCGCCACCAAAAACAAACAATGCCATAAGCACCAGTAACGTCGTAAATGATGTTACCAGGGTTCTTGCGAGTGTCTCAGTAAGTGAAATATTAATTATTGAGTCTGCAGATCCCTTTCGAATTTTACGGAAATTTTCTCGAATTCGATCCGATACAACAATCGTGTCATTAAGCGAGTACCCGATCACCGCCAAAACAGCGGCTAAAACCGTGAGATCAAAATCGATTTGGAAAATCGAAAACACCCCTAGAGTGATAATAACATCGTGAGCCAATGCAGATACGGCGCCAACAGAAAACTTCAACTGGAATCGGAATGTTATGTATAACATGACCAGGCCCAAAGCCATCAACATAGCCAAGCCGCCCTGCTCCTTTAGCTCATCACCAACCTGCGGCCCGACAAACTCAATTCTCCGCAAATCTATATTGCCGGCATAATCCTTTTCCAAAGCCGTAACCAACTCGTCCCCTAACTCATCACTATAGCCTTGGGGTAATCTCACAAGAATATCCGTTTCAGATCCAAAATGAACCACAACTGCATTTTTGTAGCCAGCACTTTCAATTGTATTCCGAATATCACTCAGCGGCTCAACTTCACTGTAGCCAACCTCTACCAACGTCCCTCCAGTAAAGTCCAGGCCGAAGTTCAAACCTTTTGTTGCCAGTGAGGCAATGGACCCAATAATCAACACCAGAGACAGGAGCATCGCAATCTTTCGATGGGCCATAAAGGGTATAACTTTGTTATTTTGTGCTTGCTGTTCTGCCACGTTAATTTCCAATCCTTTTTAGTTTTGGAGCTTTCTTAGATAGATAATTTTTGGACCTTACGCCCACCATAGATCAAGTTTATCAACGCTCGGGTACCGACTATTGCAGTAAACATTGAGGTAATAATACCCAGAGACAATGTTACGGCAAAACCGCGAACCGGCCCGGCACCTACAGCATATAATATGAGCGCCACGAGCAGCGTGGTAATGTTGGCGTCCATAATAGTCACAAATGCCCGGTCATAACCGGCGCTAATCGCCTGCTGCGGAGACAGCCCAGCTTTAAGCTCTTCACGAATTCGCGCAAAAATAAGCACGTTTGCATCCACCGCCATACCAACAGTCAATACAATTCCTGCAATCCCTGGCAGGGTTAACGTCGCAGAAAGAATCGACATTGCAGCGATGAGCATGACCAGATTGATACTGAGGCCCAGCATAGCGACCACACCAAATAATCGATAATAAACCATCATAAAGACAGCAACTAAAGCGAGACCTATTTGAACCGACATTATTCCCAATTCAATGTTTTCTGCCCCAAGAGAAGGACCAATTGTCCGCTCCTGAACAAATTCGAGAGGCGCTGCAAGCGCTCCAGCACGAAGTAATAGAGCCAGTTCAGCCGCCTCTGCTGGATTGCCCAAACCGGTAATTCGAAAACTCACCCCCAATGCATCCTGAATGGTTGCCAGGCTGATGATTCGCTTCTCATCGTAAGGCACTTTGACAACAATCTCTTCACCGGCTTCGTTGGTTTCATAGCGGGTTCTCGACTTGCGCTCGATAAACAAAACACCAAGACCTCGCTTGATATTATGACGGGTAACTCGGTGCATCATTGCCCCACCCTCACTATCAAGCGTGATATTAACCTGTGGCTGACTAGTTTGAGAATCAAATCCCGCCGACGCACTTGCGACTCGCTCTCCGGTAATCACTATTTCCCGTTCGAGGAATGCAGTTCCGCCACGCCGCCCGGCTTCGCGAAACTCAAACTCTTCTTTTGCCGACGCTGGCGCGTCGTATTTTGCCTCCAGTCGAAACTCCATATTAGCGGTCTTGCCGATTATCCGCTTGGCTCTGGTCGTATCCTGAACTCCCGGTAACTCAACCACTATGCGATTCCGACCCTGTCGCTGAACTAAAGGTTCAGAAACCCCGAGTTCATTAACCCGATTGCGCAGCGTCGTCAGATTTTGATTGACCGCATAGTTTTCAATTTCTTTTATTTTTGCTTCGGACATCGTCATGTGAAGATAAAAATCACCGTCACTATCAACTGACTCACGTAACAATTCGCTGAATTCACTTCGAATTTTACTGCTCGCCTGCTCTCTCAACTCATCCGTCTTAAATTTTCCACGAATACTCCCGTCTTCCTCCAGACGAATAAAACCGCGAATTTTATCTTCTCTCAATGATTTTTTAATCCCGGACGTATAAAACTCCATACGCTTGGCAATTGCACTCTCAGTATCTACTTCCAACAAAAAATGCACACCGCCGCTTAAATCCAAACCCAGCTTCATGCCCTGAGCCCCTAGATCAGCCAACCAATCAGGGGTAGTAGAAGCGAGATTTAAAGCGACAATATAGTTATCACCTAACGCTCGCTGAATCACCTTCTGTGCCGGTAGTTGCAATCCCCGGTCTTTTAGACGAATGAGACCATTAGTCCCTTTTTCGTTTACCTCTTCACCAAAAAACTCAATATTGGCAGCTTCCAATGCTTTGGTGGCAATCGACAATGCCCGGTCGTCGATAACTGTCGAGCTGCTTTCACCCGACAATTGCACCGCCGGATCAGGGCCATACAGATTCGGAGCCGCATAGAAAAAACCGACAACGACAACAAATACGATAAGTACATACTTCCACAAAGGGTATTGATTTAGCATAGAGGTTCCAAATATGGCGATAGTTTGACTGCGCCGTTACGTCTTTATGTCTCTTTTTATTTAACTATTATTATCCGGCATTGCGAACCGAATTTGCCCACAAAAACCTTGGACATAATAATAGCAGCTATATGGGGACGAATAATCTAATCTCAACCTCGATCAGTCAATCCAAACACGACCGTTACGAAACAGGCGAATCCAGGGACTATCTTCGCTCCATTCCTGTGGGTACCAGGAATTTTGCACGGCGCGAAAAACACGCTCAGGATGAGGCATCATAATAGTAACCCGCCCATCTGTTGTGGTCATACCCGTCAATCCCATTGGCGAACCGTTTGGGTTAGCAGGGTACTGCTCAGTAAACTGTAAATGATTATCAATAAAACGAAGTGCGGTGGTATCACTCCCCATCACGGCTTGCTGATGACGACTATCAGTAAACTCAACTCGCCCCTCTCCATGTGCAATAGCTACCGGCATATGGGATCCAGCCATACCTTGCAATAGAATTGACGGGGATTCCTGCACTTGTACCAATGCCACCCGCGCCTCAAATTGCTCAGACGTATTGCGGACAAAGCGTGGCCATAGATCCGCGCCAGGTATCAGTGATTTCAAATTCGACATCATCTGACAACCATTACATACTCCCAGACTAAAGGTATCTTCCCGATGGAAAAACTGCTGGAATTGGTCTCTGGCACGCTCGTTAAACAAAATTGTTTTCGCCCACCCTTCTCCTGCTCCCAATACATCGCCATAAGAAAACCCGCCGCAGGCTGCCAGTGCTTTGAAGGTGTCAAGGCTCACCCGACCCTCGAGAATATCACTCATGTGAACGTCGACAGCTTCAAAACCGGCTCGATCAAAAGCTGCCGCCATTTCAAGCTGCCCGTTTACCCCTTGCTCCCTCAAAATAGCTGCACGCGGACGAATACCCGTATTGATAAACGGGGCACTAACATCATCGTTTACGTCAAAAGTCACCTTGGCAGATAAACCGGGATCGGGTCCGACCAGTCGGTCAAATTCCTGCTGCGCACACTCAGGATTGTCTCTTAGAGACTGAATACGATAGCTGGTTTCGCTCCACATTTTTTGATAGGCAGCGCGCTTGTGGTCAATTAACAATTTGGACCCGGTGCGGATCCGAATTTTGTCATCAGCATTAATGCTCCCCAAAGTCGACACCGCATGACTCAGACCCTGCTGATCGAAAACTGCCATCACCGCGCCTCGATCGCCACTGGCAATCTGCACTACAGCACCCAACTCCTCACTAAATAGCGCTGCAACCGGGTCCGCGCCCAAACAGGCAATATCAAGATCGATCCCGCAATGCCCCGCGAATGACATCTCCAGGACAGTTGTCAGCAAGCCACCGTCGGACCGATCGTGATAAGCGAGCAGAAGATTCTGTTCCAGCATTTTTTGAACAGCAATAAAAAAGTTTCGCAGCAATTGTGGGTCATCCACATCGGGCGCGATATCACCAATCTGGTTGTAAACCTGAGCCAGACAGCTCGCTCCCATACGGTTTTTGCCAAGACCAAGATCTATTAATAATATTTCAGTTGCACCACGATCGATTTTCAGTTGCGGCGTTGCGGTCTTGCGGACATCGAGCACCGGCGCAAAAGCTGAAATTACAACTGACATCGGTGACGTAACCGATTTATCCTCACCATTGTCCTGCCAGGCTGTGCGCATCGACATCGAATCCTTTCCTACGGGTATCGTGATGCCAAGCGCTGGACACAACTCCATTCCTACCGCCTTTACCGTGTCATACAACTTCTCATCTTCGCCGGGGTGACCCGCCGCGCACATCCAATTTGCAGAAAGCCGAATATTTGATATTTTTTCGATCCGGCTCGCCGCTATATTAGTAATTGCCTCACCTATAGCCATTCGCCCCGATGCCGGAGCGTTGATCAGAGCCATTGGTGTACGTTCGCCCATTGCCATAGCCTCACCACAATAGCTATCGTAAGAGGCTGTTGTGACCGCACAATCAGCAACTGGCACCTGCCACTGACCTACCATCTGATCTCGTGCGACCATACCGGTAATCGAGCGGTCACCTATCGTGATCAGAAAACTTTTGCTGGCCACGGTTGGTAACTGCAAAATACGTGAAGTGGCGTCATTCAGGTCGATACCAGCGGTATTGAAGGTCGGCATTTCATAGGCAATACGCTCAACATTGCGATGCATTTTGGGAGGCTTCCCAAACAGGATAGACATTGGCAGATCAACGGGGTTATTTTTGAAATGACTGTCGCCAACACGCAAGTGATGCTCATCAGTGGCCTCTCCAACCACTGCGTATGGACAGCGCTCCCGCTGGCAAATGGCTTCAAACACCGCTAAATCATCTGGTTCAATAGCCATCACATAGCGTTCTTGTGATTCATTACACCAGATGGCAAGCGGTGACATGCCAGGCTCATCATTGGGAACTGCACGCAGTTCAAAATTGCCACCACGGCCACCATCTTTAACCAATTCGGGGAACGCATTTGATAAGCCACCGGCGCCCACATCATGGATAAAGGCAATGGGATTATCCGGGCCCATACCCCAACACCTGTCGATAACTTCCTGGCACCTACGCTCTATTTCCGGGTTCTGACGCTGTACTGAGGCAAAATCGAGATCTTCACTGGAGCTTCCCGACGCCATACTGGACGCAGCGCCTCCGCCCAAGCCGATCAACATCGCCGGCCCACCTAAAGCGATTAACTTGCAACCAGCCGGGAACTCGTGTTTTTCAACATGTTCCGCCTTGATATTTCCGTAACCTCCAGCGATCATAATTGGCTTATGATAGCCGCGCCGCTCTATACCCGCGGCACCATTAACGCTTTCTTCGTAAGTTCGGAAATACCCATTTAGATTAGGCCGGCCAAATTCGTTGTTAAAGGCAGCACCACCTACGGGCCCTTCAATCATAATATCCAGAGCCGTCACAATTCGGTCTGGCTTCCCATAATCGATTTCCCATGGCTGCAAATGACCACTAAGGTTCAGGTTTGACACAGTAAACCCGGACAGCCCTACTTTTGGCTTGGAACCACGACCGACTGCACCTTCATCGCGAATTTCACCACCGGACCCCGTTCCAGCACCGGAAAAGGGCGAGATTGCTGTCGGATGATTGTGGGTTTCCACCTTCATCAATACATGAATAGCTTCGTTGTGATAGCTATATGTATGGTCTTCAGAACTGGGATAGAATCGCCCTGCGTAACTACCCTCCATGACCGAGGCATTATCTTCATAAGCTGACAACACACCTTCACCACCTTTTTCGTAGGTGTTTTTGATCATTTTAAACAACGAATACTTCTGTTCATCACCATCAATAGTCCAGCTAGCATTAAAAATCTTATGCCTGCAATGCTCAGAGTTTGCCTGTGCAAACATCATCAGTTCCACATCAGTAGGGTTCCGATCTAATTCGCGGAAGCTATCAACCAAGTAGTCAATTTCGTCCTCAGCCAATGCTAGTCCCAAAGCCATATTTGCGTCGGCCAACGCACTTTGACCGCCAGCTAGAACGTCCACTGCTGTCAGTGGTGCCGGTTGTTCGTGCCGAAACAATACTTCTGCTTCGTCCAGTTCCGATAACACCGTTTCAACCATACGGTCGTGAATGACTGAGCGCACCAATGCTAATTGCTCTGCACTGAGTTCAGTATGAGCGTCAATGTAGTAGGCGATACCTCGCTCTATCCGCAGCACTGCAGTTAAGCCAGCATTGTGAGCGATATCTGTCGCTTTACTGGACCAGGGGGAAATCGTCCCCGGTCTTGGCACAACCAGTAACAGCGCGCCGGTCTCGGCGAGCGCACCAGCTTTGGGCCCATATTCAAGAAGCCTGTCCAGCACCCCCTCCTGCTCTGCAGATAAATCGCCTTGCAGCTCAGAAAAATGAATAAACCCTGCCGATATCGCACTCAATCCCGGAATAGAGGGCTTGAGTGTATTAAACAGTTTATGGGTACGAAATTCAGATAAGGCGGGTGCGCCACGGGTAATCAGCATATTGCGTGAAGGCCTTCTAGCAAGAGCAATGTAAGGAAGTCAGGAAAGCCGCTCATTCTACTGGAAGTTGAACCGAGACTTAAGCCCGATTGACCGATATTTTCCAAATTGATGCCATGTTCACCAATAAATACCAAGACTACCATCGCCACTGCCTATAAAATGACGACTATGTATTCAACATCTTCCTATAGTGTAAACGCAGCCACTCCGTATCTTCGATATATACTGCTTCTCATCGTTGTGAGCCTGATACCAGCTTGCGATCAACAAAAGCATGAATCATCGATCCGTGAACAGGGCACACTGAAAATCATTTCCCGTAATGGGCCGACCTCATATTTTGAAGATCGCAGCGGCCCCACCGGTTACGAGTATGAATTAGCCCGCCTGTTCAGTGAATACCTGGGGGTCGAACTTGAAGTCAAAGTTGTCCACAGCCTTGAGGAAATCTTTCTGGCACTGGAACGCAATGAAGCACATTTGGCTGCGGCAGGCCTGACCATTACAGAAGAACGCCAAAAACGACTCAATTTTTCGCCGGGATATCTTGATATCAAACAATTTGTTGTCTATCGCACAGATAACATCAGACCTAAATCTCTCGCCGATCTTGTCGATAGCCAAATAATGATTATGGCCAACAGTAGTCATGATGAAATATTGACCCGACTGAAACTCGAGCACGAAAATCTCAACTGGAGAACAGCAACCGATGTCGAAACTATCGATCTACTTGATATGCTGGCCGAAGGAGAGATTGACTACACCATTCTTGACTCCAATGAATATATGGCGAACCGCGGATTTTACCCGCGGTTGAATGTTGCTTTTGAAATAGGCGAACCAGGAAAACTAGCTTGGGCGCTACCCGGGAAAATACGTATTCCGACGCTCGAAAACGATCTTGAAATATTTTTCAAGCAAGTCAAAGAAAATGGCCAACTGCGACAACTGGAAGAACGGTTTTACAGCCACAGTGAGCAGGTCAACCGCATTGGTTCTCTTACTTTCAACCAGGCGATGCGGCGGCGACTCCCAAAATACCGCAAACTCATTCAAGACGTTGCAGCTGAGTACGGTATCGACTGGCGCCTTCTCGCAGCTATCAGTTATCAGGAATCACATTGGAATCCGCGGGCAAAGTCGCCAACTGGTGTGCGCGGCATGATGATGTTAACACTGCCAACAGCCAAAGAAATGAATATTAAAAATCGCCTTGATGCAGAACAAAGCCTGCAAGGGGGATCTCGCTATTTTAACTCTATTTTGAAACGTCTCCCCGAGAGAATCGAAGAGCCCGATCGAACCTGGTTTGCATTAGCGGCGTACAACGTAGGAATGGGACACTTGGAAGATGCTCGAAAAATCACCGAAGGGCGCTCGGGCGATCCCGACAAATGGTCTGATGTAAAAGACAGCCTGCCTCTGCTGCGAAAACGACGCTGGCATAAAGAGACCAAGCACGGCTATGCAAGAGGCAATGAACCCGTGAACTACGTGCAGAACATTCGCCATTTTTATAATTTGTTAAATTGGAGCGAGGTGTCAAAAAGTAGAGTACCCCCACCCCAGCAAATGGAGCAATACCTACCTGACAGTTTGAAACAAAACATTCGAGCCCTGTAGATACTATTCGAACTTACTCGCCCCCACCCAAACAATCAGGCGATGCGGGCACACTACTACCACGCGCCAGCCATTCTGCTTTTGTGTGTGTATGCAAAGCTAAGGCATGCACAGGACCGTCAATTTCCTCTGCCAGCAATTTATAGATCATTTGATGGCGGGCGACACTGCGCTTGCCTTCAAATACGTCCGATACGAGAACAACGTTAAAATGCGTTTCCGAATTTGGGGGAACATTATGCATATGACTTTCATTGATAACGTCGAGGAACGACGGCGAAAAAGCTGACTGCAATTTAGTGCTAATTTCAGTTTGAACGGACATTTTTTTACTCATATCGATGTGATGAAATCCTCGAATTTCGAGGCATCAAAGTGTGATCTTTACGCGGCCAAGATGCAATCACTTTCATAACAACACACAACATCGACAGGCGCCACATACACGCGCGCGCACCTACCAGCGGCAGTTATGCAATGCGACCGATAGGGATCTGACGCTGATGAAGAAAAAGCCAGGTATGCAGCTCTTCGACGGGGATTGGCTTACAAAAAAAGAAGCCCTGACCTTTATCGCAACCCAGCTCTGCCAACCGGGATATTAGCGACGCATCTTCAATGCCTTCTGCAGTAACATCGAGCCCAAGGTTATGGGCGAGCTGGATCGTCGAATTGACAATAATTTCGTCCTGGTTATCTTCCAGCATTTGGCTGATAAAGGCTCGGTCAATTTTGAGTGTATTAATTGGCAAACTCTTCAAATAGGCCAACGATGAATAACCTGTCCCATAATCATCCACTGACAGATACACACCCAGATCAGAAATCTCTTGCAGTACAACCCGCGCTTTTTCAGGATCAGCCATCAGCGTACTTTCCGTTATTTCCACTTCCAGTAACCGGCCTTCCACATCATATCGCTCCAGACATGACTCAATAAAACCAACAAACCCGGGGTCTAAAAGATTGCGTGTCGACACGTTAACTGAAATACGGTATTCCCAACCATTTTCCCTCCACTCCGCCAACTGTTTTACTGCAGTTTCAACAACCCACCAGGTCACAGGAATAATGGTGTCAGTGAGTTCAATCAGCGGGATAAACTCCCCCGGAGACAACATCCCCAACTCAGGGTGCTGCCATCGAATAAGCCCCTCAAAACCAACCACGCTCTGATCAGAGATATTGACGATGGGCTGGTAAAACAAACGCAACTCGCCATGCTCTACTGCTTGACGAATATCCATCATCAAGGTTAGGCGCCGCATAGTGTAGTGGTCACTATCACTGTTATAAATAGTAAAGTCTGTTGAATTTTTCTTCGACTGATACATTGCTATATCCGCACAACGCATTAGTGATGAAACACTTTCTCCATGTTCAGGGTACATGGCAATACCAACACTTCCGCCGACAACTAATTCAAGTCCGTTAACTTCAAATGACGATCTGATTTCTTGCATAACCCCATCAGCCAAAATTTTTAGATCATTTTCATCACCATAATTTTCAGTAAGAATAGCGAACTCATCACCGCCCAATCGCGCTAACATGGCACTATCCTCTGGCAAAACTTTGGTCAGGCGCGGGCCAATTTTCTTCAATAATTCGTCACCTGTTTCATGCCCCAAGGTATCATTTACTTCCTTGAAACCGTCTAAATCCAATATTAATATTGCGTGCCTGCTTTCTTCCGTCGAAAACTCCAAAACCCGTTCTACCTGCTCCACAAAAAAACTACGATTTGGCAAACTCGTCAAACCGTCGTGAGTTGCGCGATATTCCATTTCTTTAGAGTGGGCCACCCGGTCACTAACATCACTAATACCACCCAACATTTGCGTCAATTTATTATCAACAATTTCACCAGAAATGCTCGAAGACAAGCATATTTCTTTTCTCCCCGGGCCAACAAAAGGAATAATATGATCATGAAAGACATAGTTTTCACCGATAAACTCTCTAGCAAGAGTTGCAAAATCATATAGAACACGTCCGTCGCATAAACCGCGCCCCAACACATCTGCCTTACTGGCAGCGCCCACTAGATTGACGAACGCTCTATTACATTCAGCAAACCTACTGTTTTCAGCTAGCCATTGAACCTGTTTCGGCAGTGGCAAATTGATCGGCATTGGCGGGTCAACATCGACAATAAACATACCACTGGTATTGTTTTCGATAAGTGTCTTTTGCTGAGCTTGTTGCTGCCGACCTTTTTCCTCCAACCGAATTCGTTCCAGCTCCGCTGATGCCCTGATAGCAAAGATGGTAAGAACTGCGCGCACTAATTCAATATTTTGTACTTCTTCGCTGTCAATTAATGTCAACAACCCTAATGGTCTTGGGCCCTCCCCCCAAATGGGTACAGCTATGTAACCTTCCGCATTCAAGCTGCGCAATACTTTGTCCCGAGGATACTTATCCGTAACGCCGCGCCGAAAGGCTCTGACTTCACCTTTCATGACTTCACCACTTGGCGTTCCTTCCAAGGGTAATTCCGACCCATGTATCTGACATAGTCCGGTAAAGTTATTGTAGTAAGTAGCTTTTTTTACGTCGTCAGAATGAGATTCAAGTTCGATGACCGCGGCGTAATCAAACCCGAGGGTTTTAGCGAGGCATGTCACTAGATGGGAAAAAAAGGCTTCTCCGGAATCAGCGGCTAAATCGCGGGCGATACGTGAAACCATTTGCTCCTGGGTTTTGCGAAAATTTTCATTGCTGAAAACAGCCATAATGGTTTTCAGGTAACCATTTTCTACAAGACCATGGAAGGAGGAACTAACCAGCACAGAATTGCCTTCGTGACTCACATCATTGCTGATATTTTCTAAAACATAGCCGCCACGTACAAACTGTTCCATTTTTGTTCGTACATGCATCACTACATCTGTCACGCTATCAGTATAGACTCCTTGTGTCAGGGATTCGATCGTCAAACCAGAGTTATGACAAGGGTTTTTGATGCCTAATCTTTCCGCCGCAACCGCATTTACGCTTACCACAACTGCTTCGCCAGCAATTATTTCCGCTTGCTGTTCAACCGCCATAGAGACATCGATAGGCTCTGGCAATTCGAAGACCATAACAGAACTCGGCCGATACTGATAAGAAGCATGTAGACTGTGATTCATATTTTTTCCAGACAAACCTAATCGGGACAACCCTTGTAACTATCGATAAAAAGGCGTTTCCAGGATATTTCACCGTATTTATGTAAAAGAGACTGATTAGATAACCCACCAGTAGCTGGCATGAGTATAGTGTGGCTACCCGATTGTTTATTGAAACCAGACAGTTATCGATTGAATATGTGACGGATTACCACTAAATGACCTATGGTTGACGACATTTTGAACTATTTCGGTCTATGTGGCCTTCAAACCACAAAATCTCCTATACTATTAAGGCAACATATTGTGAAGAGAGCCCTATGGACCAACAGCTGTACGACATAGTTTTTTCCGGCCAACTGGTAAGTGGCGTTAGCGCTGAGTCGGCTCAGACGAAACTGGCCGCGCTATTCAATAGCTCAGCGGACAATATCGCCAGAATATTTAACGGTAAGACACAAGCACTAAAACGCGGAGTTAATAAGGCTGATGCTTTAAAGTATAAAGCTGCTTTTCATCAGGCAGGCCTTATCGTTAGTTTTACATCCCACCAGCTGGATACCGGCAAAGTAACCTTAAAACCCACACACAAGCCTGCAGATCAACCGCAATCGTCGAGGGAAGCGCCACCGACAGAACCTAGGGACAACAAACCGGCACAACAACATCAAGTTAAGGACGAAGACTGGTCAGTTGCGCCAGCAGGTAGTGATGTGTTGCAGCAACATGAACGCAAGACAACACAGGCTCAGTCTATAGATACCAGTGCGATAAAAATGGTCTCTGCTTTTTTCGAACCCGAAATGGAAACTGCCACACCTCCTGACCCGCCCGATACCAGCCAACTCTCGGTAGCTGCTGCTGGTGAAGACCTATTGATTGAAAAACATCAGCCACCAACGCCACTGTCACTTGATATCGATGATTTAAGTCTCGCGCCTGCAGGTTCAAGTCTGGAAGAATTACCTGATACCAGAACACCACTGAACCCGAACACCGACTATTTGTCGATCGCCGAAGCCGGAGTGGATTTAGTCGAAATACGGAGAAAAGAAGCGGCCATCCGAGTGCCAGCAACCGATCATCTATCCATCGAAAGGAGTTAGTCGATGAGAGGTAATTGAGCCTCAACTTGTAGACCGGGTTTATTATCTGACAGTAGAATGGTTCCGTCATGCAATTTGACAACCGCTGACACCAAGCTCAGTCCAAGACCGTTTCCAGGATATAGACTACGACTTGCCTCTACACGATAGAAACGCCGGAAAACCTTACCCTGATCTTGTGGTGAAATCCCACTACCGCTATCAGTGATCGTTACTACCGCATGCTGTTTACGTATTTCAAGACTAATATTGACACGGCCATTTTCAGGCGTGTATTTGACTGCGTTATCAATCAAGTTAGCAAATGCCTGGAACAATAGGTCTCTATCTCCGTTGATAATTACATCTTCTTGCAATGAAGCGGTCACAGTAATGACTTTGTCTGTGGCCAGAGGCTCATACAATTCGATAACGTCTAATAATATGACCCTGAGATCAAGCTCCGTGAAACCGGCTCGACGACTGCCAGATTCTATTTGCGCGATGCGCAATAGCGAACTGAACGTAGATAACAATCCATCAGCTTCATCAATCAACGGCTGCACCAGATCTTCCTTATCAGAAACTGTCTGGTCTTGCATATCGCTTAGCTGATTTCTTAATCGCGTTAATGGCGTCCGTAAATCGTGCGCAATATTGTCCGAAACCTGTCGTAGTCCTTCCATTAATTGCTGAATACGGTCCAGCATTCGATTGATATTCAGTGTCAGTTCTTTAAGCTCACCACGTTGAATATCCGATTCAATCCGATCCGACAAATCGCCCGACATTATACTCTGTAGTGTCTTGTTGATTTTATCGATTTGCCTTACATTAATGCCCGCTACTATCGCACCACCAATTGTTCCCAAGACGATGGTGACAATCATACTTCTAAGCAATGCATCTCCAACAAGGTTGGCGTAGTTTCGAAATTCCCCATAGTGATGCGCAACTAATATGCGATAGCCACCGTCAATTTTTTGTGAACGCCCAACAAATCGACGCTCTCGTTTTTCTTCACCCCAAGACAAAATTTCCAAATGAAAACTAAGCCAACCATCACCATATCGGCGATAATCTGGCCAAGCTTCCAGATTACCGGCCAGTTTTCTATTTTTTTCGTCAACTACCAAATAGTAAAAACGATTAAGCTCGCCTTTTTCCACCTTTTCACTAATGAAATGCTCTAGACCACTGAACTCCCTATCTTCATAAATTTGCCCAAGCGTTGTGATTTCCTCAGCCACAGCATCATGTAATTTCTTGAAATAGTCATAAGAATACGTGGCATAAACCAACATCAATACAATAAGTACGGATACACTGAGGCCGATGACATATACCGACATATACCGAAAGGTATAACTGGCAAGAATTTTATTAACTATCATCAGATAGAATCAACGCTTTTCATTGAACAGACACCGCTAGATTTCAGGGTCACGGAGCATATACCCAGCCCCACGAACGGTCGATAACAATTGTCTATCAAAATCTTTATCAATTTTTTGCCGAAGCCGACTGATATGAACGTCAATAACATTGGTTTGTGGGTCAAAATGATATTCCCATACATTCTCCAACAGCATTGTACGAGTCACTACTTGCCCGGCATGTTTCATTAAGTATTCCAACAGCTTGTACTCTCGCGGCTGCAGATTGAAGGCCTCTCCTTTACGGGTGACTTTGTGAGCCAGCAAATCCATTTCCAGATCCGCTACTTTAAGTTTGGTCTCAGTAATACTGGATTTCTGACGGCGCAGTAGGGCTTCTATCCGAGCCAACAATTCTGCAAAGGCAAAAGGCTTAACCAGATAGTCATCCCCTCCTGCCTTCAAGCCCTTTACCCGGTCATCAACTTCCCCCAAGGCACTCAATATAAGCACCGGTGACTTATTGTCCGCCGCACGCAAGGTTTGGATTATTGTTAACCCATCAACATTTGGCAGCATTCGGTCAACTATCAACACGTCATACTCTTCGCTGCGTGACAGCGACAAACCCTCTTCTCCATCGGCAGAATGATCGACGGTATACCCATTTTGTCGTAAACCTTTGCCGATATAATCCGCGACACTGATGTCATCTTCAATTAGCAGTATGCGCATGCAAACCCCATTAGTTGTTCATTTTTTCAATCGGAAAATTCAAGGCTGGTGCTTGTGCCAATATGAATAACACCGTGATATTTGCACACTATCATCAATAGAGGCTAACGTCAGTTTCCGATTTGATTAACATTACTTAATACTCAGCCTCTACCAACACAACAGAAACATTAGCTCTGTCACCCTCGCTGCACCACTTCACGGTGTAACAACGATAGACATACGGTTACGCGTAGCCATTATTGCCCACATTCTGCTAGAATTGCCGCACATTTTTTTTACATTCGATATTATGGAAAATAACCCTACAGCGTTACCTACAGCCGGGCTTATTCGCCGTCTGGCAGCAATGGTTTACGACTCACTGCTGGTATTCGGTGTGCTATTTACCGCCACCATACCTGCAGTGTTTTTCCGCAGTGAGAAAACAGCGTCTATTGCCAATGAACAAATCGTAACAGACCTTCCCTCCGTAGCGGACGGCCTCCCATTTCAGCTCTACTTATTAGCAGTGTATGTCGCTTTTTTTTGCTGGTTTTGGAAAAAGCATGGACAGACATTAGGGATGCAAGCCTGGCGATTACAACTTGTAGACATATCGGGCAGTAGTCTTACCATGCGCCAGTGTATCACCCGGTTATTCACCGCATTGCTATCGTTTCTATGCTTTGGAGCAGGTTACTGGTGGATTCTTGTCGACAAGGAACAGCTTAGCTGGCATGACAAATTATCTCATACCCGTATCGTGTTGTTACCCAAAAAAAATTAGCCGTGATTACACGCTCTACCGCGCGCGACTCAGGAACCAAAACCCTAATACTGCACAAACAATAATCGGTATCAGGGACGCATAAATAGGTTGAAATCCGTAAACGAGACTTGCCGGCGCCAAAATATCCTGGGCCGTACGAAAAACGATCCCGACCAGCACCCCAATAAAAATACGATACCCCATAGTGACTTCACGCAGAGGACCAAAAATAAACGATATAGCTACCAGCACAAGTGTTAGGGTAGATAGTGGTTGTAGTATTTTTTTCCAAAATGCGAGCCTGTACGGACTGCTATTTAGACCCTGCCCCCGCAAGTAGTTGGAATATCGATAATTATCGACTATCGATAAGTCGATGGGATCAAGCACCAGAATATTAAGTAACTCTGGAGACAACCCTGTCGACCAAGGTTTTGACCTTGAGACACTCTTTGTGATCCGGGTATCGGTTATTGCACTCTCCAAAACATCTTCCAATAACCAGTGACCGGATTGGTAAATAGCCCGTTCTGCATACAGCGTATTCAACGGTTTGTGCTGCTCATCAAATTGATAGATTGTTATACCGTACAAAATGCCATTGGGTTGTACCGCATTAAAATGCATAAACTGATTCGCTTCTCGATGCCACAAACCTTGACGACTAACAACATTTTCAGATTTTCTCAAAGCGATAGCCCGCTCACTTTTAGCGATACTTTCCGTAAGCGGAGCTAGATATTCGCCAACTAACAACCCTACAATCATAATCATTATGACTGGTCGCATAACCATCCAGACTATACGCAGTGTGGACACACCGGCGGCTCTCATAACAACTAGTTCACTGCCACTAGCCAGTGTACCCAGTCCCGCCAAACAACCGACCAATGCAGCAAAGGGCAACAAATCGAAAACATTGCCAGGTATTGAATACATAACAAAACCTAGTGCAGCGAGAAAGTCATAATTGCCACTGAGGCTTCCGGTTTCGTCAATAACTGCAGCTATCGCATCAAAACCCAGCAACACGAAGAGTACCAACAGCGTACTGGCGGTTATTGTGGTCGATATATAGCGACTCAATTTGGTCATGGTGATGGCGCTATTGTTGTTCGCGCAATCGACGCACGCAGTCGCCGCAACCAATCACCGCCAAATAGTAATATTATACCCAAGCTCAAAAACACCAAATGAACCCACCACATACCCAGATCCAGAGAGATTTTTTCTTTCCCTATGGCATCTCGTGCTGCATTCAATGTAACCAGATAAATAATATAGATAAGAAATGCGGGAAGCATTTTTACATAGCGACCACGACGATGATTGGTCCTACTTAAAGCCTGAGCTATCAACGCGATCACCGGTACTAGAATTGCGAGTGAAATTCGCCATTGCAGGGTTGCTTTGTCTTCGAGCCGGGATGAATTGAGCAATTGTTGCGTTGTTCTAGCGTCGGCTTTTTTATACAGTGTGCCCTGTCTTTCCGGGTCCGCCACTAACTGCCCAAACTCGTCGAAACGACTAATTTGATAGTTTAAACTTCCAGGCTGACCGATCGATTGGTAGCCGTTTTTGAGCACCAGGTAACGAGACTGCTGATCATCACTCGTTTCGATACTCCCCCTCCCGGCAAATATTACTGTCAGCTGCTCCTCACCCTTCTTGCCAACTGACTGCTCCGCAGAAAACACTTCCTGCATTGTCTCAGTATCATTGTCCAGAGATTCGATGTATGTCACTCTCCCGGATCGTTCATCGACACGAAAACGGCCTTCAATAAGCAACTCTAGACCACTGGAGTTTTTAGTATCCTCGAAAATCTCCTGTACCTTGCCAATACCGGCAGGGCTAGCGTACAAGCTCAAATAACCTACGATCACTGCAACAAATATTGACGGTACCATTGTGTAAATCGCCAAACGTCTATTTGAGAGACCACATGCTCCCATTACCGTCATTTCACTGTCGACGTACATACGCCCATAGGCCAACAATATAGCTATAAAAAGTCCCAGCGGTAATACCAGTTCGAGGAAGCTGGGAAGTCGATATGCCATAATGCTCAATACAACATCGGGGGATAGCTCTCCCGCAGCAGCCTCGGCCAGATACTTTACAAATCGACCGCTCATAACAATAAGCAATAAGGTTGCACTAACGGCAAACATACTGATCAATATTTCCCTGGTCAGATAACGGAAGAGGATCACAATTGATAAAACCTTGAAATGTTACGCTTTAAACCTTAACGGCGAGCCTTTACACTGTTCACCATTAGGGGGTTTCTGCTAAGTGCCTGTAGTATGGGCAAGCATTATCTACCAATCTATCCGTTTTGTCGTTATTTTAAGGAACCTGTTATGGATGTTGTACTAAAAGCTATTGCCAATCCGGAAACACTTCGCAGCCAGTGCCTGATCGTGCCAATATTGAGTGAAGGAAAGTTATCGAAGGCGGCTAAGAGGCTCGATAAGACAAATGACGGTATCATCCGGAGCCTGATTAAACGTGGTGATATTGAAGGAAAACTCAACGAGACTGTATTGATTCCATCCGTCAATGGCATTAATGCTGACCGCATTCTATTACTCGGTTGTGGACATGGGAAAAAGTTGTCAGCTGGCGAATGCCGCAACCTGCTTGCCACAGCACTCAACAGCTTGATGCAGAACAAAATCACCGATGCAACATTATTTTTGGACGACATTAGTGTTATCGGTAAAGACAGCGCATGGATCGCTGGCCAACTGGCTCTAATAGGTGGCAACAAAAACTATCGCTACACTCGCACTTTAAGCCAACCGAAAAAATCATCGCCAATCAAAAGAATCACTGTCGCCTGTCAACCCGACAAAGCGTTACGGCGAGCGGTTATCGAAGGCAAAGCAATCGCAAACGGTGCCAATGTTGCCAAAGAGCTGGGGAATTTGCCAGGGAACATTTGCACTCCGACCTATCTCGCTAACGAAGCAAAGGCACTCGCACGCAAATACAAGACCTTGTCAACCAGCATCATCGACGAAAAAAAGATGGCTGAGTTAGGTATGGGGTCACTACTTTCGGTTACCGCCGGTACCGACCAACCTGCCAAACTCATTGTCATGGAGTACAAGGGAGCCGCTAGCGGTCAAAAACCTCACGCACTGGTGGGCAAGGGAATTACCTTCGACAGCGGGGGTATCAGTTTGAAGCCCGGCGCGAAAATGGACGAAATGAAATACGACATGTGTGGCGCAGCCAGCGTTATTGGCACGATGGCTGCCATTACCGAAATGAAATTACCACTGAATGTAGTCGCAATTATAGCTGCCGCTGAAAACCTTCCGAGCGGCGCGGCAACCAAGCCAGGAGATGTAGTCACAAGTATGTCGGGCCAGACCATTGAGGTGCTCAACACCGACGCCGAAGGACGGTTAGTATTGTGCGACGCTTTAACATATGCCGAACGATTCAAGCCACAGTCAGTCATTGATGTAGCAACGCTAACCGGCGCTGTTATTGTTGCGCTGGGGCGCCATGCGTCGGCACTCTATAGCAATAGCGACGATTTTGCCGCCCAGTTAATAGCTGCCGGGGAAGATTCAGGAGACCGCGCTTGGCATATGCCAATGTGGGATGAATATCAGCCGCAACTGGACAGTAAGTTCGCGGACATTGCTAATATTGGCGGTCCAGAGGGCGGCAGCATTACCGCGGCATGCTTTCTATCCCGCTTTGCTAAAAAAATGCGCTGGGCGCATCTGGATGTTGCGGGCACAGCTTTTAACGGCGGCGCCAATAAAGGTGCAACTGGCCGGCCTGTGGGATTGTTAACACAATATCTCATCAATCAAAGCCAGTCTGTATGACAAAGATAGACTTTTATATTCTGCCCCACGACAGCTGCGAACAAAGACATTTGTTCGCATGCCGACTGGCAGAGAAAGCTTTCAAGCTAGGCAATGAAATCTACGTTCACAGCAGCGATAGTGCTCAGGCAAACACATTGGACCAACTGTTGTGGTCATGGAGAAACACGAGCTTTATTCCCCATCAAATGGACGATGTTTCTACCGGTGAGCAACAAGTACATATTGGCTACGGCAAGGACAAACAAATGTCCGGAGACCACAACGGCTTGCTGATAAACCTGTCAGATCATGTGCCGGAATTTTTTAGTCGGTTTGAGCGCGTGTCAGAGATTGTAGTGCAAGATTCCGGGGTAACAGAATCAACCAGAGCAAATTATCGTTTCTACAGAAATCGTGGCTATCATTTGAATACTCACGATCTGAGGCGTTAACATAGCTATCAACCACAACCCAATAGCAGCGATTTTTTATGGACAACAGTGAACCTCGTCCCAGTTCATCTTCAGTAGCTAAAAACGCTTTTCTTGATGAACTGGAGTCCATTAAAGATGTACTCGACGACATCGAAGCTGACGTACCGCTGTTAAACGATGTTGTTAGTGACGAGCAGCAGCAGTTGACCAAAAACTATCCCGAAAAAGTACAAGCCACCAACGAAAAATCAGACCTTCCAGCGAATATCCTGGACCTGTATTCTATCTTTGATAATGACGCGGAAAACGGCGATATTTTATCCGAGCTTGACCTTAATGAATTCGATACAAACGTCGATATCCCTGAATTTAGTCTGCAAACAGTCTCTGCTGACGATATTCCAACCCTGCAGGTGGCGGACGACGACTCTGAGCCCTTCACCTTCCCGGACGACTCTTCAGAAGATCATCTCTTATCAGAGCTTTCAGCTGCGGGCGCTGACGACTCTGCTGAAATTGATGCTATTCACTCAGCTGAATACCAGGAAGAGCAACAGGAATTTTTCCCCTCAGTAGACTCATCGACTCACCCAGCTGAAATCATTAACGATCAATATGACGATTTCGACCTGGAATTACTCATCCAGGAAGTCGTCGATGACGTCATCCCAACGCTGGAAAACGAGCTGCGTAAACGGCTATCGCTTTGCTCCCCGGAACTGATCAAACGGCTGGCTGAAAAAATCGAGTAGAATTCCAGTACAATAACCAGGCAATCTCCGCCGTCGGTATTTTCTGTCACCCCATAAGTCTTGTATACTGCCCAACTTTGCAGCCATTCCTTCGGCGCAGCCTCCAATAACCTGAATACAAAGTAGTTATCAAAAATGGATAAAACATTTCAACCTTCTGATATCGAATCCTCCTGGTATAAACGCTGGGAAAGTGAGGGCTACTTTGCGCCTAGTGGAGAAGGCAACCCCTATTGCATCATGATACCGCCGCCAAATGTCACCGGTAGTTTGCACATGGGTCACGGTTTCCAGGAAACCATCATGGATGTGCTGATCCGCTATCATCGAATGAAAGGTGACAATACATTATGGCAAGTTGGCACAGACCATGCCGGTATTGCCACACAAATGGTGGTTGAACGCCAGCTCGAAGCAGAAGGTATCGATAGAAAGGAACTTGGCCGGGAAAAGTTTACTGAAAAGGTCTGGGAGTGGAAAGAACAAAGCGGTGGCACCATCACTCAGCAGCTACGCCGTATGGCCGCCTCTACAGATTGGTCTCGAGAACGATTCACCATGGACCCCGGTCTGTCTGCAGCGGTTAAGGAAGTTTTTGTTCAGCTACACAGTGAAGGGTTGATTTATCGGGGAACCCGGCTGGTAAACTGGGATCCGGTTTTGCATACGGCGGTATCTGATTTAGAGGTTGTATCAGAGGAAGAAAATGGTTTCCTCTGGCATTTTCACTACCCGCTAAGCGACGGTTCCGGTCAACTTACCGTTGCAACGACGCGACCGGAAACCATGCTCGGTGATGCCGCCGTTGCCGTAAACCCTGCTGACGAACGTTATCAGCGCCTTATCGGGAAAATGATCAAACTTCCTCTCACCGACAGAGAAATTCCGATCATCGCCGATGACTATGTTGATATGGAGTTTGGTACGGGTTGTGTGAAAATTACGCCTGCCCATGATTTCAATGACTACGAGATGGGTAAACGTCACAATTTGCCAATGATCAACCTGTTCACTGACAACGCGGAAATGAATGACAATGCGCCAGCCCCCTACCAGGGAATGGATCGCTTCGTATGCCGCAAACAAGTTATAGAAGATTTAGACGCTCTTGGATTACTCGACAAAGTTGTCGATCACACATTAAAAGTCCCTCGCGGCGATCGCGGCGGCGCTATTATTGAGCCGTATCTGACCGAACAATGGTATGTCGATGCTAAAAAACTCGCCAAACCTGCCATTGAGGCGGTCGAAAATGGTGATATCGAGTTTGTACCCAAACAGTATGAAAATATGTATTTCTCCTGGATGCGCGACATCCAGGATTGGTGTATTTCCCGCCAGTTGTGGTGGGGGCATCGTATCCCCGCATGGTATGACAGCGAAGGTAACGTCTATGTGGGCCGCGATGAGAATGAAGTGCGAGAGAAACACCAGCTGGGCGACCTGCCCCTGCGTCAGGACGATGACGTATTAGACACCTGGTTCTCAGCCTCCCTGTGGACTTTCTCAACGCTTGGCTGGCCAGGGGATACCGCAGACCTAAAAACGTTCCACCCGACTAGTGTACTGGTCACTGGATTTGACATTATCTTTTTCTGGGTTGCCCGGATGATTATGATGACACTTCATTTCAAAAAAGAGATCCCATTCAAGCAAGTCTACATACATGGTTTAGTTAGAGATTCAGACGGTCAGAAAATGTCTAAATCGAAAGGCAATGTCCTCGATCCTATCGACCTGATTGACGGCATTGATCTAGAGGCACTTGTTGACAAGCGAACCAGCGGCATGATGCAGCCACAAATGGCTAAGAAGATCGAAAAAGCCACTCGTAAGCAGTTTCCAGAGGGTATTGCTGCCTACGGTACTGACGCATTGAGATTCACTTATTATTCACTGGCGTCAACAGGTCGGGATATCAAATTTGATATGGGCCGTATCGAGGGCTACCGGAATTTCTGTAACAAAATATGGAATGCGGCTCGCTATGTGTTAATGAACACGGAAGAACATGATTGCGGTCAAGACGATAGCGATGACTACCAACTGAGCCTTGCTGATCGCTGGATTATATCCCGCTTGCAACATACCGAAAGTGAAGTTGCAGTGGCGCTGGAACAATACCGTTTTGATTTGGCATCTCAAGCGCTGTATGAGTTCATCTGGAATGAATATTGTGATTGGTATCTAGAGTTATCAAAACCTGTTTTATGGGATGATAATGCATCTGCCAGCCTTAAGAAGGGAACACGCCGGACACTCATCCGAGTACTCGAAACCACCTTGCGATTACTACACCCGTTTATGCCCTTCATCACCGAAGAAATCTGGCAACGAGTAGCACCTTTGTCGGCGAAATCCGGTGATACCATCATGTTACAGCCCTACCCGGAATTCAATGCCGAGTATATTGATGCTCAGGCAGATGCTGATATCGAATGGTTAAAAGGTATCATTGTCGGTGTGCGTAACATTCGAGGTGAGATGAATATTTCCCCGGCTCAAGCAATCCCGATCATGGTTAAAAATGGCAGCGATGAAGACGATCGCCGGCTGACAGACAACCGACAGTTTCTTATGACGATGGCTAAAATCGACGATATAACGTGGCTGAAGGAAGGGGACGAATCACCCATGTCAGCTACATCGCTGGTTGGCCAAATGGAAATTCTAGTCCCTATGGCAGGTCTTATAGACAAAGACGCGGAATTGCTTCGGCTCAATAAAGAAATTGAAAAGCTGCAGAAAGATCTCACTCGTATTGAGGGCAAACTCAACAATCCAAAATTTGTCGATAAGGCACCATTGGACGTCGTCGAAAAAGAGCGCGAGAAACAATCCGTTCAGCAGCAGTCACTGCTGAAACTTAAGCAGCAATTGCAACAGATCTCGACATTGTAATGCCTCAAACCAGTATCACCACATGGCGATACTGGTTTTCATTTCATCCTCTGTTACAGTGCATTGTTGACATCAGCCATTGATTGTAAGGCAGCTGTGGACATAAGCATTTGTCTGGCGTTACTATCACCTCCAATAAAAATATAAAATTTGAGTTTACCGGCGATCATATTCATCGAAGAAAGTGGCGGCAGAAGCCATTATCTGGCCATCTCTTATCGTGCTGCACCTGATGAAAATTTTGATCTGTAAGCCACACGCTTTTTATGTTGAATTCTTACGGCCGGCTTTTCACCCCAAAAAGAAAGCAGGCTCACTGATCTAATAGCGGTAAGGAGATTTTACGTATGGCAGATCGTTTAACCGGCACTATCAAGTGGTTCAACAACGCCAAGGGATTTGGTTTCATTGCACAAGATGACGGAGAAGATGTTTTTGTCCATTTTCGTTCTATCCAGGGGGAGGGGTACAAAACATTGGATGAGGGACAAGAGGTCGAATTTACAATAAACATCGGTCCGAAAGGCTTACAAGCCGAAGACGTATGTAAACTATAAATTGGTTACGTAGTTGAGAAATAAAGGAACAGCATAATACTGACAATACCCGCTGCACCTGACACTAATAATGCTCTGTACGTTGCTGAGCTGAGACCAGGATTAAGTTGTATCTTGGCGTCGCTGGTATCATTCGGAAGTAGCGTTAGATCTTCAGTATGGCTTAATGCATCAGTACTCGACTCCCCTCCTTCGAAGAAAGAAGATGCTTCACGTTTTTCACTCAGTAATGATTTTGGCAGCGAGCCTGGGTGTTCTGCACCTGGTATGACCGAGCTGCGAATTGTTTCTGGTTCGATCGCAGGTAATATCTTTTCACCTTCTTGATCGGCTGTTGCGATGACAACGGTAATATTATCGCTCCCTCCTGCCTTTAGCGCGGCGGTAATTAGCTGCGTAATTGCTTCTTCTGAATCTTTCGCCTTATGGATTATATCGGCGATATCCTCATCCAATACTTCATCAACCAAGCCATCACTGCAAATTAGTAACTTTTGGCCAGCGGTGAGGCGACCTGTGATTAGACCAATTTCCAGCCCATTTTCACCATCGACACCCACTGCCTGAGTAATCAGGTTTCTGTTGGGGTGATCCAGCGTTTCTTCATAACTGATAGCACCGCTTGCTAACAGGCTTTCAACGTAAGAGTGATCACGGGTAATCTGCTTAATAACAGTATGCCCGTCCCACAAATATGCCCGGCTATCACCAACCCACGCTATTTCGTAGTCTAGCCCCCTGGTTTTCAACACTATCGCGGTCGAACCCATACCTCGTCGAGAAGGATCCTCAGCAGCAAAATTTTTTACAATACCATGTGCCCGGGCAATGGCTTCTCGCAAACCCTCATGATTGGCCACCGCCTCCTCAACAGTCGTCTTTACCAGTTCACTGGCCAGCTCACCACAGGCGTATCCGCCCATACCGTCAGCCACCAACCCCAAACCGATTGATGAATCTGCGGAAAAGCAATCCTCGTTGTGCTCACGTCTTCCTGGATGTGTAGCACCGATAATCGTGATCATAGGGATAATTCGGTTATGGTTTAAGTCAAAGAAGGTAACAATACCCTGCTATCGACAGCCGGCGGTAACTACGATAAACGTTATTTACCTTTATCCGGTGCCAGATGTACTGCCAGCCCTCCAAGGTGAGCTTAGCAACAGTCCATCATTAGCGCCACTTCTAACAGCGATTAGTGGTAGACTAGCCGACGGCCAGCATCGGCCTAGTCAACCTTCACCACAGGGGTCATGACAACAAACATTTAAATCACCAGTAGAAGTAGAGACCAATGAGCACACTATACCGAATCATCCTCAGCGCAATCATTGCTGCAATTGCAGCGGCAACCCTGCAATCTGTCAGTGGCCAAGACGCCAACACCCTGGTTAACCCCATTCACTTTGTTATTATTCTTATCGCCACGGTACTGGCGGCCTTTATCAGCCCAACAATCAAGCCATCTGTTTCAACGTCGTCAAACAAGTCTGTAAGTAAACCTGCCAGCAAATCTGCAAGCAGAAAAGGTCGTGAAATTGGCACGGTAAAATGGTTTAACGTCAGCAAGGGTTACGGTTTTGTTACCCGGGCTTCAGGAGAAGAGATTTTTGTTCACTTTCGTTCTATCAGCGGAAATGGACGAAAAGTACTACGCGAAGGACAGCAGATTGAATTCTCTGTCGTTGATGGTGATAAAGGCCCACAAGCCGAAGACGTTGACATAGTCGTAGAAAAGTAAATCAGCTCCGGGCTTTTGCGGCCCGGCAGCCCATTTTATAAGCAGCTAGCGGCTCCCCACAGCTACATCTTCAGTGCAATAGAACATCTTCAGCACCCTATACAAACTGTAAGCATCGCGGCTACCAGCCAGCTCCCTGATCGAGTGCATAGCAAATGTTGGCACTCCAATATCAAGCGTTTTAACACCAAGTTCACTGGCTGTAATTGGCCCGATTGTGCTCCCACAACCCATATCGGTTCTCACCACAAAAGCCTGTACGGTCTCATCAACGGACTCGCACCAGTGCCGAAACAATGAAGACGTTTCACTGTTAGTTGCATAGCGCTGATTTGCATTCATTTTTATTACCGGCCCACCATTCAGCACGGGGCCATGATTAGCATCATGACGCTCGGAAAAATTGGGATGAACCCCGTGAGCATTATCGACAGATATCATCATCGATCGATCAATCGCGCGAGTGAATTCACTATCGCTCGCTACCAGCCGACTCAATACAGACCGTAACATCGGCCCCTGAGCTCCAGCTGCAGACTGGCTACCTATCTCTTCATGATCATTACACACAAGTACCCGATATTCGCTACTGTCAGTCAACAAGGCTTGCATACCGATATAACAAGATAACAAATTGTCTAGCCGAGCACTGGCGATAAACTCATCCTGCAAGCCAATAACTGCTGCTGACTGGGTGTCATAAAAACTCAGCTCGTAGTCAAGTATTTTACTCGCACCACAATTGGGGTGCTCCACCAATAACCGGGTCAACAGCAATTCGCGGAAACTAGTCTGCTTATCATCGGTTTGCATCAATACCGGTGGTATGTCAGTTTGCGAATTAATACTTCGAGCGTTGTTAGCCTCTCTATCTAAATGAATAGCGAGACTGGGGATGGTTGCGATAGCTCGTTCGAAATTAATCAGTAAGCTGTTAATGTTACCTCTGCTATCTCGAAAGCTAACACGACCGGCAAGCGATAAATCCCGATCAAACCACGGATTAAGTAACGCCCCTCCATAAACCTCAACACCTAGCTGAAAATAGCCTTTTTTAAACAACTCAGGCTGCGGTTTGACCTTCAAACAGGGGCTATCAGTGTGAGCACCAATCATCCGTAATCCGGTATCCAGTACCTTTTTATCACCCACGGTAAAAGCAACAATTGATGAATTATTTCTAATTACGCAGTATCGCCCACCCGCTTGAAGTGTCCAGCTGTCAGCTTCCTGCAAAATTTCAAAACCTGCCAGCGAAAGCCGCTGCACCATTTGCTGCACCGCGTGAAAAGGCGTTGGCGATGCGTCCAGAAATTCAAGTAAACCACGATTAAATTGTTCGATATCCATGATTGTCTCTTTTGGTATCAGTTAGTCACTTAGGGAGGCAGGAAGAATAACTATGCGTAGGTATCTACACCAACCAGTTCGATACCGAGTTGTTGCTCAGGTGATGGTGAGTTTTCAGTAAAGGTTTGTAACGCTTTCTGGATATTCAGCGGAAAATCGCTCTGCTCCGCTTGCTGACGAAACTGAATCGAATCACTAGCCCGGCTTGATTCCACCCGTTGCTGGAAGAAATCTTCCGCGAGAACACGGTTGTCGTCCACTGAGCGACTTTGACGGTCTTCGTCACCTTCTCTATTGACGTCAACTTCGACATCGTTTTGTCCGCGATCGACAATATCTGTACGCCGATTCTGCGGAGCTGACGTTACATTTATAGGAAAGCCAGAAATCTGCAAGATAACTACTCGATGTTTTTAAATGACACTGCCAACGGCTGATGGATAACCCGGCAGCATTTGCATGTATTCAATGAATAGAGCCGACTATCACTACCGACTCTCTGTAAACTCGACAATTGAACATTATAGTCAGAGCATGAGAAATAGTGAATAGCCATTTAACAATAGCTTGATTCATTGTTAACCCAAACCGCTAGACCCTGACCTCACAGCGGCTGTTTTTTCCAGGCCACTTCATCGCGTAAATACACCGGTATCGCCTCTGCCGCAGAGTGCGCTGCACCTCTTTTAAAATCGGCATATCCAAGTTTTGCAACAGCGCTAGCCCTGGGCAGAAGATCGCCACGCCATTGGCTGACGCTATCATTAACTGGCATTCTGGAGGCGTAATTAAAACCGCTGCCTATTGCAAGCAAATCACCCTCATCGCCCCGTAACGGTTGTAATTCTACCTGTTCTGGCGCCGTTAAACGCTCTGTACCCAACATCGTTACCAATCCACGCTGTTGCTGAAATACCCCCCAATATACCTCATCCATACGCGCATCGAGCGTACTTAGGATAACGCCGTCAGTCACCTCACCGCCGTCTAGTGCCGCCTGAGCTTGAGCCGCCAAAGTAGAAACCCCAACTACTGCAAGGTCTGCTCCGTAAGCCAGGCCCTGCACAGCTCCCAGACAAATGCGCAAGCCGGTAAAAGAACCGGGGCCGCGACCATAGGCGATAGCGCCTAGCTGATTCAAGCTAACATCACAATCGCGTAATAATTGATCGACCATTGGCAAAATGCGTTGCGTATGCTGCCTCGGCGCCAATTCAAATGTTTCACTGATCGATATTCCACTATTGCTGTCACTCAGCAATGCGACTGAACAAGCCTCAGTAGAACAATCCAGGGCTAATAGTTTCATTCACTCTCACTCTCAGAAAAAAATTCCTCCGTCTCTGCAATGGTCACAACTTGCTTCATCGGCGGTAAGCTATTGATAAAATGGTGCCCATAACCTTTATTGTGCAATCGGGGATCAACAATCATTATAACGCCTCGATCAGTGACGCGCCGCAATAACCTGCCACAACCCTGCCGCAACCGTACAATAGCGTCGGGCAGCAGATATTCGGCAAAACTGTCTACACCGCGTTCTGACAACTCCTGTGACCGAAGTTGAATAAGCGGGTCATGTCGATGTGCAAAAGGTAGCTTGTCGATAGCGACAGCCGACAATGGGAAACCTGACAAATCGACCCCTTCCCAGAAGCTTCCTGTTGCCAATAAAACTCCCTGTGGGTCGTTTTTAAATTGCGCAACCAATTTGTAGTTATCGATTCTTCGAGAGTCTTGTGGGGAACGCTGAATCAACACAGTCTGACCCTTGCTATGCAATCGAAACGCCGCCGCATTTAATCCCCGATAACTACTAAACAAGCACAAAACTCTACCCTTTGCCGCTTCCAGTAAAGGTAACAATTGCTCAACATAGTGATCATAAAAATTCTCGTCGCTTGGGTCGACTGGGACCATCGGCGTATACAACATCGCCTGTCGTGTGAAATCAATAGCACTGCTCGCCTGATAAAAGTTGATCGTTTTTAGCCCCAACAATCGCTTAAACCGTTCCGGGCTATTATTAACCGTTAATGTCGCCGAGGTAAAAATCCAACTACAAGGAGTTTGCTGAAACAGCTCCTTAATTAGTAATGATATTGATAGGGGTACAGTTTGAATAACAAAAGAGTTTTCCCGACCCTGAATCCAACACAAACCTTGGTAAGAGATTATTGTATTCAGTCTTTCGACGACCAACCCAGCCCTTATTTCAAGTTGCACAAGAGAGTGATCTCGATCTTTCAGTATATGTAAGTCTCTCCGCAATTGTTGCAGGGCAGCTCTCAATTGGTTAATAACGTCTACGTGCTGTTCTCGGCGATAGGGCGCAGTTGGGGGTATTTGAGACTCGAGCAATGATAATCCACTTCCCAATTTTTCCAGCCGGCCGAGCATCCGCCGTTGTTCCGGAGCCACAACCTGAATTGCCAGCGAAGCGTCCCGACACAAAGATTTCAACGTTTTACTGCTCATACGCAGGCCAACGATTGTCTGGGCAAAATCACTGATACGATGCGCCTCATCGACCACCACCACATCGACAGACGGTAATAATGCCCCCAATTGTTCTCTGCGCATAACCTGGTCTGAGAACAGTAAACTGTGGTTAACGATAACAACATCTGCCCGACCTGCTCGCTGCCTTGCTAACATCAGTGGACAGCGAGAAAAGTCCGGGCATTGGCTATTCAGGCAATCATCCCGACTACTGGTAACGTAGGGCAACAATACCGCGTCTAACTCCGGAGCCAACAGCGACAGCTCACCGATTCCGGTATTCCGAAACCTCTGCGACAGCCGAATTAGCTGATGATAACCCTTTCTATCGTGTCCATCTTTACCGTGATGTTGTTCTCGCAGTCTCAGCGTATTCTTATCCAGATAGTAGGGGCATAGGTAATTGCGGCGCCCCTGCAATAGCGCAATTTTTTTGGAGCTCCCCAGTAGTCGCTGCATCAGCGGTAAATCATGCTTGAAAAGCTGATTTTGTAAATACCGACTGGCGGTCGATATAATTGCCCGTTGATCCCCCGTCACAATAGGCACCAGGTACGCTAATGTCTTTCCCGATCCGGAAGGCGCCTCTACCAGCAACGATACCTGTTCGTCTATCGCTTGCTGAACCCGAACAGCCATCTGTTGCTGCCCTTCTCGAGCAACAAATTCTGGCCACTGACGATCAATAGGCCCACCTGCAGCTAATAGTTCATCACTGGACTTCAAATGAGTCATTGTTGATTAGCTTCTATTTGCTGCGCCATAACGTGTCTATGTTTATAATGACAACCGGGCGGTTATTGTAACAACTGCAAATCAAATCGGCATCCACAAGAGTCAATATCAATGGGAATAGACACTGCCCGGGATAGTACAGACAAAAAAAAACGTGTTAGTGCTATTGTTTTGGCGGGGGGGCGGAGTCGTCGATTCAATTTTGTCGATAAGGGCCTTGTTATTTGGAAGGGTCAACCTCTGATACAGCATGTCGTGTCGACAATCAAAACACAAGTTGATGAAATCATTCTCAGCTGTAATCAAAACGTTGACCAGTATCGGCAATTTGGATACCCGATAGTTCTGGACGAACTGGCCGACTTTCAAGGGCCGCTGGCTGGAATCCAGGCAGCCCTACCCAAAACGCTTCATCCCTACGTGCTTATCTGTCCTTGCGACACAACTCAACTACCCTCAAACTTGGTTGAACAGTTGCTGACAGCAATGCTTTTCAACGATGTTGATGCAACTTACGCAAAAACTGAAGAACGCAACCACTATCTACCTGTACTGATGAAAACAAGTCTGCAGTCTTCGATTGATATATATCTAAAGAGTGACGGTCGTAGTATGAAGGGATGGTATCGTACAATTAAACATCTTGGCGTCCCGTTTTCCTCACAGGAAAATGAATTTAGTAATTTTAATCATCGCCGGGATCTGGAAAAGAATGCCTAGCGGACAAAAAAGCCGCACATTTATCCAATGTGCGGCTTTTTTACTGGACGTTCACCTTCAAACTATTTCTTTTTGGCTGCCCGTTTCGGCGCTTTTTTCTTTGCTACAGACTTCTTTTTCGGCGCAACTTTCTTTTTAGCCACAACTTTCTTTTTAGCCACAACTTTCTTTTTGCTCACAACTTTTTTCTTAGCTGTAACTTTCTTGGCTGCGGTCTTCTTTTTAGGTACTGCCTTCTTTTTTGCAGCCGCTTTCTTTTTGGGTGCCTTTTTAACCGATGCTACTGCCTTTTTAGCTGACGCCCTAATCTTGGCTGCGGCTTTCTTTTCTGCTGCCTTGGCTCTTACAGCAGCTTTCTTAGCCACTGACTTCGCCTTTGCCAGCGCTCGTTTTTCGACTGCCCTTGCTTTTGCAGCTGCCTTTTTTTCGGCCGCAGCCAGTTTTGTGGCTACTTTTTTGGCAGCAGCTCTAGCACTGTCGGCTAGTTTTTTCTCTACTGCCTTTAGCTTTTTAGCGTTCACAATTGCACGCTTCTTCAGCCACGATGCTTCATAGGCAGCTGTTGCCTTAGCGAGATTGATTTTGTCCGCAGCAGCCACTGCAGCCGCTTTCGCTGCCACTTTGTCCTTCACTGCTTGTTGGGCAGCCTTCGCCTTTGCCTCAGCAGTCGCTTTAGACAGTTTCAAGCTCGCCGCTGATGCTTTGTCGCGCAAGGCTGCAACTTTCCCAGCCGATTTAGCAACTGCCGCTCTGCCACGTTTAGCTGCATTTTTATCGCTAGCTTTACCCGATTTAACAGCTTTCTTTTTCGCTGCAGCCGAACTCTTTTTCAGGGCTGCCTGAGATTTTTTTTCCGCTGCAATAGACTTCTGAAGCTTCGAAAGTGCCTCTTCCGCTTTTGCAACCACCGATACTACTGCAGATGCTTTTTTGGCCACTATTTTCTTAGCTGCCGCTTTCTTCTTTACTTTCGCTTTTGCCATTGGATTTTCTCCTCAAATGTGGCCAAGTTAGTGCCAAAAAAAATCATAATTATTTTAGTTGTTAATAAACGAAAAAAATAAATTACGAAAAAGCACTTATTAATCAAATCAATTAACCTTTAGACCATAAAATGAAAATAAAAAAGCTTTTTTGTTAAAAACACTCAATTTTTTATGATTTAGTTAGCATTTATCAAAAAAATCGTCAAAACCATCAAATTCCCAACATTTCGAATAAAAATGAAAAAACAATATGTAAGTGCATTTTTGTCCGCAACTACTCTTTTCCCTAACGACATTTATAGATAATTATTATCATTTTCGATGCAGAAAATATCGCTATTGTGATGAAAAGTGCCACACAAAAACTTCAATTCCACCGGCGTGTAAATATCAGGAATATTCAACGATATTTGAAAAAACAGTTATTGTGTCTTTGTTAATTTGCTGAAAGGCCAATATTCGCTAAGCAAACGCCCGTTTCTATTCTGATGATACAGAAAGCCAGATCGTAAATCTGGCAGCTTTGTACAGAACACCTGCACCAGCTCTATTGAAGGGACCCTTCAATGAGAAAATAAATAGTACCGAAAGTTTCTAAATAGGGTTTTCTAAGTGGAATTTTTTTGCTGGGGCCGCAAAGTATAATGACTCAATGACAACGGATCTACTGCTCCAATCTTATTGACAGCACGCTAGAGCAGTAGAAACATCTTTACGTATTAGCCTAGGGCGGCAAATACCTTGTCGCGAATTTCCTGAACAGATCCAACACCTTCTACTGCTCGATATTGTGGACCGCTGCTTGCAGCCAATTTTTGATAAAAAGCCACCAGTGGTTTAGTTTGGTCGTGATAAACTTTTAAGCGCGTGCGTACAGTTTCTTCTTTATCGTCTTCCCGTTGCAGTAACTGGTCTCCGGTTTCATCATCCAGGCCCGCTTGTTTTGGTGGATTAAAAACAACATGGTAAACACGGCCTGAAGCTTCATGGACACGACGCCCACTCATTCGAGTGACAATTTCCTCATCATCGACTGAAATTTCAAGAACCAGATCAATATCAACACCAGCAGCCTGTAATGCTTCAGCTTGCGGAATGGTCCTTGGGAATCCGTCAAATAGGAATCCTTTTGCACAATCGGATTCGGCAATACGCTCTTTCACAATTCCGATAATTATGTCATCAGACACAAGATCACCAGCATCCATTACTGCTTTTACTTTCAAACCCATCTCAGTTTCTGCTTTTACTGCTGCTCGAAGCATATCGCCTGTGGAAATTTGGGGAATACCATACTTTTCTGAGATAAACTGAGCTTGAGTGCCTTTACCAGCCCCTGGTGGCCCTAACAAAATTGCGCGCATGTAACTGCTCCTGAGTAAGTTGTAAAAATAGCGGATGGTTAGACTTGCTAAGGAGAATCGATCGTTCCCCAGATACCACCGGAATGGCGCAACACGATACACAGGTCATACTCTAAGCTCAAGTGCCAGAGCAAGCATATTTAGGGCTCAACTTCCCCCATTCACAAGATTAGCCGAGAAGATCGACTAATCGCTTATTTATCAATATCTTAAGGCCCGCCCTGGCCGTTAGAAAAAATCGAATGATATCGATCAGAGTCCCTGCTGCTTTGCTTCATCCCACAACATATCCATTTCTTCAACCGACGCCTGCCGGGTTGAGCTCCCTGCCGCCTGCAGTGCTTTTTCAATATAACGAAACCGAGCTTCAAATTTTTTATTGGTAATTCGCAACGCACTTTCAGGGTCGACGTCCACGTGCCTGGCTAAGTTAACCGCAGTAAACAAAATATCACCAATTTCGCCTTCTATTTCTTGCTTGTTGTTAGTCAGCCTCGCGGCTACTAACTCACTTATTTCCTCTTGTAACTTCAACAAGACGCCATCTGCATTTGACCAATCAAAACCAGTTTTCGAAGCGCGCTTCTGTATTTTCGCCGCCCGGGTTAACGCCGGTAACGCGGAGGGAATATCGTCAAGTACGCCATTCAATTGCTTTTCCCGCCGCTCTGCAATTTTGAGATTTTCCCAATTCTGTTTTATTGAAGCAGTCGACGCCTGCTGAACCCCCATTCGACTCCGCAGGGAGCCGTCGGGGAAAACGTGTGGATGACGACGAAGCAACTTTTCGACCAGACTTGATACGATGCCAGAAAAATCAAAATGCTCTTGTTCGGCGCCCAGCTGTGCGCAAAAAATCACCTGAAAAAGAACATCCCCCAGCTCTTCGCGAATGTGTTGGATGTCGCCGGATGCTATCGCATCTGCTAATTCGTAGGACTCTTCAATAGTATGCGGAACAATCGACGAAAAATCCTGCGCTGTATCCCAAGGGCAGCCATCTTGCGGGTCCCGCAATCGGCTCATTAAGTACAGCAAATCTTCCAGCGAGTAGTTTTCCACAGTTATTCCTCTACTACTCTCTGTGCCGACAGCACATTGGGTAAGCGCGTCATCCGTGCCAGCAAAACGTTCAAAGCGTCCAATCCGGTAATTTCCAGCGTCAACTTCATCGTCGCTGTATTTTTTCTTTTGTCTGAACGGGTATTGACTGCAACAACGTCAATACGAGCGTTAGCTAGCATCGTGGTGATATCTCGCAGCAGGCCGCTGCGATCATAAGCAACAATCTCAACACCTACCGAGTAAGTACTTCTGGGCGTATCTCCCCAGCTGACTTCGATAATACGATCTGGCTCGTTAAATTCCAGTTGCAATAATTTACTGCAATCCTGTCGATGGATGCTGACACCCCGTCCTTGAGTGACATAGCCGATAATCATATCGCCTGGCAACGGTTTGCAGCAGCCGGCAAATTGCGTTAACAGATTCCCCACTCCACGAACCGTAATCGCATCATCATGAATAGGCTCACTGCGCGCAACTGTCACCGGCAATGTCAGCTCGTCTGCACGCTCCTCAAACAAATGTTGAACAGCAGAAACCACTTGCGCCGAAGAGATATCACCCGCTCCAACAGCCGCATACATATCCTCTACTGCTTGATATCCAAAATACGTAGGGACCGCTTTATAATCAAGACTAGTCAACGCGAGGCGTTTATACACTTTTTCTAATAGAGCCCGTCCTGCAGCAACATTTTCGTCTCTGGCTTGCAGTCGAAACCAGTGCTGAACTTTTACTCTGGCACGGCTCGATTTAAGGTAACCGAGGTTTTTTTGTAACCAATCTCTCCGAGGCGCATTTTCTTTACCGGTCAAAATTTCAACTTGGTCACTGGTATGGAGTTGATAGGTGAGAGGGACAATTCGTCCATTAACTTTTGCTCCCCTGCAACGATGCCCTACTTCAGTGTGTACATGGTAAGCAAAGTCCAGCGGCGTCGAGCCCTGCGCAAGATTTACAACATGACCATCCGGAGTAAAAACATAAACTCTATCTTGCGCTCGTGAAAAATGTTCCGCCACGTCAGATGGACCGGCGTCAGTCTCTTCATGCCAGTCAAGTATCTGTCGCAACCAGGCAATTTTTTCTTCGTAGCTACTCCCTCCCTGATTATCACTTCCCTTATAACGCCAATGGGCACAAACACCAAACTCTGCTTCCTCGTGCATGGTGAATGTGCGAATTTGTATCTCGAGAACTTTGCCTTCAGGACCTATCACTGCTGTATGTAACGACCGATAGCCATTGTCTTTGGGGTTGGCAATATAATCATCAAACTCATTCGGAATGTTTCTCCAGAGCCCGTGTACCAGACCCAGTGCTGCATAACAGTCTCTTACATCTGGTACTAGAACTCTTACGGCACGCATATCATAGACCTGTGAAAACCCGATCCCTTTGCGCTGCATTTTCCGCCAAATACTATAGATATGTTTTGCACGCCCCGACAAATCAGCTTTTATACCACTGTCGTTTAGCTCTATATTCAATTGGCCAATGATTTTTTCAATATAGCTTTGTCTCGCCAAACGTTTTTCGTCCAGCAACTTTGCAATTTTTTTATACGCAATTGGCTGAAGGTACCGAAATGAAAGATCTTCAAGTTCCCATTTAATATGACCAATACCTAAACGATGGGCCAATGGCGCGTAAACATCGTGAACTTCTCGGGCAACACGATAACGCTTAGCCGGATTATTCTTTACCATCCTGATAGCGCATGTGCGCTCCGCGAGCTTCACCAGCGCAACGCGCACATCATCCACCAAAGCCACTAACATTTTACGGATATTGTCTTTTTGCGCTTCCGCCTGCCCTAACACCGGACTATCACCGGTAATCACTCTACTCATTGCCGCCATTCGCAGGACGCCGTTGATCAAGAGTACAATCTCCTCACCGAAATCCTGCTCAACTGTTTCTATCGACAATTTCTCTTCGCGAACAGCGCGATACAATATAGCCGCAATCAAGGTTTGCTGATCCAGCTGCAGGTCAGCGAGAATATCGGCCATTTCCAAACCAATTCGAAAGCTGCTGGTATGTTCATCCCATGCTTTATCCGATACAGCAATCGCGCGCTGCTCTGCCTGATAACTGGCGTCACAGGCAGCTTGCAGGATTTTGCTGTCAAAGCCTGAATTTGTGGGGAAACGGGCTAACCATCGATCGATATCAACGGAACCGTCATCTTTTTGCGGATGTTCTTCTCGAACCTTAACCATCTTAACGTCTTATTTTGTATTATTGTGTCGTGTAAAAATTATGTGATTTAATATTCAACGCGCAGTACCGGTTACTGTAACGTTGAATCAAAGACTCCCGTTGATAGATAACGATCGCCTCGATCACAGATAATTGCAACAATCACAGCATTTTCAACATTTTCAGCAATTTTTAGAGCGCCAACGACAGCTCCGCCGGATGAGACACCACAAAAAATTCCCTCTTCTGCCGCAAGTCTCTTCATCATCACCTCGGCATCCTTCTGGTCTATATCAACCACCTGGTCAACCCGCGAACGCTCGAAGATGCTGGGAAGATACGCGTCTGGCCAGCGCCGGATCCCCGGAATACTTGAGCCGTCACGCGGCTGTAACCCTACAATTTCAATACCGGGATTTTTCTCTTTCAAAAATTTAGACACGCCCATAATGGTTCCGGTAGTTCCCATAGAACTAACAAAATGAGTAATCCTGTTGTGTGTTTGATCCCATATTTCCGGACCAGTTCCCTCATAATGAGCAATTGGGTTATCTGCATTGGCAAACTGATCCAATACCACGCCCAAACCATCGCTCTGCATCTGCAAAGCCATGTCTCTGGCCCCTTCCATGCCTTCTTCCTGTGTTACCCCAATCAGTTCTGCGCCATACGCAGCCATCGCCAGTTTTCTTTCCTGGCTCATGTGAGTGGGCATAATCAACTTTATTTTGTACCCTTTGATTGCCGCCACCATCGCCAGAGCAATACCGGTGTTACCACTGGTCGCCTCTATCAACGTGTCCCCGGGCTTGATATCTCCTCGCGCTTCCGCTCTGTTGATCATGCTGAGTGCGGGCCTGTCTTTAACAGAACCTGCCGGATTGTTACCTTCTAATTTTAATAGAATGGTATTGGAGGAACTACTGCCGTTAATACGCTGTAATCTGACAAGAGGGCTTCCGCCTACGTAATCTTCAATCGTTGGAAAATCCATAAAACAACAAACCTGTGTACGTTGATACAGTTTAAGAGAGTACTGCTCATGTTTACTGGAGACTATTTTCGAAGGTAAATCATACACTGACCCGGTCAGTCCAGGAAACTGCTATTTAACCTTGCCTACAGAGGGTTTTAGTGAAATAGCTCACGACTTTTTAACGGTTTTCTACCCAGATGAACACTAAGAGCTTGTCGGCAAATAAGCTTCGCCGCATGACGACTATTGTCAGTAAATTTTCCGATTGATATAGCGAGTAGATCTTCGCCGCTGAATACCGTGTTACCTGGAACCGTTTCCATTCGAATATTATCAGCTGGATAAAAACCTGCACCAGCCCGATAAACATAATCGTGGCCCAAAATTATCGCGTCTGACGATTCAGCTTCTCGAGTGAAATCCAGTCCGTAGCCTAAATACTCCATTAATTGTAATTCAAATTGTCGCAGCACAACATCGACCTGACCATCACTCACCAAACGTCTCGTTACCCATTCATAAAGGGTATAAATAGCCGTTTGCTGATCGTCCTGTTGCAATAGTCGGGATAACAATTCATTGACGTAGAGCGCGCTGAATAACCGAGTTCCCTGTAGTTGCAATGACGCACCACGTGGCTCCATTTGGATTATCGTCTTCAAATCCGATTTTCCGCTCCAACTAATGAGTAGAGGAACAAATGGCTGCGACAAGCCCCGGCGTTGTTTTGCACTTTTCGTAGCGGCGCGAACACCTTTTACCACACCGCTGACTCGACCATAGTCAGCGGTCAAAAAATCAACAATCAGGCTGCTGTCTCGAAAGTTACGCGTGTGAAGGATATAAGCAGGCTGGGATTCGATACGCATATAGTCACATTATACCTGTCGGATGTATTCCCACTGTGTAACGATAACATCAGTCGAAATCGTTATATCCAAGACTGCGTAAAGCGCGATCATCGTCAGACCAACCGGACTTCACCTTTACCCAAAGTTTCAACATGACTTTACGTTCAAACATTGTTTCCATTTCAATACGCGCATCTTGCCCTATTGACCTCAAGCGACTCCCTTTATTGCCAATAACGATACGCTTTTGTCCTTCGCGCTCCACCAGAATCAAGGCGTGAATATGCAAGCTCTTGCCACTGTCTTTGAAATCTTCGATTTCTACCGTCATGGCATAGGGCACTTCTTCTCCCAGTTGGCGCATAATTTTTTCGCGGACCAGTTCAGCCGCCATAAATCGGGAGCTACGATCAGTAATCTGGTCTTCCGGGAATAGATACCCTCCCACAGGTAATTTTGTCTGTATGCTCTGCTCAAGATTTGTCAGATTTGTCCCATTAAGTGCCGATAATGGGATGATGTCGGCAAAATTCATCTTGTGCTGACAAGCTTCAAGGAAAGGCAGTAGTTTCGATTTATCCTGCATCTGGTCGACTTTATTGATCACCAATATAACGGGGCATTCAGCTCTTTTTACTTGCTCTAATACCCAGTCATCACCATCAGTCCACTTCCCTCTTTCGACAACAAACACCACAACATCGACGTCGGTAATTGTCGAGCTTGCTGCACGATTCATGTATCTATTGATCGCTTTGTCAGATTCAGTACCTTTATGAATACCCGGCGTATCTACAAAGATAGCTTGTGTATTATTCTCGGTTTTAATACCTAAAACCCGATGTCTGGTCGTTTGCGGTTTTCGTGAGGTAATACTAATTTTTTGCCCTAGAATATGGTTCAACAATGTTGATTTTCCCACATTTGGACGACCTATGATGGCAACATAGCCACAGTGTGTCTGTTCTGTCATAACTGATTCTTTTTTTAATCTGGACCTGAATAAATACGTTGACTATTCAGATTGATGCAAGGCTGTAAGAGCTTCTTCTGCAGCCAGTTGCTCCGCCACTCGACGACTACTGCCATCTCCTGTGAAGCGTTGCTGCAAGTGTTGAATCTCGCACTCGATGGTAAATTGCTGTTGATGATCACTACCACTGGTGTTCACCAGTAGATACTGCGGTAGAGGCATTTTTCTTGCTTGCAGCCATTCCTGAAGCCGTGTTTTGGCATCTTTATTACTATTACGAGGCGAAATAAGATCGAGACGAGACTCGAACCAGCGCGGCACGTTTTCGTTACACGCCTCCATTCCACCATCAAGATAGATAGCGCCAATCAGCGCTTCCAAAGCATCTGCTAATATCGATTCTCGGCGATGGCCGCCGCTTTTGAGTTCACCGGGGCCCAAATTCAAATGCTCCCCCACAGAAAACTCCTTAGCTATTTCAGCTAAGGTATCACCTTTTACCAACTGAGCACGCATTTGGCTAAGCTCACCTTCGCGACACTGGGGAAATTTTTGGAACAAAGCCTCAGCCATTAGGAAATTAACGATGGAATCGCCCAAAAACTCAAGCCGCTCGTTATTTTTCACCCCTATACTGCGGTGACTAAGCGCCAAATCTACTAGCGACAGGTCATCAAACTTATAACCTAGCTTTTGGATCAATTGGCGATGTGTGGTTGCTGTATTACCCAATGAGTTTCCTGTGGTTTTTACCTGAATTTAGTCCGGTAATTCGGTTTGATACACGTATATCAGCTTATCAAATTTAACCATAACGTCGATATTAAAAAGAAATGGGACCCGCTTTTCATACGTCGCATCAATTGTTGTTTTACCTTTGGCTCGGGTTATCTCAACATCGCGATAGCTAATACCTTCGATCATGTTCATTTCAAAGGTTTTTGCGATTTTACGCCTGATATTACCTGTACTTAACCCGTCATACTCTCGATTATCGACAGCTTTTAATATTGCACTATTTAAGGTGTTTCCTTCCAAATAAACGGGAAGCAATTTCAAAGCACAAGTGAGAGCAAATGCACCTACTAGCATAAAAAACAAGATACTTAAGGACGATGCCCCCTGTTGACGAAATTGATAGTTCATTGCCATTGCACTCCATTTGTTATCAGTTATGCCAAGTTTAGTGACTTTTAGCCAATTTGCTCAGTAATTGACTCACAATTCAAGCAATTACTGAATTGCCCCAGCTCGACTAAAGGTTGGAATATCTGTAAACGATGGCCAATGTAACCATCGCGCAAAGGCTTTCCCCACAATTCTCTCTTGTGGAACCTGGCCCCAAACACGACTATCGCTGCTGTTATCCCGATTGTCACCCATCATCCAATAGTGCCCCGGCTTAACCGTCACGCTAAAATCATCGTTGCGAGTCGCTCGCCTGTTTTTATGAATCAGATGATCGACACCTGCCAACTGTTCAGACGTCAACTCGACAATCGGACTGATTGGGGGTAGTTCCGCCAGTAGTGTTTGAGATGCTATTTCTCCGTTTACATACAATATCTTGTTTTTATAGCTAATTTTGTCTCCGGGAAGACCAATAACTCGCTTAATAAAATAAATATCCTTGTGTGGGGGGAAAAACACCATGACGTCACCGCGCTGCGGCTCCCCTATCTCTACTATTTTTGTTCCAAGCACCGGCAGTCGCAATCCGTAGTTATACTTGTTGACCAAAATATAATCACCCACCAACAGTGTAGGCACCATTGACGCCGATGGAATTTGAAAAGGTTCGATAACAAATGAGCGCAACAATAAAACCAATGCTAAAACAGGAAAGAATGATTTGGCATACTCACCGACAATCATATCTTCCCGGATATACATCGACAAAGACTGTCGCTGTTCTTGAGTGTATTTTGCAAGAAAATCTATCACTGCCTTTGAGTCAGCATAAGCCGCTCTGGCTTTTGAGAAAAGCACCACGTCAAGACCGCATATTAGCCCCGAGAACAACGTTAACATCACCAGTACAAACGCAAAATCGCCGTCTTTTACCATCACAACAGAAATTGCCCAAGCGATCCAGATAAAGGCAACCAGCTTGAACAACACTTCATTCCAGCCTGGCATAATTTCTTCTTGCAGCTGATCAATAGTAAGCGATTGCTTGCGCTCAATTAGTGCGTTGAGATTCTCCTGCAAGGATGCTCGTGCAAATTTTTCCTGGACAAACCAGACCAGTAAAGAGATGCATGAGATAACAACGAGTATTTTGTCGACCATATATTAACTTTCCGGTTAAGCGATAAATGGATTAGCTATCCACTTTCAAGACAGCGAGAAACGCACTTTGCGGAATTTCTACACTTCCCACCTGCTTCATGCGTTTTTTACCCGCTTTTTGTTTTTCTAACAATTTGCGCTTTCTCGACACGTCACCACCATAACACTTCGCTGTAACGTTTTTACGCAGGGCTTTTACTGTTTGTCTAGCCACTACCTGCCCTCCGATTGCCGCTTGTATAGCGACATCGAACATCTGTCGATGAATCAACTCTTTCATCTTTTCAGTTAAAGAGCGACCTTTTGACTGGGCGTGATCCCGGTGAACAATCATTGCCAGAGCATCAACTCTTTCACCATTGATCAACACATCTAATCGCACCAGATTAGCACTTTCAAAACGAACAAAACTGTAGTCAAGAGACGCATAACCGCGACTAACAGACTTAAGCCTATCGAAAAAATCCATAACCACTTCGTTTAATGGTATTTCGTACGAAAGCGAAACCTGATGACCAAGAAATTGCATATCCTTTTGCACACCACGTTTCTCCACACATAAGCTGATGACATTGCCAAGATATTCTTGCGGCACCAAAATATTAACATCGGCAATAGGCTCGCGAATCTCATTAATGTCTCCGGCACCGGGCAAGGCCGATGGGTTGTCCACCATGATCACATCGCCGTTATTTTTTTCTACCTGGTAGATGACTGTGGGCGCGGTAGTGATAAGGTCGAGATCGTATTCTCTTTCTAGTCGCTCCTGAATGATTTCCATGTGCAACATGCCCAGAAAACCAATTCGAAAACCAAAGCCGAGCGCATCAGAAGATTCCGGCTCGTAAAATAACGACGCGTCATTGAGCGTCAATTTCGCCAATGCTTCTCGAAAATCTTCGTAATCATCAGACGACACGGTAAACATCCCGGCATAAACCTGTGGTTTTACTTTTTGAAAGCCGGGCAATGGTTCTACGTCAGGTGTCGACGTATGAGTGATGGTGTCACCAACAGGGGCGCCATGGATGTCTTTAATCCCCGCGACAATGTAGCCAACCTCCCCTGCACCTAATGAACCTGTTTCCTGTCGCTTCGGGGTAAATATACCAACGCTGTCGACAATATGGGATTTACCCTGGGATTTCATGATGATTTTTTCGCCTTTGTTAAGAACCCCATTCTTAACTCTAACCAGCGACACCACGCCTAAATAATTGTCGAACCATGAATCAATTATGAGCGCTTGCAAATCGCCCTCAGGATCACCTTCAGGAGCGGGTATCAATTCAACCAACTGCTCTAGCAACTCGTCGACACCCATACCGGATTTTGCACTAACGGGAATGGCATTTGTTGCATCCACGCCGATAATCTCTTCAATTTCCTTTTTGACAACATCGGGGTCAGCTTGTGGTAAATCCATCTTATTAAGCACTGGCAGCACTTCCAGCCCCTGCTCTATCGCGGTATAGCAGTTAGCAACCGATTGCGCCTCCACACCTTGCGCGGCATCGACCACCAATAGCGCACCCTCACAGGCCGCCAAAGAACGCGATACTTCGTAGGAGAAGTCAACATGCCCAGGCGTATCAATAAAGTTTAACTGATACGTTTTTCCATCGTTAGCCTCGTAGTTTAAGGTAACACTTTGAGCCTTGATAGTTATCCCCCGCTCCCTTTCTATATCCATGGAATCGAGCACTTGTTCATCCATTTCACGGGCACTTAAACCACCACAAGTCTGTATAAATCGATCCGCAAGAGTCGATTTACCATGGTCGATATGGGCAATAATAGAAAAATTACGAATTAGTGTTAAATCACTCACGCAGGATTGAAACCGGGTAATGAATTGAAGCGCGCGATTTTACAGCAAAGCCCCCAAGGGCGCCATGAAAAGGGGGATCAAAACGCGCTCTTCTACGAGTAACGGAGGGAAATGAGTGAAAAGCTGGGATTTTAACGGATTTCGACAACGCTCAGCGTTTCATCGTAGCTAACTTCTCGGCCCGCCAGCACCACAGGTTGGTAATTCATATTGTTGCGGTTAACTATTGCATGCAGCCTCACCACACCAAGCCCCACCAAGAAACCCGCTACCGAACCGGAAAACACCCAAAAATCCCCCGGCAACCATCGTGAAATGGCAATCGCTGCAGCTAACATAGTTAGTATAGGAACGAGGTAGACGATCATTGCTCCGGCTACCAAACTGCTTTCCGGAATCGCGATGTCGATGTCATCATTGACGGAGAATTGCGCCGCTGGCGCATCGCCCAACAGGACACGCACATAGTGACTCTTGCCGCTTCCGATTTTTCCCAAAATGCCGTGGCCGCAACCTTTCTGTGCTGAACAATTATTGCAGGTGGTTTGGCGTATAGTCTCTACCCACAGACAATCTGTCTCAATAGCTACGATGCGTCCGGTTTCTTTCATCATAATGGCGATACCCAGAGGAAACTGCCGAATGCGGATTCCATTTATGCTAAGGAGAACTGACTAGCCTAACAGATTGCGCTATTTGCTGCGCCGTTTGGGCAGGAATTTCACCAACAACCGTAATCCGGTATGGGTGGTCAGCTAATACCAATAATCTTGAATACGCTGTAGTTGCTCCTTTTTGCGCATTGCCTTCCAATCCGCGCTGCATAACATCTGAATCAACATCACGCTCGAGAAACACTGAAAAGACCGTCAAACCATCAGTAAAAGTTGCCATGTCACCGCTGACGAACTTCAAATTAGCCACCGCCGAGGTAAACCCTGCAGGTAACCATTTCACCGTCCAGCCTTGGCCCATAACACTTTTAGCAACAGTATCCGCTGCCAAAGGCTCAACATGCTTAGCTTGGTGACTGCCGCCCGCATCGACAAACTGCTCAGGCGCAATCGGCTCACCGATGGTAATTTCAACAAACTGAAACCGCTCAAGTATTGTTTTCCCCGGACCTACCAACTCAGTGCGCAGAAGTAATCCTGTCTCTTTATCCAGTGACAAATGATACCCAAATCGATGCGTATCTTTGGGACTAATTTCAAGGTTAACAACTTCCCGTCCCGCCACTCTTCCGCTGCCGGTTACAGAAAACTGATAAAAATCCCCAACGCCTCCATCTGCAGCCGAATCCAACTGCAGTTGTTGTTGATAAAGGCGAAGTAACTTGTGGCCCGGATGAACACAGTTCAGGTTATGACCGCGACGAACAATCTCACGCTTTTCGCCGTCGAGATACTCCAACCGCTCAAACTCTTCGCCATCGATAACGGCATGAGCCATACGAAAAGATTCTGTCGAATTTCCCTGCTGAAAACTAAACGTCCCATGATAATCGAGCTCACGAAAGCTATGTGACATACGATCCAGCAAGGCCTGAGGACTGTCGTCAGCGAAAACCAAACCAGCGCCTGGAATGACCAGTACAACTAACACCAACAACGCCGTTATTTTCAATAACCCATATCGCGCGGACGAAATCATAAGCCAGCTCGGTAGTGCAAATACGTTGTTCGCGGATTATTTTTCATCAAAACTAGCTACCCGCGCAAACGAGATCATTCCCTGCCCGTTATTCAATGCAGCGTTCTCGGTATGCCGCAACATATATTTTTCAAGCCTGTCACGAGCATCTAGATCTGCCGCTGCTCTGCTCGCGGCTATATCACCGGGAAGTCCGGTTGGCTGATAACGCACCGCGCTTCCGGAACCTCCTGAAGCTTGCATACTGGCACCAGCAACTGGGTATACCCGGCTTGTTGTTGCCGCTTGGCTAGCGATTGGCAATCCACTGGAGTATCCCGGCGTCACATTGGTATCCAGAGTTTGCACACCGACAACAACAGCCATTGCTACAGAGGCTGCAACTGCAAATCCAGTCACTGGGCGCCACCATGCAGATACGCTCGAGTGCTTGCCACTGTCCGTCAAACTGACATTATCACTAGTTTTCTGGCCGACTGTGGTTTCAAATTGATCAATTTCGCCCACACCACTACCGCTTTGATTGATTGCAATACTAACCTGACTGGAGATATCGAGATGCCGATACGCACCGGTATCGTTATCCTGGATAACATCCCTCACCAAATGATAGCGAGCCCAAGTCTGCTTCACAGACTCGTCATTTTCCGTCGACAGGAGTCGTCGCAGCTCCAACTCATCTGCCTCTCCATCCATCAGCGCAGATACCGACTCCCGCAATTGATCACTCATGCACTACCTCTTCTTTCATTTCAATGTTCTGTATTCGACAATTGTCTGTTCTATTTTTTTACCAATGTCAGATGATCATCTGAATCAGTACCAAAAATTTGCTGTTTTACTCGTTTGTCTATCGCTTCTCGCGCTCTAAATATTCTCGATCTTACCGTCCCTACCGGACAATCCATAACGTCGGCAATATCTTCGTAACTGAGGCCTTCAAACTCACGCAATGTTACCGCTGTGCGCAGATCCTCCGGCAATTCTTTGATCGCGCCTTCAACAACTTGTTTTAATTCTTCACCGTAGAGAGCATTTTCCGGATTTTCTATGTCTCGCAGGGATGACGCCGACTCGTAATATTCAGCATCTTCGACGTCAACATCTGTAGCTGGCGGCCGACGACTTCGCGAAACCAGATGATTTTTGGCGGTATTGATAGCAATCCGATACAGCCAGGTGTAAAACGCACTGTCGCCACGAAATTTGGGCAGCGCTCGAAAGGCCTTGATAAAGGCTTCCTGTGCTACATCCTGAATTTCATCTGAATCCCTGACATAACGAGATATCAAGCCAAAGATTTTGTGTTGATATTTGAGCACCAACAAATCAAAGGCCGTGGTATCGCCTTTTTGCACACGCGCTACCAACTGTTGATCTGACTCCTGCGAGCTGATCATTGATTCCCCTGTTGCCAAACGGCCACTGTTGCTCTTTTCGGCAACCGACGTTGATTTTTCATACTTCCTGCTAAGTAGTCCCATACATCGTAGACCATCATTTCTTTCAGAAGTTCTTGTTGGATGAAATTTACGTTCATTCGTACCAATCCCGTGTATTGAGAACCTCGTACCTGTAAGAAGTTCACCTAAGTATCAGGTTTATCGCGTTAATATTGCCACAATGGCGCTGCTCGTGTTTATACTACCGTATTCTCAAGTATTGACTAACTATAGTCCATCGCTTATCCACCTTAGCAAGACACTACCATGAGCAAACATTTTCAACACGATGTACTGGTAATCGGCAGCGGTGCTGCAGGATTATCACTCGCACTAGAACTACCATCGACAACTCAAGTCGCCATGATTTGTAAGGGTGATCTCATTGAGGGGTCTACCTACTATGCTCAGGGCGGCATTGCTGCCGTATTAGATAAAAACGACAGTGTTGACTCCCACCTGGAAGATACTTTGAACTCTGGAGGCAATCTTTGTCACGCTGATGCAGTGAGGTTCACTGTTGAGAACAGTCGCGACGCCATTGACTGGCTGGTCGACCAAGGTGTCGAATTCAGCCGCAATACAGACGAGCAGCAATCTTTTCATTTAACGAAAGAAGGCGGTCACAGTAAACGCCGAATTGTTCACGCGGCAGACGCAACTGGTCGCGCTGTATCTGAAACACTGATTCAACGAGCACTTGAAGCGGACAACATTCACATATACTCACAGCGGCTAGCTATAAATTTGATCGTTACAGAAGGCCGTTGTCATGGCGCCTATGTCCTCAATGGGGATAGCGATCATGTCGATGTCTTTCAGGCCAAATTTGTTGCACTAGCCACAGGGGGTGCGAGCAAAGCCTATCTGTATACCAGTAATCCGGATGGCGCTAGTGGCGACGGTATCGCCATGGCCTGGAGGGCCGGATGTCGAGTGGCGAACATGGAGTTCAACCAATTCCATCCAACCTGCCTTTATCACTCCCAGGCAAAATCGTTCTTAATCACCGAAGCTATACGCGGCGAAGGCGGAAAACTGCTGCTGCCGAATGGCGAGCGTTTTATGGATAGATACGATAAACGCGGAGAATTGGCCCCTCGAGATATAGTCGCCAGGGCCATAGATCATGAAATGAAACGTCTGGGTAGCGATTGCGTTTATTTAGATATCAGTCATAAATCTCCCGACTTCTTGCTTAATCACTTTCCTACGGTAAAAGCTCGCTGTCTGGAATTGGGGATAGATATAAGCCGCGACCCTATACCAGTGGTCCCTGCCGCCCACTACACCTGTGGCGGTGTTATGGTTGACACTAACGGCTGCACTGATATTTCGAATCTCTATGCTATTGGTGAAACATCATTTACCGGCCTGCATGGTGCTAACCGTATGGCCAGCAATTCGTTACTCGAATGCATGGTTTATGGCCACTCCGCCGCTCGTGATATCACTGCTAAGCTGCCTTCAGCGACAGCTCCGATGATGGCCGCTGACTGGGATGAATCTCAAGTGACCGATTCCGACGAAGATGTGGTGATATCCCACAATTGGGACGAATTACGACGATTCATGTGGGACTATGTCGGCATTGTTCGCACCGATAAGCGCTTGCAGCGAGCGCTGCGCCGGGCCGAATTACTACAACAAGAAATCAACGAGTATTACCGCAACTATAAAGTTTCCAACGACCTGATCGAACTTCGAAATCTCGCAACGGTGGCGGAATTGATTATTCGCTCAGCAATAAGTAGAAAAGAAAGTAGAGGACTGCATTATACACTGGACTATCCAGACACCCTGCCTGAAGCGCTGGACACAATACTTATTCCAGACTAATACGACTAGATCCGTCGCCACTCCACAATACTTAACTGCATGTTGTACGCACTATTCCGGCGTAGATAAGCCATAAACGGGTAAATACCGTAGCAATACCCGCAAACGCCTTAACTGCTCGCGGTCGATGCTATCTGGCAACAGCAACACAACATGTCGCTGTCGCGAGGTAATACTTCTAAAATTCATCACTACCAGCCAATGCCAGACTACCGCCGAATGAAGATACACAGGATTTATTGTTTCCTGTTTTTTCAGCAGCCAACTGTAGTTCGCAAAAATAACTTGCTGAAACTGATTCCCGCCTGGATGAAAGTATTTGTGTCGACAGCTGCGCCAAAAAAACCACAGCCCTGACAACATGATGCACATAACTATTTTTTCAACAGGCAGATTCACTATCGCCAGCATCACCAGCAAAAATAGTATTGTTACATAGCGTTTAATCCAGCGGGATTGGTGTATCACCAATTGAAACGGAAGTATTTCCATCGGGGCCATCCATTGCCGCGTTGAATGAGTATTTTATGCTATTTTTTTCGCGCGTATTGATTAATTTGATCGACAATACAGCGCAATTCCGGATCGTCAGGCTTACCTCGCCCAAGAAACCAGGAAAACAAATCATTGTCCTCACCTTCCAATAAATTGATATAACGTTGCTGGTTTTTGTCGTCCAGACCTCTATAACAATTTTCAACAAAAGGCATCAGAATCAGGTCCAGTTCCAACATTCCTCGACGGCTAGCCCATCGAATACGGTTATAATCACGTTCTGCGTTCATTACGACAGCTAATCCTGTTTTGAAGATGTAATATTATAACGTTATTATCCATCGCGAACACCCCGAACACGACTACAAAAATAACGATGATTGAAATCGAAAATCAATACCTATCGCAACAATGAATTGTACCGAGGCAGCTGACTTTGGCTGCGCAAACGAATACTATACTAACCCAACATTTTTATTGAAACTCAATGATGAATCAAAACCACGCTGACAATTTTCTTTCTTCAATTGGTCTGAGTATCGATGCCCAGCAACACACGCTTGTCGAAGGTGCAACTATCGAAACGTTAAGCGAGGGCAACCACGACAACACTATTTCAGTCGTCTGTTATTACGGACTATTATCTATCAGTGGCCCCGATACCTCTACATTTTTGCAGGGCCAAACTACCAGCGATGTCAGTTTAGTGACCTCCAATCACAGTGGTATTGGCGCCTACTGCACACCCAAAGGACGAGTAATCAGCAGCTTTCTGCTGGCGAAGAAGGAACCTAACGAATATTTGTTGCGTATGCGCAGCTCAGTATTGCAAAGCACACAATCGACATTTTCCAAGTACATCGTATTCTCCAAGGCTGAACAGAGCATCAAAAGCGATCAGTATGTGTGTGTCTGCATCGCCGGTGAAACAGCCCAAAGTACAATTCGGGCACTGTTTAACCCAGGCTCACCACATATCTATCAAACTACCTGGCTAGATGACAACGTCGCGATTCAATTGGATAACGACGGTTTGATCTATGAATGCTGGATATTGCGGAATCATCTGGAACAGCTTTGGCCTCAATTAAGTAAAGGCTTGGAGTTGCAAGGGTCTCGACACTGGGAATTGTTATCAATCAAGATGGGCCGCGGCGAAGTCTCAGATAAAACGATTGATATGTTTATCCCGCAAATGTTGAATTACCAGACTACCGGCGCCGTCAGTTTCACTAAAGGGTGCTACACCGGCCAGGAAATTGTTGCCCGAATGCAATACAAGGGGAAACTGAAACGACCGATGTATCGTATAAAAATAGCGAAAAACCAGGGCGAACTGTCGCCTGGCAGTGATCTTTATCCAGCGACGCCAGAGTTTTCAGTTGATCAAACACCTTCCAGCATTGGCAATATCGTCAATATCGTCAACCTCAGTGATGGCAGCAGCGAGGCCCTCGCAGTAATTTCCAGCAAGAGTTTTAACGATTCAGGAGTAGTTGCAGGAAAACGGCAGTATCCGGTAGAGATACTATCCTTACCTTATGCTATAACTAATGGTGAGAATTAACATCTTAGCGGATGCTATTTTCGATTAATAAACCATCAATCAGGCTCTAGTATGAACGAATTGCTTCTTCCAATTAAAAACGAAATCATTATCGCTATTGAAAAAGACCAAATAACGTTACCAACCTTGCCTGAGGTTGCGCTTCAGGTCCGTGAAGCAGCCGCTGACCCTGATATTGATATTAAGAAGCTTTCAGATGTTATAACCAATGATGCTGCACTTACTGCTCGCATTATTAAGGTCGCAAACAGCCCTCTGCTGAGGGCTAGTCGAGCGATCGAAGACTTAAAGATGGCGGTCAGTCGCCTCGGAATTGACTATACCGCCAACCTGGCAACTGGACTGGCCATGCAACAAATGTTTCAGGCAACATCAGACATTATCGACGAAAAAATGCGCGAAGTCTGGAACCGAAGCACCGAAGTGGCCGGAATCAGTCATGTGCTCGCTCGACACTACACAAAATTGAAACCTGACCAGGCTACCCTTGCAGGACTGGTTCACAAAATTGGTGTTTTACCCGTTCTTACTTACGCGGAAGATAATCGCAAGCTATTGAAAGATATTCCTATGCTCGATGAACTGATAGAAATGTCTTACCCCGAGATTGGCAGTAAAATATTGGCAGCCTGGGAATTTCCGGAAGCGTTACGCCTAGTGCCAGAAGAACACGTACAATTTGATCGAGTTGTCGATGCTGTGGATTATTCCGATGTTGTTATGGTCGCCAATCTACAAAGCTATATAGGGACAGAGCATCCACTCACACAAATGGACTGGAGTTCAATCAGTGCTTTCAGCCGACTGGGGTTATCCCACGAAATCAATACACACGAGGTGGAAGACCTCTCTGATGATATGGAAGCGGCAATGGCACTATTACAGAACTAGTCGAGAGACCAATCAATTTCGGTTTTCCCCGCCTGCAGCAAGTAATCGTTTGTTTGGATGAAATGATTACACCCAAAGAAACCCCGGTGCGCTGACAACGGTGACGGGTGTGGTGATTTTAGAACAAGATGCTTTTTTTCGTCAATAAACCGCCCCTTTTTCTGAGCGTAACTTCCCCACAATAAAAACACGATCCCCTGTCTTTTATCACTTAATAGCTGAATAGCTTTATCAGTAAACTGCTCCCAGCCCTGACCTTGATGTGAACCCGCCTGACCCTGCTCAACCGTGAGAGTAGCGTTTAACAACAACACTCCCTGGTCAGCCCATCGCTGCAAACAGCCACGAGAAGGTGTTGGAATTTCCAGCTCGCGATGAAGCTCTTTAAGAATATTTCTTAGTGAGGGGGGTATCGGCACATCAGGTCTCACTGAAAAGCATAAGCCATGGGACTGATTGGGTCCATGGTAGGGGTCCTGTCCAAGAATGACAACTTTCACGTCATTAAACGGGGTACTGTTAAACGCGTTAAACCAAAACTCAGGGGAAGGAAAAATTGTTCTATTGTCGTCCATCGCCCGGTTGAGAAAACCGTGTAATGCCTTCATATAAGTCTGTTCAAATTCTTCCGAGAGAACGTTAAACCACGAAGATTCCATCGTTAATGCAGAGCCAGCAACGGTAAAATCTAACGATATATCACTCATTCCAACCGAGCCCTCTCACCTATTACACCTTCTGCCGAAGACGAAAGCTCATCAAATGCTTCGATCCAGTCATCGATATTGCCATTCAGCTGTTTTTTTTGCTTATTGGTTAAACTGGCCTGAAGAGAAATAATGAGATCAATCCCATTACCTATATTGATATCGACCAACGATTTGTACTTATCACTCCAGATCGACCGCGGGCTAACTAATAATGTATAAAGCGACCCGGGGAACCTCGTACTTTGTCTTTCTCTCAAGACCTGAGTAAATGCAGATGCCCATTCTTTTCTGCTTTGTATCCAGGGTTCACGGGTATTTTCCAGCCGCGAAGACCATAGCGCTACTATTTCTTTTTGGTTGCTGTCCAGTTTGCCAATAAACCGCGAAATGGTTTTTTCTACTTCTTTGATGCGCCTTCGTTCCAATTTTTTGGGAGAACCCACAACATATTTTTTTTCCATTTTTTGAATATTTTTTGTCAAATTTTCACTAACATCATCAACTTGTTCGTCGTTGAGTGTCATTAATAAATTCACAGCTTCGGGAGCAACTTCTTTGAGGGTGACGACCCACAGCTGTTCCGCTTCTTGCATACGTTCCATTAATAATTCATTAGACAGCGGCTGTTGGAAATCTTGCTTCAGCTGAACTAAAAACTCACTATAACGTTTCAATTGTGTGCTTTGGTGCCATGCCAGCTTATCTGATACGACCTGGTCAAATTGTTGCTGTTGCTGACTATTCCAATCAACATAATCGTCAACTGACCAGGCAATGATCCAATCGAGAAAACGGTAGGAAACCTTAGCGGCACAAGCGGTCAGGCTTAACATCAGCAGAATCAACAACAGCGACTTATATCGACCTAACGCTGTACTATTTATACTACGTTGAATTAACATCACTACTGCTACCTTTTGCTTATATTCACACGAACAACAAATCAGAAAAGTAGTTTTACCACCTTTTAAGGCACATCATTAACCATTCACTATCAAAGGAATTTTTTGTCCCTTCTTTCTATCGTATTTTTTTTCCACCGCGTTTATCACATCAGTCAATGGCCCCGCATGCTGTGCCGCAAAAATTCTTTCTTCCGTAACCTGCTGATAGTCAGTTGATCGCTGTCGAGACTGGCGACCTGCTAAAGCGATAAGCTTACTCATTTGATCAACTGAATACTCCTCTCCATGTTCAGCACCAGCCGCTCTGGTGATGGATTCATTCATCAAAGTACCACCGAGGTCATTGGCTCCGGAGCGCAGGCATGCAACAACACCTTTCTCCCCCATTTTTACCCATGAAGTTTGAATATTTTTAATTAGAGGGGACAAAACCAGACGAGCTACCGCATGCATTAACAACGACTCTCTAAAAGTAGGCCCGCTACGAGACTTCCCTTTCAGATACAACGGAGCCTCCATATGTACAAATGGCAAAGGTACAAACTCTGTAAATCCACCGGTTTTTTCTTGCAATTGTCTTACTCGTAACAAGTGCCTTGCCCAATGTTGCAACTTCTCAATATGCCCGTACATAATGGTTGCGGTAGTATTAAAACCGGCGTTATGTGCTGCCTCCATCACCTCAAGCCATTGCGCCGTGTTAATTTTATCCGGGCATAGATCTGCGCGAATTTCATCATCCAGAATTTCAGCAGCAGTGCCAGGCAATGTATTCAGTCCAGCTGCTTTTAACATTCTCAGAAACTCATCGACACCAATCTCCAACGTTGCCGCCCCTTGCCATACTTCCAGCGGTGAAAACGCATGTAAATGCATGTCAGGCGTCGCCAACTTTACCGCTTTCACAATATCGAGATACGTTTCACCGGTATATTCAGGATGAATGCCGCCTTGCATACACACTTCCGTAGCACCTCGTTGCCACGCCTCCTGACATCGTCTGGTAATTTCTTCATGACCTAAATCATAGGGACGTCCGCGTAAATTCTCACTCAGTTTGCCTTTGGAGAAAGCACAAAACTGACACTTAAAATAACAAATGTTGGTGTAATTAATATTCCTGTTAACAACAAAACTAACCTCTTCTCCACAACAATCTATTCGCTGCTGATCGGCAGCTTGGCAAACATACGCCAAATCATCACCACGAGATTGAAATAATCGTACAACTTCCGCCTCTGTCAACTCCTGACCCTGCCTGGCGCTCTCAACAATAGCGACTAAATCCGAGGACACATAAGCCAATGATGTTTTATCAAGCAATCCCACGATATCCGCTGGAGGAGCAGTAGCGTCTCCCGGGCACCAGTTGTCAATGCGAGGGAATCCTTCAGCGTCAATCATCCGCAGTAGCTGTGTCTGCAATGTTGCGTCCAGCCATTCTTTGCCATTAATGGCAAAGCTCGGATAAATAGTTAATCGTTCCTGCAGATATTTTTCCGCGCTGGCAGTTTCATTGGCAAGATTGTCTACATGAGGCCAGGGCGCCTCAGGATTGACAAAGTCCGGGGTGACGGGAGAAATCCCGCCCCAGTCATTAATACCCGCACTGACAATTTTAGGCAGTACTCCAGGACTCAAGTTAGGCGGTGCCTGAATACTCATCTCTGAACCAAATATAAGCCGGGCAACAGCAATCGTCCACAACAACTCATTTAGATCGGGCTCAGGTGCGGCAACCATTTTAGTGCCTTCTTTGGCCCGAAAATTCTGAATAATAATTTCCTGTAAATGCCCGTATTTCTGATGGCTATACCTGAGCATCAACAAAGATTCTATTCGCTCGAGTCGAGTCTCACCAATGCCGATCAGGATGCCGGAAGTAAACGGAACCTTCGCGCGACCTGCCCTGTCAATGGTATCCATCCGCAACTTGGGATCTTTATCCGGAGAACCATAATGAGGCATGCCTTTTTCACAAAGCCTCTCTGAAGCAGACTCCAACATAATGCCCATCGATGCAGAAACGGGTCGAAGCATTGCTATCTCTTCATCACTCATGCAGCCAGCATTAATATGTGGCAGTACACTGGTCTCTCTTACAATCGCCTCTGCGACATGTGCGACATATTCAAGGGTTGTACTAAAGCCCATTTCTGCAAGCGCAATGCGAGCAGCGCTATATCGCAACTCCGGTTTTTCACCCAGAGTCAAAAGGGCTTCTTTACACCCCTGTTGTTCTGCTGCTTTGACTGACTCCAGAACTTCGGCAACGGTCATATACGGTGACTGGACTTTTTTGGGAGTCTGCGCGAACGTACAATAATGACAAACATCCCTACATAGATGTGTTAGCGGTATAAACACTTTGCGCGAATACGTTATAACATTTCGAAAACCGCGATCACGCACCTGGCTGGCCAATCTCATCAACTCCGCTGTGACTGCTTCGCTGCCATAGTCAGTTTCCGCCAGCATCAAAGCCGAGTCTTCACTGAGAAAATCCCCTAGCGCCACAGTGTCTGACAGCACCTGCAGCAAATCACTCTGATCCTTCTCTTTCGCCAATAACCTGCCCGCAATGCCACTCTCACTAAGAAACGTCACCGTTTTTCTCCGTTCGTCTTGTTCTGAACATAAACTAACAAGATCAGTCGGGTTATCAATATCACGTGCAGCACCTGCTAAATACAAACTGCTGACTACCGCTGAATTTTGTTTTCCAATCTCGCAATGTTTATTGTAACTACCGCTTCCATATTGAAAAGAAATAACATTTGGTGGGCTAACAACGACACAATTACTGCCATCCTTATCAACATCGTGGGCTATGGTAACTGCACTGCCATCCACTTTCACATGTAATGAGAGCAGCCGATCCAACTCCGCACCACTGAGCAGGGGTAGATCACCATGAACAACCATCATCGAGTCGATACTTTGCGAGGCGAGCTTTGCAGCGGCTGCATCGACAACTACCGATAACATGCTTTGGGCCGGGTCGATTGCCGACAAGGTCACCTTTGTTTCATCCAACAACCGTTTTTCTGACCAGCACAGGGCTCCATAGCGCTCGGCCAACATGGTTGCGCCAGGGTCATCAGAGACGATAACAATTTGTTCGATACCGGAGTGATCCACCAGCACATCAAGCACATCTTCTACCATCATCTGGAATAATCTATAGCGCTCTTCGTCATCCAATATCCGAGACAAGCGCTGCTTGGCATCAACAAAATTCTTTAGCGGTAATACTGCCCACACCATTAAAGGTCACCCTTCTTCTTTTCGTTAATTTTTTCATGAACCGAATCAGCAAACGCTAACACATCTTCGGCCAGATCAATCCTATCTTCCAACGTATTCATAATTGTTTTGGTACAGTGCACATGAATACCGGTTTGCTCAATCTCTGATTTCAATTCATGATCAGACTGGTCAAGTACAAAACCGTCAATGAGGTCACCATAAAATCGAGCAACTTCCGCTGCCGTCGCAGGCATGCCTAACTCCGACATCATTTTCGCAGCAGGGCCTTTTATCGCTATCCCTGCGACTATTGGTGAGATTGCTATCACGGGTGCAGAGCTATTTCGCATCGCATCCCTCACATTCGCAAGCCCCACTATCGGGTCGACACTGACAAAGGGATTTGACGGGCATATGATAATGGCCGCCAACTGTTCACTGGATAACAAGTCCATCATCTTCTGTTGCGGTTTAGCGCTGCCAATACCGTCAAAATAAAATCCTGTCACTGCCGGTACACATTGATCCCGAACGAAGTATTGCTGAAACGCCAACTCTCCCTCATTGGTTTGAACCCGCGTACGTACAATGTCGTCACTCATCGGAATTATCGGGTGTTTGATGCCTAACTGCTGACAAAGCGCTTCGGTAACGGAGGACAGGCTGGAGCCCGAGGCTAAAAGTGTACTGCGCTGCAAATGGGTTGCCAGATCCCTATCGCCTAAACGAAACCAGGTTTCGCCGCCGAGCCGGGATAACGCATCCATGGCGTTCCAGCTCTCACCAGCGAGCCCCCAACCCAATTCTTTATTATTGATCTCCGCCAGCGTGTACATCACCGTATCTAAATCGGGAGAGATTGATAATCCTAGATGTTCGAAGTCATCACCCGTATTCGCGACTATTGTCAGCTGTTCAGGGGTTAATACTTTTGACAAACCCAGTGCAAGCTTCGCTCCGCCTACACCCCCAGACAATGCCAAATACTGCTTGATTGGGGACGTTTTTATCATCGAAACATATCTTTAGATTTGTCACGGATCAGTGCGTGCGAGCCTTGCTCAGAATCTCGCAATTTAGCACCCCGTATATGGGTAACCGGAGATCCTTCAGCTGCTTGCCCCATCATATAGGAAGCAGCAGCAGCCAATTCGTCGGCAACGGCTACTTCGGTAACTTCCATGGGACGATGAAACAGATCTTCGTCACCGATTAAGTTTTCTAGTGGTTCAAATCCTGCAGTGCCAATGGCCATACCAACCGTTCCATTTCTCCAGGCGCGACCGGCGCTGTCATTGATAATAATATAGACTTTCTTACCGGTACGTTTTTTTAGCTCTCGACGCAAACTCGCGGCGCTAGCATCCGAATCCCAGGGCAATAACAGCACTCTGGGATTATTGTCATCGGAGCTAATATTGGATTTATCGATACCCGCATTTGCATGAATATAGCCAAGACGATGTTCAACCACCACTACACCCGGCCGCTGGCGCACCACATCTACCGATTCTTCAAGAATCAATTCGACCAGACGAGGGTCCTTATCAATGCTGCCTGCGAGCTCAATTGCTGCGTCGCTGGGTTGCACGTCATTCAAATATTTATAACGACCTTCAGCCTTAGACACTATTTTTTGCGCCAACACCAATACGTCATTGTCGTCCAATGCGATAGCGGTAGTATCCAACGACGCCAGTAGCTGATCAACTAAATCGTCGCCGGGCTCAACCAGTGGAAATTCCAGCAGTGATGTTAACGTTAAAGCAGACACCGTTGTCTATTCTTTATCGTCAATGCCGGTAATACTAATTCCCGCGTGGCAACCATACTGCTTATTAATAAAGATGAGAACTGACGTCAATGCTTCCGTTGCGGCGGAATTAGCGATGCTTCCACCGTGAAAGCCTCTCATACCCGCCGCTTCTACCAGAGAAATCACCTCTGCTCTAGCTACTTTTTTGTCGCCACAAACAATAACATCACAGCTCAAACCATGGCCCTCTTGAAGGTGGTGAGCAGCAACATTTTGAAATGCGGAAACAACCATAACCTCATCACCCAAAAGCTGCTGGGCAATCTGTCCTGCAGAACCCTCAGCAGGTAGCTGCACACGGGCAACTTTAGGAGGAACCAGCGGTACTGTAACGTCGATCAGAATTTTCCCGGACAATGCGCTTTTTACGTGCTCCAGCGTACTACTATGGTGTGCAAACGGCACCGTCATTGCACAAATATCTGCCGCTGTTGCCGCTTCAAAATTCTCCATGGCTGATACGTTCACCGAGTCAACGCCTCGATCACCCATTGTGGCACGAAGACTCTCTGCAGCAACTTCCGCTTTGTCTACAGTACGAGACCCTATAATCACGCGGTAACCCGCTTGCGCCCAACGACGTGCTAACCCAGTACCCAAGTCTCCGGTACCGCCCAAAATTGCTACAACAGGTAATGCTTCACTCATAAGTTATTCTCTAAACAAAGTAGGTTTCAATTGCGACAGATTAAGGCATTGTGAAGTAAAGTGGCTCAACAGGGAAGATAAGAGCCGAAAAAACTAATCGGACTTTCGTTTTTTCTGTTGCCGGCGTGCTGCAAAAAAATCCGATATAAGGTTCGAGCAACAAGCCGCCATCACACCACCCTCCACATCAACGTGATGATTGAGATAAGCGCTATCAAACAAGCGTCCATTGCTTTCCGCAACTCCAGACTTTAATTCAGTCGCCCCGTAAACCACACGTTTTATGCGGGCATGAACCATGGCACCCGCACACATCGTGCAAGGCTCAATTGTGACATACAGGGTCGCTTCGGGAAGACGGTAGTTGTGTAACACTTTCGCTGCATCTCTAATAGCCATCACTTCAGCATGGGCTGTTGGATCAGAGAGACTGATAGGCTGGTTAAATCCTTGCCCAATAATCTCATCATTGAGCACAACGACAGCCCCAACTGGTACTTCTCCCAAAGCACCGGCCTTTTGAGCCAATTCCAGAGCAGCTTCCATATAGCGGTGATCAGCAACTGTGCTCATAGTAGGCTTCTATTTCTCATATCGGCCCTGAAACGCGGAATCGATGACGTTCACTCCCATTCAATAGTCGCCGGTGGTTTACTGGAAACATCATAAGCAACACGGGAAATACCGCTGATTTCATTAATAATTCGGTTTGACACTTTTTCTAAAAGATCATAGGGCAAATGTGCCCAGCGCGCAGTCATAAAGTCGACTGTTTCTACCGCCCGCAAGGCGACTACATATTCATAGCGACGGCCGTCACCGACAACCCCAACAGATTTTACCGGTAGAAACACGACAAAGGCCTGGCTGGTTTTGTGGTACCAGTCAGCGGCATGGAGTTCTTCCAAAAAGATTGCGTCGGCCTCCCGCAGAATTTCAGCATATTCCTTTTTAACTTCACCCAAAATTCTCACCCCCAAACCTGGACCTGGGAACGGGTGCCGATAAACCATGTCATAAGGCAAGCCAAGCTCGAGGCCAATTTTGCGCACCTCATCTTTGAATAGTTCTCGCAGCGGTTCTACCAACTTAAATTGCATGTCGTCCGGCAGACCACCGACATTGTGGTGAGACTTGATGACATGTGCCTTACCGGTTTTACCTGCTGCTGACTCGATGACATCAGGGTAGATAGTCCCCTGCGCCAGCCAATTCACATTTTGTATTTGTGACGCCTGCTGGTCGAAAATATCAATAAACGTGTTGCCTATGATTTTACGTTTTTTCTCAGGATCGCTCTCCCCCACCAAATTGCCAAGGAAGATATCTTCGGCGTCGGCGCGAATCACCTTCACCCCCATGTTTTTTGCAAACATGTCCATGACCTGGTCACCCTCGTTTTTACGCAGCAGACCATTGTCTACAAAAACACAGGTTAATTGGCTCCCGATCGCACGATGCAACAGCGCGGCTACAACAGACGAATCAACACCTCCTGAAAGCCCAAGCAACACTTTATCACTACCTACCATGCTTCTAACCGTATCAATAGCATTTTCTACAATATTTGCCGGTGTCCAAAGCACTTCACAATCACAAAGCTCCAACACAAAGTGCTCAAAGATTCGCTTACCTTGAAGAGTATGAGTAACTTCCGGATGAAATTGTATGCCGTAGAAGTTTTTCTCTGGATGGTACATTCCTGCAATTGGGCAAGACTCTGTCGACGCCATCAGCTGAAAATCTGTTGGCATCTCGGACACTTTATCGCCGTGACTCATCCAGACATCCAGCAATGCAGCACCATCGTCGCTGTCGAGATGATCTTTTATATCGTGCAACAATGCCGAATTGCCCTGCACTTTAATTTGCGCATAACCAAACTCTCGCAACTCAGACGATGCTACTTTTCCACCAAGCTGTTCTGCCATTGTTTGCATGCCGTAACAAATCCCCAGAACAGGCACACCCATTTCATAAACGATAGCTGGCGCCCGTGGTGACTCACCTTCAGTGACTGACTCCGGTCCACCGGCCAAAATTATGCCGCGAGGATTAAACGCCTGAATTTCATCAGCATCCATATCAAACGCGCGAACTTCAGAGTACACACCAATTTCCCGCACACGCCGTGCAATAAGCTGGGTGTACTGGGAACCAAAATCCAGAATAAGGATGCGCTGTGCGTGAATATCAACTGACATAGGTAACTCTCAAGATGGACCGCTCAACTACAAATCGGTCAAATTACAAGACTATTTAATGGACCAGGTATCTCACATACTGTGAGAATCGGGCAGATGGAAACATCACGCACCAGAACCCTCAATAAGAGAAAGCGCCAAACACAATACATTCAGCGTTTTCTTATCAAGATTTTAACAATTAAGCACTCGGATAATTGGGCGCTTCTTTCGTTATGCTGACGTCGTGAACATGACTTTCACTCATACCCGCAGCGGTCACTTTCACAAACTGCGGTACTGTGCGCATCGTCTCAATATCGCGACTTCCGGTGTAACCCATCGCCGAACGCAAGCCTCCCATCATTTGATAAATGATCGCAGAAAGCGGACCTTTATAAGGAACCCGACCCTCGATACCTTCGGGTACCAATTTTTCTACGCCGGAATCTGCACTCTGAAAATAGCGATCACTGGAGCCTTGAGTCTGCGACATTGCTCCGAGTGACCCCATGCCCCGATATGACTTATAAGTACGACCCTGATAGAGCTCAACTTCTCCGGGAGCTTCTTCGGTACCTGCAAACATACTGCCCATCATAATAGATGAGGCTCCGGCGGCAACCGCTTTGGATAAATCACCGGAAAACCGAATGCCTCCATCGGCAATGATAGGAACACCGGATTCCTTCAATGCCGCGGCAACATTAGCAATAGCGGAAATTTGAGGCACCCCTATTCCTGTAACGATTCGCGTTGTACAGATTGACCCCGGGCCAATACCTACCTTAACCGCATCGGCGCCAGCCTCAACTAAAGCCAACCCCGCAGCAGCGGTCGCAATATTGCCACCAACAACTTGCATATGAGGATAGGCTTGTTTGATCAACCGCACCCTGTCGATAACATTAACAGAGTGACCGTGAGCGGTATCTACGACCAGCACATCAACACCTGCGTCAATCAGTGCGGCCACACGATCATCGGTGTCAGCGCCCGTCCCTACCGAGGCTCCAACCAAAAGTTGCCCTGCACTGTCTTTACAGGCGCTAGGAAACGTTTGTGCCTTATTGATGTCTTTCACGGTAATCATTCCGCACAAATCAAAATCATCGTTAACGACAAGTACTTTCTCTATGCGATGTTTGTGCAACAACTCTTTGACCACATCAAGGTCTTCACCCTCTTTAACCGTTACCAACCTATCTCGGGTTGTCATGATGGTTGATACGGGTTGATCCATATGGGTTTCAAACCGCACATCGCGACTAGTGACAATCCCTACCAGATTGCCATTATCCAGTACGGGCACACCTGAAATATTGTGTTCTTCACGAATCTCGAACAGTCGATGAATGGGCTCTGACGCATCAATAGTGACAGGGTCTTTGACAACGCCACTTTCGTGTTTTTTGACCGCACGAACCTGATAGGCCTGCTGATCAATACTCATGCTTTTATGGATAATACCTATGCCACCTTCCTGCGCGATAGCAACTGCCAAACGCCATTCTGTGACTGTATCCATAGCAGCCGATACCAGCGGAATATTCAACTGGATACCTTTGGTGAACTGGGTTTTCAATGACACATCCTTGGCAGTTATTTCGGAGTAACCGGGCAGGAGGAGAACATCATCAAAAGTGAGGGCTTCTTCGGCAATTCGCAGCATTATCAATTTCCTGTTAAAGACCATCCACTCCGATTATGAATCAGAGAACAAACCAAACCAAAGCGGACAAGTGTAGCCAGTGGGACCCAAGCCACGCAGTGTCAAAAATCAAACCATGCGGGACTTAAAACCGGACATTTTAATCGAATGTTGTTTACCCGTAAATCACTAGTTTCAATTTTGACTAATAAGGTCACCCCTATTGATAATGTAGGCAGCTGTATGAAAGACCCAAAGCTGGGCTACAATAGGCCAATGCAAACAAACACTGGCACTCAGCCACCGAAACGCGACACCCTAACCATCAGTCAACTCAATCGGCAGGCAAAGCGCTTGCTGGAGGGGAATTTTCCATCGGTATGGATCATTGGTGAAATTTCCAATCTGTCCCGTCCCTCTTCGGGACACTGGTATTTCTCGCTTAAAGACAATAGTGCCCAGGTACGCTGCGCGATGTTCCGCAATAGCAACGCCAGACTGCGGTTTCAAGCCGATGGCGGCCAGCAGGTCATTGCACGGGCTAAACTCAGCTTGTACGAAGCACGAGGCGACTATCAACTTATTGTTGAACATATGGAACTCGCAGGCGATGGTGAGCTCGCCAGAAAGTTTGAAGAACTTAAGGCGAAGCTGCACCAGGAAGGGCTATTTGATCAACAGCATAAACAAACTCTGCCGACACTACCCCGGCATATAGCGATTGTAACTTCTCCTACTGGCGCAGCCATTCACGACATACTTACGGTGCTAGGGCGTCGTTTCCCCGGTATTCCAGTGACCATCTTCCCAACGCCTGTACAGGGCCAGGAGGCCGCCGCTGGTATCGCAAAGGCCATTGCCCAGGCCAACCAGCTTGCTGCCGACGAATTGCTCACGATCGATGTCATCCTGGTTTCCCGCGGGGGCGGCTCGCTGGAAGATCTTTGGGCTTTTAACGAGGAAGTAGTTGCGCGAGCTATTTATCACAGCAATCTCCCTGTCGTTAGTGCCGTCGGTCACGAGGTGGATATTACCATAGCGGATTTTGTTGCCGATCGCCGCGCCCCCACACCCTCTGCTGGCGCCGAGCTACTGAGTCCAGACAGCCAAGAAATACTGGCTAATTTTACTGGTTACCAACAAGCCCTGACTCGACGAATGCTGCAGCGACTGGAATCATCAAGACAGCGACTACACTGGCAACAAACCAGACTTCGCCATCCAGGCAGCCGCCTGCAAGAACACAGTCAACGTCTGGATGAATTAGAGTTGCGACTCAAAAATAGCTGGCGTAATCGTTTTCAGCAGGAACAATTGGGCATAGATCTGATTAAAGCTCGACTGCAGCAGCAAACACCTGCTCACCTCAGCCGCCAACTGACGCTGCGCTACCAAAATCTGTATCGACGGCTTGAACAACAGATTGGCAAGCAAATGACGCACTATCGACAAAAGCTCAATAACACCGTGCACTTGCTTGATGCCGTCAGTCCGCTAGCCACACTGGAGCGAGGCTACGCCATTGTTACCGACAGTGAAGGACAAGTGATTACCCGCGCAGAGGCTACAACTGTGGGGCAAACAATTCACAGCAAACTAGCAAAAGGGGCTATTAAAAGTACCGTGATCAGTATCGATCAGGATCTGACATAAGTCATGGATGGCGACCTCTATCAATTGGTAAAAACGGTTCACATGCTCACAGCAGCAATAACAATTTGCTGTTTCGTCTACCGCGGGTCAATGAAATTATACGACGGGGAATACAGTCCTCCACGCTGGCTGAAAGTTTTCCCCCACATTAACGACACCGTGCTATTGTCCTGCGCCGCATATCTGGCGATACAAAGCCAACAACTGCCCCTAACAATAACCTGGCTTTCAGCTAAAGTTGTCGCGCTTGTTATCTATATTGGCATGGGGTTAATTGTACTGCGATACGCAAAGACCAGAACTCAACGAGCCACTGCTTTTGGTCTGGCGATACTCAGTTTCGGCTATATCGTGTTAGTAGCATTCAACCGAAGCGCGACGCTGGGATTGTAATCGTCGCACGTCACATACACAGACAGGTCAACTAATAATTCTCTGGTAACTTGCCATTGAGAACAATGCTACGCCCTTCAAAAGCGATATATTCCCCGATGGTCAAATCTTTGAGTATACGCGCCACCATTTCACGGGACGCGCCAACCCGATCAGCAATATCTTGCTGGGTAAGCTTTTCAGGAATAATCGATGTGCCATCTTCTCTGGCATCTGCCAGTGTAGTTAACACAGTAGTTACTCTCCCATAGACATCTTGCAATGCCAAAGCCTTAACATCCTGCGTTAGTTTCCGCACCCTGCGAGTGAGATTGCGAATCAATGTTGCGGCAATATTCGCCTGCTGTAACAGCACTTTGTTGAAATCTTCTTTGTAGATAATTAGAAAACTGGCTTTTTCCATCGTTCTAACTGAAGCAGAACGCCGATCGTCATCAAGTAGCGCCAGCTCTCCAAAATAATCGCCGGCCCCCAAAGTATTCATAATAAATTCTTTGCCATTCTTATCGCTGCAATAAACTTTCACTCGTCCTGTTTCAATAATGTAAAGAGAGTCTGCGAGATCATTTTCATTGATAATTACCGTATTCTTTGGATAACTCCTCATCACACCGCTGTTTGCGAGTACCTCCAGCTCCTGCTGGGTTAAACCTTCAAAAATCTCTACACTATCCAAAATCATAATATCGTAGCCATCAGTCATGATTGATTTACAGATCGAACACAAATCCTTCGTATTCAATGCCCTAAGTTGCGAAACAGGCAATGGCCTAGCCACTATCCTCCACCAACACTGTTGGCTTTGAATATAGCACAGCAAATCTACTTTTCCAGCTACCTACACAACAACTTTCCCTGTGGTGATATATACTTACCGAACATTAATAACAAAATATTGTAATGGAAAATAAACTCAGCCACCCGTCTCGGCCATTATGGCTGCCCGACGCCAAAAAGTTGATCGATCACATTGACGCTTTGCATTCGCCCGCCGAACCAACTCGCAGGACATCGCTGGACGATGATTTGCAGAAATTACACACCGTAGGCTTAAAGCTGAACCACTTTATCCAATCCGTATCCCGGGGAACCATAAGCGACAGTCGATTAGTAAGACACGAACTACGGAATTTAATCAGTGCGACAATCGGTTACAGTGAATTCATTCTAGAGGAGATGGAGCCAATTGCTGATATGGCGCTGTATAACCCTCTACGGAAAATTGTCCACCTATGCCATCAGTTGTCAAATCATGACAGCCATGAAGAAGCTCTCTCTTACGCTGCAAGTCCAGTGCCTAACACATTAGGCGGCACCATTCTCATCGTTGACGACCAAATGGAAAGCCGCGATATATTAAAACGCTACCTCCAACTAAACAACGCTATAGTCCTGGAAGCCAATACCGGAACGTCAATGTTTTCCGTTCTTGCGGAGAAAGAAGTAGATCTAATACTGCTCGATCTTATATTGCCTGAAATGGATGGCGACGAGCTACTGGAACTTCTGAAACAAGACGAAAAATTAAGAGCAATACCCGTCATTGTCGTTTCTGGAAACAAGGAAACCGACCGGGTAATACGCTGTATCGAAGCGGGTGCCGAAGATTATTTGTTTAAACCATTCAACCCCGTTTTACTGCAGGCGCGAATCAGGGCGGGTGTCGAACGCAAGCGCTGGCATAATAAAGAACTGCAATACCGCAAGGAACTTGAGCGCAATCAGCACTTCATTCGCAGTGTCTTTGGCCGCTATCTGTCTGAAGATATTGTGACTCGCATTCTAGAAAACCCGGAAGGTCTTGACCTAGGTGGTAGTCAGCGCAAAGTCACCGTTTTAATGGCCGATATCAGCGGCTTCAGCTCTATTGCAGAACAATTACCGCCTCAGCGCGTCGTTCGGCTATTGAACAATTACTTAGGTGTTATGAGTGACGTTGTGATGCAATACGGAGGAACGGTTGATGAATTTATCGGAGACGCAATTTTAGCAATCTTTGGCGCACCTACCTCCAATGAAGATGATAGTGATCGGGCTGTGCAGGCCGCAATCGCTATGCAGAAGGCAATGATTCTTATCAATCGACAAAATAGAGAGGACCAACTCCCCGAAATAGCCATGGGTGTTAGCGTCAATACCGGGCTTGTAGTTGCCGGTAACATAGGGTCAGAAAAACGTGCCAAGTACGGAATTGTCGGGCACACAGTCAATCAAACCTCTCGAATTGGCAGCCACTGCGAGGCTGGTGAAATTTTAATCAGCGAAGCAACCCACAATGATTGTCAATCCTCGCTGGTAACAGGTCCGGCTCAATCTATTCAGGCAAAAGGCATTTTAAAAGCCATTAAAGTTTACAAACTGGAAAAGATCAGCGCGCCAACGGCACAAAATAGTCGCACTGAAGCATCAAAACCGAACGTGATAGGCTGATACGATGACTCTGATACTACTTGTCGAAGACAATGATATGAATAGGGACATGTTGTCGCGGCGTTTGCAGCGTCGACAATACAACGTCTCTACTGCCAGCAATGGTGATATCGCCGTCAAGAAAGCCACTCTTGAAAAACCCGATATTATTCTCATGGATATGGAGCTACCGGTAAAAGATGGATGGACAGCCAGTAGAGAAATAAAAGACGCCACTGATACGCCCATTATTGCACTCACTGCCCACGCGCTAAGCGGTGATAGAGAAAAAGCTCTTGCCGCGGGTTGCGACGACTACACAACCAAACCCATCAATTTTGATCATTTAGTCACTATGATCGAACAACTTTTGATTAAAAAAAATAGCTGAAATGAGTTTACGCGTCCGCCTTACTTTATCAATTATTGCAATCTTACTGCTTTTTTCTATTAATGTAGGAACTGACTCCTGGGTCAACAGCTCTCGAAATAAGAGTCTTAACGAATTGCAGCAAGCGATATCCAGCCAACTCCAGACAATGGAAATCCAGCAACGCCTGGAAGACCTTTTCGTAAAATCATTCAGCGATACGCCCACACCCGGATTAGAGCCATCATTTATACTGCCATCAAAAAGACGATTGCAAAAAAGTCTGGCCACAATAAAAATTACTACTCAGGAACTCGAAAAATCCATCCCGCAAGCAGCTACTGCCGAGTTTTCTAATGTAGTCCTGCAAGCTGATATGCTAGTTTTGGCGGTAAAAACTAATTACCTCGATACCGTAATACCCGACGGAACAAAAAATATAGTCGACCTGAATATGCTGTTAGCTTATCAGAATTTTGGTAAAGAACTGGAAAAACTGGAAGACAAATTGATTGAAATTTCCGACAAGAAATTCGAACAGATATCAACATTGGAATCTTTGACGCGAAATATAAGTACTGGCGTATTTATTGTGTCAATACTGCTAACGATAGGACTTGGTACTCTTTTAATCCGCTACACAAACAATGCGTTTAAGTCCTTGAAAAAAGGCTCCATTATCATCGGCGGAGGTAATTTTGATTACAAAATCCCGGTCCTTCACCGGGATGAGGTTGGAGAAACAGCAGAAGCATTTAATGCCATGTCGGATAAATTGCGACAGGCAATGGCTGATGTAAAAAAATCAAAAGAGGACGCTGACTTTGCCAACCATGCAAAAAGTGACTTTCTCGCCAATATGAGTCACGAACTTCGCACACCGCTTAATGCGATTATCGGATACAGTGAAATGATGCTAGAGGAAATAGACCCTGACGATATCAAGACTGAAGATCAACAGTCGGACCTAAAGAATATTCTAATTGCAGGAAAGCATTTACTGAATCAGATTAACGACGTTTTAGACTTTTCGAAAATCGAATCGGGAAATATGACACTCTATTCAGAACTATTTGATAGTAATGCTATTCTCACTGAAGCTATCGCCACAATTACACCTCTCGCTGGCCAACGAAACAACACTCTTATCTATAGCGGAGGTCAACAGATACCGCTCCTCGAAAACGACGCTACCAAATTTCGACATATTTTTATCAATTTGCTAAGCAACGCCTGCAAATTCAGCGAGAATAATGAGATCCGAATAGAAGCCGGCCTGGATCAGCCTGACAACCCGACAATGGCTATTTTTACAGTTTCAGACCGAGGTATAGGCATGACCGAAGAACAATCGTCGATCATTTTTGAAGCCTTCAGACAAGCGGACTCCTCAACAACACGAAAATACGGTGGCACAGGACTTGGGTTAACGTTATGCAAACAATATTGCGATTTAATGCGGGCCGAAATTTTCGTTAATAGTGCAATTAATCGCGGCACGACATTCACTGTCCATATGCCGCTAAGTCATCGCCAGTAAAGCTGAAATCAGCCCTGCGGTCGCATATGAGGGAACAGTAATACATCACGGATTGACGGCGAATCACTGAACAGCATCACTAAGCGATCGATGCCGATGCCCTCCCCTGCTGTAGGCGGCAATCCATATTCCAACGCAGCGACGTAGTCGGCGTCATAGTGCATTGCCTCATCATCTCCAGCATCTTTCTCTGCCACCTGTGATTTAAATCGTTCTGCCTGATCTTCAGCATCATTCAACTCAGAGAAACCATTGGCAATTTCCCGGCCGCCGACAAAAAACTCAAAGCGGTCGGTGACAAAAGAGTCATCATCGCTGCGACGCGCCAACGGTGACACTTCGGTTGGATAGTGTGTGATAAAAGTGGGTTGACGCAGATGATGCTCAACAGTTTTATCAAATATTTCTATTTGCACCTTACCAAGGCCATAGCTGTTTTTCAGAGGGATATGCAGGGATTCAGCCACTTGGCGAGCACCTTCAATGTTGTCAATCTGCTGGGCGGTGATGTCCGGATTAAAGTGCAGTATAGAATCAAAAACTGATATACGCTTAAATGGTTGAGACAAATCATAGTCAAAACTTTCGATGACTTCGCCCTCCTCATTTTTGACAGTATTCACTAGAGTGGTAGTACCCAATACCGACATCGCCATCTTGCGCAACATGTCCTCAGTCAGATCCATCAAGTCATGATAGTCTGCATAAGACTGATAAAACTCAAGCATAGTAAATTCTGGATTGTGGCGCGTAGACAAGCCTTCATTGCGGAAACTCCGATTGATCTCAAACACACGTTCAAAACCGCCAACAACCAATCGTTTCAAATACAGTTCCGGTGCTATCCGCAGGTACATATCCATATCCAGCGAATTATGATGAGTAACAAATGGGCGCGCCGTTGCACCTCCGGGGATGACTTGCATCATCGGTGTTTCCACTTCCATAAAGTCTGCACTATCAAGATAATTGCGTATAAAACTAACCATCTTGGACCGCAGTTTGAAAACATCTCTGGATTCTTCACTGACAATCAGATCAACATATCGCTGCCGATAACGCATTTCCTGATCTTGTAACCCATGAAACTTATCCGGTAGTGGCCGCAGTGACTTAGTAAGCAGCTCCACTGTATCCATATAGACATAAAGATCACCCTTGCCCGATTTGTGCACCGGACCTTCACAACCAATAATATCACCAATATCCCACGTTTTAATTTCTGCCACTTGCTGCTCTGGCAGATTCTTCTTGTCCACATAGGCCTGAATACGACCTGACATATCCTGCAGCACCAGAAATGGGCCACGCTTGGCCATAATACGCCCTGCTACCGCCGCTCTTCTATCCAGCTGCTCCAGATCAGCTTTGTCTTTCTCACCCAATTCATTTTGCAACTCAAGTGCGTACGCATTGCGCCGAAAACTATTCGGAAACGCGTTGCGTTGCTCGCGTATCGCGGCCAACTTGGCACGACGCTCTGCTATCAGTTTATTTTCGGTGTCTTGTGTTTCAGTCATTTCCAATTTCACTCTTTCTATCTCGAGCAAGCATTGCCACTCGTTTATATTTCCGTCATCACCGATCGAGTGCTGACATGAATTGTTACAATCCCATTTTCAATGATGCTTCAATAAATAGATCTAAATCACCATCCAAAACATTATTGCAATTGCTGGTCTGTACATTAGTCCGCAAGTCTTTGATTCTCTGGTCATCCAAAACATACGAACGTATCTGACTACCCCAACCAATATCTGCTTTGTTGTCTTCCTGAGCCTGGGCAGCCTCGTTGCGTTTCAGCATTTCCATCTCATACAGCTTTGCTTTCAGCTGCTTCATTGCAAAGTCTCTATTTTGATGCTGTGAGCGCTGACTCTGGCACTGGACGACGATACCCGATGGCTCATGGGTAATTCTGACTGCCGAATCAGTTTTGTTGACATGCTGCCCTCCAGCACCACTGGCGCGATAGGTATCGGTGCGCAGATCCGAGGGATTAATTTCAATATCAATATTGTCATCAATTTCCGGGGATACAAAAACCGACGCAAATGACGTGTGACGGCGACTGCCGGAATCAAAAGGTGACTTGCGAACTAAACGGTGAACACCTGTTTCAGTTCTCAACCAACCAAATGCATACTCTCCTGAAAACCGAATCGTTGCGCTTTTAATCCCGGCAACATCACCATCCGACGCCTCCATCAACTCTGTTGTAAAGCCCTTGGCTTCTCCCCAGCGCAAATACATTCGACAAATCATTTCAGCCCAATCCTGGGCTTCTGTGCCACCTGAACCTGATTGAATTTCAAGAAAAGCGTTATTAGCGTCCATTTCGCCGGAAAACATTCGTCGGAATTCCAGAGTTGCAAGGTGCTGGTTTAACCCCTGCAACTCCTCTTCGACCTCAGCAACCGTATCAGCGTCGTCCTCTTCGACAGCCATCTCCAGTAACTCCGCAACATCCGATACCCCAACCGTCAATTTGTCGATGGTGGTTACAACAACGTCCAATGCTGCGCGCTGCTTGCCAAGCTCTTGTGCTCGATCAGGATCGTCCCACACAGAGGGTTCACCCAGCTCCAACTCTACTTCTGTCAGTTGTTCTTTGCGAATATCGTAGTCAAAGATACCCCCGAAGCTCTTCCGTCCGCTCGGACAAATCTTTGATAGTTTGCTTAATTGCGCCGACTTCAATCATGAGGTTGTTTTGACCTGCTTGTGGGAGTATACAAAGCGCGGCAGTTTACAGGAACTGCAGGGGTCCGTAAATTGCCGCCGCTGAAACTAAAATAGAGACCTGCCCGCAATCTTTGGACATAAAAATCAGCCTCGAGCCTGTATTTTTCTATCCACCGCTAATAGCTCACGGGCTCTGGCAACCACCGGCGCATCTATCATCTTACCCTTATACTCTGCCGCCCCAAGACCTTGTTTGATGGCGTGTTCAAATACAGCCACTAACCCCTTCGCATGCTCAACGGCCGCCGCAGATGGAGAAAACTCTTCATTCATAATCTTCACCTGATCAGGATGAATACAAAACCCCCCCACGAAACCCAATTCTCGAGAGCGACGTATGGTTTGACGAAAGGTATCTTTATCGCTGTACTCGGCAATCGAACCGACAAAGCCTAACGGAGCAATGCCGGCACCGCGGGCAGCGAATACCACTTGCTGACTGGGGTACAACAAACCATCGGCATTCGGTTCCATTCCAGCGGAGGCTGAAAAATCTTCTGAGCCGAGAATCAATCCTGCCAAGCGCGGAGTGCTGTTGGCGATATCAATCAACTTTGGTAAAGCCGCCACCGATTCAACCAGCGCAATTAGCCGGGTGTGTCCTGGGGTCAAATGTTTCTCAAGCTCCAATTCACCAATCGCTTCGCTAATCCATTGCAACTGTTCGGCACTGTTTACCTTGGGCACACAAATTGCTGTAACTGCTTCATCAACCACTGCCTCCAGGTCTGCAACAGCCAAACGTAAAGCGCTATTAATCCGTACTACAACATCTGCACCAGCACGTGAAACTAACTTTGCTGCGGGACCAACAAGCTTTCTTGCAACTGCTTTTTCAGCCAATGGCACGCCGTCTTCCAGGTCAAGAATAATTGCATCAGCATCGCGCTCATGCGCTTTATTGACAAAACGCTCGATATTCGCCGGTATAAACAACATTGACCGCCACAACGGTAAATCCACACTCATGGTAATAGTCCTATATCTAATGGCTAACTAGCCTAAACCAATATTGCCTCTGCACTCATCGCCAACGCACCGGATCCATTCAGGGCCCACAATTTAACCTGTGATCCATGACGACAGCCTTGCAGACTAATTTCATCGGTATCGATCAATGGACTTATTCCGCGGAAATTGAATGAAGAAAGCTTCGCGTCAGGTACCTCCCTGAACAACAAATCCAACAACAGCGTTGCCGTCAATGGTCCATGGACAACTAACCCGGAATACCCCTCCTGCTCAGTTGCATAATCCCGATCATAGTGAATCCGATGACCATTAAACGTTAACGCGGAATAGCGAAACAACATCACCGGGTCGGGCGTAACAATCCGGCTCCACTGGGGTTCAGCAGGTGCGGGCTTAGCGGGTGGCGGTATATTGTTGGTACTCGCTTCTCGATAGACGACATTCTGCCGCTCCCTGATCGCCAATTTTCCGCCACAGTAAATTTCGTGAGATACGGTAACAAAAACCAATTGCCCAGTACTCCCGGACTTCAATACAACATCGTCAATAATCGAAACACGCTCGATAGTCTCACCGACAATAAGAGGTGACAAAAAATCCAGATTGCTCCCCGCCCACATTCTTCGAGGCAAGGGTACAGGCGGCAAAAAACCGCCTCGCCTGGGATGTCCGTCCACATCAATTTCGGTCGCGCTCACTGTCGGTAAAAAATACATCCAATGCCAGGGCTGTGGTAATTCGACACCAGGCTTAGCCCGACTTTCTGAATAACCCAAAACAGCAGACAAACCATTTACCTGAAACGGTGTTAACCGATCAACAAGGGTCTCCCGCTTGCCTATCCAGGCCTGCAATTCAGTAATATTGATGTCGCTCACGTTGAAATCCTATTTGTCGTGAAATTCGTTCCTAATGGAACCCGTGTGTGAACCGAGTGCCGGAACAGCTCCCAGATCTGCAGTTTCTCCGGCAAATATAACCGGTGGAGCAACGATACTCACCTCCCCTGAAGGGGTTGTAACAGTTGCCCTGCGCAACTGTGCATGGCTCGATAAATCAGCAACTGTGTTTACGGATCCAAACGCAATTTTTGAACACTGCAAACGCCTGATAAGTTCATCTCTGCCAAGCATGCTAAACACGCCATTGATTTCACTATCCAATAACTTACGATTTTTACACCGTTCGGGATTGTTCGCGTAAAGTCGATTATCGAACAACTCTGGTCGCTCCAATACGCCCTCGCAAAAGCTCTGCCATTCTCTACTATTTTGAATAGAGATGACCACTTGGTCGCCATTTCCACAAGTATAAGCACCATAGGGCGCTATTGACGGGTGGTTCAAACCAACCCGTTTTGGTGCTTCGCCGGTATAATTCTGCTGCAGTAACGGCACTGTCATCCAATCGGCAAGCGCATCGAACAGTGAAACCGACAAGCTTTGTCCTAGTCCCGTTTTCTGACGCTCTAATAACGCTTGTAGAACAGCTGCATGGGCGTACATACCGCAGGCAATATCGCACAGTGAAACACCCACTCGGCCCGGTTGCTCTGGCGCACCGGTAATCGACGCTAGTCCGGTTTCACATTGAACCAGCAAGTCGTAAGCTTTCATATCACGGTAGGGGCCCGAATCACCATAACCGGAAATATCGACGGTAATAAGTGTCGGGTTGCGTAACCGTAATTCCGCCGAATCAAATCCCGCACGACGGGCAGCGCCGGGGGCCAAATTTTGAATAAAAACATCGGCAGTTTCAAGTATCTTAGCCAATAGATCACAGTCCCTGCTGTCTTTGATATTAAGACATATCGATTCTTTGCCTCTATTTAACCAAACAAAATACGCACTTTCACCATCAACAACATGATCATAACTGCGAGCAAAGTCGCCCTCCGGCCGCTCTACTTTAATGACCCGAGCACCGGCATCAGCCAACCGCGAGGAACAAAAAGGCGCCGCCACCGCCTGCTCCATTGCCACAACCAATAACCCTTCAAGTGGTGATCCCATTAAAAAGATCTCGGCATATTCAATTCCTGGGTGGCCACAAAAGACAATATTAAGTTGGTTGATATAGGCGCAACTTGATAAAGACGAGCTTCACGAAATTTGCGTTCCACATCATATTCTTGGGTAAACCCAAAGCCTCCGTGAGTTTGAATACACACATCAGCAGCAGCCCACGACGCTTCCGACGCTAGCATTTTTGCCATATTAGCTTCAGCACCGGGGCGTTTCCCCTGATCGTAAAGATCCGCTGCCTGCTGGACCATTAGCGCTGCTGCCTCAGTTTGAATATGCGCCCGGGCAATTGGAAATTGAACACCCTGATTCTGGCCAATAGGTCGATCGAAAACTACTCGATCACTCGCATAACTCGAGGACTTTTCAGTAAACCAGCGAGCGTCACCAATGCATTCCGCCGCGATCAAAATACGCTCGGCATTCATCCCATCAAGAATACATTTAAATCCATTGCCCTCCTTTCCAATAAGGTTTTTTACTGGCACTCGCAAATTGTCGAAGAACAACTCCGTCGTTGCGTGATTCATCATGGTGTTAATCGGCTTAATAGTTAATCCATTTCCGACCGCCTCACGCATATCCACCAATAACACTGACATACCATCTGTATGTTTGCGGCACTGGTCCCGCGGTGTCGTCCTCACCAACAATATCATCAAGTCTGAATGTTCAGTGCGAGAGATAAATACTTTCTGGCCATTGACTACGTAGTCATCTCCATCCCGAACCGCGGTAGTGCGAATACGCGATGTATCAGTACCACTGGTAGGCTCAGTGACGCCAAACGCCTGAAGCCGCAGAGACCCATCAGCGATTTTCGGAAGATAGTATTCTTTCTGCTCGACGGTTCCATGACGAAGCAAAGTACCCATGGTGTACATCTGCGCATGACATGCTCCGCCATTGCCACCACTCCGCTGAATTTCTTCCAACACAGCACAGGCGGCCGATAACGGCAGGCCGCTACCGCCATATTCCTCGGGGATTAACACTGACAAATATCCCGCATCATTCAAAGCCTGAACAAATTCAGTAGGGTATTCACGCTTGTCGTCCAACTTTCGCCAATATTCACCGGTAAACTGGCCACACAACTTGCTAACGGCGTCGCGTATTTCTGGATAGGTCTTTTCAAAAGCCACGGCTGTATCTCTCCTAAACGTTATTTGTCTCTGTGGTTTTCAGGTCTGAATCCTGCTTCAGTGGCAAGATTCTGAAATTAATGTAACTGTAAATAATTGCGATCAATGGGTTAATCAGATTAAAGAACGCAAACAAAAAATAGGCATGAGTTGCCACACCAAGAGTTGCTGCCATATAGGCACCGCACGTGTTCCAGGGAATCAATACCGATGTTACGGTAGCCGAATCCTCTAAATTCCTCGACAAGTTCAAAGGATGCAACTTTCGGTTTCGAAATTCCTGCTGATACATGCGACCTGGAACCACAATGGCAATGAATTGATCACCGGTAACAATATTAGCGCCGATACCGGTAAAAATAAGTGAGCGGATTAAACCACCAACACTGTGGACAGATGCCAGTAATTTCACCAGTAAACAGTTCAGCAACCCGGCCCTTTCCATTGCCCCGCCAAACATCATTGCCGAAATAATGAGCCAAACGGTATTCAACATACTACTCATACCACCTTTACTCAGCAGACTATCAATAACGTCATTTCCCGATTGTGATTGATAGCCATCGAACGCCGTTATCCACAGTCCTTTAACCAGAGTCAAAGTCATGCCCACATCAGCATCATCCCCCGCCAATCGAAGAATCGCCTCAGATTGAAAAAACAGTGCCATCACCAAAGCGGATAGCGCACCTATAATCAGCGTAGGCAGTGCCGGCCATTTTTTTTGCGCCAAAACAAAAACCACGACTATCGGCAGCAGATTGTACCAGCCGATGTGAAATTGCTGCCGCAGAATATCATCCAGTCGATTGATTTCTGACTCGCTTGCGGTTGTTTCTGCACCTATAGATAGAACGCTGAACAATATCAAACTAATGAAAAAGCTGGGTATGGTCGTCCACATAAGATTTCTAATGTGGGCAAATAATTCTGCCCCCGCAACCGATGCCGCGAGGTTTGTAGTGTCGGAAAGCGGAGACAATTTGTCGCCTAAATAAGCTCCCGAAATAATTGCCCCTGCGGTAATTTCAAGCGAAAGCCCCATACTTTGGGCAACACCAATCAGGCCAATCCCGATAGTACCCGCCACTGTCCACGAACTACCAATACTGAGCGCAACAACAGCGCAAATTAAACAGCTTGCCGGGTAGAATACCTGAGGAGAGAGCAGAGCCAAACCATAACTAATCATTGCAGGGACAGTTCCGGCAATAATCCAGCAGCCGATTAACATACCTACAGCCAGCAGAATCAAAACAGCCGTCACCGACATCATGATACTGTCTCTCATGCCCTCTTGAATATCATCCCAGCTGTGGCCATTCTTCATCCCTACCACACCCGCCAAGATACCGCAGAGCATAAGTACAATTTGATTGGCACCGTAAGATGCATCTTCACCAAAAAGATAGACAGATAATGCCAGTAAAAAAATCAAACTCAAAAGAGGAATCAGCGCATCTGACAAAGAAGGTATTTTTATCGAGGAAGAAGACATGTTAATACGAAGCGAACTCCTGCACGTGTTGTAATAAAAACACGCTTAGCGTTAGACGATCGATGGAGGAAATCAAACAATACTGCGCAATCGGTACCTCACCGTCAAAACATTTTTTTCAATACATTAAGCTCACTTAAGAATGAGCAAAAGGTTTTGAGCATGCTCTGCCGCATCACGCCCCAAACTGGTTAAGTAGCCGCCGTCCTGTTGCGAGACCAGGCCTTTGTTAAACAGCCGTTCTGTCGCCGCGATAACATCTGTTTCTGCACTGCTATGAACTTTAATTCCCTCCTGACTGGTATCCAGGTTATAACGTGCGAGAATATTAACTTCTTCGATAATCTGGCTGGTGTAGGGCATGAGTATTCCTTATTAACATATTAAGTCATGAACTAAACGATGACATTACTAGAATAGCAGCGCTGCTGCACTACCGCAGATTGTCATTACAAATAAAAACCACTTTAAAGTCGCCGGCTTAGCCCGTATGGCAAATTTTACCGCAAGCTGAGCTCCCGCCATCGTACCACAAGCCAGCACCAAACCAGGTAGCCACAGCACCTGGTCACGAAAAACGAAGATGGCTAATGCAATTAACGTGAAAGCAAGTGTGCACACCACTTTCAAAGCATTAGTCCTGACGAGATCATAACGGAGAGTGCCCGCTAACGCTGCAATCAAAATAAAGCCGACCCCAGCTTGTACAAACCCGCCATAGAACCCCGCCACTATCAACCACCACCACGCGGCTGGTCGCTCTTTAACTTTAAACGGTACTGTACCCTCTGGCGGTGAAACTAATGTCGGCTTAATCAGCATAACAATTGTCATCGTCACCATTGCTGCAAGTAAGAGAGGTTTAAGTATACCCGCAGGTGCGAAAGAGGCAGCGACTGCACCGACCAGCCCGCCTATCAACGTGGGCACTAACACCGGGCCTATATCGTCAACAGGGAGCTTATCGTGTTTTTTAAATCCGCGCGCTGCCACAAGGGTTTGCAACACTACGCCCACCCTATTAGTCGCATTGGCGATGTCAGCGGGCATTCCCATAATCATGAGTGCAGGGAGCGTCAAGTTGGAACCACCGCCGGCGAGAGTGTTAATCACTCCAGCTACAAAACCTGTCGCCAACAGTAAAAATGCATGAGCAACCGTAATATCCATGAAAAAACCAAATGACTAACTAAAAATGAATGACGCCCAGATCTTCAGGATCTAGAAACTGTCTATGTCCTTTATCTTCGCGGTTGACAGTGCTCGCGTTAAAACAATGTGCCAATCAGATCCCGATTTTTTACTGATTGTTAACATCATCGACTTTGTGGTTCACCAGTGCGGAGATCCATTAGCGTATACAGAAACAACCGCCTCTTCACCTGCTGCCACACGTGTTGACTCTGCAGTGCCCAGAACCACCTTATACTCGCGCCCGTTGGTATCAGTGACTGGAAAATCAACCAGCGCCAAGGGGAGAACAACAGCCAATACTCTCTGCGCCGCCTTATGTTTTAGGAAGCGTTACGCCAGTTTGCCCCTGATATTTGCCGCCGCGGTCTTTATAGCTGACATCGCAAACCTCATCCGATTCAAAAAACAACATTTGCGCCACACCTTCGTTTGCATAAATTTTGGCTGGCAGAGTTGTTGTATTGGAAAATTCAAGCGTGACATGCCCTTCCCACTCCGGCTCCAACGGCGTGACATTGACAATAATTCCACATCGCGCATAGGTTGATTTACCCAGACAGATAGTCAACACGCTGCGGGGAATGCGGAAGTATTCAACTGTACGCGCCAGGGCAAAAGAATTTGGAGGAATAATACATTCACCGGCCTTGATATCGACAAAACTATTTTCGTCAAAATTCTTAGGATCAACTGTCGCCGAGTGGACATTGGTAAAAATCTTGAACTCATCCGCACATCGAACATCATAGCCATAGCTGGATGTTCCGTAAGATATAAGGCGTTCGCCAGCATCGTTGTAACGAACCTGACCCGACTGAAACGGTTCTATCATGCCCTCGTTTTCAGCCATACGACGAATCCAGTGGTCAGATTTTATACTCATAGTATTCCTGTAAAAAATAGTCGTGGTGCCAGTAATTTGGTGGCCGAATGATAACGGCTTACCGAGCCTGACACCAGAGACTAATCACTATGTGTAATGGTCTTGACTACCTATGACAAACAGTTCCGAACAGTTCAGGGCTGCATTTGGCGTTAGTCGTCCTGCATCGTAATGTTTGGCATCACTGTGACTCCGGTTTGTTGCGCTAGCTGCGCGGCCATAGTCCGGGCAATGCCTCCATACAAAGTCGCTTCAACACTATCAGGTTCTTTTACCACTGTTGGTAAGCCTACATCAACATCTTGCCGAATGGCGAGAGATAGAGGCAGTGAGCCCAACAGCGGCACATGATACTCAGACGCTATACGATCACCGCCGCCAGCACCAAATATATGCTCTTGATGACCACATTCACTACAAACGTGAATCGCCATATTTTCAACAACCCCGAGTACCGGAACCTCGACTTTATTAAACATCTCGATGCCTTTCTGAGCATCCAGTAGAGCTATATCCTGGGGGGTCGTGACGATAACCGCACCAGCAAGCACAACCTTTTGTGACAAGGTCAATTGAATATCACCAGTACCCGGGGGCATATCAATAATCAGATAATCCAGATCACCCCACCAGGTTTGAGTCAGCAACTGAGTCAAAGCTCCGCCGGCCATCGGACCACGCCAAACCATCGGTGTTTTATCAGTAACAAGATAACCCATCGACATGGTTTTCAACCCATGCGCTTCAATAGGCAACAAATATTGCTGGCCTTCCTGTTCAGGTCGCTGGCTAGCGTCAACACCCAGCATCATTTGCTGACTGGGGCCGTAAATATCAGCATCCAACAATCCGACCTTCGCGCCCTCAGACAGCAGCGCCAGAGCCAGATTAACCGCGGTTGTAGATTTCCCCACCCCACCCTTACCAGAGGCGACAGCAACAATATTTTTAACACTTTCCATACTGCGCATGTCGCGCTGACTTTTGGCCGACAATACAGCACAACTGATATCAACAATTACTGAGTCAATCCCCGGGACACTGGTGATCAATTTCACAATGTCATCGCGAATTTGCGATACGATTGAGGCGGCCGGGAAACCCAGTACGATAGCAACGCTGGCACGCCCGCCCTCAAGTAAAACCGACTGGACCACATCGCTAATAGGTATATCTATACTCAACCGGGGAATCAGATAATCTTTCAGTGCATTTTTTACATCTACTTCTGTTACTGCGGACATCGCTTTTCCTATGAATTCAAAACATGATCAATCATTAAAAGAGTAAGTATCCCCGCGTCGCTGAGCTGTCGCAGAGGCTAATCTTACCCATTCTACAGTTATCGCCACGGATCAAAACCAACTATTTTACTCGGATATTAGTATAAGCTCAAAAATAACAACTTAAACAGGCTCTTAGCCGCAGTTTGATAATGAAAAATCCTCACAAAACCGCTATAGTGGCGCCTTTTTATTCTCCACAAGCCGGCCCCGACAACTAATTTTGGTATTACAAATAGCTATGCCTGTAAACAGCCTCTTAAACCCAGCCAGAAAAATATTGGTTACCAGCGCTTTACCATACGCCAATGGTCCCCTGCACCTTGGACATTTGTTGGAAACTATTCAAACTGATATATGGGTTAGGTACCAGCGCCAAAAAGGTAATGACTGTATTTACGTCTGCGCAGACGACGCCCATGGAACGGCGATCATGTTGACAGCTGAGAAGAATGGCATAAGCCCGGAACAGCAAATTGCCAACATACAGGCCGAGCATGAAAAAGATTTTGACCGATTTTTAATCAGCTTCGATAATTATCATTCAACACACTCTGAAGAAAATAAGCACTATTCAGAAGAAATCTATTTGAAGCTCAAAGATAACGGTCATATTGCCAGCCGTGAAATTCTGCAGCTTTACGACCCTGAAAAAGAACTGTTTTTGGCCGATCGCTATATCAAAGGCACCTGCCCTAAATGTAAGGCAGAAGATCAATATGGCGATAACTGCGAAGCCTGTGGCGCCACCTACAATCCAGCTGACTTAATTAATCCAAAATCAGCAATTTCCGGCGCTACACCGGTTGAAAAAGCCTCCACACACTACTTTTTCACTTTACCGGACTTTGAAGATTTTCTAAAAGAATGGACAACCGGCGATAGCTTGCAGAAAGAAGTCAGCAACAAGCTTGGCGAATGGCTGGAAGCCGGACTGCAAGATTGGGATATTTCTCGCGACGCGCCGTATTTCGGTTTTGAAATTCCAGATGCACCCGGGAAATATTTCTATGTGTGGCTTGATGCACCGATTGGGTATATGGCCAGTTTTCAAAATTACTGCGACCGCAGCGGCCTCGATTTTAACGACTACTGGGGAGCCGACTCCAAGGCTGAACTTTATCATTTTGTCGGCAAGGATATTATAAACTTCCACGGATTATTCTGGCCCGCAATGCTCCATTCAGCCGGCTATAGAAAACCCAATGCCGTCTTTGCTCATGGGTTTATTACCGTCAACGGACAAAAAATGTCGAAGTCACGCGGCACTTTTATTATGGCATCAACCTACCTTGACCACTTGGACGCAGAATATTTACGCTACTACTACGCAGCCAAACTCTCGGCATCTATTGACGATATTGATTTGAACCTGGAAGACTTTGTCCAGAGAGTGAATTCCGACCTGGTGGGGAAAGTTGTTAACATCGCCTCCCGATCGGCAAAATTCATCACCAAAGGTAGCGACGGTGTTATGTCACCAACGCTTGCCAACCCCGAACTATGGCAGCAGGCCGTCGCTAAAGGCGAGGAAATTTCCGGGCTCTACGAACAACGTGAATATAGCAAAGCCATACGCGAAATTATGGCCTTGGCCGATATCACCAATGAATATTTCGACAGCCAGGAGCCCTGGAAGCTTGCCAAACAAGAGGGCAAAGAACAACGTGTTGTTGAGGTCGCATCACTGTGCATCAACCTGTTCCGTCTTATTATGATATACCTGCAACCGGTGCTACCGATCACTGCCGAAAAGGTTTCCTCGTTCCTCAATGCAGACTTGAACTGGAATGGAGAACTAACACCGCTGCTGAACCACCAAATCAACCCATTCAAAGCTCTGATGACACGTATTGACAAAGATAATGTCGATGCGATGGTTATTGCAAGTCAGCAGAGCCAGACCAAGGTGCAAAAGCCCGCCAAAAAACAAACAAAGCAAAAACAGCCACTCGGCACTATCGCTTTTGACGACTTTGCCAAAATCGACTTACGGGTTGTTGAAATAATTGCTGCGGAACATGTACAAGGCGCAGACAAGTTACTCCAGCTCACTCTTAATTTGGGCGATGGTGAGACCAAACAGGTATTTGCTGGCATCAAGGAAGCATATTCTCCAGAAGAGCTGGTCGGTAAGCTGACGGTGATGGTTGCGAATCTTGAGCCTCGGAAAATGAAATTCGGTATGTCGGAAGGCATGGTGCTGGCCGCAGGTCCTGGTGGAAACGACATATGGCTACTGGAACCCGACAAGGGTGCCAAACCCGGAATGACAGTAAAATAACGGACGGATTGTTACTATGATCGCAGATTATTTCCTGCTACTGATTGGCGCTATTCTGGTCAACAATTTTGTGTTGGTGCAATTTCTCGGCCTCTGCCCGTTCATGGGAGTATCGAATAAGCTGGAAACGGCAATAGGCATGTCCAGTGCTACTACCTTTGTGCTGACACTCGCATCCATTGTCAGCTGGCTCACTTATAACTGGTTGCTGTTACCCTTAGGGCTTGAATATCTGAAAACCATTTCATTTATTTTGGTTATTGCTGTTGTCGTACAGTTTACTGAAATGGTTATTCGAAAAAGCAGCCCGATGCTGTATAAGGTTCTGGGAGTATTTCTACCGCTCATAACAACTAACTGCGCCGTATTGGGTGTTGCTCTGCTCAACATTAACAAGCAACACAATTTTCTTGAGTCTGCCCTTTACGGATTCGGCGCAGCGGTCGGCTTTTCACTAGTATTGATTTTGTTTGCTGCAATGCGGGAACGCCTCGCTGTTGCTGATGTACCTGAACCCTTTAAAGGAGCTGCTATAGGAATGATTACAGCGGGCCTCATGTCACTTGCCTTTATGGGCTTCGCGGGACTGGTATAGCTAACAGTGACTGAATTCATCAGCCAATACCCGTTTCTTGCCGCTCTGCTAGCACTGTTGGCACTGGGAATACCCTTCGGTGGCCTACTTGGTTTTGCTGCAGTTAAGTTCAAAACTGAAGGTGATCCGATAGCCGACCAGGTAGAAGCCCTGCTGCCGCAAACACAGTGCGGACAATGCAGTTATCCTGGCTGCAGACCTTATGCTGAAGCCATCGCCAACGGCGAAGCCATCAATAAATGCCCTCCTGGAGGTGAGTCAACCATTCAGGCTCTGGCAGACCTGTTAGATGTTGAAGCTGTACCCCTTGATGCGGAACACGGTGAAGAAAACGTAAAAACCGTCGCCTACATTCGCGAAGATGAATGTATTGGCTGTACTAAGTGTATTCAGGCGTGCCCGGTAGATGCAATACTCGGAGCAGCCAAACAAATGCACACAGTGATTATCAGTGAATGTACAGGTTGCGACCTTTGCGTTGAGCCTTGTCCTGTCGACTGTATTGATATGCTACCCGTTGAAACAACCTTGCAATCCTGGAGTTGGGAGTTGCCGAAACCTGCCGAAATTATTGCCACCGACCACAGCACTGAGAAGGAGGTAACGGCGTGATAAAAGTTTGGGATATACATGGAGGCATCCACCCACAGGAAAATAAAAACCAATCCAATCAGCGCCCGATTGAATCTGCCGGAATACCTGATCGCTTAGTTTTCCCCCTGTCCCAACATATCGGTGTACCTGCAGTAGCCATTGTCAGCGTGGGTCAACACGTCCTAAAAGGTGAAATGATCGCCGGGGCCAAAGGAATGATGTCGGTGCCCGTACACGCATCAACATCAGGAGAAATTGTTGCGATACAAGACCATCCTGTCCCACACCCATCGACGATGTCAGCACCTTGTGTCATTCTCAAACCTGATGGCAAAGACCAATGGATTGAACACCAGGGTGTTGAGAACTACCTTAAGCTGGAAAAAAATGAACTCCTAAACCACATTCGTAATGCTGGTATAGCAGGGATGGGAGGCGCCGGTTTCCCCAGCGCAGTAAAACTAAACATTCAGGACGAGCAGATCGTCGAAACTCTCATTATCAATGGTACCGAATGCGAGCCGTACATTACTTCCGATGACCGTCTGATGCGGGAGCGTGCGAATGAAATTGTCGCCGGTATAAAAATACTCGAACACCTGATTAATCCGACCAAAAAAACCTTGGTTGGTGTTGAAGATAACAAACCTGAAGCACTAGCCGCGTTACAACAAGCGGCTGATGGCACTGATATCGACATTGTAAGCTTCCCTACAAAATACCCGTCAGGCGGTGAAAAACAACTGATCCAGATACTAACCGGCAAGGAAGTTCCTGCCGGGGGTCTACCGGCGGACGTTGGTGTTGTCTGCCAGAATATTGGAACTAGCCTGGCTATCTATCGCGCAATTGCCCACGGTGAACCACTAATATCACGCATTACAACCGTCACCGGAAACGCCTGCGAACGCAATACTAATTACGAGGTATTGCTAGGCACGCCTGTAAGTTTTTTACTCGATCTGTGCAATTTTCATCAAAAAAACTGTTCCCGCTTGATAATGGGCGGGCCTATGATGGGTTTCACACTTGAGAATGTAAGTGTGCCTATTGTAAAAACCAGCAATTGTATTTTAGCGCCCACTGCCGATGAGCTACCACTATCGACACCATCACAAGCCTGCATACGCTGTGGAATGTGCGCTGAAGTTTGTCCGGCCTCACTACTACCACAGCAACTCTATTGGTTTTCCAGAGGAAAGGAATACGAAAAACTGGAAGCTCACAACCTGATGGATTGTATTGAATGCGGAGCATGCTCCTACGCCTGCCCCAGTAATATCCCGTTAGTGCAATATTACCGTGCATCAAAAGCCGATATTCGCCAACTGAAACAAGACGCGATAAAGGCAGAACAATCTAAAATGCGTTTTGAAGCTCGCCAGGAAAGGTTAGACCGTCAGGAAGCCGAGAAGGAGGCTAAGCGCAAAGCTCGCAAACTAGCTGCAGAAGAGCGCGCTCGCGACAACAATAAATCAGACCCCATACAGGCAGCGATAGATCGCGCGAAGGCAAAAAAAGCTGCCATTGATTCCGATAAACCGATTGTCGGAAAAACAAGTGCGCTCCTCGTCAGACAAGGTCTGGAAAAAACGCTGACAAATATAGAAAACCGACTGCTCACTGCCACCGAGAAATTACGACAAGCGGAGCAAGAAAATTCCGCTAACGTTGAGGCGTTTCGAACCAGTGTCGAAAAAACCAATATCAAATGCATCAAGGCAAAACAAGAACTCGATGTGTTTAATGCGGATAACCCAGTATCGTCGGGGGCGTCCAGCATACCTGTTAGTATATCTATGCCAGCAGAAAAAAAAGTGTTAACAGGTGACGCAGCACAAGATGCTATCGCCAAGGCCCTCGCGAAGAGAGATGCAGCCTCCAACATGACCGATGAAGAGCGTTTGCAGAATGCTGTTACGGCAATTACCAAACGACTGGAAAAAGCACAACAAAAACTGACAGTAGAAAAGCAAAAAAATGGTGAGCATATTGAGCTTTTGGCCAGTGCTGTTACCAAACTGGAACTGAAGTTAGCAGATGCGAATGACGCCTATCTGCAGTTTCGACAAGCCACTAACAATCAACCCTAATTTCATCAGCTGAATAAACCGACATGGCACTGCTTAATATTACATCGCCCCACACCTCAGGGCCGCTCAATACTGCGAAGGTTATGCAGCTTGTACTAATTGCGACAGTGCCTGGCGTGCTTGCGCTCTATTGGCATTTTGGCTGGGGCGTGTTGATTAATATTATCTGGGCATCGATTGCAGCAATCAGTGCTGAAGCGCTGGCACTTGCACTGCGCAAACGACCGATTACATTCTACCTCAGCGATTTTAGCGTTCTGGTTACTGCTGTGTTGTTGGCGATCTCAATACCTCCATATTCGCCCTGGTGGTTGATTTCGGTAGGGATAGTATTTGCCGTTTTGATAGCCAAGCACCTATACGGTGGTATGGGCTACAACCCGTTTAATCCAGCAATGGTCGGTTATGTTGTCTTGTTGATATCATTCCCGATGGAAATGACAAACTGGGCAGCTCCCAGACAAGCGTATGACGGCCAACTGCCCTCTCTTATCGAGTCGATCACTGTACTTTTTAGCGGTCGCGATGCATTGCCAATATTCAGTATTGACGGCATCACAATGGCAACACCATTAGATATACTAAAACAAAATTCAACCTTAACCCTTGAGGACTTGTGGACCAAATTTCCTCAGTTTGGTCAATGGGGTGGGATGGGTTGGGAATGGGCAAATATCGGATTTTTAGTGGGTGGTCTTTTCCTACTGACACAACGTGTTTTCACTTGGCACGCACCAGTGAGCATGCTTATATCTTTGACGATTATGTCTGCATTTTTCTATGACAGTGGCAGTTCAGTATCTGGCGGATCACCTCTATTCCATCTTCTTAGTGGAGCAACAATGCTCGGCGCCTTTTTTATCGTCACTGACCCAGTGACCTCGGCCGTTTCAAATAGAGGAAAAGTTATCTATGGCGCCCTTATTGGCGTACTACTTTACTTGATTCGCCTTTGGGGTAACTACCCCGACGCAATGGCATTTTCTGTTCTATTGATGAATTTCGCTGCGCCATTTATTGATCACTATACCCAGCCACGCACCTATGGCCATGCTAAAAAAGATCCCCGCAATGAAGGAGATCAATAGCCATGCTAGGAGAAGCTATAGCTCGCAATGCCATATTGCTAGGCTTGTTTGCCGTTGTCAGTACAGCGATCATTGCTGGTACCTTTCTTGGTTCAGAAGAAAAGATACGACAAAATATTCGTATCGCTGAGGAACAGGCCCTGCTGGAAATCATACCCCGATCCCGGCACAACAATTCCATGCTGGATGATGCGTATACAGTTGATGACCAAAGCCTACTGGGACTCAGATCTGAAAAAAACTACTACATAGCGCGAAAGAATGACGTTCCGGTCGCAGTCATTTTTCCCGCTACAGCACGAGACGGATACTCTGGAGACATCGATATGATTATTGGAGTAAACGTTAATGGCTCTGTAGCGGGAGTAAGAATTTTGTCCCATCGCGAAACACCGGGACTGGGCGACGCCATTGATAGAAAAAAGAGCGACTGGATAGACAATTTTGTCGGCAAGTCACTTGTGAACCCCGCCATAAATTTATGGAAAGTAAAAAAAGACAAGGGCATATTTGATCAGTTTACCGGTGCAACTATCACTCCCCGCGCTGTCACAAAAACTATTTTTCAATCACTGCAGTACTTTGACAAACATCAACATCAACTGTTGAATCAGCAACCCCATTTTCCAGATGGTGCAGTAAGCGCCAGTGAGGTAACAAGCCATGACTGATACCAGCTATAAAGAATTGTCACTCAACGGCCTATGGAAAAACAACCCTGCCATCGTCCAACTGCTCGGTTTGTGTCCGCTACTGGCTGTTACTGGCTCTGTCATCAACGCCATCGGGATGGGGCTGGCCACTACAGTTGTGTTAGTGATTTCCAATAGCTGCGTGTCTCTGATTCGCGGAGTCGTATCTGATGCCGTGCGATTGCCCGCTTTTGTAATGATTATTGCCGCCGCTGTCACTTGCATAGAATTACTAATGCAAGCGTATACCTATGAACTGTTTCAAATTCTGGGAATTTTTCTCCCCCTGATAACGACTAATTGTGTCATCCTTGGTCGCGCCGACGCCTTCGCCAGTAAAAACTCTCTGCTGCCTGCTTGCTACGACGGGTTTTCCATGGGGGCTGGGTTTATGGTGATTCTCGTCTTACTTGGCGGAATGCGCGAACTGGTTGGTACCGGAGCACTATTCAACAACATGGATTTGTTGTTTGGAGAATCTGCCGCTAGCTGGAAGGTTGTTGTTTTCGAAGACTACAAACAGTTTCTACTGGCTATTCTGCCACCCGGTGCATTCATTTTTACCGGTCTTATCATCGCTATAAAAAATCTGATCGATGCACAGATCAAGCAACATCAGGACACTTTGAAAGAAAAACCTGCTGCGGGATCTAAACGAGTCAGAGTAACCGGTCATATTTCCTGATACCAGGATTGGCAAAGACGTACTCGCTCATCCACTGGCAACTCGAGCATTTCGATTGCCAGGTTTTCTACAAGCCGCAGCCGGTCAATTAACCCACGACCACTAGCCAACTGAATCGCCAATCCTGGCCGGGCGTTCAATTCCAAAATGACCGGCCCTTGATGTTTATCCAATACAATATCGCAGCCAATATAGCCCAACCCGGTCATTTCGAAACATCCAGCCGCCAACTCCAAAATACTTTTCCATTGCGGTATCACCAATTCTGAAAATAACCTGCCTGTATCGGGATGTCTACTAACCGGCTTGTCGTGTTGAACAGCAAATAGACTTTGTCCCGTTGCCATATCAATGCCCACTCCAATAGCACCTTGGTGCAAATTTGCCCGCCCGTCCGAAGCATGTGTCGAGCACCTCAACATTGCCATTACCGGGAACCCTTTAAAGACAATAATGCGTAAGTCCGGGACACCTTCGTAGGTAAAATCGTTAAATACTGCATCGTATTCAATCAGCGACTCAAACATAACACTATCGGGCTTACCACCCAGACTATAGAGTCCGCTGAGAATATTGCTGATATGTCGCCTGATCGCAGGGAGATCTAACTGAGTACCATTGGGCTTAACATAAGACGCAGCATCCCGACCAGTAATAACAACAATTCCTTTGCCACCACTTCCCCGCGTTGGCTTAATAACAAATTTTTGCCATTGACCAATGATGTTTTCGAGATCACGCAGCTGCCATTGAGATTTTATCACTGCCAGTAATTGTGGCACGGCTATACCAGCTTTCTGCGCTGATACTTTGGTTTTTAACTTATCATCAACCAAAGGATACAAATGCCGCGGATTGTAACGGGCAATATATTCAATATTGCGGCTATTCATCCCCAATACATGCTTTCGCTTTAGCTCTCCAGGGCTCGCGAACATCGAGTTAAGTCCCCATATGACGAAAGCGAATCAGCTCAGAAACACGATAACCCGTATAATGTCCCAATATAATAATAAGCCCCAAAGACACCAGCAACAATTCAGGGAAGTTAAACATCCCGTGCTCAACATAGCGACTTGTCATCGCAAGGTAACAAAATGAAGCAACCAGTAAGCTACCTGTTGTTTGTATAATAACTTCCATCGGACCATCATCCTCCCACAAAATTGCCATGTGTTCGATGGTCCAGGCAATGATAATCAAGGGGAAAAAAGTTATCGTCAGCGCCTGCTCAACACCGAGTTTATAACTTACGATACTGATTGCTGACATCAGGCCAACAACAATAACAACTACCGCTGCAATTCTCGACACCAGCAAAAGATCGAGACGGCTCAGATACGATCGCACCCACAAACCCACCGCCAGAATCAGTAGGAAAATAAGTACACCGCTTAACAAGCTCGTTTGTACAAAAGCGATAGCCAACAATACCGGCATAAACGTACCTGCCGTCCGAATGCCAATGACAACCCGGATAAAAATAACAATCAACGCTCCAACGGGAACTAACAAAATAAATTTGAAAATACTTTGCTGCTCAATCGGCAAGCTGTAAATTGAATAGTCGATCAGAGTAGCCTGCTCTCCACCCATCTGTTGCAAAGCAACTTCTCGTGTGGGTACATTATTGGCCAAGGTCGAAAACCTGACTCGAGACCGACGACCACCCTCCACATCAATAAGCGATTTATCACCACGCTGCCAAATCAAAAAATCATTGGGCAAGCCCTTGATGCCGGTCTTCGGGGAAAACACCAACCAGCGATCACCGTCAAATACTTCCAAGAGGGTAGATGGTGCTATTCGACTACGATCGTCCTCAAGATATAGTCCGCGAACAATATGACCGGGAATGTCTGCCATCGAAAGCAATGACAACGCTACTTTGACATGACTCGTGTCACTCAACGTATTAAGAATTAACCGACTGTCTGCATTTTTTGAATCATTCAACGCTTTCAATAGCTGGGTAACAAACGTCGATCGGTCAGCAGATGATTTCCAACTTTGATCGATCAGGTTTGCTGAAGATGACCTGAGCGCCGCAAATCGTGCACCAGTCCAGTCGGGCTTCACTATATCTGTTGAAAGCTCAAGTGTGGATGCCAACGCCTGTTCCGCATGATGATGCACATCCAGTTTATAATAGAGCGTCTGCTTACCCTCAACCTCGCGCTTTGACCAAACAGCCCGCTGGTGACCGTCTTCTTTTTCAACCGAAAAACCATACCCTGATGAACTAAATACTTCATCAAGTACATCCAGATTGGATTGAGTCTTTGGTAAAGCAAGCGATGCTTTCACCTCAGCACCATTGGCCTCAAATTCTACTTTAGCCTCAATCGTCCACACAGTCTGATAAGCACCGGGGGTTATCGGTAGCCCCAGCACCTGGCTTTTATAGATAACAAGCCCCATACCCAAGAGGATAAATGTGAGTCCCAAAAAATACACTTGTAATCGCGGTGACATTATCGTGTATACCCGTTAATACATTTAATAGCGATAACTGGTTTCAGTTATTCTGCTGTTCTGATGATATATTTTTTGCTGACATCGACAATCGCTCTATCCCTTAGAAAGTTGCGCCCGATCAATATCGGATACAGGTAGTCTGCGCGATCTGACAGTGTCATCTCTACTTGCTCTTCTACAGTACCCAGTCGCAGGCTCATAATCACCACGGGCCTTCGCTGCGGCGTACCAGATAACTGCTTGATTTCGACTATCCGTTTTACCGCTCGCTCAATAGTAATTGATTGTTGGCCAGATAGTGGAATAGTAAATCGTACCCAGGGTTTTCCGTCTCGGTCAAACTCTACGATATCAATAGCATGCAACGACGAAATTCCTGCCCCAGTATCGATTCGTGCTTTCAAAATCTGTTTTTCGGACATCAAGTAAATTTTTTCTACACGGCCTATAAGCAATAAGTCACCGGGCAACTCAGTATTGCACTGCTCTCGAGTGACAACAGCCGGGGGTATTGGAGGACAGGGTTTCGGCTTGGGCGTTAACAGAATTTGTGGACATTCACATACGGCTGCAGACAGCTCATCAGGCGCTGCATCGATAATCGCCGATGGTTGCACTATTTCAAGTGTTTCCTGTATCTCTTGTGGCTCTTGTGTCTCTTGTGTAGTGGTCAGAGGCTGACATGCCGCCAGCAACATTACAATGCAGGGAAATGCCAGACGTTTTAATGACGCTAAAATCAACAAATAAAATACCTCAAAACCCAAGTTATGTGGCTATATTATGAACTATACCCAATGATAAATCTCGTTCTGACAAAAAGAGCATGGAATAATAAAAGCGGGCTTAGTCGTCATAACTTCAATTTGCGCCGACCACACAGCTTCTCCCAGCACGATCTCACCGCGATAGTCTCTTTGTGCTGATAGAAACGTCTTACTCTCGACAAGTTGTAGACTAATCGAACTGTTTTTCGCCGCTGGCAAATAGTAAATAGAACACCAACCCAAAAACTGTCACAGCACCGGCCACCTGAAATACCAGAGCCCAGGAACCAGTCGTTTCAAGGATAAAGCCACTGACCGTGACCCCAATAATGCCTGGAATAGTCGCAAACGTATTTGTAATCCCCATCAGTTTACCCGCATGGTTTGGCGCAACATCCATATGATTTACCGCAAACCCACCGGTGACAAATGCACCGAGTGCATAGCCGACACACATAATTGTAATTGCAATCCAGGCTGTACTGGTTTCACCAACGACAAATAACGCCGCCGCCAAACCGCCAAAACCAATAGTCTGGCAAGTTTTTCGCACACGAGTAACATCCATTCCACTGTGAACCATCCGGTCAGCGATGTTACCCGCGATGTTCAAAAAAACAAACGACACAAGGTGCGGCAGCATACTCACCCATCCGGAATTCGCAAAATCTACACCTAAACCTTTAGTAACAAACGTAGGAAGCCAGGACAACAACACATACAGCGACCAGTTGTAGCAGAAATGCGCAACGATTATTGCCCATACTGCTTTAGATTTAAATAACTCCCTGACAGTGGTATTGCTATTATCGCTAACTTTGGGGATACCACTGGCTATTTCATCGAGCTCTTTAGCACTTATTGACGGATGAGACTGAGGATCTTTTGCAACCAGAAAATACCAAGCCACATACCAGACAAAGCCTACTCCACCAAAAATATAGAATATCCACTGCCACCCCCAAGTCACTGCAATCATGGGAGCCGCTACAAGCGCCGCTACCTGACCAATTGGGATACCACTGTTGGTTAATGCCATCGATCGCGAACGTTCTCGCGTCGGCACCCACTTCCCATAAAGTGAATAGATAGAAGGGAAAGTTACTCCTTCTCCCATTCCCATTAACACCCGAGACATAATTAGAATCGCGACACCAAACGCCGCTGCAGGTGGTGTTAAAATGGTAAAAACAGACCACCAAACAACACCTACAGCTAACACTACCTTGCCACCAAATTTGTCGGCCAACCAACCACCCAAAAACTGAGTTGTCAGGTATCCAAAGTAGAAGCAAGACAAAATAATACCTTGCATACCCGCATCCCAGCCATATTCTTCGGCCATGGGGATAATAGCAATAGAGATATTTACTCGGTCGATATAACAAACAAATACGGCAAGAGCGCTCATTACAACCACAGAGTAACGCTGCCGCCATTGACTAGACGCAGGCATAACCGCACCCCCCAACAGACATCATTTGCGGGCCGGACCGGTGATTTGGCCAATTGTCACAATATGGTTTTTCCCGGTTCAAAATCTACCACCCCAATTATTATTTTTATAATACAAACCACCGCTTAAACGGGGTCAGATTTACAGCGCCAGGCGTCGTATATCAGCCAACACTGCAGTCAAGTATGTAAGAAAACGGCCAGCGTCGCCCCCGTTGATAGCCCTATGATCGTAAGACAGAGACAATGGCAACATTTTTGCCGGAACAAATTCGCTACCGTTCCACAATGGTTTTACTGACAGTTTTGAAACTCCCAATATAGCGACTTCAGGCGTATTCACAATAGGTGTAAAGCCTTGCCCGCCAATACTCCCCAAACTCGATATAGTAAAACAACCGCCTTGCATATCGTCAATTTTTAACTTTCTGTCCTTGGCTTTTTGTGCCAGCCGGATAGTCTCCGCTGCCAGCTCCCAAATAGATTTTTTGTCAACGTCGCGAATAACCGGCACTACCAATCCCAGTGGCGTATCAACAGCTATACCAATATTCACGTACTGCTTATAAACAAGCTGCTGGCCATCTGTATGAAGCGATGCATTAAATTTTGGGTTTTCGCGCAACGCTGCTGCGCAGGCTTTTAGTAAGAAAGGCAACGGCGTTATTTTTACGCCTCGCTGTTCCGCCTCGGCTTTTAGTGACTTACGAAATTCTTCCAAATCAGAAATGTCAGCATCGTCAAACTGTGTCACATGCGGAACATTTAGCCAACTGCGATGCATGTTTTGAGCGGTAGCCCGATGAATTTTCGACAAAGACTCAAGTTTAACATCGCCAAACTGGCCAAAATCGATATCGGGAATACGGGGAATGCCACTCGTTGCAGTTGTAGTAGGTGTCGCCGTTAGTGCTTTTTTGATGTACAACTTAAGATCGTCTTTTACAATTCGCCCACGTGGACCGGTACCCTCTACCAAGGTAATGTCCAGTCCAATTTCTCTGGCCAGTCGGCGTACAGCAGGCCCCGCATAAACCGAATCACTGTTTAAAAACTTCTCACCTGATGACGATGAATTAACAATAACGTCTGCCGACATGGGTGCGGGCTGAGTTGTAGTTATTGGCTCGCTTTTCACCGGAGCCTCAACAGACTCGTCTAAACTGTTTGCCGAAGACTCTACCTCAGTTGCAGTTATTGGTGTTTTGGCAAGTTCCAATTGTAGTATTTCCATCCCAGCCGACGCAGTCGCGCCCTCTTGAATGGCCAGCGAAACCACTTTACCAGCAACAGGTGAAGGTACTTCCATTGATGCTTTATCTGTCTCCAACACGATGAGTGAATCACCTTCAGCGACCTCATCGCCTATGTTGACACACACTTCAATAACGTCGACATTTTCAGCGTCACCCATGTCGGGGACACTAATCATTTCTATCTTAGGCTCGAATGACTGATCAACCGCAGACGGCGATGGTGTCGTGGTTTTTTCGCTAATAGA
>JBALTE010000003.1:0-76416 GCA_036963965.1 Oceanicoccus sp. | reverse complement strand
GATTCCGATTCCGATTCCGATTCCGATTCTAATAGTACCTCAGACCTAACGGCGTCAATATCTACATCGTCTAAAACCGGGCCTGTGTCCAGCTCCAAAATGACGTCACCTTCAGACAACTCGTCACCGTCAGAAATTTTTATCGAAGTCACAGTCCCCGCTATCGGTGACGGCACTTCCATTGACGCTTTGTCTGATTCAAGTACAACCAGAGACTGCTCCAGCTCAACTTGGTCGCCAACAGCGACACAAATTTCAATGACTTCTACGCCTTTCGTACCACCGATATCCGGCACTTTTATCAATTCTATAGACACATCAATTTCCCGATTATCAATACTACAATACGAATTTCCTAGACTTATCCCCTAGCAACTCATCGGATTCGGCTTATTACCCGTGATACCAAAATTTTTCGCCGCAGCTGTGGCAATGGACACATCAATACTTCCCTCCTCCACCAGCGATTTTAATGCAGCAAGAACAATAAAATAGCGATCAACCTCAAAGTGATAGCGCAATTTCGCTCGGGTATCTGACCGACCAAACCCATCGGTGCCCAGTACCCGGTACTGACGCCTGATAAATGGCGCAATTTGCTCGCCATAGGACTTTATGTAATCCGTCGCGCAGACAACCGGCCCTGAATGTTCCTCTAGTTGCCTTGCCACAAAAGACGTTTTAGGCGGCTTCCCAGGGTTCATCAAGTTCCATCGATCACATTCGAGACCTTCACGGCGCAATTCATTAATACTGGTCATACTCCATACATCGGCATCGATATGATATTCATTGCGTAGTAGCTTGGCGGCCTCCTGAACTTCTCGCAAAATTGCGCCACTGCCCATTAACTGCACAGTATGCTGCTGTCCACCAGTGGACCGTTCCAGCAAATACATTCCTTGAATAATACCGTCTTCACAACCTGCAGGCATATCTGGATGGAAATAATTTTCATTTTCAATAGTGATGTAGTAGAAGCAGTTTTCTTTCTCTGTATACATCCGTTTCAGACCACTCTGAATAATAACGGTCAATTCGTAAGCGTAAGTTGGATCATAGGCAACACAATTTGGAATCATATTGGCCATCAGTAAACTATGCCCATCCTGGTGTTGAAGCCCCTCACCATTCAGTGTTGTTCGCCCTGCGGTTGCACCCATCAAAAATCCTCGAGCCTGGGTGTCACCAGCAGCCCATGCCAAATCCATTATTCGCTGAAAACCAAACATGGAGTAAAAAATGTAAAACGGAATCATCGGAAAACGATGGTTACTATAAGATGTTGCCGCCGCCAGCCACGCAGAAAATGCGCCCGCCTCGTTAATCCCCTCTTCCAGAATCTGACCTTTCTTATCTTCCTTGTAGTACATGATTTGATCTGCATCATGTGGAGTATAGCGCTGCCCCTGAGATGAATAGATCCCGAGTTGCCGAAACATACCCTCCATTCCAAATGTCCGCGCTTCATCGGGAACAATTGGGACAACACGATGGCCTATTTCTTTATCTTTAGTCAGCGTCGACAATGTTCTAACGAAAGACATTGTCGTGGATATTTCCCGTTTTCCGCTACTTTTCAACTGACTTTTCAAATCTTCCAGCGACGGCACAGTCAGTGCGTCAAAGTCAGGGTTTCGCGAGGGGATATTCCCGCCTAACTCTTCTCTACGAGTCCGCATATAAACCAATTCAGGGCTATCCTGAGCAGGTCGATAATAGGGTACATCTTTCAATTCTTCGTCAGTAATAGGGATAGCAAAACGATCTCTAAATTTCTTTAAACTTTCAATATCCAGTTTTTTAAGCGAATGAGTTTCGTTCTGAGCTTCACCAGAAGCACCCATCCCATACCCTTTGACAGTCATCGCCAAAACCACTGTCGGCTTTTCAGTCTGTTCAACTGCCTCCGCGTAAGCCGCATAAACCTTGTAAGGGTCATGGCCACCACGATTCAAATACATAATATCGTCGTCTGATAAATCTTTAACCAACTCTAATAACTCAGGATATTTACCAAAAAAATGTTCTCGGGTGTATGCCCCACCATTCGCTTTATAGTTTTGTAGCTCGCCATCACAAACTTCATTCATCCGTTTTTTTAGCAAGCCGGTTTGATCTTTCTCCAACAGAATATCCCAGTGGCGCCCCCAAATTACCTTAATAACGTTCCAACCGGCGCCTCGAAATACGCCTTCAAGCTCTTGAATAATATTCCCGTTACCCCTGACGGGTCCATCCAATCTTTGCAAATTGCAGTTAACGACAAATATTAAATTGTTAAGCCGCTCTCTCCCAGCCAACGCAATAGCTCCGAGTGACTCTGGTTCGTCACACTCTCCATCCCCCAGAAACGCCCAGACTTTGCGACCACTGTGGTCAATCAGTTCCCGGCTCTGTTGATACTTCATCACATGAGCCTGATAGATAGCCTGAATCGGCCCTAAGCCCATAGATACTGTAGGAAACTGCCAGTATTCAGGCATTAACCAGGGATGCGGATAAGAGGACAACCCATTGCCACCAACTTCGCGGCGAAAGTTATCCAGCTGCTCTTCAGTAATACGCCCTTCCAGGTATGAACGCGCATACATTCCTGGAGCACTGTGACCTTGGTAGTAGATCAGATCTCCCGGTGAACTGTCATTGCCATGGAAGAAGTAATTGAAGCCAATATCGTAAAGTGTTGCGGCAGAAGAAAAAGAGGATATATGCCCTCCTAAACCATCATCGTTGTCGTTTGCCCGCATAACCATTGCTAGAGCGTTCCAACGTATCAATGATCTGATACGACGTTCCATGAACAAATCGCCATGCATGCGCCGTTCATCAGTTGGTTTAATCGTATTACGAAAAGGCGTGGTGATTGCGGCAGGAACCTGGCTACCCGATTGCGCCATACGCTCTGCCATCGTCTTGAGAAGGAACGACGCTCTAGCCGGACCATCAGCCTGACCAAGCACATCGGTCAAGGCTTCCAGCCAGTCTGCTGTTTCCGTTGGATCTATATCTTGCATAGTTACATCCTGGCTAGTTTCTACAATACTGCACTACCAAAAACTACCGTACTCTTGAGTAAAAAAATTTGGCAACTGCGTGTGGGTATACATCCAAAGCGACGGTGATTAAAAACCTGCCGGCATACTGATATGCCAACCCATTTAGTGAGACTACATAGACGGAATTAAGCGAACATCAACACGGTTATTTCCCAACGCAACTGCATTCCAGTCACCGGTAGTAACGCCCTCCAAGTCGACAGGATAACTGTATATAGGATCTCTGGATCCGTAAGGCATCAATTCTATGCGTATACCAACATCACGCAACTGCAGGTTTTGGATATAAAAAGTAAATTCGGGGCTCTGGGAAATCGATGATCGCATAGCTACCGATGCCGATGTACCAATAACATCACAGGTCGCTATCGACAGTTCGGGCTGAGGCAACATTAACATATCACTACCATCTTGCAGCGGCAGCTGCGACAAACAAAACTCGCCTACATGGCCCTCCATTCGAATGACACCATGAAAATCCGCTAATTCCAGTCGCGCTACCAATGACTTTAACAATCGCAGACGATCGCTAGCCATCGGCTGCTCACCGTAATCGTAGGATGATTGCTTATTAACAGCCCACTCAAGACTATGGTAAAGCTCAAGCTGCGACTGTCGAAGCGAATTGATTTCTTTTGTACCTGCCCAATAGAGGTTAAATAACCACAGAATTGGCAGCAACCAAATTATTGCTATCACCCACTGGCGGAATGATCCAAAAAACGACTCTTCCTTCTGCTGCGGCTGCGCGGCCGCTCGAGGTTCTGGATCGAAGCTCAGGCCTATATCCGCATCCTCATTGTCGTCTTCGTCATCTACTACAACCACCGCCATTTCCATGGTCGTTTTGGCTGCAATTTTTGCCGCGGTCTGCTTGCGGACACGGGCAATTACCGCTTCGAGCTCACCATCACTGGCGGGTTTGGGCAAAATATCTGCCGCGCCCAAAGCACGCGCCTGACCAACATATATGTCACCTTTTTTAGTCGTATGCATCACGATCGGAATTGAAGAAACTGAGGGATCGGCTTTTATCGCTTTAACAACAGCAAAACCGTCCATACCTGGCATCATATGATCCATAAAAATGACGTCGGGGTGATTAGTCTGCAGGTACTCTAAAGCCTCCTCTCCGGACTCTACAGTGGCGACCGGAATATGAAGCTTATCGAGCATCTTCCGCAACATTATCCGAGCGGTTTTTGAATCATCTACAATTAGAGCGAGGCGCACCGTAATTTCATCCCTAGCGGCAACCGAAATATTGGTAAGTATTCCTAGAGCAGGTGGCCACTAATTTAAGACAACCCCAAAGAACCTTCAAAACTTTCTAATATTTCGAGAAAACAACAATATTCATTACCGTCTAGAATAGACGGATTTATCATAATTTCACAGTTGAATTAGTCCATCCGTCATCGAGCAAATCGATAAAAAGGCAAGGAAGCCTTAAATAGGTCAATATCATCTATGTTTTTGCCTTCTACAGCGGACTGCTGGTCGAATTTACCAACGGTATAAGCTATCAGCCTCCGTTGGTTGTTAATCACATCAGTGGCAAAATAGTTTTGCCACTGCTCCAGCGTCAGGCTTTCCAAAGCACTAATCATCCCGTCCCGAAAATCAAACTGATAATATCCTTGCGTGATATTCTGCCAATACCTTGCCGACTGTTCGTTCTGATTCTTTGGAGATTCACGCAAACGCGTCAAAATTGTAGCCTTTTGGCTGAGAAATTTCTCATTGTCTATTGTCGACAGCTGGTCAAATTTTTGCCGCAAAAAGTCTGCTATTTCTCGCTGCAACACCTCGGGCCCTGCCACAGGTGACTGAATAAGAAAAAACAATCCAGCGACATCTTTTACCGGATATGCTCCAGAGCTAACGATGTATCCCAACTGTTTTTCTGTACGTAAACTGGTATAAAAATCAGACCGCAACAGTTGAGCTGTAACGGCCATTGCAGCTCGGCGTGACTTCTCTGTGCCAGCAGCCTGAATATATATCACGACCGAAGCATCACTATAGTCACTTTCCACCTCACTGGAAAACAGCTGTTCTGGCAGTGTTGTTATTGCGACAGGAGGCTTAGCAAGCGGTTTATCAATAAAGCTCTGCGCAATTTTCTCCCCGTACGCCTTCGCTGTCTCTTGGGAATAATTTCCATACACAAGAATGTCGCTCTGCCCCGACGACAGCAATGTCTTGCGATACGCTTTCAACGCATCAATATCTATATCGGTATAAGCGGTCAACAACTGCGAATCAGTCCATCGATTTCCGTATAATAAATCATTTATTCGCCCCATCACTAGCTGGCTAGGTCTGGACGCTCGGGCGTTTTCTAACCGTCTGACATGTTCACGCTTAATATCTTCAAAGCGCTGTTGATCAAAATTCGGCGATCGAATAGATACCAATATTCTGTCAAGTAACAGATTCTGCTTTTCAGCAAACCCTCCGACCTTGACCGAGAAACCATTTAAATGGGGGCTCAAAGAATAGTGCAAACCCGCCAGTCGAGCAGCGTAAGAAAATTCATTCAGTTCATCAGAAATAGTGGCTACTAGTAATTTTAATAGTGCACTATTTTTTGGAGTATCTGCAGCTTCAGGTGATCGGAAACTGAAAAAAAGACTGCCTTTCGGCGATAAGAATCTATCGACAGATTTAAACCAAAGATTAACCCCGTCATTTTCAATCAGTAACCGCGGATCAGAATTCTGGCCGTCTTTAGCCAATACTGAAAGAGTATCAGCAACAAAAATATTTTCGCGAGGTAGTGCAATTAACGGATTAAGTCCCGCAGTGCGCCATTGTTCTAGCTGATCCGAAGGTGTCGGAATTACGCTATACTCCGCCGTGTAAAAATGAGTAAGCCGGTCGACCTTTACAGAAGGGGCAGTGATTGTTAGCAGGCTATTCTCGGGGACCAGAAAACTGAGATAGCGATCAATCAGCGATGAATCGTAGGCATCCATCATATATGCGCCACGTAAAATATCTTTCTCATCGTAGTAGTGCATATCAGAAGAAAGCCGTGTGGCGTAGCCCATGGACGATTCTTTTTCCTGAAAGCGAAACTGCTGAGTCGCTATTTTCTTTTGTTCTTCATATAATCTAACTCGGTCAGCAGATACTCGTATACGATTTATTGCCTGAAACAACGACACCGCTACATCATTCGCATGCTCAAAACCCGCCTCAGTCAGCAAAATTGAAACATTAAACGTCGCACCATTTCGATAACTGACGCCCAAGCCAGCACCCAACCCTTCTGCCCAACCCTGATTTTTCAGATAGGATAATAAACTACCCTTACCCTCGTGGCCGAGAATATTTCCCAAATAGTAAACAGGTTTTTTTCGATAAAAATGCATGGTGTCGTCAATAGGAAATGCAATGGACAAGGTCCTCACCTTTTTTTCCGGTTTGATGTTAACCGTTAGAGGCAAGTCATCAGAATCCAAAATTGGTCTTGTAATCGGTTCAATACGACGACCATTATTTTTCACCGATGAAAATTTGTCCCGAGCAAGTTTTTCCAACTCAGCCAACGATCCGGTGCCGACCAACACTAACGTCATCAGACCGGAAGAGTAATTTTTCTGGTAGAACTCAAGGAGCTGATTTCTCAATCCGCCTTTTTTGTCAGCTGATGCCCTGTCGGTCAACGTGTCCAGATTGCCAACACTCAATTTTGCATAGGGATGCGACTGATCAATAATAGATTTGAATACATCTGCAGATTTTCTCCCCTGATCTTTGATTTTGGACATATATTCAGAGTGCACTGCATTTTTTTCACGCTCTACATATTGGTCGGTAAACAGTGGCGCAATAAAAAATTGTGCAAACCGATCAAGACCACTGTCAAAATACTGAGAGTCAATTTCGAAAAAGTAATTGGTATGCTCAAACGATGTATAAGCATTGTGGCGACCGCCATGGGAGCTAATAAACTCCTGATAATCGCCGGCGCCGGGATATTTTTTTGTTCCGAGGAATAACATATGTTCAAGAAAATGAGCGAGCCCCTGATAATCTAGCGGATCCTGACGGCTACCTATATTCACATCCAAGGAAGCTGCCGACTTTTCGGCCGCTGGATCAGATACCAATAAAACCTTCAGCTGATTCGCCAGTATTATGGTCTGATAGTGACGCGAATCATTTTCACTTTGGACAACGACATCGTCATTTTTCGCATCTGGCGCTGTCTGACAAGCCGCCAAAAAAACCAGAGCAATTCCTACCGTCAAAAACTGGCGCACAGACGTCAGCATCTACTGCTCGGCCATCAGCGCATCGTGCCTTGAAGAGGGCCAGGCATTGAGCACTGCCTTTATAAGTGTTGCAAGTGGGATTGCAAAAAAGACGCCCCATAAGCCCCAAAAGCCGCCAAACACCAGAACCGCGAGAATAATAGCAATCGGATGTAAATTGACCGCTTCTGAAAACAAAAGTGGCACCAGCACGTTGCCATCAAGTGCCTGAATTACCGCATAAACACCCAACAGAGTCAGAAAGTCGCTTCCCCAGCCCCATTGAAAATACGCTATCAAAGCAACGGGGATAGTGATTACGGCTGCTCCAATATAGGGAATAACAACCGACAACCCCACCAACAACCCTAACAATGCTGCATAATTCAACCCCAGAATCACGAAGGAGATGTAACTAACAGTCCCAACAATAACAATTTCAATGGCTTTTCCGCGCACATAATTGGCAACCTGATCATCCATTTCGTGCCAAATCTTGGTTAACATGGGTCTCTCGCGAGGCAAAAATGATTTAAACCAGGCAACTATCAGCAAGTGATCTTTAAGAAAGAAAAACACCAGGATGGGTACTAATACTAGATAGATGAGTAAGCCTATCAAGTTGGGGATACTCGAGATAGAAAACGACACAACCACCTGCCCTACCTTTCCCAACTCCGCCTTAGCTAACACCATCCACTCCTGAATTTGATTCTCGGAGATAAACGAAGGGTATTGTTCTGGCAAAACCAACATTAGCTGTTGCCACTCGGATAACATTCCGGGCAATTCATCGAACAAGTTTGCCATCTGGTTCCAGGCGAGCGGCAGAACTACCAGTAGCGCAACAAAAAATGTGCCGACAAAAATTGAAAATGCGATACTGATAGCCAGCCACCGTGGCACACGTCTTTTTGTCAATTGCGTGATAATACCCTGCATCATAAAGGCCAAAATCATGCTGGTAATCACTGGCCCCAGCACATTACCCATAGTCATCAAAACAATTAATGCCGTCGCGATTAACAGCAGGAGGATAATGCTTTCCTCCTCGACAAATATTTGATCCAACCACTTCCGCAATACTTGAAACATAACTTCCCCGTTACTTTCGTTGACCGTTACGAAGTACTACTTTTTCTGTAGTAAATACGTATAAATGCCGCATACTTCGCTTCTATCAAGCAGGAGGTGGCCACTTTGTTCTGTGAATACTGAAAAATCGCGCCAGGAACCTTGATCGGTTGCCGTCACCCGAACCTGGTCGCCACTGCCAACCCCATTTAATGCCTGTTTAGCCTTTAATAATGGCAAGGGGCACATCAACCCAGTTGTATCCACGTCAGTTATTGTTGAACTCATTATCTACCAATCTATTCATTTCATGGATGGTTTTTGATTGAGCTAGTATAGCCGCATGACCGTATAGACCCAAGGTATTCCATTATTTTCCATTCTTGGTGGAATTATTAGCACTGATAGAAATCATACACTTAGATATACACAAAAGGATGCTCAGATAAGGGTAATCTGTAGCGGCCAAAGAGAGAAACGGGTAAGATCGTTCAGTATATGAGAAATAGAGTTTTAACATCTTTACTACTAATTGCAGTAGGCTGGTTACTTGTTCCAGCAACATCATTCTCCCAGCCTAACGACAAAATCCAATTGCCAGTGCTGGGCGATACAGTATCTTCTACATTTTCCCTGGGTCGAGAACATGAATTAGGTCAGGCATGGCTGCGAATGTTCCGCAACCAGGTGAACATAGTCTCCGACGCGCTATTGCAAGACTATGTCGAGTATCTGGTCTACGACCTTGCTACCGCCAGTGAGTTAAAAGACCGTCGCCTGGCTATAGTGGTTGTCAATAACCGCTCTATCAATGCGTTCGCCGTTCCCGGCGGCGTAATTGGTGTTCACAACGGACTCATTTTACAGGCGGAAACAGAAGCCCAGTTCGCTTCTGTTGTCGCGCACGAATTAGCACATCTCAGTCAACGACACTTTGCCCGGCGACTGGAGGCACAGCAGCGTAGTACTATACCCAGTCTTGTAGGCTTGTTTGCAGGCATCGTACTTGCTGCAACCGCCGGTGGCGAGAGCGGGATGGCTGCTATTATGGCTACGCAGGCAGCAACTATGCAAAACCAACTCCGATATAGCCGGCTACACGAAACAGAAGCCGATAGAGGTGGGATGCAAACCATGGTGAAGGCCGACATGGACCCGGCAGCCGCGGCAGGTATGTTCGAAATCATGCAACGCACTGCCCGCTACGCCGGAAACCGACCTCCTGAGTTTCTAATGAGTCACCCAGTCACTGAAAGCCGTATTAGCGACGCTCGCAACCGCTCTCGTCAGTACCCGCGGAAAATGTACGCAGATAACCTCGACTATCAGTTAATGAGAGCTCGGGTCGAGTTGGGCTTCATTGAAAATAGTAAGGATGCCGTAAAACGGTTTCGCGCAAAAATTGAAGCCAACAGCCAATCTCTTGATGCCGATCAGTATGGCCTCGTGCTGGCTTTAACAATCAATGGTGAATTTGACGAAGCCCAACAACTGTTGACTCCCCTGCAGAACGCTTCACCCAACAAAATTTGTTATACCGTTGCACAAGCTGAACTGGAAATGGCACGGGGCGACAACAACAAAGCCATATCATTACTGAATGATGCGCTCTCCATTGTTCCGGGCAATCACCCTCTCACCATGACAATGGTGAAAGCTCAGCTGGCGGCAAATCAACCTCACACAGCTGAACAGTTGTTACAGGAACACGCAAAACGCAAACCCAATGATCCATCAGTATGGTATCTGCTGGCCGAAACACACGGCCTCGCTGGCAATATTATCGGTGTACACAAAGCCAGGGCAGAATATTTTTTATTAATAGGTGTTCTGGATATAGCGGCCAAACAGCTTAGTTATGCGTTACCTCTGGTAAAAAATGATCATTTAGAAACCATACGCATCCGCGAACGTATCGCTCAGATAGAACGCATGAAAGTAGATATGGCGAATATCTAAGTTCTGTCAGCACGGGCAGGCGCGCGTGGGCTCCTGCAGCAGACAGTTACTATTTTGCGGAAAATTGAAGCATCCGAATCAGTGGCTTCATCGCCTGCTCTCCCATAACGGCATCAACATGAACCTCTCCGCTGCCGTACTCCAAAGCATCCGCAAGATTGTCGAGGGCATTCATTGCCATCCACGGACAATTAGCACAACTACGACAAGTGGCGCCACTACCGGCAGTAGGAGCAATAATAAACTCTTTATCAGGCACCTGCTGCTGCAATTTATAGAATATGCCCTGATCTGTGGCTACGATAAATTGCTCATTTGGCAACGTCTTTGCCGCATTGATAATTTGTGAGGTAGAGCCAACAAAATCTGCCAATGCCACCACAGCTTCCGGAGACTCCGGATGAACCAGAATTGCGGAATCGGGATATACCGCTTTCAAATCCAGCAAACCTTGCGCTTTGAACTCTTCATGAACAATACATGCACCGTCCCACATCAAAACATCTGCACCGGTTTCCCGTTGCACATAGCCCCCTAGATGTTTATCTGGCGCCCACAATATCTTTTCACCCTGCGCATCGAGATGTTCAACAACCTGTAACGCAATACTGGAGGTCACAACCCAATCGGCTCGGGCTTTAACCGCTGCAGAAGTATTCGCGTAAACAACCACAGTCCGATCAGGATGCTGATCGCAAAAAGCTGAAAATTCATCAGCCGGACAACCAATATCAAGCGAACACGTTGCTTCAAGCGTAGGCATTAAAACTGTTTTTTCAGGGGATAATATTTTCGCAGTTTCACCCATAAACTTAACACCCGCGACAATAAGAGTTGTTGCTTTATTGTCCCTGCCGAAACGAGCCATTTCCAACGAATCAGATACACAGCCGCCCGTCTCCTCTGCAAGTTCTTGTATAACTGGATCGGTATAATAATGGGCTACTAAAACAGCGTTTTTTTCAACTAACAAATCCCTTATACGCTGTTTAAGCTGCTCGCGCTGGCTACCGGTCAAAGGTAGGTTATCGTCAATCCGGTTCAAATGGTCTCGAACCAATTTTTGATCCGCTGCATCATCAGATATTATTGCGTCCGCCATGGTAATGTTAAACCTCTGCCTATCGAGTCATGATAGGGCAATTCTAACAGATAAAACTGTGTATAGAGCGATTCTAAGTGAACTTTAATCGCAGATATTATCAACCAGTAGCCGCTCGGCAGCAGCGAACTTATCATCAACTAAACACCACATTAATTTGTCAAAACTGCCCTCTTTGCCCCTCGATTTATCGCAAAATCCTATGTTTCTCTATTCCATAAGTACCCGGATTATCTCATTTGATAACCAGCACTCACTAACCACACAAAATACCTGCCTTTTTGTGATGGCTGTAACGGCTTGAACAATGCCAATATCCTATGATTAACCTCGTATTCCAGACATTTTTTATGCCGATCAGCGAGACATTTTATGGCGACAACAGCCGATAGCGAACTAGCCAAATACATCAGTCGATTTAGTCCATTGGATAAAGTCGCCAGAAAGTATCATTCTCGATTGTTAAACCATATGAATTTGCAATTTTTTGGCAAGGGCAGCAGCATCATTCGTAGCTTTGATCACGACTCTCTGGCTTACTTTCTAGTAGATGGGCGTGTCGAAATCAGAGAGTCATTTGACCACCGGATTACTTTAAACGCTGGAGAAAAAAGCACTCGTGAGTCTCTTCAGAGTCATTTAGATCACACCGGCAATACAAAAGTGAAAGCTACTGAAGACTGCCAGATTTTGACTGTAGACCTACAACAACTGGATTCCATGCTACTCGCCGAACAAGACTACTCAATTAACTATCTGGATGAAGGCGGTGTATCACTGGATGATGACACGTTAATTGACGACAACTTTCAAGAGGATTGGGAGAATGTATTTATTCGATCAAGCCTGACTGCCAACTTATCAAACACAATGATCCACCAACTTATGTCGCAGCTTGAAAATATCACAGTTTCAGCAGGTGACAGCATTGTCAAAGAGAACACTCCTGGAGACTACTTCTATTTGATAAAACAAGGTACGGCCATTGTCCAAACAGCAGTCAACGGTCCTTTTAAAGGTGAGCGTTTTCGCCTAATTGCCGGCAACTATTTTGGTGATGAAGCGCTGGTTGCTGATACAACCCGCAATGCCACAGTAACAATGTCGACAGACGGTGTACTGGGTCGACTCAATATCGATGCATTCAACAATCTAATCAAGTGTCGATTAGTCGAGCCACTCACCCGTAAGATACTGCAGGAGTCGACTGAAATGAAAGTTATTGATGTTAGATTTGCTGCTGAGTTCAAGCGAGATCATAAAAAAGGGGCTGATAATATTCCAATCAGTTTTTTACGACAAAAACTGAATCAATTGTCATCGACGCCTCTTTATGTGATTACTCCAGAAAATGATCGCCGGGCAGAACTGGCAACCTACATTATGCGCCAGGCCGGGTTTCAGGCATTTTACGGGTTCGAACCATTACAGACACAACCCTGATGCAGGGAAAAGACCAAGACTACTAGAGCCTTAGACCACTGAAATCAGTTTTATACGGGTTCGCGTATCGACCCCATTCATCCATGTGGCGAAGAAAAAACGACAATTCCATTTCAGCATCGTCCTGCGTAGGAAATGGGCCAACTTGCAAATGCTCTCGCGTTGAAAAAAACCACTGACCACTGATACAAAAATAGCGATTAGCGCGAAATTTACTGGTTTCAGTTTCTCCATCCCTACATTCCATGACCTTCTCCTTTATGGTGTCCCACACTGCTTAGTGTAAGGAATTCAGTAGCAATAATCATTAACGCTCTATATTGTTTTGATCTATCAATAAGCAGTTTACTTAAAACATCGTATAATCTGCAGGTTGACTATCCATTTTGTGCAGTATTTACATTCATTTCTAATGATCTGTGATTGTAAAGCCGGATGTCCGGGCCAATATCCCATCACTATCTCATTCAAATTCTCTGGTTAGGTGGTGATTGAAAAAACTCAGAATAGCTCTGGAGAGACCTATGGAACACCGCTTTTGATGCAACTGATGCGGTAGTGATGGCGTACCTTGAACAACACGTCTTACACGCTGTTCTCATGTATGCGGGATCAATAAGGTAAAAAATCAAACGAGTAGTTAACACGGGTTTTAATCACGTTTTCAGCGGGAAAGCGAATGAGCCTAACTCGAGACAATATTTTCCGATCCAGCGCGTCATCACCTAAGTCACTGGAAATCAATCGTGCCTCCGAGATTGAACCATTGGGCTCAACCAGCAGTTCAAACACAAATTTGCCCTGTAAAGTCGGATCTTTGCGCAAAGCCCTATTGTAGATTGCAAAAATGGCGCCCTTATTCTTATCCATAATTCTGCGGATCGACTCATCACTGCGGCCACCGGCTTTTGCCGAGGCAGTACTTGTGCCTTTTCGCGTTGCCTGCTGGTCTATTGGGCTTGATACAGTGGTTGTCTCTTTACCAGACAGTGCCGAACCTCCTGTATCACGACTCAGGGCAGCAGTTTGAATGCCACCGCTACTCGCTCTCGCGCGAGAGGTAATGATAGACCGATCAGTTTTTGCCGCTTCAGCCTCGCCTCGACTAAGATTTGTCTTTGACAAGCTATCCATGTCGACACTATCACGCATATCTTCCAGGTCATCCTGAAATGCCAACAACCCGGAAACAGAGGCCTGTTCCTTTGCCTGCATGACCAGATCTACCTGCTGTGGCTTAGGTTCGGGTTTTGGTTTTGGTTTCGCCTCAGGTTTTTTCTTTGGCGGATCTTTCTTTTTCGGCTTAGGCTTCGGTTTAACCGGTTCAGGTTTAGGCAATTCCTTTTTTTCGAGGATTACCCTAGCTAATTGTGGCGGTAGTTTTTCAGCTTCCTCGCGGGTAATTTCGGCAACCGGAAGGAAGGGAATAGCGATGGCGATTATCGCAAAGACCACCAAGCCATTGCGCAGCAACTTGCGAAACCGGGAATCTTCCTGATTGCTCGATGCCCAGGGAAGAATGAGGTCGGGGCCTGACGCGATAATCGCCATCCCTTAACCCTCTCCTTCAATGACGGTAGGATTACTTTTTCGCTCATCTATAAATGCCTGCTCATCCATTTTCGGTAGAGCATTGACCGCAAAGGCGATATCTCTATAGTCCGACAGCACACAGGTCGTCATTACCCTTTTTAGCAATTTATAGGGAATATTCTGATCACCCATAATGGTTACGGACCGGCCATTTTCCTTTTCACCATCAGTCAGTAACGGCTTTTTGTCAGCAAGGTAGTCTAACTCTTTAGCCAAACTCTCAATTGATTCTGAATCCTGACCGAGAATATCACTGACGTTAGCAACAGATCTTCCCTGCAGAACAATGTCAGTTTCACTGATCTTTAATAATAATGTCAGTTCCGGCCTTTGCTCAGCAACTGAATCGGGTAGCGTAATGTTTTTGTCAGATTGAAGAACCTCAACATCACCGCTATTCACCATTAGAAAGAAAACCAGAATCGTGAAAATATCCATCAACGATACCAAATTTAATTTTGATGACTGCTGCATACGCCGATGGTTTCGAGCCATCCTGCGCGCCCTAAGTGACGATTTCACTGACTATCTCCTTGAGCCAGGACAGGAGCATCACCAAATGAGACCTCCGGGAATAATTCCGCATCAACAACGGTAGCTGCAACAACTGCCTTATAGGAACGCACCGTATCCATCGCCGAGACAATCGACTGGTAACTGGTTGTAGGCTCAGAAAGAATAGTTATTGACCGATTTTCTATGTTTTTCTCGCGCAACTGACGTTTTATCTCTTGCAACACCAGCGTAAGCATTTTGAAATCATGAACGGGAAGTTGTTGTTCGAGTGTTTCAGCGGATTGGTCTGCGGTTGTATCAATTTGTGCGATCGCCTGCGGGATAATCATCGGGATTTTCTTCAATTCTATACCCTGTGGATAATTGACCGACATACTATCCTGTCGAATCAACAACTCGACCTTCTTCCTATCAGGGCTATCTGTTGCTTCGCTTGATGATGCATCGGGTAGGGTGATATCCAGAACCGTGATTTGTGAAAAAACCATCCCCAACAGTAATACTGGGACCAGTACAATCATCAGATTCATAAATGCCGTGATATCCAGCTCCGCTTCCTGGCGCAGCTTTTGGCTTCTTCTAACTCGTCGCATAATTAGATAGCCAATATTATTGAGGATCGCTTGCGCGTGTTTTTACATTGAATGATTTGTCCGACAGCAGATTTAAAACTTTCACTCCTGCCATCTCAAGACTATCAACAATTTCTGTGGTCTTGGTTTGTAGCAACGCATGTAACATCAACAAGGGAATTGCTGAAATAAGTCCAAATGCCGTGGTATTCATTGCTACCGATATACTTTGAGACAAAAGGCTCGCCTTCTCTGCGGGATCGGCATTTGCAACCGCCGTAAATGCCGCAATCAAACCGATAATAGTCCCTAAGAGACCGAGTAACGTGGCGATATTGGCGAGGGTCGCGAGGTATTGCGTTCGCTTTTCAAGACGAGGCAAGGCTTCCATCACCCCTTCCTCCATCGCATACTCTATATCGTCTCTGCGCTGGCTTTGGGCCATTCTGGCGATACCCGAGCCGATAATCCGCGCCATTGGTGCCTTGCTATTATTAGACAGCTTTAACACGGATGACAAATCACGCTTGCGTAGCAAAGGCATCAATTGGTCAAAGGCTTTGCGATTATCATTCCTTGCCAGTGACAAGAAAATCCAACGCTCAATAGCGATTGCCAAGCCACATACCAGAACTATCCCTATCGGGTACATGAATGTGCCGCCATCCTGAAAGAAGCGAACTATGGTGCTGTAGAAATCCATGATGGTTCCTTAAATCTACTTGTATTCTTTGAATTAGAAGGTGGGCCAACTTTCAACTCTCCCCCGCTTGTTGGTTAATCATAGCGTCTTTTTCAAGGGTTATTGTCAGCAGTAAGCCACCGATGGGGAAAAGTGCAAAGGGAGTCGCATTTTTTCATCAAAAAAAATACCAAAAAAATCACTCTGCCTGAAATGCGGCTTAGAAATGTACTTTTCGAACTCAATCAGAAAAATATATAGAAGAATTTTGTCGATCCGGGCTGAAGAGAAGAACTGATAAGTGAAACTACCTGGCTGGCATCGAGGTACTAATTTCATTCCGATAGCGTAGCTCTCGAAGAAACTCGCCCCTCTCCACTTCCTCAAAAACACCGTCAACTAGTGTTTGTACTGGCTGGTAGATTAACTCAGGCGAGGTCGCCTGTTGCCATGGCACGATATAGAGAACTTTCGGCTGTTCTTGATTACCGATGACAGTACTCCGAAGTACGACTTTTGCCTCCTGCGAAAAAGCAAATGTTGAAAAACATGCAGTGACCAATAAGATATATATTCTCATACTATTAAACTCCAACACCTTACCGCTGAGAACTTGCCAGGCGTCTTTCTGCGTCAATTATCCAGCCGTCTATTTTCCGATCTGGCTGGCCCAGCAAATCACGATAAATTGCATAATACTTTACCGCCGATTCTAATCGCCCCATGTACAAATCATAGAGAATGGCAAGATTGATATTTGCATCGGGATATTGCGGCCAAATAGCCAAAGCCTGCTGATAGGCTTTTTCAGCGTCTGTAAAACGCCCTTGTTCTCGAAGAAAAACCCCATACTGATTGTACGCGTAAATATTTTGATGGTTTTTTTCGATGGTTTTCCGAAAAAATATCTCTGCTTGTTCGCTATTGTCAGCAATGCGGTGAAGCACAGCTAAACTCAAGGTGGGACCGGACAAATCAGGATACTGCTCAATAATCCAGCGTAGCTCTTGTTCGGAAAAATCCAGATCACCGTTGGCAAGTGCTTCATTTGCTTTCCTGAATCGCTCTAAAATAGGGTCAGGAACGGCTACCGAATTATTGAGATAGGGATTAATCGTTGCGCTTTTTTCGACCATACTTAACGGTATTTCATTGTTAGGCATTTTTTCATCCATCTCACCAACCGGCTGTTCAGCTACAAATTGACAGGCCGAAATTGTCAGCAAAAATGAACAAATGAGACATATTCTTGAGTATCTAATAAATCTCATTGGCATACTCCAACTGTTTCTCTTCTTTAGCATACCGTGCAGGCATAAGCCCCTCGAGGACAATGAAACTTTGCTTAACCCAGTGATCGTAGACACCCTGCCAACTTCTCTGAACATTCGTTTCATGAATGTCGATCGCCTGCTCCTCAAACGGAAACGCCTGCTCTTCGAGCAACAACTCATATTGCTCAAGTGCCAGAGCATCAAGATTCCCCGGGCGTTCAGAATTCATTAAATCCCGACTCAATTGATGGTATACATCGGCAATTCGATAAGTTGCCAGAGTAGCAAATTCCTCCACGCCATAGTCAACTAACGACTGGTAAGCTGTCAGCGTGGTATTAAGCGACTTCTTCTTCTTTTTCAAGCTGGATTTTAGTGGCAAAGTTAGACGCAGTTTTGCAAAAGACTGAAATGCGTCATCAGCCAATACGCTCGATGAATATGCCGCCAGGTAGCGAGACCGATCGGTTCTTTGCTCTGCAGCATTGCGATCAACTGAAATAATTTTTCTCAACCAAAACCGTTGCTTATCAGCCTGACTTGTCTCGCCATAAAGTTCACTGAGTTTATAGCGTGCCTCCATTGCAGCAGCATATTGGCCGGGGTACGTGTTTGCATAAGTTCGGTATCGGAGAATTGCTAAATCATTCTCACCGGCCTTTTCATAAAATTCAGCCGCCTGAAAAAGCGATTCTTGTTGAACCTCTTCATTTGTTGAGCTTTCATAGATAGATGTCAGCTCGTTTGCGGCGCCCTCCCACTGCCCACTCTGTTCATAGGCTACAACCAATTTTGCGGGAATATCAGCAGATAAAGGGCTATCGGGATATTCGTTACGAAAACTGGCCATTACTGCAATCGCTTGCGTATAACGCTCTGCCGCCATTAGTGTGTCGGCCGCATCGTATTGAGCGGTTACACTAATCGCGGACATCGGTGCCACTGCGGCAACTCTCAGAAATTGATCGATGGCCAGCGATTGATCCCCCAAAGCCAAAGCTCGCTCTGCTTGTTTATAGACCGATGCAGCGAGTCTATCGATAATGGCACTTTTGCCATCATCGTTACCATCCAGAATCAACAATGTCTGCTGGTAAGCTTTTTCTGCCTCAGGATAATTTTCAAGTTCAAATTGGCTGTGTCCAATAACTAGCCACGAAGTTTTGCGCAGCGATCTTTCTGGCGTTTTTTGTTGCAGGGTTAGTCTGGTGGCAGCGTCAATGGCTTGTTGATATTCTTTTAACGCTAGTAGCTCTTCCGCCGACTTGGCAAGAACAGTCATAGCTCGCGGGTCATCTTGATAAGTATCAGCAAATCGCAGCTGACTGGAAATTTTTAGCCGTGTCCATGTTTCCTGCTCCGTCATACCTGACGACTTCTCTCCAGGATCAACAGACTCAAGAATCAGACCATAAGCAACGATAGCGGCATAACCAGCAACCGCTCCACGCTTATGATCGGGGTACCCGTATGCAACTATTTCGTAAGCCTCAATTGCTTCACTATATACACCAGCCTCGAAACGACTTTCGGCCAATAGATACTGCATTTCCGGAACCTGATTATCAGCAGGAAAAGTATCAATAAATTCTTGATAGTAATTTCCCGCTTCTAAATAATCGTCGGTAGCTTGCTGCTTGAGCACCGCAATATCAGCAGGTTTTAACTTTTTCCCAATAGATACTTTTTTCTGTGCATCTTGTCCATCACCAGAATTCAACGAGGTCATTGTAGATTGAGCTTTAGCATGGAAGTGTCGCGCCAGTTCCGGCAAATATTTCTCTAGAAATGGCCTAATATATTCCCTACTCAGCTCCTGCTTTTGTTGCCAATAATTGCTGTAGATGCCGTAGTGAGCAACATAGTTCTTCTTTTCAAGTAAGACATCATCCGGAAATCCAGCAGCAACAAACGCTTCAATTAAACTCGCATAAAAAACCGGCGATTGATCAGACTGAGGGTACCGATCAATATAAGCCCGATAAGCGCCGGCGCTGTCGCGGTAGCGCTCCTGCTTTAAATAATGTGCTCCGAGATTGTCGTACACCAAGGGCAGATAATGCCGCTCTCCGAGAGACTGATAAACATCGGCAATTGTTTGCGGTCCTTCCAAGTATGAGAATACAACACTCATAATATCGAAGGTATCCTGGGTCAGTTCCCGCCTGCCTCTTGGCAAACTTTCTATGTTGTTGTCTGCTGGGACATTCAGATCCAACACTTCGGAAAATGCCTTTAACGAGGCCTCATAGCGCTCGCGTTTAAATTGCGACCAACCAACCATATACAGAGCATTTTGGTAGTGACTGCTTTCTTTTCCACGAATAATAACGTCGGCATAGGTCGCTTCAGCACTGCGATAATCTGGCACAGCAAAAAATATTTCTGCGCGACGAAACTGTGCTTCGACATAGTGTTCAGATTGGGGATATTGACTAACTAGTTGCGTGAGAATACTCATCGACTGCTCAGATTGACCGCTTAAATCGTAAGCCTTGGACAGCTGGTACATAAGGCCGTCATTATCTGGGTGGTCCGGGTGATTTTTTAGCAGACGTTGGTAAGCATCAATTGCTAGATTGAATTGACCTCCCACAGACTCCTGTTCGTACAATTTTTGCTCACCGCGCGCCATTTCCAATCCGGCCAACCGCTGCATAACACGCAAACGTAAATCCGGATCATCAGTTACATCCAACACTTCACGATAGGTTGCAACAAGCCGATCAATATCAACGACAGGCAGTTCTTTAGAGAGGTCGGGAATTACTGCTGGCCTTAGGTCTGCCAATGTCGCCACCGGTTCTGCTATGGCATCGTCGCCAAACCCTATTGATTGAAAGCCCGACGAAAAAAGTGAACAACTGCTCAAAACCACTGGCACCAACAAGATAAACGACCACTGAATACCGCGCTGTATTGTCATCGCTGTTTTTTTCATTGACCAGCGCCCTCACTTCCCAAATCGTAGAGACGCGCTATCGCCAGTTTTGCCTGCGCCAGATAATAGGAAAGTCGTTGCTGTTGGTTTTCCAGTTCGACAATTGCCAACTCACGGATTTCCGTCTCTAATTCATCAACAGCAGTATCGACAGCTTGCTGTTGAGTGAGTAAGCGCGATTTTAGTCCAACAATCTCGCCGGCAAACTGTTCATCGTATCGATGTTCCGAAAATCCCTCCAACTGTTGTAAGTGCTGGCGAGTCCGAGCCAGACTTTCATCTATTTCGACAAGTTCTTTATCAAATTCCCAGCGGCGCTCACTGTCCTGCTCCGCTGCCTGCCACATCAGTAAACCCCGATAGAGATGCAATTGGTCAATTTCTTCCGACACATCATAATTTGCACTCAGTAACTGCTCTACAACACCCTCTGCATCGGCAACAATATCCCACAGTTCTACTTCTTCAGGTGATAAAAAAACCTGTTTGGTAGTGTTTTCTTTATCGGCGGTTTTCAAGGCTTGCATTTCGTTTCTGATCGCCGTTAGCTCATCATATTTTTGGCGATACTGCTCGCGTTGAGACTGACTTAAATTTTCGGTCCATAATCTATTCTGGGTTTCCAGCACAGTTTCCATCGCACCAATACGTATCGCTGATTCTGCAAGATATTGTCGCATCTTGGTTAAATCACTTAAGTCTTTAACCGCTGATTGAAAATAATCTTGTGAAATTAAATGACTGAGGTAAGGTGCTTGTTGGTTGATCGGCAGATAATCGTGCCCCATGATCCAGTCTGCGCCGAGACCAATATCTTCCGCTATCACGTCCACCAACGGTAGATCACGAAATACATCAATAGCCTCAGCGAGGTTTTTCAGCTCTTTATCAAAAGCTGCCACAGCTCGCTGGTACTCCAGCAAAGCTCCAGCCTGTGCCCCCAATTTTTCATAGGCATAGGGAATTGCTAACAAGCTCTCCTGAACACTGGCACTCATCAACGATCGCTGACTCAAGGTTTGCCAGGGTGCCAATGCTCGCTCAAAATCGCTCTGTTGAGCTGCTGCCCAACCATATCCTAATAATGCTTTTTCGACCAAAGGACTCTCTAATCGTACTTTTAAAAAATCATCTATTGCCTGTTCATATTCAGCCCCGCCCAAATAGGCAAATCCTGAAGCCGTATAGGCTTTATCTCTAAGCGCCGCGCCCTCTTCACTCGTGAGTGTCAACTCGTCAATTTTCTGGAAACTACTGACGCCTTCACGCCAGTGCCCAGACAAGGTTTTTCGTGAACCCAGATTGAAATAGTAGTAAGCCAACCACGGTGACGTTTTCGGTAATCTGGATACTGTTTCATCTGCACCCGTCAAATCACCATCTGCTAATTGGATATTTGCCGTCAGAAACAGTTTTTCTTCCTGCAGTGCTGGTGACAATTCGGCGACAATTCGAGCGAACACCGCCTTCGCTTTATCCCTTTCACCGCGTAGATAGTAGAGTTTCCCCAAATAGAACCACGCCCTATCTCTGTCAACCTGGTGATCCAGGGTGGTTAGCAATTCAGAAAAAATTACTTCCGCCTGATCACTCATACCATAGGATAGGCTCATGCCTCCACGCAATAATTCAGCAGATTGTTGATGGAAAGGCATATCTGAGCGAGTCTCACCAACCATAACTTCAGTGAGAGCATCAAAATAGGATTGCTGGAAAAAATGATAGAGAACAACGCCGTAGCGCAAATCCTGAACTTCCTCCGGGGCGTCGTCGGGGAAATCGTCAGCACATAACGATACGCTAAAGATAGCGAGTAGCAGTGAAAGAATAATAGACGGTAGCAAATCCTTAATCATCGATGGCTACCACTCTTTAACCAAAAACTCCGGTTGCTCTGTGGCGGTGGAATCGACTATTTTCAACTCGATTTTTTTCGCCTGTGAGGATTTATCAAATTGTAATGTTGCCCCGCGCCGGTAATCTCTGCCATTCGGACCACGACCGGTATAGACTGCGACCAGTTCATGCGCGCCAGATTTTACATTGCCCAAATACAAACGCTGCACACCGCCGCGCTGTAAAGCGTCAATTTGTTTATCCGTGTATAGATAATTAGTAACAACTTGGTCGTCCAGCTTTAACTTAACCGCATCGAGCTGGAAAAATTCGCCGATATTCATCGATAAAAACACCGCCACCTGCGTATTTGCCGGAAACAACAATTCTTCTTCAAGAATAAACAAATCCCGATTCAACTTAATGACCTGTTGCTTCAAATCCTGAACCTGCTGATTCATTGATTGCCGATCAGCGACTACCGTATCCTCCTGACCGTAGACGATACCTACTGATGTAATCATCATCCAACCGACAATCAGATGCCGAAATAGGTGCCTTTTCAGCATGCCTGTTATCTCCTAAACCGATAAAATATATCAACAGCCGCCGGATCTGCTGGCAAGCCTGTACTTACTGTTCAGTATAGCTGTTAAGTGTATTGATGCTGTGCTCACAGGGTAAAAACTGGAGGTCTGTCTCACTTTTACGGTGCAAGACCTCGCTAGGAGCCCAAGACCCCGCTGCCATTCACACTGGCCAGTCTTTTGAAGGCGGTATATCGTTTTCGTGTCTCACTGTCGCCCAGACTTTGTGCGGGAAAATAGTTAGCTGTATCAAACATCAATTCGTCGCCGTGCAACGCCATATAATTCAATATCACTGTTTCCGCCAGCAGATTAACATTGCTCGCTGCAGGTGTAGCCGATGTTTCTACCGACGCATCAGAGCGCATCCAGCCTATCTGCTGATGCATTAATGGGTCAGTTGGCCCTTCATCCAGCAACTCAGGTTGCCCGGCCGGATCATAGACAAGGAAAAATGATGCGGCGGTCGATGAGTTATCACCCGTCCACACACCTTTTTCGATACCATTAACCATCTCGATCATTCCGTTACTGAATACCGAACCATCACTAAAAACATAAATCATCACTGGTGTGTTCTTCAGTTTGGCATACTCAAGACAGGCTCCAATACAACGCCCCACTCTTAAGTCTCGAGCCTCACCGGTGCGCCGATCGCCTGTATGATAGTCATAGCCGCCCATAGTTACGGTGCCGGCTCCTGCCAATCCATCAATAACCAGTTTCATTACTGACGCGGTCTTGCGAAATTCACGATCATTGTCGAATTCTTGCTGAGTGAAAATACCACTATCACCAACAATTAGATCATCGGCACCTGGATCAACACTGTCTGTTCTCGGGTATTTTTGAAACGTATCTGCACTCTTCAAGTATTCGCAGCTGATACGGTCTTTCAGCCGTTTGTCTTCGTCGTTTGGGCTGGTTATCCCAGTATTTGCTAAACCCAATTTGAAATCGGAAATCCGTTTTACCGTTTCCAATACTGCAACAATATCATTTTCATCTTTCAACAACTGGCGTAAGTCACCAACGTCCACCAACCCACTGGCATCTTCCGGCCGGTCAATTTTTGTCGGTCTGATTTCAGGATCAATCATCATCGCCGGAGCCATTGAATTGCCCCCGGAGTCCGACGCATTGGATCCAATCAAGTCAAGTATTTGTCCTCTAATACCGGCCTTATAAATACCATACATAGGATTGTGCGGATTGTTACCCGTGTCGTTGTCGGAGCGCGCAGGTATCACGGCGCCATTGGTAAACCCTCGAGTGTCAACTGCGGTTTTCTCCATCATTCCTTGTAACATGGCACTTTCAGAATGAAATAGGAGACCAAAACTATCATCAATAAAATCATTGCTAGCCGAGTTAGGGTTAACCATATCGGGCAGTATATCCGGCGGCAAACCGAGCTTCCCATATCCAGCCGTACTAAGGCTGTCTCGCTGCCCACCAGCACCACCAACCAAAACATTCGATCCGGAGATATTTGCCCCACCTGCCAGGTCAAAACAAATGAATGGAATTTTCCGACCCGCCGCAACACCTAGATCGCAACTACCTACCGAAAAAAAATCCATCAAATCCGGTGACAGCGCGTGAGCACTCTGTCCCATCAGACCCATGGCCGACGTTCCCAGCAGCGTTGCTGTACCCGCCCTGAAACCCTGCGAGATAAAATCCCGTCGATTAACAGGTCGATGATGATCCGGGTGGCGCAACGGTTGATCCAAACCGTGATTGTTGTTCCGCTTAGCCATATTTTTTTCCTCAACACCAACGTCCGTATTGGTTTTTCTGGTTATCAGTAAATATTACTTCATCAACGCCGGAGCACTGGCTAATACAGTAGTACAAACAGCTTTAACCACTTCTTTTGTTCGGCCATCAGGGCACGTTGCTTCAATGCAAAACTTCAGGCCATCTTTTTTGCCGTCTACCGTTAATTCGTTGACCGCATCGTCATTTTCTTCAGTGATCAAATTTAACAAAACGTCGTGAACATCACCGCGATCGGCGAACCCGTCGCCAGCATCACCATCCAACGGTCTACTAGGCTGACTATCCAGCCCGGTAGCAAAAACTTTGTCTATCAAAGGATATATGACCTGATTGCTCCAGGTATTGTCGGTAACGCTTTCGACAGCCGCATCAAAATCAAACACTGCGCCGTCGGTAAATAGCAAAGCTCTCGACGCTGAGTCTTCAACTAAGGCATCACAATAAGCCCCTGCCAGTTGCGTCACAGCCATCTGGTGAGAAGCCATATAGGCTTGAAAGTCCGGCACAGACGCCAACGAACGACGGACTGCGTCAAAGGTCTGGCTCACTGTTTTTCCTGTTACTGCGCTTACTGCATTACTATCGATGGGAATACCTGTCACCCAGGAAAATGTCTGGTTCACTTCATCAAAGGTACGCATGCCGATTTGAGAATACCCTTCGCTCGGATAACTAAAGGAGAAAGTACCAGGAACGGGGTCTGTGGTTTGATCAACCTCACCGTTAATTTCTTCAAAAGCGAGAAAAAACACATCATTTTCAGGACCATTTTCCAATGGCACTATGGTTCCCGCCTGCTGTAGTGGCTCATCTTCAATAGTAAACAGATTGCCACTGATCGCTGCATTGATGTTGACAAAACCCTGTCCTGTTCGAGCTAGCTGGCCATTAATCCCCAGATAAATGCCCTTTAAAACAAAATCTATATCAGCATCGGGCTGGTCCGGATTGATATTGACAAAACGCGGAGCGCTGAATAAGTAACTGCTGGAATCAAATTGACCTACTTCATAGACAATATAACAGTAGTCAATTGGCGTATTTTGCGCATCAACACTATGGCAGGCATCTTCTTGCGGCAATAGATCTGAAATACTAAACATCAAAAAATATTTCTGCCCAACGCCGATATCATAATTCTGAAAAATCTGTTCTTGCGTTAAGCTGCGCCCGTGGACAGCCACCATTCTGATAACACCCTGCCACGGTGATCCTCCTGAAAAGTCATTACCCATGACCAATGCAAAAGCATTACTCCAATTAGATAACGTGCCAGGACCTTGCTCGTCAACCACCCCCGTATCGACCCCGTTCACATATATTTTCCGTCCATTGATGGGGTCGTAAGTAAGAACAACGTGCTGCAAGCTGGCTTGAGCCACCTCGTCATCATCACTTGTCGAGGTAGCCGGACCACCGCTACTCTCTGCATTAGTTGAACTACGATTATAAAAGTCATAGTTATACAGAGTTTGTGTGAGTAAGACGTTACGGCTTTCAGGCCCGCCGGCATATCCAACAATCCATGCGTCTTCCTGCGTTACATTGTTGGGCGCAATCCAGGCCTCAATGGTGAATTCTCCCGCTGTTGCGATACGCTCATGCAGTTTAGTGCTACCACTAACGGCAGCCTGGACACGGCCATTTTCAAGCCTGACACCCCAACCGCCAAACCATTCAAATTCTCCCAACACCGTCAATGGCATTTCCGGTTGCACACCACTGGTATCAGCAACCTGACTTCCTTCTCCCTCACGAAATTCCCACTTCGCTATAACATCACTTTCATAGCGGCCACCACCACTGGCGATGATGCCGTCTTCTTCTAATACTTGCGCTTTACTCATCACCAGATTGTCATCAACATCGACCTCGGGCAGGTCTGCTGCCAATCTAGCGATAGCATTTTCGATCACCTGAGCGTCGGCGTTACAATCGGTAGTCCAACAATTGTGGCGGTCTTCCAACCGAACAACAAATCTCGAATTTCCGGGATTGGCCAGATCGATCTTGCCAGACATTGCAGCGTACGCGATGGCCGGATTATCGCTGGCAAAATAAGGGGACTGAGGGGATGCCGCTGTACCCGAGTGACAGTCTGAACAATATGTACTCAGTAAATACATGAGTTCAGGCTCAACAGTCAGGTCGAATGATAGATCACCTATTGCGTCGGAATAACTGGCTGGCAATATTTTCAGTCCCGCTAATTGTTGCGGTGTTCGAGGAATTAAAGTCACTGTGCTGGTCGACTGTGACGCTCCCTGTGCCCACCGCTCGATATATCCGGTCATTGATGCTGCGCAAGATGCGTTGCTCGACAACCAGCAATTGTGTCCATTTTCTAGACGTGACACCAAATCCGAGTCTGAAGGATCCAGTAAATTGGCCACTGTTTTTGCTTCTTCCCACGCAAAATTGACGTCATCGTTATCAACAAATGCCGTTGTGCCAACACCGCCACTGGTATGGCAACTTCCACACCGAATAACCACGTTATCGTAGAATGACGTTTTAAAATTTTGGATTTCAGAGTTAACCGGTACCGGACCACTATAGACAAAACTGCTAACGTCATTGGTACTTACGACACCCTCACGCTCACTGGAACCACCGCCACTGCCGCCGCTACAAGCCTGTAAAAGTAACAGGGCAAGCGATGTGACAAACCATCTCACTAACTGCGGCCAATGCCTCATTATGTTTACAGATTGCATATACTGCTCCTATCAATCTCTATGCATTTTGCACAGTTATGGATTTAGGTGGGCGCTACAATGTACCGCAATGTCAATAAAGGCCCGTTTCATGTCAAAACCACCCGATTTAAAATCACTAACAATTGTTTCAAATGAAGACTGGTCATCACTCTGCTGAGGATCCCTCAAACAAACCGTTTTAAAGGCTTTTTTTACTTGGCAGTAAGCAAAGGCATCACTATTAGCCAGCTCTCTTCCCAGACTCGCAGCCCCATCTCCTTCTGAATACGCTGGATTAACAGCTGCATCAATCGACGACGACGCAATGGAGTCAAACCATCCAATTTTTTGCGCGTTGGGACCAGTACGCCAATAGTTAATCCAGTGATCATTTTCGGTCACATACCCTTCCCGAAAATTCCCCTCATTATTCAAGTATTTCTCCTGCACGCTACCCGATGTATAAACCATTCTGCCCATTTCTTTGCGTTCTTCTTCGGTACGCCCGGGGGCCTCTGCTTCACTGGGATAGTCGTAGTGATGGTAGGAAAATGCCTGCGCCATCGCATCCATACCGGTGTGGCAGGCTGAACACTCGTTGAGGAAAATACTGCTGTCGCCGCCAGGACTGCGGGAAACATCTTGCCTGATTCGATCGGTAGGAAGCGCATTGTCTTTATACTGTTCAAGATCATTACAAAGATGATTCAACGCGGTAAACCGAAACATCGCCCGGTTAGTGCCATCAATGAAGTAGGCCCTGGCTGCTGCCCGGGTGGTCAAAACACCGGCCACACCAGCAACGTCAGTAGTTGTCGTCGCTGATTGTTGTGCACGAACCAAAACCGAACTATCGCCCATATCGGCAGACGAGGACTCGAGTTCCATATAGTGATCGTTGTTAGTATTTGAATAGGCGCTGATGCCGTTAACGTCAGCTGTATAAATCATATCTTCGTACAATATCTTGCGAAAATCATCACTATCGCGAACAACACCAATTATGGTTGCACTGTAATCATTTAGCGGCTGGAAAATATCCTGCTCTTCGTTGGTCCAGGGAGCAGCCCAATTTTTTACGGTAGCATTGTAAAAACCACCACTTGGGAGAATCGAACTGCCGTAAGATGACCCTTGAGACACATTCCCGTCAATTGCGTAACGTGCAGCCTGATGCGGATCATCATCATTAACGATGCTTGACTCCATAAGATCCAACATCTCGTCAGTAGGCAAAACACCGGTAAGGCGATCGTGAATAAACTTGGCCTGTTCACGATCTTCCACTGCAGCGACGCACTGACCTGCCGTCGCAATGAGAGTAAGTATCAAAGTAGTTTTTTTAAGACTCAGTCCCTTGATGCTACTTACTTTCTTTTTGTATGAATTAGTAACCTTATTCATCAATCAAGCCTCATACCGTATTCTATTTGCGCAGTGTCGCTATGGGATCACGCGCTATTCCTGTGGCTGCTTCCCGATACATAGTTCGAGATGGAATTCTTTTTTGTGCTGTTATTGGTTAACTATTGTAGTCACTAATAGAATTAAAATAGTGATGGACAGCACACATCGCTGTTTTTGCCGAGGAATTTCTGGCAAGAGACTATAAGATGCAACTAAGATTAAGAGAACACGTTATAAGCGGCTATCCCATCAACTATATATTGTAACCGGCCTCTACGAACCATCAGGTACTGCTAATGTTCAGCTCATCACTACAATGGCAATCACTCACTATGGATTTGCTATCGCTGACCCACAGAAAAGTTATTGTAGCCACTGTTTTTAGCGCGGTCTTATCACTCAGTGGTTGTGGCGGCGGCAGCGGTGGTGGCACATCCATTGCGTCTGACAGCGAATCTCCAGATCCTGTTGTACTGGATATCCCTATTGCCTATATCAAACGGGCTCTTCCCAGCGCGGACAATAATGGTAACGTTAGCATTCGCAATTTTGCCGACCCTATCGAAATGTTTCCCTCGGCAAGAATATATGTGAGACCTCGCTCATCCAACCTCGCCGAAGAAATTGATTTAACTGATCGAATCATTGACGTAATTGCCACCGAAGAAAATGCGGACCCTGAACTCATTGGTATCGATATTAAGGGTCTTGAATCATCCTTTGACGGCAACACTCTGGTTTTTGCCGTTCGCGCGATTCCCGATATTGAAAATAACAATGAACCGGAGTTATTTACCTGGAATTTGTGGTCATACGACTTCAACAAAGATCAACTCGATTATGTCATTCCTTCAGAGCTCATTCGGAACGAAGGCGCAGAATCTGGCAGCGGACACGATATGGCCCCGCATTTTCTGACCGACGACCGGATCGTATTTAGCTCATCTCGGCAGTCTGCCATTCAGGAAAAACAACTTAATGAAGGTCGCGGACAGCGATACTCTGCGGTGTCTGAACTCAACCGCAATGTACAAGGTGTCGCCCTGCACATCTACGATCCCGACTCTGGTGAAATTTCACAAATTTCTGTGAACCGATCGATTGACCTTGATCCTTCCACTCTGGAATCCGGAAAAATTATCTTTAGTCGTTTGGACACCAATCGACAGGTTAGCCTTTACACAATAAATCCCAGTGGTGCTCAGCTATCATCTCTCTACGGCGCCAACAGCGGTAACTTGGTCTCCACCGAAGAAAGCGCAGAAGGAAACACTGATCAAATTCATTTTTTACAACCGCGCGAGTTGCCCGATGGGCGTATTCTTACACTGATACGCGCTCAAAACCAAAGTCAGTTAGGTGGCGACATTGCTGTTATCGATACCGCAGGCTTTATTGAGCTGTTTACTACGATTCAGGATTATCAGGGCAGCGAGCAACGGGCACAAATCGCTCTGACTGATATTGAAGTGAATGCCCTTGATGAGTTATCCCCGGGCGGGAAATTCCTTGCGGCATATCCTCTCAAGGACGGCAGCGATCGCGTGCTTGTTAGCTGGAGTGCCTGTCAGGTTGAAAACGGCGAAGGACTGTACATACCCTGCTCTATCGCGGACCGGGATGATGAGATTGAGATCGGTGGTGTCAGTCGGCTACAGGCAGCACCCCCTCAATTTGGTCTATGGATATACAATCCCATAGAAGGCACGCAGTTACCGGTAGTGTTAGCAGAAGATGGCTTCGTTATCTCCGAGGTTGTTGCCGCAGAACCGAGAAGCTATCCAACAACTCCGGATGAAACCTCAATTTTTGATCCGCAGCTTGCGGGGGAAAATAAAGGCCTAATTATCATCGATAGTGTTTACAACGAAGACAATGAAATCGCGCCTTATGCCGCGCTGGGAATTGGCGCTTATTCTGAACCAGGAACCTTTGCCTACGCCGATCGTCCTTCGCGATTTATGCGAATTTTACAACCCGTACCCATACCCAATGACGATGTACTCGAGGATATGCCAAATTCCGGAGGCGTCTTTGGCTTGTTGGAAATTTTGGGTTATGTACCGATCGAACCGGATGGGTCGGTGACTGTAAAAGTACCTGCAAACACCCCCGTTATGCTAAACATCCTGGATAGGGACGGAAGACGAATCTCCAGGCGTCATGATCACTGGGTGCAGGTCGCGCAGGGAGAAATTTTACGCTGTGTTGGCTGCCATAACCCTGCCAGCGATGTTCCCCATGGACGCCTTGACTCACAACCACTGTCGTCAAACCCTGGCTCTGTATCACTTAGCACTGGTCTTGACGGTTTTATTGGTGCAGATCCTGCCCTATTTGCTGCCGAGCCAGGCCAAACCATGGCCGAAGTCTATGAACTGCGCAAGCCTGCCGATGATGACACCAAAACCGTTCGTGAATTGCAACTGGAACTCACGTATATGGATGAGTGGACCGATCAAAATACCCATGCAGCTGACCCTGATATTGACCTTAGCTACGATGCCGCGTGGAACATTCCTATTGCCAACGCCATCATTTCTCCCAATCTCGACCCTGACCTGCAAGGGCGTATAGTCATCAACTACAACGATCACATTCAGCCAATTTGGGAGCGCCAACGAACAATCACACAAGATGGGCTTGAAGTCATTGGTCCTTCCGGTGCAGCAGTAACCAATTGTATTGGTTGCCATACCAGCGACAGCGATACCATTGTGCCCGCAGGGCAATTAGACTTAACCGGCAGTCTCGTCAATGATATTTTCACCCGCTCCTACCTGGAATTAACTCGCAATGACAGTGAGCAATGGATAACCAGCAGCGGAGGTCTGGCTGACCGCCAACGAATATGTATGGTCGAGGACGAGAACGGCATTGAACTGCCGGTTATCCAGTTTTTTAACGTCTCTTCCAGTGTAAATCGTGGATCGGCAAATGCCAGTCAGGCGTTCTTCAATTGTTTTGAAGTCGATGGGGCACCATCCTGTGGAACATTTTTGCAAGATGTTTCAGCGCCCCCTGCAAATTGCACGGATGACGGCGGCACAGTGTCTGAAAATGGATCGTTAACAACCAAAGTGATACCGGATACTTATGCGGAAGCTCAGGCATTGATGGCCGCACTGACACCACCCTCAAGTTTGTCAATTGACCCAGAGTTGATGGCATTATTAAATAGTAACTGTGAAAGTTGCCACTCTACGGCTGGTGGCCAAGTTGCACATAGTGACGATGACCCGGACATCGCTTACAACGCCATGAAAGATTACATCAACCTGGTAAACCCTCCCGCTTCAACATTTATCTTCAGGATAGCAACATTAAACCATCAATGTGGCGACGCTGCGGCTTGCGATAACCTTGCTGTGGCGATGGAACAAGCTATCAATAATTTTGCCAGCGCAGTGCCAACAGAAGACATTAACAATGTTGTATCAGGAGGAGCAATCTCTGCAAGTGGTAGCTTTAACCACTACAATTTGCTGTCCGCTGCTGAACTGCGATTAATATCGGAGTGGCTGGATATCGGGTCACCTTTCTTTAATAATCCTTTTGATCCACGACTGTACGATTAGCGACTATGCTTATCCCCAGATTAAGGATTTACGGCAGAGAAAAACGTTACCCATGAGACACTGTTTAACTGGCATTCTGTTATCTATAGCGCTTCTCGTGACGTCAGCTGTTTCCGCTGACGACGAGGCCGATTATATTGATGCCTACATCACCGTCCCTTACGTAGAGTTGCATACAGGTCCTGGCCGCGGCTATCCGGTGTTCTACATCGCTGAACGCGACCAATCGGTGAAATTACTAAAACAACGCACCAGCTGGGTAAAAGTGCGTACTGAGAATGGTAAAGAAGGCTGGGTAACCCAGCACAGTGTCGCAAAAACCATTGATCGCGATGGTCTAACTATGGGTGAAAAACTACCACAATTTGCTGACGACGGCCTCCGTAGATGGGAGTTAGGGTTTATGGGCGGTGATTTTGGCGGCACCGATACATTTACCGCCTATACCGGTTACCACTTTACCCGTAACTTATCGCTGGAACTCGCGTTATCAGAAAATTTCGGCAATTTTTCATCCGGGGAAAGTGCAACCATCAATTTGCTGCACCAACCGTTTCCCCAGTGGCGTTATTCGCCATTTTTCAGTCTTGGTGGAGGCGTGCGAAATACCAATCCACGGTCTACTCTTGTAGAGACAGAAGACAGAAAAGATGACGTATTAGTAGTAGGAGCGGGCGTGCGAATTTCACTTTCTCAACGATTCCTGCTGAGAGTGCAATACAAAAAGCACACCATATTAACCAATCGTGACGACGACATAGAAGTGGAAGAATGGACAATCGGATTAAGCGCGCTCTTTTAGCCGCCAGCATCATCATTACAAGCCTGCAAACTCCAGTCTTTGGACAGGAATCGGCAGTACAAGTCATTGAGCCAGATTTAAACCGGCGCAAGATCGAAACTGATGCTATCGATACGGAAAACTTTGAAATAGGCGCTTACTACGGCGTAATCAGTATCGAAGATTTTTCCAGCAATCCCGTTTACGGTGTTCGTGGCGCCTATCATGTTACTGAAGATTTCTTTTTCGAAGCAGTCTACGGTATGGCAGAAGGCGATCTAACCAGCTTCGAAAAGCTCAGTGGTGGCTCTCCCCTGCTAAGCGACAGCGATCGTGACTATACTTATTATAATGTGTCAGTTGGGTGGAACATTCTGCCCGGAGAAACATTTATTCTCGATGATTATGTATTTAACTCTTCGCTTTACATCATTGGAGGGGTTGGAAATACAGAATTTGCCGGAGACGAGTGGTTTACCGTTAACTTCGGTGCCGGTTTCAGACTGCTACTGAACGATACCATCGCCTGGCATATCGATATGCGAGATCATATATTTGACCGGGACACTTTTGGTAGTGACGAAACAACACACAATATTGAAATTCATACCGGCTTCACAGTGTTTTTTTAATCGAACTGCTATCCTGACCGAAACCAAATATGGACACTGTTGATTCAAGGATTTTACAATGAGAATTATACTAATTGCATGGTTAGCACTGATATCGCAGCTCGCAATGACTGCAGAGTCACCCGCGCCAGATTTTATTCTGAAAAGTACGTCTGGTGAGAACCTGCGCCTTAGCGAGCAACGGGGACAAGTCGTCCTGATTAATTTCTGGGCGTCCTGGTGCGGACCGTGCCGACAGGAAATGCCACTACTGGACGAGCTGCAACAGAAGTACTCCAAATTGGGTTTTACCGTATTTGGTGTCAATGTGGACAAAGACCCGGCGAAAGCTGACAAGATATTGAAAGACATCCCTGTTTCATTTCCTGTTTTGTATGACAGCGACGGTAATGTCAGCAAACTCTTTGATGTAAGCGCAATGCCAACAACCGTTATTGTCGATCGCGATGGCAACATGCGTTACTTACACAAAGGTTTCAAGCCAGGATACGAAGACAAGTATGCCGCCAACATCAAAGCGTTAATCAGGGAATAGTAACGTGCTGTCACCAATGAAAAAAAATCTCTCCGTTTGCTCTCTGATAGCCATAGTCCTAGCGACCGGTGGCTGCAGTGTCAATCCGCTAAATATAGAGCCATGGGTAAAACCCTACGAACGGCAAAATATGGCTGATCCGATAATGAATGCAAACAGAGACCCTATTTCCAGCACGTATATGCATCACGTTTATCAATCTCGTGAAGGGGCAAGAGGCGCTGAAGGCGGCGGAGGTGGCGGTTGTGGGTGCAACTAAATTTGGCCTGAGCAGCGTTCGATTACCGGCATTATTACTACCTTTGTTGTTCATTGTCAGTTCGACAGTGAGTGCAGCCGTACTGCCGGAAGATCGTGCCGACATTATGTACCACCGTTACGACGGTGGCGGTGTTGTTATAGACGGTCCGTCCTTATTAGTCCGTAAAGATTTTGCCAATACTGTTTCTGTTAGCGCAAATTATTACGTCGACAATGTAAGCAGTGCGTCAATTGATGTAGAAACCAGTGGTGCCAGCAAATACACCGAAGAGCGAACTGAATATAGTATCGGTGCCGACTATCTCTACGATAAAGCTATTTTGAGCGCAGGCTTCACCAGCAGTGATGAAAACGACTATGACGCCAATACATTCTACTTTGGTATCAGTCAGGATTTTTTCGGCGATCTAACAACACTATCCATGGGATACTCTCAGGGCAGTGACACAGTCATGCAGAATGGAAATGACAGTTTCGAAGACGATGTCGATCGGCAAAACTACCGTTTTGGGATCAGCCAAATCGCAACGCCTAATCTAATACTTACCCTAAATTACGAAGCCGTGACCGAAGAAGGCTTTCTCAATAACCCCTATCGTAGCTATCGCTTTATTGACCCACTCGACCCCAATAATTACATCAGCGAAACCGAAGTATACCCCGACACTCGAACCAGTGATGCGGTCGCCGTCGGCGCACGATATTTTCTCCCTTACCGGGCAGCGCTTAATGCGAGCTATCGTTTTTTCACTGACGATTGGGATATTGATGCTAGCACTTACACGTTAGCCTATACCCACCCAGTTGGAGATCACTGGATTTTTGATTTCACTTATCGCTTTTATCAACAGGAAAGCGCCTACTTTTATAGCGATATTCATCAATTTCAATCAATTGATGAAAAAGATTTTCGCGGTCGCGACAAAGAACTCAGCGAGTTTACAACCCAAACTCTAGGTTTTGGTGTCAGTTACGAATTTAACATTGGCAGTGGAGATCTTATTGATAAAAGCAGTATCAATTTACAATATGACTGGATACAGTTTGACTACGACAATTTCAGAGACATCAGAGAGTCTTCAATTCCCGGTGAAGAACCTTTATATGATTTTGACGCTAACGTGATTCGTCTTTTTTTCTCCATCTGGTATTAGACACTGGTTGGTTAGAGCCGAGTTACAGCGTAGAATATACTGGGATGAAAAAAGTTTGAATCCGGCATATTTCCTTGCTAATCCAGACTTCAATGAACATCTACACCCAACCACAATTGAACAACTGAAGCTCGCATAACATGTTAGACAGAAAACTGTGTATTGCCCCGATGATGGAATGGTCTGACCGTCATTGTCGCATGTTCTGGCGACAACTTACCCAACACGCTGTTCTATACACCGAAATGGTGACTACTGGCGCGATATTACACGCTGGGGCTGAGCGCTTCCTGACTTATAACGACGAAGAGCATCCGCTTGCCCTTCAGTTGGGGGGCAGCAATCCCGGTGATTTGGCAACCTGTACAAAAATTGCTGCTGACTTTGGTTATGACGAAGTCAATTTGAACTGTGGCTGCCCATCAGATCGTGTACAAAATGGAATGTTTGGGGCCTGCCTGATGGCTCACCCCCAACGCGTTGCAGACTGTGTCAAGGCAATGCAAGACGCCAGCTCTCTGCCAATAACCGTTAAACATCGCATCGGCATTGACGAGATGGAGAGCTATGAAGAAATGTTTCAATTTGTTAAACCTATTGCCGATACTGGCTGCTCTACCTTTATCGTGCACGCCCGCAAAGCATGGTTGCAAGGCCTAAGTCCTAAACAGAACCGGGAAATCCCCCCCCTACAGTACGAAATGGTTCATCAGTTAAAGCAAGATTTTCCCCACCTGAACATCATTATCAATGGTGGTATCACTAACCTCGAGCAATGTTTACCTCACCTTCAGTCACTTGATGGAGTTATGCTTGGCCGTGCCGCTTATCACAACCCTTATCTGTTGGCAGAAGTAGACAGCGTTATTTACAATAAGCCCACTGCAACTAAAACTCGCGACCAAGTACTGCTAGACTATATACCTTACATTGAAGGTCAACTCAGCGAGAGCGTTGCACTCAATCATATTACACGGCACATCCTGGGATTATTCCAGGGAATACCAGGGGCAAAATTATTTCGCCGGCACATCAGCGAACAAGCCCACCGGCAAGGCGCGGGTATTGAAGTTGTTCATCAGGCTCGAGAGTTAATGCTTCAAGCCCAACAGCGAGCTGAAGAATATCGTATGGCAAATTAACCGCTATGGTTCGCTGTCGTTCACCTCAATACAGAAGAGAAAATTCTACTCCGTATAACTACTGGAATTTGAAAAATGAGTAACAAACTGGACCAGCTAAAAGCAATGACTGATGTTGTCGCAGATACTGGTGACATCGAAGCGATTCAACGCTTCAAACCTATGGATGCAACAACTAACCCATCGCTGCTTCTTAAAGCCGCACAATTACCCCAGTATCAAGCACTTGTTGCAGAAGCAAAAACCTGGGCTAACCTCCAGGGTGGCAGTAATACACAGCAGCTCAGTAATTGCAGTGACAAGCTGGCAGTAGCTATCGGCAGCGAAATACTCACTATTATCCCTGGTAGAATATCGACGGAAGTTGATTCTCGGCTTTCTTTCAATACCTCGGCAACGATAGACAAGGCGCGTAGAATTATCGAACTGTATTCACAAGTCGGTATTGAACCCAATCGCGTATTAATAAAAATTGCGTCAACCTGGGAAGGCATTCGGGCCGCAGAAATATTGGAACGGGAAGGTATCAATTGCAACTTAACCCTGCTGTTCGGTTTTTCCCAAGCAGCAGCATGTGCAGATGCCGGCGTATTTCTTATTTCGCCTTTTGTCGGTCGCATTCTAGATTGGCACATCGCAAACTCAGGCCGAGCTGAGTATCCCGCCCACGAAGACCCGGGGGTAAAGTCGGTATCCAGAATATATTCGTTTTACAAACAACACGGCTACGCCACCGTAGTGATGGGAGCCAGTTTTCGCAATACCGGTGAAATCGAACAACTGGCCGGCTGTGACAGACTTACGATAAGCCCGCAGTTACTAGATGAACTAGCAAACGATAACGGCCCTCTCGTACAAAAGTTGTCCGCAGGTAAGTTAAACAGTGATATTGAAAAACCAGACAACGACGAAAACAGTTTCCGCTGGGCAATGAATGAAGATGCCATGGCCACGGAAAAACTGGCTGAAGGTATAAGAAATTTTACAATCGATCAAATGAAACTCGAAAAACTATTACAAAGCTAACGGAACAGCGTGAGCTTGCTATTCTGAATGAGTTAACGACATAGGTTGGACATATGCTTGTAAAGATCAAAGAATTTTTTTCAATGCAACTTTCTATTGAGGAAAACTGCGACCCACAGCAACGATTACAGTTAGCCGCCGCCGCGCTACTCATCGAGCTTAGCCGCGCAGATTACCGACGAGACCGAGAAGAACAAATAGCCATTGAAGCTGCATTAAAGAAAAGCTTTTCCGTGACTGAAGCACAACTCGCAGAACTGATTGAACTAGCTGAGGAAGAAAATCAACAAGCGACCTCATTGTATGAATTCACTAAACAGGTGAAAGACAACTATTCTGCGCAACAACGTTTCGAGCTGGTAAAAATGTTGTGGGAAGTAGCTATCGCCGATGGCGAAATCAGCAAATATGAAGATCAGCTAATCCGCAAGATTGCCGACTTGATATATCTACCTCACAGTGATTTTATTCGAGCAAAACTTGCGGTAGTAAAAAGCTAGCGTTCTGAAAAATGCTGCTAGCGAGTTTCGAGCGTTGTCATCAGCGAGGCAAATGTTTCGCGGTTTTTTTGATTTAAATTCATCAAAATCCGATGGGCCTCAATTATTTTACTGCGGATACTAGCTTCGTCAGCAGACTTCACATCCAGCTCGTCAAGCTCCTCATTGGTTAGTTCAAGGTGCTCCCGAATATCGAATACCTGACGAAAGCCCATACTTTCGAGTAGGCGAAGGATATCTGGATTAGGGCACAAGATAATAGGTACCAACTGGTATTTCTGTTTGGCGCGAACGGCCAGTTTCGCCAACAAGCCGAGAGAGGTACTATCAATACCAACTACTTCTGACAAATCAATGATCACCCCAACAAAATTAGCGCAAGAAAACATCGTGTCGAAATAGTCATCGATTGTGGTACACAATGTTAGTCGTACGTCACCCACCAACTTTATAACAAAGGTGCCTTGATGATCCGCTGCCAGGATTTTCCCCGCTTGCATGGGCTAGTTACCCTCGTTCACTTTCGTTGCTAATATCGAACTGTCGGAAATCATATCTTTAGTGATCAGCAGTACTGCTATGTCATCCGGGACTTCGTCTATCTTAGAAAGCCCGAGGTCGTCGAGAACCCCGTCAATACTATCAGGGCCATTACTCAACTGTTTCAATAAGTACTTTTCCTGACCTAAAACGCCCTTTACCGAAATAACCTCCAAAATACCATCGGAAAATAATGTCAGCACAGCATTGGCAGGCAAGGGTATTGTCGCCTCAGTATACTCCGCCGTTTCGAACAAACCTACAGGCATTCCTTCTGTCTGCAAATACTCGGTGCTCCCATCAACCGTTAGCATCGGCAACGGCAAGTGACCAGCAACGCTATAACAGAGTGTGTCGGTTCGAAGATCTATGACCCCAACACAGAGAGTCGCGTGCTTACCAATATCCGTATTTAAAAGATTTCGATTGGCTATATCCAGCATCGCCGCCGGGGACAATATCGAGATATCGTTCTGATGAAGATAATCACTACGTTTACGTGCAAACATATTTTTCAATAACACGGTCACAAAGGCAGATGAGGCGCCATGTCCCGAAACATCCGCTATGAAATAGACCACAAAGTCGTTGCCAACCATAAAGTAGTCGACGAAGTCGCCACTGAGATAAAACGAGGGGATGATGCGATGACTGAACTGGTATTTGCCAAACTGCTTAGTTGACGGTGGCAGCATTTTCAATTGTACTTCTCTACCGGCGAGCTGATCGAGCTCCAGTACTTTGAGACTTTGCTGCAATCCCAGATTCGCTTGTTCCAGCTTCTGCCGATAGTCGAGGTTTTGTTGGCGCAGCTGCGATTGTTCCTGACAGCGACTTATCGCATGTTCAAGAACTTCCATATCGGCAATTGGCTTAATGAGATAATCCGCAGCACCGTATCGCAACGCCCAAACTACATCGCTCATCACCCCGTCAGTCGCCATAACAATGACAGGTGTATCAGCAAAGTCAGATTTTATCGCCCGCAATGCTCCCGCATCAGTGCCCGGTGCATTGAGATCACACAACACCACTTCCGGCTGGTGATCTGCAAGAAGATCCAGTCCTTGTGAGACATTACGCGCTTCGAGGACAATGAAACCGGCACCCTTCAAGTAAGCAGCAACACTTTCTCGTTCAACATCGTCATTGTCAATGAGCAATAACTGCTGTTCAGCAGTATCCATTCGCCTACTCTTCTCTTACCCCAGGTTAGCTATAGTAATAAATTACTCGCAACCTGCAACAAATATGGCGCAGAACATTACTCTTATGTTTTCTGAACTGCAAGTGATAAACCCTACTATATTGTAGCTGACCCCCAACCATTATTCAGTGTGTGAAGGTCACCCATTTACGGTAGATTGACGGAAACAAACTCTCGTACTATAAATGGCGAGGAGTAATCATTATTACGGAGTAAATTACTATGTCGGCAAGCGACAGAAATGGCAACGAAAAACGCGACTTTGTTCGTATGAAAATAGATTCCGAAGTTACTATTCGACAAGGCGACACAGATTATCAAGCGGTCTGCAAAGATCTCAGTGGTACTGGAATGCTGCTGCAAACCACTACTGCATTTGCATGCGGGGATACCGTCGATGTGTTAATTGAACAGAAAAGTAGCGGTCACGACCCCTTCAGTGCCACTGCTGAAGTCTCGCGCGTAGAAGATAACGGCGACCAAAGTTACACTGTGGGACTGTCTATCAAAGAAATCCGGTAATCTAAAGGTATAGTGTTATGGTTGATCGGAGCTGGTCGGCCATAGCGTCATAAATACCCATTGAGACCTAATCCCATTCCTCGTCACCCCAGTCGGTATCTGCTTCTCCAAACGTATCTTCAACCAAGCCATCTTTGACCAAATATTCCCGCCGCTGGAGATAAGCATCACGAATAAACGTGTATCTATCGCCAGTAATCAATCCCTCAGCAGCAAACACTGACGCCCGTCGGTCAAGAATATTAAGGGCCCACATCTGATTTCGTGTCGGCACATGGGGTAAACTGGAAATATAGTTTGTGCTATATATATCACCGTAAGCCCCTAACCCATCGCGAAATGTATAAGACCCAAAAAACGGAACGACTACATAGGGCCCGGGTCCTATGCCCCAATAGCCTAACGTCTGGCCAAAATCTTCATAGTGTTTTTCGAAGCCAAGATCTGAAGCGACATCAAACAAACCGAAAAGACCAACAGTGCTATTGACGACAAATCGGCTACTATCGGAGGCTGCCTGGCCAAATTTCAGTTGCAAAAGGCTATGCAGGACATTGGTAACTTCTAACAGATTGTAAAATACGTTACTAATACCACGCTGAGCTATGTCGGGTGTTATTTTATCGTAACCCTGGGCAATTGGTTTCAGGGTAAACCGATCAACAGTATCGTTGAAAACAAATATCTTTCTATTAATTGGCTCTAGCGGATCGGGGTGTTCCTTGTCGTAAGCCAGCAAATCACTGGCGTAACTGTTCCATTGCTCCCAAATATCCGGGGCCGTAGTATCGGTCATATTGGCTACAGATGCTGGTGCTGAGAGGAATAATCCCAGTAAAACCAGCACCCGTATTTTCATATTATATCGTGTCACGAGTCATCTCGAAGCAAATCCATTTATCAACATACATTTTTTGCAGACATCAAAAACTGAACAATAATCGAAAGTGAGTGTAGATTCTAGTATTGATTGTCGCAAAATAACCAGCGAACCGAGGAGAAAACCCGAATTTAGGTAGTTGTACCCAAAATAATATCCAGAGAAAGCAACTTTTGCAGAATTTCAAGGCCTCCAGCAACTACCTGATCGGGGTCTGTGTGATTGAGCTCAGTCGCAATTTGCATTAACACCTGACGGCCGTTCAACGACGGCTCCTGCAAAAGTATTTCGAGCATACGAGCAGTGACAGAATTTGTTTCCATAAACCCGACCTCATCAGCGCGGTTGCGATAAACAATAAGGAACGTGGGCGCTACAGGCGCCTGCTGAGGCTGAAATTTCTCGCCAATATGATGTACCGGGTACTGATACGCTAACGACCAGGCTAACGACGATACTAATGGAGTGCCCTCCAGTAAGTCACCATCTGCCAAAAAGGGAACCGCGGCCAGATCTTCATCTGCGACGTCCAGTGCCAATTCAACCCATTCATAGTGAGCGAGTTCTTGTATAAAAAGAGGATCCCCCGCTCTTTGGGAGTAACCATCTTGTAGATAGAGTAGAAATTCCTGACTAATTTCCAGAAAATAAGGCGTGTGGCAGTGGTGCTGAATCATAAAATCCCGCACCAGACTATGCCAGCTATCATCCTCAAACAATGAACGCAGCACAGGAAAGCCACCGCTAATGAAGCCCTCAATATTTTTGTAAAACAGGTCCCGGTAAATGTTCAGCCGTCGAGGCTCAATACCCGCTGGACCATCAGTCGAATCAGGATCGCGGATATAGGACGTTAATTGGCGCGTAACCTTGCTGAGTGTCATAGTCCCAGTACTTTTGGACGGGTCGCCATATTTTCTAATTTCGACTGTCGTTGCAGCTGTCGTATCATCGCCACTTCGCCCATTAATTCACTGACCGGTGGAAAGTTGAAATCTCGCTCTAGCAACGTAGGAATAGGACCGCAACGCTGGTAGGCTGCTTTTAACAGATCCCACACCGGATCGATGACATCGGCACCATGAGTATCTACTCGTAAGTCCTCTGCCTCATCATAATGTCCAGCGACATGAATATACTGCGCTCGAATAAGCGGTAAGGAGTCCAGAAATTGATAGGGGTCGTAATTGTGATTGATGCTATTAACAAAAATATTATTCACATCAACTAGTAAATCACAATCGGCCTGATCGATCACCGCATTGATAAATTCACTTTCAGACATCTGTTGATCTGGAGCGAAGTAGTACGAGGCATTTTCCAACGCTATGCGTTGGCCTAACAGATCCTGTACTCGCTTAACACGCTCAACAACATGTTTCACGGCTTCTTCCGTAAAAGGAATTGGCATTAAATCATACAAATGACCTTCGTCACCGCAATAGGTCAAATGTTCACTGTATATTGGGCACTGGTGCTCAGACATGAATGCCTTGATAGACAGAACAAGCTCTTCGTCCAGAGGTGCCAAGCCACCAATATTTAGCGATAACCCGTGTAAATAGATCGGATAGCGCTCTGAAAACTGGCGAAACTGGCGTTTCAAACGACCTCCAAGATTGATCCAGTTTTCCGGAGCAACCTCCATGAAGTCCAACTCACCTTCGGTGAGATTTGACAGCGAGTCGATAAGACCTCGCCGCAAACCCAGTCCAGCAGTCATGGTCTCAAGTTTTGTGTTCACCGTCTCATGCTCAATGATGGGCATGATGACGTAAAACTGAGACCATCGTTAGCGACAAATAATTACTTATCACCGCCACACTTGCCTTCACCACACTTACCTTCTTTTGCTGCTTTAGCTGCTTTCTTGTCAGCGCCGCATTTGCCTTCGCCGCACTTGCCTTCTTTAGCTGCTTTCTTGTCGGCGCCGCATTTGCCTTCGCCACACTTGCCTTCTTTAGCCGCTTTTTTGTCAGCGCCACACTTTCCTTCGCCACATTTTCCTTCAGCACCTTTAGTTTCACCTTCTTCATGGTGAGCATAGTTAGCCAGGTCATAACCACCATTCAATTGTGTCGCTGAAAATGGGTTGACGTCGGCAGAAGCCAAAGGGGCGATTGATGTTGCCAGAAAAGCTGCACCAAGTGCTGTAGCCAGTTTACTTGTGTTTGACATAGACATAGAAAATCTCCTGTTGCCTGGGTTTACTGATAAAGGTAATTATCTGTTTTTTGATGGTACGGGTCATCCGATTCACTGAATGGTCCAGTCAAAGAGATTACCAAGTTACACCGTTAGTTCAAACAACAAAATGCGAGATATTCTACTCAAGTGACCTCACTTGCTGCATGGATGTCCCTTCACGAGACACTGATATGACTGCGGCTACACGAACAAGTTCACCTATCCGACTAATTCAGTCAATTTTTACGATTAACTGAAACTCTGGTCACCACAATCAAACAACGATTCCATAGGAATTTTGGCCAAATCAATGTTCCCAGCCCTTCTTCTAGAGAAAATCACGCTTAAATAACTAGCTTCGTATATCAACTAGCGAATCTCTCACTAGTTTCCATTGCCCTCGCAGTCTTTTTTCAGATATTGCATGTCGAGTTCCCAATTGTTGTGCAAACAAAGATACGCGGTATTCTTCCAGATCCCAGCGAAACTCCATCAGCTGATCACTTCGAACCAGCGCATCAGCGTTATTAATCCATTCAGCATACAGCGGCTCACTTAAACCATCCAAACCGACTGACAGTTGTTTATCTCGTTGATAATGTCCGCGGAGCTTTTCCAGCCGCTGAATGATGGCCAGCAGATAGCGTGGATACTGCTGTAAATATAAATACGGCGTGTCAATAATAAAACCACTAAAAATCAGACCGGATAACTGTCTTTGTATATCGGCAACAGCAAACGCCCATGCCAATTCGTTAGCTTTTTTCAATAACTTTCGAATCGTATTGTAATGATCCGCTATCTCTTCTAACAGCGCTGCCATTTCTGACGCAACAGGAACCAAATTTTGCTTGTCACTTATCAAGCGCTGCTGAAATTCTTCAGTGTTACGCGGCAAAATCTTATCTTCAACAAATACACGATAGAAAACCGCGAACAACAAGTCGCCCAGCCACTGGTCACGTTGCTGGTCCATTCCTGCCAGTTGCAAACTAATGGTATTACCTTGCAACAGCTCTTTTCGCAAATACTTTACTTGCTGAGGTATCTGCAGCATATACAGACGGACTAAACCACCGCGACTTTCTTGCTCAGCCTGCCGAGGATAGTCCATCAATTCAATGGCAACACTATCCTTACAATCCACCAGAGCTGGATAACTGGTAACGGTGACCCCTGCTTGCTCAAACTCATGTTGTTGCGGCAATTCACCAAAATCCCATTGTTTTATATTTGTCGTATGAAATCGTTCGCGAGTTTGCTGCTGTAATGTTTCATTAACGTGACCTTTGAAATTTTCCAACAATTTTCCAAGATTTCTGCCCTGCCCCAACTGCTGTCCTTCGCCATCAACAACCCTGAAATTCATTCGATAAAAATCGTCCATTTGATCTGGCTGCCAACTGTCAATTGGAACTTGTACATTAACCATTAGCTGTAATTGACGTCCCAGTACTTCTAACAGTGCAACATCGTCAGCCCGCACTCTTTCGAGGAATTTGTCGACAAACTCAGGCACCGGTACAATTTTTTTGCGAAACTGTTTAGGTAACAGCTTAATCAATGCGATGCACTTATCCCGTAACATGCCGGGAACCAGCCACTCAAATCGATAACGTGGCACTCTATTTAATAAGCCAATTGGAATAGTGACAGTCACCCCGTCTGCCTGATGACCCGGTTCAAAACGATAGCTTATTGAAAACTCCAGATCTCCTGCCCTCAATACAGAGGGGAACTGCACTTCATCAATATCGGATGCGCCATGACGCATCAATTGATTTTTTTCAACAAACAACAGCCGCGGTTTGTCAGCAACACTATCACGATGCCACTTTTCAAAATGCTTTAAGGTAACGATGCTTTCTGCAATCCGCTCATCGTAAAACTGGAATAGTTGTTGATCATCAACCAAAATATCGCGTCGCCGTGATTTGTCTTCAAGTGCTTCGATGGCTTTGACCAGCGTCCTATTGTGTAGAAAAAAAGGCGCTTTACTCGTCGAATGATTACTCGACACTTCTCCTTCGACCAAAGCCCTTCTAATGAGAATTTCCCGCGATTCGCCTGGATTAATAGGCCCATAGTGAACACGGTTTCGATCACTGATAACCAGTCCATAAATGCTGATTCGTTCGTGAGCCATTACTCGGCCACTTTTCTTCTGCCAATGGGGCTCACTGTAACTGCGCTTAAAAAGAGATTCATTAATGCCCATTAACCAATCTGGTTCTATTTGCGCACAGCAGCGAGCAAAAACCTGGGTGGTCTCTGCTATTTCCGCTGCAACAATCCATTTGGGAGATTTCTTGAACAAAGACGACCCCGGAAATAGTCGCAATTTCCGGTTGCGAGCGCCTAAATATTGCCTGTCCTCATCAATATTGGCAATATGGCTTAGTAGCCCTGCCAGCAACGCTTTGTGAACCGCGGGATAGCTAGCCTCATCGGTATTTTCCTGATACTTCATTTCCCGACAAACTAGCCGCAGCTGGCGATGGATATCACGCCATTCGCGCATTCTCAAAAAAGCCATGAATTCACGATTACACAACTTCCGCAATTGCCCCTGACTCAGTTCCTGCCGCTTTTCTTCATAATAATTCCAAAGATTTACGTAAGACAAAAAATCTGATTCTTTATGCCAGAAACGTCGATGTTTTTCATCACTGGCTTGCTGTTTATCAGCAGGCCGTTCTCTGGGGTCCTGAATACTAAGGGCACTGACAATGATAAGTATCTCCCGCAAACAATTATGCTGTTTACCGGCGATAATCATTCTGGCCAACCGGGGGTCAACCTGAAACCGCGTCAAAATTCTACCAACATCCGTTAACTTTCGCTGACTATCAACGGCCCCCAGCTCTTCCAGCAGTTTAAATCCATCGCTGATCATCCGGCGGTCAGGAGGGTCGACAAACGGGAACGATTCCACGTCACCCATGTTCATACCCAGCATCTGTAAAATAACTGATGCCAAATTGGTGCGTTGTATTTCCGGATCTGTAAACTCAGGGCGGCTGTTAAAGTCATCTTCATCATAGAGTCGAATACACACGCCTTCTGCTACTCGCCCACAACGCCCCTGACGTTGATTAGCACTTGCCTGCGACACCGGTTCTATCGGAAGTCGCTGTACTTTTGTGCGAAAACTGTAGCGACTAATGCGTGCGTAACCCGGATCTACTACATAGCGAATACCGGGCACAGTAAGCGATGTTTCAGCAACGTTTGTCGCAAGAACAATCCGACGTCCGCGACGATGACTGGTACTAAACACTTTGTTTTGCTCGGCATTACTGAGGCGGGCGTAAAGAGGTAATACTTCGCAATGCTGCCAGCGCGGATCATCCAGTTGAATTTGTCGTAAATATCGGGCTACTTCACGAATTTCCCCTTCACCACTGAGAAAAACCAGAACATCCCCTTTAGTACTGCCTTCTATATCCATCAATTCATTGATAGCAAATTCGATACCTGTTCCAAGATCGCCATCTTCACTAATATCCTGTAGCGGCCTGTAGAGTGTTTCAACGGGAAACGTTCGGCCCGACACTTCAATCACCGGGGCGTTGTCAAAATGTTGAGAAAATCGCTCCACATCGATCGTTGCAGAGGTAATAATTACTTTCAAATCGGGGCGTTTAGGCAGCAATTGTTTCAGGTAGCCAAGTAAAAAATCAATATTGAGACTACGCTCATGAGCCTCATCAATAATCAGAGTATCGTAGCGATTGAGGAACCGATCCCGTTGTATTTCAGCTAACAAAATACCATCAGTCATCAATTTAATATGCGTTGTCTCCGACACATGATCGGTAAATCGCACTTGATATCCAACGCCCTCGCCCAGCGGCGTCTTGAGTTCGTCGGCAATTCTCTGGGCTACACTGCGCGCGGCCAAACGCCGAGGCTGCGTATGACCAATTAGACCGGTAACACCGCGCCCCAACTGCAAACAAATTTTTGGCAGCTGAGTGGTTTTACCCGACCCGGTTTCACCGGCAAGAATGACGACCTGATGGGCTGTAATAGCCTCGGCAATCTGCTCACGCCTGTCTGCAATTGGCAGATCAGGAAACTCAATCACCGGTATCGACTGACGACGCTCAACCAGACTTAATGACCGCTCAATCTGGGTCTGGAGATCCTCCAGCTGCCGCTCACTTTGTTGCTTGTTTTGCTGGCGCCGACGAATAGCTTGTAGTTTTTTACGTAGCTGGAAACGATCGGCCAGCATACAACCGCTTATAGCGTCTGCAATGGCAGGAATTGAGTGGTTCACTGTGATGGTCTAACCCTTAAAAATCCTACATTATAATGGCAAAAATGCAATTTGCGCGGTACAGAACGGATAAGTCGCATCAATATATCCTCATTTGGACAGTCTGCACCATAAATGCAGTACAATCTGCCTAAACCAAATATTCGAATAGGAGCAATTGTGGACAATCTCAACAACTTTACCTTCGACGAAATCACTGTGGGCCAAACAGCCCATTTTAGTAAAACGCTAACGGAAAACGATTTAGTTCTATTTGCCGCCGTATCGGGAGACGTGAACCCCGTCCATCTTGACCCCGAATTTGCCGCTACAACGATGTTTGGCGAGCGCATTGGCCACGGAGCCTGGACCGGGGCTGTTGTATCAGCAGCTATTGCCCTTGAGCTGCCGGGACCAGGAACTATCTATTTGGGACAAAATTTGTCTTTTCGCTCGCCCGTTAAAGTGGGAGATACAATCACGGTTACACTTGAAGTAGTGGAGAAAAAAGAAGATAAAAAATTCATCACCTTAAATACACTTGTTGTGAATCAACATGATAAGACCGTTGCCAAGGGGACTTCTGAAGTCATTGCACCAACTGAAAAGCTATCACTGGCTAGGCCTGAATTGCCGGCGATCAGTATTGGCTAACCAGTAAATATCCGCATTGGGAGCGCTGCGTCAGCAAATCTTTGAAAAAATCAGCGGCGGCTCCCAGTTTCTATATCACTAAAACAGTGATCTACCCGTCAAAGCTGTAACTTTCCACTGTATTTTCTCAATAAGGATGACCCTGTAGTCTATAATCTGATGTAGTTTAAACTGACGTAATCACAGGAACAGCCATCTCTATGCACCTCCCCCGGTATAACATTCTCATTCTATTGGCAGCTATCTGCCTCTGGAACACCCCTGTTGTTGCCCAAGGATTGGATGCTGAGCTGAGAAAACTGGCCACCTATGAACAGCAACTTACTGAATTGCGAACAAGTCAGCAGCGCAGTCAAAAAGCTATCCAGGAAAATAATAGCGATCTAAGCACAGCACTCAACCAGGAATCCCCTGAAAAAAATAAACTCGCGGCGGCCAAACTCGCCCTGGATGAGGCAAAAAACAACTTTGAATTAGACCCTTCTCCAGCCAACAAGTCCAAAATGAAAAATGTCGAATTCCAATATGTCCTCGCTGAGCGAAAATTCAAAAAAGTCAACAACAAACCGGACGCCTTGAAAACCAAACAAGAGGCTCTCAACGTCGAACTTGCTCGTATCAATAGCGACATTTCGCTGCTTAGTAATACGATTAGCGATCAGCAACTACAAATAGAGAAAACCCGCGCGCGCTCAGCTGCGACGGAACAATCTCGCCGCACGGAACAGCAGAGACTAAAGGAAGCCGCAGCCTCAGCAGAAATCGCCCGATTAAAAGCAAAAATTGCACAACAAGAACGGAATGAACAACAAAGAATAGAATTGGCCATGAAAAACGCAGAGTTGCAACTGGAAGCTGAAGAAGCTCAGGCTGCCGCTGAGAAACAAGCCATCGAAAAAGTCGAGGAAGTCCCTGCAAGCCAACAAAATTTATCCACACCCGTAGCCAAGACTCTCACCGAAGCTGACAACATCGCCGAAAAGAGTGAATCAACTATCGTACAACTCCGCAACAGCGACGACGTGGCTGCCATAGAACAAAAGATTGCTGACATTTTAAACCAACCCAAGGAAAAAAAGTCGTCCCGATACAACAAAATTCTTAACGTAAAAACAATTAGCGATCAGGGCAAAAGCGGGCGAGCAAAATCGAATACATTGCGAGCACTAGGCCACAATATCTATCGAGGCACAGCATTATTGAATGGCGGCGATACCATGTTTATCGTTGGGTTCAATAACTGGCGACAGGTTGTACCGATAGCGGCGACAACAAAGACCGAATTTACGTTCATTTACGACGGATCCGATCCTAAAAAACCGCTACTCACCTACTTTTTAAGTTCACTGGCTAAGTAAAAACTTAGCCATACCCGACTATCAATAACTGTCATCACCCTGCAACTTCCAACACGGTTGTTACCACCATGTCCGAACAAAACGCAGGAGAAAAATCACCCTATCAGCTCGATATGGCTGAACTTCAGTGGCAAGATGGCGATATCCCGACAGCGAGTCAGTTCAATGACATCTATTATTCTGGACTTCGCGGCCTCGATGAGTCTCGCCATGTTTTTTTGCAGCACAATCAACTAGCGCAGCGTTGGCAACAGCTCAAAGATGGCAGCCATTTTACCATTGCCGAGACAGGTTTTGGCACCGGCCTTAATTTTCTCGCTGCGTGGCAACTATGGCAGCAACAGGCCCCAAAAAATGCCAGGCTACATTTCATCTCAGTAGAAAAACATCCCCTAAAACGAGAAGAACTAGGACGCGCATTGTCCATTTGGCCCGAACTTCAAGAGATCGCAGACCAGCTCATTGATCAATATCCTATTCTCACCCCGGGACAACATTATCTCACCTTTGAACAGGGATCAGTCACTCTGACACTGTTGATGGGCGATGCTAAAACCAGCCTTGAACAATTACGAGACAGTGACCACGCTCAATGGCGACAGTTGCGATCGTTTCAAATAGACGCATGGTTTCTCGACGGATTTGCGCCGTCGAGAAACCCGGACTTATGGAATGACACAATATATACACTGCTGGCTGATTTAAGTTGTGACCAAACAACGCTATCTACCTTTACCGCGGTCGGTTCGGTGCGCCGGGCGCTGACCGATCACGGTTTCAGAATAGAAAAAGTCAAAGGATTCGGTAAAAAACGAGAAATGATGAAAGGGATATTTGGCGATCGCCCAACACCCTCCCAAGATCAACAGCATCCAGCACCTGGCATTAAGGCGCCCTGGTACGTGAACAGGGATGGCGGCAATCAGATACATCACAGCAAACATATCGCAATTATCGGTGGAGGGCTTGCAGGAGTTACCAGTGCGTATGCCATGGCACAACGAGGCTGGCAGGTAACACTCGTCGAACGTCAGCATCAATTGGCAGAGGGTGCATCTGGCAACTCACAGGGGATGTTATATACCAAACTATCACCAAAAACAGGCACACTAAACCAGTTTACGATGGCGAGTTATTTATACGCCCTGCGTTACTACAAACAATGGCAATACAGAGACGCTGTTCCCGGAGATCAACTTGATTTTTGCGGGCTCTTACAATTGGCCAGTACCGATAAAGAACGACAACTTATTCCACAACTGCAACATGCCTTCGCCGGCCAACCCGATCTTGTGCAATGTTTATCGCAACAACAAGCCAGTGAAGTGGCGGGAGTTGATGTAGGAAATCCCGGTTGGTTTTTTCCGGGAGCGGGATGGTTATCTCCAAGCTACTTGTGTCGATCGCTGGCAGAGCATCCTAGAATTAATGTAATTCGCTATACCGAAGTACTCGATATTGAATTTTCTGACAACAATTGGCAGCTCAAAGGGGCTGACAATCAGCCAATTGTTACTGCGGCCGCCGTCATTATCGCCAATGGTCGGGATGCTGTTCAGTTCCAACAAACGTCCCATCTCCCGGTCAAAACGATCCGCGGGCAAGTGACGCTACTGAACTCAAACTATACACACAGCAACCTCAATACTGTTATCTGCCACGAAGGCTACATTACACCGGCAAGTAATGGCCAGCATAGTCTTGGAGCCACCTTTGACAATGGCGATACCGATATTTCATTGCGCGCATATGACCATCAGCGCAATCTCAAAAGTCTCGAAGATGCAATTCCAATGCTGTTCAAACAACCAGCCTCCAGTATTGATGCTTCAATACTGGAGGGTCGCGCCGGATTACGTTGCACTAGCCCGGACTATCTGCCGCTGGTTGGACCTGCCCATAACTATTCCCGGTTCATCGATGATTACGGAGTACTCAGGAAAAATGCCCATCAAAACATCGCTACTGCGGGCTGTTATCATCCTAACCTCTATCTGAATATCGCGCATGGCTCCCGTGGCATCACCTCTACTCCTCTGTGTAGTGAACTACTTGCATCACTGGTTTGTGGCGAGCCTCACCCGCTGCCGAGAAATTTAATGACGGCGCTAAATCCTGCAAGGTTCATTATTCGCGACCTGGTACGCAACAAAATTTAGATACGCGGCGTATTTCGCGTTAGGATACAAGAGTTTCCACAGGCGTTAGCCGGAGTCAATTAGAGGCCACTATGTTGTTATTGCACGATGTTCCGCCGGGAATTCCCACTGAACTCGACGGTATCCACAATTATTATGAAGGTATGGTGTTTGCGGCGATTCAAATGAAATTACCTACCAAGTATGGCAGCACAGCTTATATCGCCGATATCGCCTGTGTTGCGCTTAATGAACTGCCCTCGCGTTATATCCGTCACGAAGTCGACATGTCATTCTATTTAACGTCACAGGAACGGCAGCTAATGTCCGACAACGTTGAACGCGCTGTCAGCAAAGCTATCGCCTATATCGACAACAATAACCAGCAATACGATTAGTGCGCTACCTATTATCCATCCCTTTGTTGTGTTGTTTGCCGTTGGTTTTAATGGCAAATACGCTAACAATAAAAACTCCAGTTATTGAATATCATTATCGAGTCGTTGCCAGCTACCCCCACGCAACTGAAATCTTTACCCAGGGCCTCGAATACCGCCACGGCTTACTCTACGAAAGCGCGGGCCGGCGCGGCCACTCACAAATTGCTAAACGTTCACTCAACGCGGTAGATCCAATTACCGCAAAACCACTCTCCGACCACTTCTTTGGCGAAGGGTTAAGCTTACTGGACAGCCAGCTCTTTCAGCTGACATGGCAATCCGGCCGGGGTTTTATTTATGATCCCGACACCCTGGACAAAATTGGTGATTTTCCGATTAACGGCGAAGGCTGGGGAATGACTAACGATGGACACTATCTCATCATCAGCAATGGCTCCTCCCAGCTCTCATTTATCGACCCCAAGACATTCTCGATTGTCCGCACATTGAATGTTAGTTTCGAAGGTAATCTGCTTACCAATATCAACGAACTGGAATGGATAGATGGTGTGATCTACGCCAATATTTGGCAAAGCGACTGGATTGTCATGATAGACTCCGAAACTGGCAATGTTGTCGGCAAAGTTTTTCTAAAAAATCTGCTTCCTGACAGCCTGAGATCCGACAAAACGGATGTTCTGAACGGTATTGCTTTCGACCATAAAGAAAAACGACTTCTGGTTACCGGTAAATACTGGCCACGTATTTATCATATCGAACTAACCGAGATAAAATAACGCACTGGCAACAAAACAACAGCGCTAAAAGCGCTAAGCCGCACTGGCGATCAATTGCTTGAAAGTCCTAACTACCGGACTATAGTTAATTTGCAATTTACATATGATAATCACTTCTATTAAGGAAAAACTATGCGCTTACCCGTCATTGTAGGCATGGGTGGAGTCAACGCCGCTGGCCGCACTTCCGGTTTTCAAAGTTTTCGCCGCATGATCATCGATGTACTACCGGAAAATGAACGCGAAGACACTCTGCTTGGGCTCGCGGTTATGATGGGCCTTGTTACGGTTGAGGGAGAGAGTTCAGGTAAAAGCTTATATCGTGACGTCAAAGCCGGGGAAGCGGGAGAACTTCTGACCGCCAGCGAAGTAGCCAAACAATACGGCCAACAAGTCATGGATGGCACGCTGGTGCGCCGCGTCGAATCGAGTTATTTCGACGTTGACGCTCTGCACTGGCAGTCTAATGGCACCCTAAAACCTGACCCAAACCAACATACTGGCGAAATACAATTTGTTCTTGCGACGAGTCAGTTACCGACAGAACTGCCCGACAATTGGTCGATTCAACCCCAGGATGACAAGCACGTTTTGGTGACGGTTGCAGGCGACCTCAATGTCAAAATAGACAATTTCCGCGATTTTCCATTTAAGGCTGCAGGACAGCTGCCTAGCGGATTCAATATGAGCGAACTATATAACTCTCGATTCCAGCCGCGCGGCCTGCAAATGGCCCTGTTTGGCGCCACTGATGCGCTGCGCTCGATGGGTATTGAATGGGAAACAGTACTCAAACATATTCAACCAGATCAAGTTGGCGTCTATTCGAGCAGCGGTTTTGGGCAGATGGACGCCAACGGATACGGTGGTATGCACCAGGCTCGTATGAAAGGTGATCGCGTTACCACCAAAGCACTGGCGATGGGTATTAATTCCATGCCAACAGATTTTATCAATGCCTATGTACTCGCCAATGTGGGTATATCCAGTAGCTCAGTCGCGGCCTGCGCAACGTTTCTATCTAACCTGCGCCATGCAGTCTCAGACTTACAAGCGGGGAAAATCAGAGTCGCCATGGTTGGCAATAGTGAAGCGCCTATTGGGCCAGAGCTAATGGACGGCTTTGGTACTATGGGTGCATTGGCTACTGATGACAACATGATTAAAACTTACGGTGAAGCTATTGTCGATCATCGCCGCGCCAGTCGCCCGTTTGCCAACAACTGTGGTTTCACGATTGGTGAAGCCAGCCAGTACTTCATATTGATGGACGATGAACTGGCACTGGAATTAGGCGCCCCTTGTCTGGGTTCCGTAACCGATGTGTTTATCGACGCAGACGGCGTTAAAAAATCAATTACTGCTCCCGGTCCCGGCAATCACATTACAATGGCCAAGGCAGCTGCCGCGGCGACTGCAGTGGCCGGCGGTCATTCACTGCGCGAGAAAAGTTTTGTCCTCGCCCACGGTTCAAGTACCCCGCAGAACCGTGTCACAGAATCTCAAATATTTGACCAGGTTGCGGAAGCATTCGACATTAACAACTGGCCTGTTTTGGCAGTAAAAGCCTATCTCGGACATACCATTGCACCAGCCAGTGGCGACCAGTTAGCTGTGGCTCTTGGCGCCTTCCAATATGGTATCTTACCCGGCATAAAAACTATCGACGAGATCGCTGATGATGTTTATCAACAGCGCTTGAATATCGGCCCGGAACACCAGCGAGTCGATCCAGAAAATTTGGAGATTGCCATTTTAAATTCCAAAGGTTTTGGCGGCAACAATGCCTCTGCCGTCGTACTATCACCCACGCGCACCGAAAACATGCTGACAAAGCGACACGGAGAACAAGCAATGAGCAACTATCGGCACAAACGTGAAGATAGTCTCGCTGCGGCAAAAGACTATTTCCATCGCGCTGACAACGGTGACTACGCACCTATCTATCGCTTTGGCGAAGGAATGATTGCCGACGCCGATATTTCCATTAATCAACAAACGTTGACCATCAAGGGACTCGCCAATTCTATCGAGCTACCGCGAACGAACCATTATTCTGATATGACGGAAGACTAACTGAACCAATTTACCGGGATATGTAACAAAGAGCACATCGAAAAAACTGTGTCTGGAAAGACCATACAGACACAGTAATTCATTTAAGTCATCATAACTCAACTAGTCTTGTTGTCGGGAGTCTGTCGTCTTAACGCTTCCTGCTGCCTGACCTTTTCTTCACGCTTTTCATGCAACTGCTCGACCACTTCAGCACCCATATGAAACTCTCCTCGCCGGGCGGCCAATTGCATCTGCTTTTCTCGTTCAGCGAAGCGCTGTCTTTGTTGCCGACTCAACTTTTCATAACAATGGGGACAACTGACACCTTTTTCATATTTGTCACTGCCCTTGTCTTCATCAGTAATAGGAAGTCGACAAGCGTGACACTGATCGTAATGTCCTTTCTGCAACTGATGATCAACGGTCACCCTGTCATCAAACACAAAACACTCGCCATCCCATAACGTGTCGTCAGCGGGTACGTCTTCCAGATACTTTAATACCCCACCCTTTAAATGATAAACCTCATCAAAACCCTGTTCCTTCAAATACGCTGTAGACTTTTCACAACGAATTCCGCCGGTACAAAACATAGCAACTTTTTTATGTTGCTGCGGATCGAGATTATCCTTCACGTACTGGGGGAACTCTCGAAAGGTCTCTGTATTAGGATTAATGGCGCCTCGAAATGTACCAACCTGTACTTCGTAGTCGTTGCGAGTATCAACCAATAGCACTTCGGGATCACTGATCAAGGCATTCCAGTCTTTAGGTTCTACATAAGTACCAACCACCTGCTTAGGATCGATACCTTCTATGCCCATCGTTACAATTTCTTTCTTCAGTTTAACTTTGGAACGCAAAAAAGGGCGTTTATCTGTATAAGATTCTTTACAATCGATATCACCAAGGCAGCGATCCTGACGCAACCACGCTAACAAACTATCAATGCTTTCGCGGGATCCAGCAACGGTGCCATTGATTCCCTCACTAGCCAGTAGCAAAGTCCCAAAAACATTCAATGATTTCATCAGCTCAAGTAACGGAGTTCGCAGCGATTCATAGTGATCGAGGGTGACGAATTTATACATTGCACAAACAACGTATTGTTCAGGCGGACTAGTCTGGCCTTTATGCTCTAACATGGTATTCTCCTCAGCTATCCGGAACGTAAATCCGGTGCGTTTGTTCGGCGGAGATTATAGTTAATTGAGCAGAAAATGTCTCGCCCGAACCAGCATCATATGCAATAACAAAGAAAAACATAACGCTGTCACTGAAATGTCACAATAGATACGGACACTACACGTTATATTTACTCACCAGACATCGAGAGTTTGAATTGGAAACATTAAATGCATTTGGCGATATAGGCCACATCGTACAGTTGGCCGTGGCGCCAGTATTCCTCCTGACGGGTATTGCTGCATTTCTCGGTGTGCTTTCTAATCGGCTGGGGCGAATCACCGACCGCGCTCGTGTTCTCGAGCGTCGCCTAGCCAATATTTCAGGGGATCGTTACGTTTTAATTGAGAAGGAACTCGCCTCTCTTTGGCGGCGAATAAATATGATTAACAAAGCAATTCGTCTGTGTACATCCAGTGCATTATTGGTTTGCCTGGTGGTAGTCATGCTTTTTTTGAGAGGGTTGTTTCCTTTCAACTTCTCGGTACTAATTGCTGTCTTTTTTATTGCAGCAATGATCGCCCTTATTATTGGATTGATCTATTTCTTACGTGAAGTCACCAAGGCAACACGCAGCTCACAAATAGGCATGGAGATAGCTGTCGACGATATACACTTGGAGGAAAAAGACTAAATGGGTAGATTGTTCGCGCTTAGCTGATGGTATTAACCAACAATACTAACAGCACCAGAACAAAGAAAAAATACATCAACGCCACGATAAAAACATGCAAACCGTTTGCCCGCCGAAAGTCCTCCTCTCGTTTGGCCTTCGGCCTGACGCCGATATGAGATGACAACACAACTACGATTGTCTGCCACAGTGACAGACCCTGCTCATCGTCGTCGGGACGTTCAAAATATCGAGGCTTTTTTTTCTTCATCCCAGTAAAGCTCTCTTAAACCTATGGATCGAGTTGTTACCACCGCCGCACTAATTATTCATCTCCCAGTGCTGAAAAACCACTACCGTCTGGCCGCGCTAATCTACTCCTCGCTTTCTTCTATCTTAATAAATAACGTTGATAAAATTTCGTCAACAGCGCTGTTATCCATACCGGCATTATCGAGATCACAGCTGTAGGTGATCAGCAGCAGCAAATCATCGCCACGTAAATACCACTCTCGCAAGGCATCTCCGTCGTCCTGATAACTGTAGTAGTATCCGCTCATTCCAGATAATTCGACCAACTTGCCCTTGCCATATTGAGCTTCAATATCTTCGGTATACAAGCGTAACTCGCTATCATCAACCGAGCCACTTTCCTTCTGTAGGGTCGTGATTGCAATTTCTCCGACACCGTCTTCGTCACTAATGAGAATAGTTTCCTCATCTTGCTCAGCTTCCCATTCATCCGGTAGTTCGATAATCCACCACTGACTTTCAACTGCTCTCATTGTCGAACTCCTCTTACGCGATTGCGATGGGTGATTGAGAAAAATCCTTACACATCACCAGCGCATTCTCACGGCCGCCGTTTGCAGGATAGTAGTTTTTCCGTTCACCTATATTGATAAAACCCAGCGAATAGTACAGCGCTTGTGCAGCTATATTGGATAGTCGTACTTCCAAAAAGCATTTAGCGATTCCCTGTCTTTTTTGATTATCCAGTCCTTGCTGTAACATTTTCCGTCCTAAGCGCTGTCCTTGCATTGATGGAGTGACAGCAATATTAAGTAATGTCGATTCATCCAGCACACTGGAAAAAATGGAAAAGCCACACACCTGCTGATCGACCATCACCACAGAACAATTGTCTTTTCCCGCAAGGCTTTCGGAGAATTGTGTACGGGGCCATGGAAACTCTGTCACTGCAGCCTCAATAACAACCACCGCGTCCAGATCTTGAACAAGCATGTCTCGCAAAACCATTAGATCTGTTTAAGAACGCGATATAATGGACTTAGATCACGCCAAACTTCACGCTTGATGTCAGGCTCGGTCAACATCTGACTCGCACTTTGGGTACAAATGAGCTGCACGTCCAATTGCCCATATTTAACAAATTCACCAACCGGCAATGGGTCGCGGCTAACATAACGACAAGCCACATCTCCCATTACCAGAAAATACCGCCTGCTCATCTGCTCTGCTTGTTTCGCAAGGAATGCTTCCAATGTCTGCCGCGCAGCTATTTCACCCTGATCAATCTGGTTGTTTTTATTCATTGGCCAGACAAAGGCATCAATCGACAACTGCTGCTTGCCCGCACCCAGCGCGAACAACATATTGTGCAACAGCTGCAAATAATCCTGCGGATTGATGTGTCCCTCAAGACCACCATCAATAATCAGTATGTTGGAAGCACGTACAATAGATAACGAGAATTGTGGCGAATCCTGGGCCGTTTGCTGGCTGCGAACAGGAGCCACACTGATCACTGCTGCAGGTTTTCTAATTTTTTTGTCCAGCTGATCATCAAACAAAGCATGCGCAGCTGCAGCGTGTCCTTTTGTCATAACTGGCGTCTTCACCGACTGAACAGACTGCACCGGCTCGGTTGCAAGTACCACGGATGCCTGCGCTTTAACAACGGGAATGGCGCACAACTGCGACGCGAGAGCACCAGGCAACTGCAGCCGTGGTGTGTATGCATCGACACCCATCGCCTCCAAATATGCTAGCCGCTGCAGTTCGTTAATCACTATTATACGCCGCTCTGAGGATGGGCTTTTATTATACCAGCGTCCAGTAAATTGAGCGCATTCAAATACGCTTTAACTGACGCGACAATAACATCCGTATCTGAGCCGTGGCCATTAACTATTACGCCTTCTTTCTCAAGCCTCACTGTGACATCGCCCAGTGAATCAGTCCCTTGCGTAACCGCACTGACAAGATACAACTGTAACTCAGTTTGGCTGTTAGCGATTTTTTCGATCGATTTAAAGGATGCGTCTACCAAACCATCGCCATCTGACTCTGTCTGGTGGTCAACACCGGCAATAGTGAGGGTTAGTGAAGCATGGGGTTTAACGCCTGATTTTGATGTTGCTTCTAAGTTTGAAAATTGGAATTTCTCAGCAATTCTCGGCGCCGCCACCCCGCTCACTAGTGCCTGCAGATCCTCATCAAAGATCTCATGCTTTTTATCCGCCAGCTCTTTGAAGCGAACAAACGCCTCATTCAGTTCCTCCGGTGACTCAAACGCTACTCCCAGCTCTTCAAACCGTGCCCTCACAGCGGCTCGGCCCGAGTGTTTCCCCAGCACCAATTTGTTCGCTTTCCAGCCGACGTCTTCTGCCTTCATAATCTCGTAAGTTTCACGATGTTTGAGCACTCCGTCCTGGTGAATACCTGACTCATGGGCAAAAGCGTTAGCACCTACAATCGCTTTATTGGGCTGCACGGGAAAACCAGTGATCGACGACACTAACCTCGATATAGGAACAATATGTACCGGGTCAATACGGGTTGTTACCGGAAACACATCGGCTCGAGTTTTCACCGCCATAACAATTTCTTCAAGGGACGCATTACCAGCCCGCTCTCCAAGACCATTAATTGTGCATTCAACCTGACGCACGCCATTCATGACTGCTGCCAGTGAATTGGCAACAGCCAAGCCCAGATCATTGTGACAATGGGTCGAAAATATCGCCTTGTCAGCGTTTGGCACCGCTTCCATGATATTTTTGAACATAACACCGTATTCTTCAGGAGTACCGTATCCAACCGTATCGGGAATATTAATAGTTGTCGCGCCCGCATCAATCACCGCTTCGATCACTCGACACTGAAAGTCGAACTCTGAGCGACTACCATCTTCGAGCGAGAACTCAACATCTGCGCATAGGTTTCTCGCCAGACTGACCATTCCCACTGCCTGCTCCAACACTTGGTCGGGGCTCATCATCAACTTATATTTCATGTGGATGGGTGAGGTCGCAATAAACGTGTGAATACGGCCGGAATTGGCACCTCGTATCGCGTCTGCCGTGCGTTTGATATCAGCGGGCATCGCCCTTGATAAACTGCAAATAGTACTGTCTTTAACGGTTTCGGCAACGGCTTTAACAGCATCGAAGTCTCCAGGGCTGGCGATAGCAAACCCAGCCTCAATAACGTCAACATGCATTTTTTCCAGCATCTTGGCGATACGAACCTTTTCATCCAGCGTCATTGATGCACCGGGGCTCTGCTCGCCGTCTCGAAGTGTTGTATCAAAAATGATCAAATTGTCTTTCGTGCTCATAATATGGCAGCTCTCACAGTAAATACGGGGATCATGTCTTTAATGGTGTAAAGAATAAACTAAAAAGCACCCAAAACTAACCGGGATCGAAAAAAAAGCGGCTGGTTATATCAACCTTTCTCCCGGTTATAAGGCGCCAATAGTTTCTACTTGGCCACTTTTACAAGATTAGCGAAGATTTAATGTCATAGATGTCTTATTCTCTACCTGTAAACACTAGTATTCACGAGCGCTATATCGGTTATTCATCGGCATTTTTGATGATGCCCATAGATACCGGTATGGTAGCGAACCTTTGCAAAAAGCGCATAGCGACGCCTGACGAAATTATCGATAGAAGCCTACAAGCTCTATCGACAAACATTCTGATCAGCGATCGGTATTTATTCACTGTTTTGACGCAGGTTAGTCACCGAGACGAACCCATCAACCAGACAAGGACAACCTATGATTATTGGTATCCCACGGGAACTGGAGGACGGAGAAACCCGTATCCCGGTTATCCCCGATTCAGTAAAGCGATTTACGGATCAGGGTGCAGAAGTTCATATTGAATCAGGTATGGGTTTAGCCATTCGTATTCAAGATAGTGAATATGAGCAGGCTGGAGCAAAGATTGTCTCCGACCGAACAGCCCTGTTGAATAATGCCGACATCATCTTGCGGATACGCAAGCCATCGCTGGAAGAGGTAAGTCAGTTAAAAAAAGGCTCTATTCATATCTCATTTCTCGATCCATTCAATGAACACGAATTGGTTGATGCGTTTGCTGCTGCGGGTATCACCTCGATCAGTATGGAAATGATTCCCCGCACTACCCGCGCCCAAAAGATGGACGCTTTAAGCTCTCAGGCTAGCCTTGCAGGATATGCAATGGTGGTATTGGCTGCTGACCGCTTAGATAAAATTCTTCCAATGATGATGACGCCAGCGGGAACAATCTCTCCTTCCCGGGTATTTATCATTGGCGCGGGTGTTGCCGGGTTGCAGGCGATCGCTACAGCCAAGCGCATGGGCGCCAGGGTTGAAGCTTTTGATACTCGGCCGGTAGTCAAAGAACAAGTTGAGTCGCTGGGTGGTAAGTTCGTCGAAATAGACTTGGGTGAAACTGGCCAAACAGCTGGTGGTTATGCCAATGCGCTTACGGAAGAACAAGTGAAACTGCAGCTGGAAGGTCAGAAGAAAATCTGCTCGCAATCGGATATCGTCATCACTACTGCACAATTGTTTGGTCGCCCGGCTCCGATTGTTGTTACTAAAGACATGCTTGCAGCGATGAAACCTGGAAGTGTTGTGGTTGATCTGGCAGTAGAGTCAGGCGGCAACGTTGAAGGCTCAGTTGCCGGCGAAGAGATCGAAATTAACGGCGTCAAAGTGATTGGTCTGGCTAATATGCCTGGCCGTGCTGCCGGCAATGCCAGTCAAATGTATTCTGCCAACCTGCACAATTTGGTATTGGAATATTGGAATAAAGAGACTCAGCAATTTGATCTCGATATGGAAGATGAAATCATCAAGGGCTGCGTTATTACCCATGATGGCGTGTTAACTAACGAAATGATTCAAAAGGCAAGGGGCTAATCATGGAAGCTGTATATCTATCGTTTATTTTAATGCTCTCCATTTTCCTGGGATTCGAGCTGATTTCAAAAGTACCTGCCACATTACACACACCGTTAATGTCTGGCTCCAACGCTATATCCGGTATTACCGTTGTTGGCGCATTAACCGCCGCTAATAGTGGTAGCCCTGATTTGGCATTATGGCTGGGAACAGCTGCTGTAGCATTAGCCACCATCAATGTTGTCGGTGGCTATATGGTAACCGACCGCATGCTGGCCATGTTTAAGAAAAGAAACTAGGAGCCAGTAATGACACAATCTCTCGATATGACCATGATAATTAATCTCGCTTACATCGTAGCGGCGATCCTGTTTGTTTACGGCCTGAAAATGCTGAGCTCCCCCGCTACAGCAAGAAAAGGTAACCTACTCTCGTCTCTTGGTATGTTTATCGCGATTGTAGTGACGCTAGTTAACGAAATAAAACTACCCTGGGAAAACATCTTTGTCGGCCTGATCGTCGGTGCGCTTATCGGCGCTATTGCTGCGCGCAAAGTCGAAATGACAGGTATGCCAGAGCTTGTAGCACTGTTTAATGGCTTTGGTGGAGCGTCCAGCTTACTGGTTGGTTTAGTGGCGGCATTTGCCTTAACAAATTCCACTTTTACCAATGTCACAATTATTCTTTCAATACTAATTGGTGGCGTAACACTGACCGGCAGCCTGATTGCCTACGGCAAACTGAGCGAAAGAATGCCCAGCAAGGCTATCCAATTTGGCGGCCAACAAGTATTTAATGGCGCCCTTGTGCTCGCCATCATTGCAGCTGCTGTTATGTTCTGCCTGAACCCAGGCGTTGAAAGTCCATGGTTGATAGCGGTCATTGGTCTCTCCTTGCTATTCGGCATTATGATTACCATTCCCATTGGTGGCGCCGACATGCCTGTTGTCATTGCCCTGTTGAATTCGTACTCTGGATTGGCTGCATGTGCCGCAGGTTTTGTGTTAAACAACAACCTGCTTATTGTCTCCGGTTCATTGGTGGGAGCCAGCGGATTAATTCTTACCAATATCATGTGTAAGGCAATGAATCGCTCTCTTAGTAATGTGCTGTTCAGTGGCTTCGGTGCTGCAAAAGTATCGACGGCAAAAATTGAAGGGGAAGTAAAACCAATCAGCCCCAACGATGCTTACCTTATACTCGAAGCGGCTCAGAGTGTTGCGATTGTTCCCGGCTATGGTATGGCTGTCGCACAAGCCCAGCATGTAGTCAGGGAATTAGCTGACCACTTGGAACACAATGGCTGTGAAGTGCAGTTTGCAATTCATCCAGTTGCCGGTCGTATGCCCGGACACATGAACGTACTCCTGGCAGAAGCTAGCGTACCTTATGACCAATTGGTTGAAATGGATGATATCAATCCACGAATGGGTAACGTCGACGTTGCTATCGTCATCGGAGCTAACGATGTCGTTAATCCAGCAGCCAATGAAGACGAAAGCAGCCCGCTTTACGGCATGCCTGTTATCAATGTGACTGAAGCTCGTACTGTTTTTGTATTGAAGCGCTCGATGGGCTCGGGGTTCTCCGGTGTAGATAACCCTCTCTTCTTTGGTGAAAATACACGGATGTTATTCGGCGATGCAAAAGAATCCATTTCACATATCGTGGGCGAATTTAACGACTTATAATCGCTAAAAAGCAGGTGCAAACCCGGCTTCTTAGAAAAGGAGCCGGGGACTGTATTTTGTCACCGATAATTGACCCAGACACTACCGCTCCAACGTCCCGGTCCTTCCAGGATTCCCTCCAGAATGGCTTCAACGCTTCCCGGAATGCTGGTGAATTCATAGTAGGCATAGTGCCTAATACGAGCAAATTTCCTATTCTATTGTTATTGCAATAACTCCCAACACTTTCGTACATACTAATAATGGGTATGCTTATTCCCTCAGATATTTCTTTTAGTCTCGCATGAGGAGTTACACTGGCTATCAATATTAGTTCGGCACCGCTTTTTACAAGACGCATTAATGCCTAATTGAAATATGTATCCCATTCCTCCGATAATTCCGATTTTCTTCAATGCTCAACCCTTAGGAATGCTAACGGTTTGCTAAGCGAAAAATAGTGGCTGGCTATAATAGCGAAGCGATGGCCAGCTGATTTTCCCGTTTTGACAACGTGTTGAGTTTTATGCTGATACGGCAGATTTAGGATTTACACCATACTCGTTGTCACCATGACTATCTTGAACTAAGAAGACAATCATTACGATTAAACCTATAAGTGGTACAAAGTAAATTAACTGCCACCACCCAGAGCGACCAGTGTCATGCAACCTTCTAGCGCCAATACTGATACTTGGAATTAGCAGTGCAAGACCTACTATCGTTGAAATTATATCCATACCAAGTACCGATAAAATAACACTGATTACGACGTAAATAAGTACAAACATCCAGTATTCTTTTCGTCGGGTTCTTCCGTTGAAATCAGCATATTTTTTTAATGCATCTATAAAATAATCCATTTTTGACCCGCCTTGTTGTTGATAAAATTCAAGAAACTTAACCCGTCAATAGCCAGCGCAGTGGCGAACTAAGCAGTAGGCCGCCCCTGCACTGGGCGCGCATACTAGCGTTTCTTGTTATGTTTTTTCTTCAGAACTTGCTCTCATAGCTTGTCTTAGGTAGTGGAGCACTGCAAACGTACCGCATATCATTAACAACATTAAGAGCAATCCTGAGACACTTGTTACGTAATTGGAAATATTTTGCCCGGTGTGGGCGGCTGACTCCAAAGCCATTTCTGCCGCTCTCATCATATGACCGATTTTAAGCGATATTAACAAGAAGGAGCTGGCCAAGTATCCAATACTCATGATCCGATAAAACTTCATGACAATTTTGTCAGGTGCATAGGTCGATGCGACAATTACAGCAAAAGAGCATGTGAGCCAGAACTCAACGAGTTCTCTCTGATGGACGGCAATCTCAGAGAGAAGATAATTTACTTCGTATTCAGTCACGAATCGTTCTCCTGTATACACACCAAAAGAACCGACTGAGCAGTCGTCCGTTTGCGTGCCTTTATTATCCTGTAAATTCTCACGTTATGAATGCCTGCTCATGCCTACAAAAAACGGATACCAACCGAAGGCTGCGCCACCATGTACTGGTTATGTGTCGCTACCTGTCTTGAACTTAGAATACGTTTGGTTTGCTGCCAGTATTACGTGTTCCTCAACACCGTTTTCACGATCCTGATTGATGGACGCATATTCTTCGGATGTCATCATCTCCAGAAAGGCAGAACGTGCGGGATAGAGTACCAGGACGACCCAGTCCCACTGTCCGTTACCAAGGTCTCCGAAAGCAGCTAATTCAACGTTACCCGCCCACAAAACTGTCCCACCAACTTTTTTGAGCAATGGCATGTCACCTTTGCTGTAACGAGCGTAGGCATCCTGGCCCGACCCATTCCCGTCTAAAGACAGCTCCCGAAAGCGGACCAAGTTGATCATGACCACGGGCCCTTCATCTGGAATTGATCTCAACAACTCCTCGTTTAACGCTTTCGGGGTTTCACTCATTTTCTCTCCGGGAATTAGGAACAATGATTAGAAAAGTACTTTAATGATTGCATTTACCTACACACAGCGCAAAAAATAATCTGCGCCTACGGCGTCGCACCACAACCACCTGTAGGCCTCAAAGTTAGTATTTCTATGTAGGGAGGGTCTACCTGTTAACCTGCTTGTGAATAATTCTTCCACAATGATCATATTATTCAGCTGTCGAAGCGCAAATGCGTAGGAATCGGGGAATTATCCACTCAGGTCTCTCAGTATATCCCAGGAATCAACCGATAGCGCACGCGTTGTGCATAGTCTCGATAGCCCGGTAACTCTTCCTGTAAAGTCTGGTCTTCAAGTGCGGTTCTAACCACTGAGATGATTGATGCTATCACCGCAGGAATCAATGCCCATACCGAGCCCAGAGCAAGAACAATACCGAACAGTGCAAAAATATTTCCGGCGTACCCTGGATGCCTCACAAACCGGTACGGGCCAGTGTCACACACCACATGCCCTCGATCCGTTTGAATGCACACCACGCTGTAGAAAAAGCGGTTCTCTGCCAAAGCCCATGCGGCGAAAGCGTATCCGAACAAGATAAAAATGAAACCAATCATGATGGGCCATAGCTGAAATTCGGAGGACCAGTTATAGCGGTGGTCTAGCCCTGCTACAATGACCACAGGAAACACCACACTAACCGCCATCAGTGGAGCAAGCACTTTGTCCCATGCTTTAGCGTTTTGGATATTGTCACTGTTTTGTCTTTCGGCTGTTAATCCAGGATGTCGTTGCTCCGCCCACATGCGCCCACCAATACCAGCGACCAAGATCAACATGGAATATAGCCACGCCTGCCACCAGCCGATGTCACCAGCGCACATGAATAGAATCAGCGGGATTAAGAGATACACCATAACTAACCTGATCCACTGGAGAGGAGATGTTGCTTGAGCTACCTCTTCATTAACCGTTTTTGCTGACATATCATGCCCCCAAATAAAGCGGATTTAAGTGTGTGACTAACGTTTCGTATCAACGGCAAACTGCAAACGTAGCGAACAGTTTTTCCGACTGCGTGCTTTTGCTATGTACTTCACTATAATCGCTCTCAACGTTCCCGTTTAGGCGGGTTGAATTTAAGTAAATCATTTGTCACTTCACCATTCAAATTAGGTATGTAGGTGGTTGTTTCCTGAGCTCGAAAATCATCGAATAGCTGTTCACGAGAAATTTTTCGGAGCAGAAAAGTCTTTTTATCAATCCAGAGAGTTGTAAGATTATTCAATATAATATCTTGCACCCTAAAACAGTCCGCATTATCTAAAACCTCATCATCAATTCGCTTTGGTTGGTTAAATCTAATTGCACGTCTCCATGTTATTTCGTTTGGAAGCAACATACCCGGAACTGTTATAGCTGTCCCGCTTGACACCCCCGCTGCCGAAGCCACTGCCCTATCAAGAGACTCATGCTTCAGATCTTTTTGAACATCCCAATAGGTTTGAACTTCTTTACCTTTAAGGTGGATGATGAAAATCTGATCTCGACCGTCTGCCTTCTTTTCTTTAAACGCATATCGAAAGCGATCAGGTCGAATAAAGGCTGTTGTAAAAGGCTTCTCAACAATTATATTCACACTACCACTAAAAATAATTTTAACCACACCTGAATCACTGTATGTCCCGCTGTTGGCATAGGTATTTTCCATGCGCTGGATGATTTCTTTCAGATTCAAATTGTCTGGATGTATATTCTCAGCTGAGAGTGTTACTGACACGAATAAGAACCACAGACAGTAGAAAGCTCTCTTTACTCCAGACAGAAAACAAAAATTAGTTGTAGTTTTAAGATTCATAACTCTCTGTACGTTTAGAACATAACGCATTATTCTGCAGAAAAATGCAAGCGCAAGCGAGTAGTTTTCCGCTGGATAAACTTGTCATATCTTATTGGTGGTTGGTATAGCATAAGTTCCAACTGCGTGTGCGACAGGCTCAATAGAACCTGCTGAATAAATTGATACCTCTCCAATGACCAGTGTTTTACCAATTTTTATTAGGTTACACTTTGCAATTATATCTTTTTCTGATGAGGGCTTTCGGAGGAAATTAATATTCAAATTGGTAGTGACCGCAAGTGCCACCAGCCCAATTTCACTTAAAATAGCTGTATATAGAGCTAGATCCGCCATTTCCATTAATACTGGTCCAGAAACGGTTCCGCCAGGCCTTAAATGATCTTTATTTATTTTTTTCCTAATCGTTACAGACTTTTCACCAATACTCTCGATAATGAAATTAGCCTGAGGGAATTCATTTTGGAAGAAATTTACTAGTTCCTCTTTCGTTACCATTGTCTCTCCGGTGGGAATTCAATATAACGCCTCGCTAACGGGCGTGAAAACGTATCGCATTTTTTATCATAGTGAGCGAAGCAAGCACGTTGAGCAACTTGTAATGTATTGATGTTGCCATTCTCACTTCGAATTATTGCTCTAGTTCCAATTGGACATTTTCTAGGTATGTTACAAATTCCGGAGAAAAACCTTCACTCTGCAAGTTTCAGAAATACCGGAACGCCTCTGTTTTTAATTCACTTCGATAAAAGCCATCCAAGCCCTTCCAAATGTTGTCAGCCATTGCTCCATTTTCATGCGTTATGAAGGCAAATTCCCACGCGTTGAATGTATCTGCAACAAAAGTAATATATGGTCTACGCTCAATTTCGGAAAGCTGGCCAAAGTCTCCACGCGCATTTTCATAGATTGCTGCGAATTCAGCGCTCCTCAGCCAAGTATTTTTGTCTGAGTCCATTGCGACTAAAGCCTGGTGATTTGCAACATGCACCGCAGCGGTATTTTGACGTACGCCGATACCAACATATATCAGTGATACTACGACGGCGACTGCCTCCACGATTTTCGCGAAAAGTGCAAATTTCTCTAGTTTTCTTTCATATGCTCCCAATTTTCCTAGTTCTTGATAGTGAGCTCGCCGCATAACGCCGCGTTCACTGGAGGTAAAATCGAAACGAAACGTAGGTTTTCAACTTCCACCTGAAATGCCTTGTTATGTGTTAACTGACAATACTCGTGGCGATATGTATTCAATAAGTAGGGGCCAATTAGTAAAGTCAGAGACAACTTTTAGCTATCTTTTATTAATACTAACCTAGCTTTTACTATTAAGTTGTATCTGACACTACTTTTTTAGCCCAAAGAATCATGACGAGCAACTAAGATGGGACAATCCACCCACCTCAAAGAACTCCGGCGGTTTCAACCTATAGTATTTGTCCTCTACGTCCTTCGACTGCTCTGCATATGGCTGTGTCATCACGGCCTGCAGTTCTCGAATTAGCGAATAATTTCCCACAGTTGCTTGCTGATAGGCCGGCACAACAAACCACTCTCGCAAAATGTATTTTGGGTTGACACGTTTCATCTGCCTAGAGATTTCCTCACTGGATCCGGGCGAACTAGTATGCGCGTCACGGGAACTGTTGATGAGCGTTTTCCATTTTTCGAGCCACTCTGCCCAGCGCTTGTCCATCCCTTTGGAGCCTGCATCATGCGCCGAGTTATTGTAGAAGCTTTTCTTGAGTGGGCCAATGTCGTCGGGTATCGACGAGAGCTCGCGGAAGAAAATAGTGTAATCGACAGGCGTTTGGATCATGAGTGTCTCTAACTCGCTAAGCAATACGTTGCAAAGTGCCTTGTCGGACGCTGAGTTCAAACTGCTAAGACCCAGCTTGGCGGCCCACATTTTCTCCATTTGCGTGTGCATGACTTTCGAAAACCCATTTTGAATCTCGTCGAGCTCAAGTAAATAGCCCTGATGCGACGCCAGCAACGGCCGTAGCGCCGAACAAAACATGTCGAAGTTTTTTTGCGCAGCGTGCGGTTGATTCATAAACGAGAAGTGATGACCGCCGCCCGTCCAAGGCTGGTAATGCGGGTTAAACACATCGCAAAAACCGAAGGGACCATAATCCAGTGTAAAGCCACCAACTGCGCAGTTGTCGCTGTTGAAGTTACCCTGACAGAAGCCGACGCGGATCCAGTTTGCCACCAGTGACGTCAGGCGGCTACGAAACTGGTACGCCAGCAACACCACTTTTTCCAGAGTGGTGAGTTGCTTATCGACAACGTCAGCGTACTCACGATCAATCAAGTGCAGCACAATCTTCTCGAGTTCTTCCATCGCTTTCGGGTGTTCGTTTTTACGGGTACGGCGAGCAAAAAGTTCGAGTTGGCCGACGCGGATGAACGACGGTGCGACACGTGTCGAGATGGCGACGGCTTCAGATATAAGCATGTCGGGATTCTCCGAGCGCGAACCCTCCGAGTACCACGGTCGCTTTACCTTCTCCGTTTTTGAAACGTACAAACTCAAAGACCGTGATGTGGGCACGTCCAGTGCGTGCATGTGCTCCTGCGCCAAGAACTCGCGGATACTCGACCGCAAGACAGCACGACCGTCCGCGCCGCGGCAATAGGGCGTGCGGCCGCCGCCTTTGAGCTGCATTTCCCAGCGTTGACCGTTGATCACGGCCTCAAGCACAGAAACGGCACGACCGTCTCCATATCCATTGCCGGTTTGGAACGGACACTGCTGGATGTATTCAGTGCCATAGATAGAAAGTGCGTAGCCACTCGCCCAACCGACCTTGCGCATCGGCTCAGGAACCTGAGAGATGTCGCCGGAGAACATGCGGACGAAGTCGGAAGACTCTGCCATGGTGTCGGCGAAGCCAAGCTCGGAAAAAAAGTTTTTGCTGTGCACTACATACTCCGGGTCTTTGATTGGAGTAGGGTTGACGGGGACATAATGGCCTGTGAAGACTTGTCGCGGCGTATGGTCAGCACCGTTTTCTGTCGCGTCAGGATCACAGTTGAGTGTGTCCATGAGGGAATAGTTTGCCAACTTCGCAAGAGAGTCGAGCGTCGATATAGTTGGGGAGGTTTTCTGGGACAGTCGATTTTTCATAGTTGTTTACACCAAGGCTCGTGAAGATAAATTTTAATACTTTGTAGCTGACCCCGTTATTTGGACCCCGTTATTTGTGGATATATCTGTACTTGTCCCGTAACACCACATTTATCGGCTTGTCCGGTGCAACGCTTTGTTAGCTCTTGTTATTTTATAATAATTCATTGATCCGTATACGAAGGATAGGAATAATTTCGGATTCGAACCAAGGATTTCGTTTCAACCATATATTATTTCTTGGGCTCGGGTGGGGTAAAGGTAGAACGTTTGGCCAATAATCTTGCCATGCTTTAACCGTTTCTGTCAGTGATAATCTATTTTCAGGTAAATGATAAGACTGTGCATATTGGCCAATTACAAGTGTGAGCTGTAATTGAGTAAATTGTTTTAGCAGTTTTTCTCTCCATGCTATGGCGCATTCCGGGCGAGGCGGAAGATCTCCTGCTTTACCTGTCCCTGGATAACAAAACCCCATCGGCAAAATTGCAATTTTTTCATCATCATAAAAAATGTCTTTCGAAACCCCCATCCACTCTCGTAGACGATTTCCGCTTGCATCATCAAAGGGTATACCTGTCTCATGAACTATTCTTCCAGGGGCCTGGCCCGCTATTAGAATTTTGGCTTTAGGGTCTATTTTGAATACAGGTCGTACTCCATGGGGTAGATGTGGAGCACAGATTGTACAGGAACGAACCTCTTCAACTAATGTAGTGAAAATTGTCATAATTATATGTTCATAAGAGTCAACGTGGCCAACATGTGCGCGGCAGCGCTCACCGTGATTGGCTCTGTTAGCGCTCTCAAGTTGGCCGCCGAAATGCCAGGTGGGTCCAAGTCACATGTTGGGCGCGGTTAAAATCCTGAATTGATTCGGTATGAGTGCAATGAATTAACTGGAGATCGCTTGCTTTCGCTAAGGCAATAGTTTCATCCCCTCTTACATCAAACATTCTTCTCCCGTCAGGCACCGGACCATGACGAAGCGTTATGACCAAGACTCCGCCCGGAGCAAGCAATGCGTTCAGATTTGGCATTCCTATCATGCGCTCCTTTTGGTCAAGATGCATCCAAACAGCAGTGAGCATAACCGCACCGAACTGCTGATTACGCGCAAGCACCAGGGCAAGGTCAGGCAAGCTATCCTTCACCCATTCGATTACGGGCGAAGGATGCAAAGACTTACCGGGTTCGCGCAGTTCATCGGTAGGCTCCACAGCTACAACAGAGTGTCCTTTCGATGCAAACCAAGCTGCATCAGCCCCCGTACCAGCGCCAACATCTAAGATGAGAGCTGGCGATACTGGTAGAATGCGTAGCTCCGGTTGATGCTTCTCTTCAAACGAAACCGCTTCGTAACGTTTAATTAGCTCGTCCGCTTGCTCAGCGTAACCCTGTATTCCGGGAATCATGCTGTTGCTCCGATTTTCATCCGCTAACGCCTCAATCAGCCGGCGCATTAGAGGGCGGCTGGATTGGTTTGTTAGCATTTTCTTGAGTTAGCAAACATATACCCAACCATATAAACCAAACAATTTGTGACACACCAAATATTTCAGTAAATAGTTCGTCAGGATAAATCGTTGCAATGCCCGCTATACCTACAAAAAGCCCTAGATAATTAAGTGACCGAGGCAACCAGCCCTCTTGTATACCTGCCGCACTAATCAAGAGAACCCAAAGACCACCAACCAATTCATTTCCCCCGCCTATACTTTCTGTTATTACTGAAACTGTTGTCCACATATCAAGTGCTTTCTCCGGACTTGCATCCATCAGAGCGATTGCGTGAGCAAGCCCGATGTTTGAGATCATTCCACTTGCTATCACCAGACCAACCCAAATGACACCAAATAGAGATCCAATTGTAACTATTGGATTATTTGTATGTTTGAGCCTTTCATGCAGGCCAATAACGAGTACGGCTAGAAGAACACCAAATACCACGTACATTAGGAAATAGACCATTGAAAATAGTAATTGATTTTCTGCTAGATGAGCCATTTTTTCTGCCGGGCTACCATTGACTGGGTATGACCAAAAAGCACCAAAGTATACAAAAGCTACAATATAGATAAACCCTTCAGAAATGGCTGAAATTCCTGCTAATTTTTGTAGACCTTTCATTCGATTAAACTCCGTTTGTTGCAATGCTAACGCCCAGCGCATAGGCGCGAACATAGTGAGCATCTAGCCAGCGCTTTTTACTGGCGATTATGCCGCTGCTTATTATGTGCTTTATCCGGCATTGACCTGAGATTTAACCTCTATTTCTGTTGCGGCTCTTAAACTTGCTGGTCCGCCGCCATGAAACTCACTCTTCGGATAAAAAATAATCCAATACCGATTATCTTTAAGGTCTTGATAGTAGGTTCCCCAATCGTCACTACCAACATGAGTCAACCTACTGATACAAACATTATTGCTTTGCGTAAAGGCTTTTTGAGAATGTTAAGCGGGCGAAAAAGAAACTGCCCAAGCATGAACCCTGTGACACCTAGCCATAAGAGTGATACCAGATATGAATCATTGCCATAATAGACGACAGTAGAGCTACGCCCCCAGAACACCGCCTCATTTTGAGATAGTAGCAATAGAGTATAAGTAGCTATATTGCTGGCAGCAACACTCCAAATATGGCAATTTCGACTATTTTATATTTGGGCATACTCTCCATGCTCGCCTGAAACACAAAAATTAATATACGGTCCGCAGGGTCCGCACTATTCAGCTGTTATGAGGCAGTTAGAATCTGTCACTATTATCGATATTTAGATTGTTGATTTTGCTTCTGCCTAGAATCTTTAACAATAGGTTCCTAAAGAACCGTAGAATTGGGTAGAGGAACTTCGATATCGTTTTTGACTTAAACATCCAGTAGTTAACTCGATTGAAAACACCAGAGCGACTACCGATCAATGCCAAAGTGTGTATTGCATCAGAGCCATAATACAATTGATCTCCCATTTTAAGCACCATTCCTTGATCGATATCGAGGCCTTGTGACGTAATCTCCTTTACCACTTCAGTGTTTTCTCTCGCATCCACAATTCGCAAATCTCCAACACTTTCACGAATTTTCACTACCTGACAATAGGCGCTGCATGCTGGGCATTCGCGATCATACACGAGTAGAATTTCCTCACGTTTCATTCGGGTACTCCTGCCTCATAACGCCTGGCTTTGGGCGGACCACGAAGTGGACCGTCCCAGCAGCCGCAGGCTGCGCTAACAGCATCTTGTTATAGGTTTCACCCAGCATTAGAGCTTTTCACGGCGGATATTGATCATGAAGTAGAGTGATGCTAAAAGACCGAAAAACATTAAGATAGTTAAACCTAGGGCTGCATTCTCCATAACCGCACCATTCGCTACATACATGTATCCCGAGACGATGGTTAGCCAAATAGTAAATGAGGTCAATCCATTGCTGACGGCTCCTTGAATCATCTCTGCGAAATGGAATTCGTTCATTACTGTACCTCGATCAATGACGCCTAGAGAATGCGCAGTTTGCTGCCGCATTGCTTGACTTGTTAAATGCACACAACTACGATAGTGCGCATTACTTATGCGTATAAACTATATTGTGAGCTGAGCTTATGCAACCCTTAATTGATAATGGCGCCCCTAAAAAGGCCACAAACCTCAGTATAAACAAAGAGTTACTGGCTGAGGCCCGTATATTGAAGATTAATCTGTCGGCGACACTAGAGCAGGCGCTTATCGAAAAAGTACGTAAGGAGCGGCGTAAACAGTGGCTAGAGGACAACCAGGACGCTATTGATTCTTGTAATGAGCTTGCTGATAAAAACGGGCTCTTTGCTGATAAGCACAGGATATTTTGATGGAACAGTTTGACGTTTATGTGAATACGGATAAAGACACAAATAAGACCTACCCGTATTTTGTTGATATTCAAAGCGGCCTCCTTGATACGTTAAACAGCAGAGTCGTGATTCCGTTAACCCCAGCCAATAAGTCGGATAAAGGCTACCCCAATAACCTTTGCCCAATTATCAAAATAAAGAATAAAAACTACGCCTTGCTAACTCATCAGATTACGAGCGTATCCAAGAGCTTTCTAAAAAAGAATGAATGCTCGATGGTATCTAGTAGGGATGAAATTATTGGGGCGATAGACTTTCTGGTTACTGGCATTTAATGCCTTTAGCATGTGCGCGATGTTTTATCGCGTCGCATGGCGAAACTTGTTGTACCGATTCTCATTATTCGTAGTGACTCCACAGACGAAGCACCTTTACTGATTTTTCTTTTTCTAAAACTTGGTACACAAGCTGGTGCTGAATGTTGATACGCCGCGAATAAGCCCCGGAAAGATCCCCTACGAGTTTCTCGTAGGGTGGTGGATTCTGATAAGGATCTAGCTCAATTATCTTTAGTAGTTCCTGGGCTTTATTTTTGAGACCTGGTGAGGCTAGTTTTCTCGCATCTTTTTGGGCTTGTTTTGTGTAATAGATTTGCCAAATCACCAATCAAGTTCCTGGTCGCAATCATCCAAATTTGCAGCCATTCCCTCTTGAATAGACTCTCTCATACCAGGTACAGATAATAAGTGGAGGGTTTCATCAATGGCCTTCCAGTCATCCTCGGCCAGGAGCACCGCATTACCCCTTTTCCCTGTAATAACAATAGGTTGGTGGGTATCTGTGGTTTCGTCAATTAGTGCGTAGAGCTTTGAACGAGCCTCAGTTGCATTGAATGTAATCATATTTCACCTCCGACCCATGGAGCGTACGTAGTGTCAATGTGTTTCTTGGGTATAACACCCAAAGCAGCGGAGCGAAGCATCCACCTGCCTTTGCTTGTTATGTTTTGATTGATTTCTTTGCAACCACAAAATAGCTAGAAGCATCTTTATATATCTCTTCAGATTCAAGTGTTTGAAACCCACCAACCGCAAGTAAGCTTTCTACGTCAGAGCTAGTAATCCTTCTTATAGGTATTGGAATTAGACCAAGCTTACACAGCACGCTCACGAGCTTGATTTGCAAGCTCACTAGAAATGACATCTTTTGACGCAAACAAGGTGTTACAGAGATAAATAAACCATCTGGCTGTAGCAATTCTTCAACTCTGAGCATTACATCCTGTGGATTAGGGACTGTATGCAACATATTGAATGCGAGAATGACATCAAATTTTTCATTTGAATATTTACTGTCAAATATATCGCCTTGTTCAAAGCTTACGTTCTCGATGTTTGCTACCGCAGCTTTTCCCCTAGCTATCTCGATCATATTCGATGATATATCAATTGCTTGAATTTCTTTGACTAGGTCAGAAAACTGACAAGCTGCAGTTCCAGTACCACAGCCATAGTCGAGAACTCTATCGCTATCCTTTAGAAATCTCTTAGTGTTTTCTCTGGATCTATTATGGATATACTCAAATCGTTCTTCGGTTTTGTCATAGCTCTTGGAAGCCCCATCCCAAAACTCTTCAGATTTACTCATTTTCTATACCTTAACCTTGGCGGAAACATAACG
>JBALTE010000002.1:224666-407973 GCA_036963965.1 Oceanicoccus sp. | reverse complement strand
GTTCAAGTCCGGTCCCGGGCACCATTTTTAGCGATAGTACCTACTAACATATATTTATATGTCGACCCAATGTAGACAGCGGTCACCGTACTACCAAACCGTCTACATGCATAAAACCCAAAGCACAAAACCAAAAAAGCCCCGATGAATATTCGAGGCCTTAAGTCTGCTTTGTGCCAACTTCGGACATTAACGCTGAGTGAAGGGGCGCATGCAGTTTATGCGTCCCGCCACGAAGTGGCCTTGCTTGCACGTTTTGTTATGCATTTACTCCGTAACCCCGAAAATAATTAAGTATAACGCCCCTGCAATGACGGTGGACAGCATTGGAAGAAAAACCACGATAGCCACATTTTTGTAGCAGCTGACTGTGAGGACGCCAGCAACATACATGTAAGACCCGATTAAGCTGACTGCTGAACCAAGAATAACACTGGCTTCTCCGATGATAATGGCTAACAGGATTGGTGGGGCTACTTGTAGCGCTGCAATAATGCCACCGAACACTGGTGCACGTTTTACGCGTTGTTCATGCACACCCGTCAGAGACAGCACCGCATAGGAACCAGGAAAGTAGCTCGCAAAATAAACCGGCGCTAGTAGAAAAATTATCGGGTTCATGACCTATGCATAACAGTTAATTTAAAAGCCCCGGTCGTCATATCACAATGGCGCGCTATCACGGGCGCAATGACAAAGACCTCTGGGACTCACCCCCGCGCATCCCCGAGGATTGTTTTAAGTATCCCCGGAATGCGGTCCTAGGATGACGAGGGCATCCTAGGGACTTAACTCTGCTTCCGAGAGACTCTGAGACACATCAGGCCCAACGACAACAAAATAAGCGTGCTAGGCTCTGGGACGCTAGTGGTAGGTGGCGGGTTTGAGGCTTCGGTCCAAGTAAGATAGAGTGAAGAATCTAAACTCCACGTAATTGGTGAATAATCCTCTGCGTAGTTTGAATAGCCGGGCCCTGCAGATCCTGACGCCGAATAATTGAATCCATCCGTCCAAGTATCGTTGTCTCCTCCTAGTTGATAGATGTTATCCACGAATTGACTATAAAGATTGGCGCTGTAGTTACCTAGCTGTTCGTAGCGCCATGGTGTGTGCATTGTGCAGCCTCCTCCCGATGTGCAACCAACAGCGTCCTGAGGGTTAAGGTCTAAATCGCTACCTTGTAACGAACCTCCGTCCAACAAATCAAACAGGGACGATGTGGCCGCGTAGGCGAAGTCGTACGTATATAACTCACCTCCATCAACCGTTTCGCCGTTATTATATGTTACCCAGTGCCCGCTAAACGTAACGTCATAAGTGCCGAACCCAGCAATTTCGATATCATTGATACCGCTCGCCAGGCCATCCGAATTAGATACAATAATGGGGGCCGTATTGCCCGCTGTGCAAAAACCTATTACTGCGGCCATTAGGATAGCGGTAACAACGGTAGTTGGTTTTTTGAAGTGTTTCATAATTTTATTCCATGGTTGAGAAAAAAGTCACACACCAGAGCTAAGCCGAGCAAGCCCAGTACTGGGCGCTCGGGTATTCTGCTTTGGCCTGACGGGGATGTTTGGCTCAATGTTTGCCCCTAACGACATGCAGCCCAGAACAAACAACATACTAAATAGACATACGCTCGCCTATATACCATTTGGACTATTCTCAATATCATTCTGTAACGTTTTCTGGTTATAATAAATCGTAAGCAGAGGAGGCTGGCAGATATTATGGCAACACGTCAAAGGAATGGACTTGTTAATAACCAACACGATATTACGGATACTTCAAATGAAGCTCTAATCGATATCGCTTACTCTCTGGTAGTAGAGCCTCATCGTCTTCGCATGTTCACCCAGATTATTCTAGATCGTCTAGAGGTCACCCATTTGAATCAAGTGGCGGATGGTAATGCAGACGAAAAAACTGAAGATATCAATGAAATCGCCAATCATTTCTCCAGAGCTGCGAATCTTTTAGATAGGCAGGGAAGACAGTTTCTTTTTGCGACGGGCTCGCGTCGCTATGTTGATTTGGATAACCGTCCTTGCTTGTTGTTACAGCAAAATGGAACCATATTGCATAGAAACCAAGCCGCAATCGACGGTCTATGTATTGCCGACCACAAACGATTATCATCAACATCATTTAGAGATGGTCAGTATGGGATTTTTCGAGATAATCTAACGTCCATCAAAAAATTTGAAAATGATCAACTCATCGCGATATATGACTTGATCCTTCTGGATGGCTCACCAGTCAAAATGGCCCTTTCGAAAACAATCGACTATACCGGTAAAGTAATTGGCCGCCTTTATACACTTCATATCAAGTGGCAACCTGAAATGGCGCGCCAGTTCCAAGAAGGATTTAATTTAACCGCTGTTGATCTCGCAATTACCGAAGCCATAGTTACAGGGCGAGGACTCCGAGCCCTGGCAGAAGACCGCAATAGGTCCATTGGGACAGTTCGTAACCAATTAAAAACCCTTCTCGCTAAGTTGGAGTTAAATTCTCAATCAGAGCTTATTTGTTTCTTATCTGGATTTATGAATATTAAGCGCAAAGAGAAGGCGAATATCATCAAACCCGGGTTGCCTGTCGAGCCATGGCGTGATGTCGCTATATTGGACCTACCAGATAGTCGCAAAATGCAATACGAATTGGCCGGGCCTGTAAACGGTCGCCCTGTTTTGTATTTTCATGCGTTAATTGGCGGTACGGTTCTGACTCCATCAATGCGCGCTGAACTGGATGCGCGAAGAATTCGTCTAATTATGGTTTGGAGGCCAAATTTTGCTGGAACGAGTAGTGAGAGTAAATGGAAAGGCGCGGCCCAACGATTTGCCGCTGATGTTTTATGTTTGCTCGAGTATTTGAAGATTGAAAAGTGTCAAATTCTGGCAAACATTACCGGATCCATTTACGCGTATGCCTGCGCACAAAAACTTCCAAATAGAATTTCAGGAATAATCAATTGTGGGAGTTGCATTCCTATTGTGTCACATGAGCAATATAAAGCGATGATGCCCGCTTTCAGGGTTAGTGTGTATATGGCTCGCTATGCACCCAAACTCCTGCCGATGTTTGTAAAAGGCGCCCTTGCAAAAATTGACGCAGGGTTTGATGAGGAAGTCATTCTTGATCAATTTGAGCATTCTCCACATGATATGGACATGCTGTTGAGGACGGAACTCAAAGAACTTATTCGGGCATCTTACGCTCGTTATACCTCTGCAGGGTATTTAATGTATTCAATAGACCTCCCTTTGGTAGCGAGTAAATGGGGGGGGTTATTAGAGGGCGTGCATTGTCCGGTTACGTTAATGCATGGCTCTGAAGACCCAGCCTTCGGAGCTACAACTCTTCGCGATTTTTGCCAAGATAGAGATAATTTCACGTTTGAAGTCTTTGACCGAACTGGACAACTTGTCTTTTTCCAACACTCGAAAGAGGTTTTCGCAGCCCTTGATGCGCAAAACGAGTACTTACAATGATTACTTACAGGACATCCAAATGTTATTCGAGTTCCTACTTTTTATAACGAGTTAATGCAGTAAAATAGTTCATTTAATTTCTCTTAATCAAAAAACAATCCAAACCAACAACTAAATACTAGAAACCTAAATCGCGGCACAGTGTAGTGGTCAAGTAAAATTAGCCGCATTTCGGCGCCTTTTCTTCTCATATTTTATCGAGATCCTAACGCCGACTGTATGTTGTCGGGCCGAGTACATGCTTGTCTATTGTCCGATGATAAGATGATTTGTCTCCTTAGAGAAAGTACATGCCGTGATCAAACCTTTTTTTGTTAGTCATTACCCTATTATCGCCGTAGTTGCGTTAGTCATTAGCTGTGCTTTGGCTGGCGACGAACTTTCTCTGGCGCTGCGTTTTGAACGGGAAGCCATTATTGATGGCGAGTGGTATCGCATGCTCACTGGCCATTTCGTCCACCTCAACTGGGTGCACGCGCTGATGAATATTGCGGCGGCAGTTATCGGTTGGTTTCTATTTCGAAATTCGTTTAGCAATCGTCAGTGGTTACTGTCTATTGTGGGGTGCGGACTTGTTATTTCTTTATTGTTATTTAGCATACCTGATTTGCAATGGTATGTTGGTTTTTCCGGCATTGTGCATGGATTGATGTTGCAGGGATTGATATTTGAAAAGCGCTTGCGGATTGTTGAAAAAGGATTAGTCATTTCTGCGCTATTGTTAAAAGTAGCCTACGAGCTTTGGCAGGGAAGTAGTTCAGCTGATCTTGACCTTATCGATGGCAATATTGTTGTTCAGGCTCATTTATTTGGATTGTTTGGTGGTTTGATCGTGATTGTTTTTATGAAGATTTACTCGCGTCGTCGGTAAGTAGATATCAGTTGGCCGGCGCTAGTGGGAGTATCTAAACAGGAAGGCACGTTTTTTTTCGCCTGTTAATCTATATGCCCCACAGTCGCCGGTCCCAAGAAAGATCGCTTCAAGAGACGTTATCTCTCCAAATAAAATCTATTGTACCATTCGTATTAAATCTTGATTTACGTCAATCGTTCTATATTACCAGTTGTTAATATGTACAGATATGGGGTCCGAATCGGCACGTTTGTCGAGTGTTCGCCTTTACTATCGACTAGCAATGGTTAAATCAAGGAGTAGTACAATGGTAGTATTGAAAGAGCAATTGAATTTGCTGAGTCTGAAAAAAAATGTGTCGAATCGAAAACTGGCGTTAGCCACGGTGTTGGTGGCCTGTTCCGCGGTGACTCATGCAGGAAAAATAACATCAACCGTGGCTGCCGGTGGCGCTGAGGGTTTTGGTGGTTGGAATCTCGACAATATTGAGGTTACCGTGAACGGTACTCAGGGTAACGTTGGCGATCTGGCGACCAGCTGGTTTGATGAGGTGACAGGGGCTTATAGTTTTGCTCCGAATTCTGATTACAGCTATCAAGCTGTTGTGTCGGACAATCAGGCGACAGTGATGGGCTATGCGCTGGCTAAAGATTGGCCGGTAGGTGAACCAGCCGGCATCAAGATAGTCAACGACGACTTTGATGTCAAAGAGGGTAGGCCAACCAATTGCGTTATGTCGACGTCATATCTGGACGACCATTTCCTCGATACGGCTGAGCCGCTGCAGGTCATTTGTAGTGGGCCTTTCCAAAGTCATAAACGTTACAAATTGGCGATGCTCCCGACGACTGTTGATGGTGCTCTTTCAGAAGGTGTCGACATGGTGTTTAACGTCGAGGCTGAAGAAGGGTCTCGCGATTATCAAATTTTCCAGAAAATTAACAATTGGACCGATGTCCGATTGGAAGGCTTTACTATTGAAATCGGTTTCGGTATCGGAGATGGCTTTGAACTCGCGTCTGACGCTGTCGATGTGGGTGTTGATAACCTGAGTATAGCTGTGCCTGAAAGCGTTTGGAGCGCAAAACAATTAGCAACTTTTTCAGCGGGTCTGTTCGGCCCCATTGATGAAAAACACGATAGACCCGCGGGATATTTCGACCCAACGGATCGCGCCGGTTTTTTTATTGACGAATACCCTGTTGAAAGCGGCGTGACTGACTCACTTCACGCAACCACTACTCTGGGAAGTGATTACGCAGATATGCCCGCAGGTGCCAATGCCGCGGCAAATCAGTTTGGGACCTGGATACCGAACACTATGTTGCCTTACGGGGTGTTTTTCGATGATGATGGTGACCCCGCAACCGATGCCGAATTGAAGTATTGGTATGGTTACAACCCCACGCTGGGAGCACTCGGTTGGATGACTGGTGCAGCATCTGGGTTCTTGGCCGTAGATGGTGCGCTAATTACCGCCTTAGGCACCGACCTGCTTTACACCATGGGTCCGATTGACGACTTGGTGAATGTTGGTTTGAACTACCTTGTCACTGTCGGAGATGTTAGTAACTTTCCTGACTCGCAGTTTACTATCCGTATTACGCCTACCAAAGATGCTAGCAATCAACCTGATCCGACTTATGTTGGAGTATTGCCGGTGCCATCATTAGGGTTTGACAGCTCAGACGGTATTGTGTCGATAACCCCTGAACCTACATTTGCTATTGGAACGTCATTGATAGCACGTGTTGCAGATGTTGATGTTAGCGGGACGGTTGACGTATTAATTTCGACGGATGGTGGGGTAGCCGACCAAACCGTGACGTTGATTGAACAGGGCGACGGCCGTGCTGTGTTTACCGGAGCTGTACCGGTCGAGTTTAGTCAAGTTGCTTTGGGAAGTACCGTGACACTAACTTATACCGATCTCAATGATGGCAATGGCAACAACAATGTCGTCAAAACGGCAGTAACGTTGGCCGTTGCAGATGTGAATTTTGGCATAATTCAATTCACCGCCGCTGCTTTCAGCACTGCGGAAGGCGACGGTACTGTGAGTGTTACTGTTGAGCGTATCGGCAGCACTGTTGATGAAGCTACCGTTGAATACAGTACTCAGTACAATACCGCTGTTGGTAATGAAGACTACGAGGCGATCACCGGAAGTTTGACGTTTGCTGTCGGCGAGACCAGCCAAACTATTGACATTGTTCTGATCGACGATGCTCTTCATGAAGATGATGAATCCTTTAATGTTATTCTCAGTAACGTTCAAGGTGGGGCCGTGCTTGGTAATGTAAACAACACGGCAGTCACTATTAGTGATGATGATCCAATCATCGTGCAGCTAAGTAGTGCCACTTATGCTGCGGTAGAAGACGGCGGCAGTGTTATGCTAACCGTAGAGCGCAACGGTGGCTTTGAAACAGCCAGTGTTGATTACGCTACCAGCGATAACACGGCGATAGGCGGAAGTGATTATACGGCTGTAGCCGGTTCATTTAGCTTCGCCGAGGGAGAGGTCAGTAAAACGATTGAAGTTATGCTGATTGATGATCTGATTCATGAGGATGACGAGTCGTTTGTTGTAGCTCTTGGTAATGTATCTGTTGGTGCGTCGCTTGGTACTATCGATAGTTCGATAGTAACTATTGCAGATAACGACCCTATCATTGTGCAATTTCGCGATGCAAATTACACAGTAACGGAAGAGGGTGGCAGTGTTGTAATAGCGGTAGATCGTAGCAATAGTCTTGGTGCATTTACTGTCGATTACACAACGGTTGCCGTCAGTGCCGTTAGTGATACAGATTTCGTTGCGGCAACTGGCACATTAACTTTTGCAGATGGTGAAAGTAGCAAAGAGATCGAGATATCCATATTGGAAGATACTATCGTTGAAGCTGACGAGACATTCTCAGTAACATTGAGCAGTGTTCAGGTTGGTGCGGTGATAGGTGTTCCGGATACTACAGTCATTACTATTACGGACAATGATGTAGCGGTTCGCACAACAAGTGGAGGCAGCAGCAGTAGTGGTGGTGGTGCGATCAACCCGCTGTTTTTGCTGATGATGGTGTCGTTAGGGTTCTTGCTGGCGAGTCGTCGCAAGCAGAAGGTGGTGACTATTCGCTAACATTGTCGGATTAGTTAAAAGTACCAAACAAAAAGGCGGCCAGATATGGCCGTCTTTTTTTGAATTTTGACGTTCGATTTTGATAGGGAAAGACTTTAATATCTACTAATTGCAGCGAAATTATTAGCAACATATTACGCTGACAAACAGTTGAATCTGAGCTCGCTTATCACGAGGTAATCTCACTGACGGCAGACAAAAGCACTGTGCTGCGTAAGCACTCTTTGCTGACAACATTTAACGCGTGTAAATCTTCAACCACTAAATGACCACTACCAATGAGCGTAGCTAAGGCGTCTTTATCAATTTCCACTTGCAAGTATTTTTTATCCATTGAGGTGCTTCTTGGGTTAGTGCAATGTTACCGCGGAACGGCGCTGCTGATAGTTTTCGAAACTGACTGAATAACAACTGTTAGAGACAAACCCCTTCTGGCAACGCTGAATGGCAAGGTTAACAGCAGTCCAGTTGAAAACTGCGATGCTATCGCAGATCAATTGATAACAACGAATATCACTCACACTAGCAGCCACCCGTTCATTAGCCCGCTCAATAGTAAAACGCTTGGCGTTATCATTGCCCGATAAATGATATGTTTTGGCTAAACCAATCACGCTAGCGGTAAAGCGAGATAAAGCTGTAGCAGCGTTAGGCCAAGACCGATCCAGCAAGTGGCCAGAAAGCTCCAAAGCGCAACCCAGCAAAGGTATCGCAGAACTAAAATCCCCCGTTTCATGATACTCGGCCGCTTTACCCATTGATTCAATCCAATAGTTTTCTGCCAGACGTTCGTCGGCTAAAAGCTGTTGTCGATGGTTGGCGCACAAAAATGTAACCGGCATGATATTTCCTTAACGAAGACAGTGCGGCCATGTTAATGATAATCATTCTCATCTGCAAGCACTAAAAAATATGCGTGTTGTTGAGTGTTTTAGCAAGGACGTGTGTTCATCTACAAACCGATATCGGTATAGACTCGATGTAAATAGCGCAATTGCAGAAGAGGTAACTGAGGGGACGTAGAAATTTCATGCCGTTTGAATAGAAAATTGCCCTCCGTAATAATGTGTAATTGGATCGATATTATTATTCTAATTATTCTTTGGCGGATGAAAACGAGTGACTATGGTATGGTCCAAAAGAAGACACTTACTTGGGAATGTTAACCACTTAATTTGTATGGTTAAAGAGGGGCGATTAGGCTGCTTGAGGCTTGTGAGCAAGAGTCTAGGGGTTTACTGCTATTAATTGAGAGGATGACAAAATGAATGTCGGTTTCACTGGTTTACATGGGTGGTTTTGTGACGTATTTTAATGAAAATCAACGCGATTTTTCAGATAGGTGATATACTAATTTTTTTTAATAACTTGTTAGAAAGGTAAGAAATGTCTAATCAGGATACATTGTTCGTTGTAGTTGACCCCACGCAAACTGATCATGTCGCTTTAGAGCGAGCCATTATTACGTCGCGTTTGCGCGATGTGCCCCCAAAACTGAAAGTTTTTGTTGGTGTTGATTCTGCGGCGGTGTCACTCGATGCCGACAATCCGGATATTTATCGAGATAGCCATTGGTTTGAGAATTTGAAAAAACCGTTGGAAGATGAAGGCTTGGATTATACCTTGGTAATTTGTTGGTCTACACAATGGCAGGAAGCAGTATTACAAGCGGCCGAAAAAACCGAAGCTGATTTGATCTTGATTCCAGATTATTCTACCGGAAATTCGCGCAATCGTTTTTCCGACGCAAAATGGCAGTTGTTACGCTATGCAAAATGCCCTGTGTTAATCTGTCGTACTGGTGCTGACGTTCAGCGTAAGACAGTATTGGCGGCAGTAAAAATGCAAGACAAGTCTCAAGCTTATACTGAGTTAAATGAGAAAATTGTTGCCAGAGGTAAATGGATGGCAGAACGTTATGGTGCAGATTTTCATGTGGTTAATGCGTTCTCTGACTCCGTAAATTATCCTGATCGTGGAACTATGGTGCGTAAGATAGATATTCAACCTGAAAAAATTCATGTGCATCAAGGTTCTCCGGAAGATGTGGTCGCCGAGGTTGCGGCTGAAATCAATGCAGATATAGTTGTTATTGGAACCCTGAAACGTCGTGGTATGAAGCTAGCGATGCGCGGAAATACGTCAGAGCGGGTCATGAGCAAAATCAAGCAAGATGTGATGACGCTAAACTAAGCTCGGATATTGCATTGATATCAGTTACAAAAAGGGAGCTTTATGCTCCCTTTTTGCTGAATGATGATTGGTAAATCCCCTGGAGTGCTGGCATAAAAGAAAAACAGCACTTTGAAAATATCGTATGAATAATAGTGCAATCGCCGCGCACCGGAGAAATGAGTATACTGATGACAAAATGTCATACAAGGGTAGGAGAACAGTGCGAACAGCAAACAATCGATTTTTATCCAATCTAGCAACAATACTGTGTGTGTTGTTTTTGTCACCAACGACACTCGCAGTTGATAGCTCAAATTATCTAATTGGCCGAGGTATGGCCGATGTTACGGGTCCAGCGTATGGCAGCCCCATGTGGGGGTTTGGGAAGGAAGGGCAGAATACCCAGGGTATTCACATTCGATTAAAGTCCCGTGCTTTTATTTTTATTGACCCGGTCAGTAAAAAAAGACTGGTTTTCACCAGTGTAGATATTGGCAGCATTGAGCACAATGTTGTGCTGGAAGTTGTCGATCGGTTACAGGCGAGGTTTGCGGGGTTGTATACTCTGGATAACCTGATTCTCAGCGCAACTCACACTCACGCCGGACCAGCTGGCTATTGGCACACCCGAACCGAGTTTGGCCTTTCCGGGTCTTTCTACAAAACGCATTTTGAGCGTATCGTTAGCGGCATCGTTAGTTCTATTGTTCTCGCCCATGAAAATATACAGCCGGGTCAGATAATGATTAATAAGGGCAATGTTGAAGGTGCAGGAGCTAACCGCTCTATGGCTGCCTACAATGCCAACCCTGCGGAAGAGCGAGCTCGTTATGGAAGTCCAATGGATACAGAGATGACACTGCTAAAACTTGTCGGTAAAGATGGCCCCATTGGTTTAGTGAATTGGTTTGCTGTTCATCCGACCTCGATGACCTACGATAATCGACTCATTTCAGGCGACCATAAAGGTTTTGCTGCTTCAAGCTGGGAGATAGCTGAGCAGACTGACTACATTCAGAATCAAGGTTTTATTGCAGCGTTTGCGCAGTCAACACCTGGCGATGTCACGCCAAACCTCAATCTGGACAATACCGGTCCTGGTGAAAACGAGATAGCGAGCACGCAAATAATCGGTCAGCGTCAATTAGACGTTGGGCAAAACCTTTACGCCAATGCGACCGAACTAGTATCAGGGCCTGTCGATATCCGCCGTGCCTATATCGACATGTCTAACGTAACGGTTAGAGACGAATTCACCGGTGCAGGAGTGCAGACAACGTGTCCCTCCGCGTATGGTTATACCTTCGCGGCAGGATCAACCGAAGATGGTGGCGGAAATTTTCTTTTTGAAGAGGGAATGACAGAACAAAGCTGGTGGTTGGATATCGTCATTCGCTGGGTAACCGGTGCAGAGAAATGGACTCAGGCGGTTAAAGACTGCCAGGCGCCAAAAGCGATATTGTTTGAGACTGGTACCGGGGATACACCGCTACAATCACAAATTCGGTCGGTGAGTGTGGCGCGACTAGGTTCATTGGCAATTGTCGCCATGCCTGCAGAAGTCACTACAATGGCCGCAAGGCGTATTCGACAAACACTGCGGCAAAACCTGGGGCCCTGGGCAAAACATATCGTTATTGCTGGTTACGCAAATGGCTATGGTGGATACGTTACCACGCCCGAAGAATATGAAACCCAGCAGTACGAAGGTGGGCATACTCTGCATGGCAAATGGAGTTTAGCTGCCTATCAACAGTTAATTACATTACTTGCCCATTCACTGGATGCAGGTTCGTCTGCGCCAGAGGGGCCGGAGTATGATGATTGGCGAGGAAAATCTGTCTCTGCGAGTCTTGTGGGTGATTTAACAGATGCTCTTTCTGATGGGTATTCATACGGTGATGCTCTGCCCATGAGTAGTCAAAATTTTCGCCGAGGCGAAGAAGTTATTGCAGAATTTTGGTCAGGTAATCCGTCATCTCAATATCGAAGTGGTAACAATTATTTACAGATACAAAGGCAAAATAACGGTATTTGGCATCCTGTTCATGGAGACATGGACTGGTCTACCACTATTCGTTGGCGCGAGGACGAGGAGGGTATGATTGCCCGAATTGTCTGGCGTGTTCCCACTAGTGCAAAGTCTGGCGTGTATCGAGTAAAACATTTTGGCCAGTATCGACAAATACCTGGGCAACTGGAGGAGTTTGAAGCGCTTTCAGCAGAGTTTGAAATCGAAAATTAGAGTGGCGTTACATCTATTTTTCAACAGCGCTACGATATGTCGGGCTACACAGTGCGTCACTTTGTGGGCCGATGGCACAAGCGTAGCAGGTAGTGCGCGCCGAATTTTAAAGAACAACGATGGAGTGTTAGGATGAACTGCCGATCTTTTTCTGCTGTCACGATGACAGGGTTGATCCTATTGAGTCTATACGCGTGCACAAGCGGCCAGCCGGCTCCTGATGGGCGTAAGCTTAATCAGATCCAGATGATTGGTAGTCATAACAGTTATAAAAAAGCGATTGATAACAATCTATTGGCGTTACTGGAAGCACAAAACCCGAATCTAGCGATGTCGCTCGATTATTCGCATATCCCTTTAGAAGACCAGTTGGACTTAGGGTTGAGAAATCTGGAAATGGATGTTTTCTATGATCCTGAGGGTAACAAATACAGCGATCCCCTGGGGCAGAAGCTCCTCTCTCAGCAAGGTTTGTTGGCACAAGCATTTGACCAGATTGGTGTGTTGTCGAGACCAGGGCTAAAAATGTTTCATGTCCAGGATATTGATTTTCGCAGTCATCATCTTATATTCAGCGAAGGGTTAAGGGTATTGAAGGCGTGGTCGGATAACAATGCCGATCATATGCCTATTTTCATTACTATTAATGCTAAGGACGAAAAAATACCTATTCCTGGGTTTATCGAGCCACTGCCTTTTGATAAAGCGGCGTTAGGTAGCATCGACCAAGAGATTCGAGAAGTTCTTGGTGAAAAGTTGATAACACCCGATATGGTTAGAGGAAAATATGTCTCTCTCGAACAAGCCATTCAACGGGTGGGTTGGCCCTTATTAAGCGATAGTCGTGGTCGCTTTATTTTTGTGTTGGATCATCGCGGCCAAAAAATGCAGGATTATATCGACGGCCATCCTGCTCTTGAAAATCGAGCGATGTTTGTCAATGCTTCCGAGGGTATGGCTGAGGCGGCAATTTTTATAATGAATGAAGCAAAGAAGGATGAGCAAAAAATCAGACAGTTGGTTAACAGGGGTTATATTGTTCGAACAAGAGCGGATGCGGATACGATTGAAGCCAGGAATAACGATTTGTCGAGTTTTACTGCAGCTAAGTTAAGTGGTGCGCAAGTTATTACCACTGATTATTATTTAAGCGACCCTCGCATGGACACAAATTACCAGGTCATATTTGATAATGGCGGCTATATAAGAGAGCACCCTTTTCTTCACTAGACAGCATGTCTGATTTTCTACCGAAATATGTAATGTGTCGGGTTCTGCTGAGCAGCGCAGGCATTTTTTACGCACCGAGCAATGGTAAATGTTTGATTGTATGGTAGCGTAAAGACATCGATACGCACGCGCTTAACACCGAAATAGGGATATGACCAGAAATTGGTATTTCGATCTCTCTGTTACCCACTGTCTGTAAACCAGCACCGTATATTTCTCTGAAGGTCTCAACCAGGGTCGTTTTACAGTTAAAGAAGACTGATACTTTATTCGGGTTTTTAGGCGCCCAGTTGATTCTTACTGTACTGCCTTGTTTCACCAGATAGCTAGGCTGACCCCACTTCAGTGTTTCTGTAAGCTCACCAACCCCTTCGCGCTGTGCTGTATCAAGTATGATCGCTCGTATTTCCAACAGTCGTGTTTTAGCCTTGTCAGGATACGCGTCAAATTTATCCTTTATCTTAATATCCATTGGTATGCTCGATAACTTGATGAGAGATAATAACCCGTTCAAACGCCTAAGTTGTTGTATTACAATGGTGCACTATTTCGGGCGCATTCGCAGGTATTTACAGCGTTTCCGTCTAAATACACAAGGCTATGCTTGGGGATTGTCAGGTAGCGGCAGTACCGTCCTATGCAAAATGGCAATGTCGTCGATGTGTTGGTCATTTATCTCAAAAGCTACGTCAGTAAGCAAAGTGGATTGTCATTTATGGAAATTTTAGTTCGAGTTATGTTTTCCTTCGGTATCGCTATTTGTATAACGTCTTGTGTATCTCTCAACACCAGTGAGCCCGAAGCTAGCGACGCTGTTGCGATTGAGGCCATAGAGTGCACAGAGCCCAGATCGCAAGTTTGCACTCGAGAATACATGCCAGTATGCGCAGCGAAAGACACCGGAATACAATGTGTTACAACGCCTTGTCCAGCCATCAAAAAGGTGACATATGCAACGGCTTGTACTGCCTGCGCAGACCCAATGGTTCGTTATTATACGGAAGGGCAATGCGAATTGTGAGTCAGCCAGCTGTTATTGGCAAGAGAGTAGATTGGCCTAAGGGTTGAAAATGACTAATCGGTAAATGGATTGGTGGGTGTAACGATGGTTGTCTCCCTAGTCCCCGTTATTTTCTACCAATCATCACAAAATTGTGGAATGCTCTACCGATAAAGTACACCAAAATATGCGGAAAAAAATCACCGGTAAACTGAGACGTAAGTTTAGCAGATTTACCTTGCGATTAAATAGGAGGCCTGGGGTCTCGTTTGAAAATCATTAAGGAAAAAGCATGAGAGTGGCCCAAATATTTATGATGTGTTTTATCGGGTTGGCACTGTATGGATGTGTTAATGACGAAGCCGCAATTGTGTCTGCGACGGCTGAAAAATCCAGTGGTAGAGGTACTCTAGGAGATGGCGGTGTTTCCGATTTTTACCGTTATGACGATCAAATTCCGACTGCGCCGGGTACACTTCTAAGGCATGAGCCACTAGCGGCTCATCAGTCCATTGCCGGTGCGGCTAAAAACATTCGATTGCTCTACTCATCGACAGACGGTTTGGACCGTCAAACACCAGTTGTGGTCTCAGGAGGATTATTTCTTCCGCAGGGCACACCGCCTGAAGGTGGTTGGCCGCTACTTCTATGGTCACACGGGACGGTTGGTATTGCAGACGTCTGTGCGCCAAGCTGGACGGGCTATGTGCCATTTCATCAAGAACACTTGCAGCGTTGGTTGCAAAAGGGGTACGCAATCGTAGCTTCTGATTATCAGGGGTTGGGTACAAAAGGCACGCACCCTTATTTGGCAACGCGCCCGGAAGCATATAGTAATCTTGATGTGGTGCGTGCAGTACAGTCAGCGGGGTTCCCACTTTCCAGGGAAGTGGTTCTCGTTGGGCAATCACAAGGCGCTGGAGCGGTGCTCGCAACTGCGGGATATTCAGCGGCATATGCTCCGGAGATTCGTCTTCGTGGTGTTGTTGTGACCGGTGTCCCGTACTTCACGCCCGAAGCGCTGGTTGCGGTCCAGCAGGCCCGTCCTAAAGACCGGGTAGATCCTATGCTCGGTTACAATTTTCTGGTGCTTACCCTGGTTGAGCAGCTTGATTCGAGTTTTGATGCGTCGAATTACGTTTATGAGGCGGCATTGCCCACGATGCGTGCCGTTCAGTCTGTGTGTAATCGTGATATGAGGAAAAAGATTCAGCAACTTGGTTTGACATACAATGCTACCTTCAAAAAGTCGCCACCACTCCAGCAAGGTTTTGAAATGATGGAATATCCGACACTAGCGCTCTCTGTTCCGGTTTTTGTAGGAACAGGCTCGGCCGACCGTGATACGCCGCCACGCATGCAGGCACATCTGGTAAAAACCACCTGTGAGGCAGGATCAAACGTATCTGCTTATCTGTATCAAGGCTACGATCACTTATCAGTGCTCAATCACTCTATGGTTGATTCTATACCGTTTGTAGCAGCCGTCTTCGGCGATGCAGAAATCGCAGGAAACTGCAAAAATTTGCCATTTTGAGACTAAGCCTGGCGTCAGTACAAAGCGGAGTTATATAGAGTGGCAGTGCAATTGTGAAGCTTAAGACAGCAAATAAAGGTGTTCAATTTTATGGGAAATATGCAGTATTTTTACCGAAATATCATTTTCACCAGAAAAAATAATCAAGTGTCGCTAGTCGACATAAATAGACCTGATAATGCAACACACTTGGAAGAGTGGCTAGGTATCGTAGTTTCGCTTGCTGATGGTCGTCATACAATTCAGCAATTGATCGACTACATGAAAAAAAATTATCAACAAGTACCCGTTGGTTTAGAGAAAACATTGCACTCAGTTATTGAGCGATTAGTAGAGGGAAAGATTATCCAGCTTAGTGAAAACGAAGTGTCGTTGCCCTACTATTTGACGTTACCTATTGAAGAACTGGACATCGAAAAAGCAAAAATAATGATCCGTGAAGACGGCTATAGTAGTGCTGCAAACACGCTGAACTAGCGGTGTGTAGAAACCAGCTACAAAGCTGAAAATAATGATGGTGTATTTATAGTATGAGTAATGAGCAACCGAATAATCCGTTACACGGTGTGACACTTGAAGTTGTGTTAACGAAATTAGTGAATCACTATGATTGGGATGGGCTAGCTCAGGAGATTGATATTAACTGTTTTAAGAACGATCCAACTGTTAAATCATCACTAAAATTTTTACGTAAAACGCCGTGGGCTAGAGATAAGGTAGAAAACTTATATATATCTACATTTGAAAAGAAATCGCCGTGGGGTAACTTTTCAAAGAAGGTGTGACTTAACCAGTTATAGTAACTGGTTTGTCGCTGCATATTGTTAGGTAGGACGTTAATTTTTCTGACTTAACCGCCAAAGGTTCTAATTATGAATGTTGATAAAGCAAAAAAGCGCATCGCAAAACAAGTGAAAAAGGGTTTCTGCGGTTATCCACAAATTTCGCTAGAGTACTTTGGTGAAACGTCCAGCGTTGCATCTGAAGTTGTTATTTCTTTCACTCTGGAAGAGGGTTCCGAGCCGCAAGAACAAAAGCTTATGAGCGAAAATGATACTCGGGAAGATGAAACGGTTCAGTCGACTTTGGTAAAGATAATGGAGCGAGCCAATGCTGCTACAGTCACTGCAGTAGAAGGCGTTTCGATCATCAAATGAATGTTAACAGAGTTAAAGTCAGTTGGATGGTTTTCTGCACCGTGCTATTGCTCGGCGCTGTCACGGTACTGTCTACCAGTGAGCGCGGTGAAACATTGACAATAATAAAGGGGGATATTCAAGGGTGTGAATATCTCGGGGGAGGTGGCGAGTCAATTCCACACGCTACTATAAAAACTGAGAATGATACATATGTAACAGCTATTTTCCCGAGCTGCCGTGTCGGTACAAAAGTAAACGTTCTTGTTACCCGCGGCATGTTATATTTTAATACTGTGTACGTTGCCGAAAAGGCATAAATTCTTATCACCCTATACAGCGTCGATACTGAGCGGTCTATATTTTCGCGGTTAATGTTGCCGGTAGTAGGCGGCTGTCTTCACCAGATTTCTCTTTACTAATGGCTAAATTTAATGGTTTAGGTGGCTTTATTCAGTATTGCAAAGAAAAGGATTTATTTATTCAGCAGCATGTAAAACGTGCTGTAAAATGGTATAAATCGAGCAGGAAAAGAGTCGCACACTTGACTTGACGTATCTAGAAATAATGTGAATTTCTGTTCAATGTGGAAAAATGATAAATGGCTTAAATGTGACTATTTATGTTGGGAGTCGGTGGTATTGATTGCCGGCTCGCGCTGGGAAATTGCATATAGAAAGATAAATAGCCCCAGCACTCCGGCTAAACTGGCGACACGATAAGCGCTTTCGTAGCTTTCGAGCTGCTGATAAATTATACCCATCAATAACGGACCTGCGGCAACACCCAAAGTAGACAAAAAATTTGATGCGCTATAAATTCGACTGTATTCCCGGCGGCCAAAAGTCTCTGCGATAAGCAAAGGCTGTAGCATTAATAAGTTACCGATGGTAATGCCAAATAGGGCGAGGCTAATAATAAAGAGTGGCACGGTACTGGCAGATGCAAGCGACGCTAAAGATACGGACTGCAAGATCATCATTACTATTGAAAACATTTTGCTATTGAAGTACTCAAGTAAGTATCCACCCAGCAGGCGGCCTATAATACTGGCTATTGGAATCACGCCGAGCGCCATTGCCGCTTCTTCGCCCGATAAATACTTGCCCACTATGCCGTAGTGATGAGCGATGCCGCCAACCTGAGCGAGCATCAGAAACACATAGGCAAGACTTAGTCCCCAAAAATAGCGGCCTTTCATTGCTGATGTTAAGGTTTTGCCGTGAACTTTAACAATGTTCGAGGCATCGAGTTTATGGCCGTCAACGGTTAAACCGATATCGCCGGGGTCATCTTTTAACACCCACCAACAGACGGGTACGGTGCCGATAAAATAGATTGCTGCAAAAATTCCAACTGAAAATTCTATGCCGCGATGCTCAATTAACAGTGCGCTCATTGGTGTAATTAGCACGCCGCCAACTGATAGACCTGTTGATGTTACAGACAATGCAATAGCCCGTTTATTCTCGAACCAGCGCGTTACCAGTGTTGTTGCAGGTAAAAGCCCTGAGGCGCAAAAACCAACACCAAATAAGCTGTAACAAAAAAACAACTGCCAGGCTGTTTCTACGTAACCAATAGCGAGAAGAGAAGCCGCCGCAACCACAGCGCCCACAGTAATAACATAGCGGATATCATATTTTTCAATCGCTGAGGACACAAACAATCCTACGAGTCCGCTTGAAAGAAAAAATATTGATACGGCTGTCGACGCCACCGTGATAGGTAGCGCTTTATCTTCGATTAAAGCCTGTAGCATTACCGCGTGATTGTAAAAACCAAAACCCGAGCTAAAGATAAGAATTACAAACAGCGCAGCAACTATCTTCCAGCCGTAATAATGTGACGTCATGAATCGTGGAGCCTATTAAGTGTCGCTGCAACACATAGTTTCGATCTAATATCTAGACGTTGTTGATGTGCTGGAATTGAACCAACGTTGGTATGCTGACATACTAAAGTTGAAATTTTGTTGGTATTATTATCCTTCCAAAGGAGCGTTATGAGCAAGCCTAACACAATCAATAATGCCACTAAGGCCATTAAAGCACAGGCGCATATTCATCATGCTTTTTTGCTCGGCTTACAGCTGATGGTTTCAGCCCGCAAAGGTCCTGATATTGTCGAAGATTGGATGTTCAAATTATTTCGTCGCCAGCATCTGGAGAAATTCTTAAGCAGTTTTGAAAAGCTCGGCCTGCACGGCATGCCGGATGCAGTTGCCTGCGCCCAGTATCACACACTATCCAATGGTATTGGCGGAGTTCCCGTTGAATATATGTATGAATCGGACCAGAAAGCCTGGGTACGGTTTCGGTATCCACGCTGGATGTATCATGGGGCAACCATCTGCGGTGTACCTATTGGTGTGAGTCGTGGTTTCTTGAAAGGCTGGTATGCCTACAATGGTGTGTCGCTAAAGAACCCGCGGCTGGGGTTTGTCTGTGTTTCTGAAGATATGACGGGTGAATTTGGGTTGTGTGGCTATTTCAAAGAATACGATCATGACCTCAGCGATAAAGAGCGACTACAGTTTGCAAAGGGCGAATTACCCCCGGTTTTTATCGACAGCGAACAGCCAGCTCCCCCCGAGGGCGATTGGAATGATGTTCGCTTAGAAAAGGCCAGTCGCAATTATGCAATGGGTTACATTCGAAATGGCTTAAGCGCCTTGGCAGTGGTCATTGGCGAAGCAGAAACCATCGAGCTCGCTGGCACAGCGGCTCGGCTAATTGGCCTTCAGTATTATTCAGAAACCTGTAAAATTATCGACGGTGTTGACGGCGATATCAGCACTGCGGCAAACTACCTGCACACCATGATGAGTGGCATGGGCGATGAGTTGACTGAAATAAATTTGACAGAATCCAACGCCGGTTTTCAGCAAACGGGTTTACGTATCGTTCGCGGACTTGAGCCAGCGGAGCGGCGTATTTTGTTAACCTGTTGGCGGGAATTATGGTTAGGTACCGTGCGCTCCCACAGACTTATGATGACGCTTGATATGGAGCAGCTATCAGACGACACATTATGCTGGACAATTTCACCCCTAAAATGAGCTTAGTATGATCGCTGTGACGATCAGTCATCGGGGACAAGCTGGCCGCGGAGGAGGTCGCACATTTGCCTTATGCCGCTGTTTATTTAGTGACCCGCATAATTGTAGGTGGATTAATTGGATGAAATGCGGGTAGCTGGTATGATAGTCATACTATTTACCCCGTGGTTAGTGACTACTATGACGTGTTCATAGTGGTTTCCGATAACCTAAGCTATATGTACAGGTATAATTGCCTATACATTAACATTGTAAGGATCATCTCCACATGCAGGAAAAAATGACCATAATCCGTGATTACATCAACGGCGTTAAAACGCGCTGTACCTATAATGCGGCGGCTGCAGCATTGGGAATTACGCCAAGTGCATTCAAGAAGTTATTAGGAGACCGTAAGCCTGAAAACTCCTGGTTTGTTAACACCGGTGCCGGAGAGCCCGTCGGTTATAGCGACGAAGAAAAACATCCAGAGCTCTATCGCACAAAGCGTATTATTAAGTCTGCAGAGGTGTTAACCCGTAATTTGCCGCTATAGGCAACACGGTTACGAATACACTGGCCAAATCGTGTTAATCGTTGGATTTTCCCGCTGCTGACAGGTGCTAGTGTTGCTCTCCGAGTCGGTAGCTCAGGCGTTGCCCAAGGTGGCTTATGAACACCAGCGTCATGCAAATCGAGTGGCTGAATATCGGTATTGCCTTATTGCCGATGATTCCCGTCGTTGCCCTTCTTTTTTTCTGGTCTGAACGTGGATGGACCGCCATCTATTCTATAGCCCGCATGCTGATCCAGCTGGTTGTTATTGGCTATTTTCTTGTATATATATTCGACACCAACAATGCCTGGGTGATTTGCCTGGTGTTGACGATTATGCTGATTATGGCGAGCTGGATATCGTTGAGCCCCGTTAGTCAGTTCAGGCGTCAATTGTATCCTCGTGTCTTTCTGGCCCTTGCGTTGGGCGGCGGTAGCACACTATTGATCGTAGCGTTTGGCGTGTTAGACCTTGAACCCTGGTACGAGCCGCGTTATATGGTCCCTTTGGCGGGTATGATCTTTGCCAATTCTATGAATACAGTCAGTATTGCGGCAGAAAGATTTGAGTCAGAAATTGCCCGCGGACAGTATATGGATGCAGCCAAGCGAATTTCGTTTCAAGCGGGGATGATCCCGGTTATTAACTCGATGTTTGCAGTGGGTATTGTTGCTCTACCTGGGATGATGACAGGCCAGATTTTATCAGGAATCACACCGATTGTGGCCGCCAGATACCAGATTGTTGTTATGGCCATGCTTTTTTCGGCGTCTGGTTTGAGTGCTGCACTGTACTTGCAACTCGTCTGTCAATCGAGTCGAGTCAATCGCTTAAAAGCAAGCTAGTGTGAGCAGTTTTGGCAGGCTTTACCTTGGCGATTATTGGTGTTGCAATGTTTGTCGACGGCGTCATACTGGTAATCAATTTCGAATAATAAATGGTTTTGATTGTGTAAGCGCCGTTATCCCGTGCTCCCGCAGATGGTTCTGCCGGGAAGTTTGGGGCAGACCTGATGGTGGCTTATAGATTGCCGATAACCAATAAAAAGGATATTGAAATGCAGTGGAATGAAATTGAGCAGTTAGATAGCTGGGCGAATGTCAATCCTGGTGATGTGCCGCTCGACAAAATTGATATGAGTCGTCCGGAGCTATACGAGTCAAACGTTCACGAGAAATGGTTTGAAAGGTTGCGCAAAGAAGCCCCTGTTCATTATTGCGCAGACAGCAAGGTGGGGCCATTTTGGTCGGTGACTACTTTTAAAGATATCAAAACCGTTGATACAAATCACAAAGTGTTTTCATCAGAGGGATCTATTGCTATAGGTATTATTGGGAACGAATTCAATCCGCCCAATTTCATAGCAATGGACCAGCCTGAGCATGATGTGCAAAGACGAGTGGTGTCTCCGTCGGCCGCGCCGGCTAGCCTTAGCAAACTCGAAAGCATCATTCGCGAAAAAGCGTGCCTGATCCTGGATGGGTTACCAATAGGAGAAACATTTGATTGGGTAGATAAAGTATCCATAGAAATGACCACGTATATGCTGGCTATTCTTTTTGATTTTCCGATGGAAGACCGGCGCAAGCTTACGCACTGGTCAGATGTAACGACGTCAGTTGAAGCGGTCGGCAATTTTTCTATTACCTCGGAAGAGCGTGAGAAAGAATTGATGGAATGTCTGGCCTATTTCCAAAAGCTGTGGCATGAGCGAGCGGGCAATACTGAAGGCTTTGACTTTGTCACCATGCTGGCTAACCACCCCGATACAAAAGATATGATCGATGATCCTATGACATTTTTAGGAAATTTGATGTTACTTATTGTCGGAGGTAACGATACCACCAGAAACTCTATGAGTGGCGGTGTTCTCGCATTGAATGACTTTCCGGATCAGTATGAGCTTCTTAGAAAAGATCCTGGACTGATAGCCAACATGGTATCTGAAATTATTCGATGGCAGACGCCGTTACCTCATATGCGAAGAACAGCCACGGAAGACTTTGTATTAAACGGTAAGACGATTAAAAAAGGTGATCAGGTTATTATGTGGTATGCGTCCGGCAATCGGGACGATGAGGCCATTGAAAATCCACATGAATTTGTTATCGACAGACCAAAAGCACGACAGCATTTGTCGTTTGGTTTTGGGATTCATCGCTGTATGGGTAATCGGGTCGCTGAATTACAGTTACGCATTATGTGGGAAGAAATAATGAAGCGGTTCAAGTCGATTGAAGTCGTGGGTGAGGTAAAGCGCTTGCCGTCGAATTTTGTGTTGGGTATTACTGAAATGCCGGTAAAAGTTCATCCCTGGTAGCGCTATCACAGACCAAAGCGCCCGTGATAATTGTGCGATGATAATGGCGTTCGCGCAATTATCATGGGAGCTGCCTTAACCGTTCCAATAATCTCGTGTAGGTTCTCTTTCGGTTTGATTCCCTGATGCCATTGTACCTTAAACAGTATTTTGTAGGGGTATTCGATCTCTATATCCCTGCAGAGTGTGCGCTAATTGAGTGCGGCGTCGCATAAAGCTCATAGCTTGTTTTCGCTCACGATATATGATTTTGTCGTTCTAAAAACGAAAAAAATGCACCGTTTCTGTTTTCTAGTGGTATTGGTTCACAGCTAGCTGCTGAAGTATCAAAATCAATGTCAAATTAATGGAATAGTTAGTACCCGACTTCTATAATAAATAATTAACGTATAAAAATAATAGCCACATTGTTAATGAGACTTTGATATGCAGTCACTTGGGGATCCTGAGTTTGTAGACAACCAATTGAAGAATATATTCAAGTTTTATCCCATAGCGATCACCAGTTCATATTTGCTGGTGCTATTAAATTGTTATGCTCTGTGGTCAGTGATACCAACAGATCATATCTTGTGGTGGCTAAGTGTTGCCACGTTACTCAGTATGTATCGATTTATCCTCGTAACGATTCGCAATAAAAATAGCAAACAATTTTCGTCTAAACATTGGCTATTACATAACGATGTAAGTAGTGCGCTAACGGGAATGTTCTGGGGATACGGCCTGCTATTTTTAGTGCCATCTGATTCTCCAGCCCATATGCTAATTTTTGTCATTACTGTCGCTGGTCTGATTTCCGGCTCATCCAGTACTTTGTCGCTTTCGCCACGGTCATTTCTTCTTTTTATGGTGACTTGTCTGGTGCCTATGTCAACTCGGCTTTATGGTATGAGTGATGAATATGGCTTGTTACTGTTCAGCTTATGTTATATCTACATGTATTTTATGTGGAAAACATGCCGTCGAATTGGAGAGGACGCCAGGGTAAGTATTGGACAAACAATTTCTCTGAGAAGGCAAGAAAAGGATCTGGCGGCGTCGAGTAGACTTTTGGACTTACATTTTACGGGTAGTCCGCTTGGTCTAATTGAGTGGGATGAACACTTAAAGATTACACGATGGAACCCAGCTGCATCTCGAATTTTTGGCTACCTGGAAAATGAAACTCTCAATCAGAAACCTGATTTTTTGCTGGCTGATGAGGCGGGTAGAGCGTACTTCAAAATACTGCGAGAAAGCAGAAAGGCATTAGCTGATACGGTAACAGGTCGCAATAAGGATGGCAGGGCGATTAGTTGCGAATGGATCAGTACGCCGTTAGAGGACAGCAATCACAACTTGTTGGGATATACCTCGTTTGTAACCGATATTTCCAAAAGGCTTGAACACGAGCAGCAGATTACTCACCAGGCTTTCTACGATCCGGTTACCGATTTACCCAATAGGCGCTATTTTCACGATCGGCTAAGACAAGAGATGAGTCGAGTGCGTCGCAGTCAAAACCATAGTGCCGTTCTGTTTATCGATTTGGATCACTTTAAAAATATTAATGATTCTTTGGGTCATGCGTTAGGTGATGAGCTGTTGAAACAGTTTGCGGCGCGTTTGCAGAAACGCTTGAGACAACATGAAATTTTGGCTCGCTTAGGTGGTGATGAATTTGTTGTTCTTTTAGAGGAACTGGATTGCGATCTGGACAAATCACAGCTGATTGCGGCTCAGGTTGCAAAAGTATTGCAAGCACTTATTCAGGCGCCTTTTTTATTAGAGAATAACCCGTACACTTTAACCTGCAGTATCGGGATAACGCTGTTCAATAAAACGGATTTCAACGAAAACGAAATATTAAAGCAAGCAGATTTGGCTTTGTATAGAAGTAAACATCGGGGCCGAAATTGTTATAGCTTTTTTGAACAGGAAATGAGCGACCACGCCTCTCGTCATCTTATACTATTGAACAATTTGCGTGAGGCGATAGTCCGCGAAGAGTTTTCGCTAGTTTTTCAACCTAAAGTGGATATGAAAACCAATGCGTTACAAGGGGCAGAAACGTTACTGCGATGGAACAATAGCGAACTTGGATCTGTTTCTCCGGCAGAATTTATTCCAATTCTGGAAAGCTCAACGCTAATTCTGGAAGTTGGTCATTGGGTGTTGGAATATTCTTTTGATCAGCTGCGCCAATGGAAGATGGCTGGTTTATGGGATGACAAAATGCGTTTGGCAATTAATATCAGCCCGCGGCAATTATTGGATTCTGAATTTGTTACAAGTGTTACAACGCTACTCGATAAATATGAAGTATCACCATCGATGATTGAATTTGAAATCACCGAAAATGTATTGGTTCAGGAGGTTGAAAAAGTCAGTGGGATATTAGGCAGGTTAGCCGATATAGGTGTCAGTTTTTCTATAGATGATTTCGGCACAGGTTATTCATCGTTATCTTACCTCAAGCAGCTACCCATCGATGTGTTGAAAATTGATAAATCATTTATTGATCATTGCACAATAGACGGCAATGATCAGGCTATTGTTCGAAGTATCCTTAGTATCTGTGCTGACCTAGGTTTAACGTCAGTAGCTGAAGGGGTTGAAACCCAAGAGCAGCAACAACAATTACAATTAATGGGCTGTGATTTACTGCAAGGCTATCTTTTTAGTCGCCCTATACCGGCGGATGAATTTTCGTTAATGCTTTCGAGCTAAACACCCCTGAATTTTGAGAAAAAGGGTTTCACTATTGTGGCTATACCGTAACAAGTATTCCACTGAGTTGTTGCTATCTGCAGCCGCTAAGCAGTGAGAAGCCTCGATTAACTGTCGGTTTAAGCACGCGATCTTGATAGTACCGTAACAGACTATTGGGGTCATTTTGGGTTGTTTGATGTTGATCATCGAAATAGCTCGTCGATTTTAGATACAGCGAGTAGTTGTAGACTTTTTAGCATTTTTGGCGTAAAAAATGTTATTGAGAAGGAATTACCCGTGTGGATTCAGGTCAACTAGGAGATACCAATGAGTGCAGCAACAGACAGTGCGGTAAGAGATATCCATGATCCTTATGCTTACGAGTTAGATGAGATTGACGTTAGTTTGAATGAGCGGTTCGTCCAGAATACATTTTGGGGCTTTTTTGAACGTCTCAGAAAAGAAGATCCAGTACATTATTGTGCAGACAGTGAACACGGTCCTTATTGGTCTGTGACGCGCTTTGAAGACATTATGAAAGTCGACACCAGTCACGGTATCTATTCCTCCGAGGGTGGTATTACGATTGCCAATCCACAGGACAATTTCACCGTCAGCAACTTTATAGCAATGGATCAGCCGAAACACGATTTACAACGGCGAGTAGTTAATCCTGTTGTTGGTCCAGTTAATTTACATGCAATGGAAGGTTTGATTCGACAGCGGGTAGAAACCATCCTTGATTCATTGCCAATCGGCGAGACATTTAACTGGGTCGACAAGGTGTCGATTGAATTAACGACACAAATGTTGGCGACACTGTTTGATTTTCCCTTTGAAGATCGGGCCAAATTGACTCGTTGGTCGGATGTTGCTACAGCTGTGCCTGGAGCTGGTGTTATTGATTCTCTGGATCAGCGAAGAGAAGAATTGTTGGAATGTTTGACCTATTTTACCGAATTGTGGAATCAACGTATCAACGAACCGCCCAGAGGTGATCTGATTTCTATGTTATGTCACGGCGAGTCAACCCGGAATATGGACCCGATGGAGTATCTCGGCAACCTGATACTGCTGATCGTTGGCGGCAATGACACGACGCGTAATTCTTTGACGGGTGGTGTACTTGCTCTTAACGAAAGCCCGGCCGAATACGATAAATTACGTGCCGATCATTCTTTGATACCAAACATGGTAGCAGAAATCATACGCTGGCAAACGCCGTTAGCGCATATGCGTAGAACAGCGCTTGAAGATACGATTCTCAATGGCAAACATATCAAAAAGGGTGACAAGGTAGTGATGTGGTATGTGTCGGGTAATCGCGATGATTCGGTTATTCCCGATGCAGATAAATTTATTATCGATCGTGCTAAGGCACGTAATCACCTGAGCTTTGGTTTTGGAATTCATCGTTGCATGGGTAACAAACTGGCAGAAATGCAGATTCGTATAACCTGGGAAGAAATCATGAAACGGTTCAAAAACATCGAAGTGGTTGCTGAACCAGTTCGAAACCGCTCAGCGTTTGTTAAAGGGTATACTGAGCTGATGGTTAAACTAGAAGCCATTTAATGATGACGATGATTGATTGCCAACAATTATGCTGGTAATCAATCCATGAGCCTCCTACTTGATGAGCGTTACTGTGCCAGAGCTTTTGTCCATATAGCACTGAATCACTTCTTTCTGATCACCATGGCTGACCATTAGGCACACATGATGAGGGCCTTCCAGGTATTCTGTTGGTCAGAACCACTCGATGACCGGCCCTTTTAAACTGATTAGCTTGTATACTTTGTGGCCATGCCTTCGGTATTTTCGCTCCTTAGACACGGTCGCGCGTTAGTTGCCGGGGATCTGCTGCGATTTAGTCTCGAGAGGAGCGCGTTCAATCAGCAATATCGAATTATCAATATCCGAAGAAAGATAGATCCTATTCGCTGCATCAACACTAATACCTGTTGGCAGAAAACTATCCGGGAGCATAGGATATCCTTTCAGACCAATGGGTAAGTTGCTTGCAATAACGGTGATATTTTTGTTTGGACTTATGCTGATCACCTGACGTGCCGCTACTTCTGCGATGATTAGTAGACCGTCAGTATCAAACTCAATTCCCTCCGGGCCATTTAAACCATCTATCCAGGAAGTAACTGTGCCCTTGTCGATATCTATGATTTTGATAGCGCCGCTACCCGCTTCAGCAACATATATTTTCCCATCAGTGTCTTCAGCTAATCCGATTGGTTGATCAAGGTTATCTGCCAGCACCTTACGCTCTGTCTCGCTGGTTACCAGCAGGACTTTCCCTGAACCTGTTTCTGCAACAATCACTGAGCCGTTTTCGCGAGCAAGAACACCACTAGGTGCAGAAAATCCCGTCCATCTAAACGTTCGTTCTGACGTGAGCCGGTCATGACCTTGAACAAAGCCCGCATTGGTCGAAGCACTGACAATAGTTTTCTCCGTCGCAGAAACAGCAACAGGATATTCGTGGTCAGATATGATTCGCGAAATATCCGAAACGACTCCCGATGTTGTATCAGCTTTCGATAGAGAAAAGGTGTCGGCTATATAGAGAGTGTCACCAAAAATATCAATTCCAGCTGGGGTACTTAAGCTGCCTCCAACAATGGGCTCTACAGTGCCATTTTCTCGATCAACTCGGTAAATAGCATTGTCTGACATATTGGTAATGTAAAGGTTGTCATTGGCATCAAAGGCCAGGTTGTCAAGATTGCTCGGTGCTGTTGCGATCAGTGATTTCTCACCGCTGTTAATGGCAACCTGAAAAATCTCTCCGGTTTCATTGTCGATGACATGGAGAACACCTTTGGAATCAAAATTAACGGCCGCGGGCACGGTGAATCCGTCAGCAATGATGTTCAATTCGCCGGTATCAACATCAACTTGTGCAATTTGGCCCTTGAACCATAAAGGGCCATAGAGCTTCCCGTCAGGTCCAAAGTCAAAGCCGTTGAGGCCGCCCATCCCCTCGATGATTTTCCGAGCAGGTTTAATGCCTTGTGGGTCGATTTCGTAGAGAGCATCACCTAAAAATACCTGAGTCGCAAATAATCTGCCTTGCTGGTTATATGCTATCGAATTGATACCGGGAAGCCCTTCAGCCAATAACATTATCGATCCTTGCCTGTCGCGAGAAAACACTTTGCCCTGGGTAAAGGCAGTCCAGGCTAATGTCCCATCCGCTGAAAATTCCAGGTCATCTGCCTGGCCTTCTGGCGCGGGTTGAAACAAGGTTACTTCTGACGTTCTGGGATTAACTTTATGAATATTCATCCCGACAACACTGCCGACATAAATGTTGCCGTCTGTATCTGTGGTCAGTCCGTGAATGCCATGGAAGCTGGAGCCTTCCACCAAAACGGAGACTATTGCAGGCCCGGTTTTTGACTCACTTACTGTTAAATCACTACTTGCGGGTAGCGCGCCCTCAGTCGAGCAGCCCGCGAGGATTATTGCTATTGCAGGCCCTATGAGTCGCGAGCGTATTGTCGAAAATCCAGTGTTATTATTCATAATATTACCTGTTGTTGATTTTCAGTATGTTCACCGTTCGAAAGCGCAATGTGATGGCTGGTGTATGCGAACTAGTCTGACTTTAGATGTTTGTAGACACGCTGTAATGCATTGGGCGCACCCATGGTGCCATCTCCAGATTTTGGCATGTCGCCATGGTCGAAATCGGCCAGTGTTTGTTGACCGTCTCTGATATGTTCTGGGAGTGGCGCACCACTAACCCCTTCCTTTTCGGTGGCGAAAAGAGGGGCGGAGCGAGCCCAGTTCAATTGGGCAAAGTAGCCGCCGCCCGCCTCAAATATTGCAGATTCAGCTTGGCAGCTGGAATGAGCAAGCCATACGACCATGGCTGATACTTTATCGGGAGACAGTCGTTGTAGAACTTCTTCCGGTGCACTTGGTGTTGCCTTTTTCCCCATTGCCTGTCTTGTCTCATTAACCGAGGTTTCAAAATCCTGTGTCATCCGCGTTCCCGCTTGTGGGATAAGTACATTACATTTGATATCGAGTTTTAGTTTTCGGGCCTCAAATTGCAGAGAGTGTGATAAACCAATAATTCCTGCCTTACTGGCTGCGTAAGCTGCCACCCCCGCACCGTACATGGCAGGTGATGCGGTCATGATGCTACGGCCGTATTGTTGCTTAACAAATACTGGCCAGGCAGCTTTCATAATCGAGAAAACGCCGGTTAAGTTGATATTCAGCGTCCTCTGCCAAGACTCAAGGGTGAGCTCAGACCAGACTTCAGGGGTCAGTATACCGGCGTTATTAACAACAATGTCCAGGCGTCCATAGGCTTCGAGTGCTGCATTGACAACTTGCTGGCCATCTTCAACAGAATCGTAATTGGCAACCGCATCGCCTCCTGCTGTTTTAATCAATTCGACAACTTCGTCGGCAACACGTCCTTCTGCTGCACCGGTGCCGTCGTAGGCTGTACCTAAATCGTTCACCACAACTTTACAGCCTCTAGAAGCGAGCAATAACGCGTGTTCTCTGCCTAAGCCGCGTCCGGCGCCTGTTACCAGGGCAACTTGGCCGGTAAAGTCCAGGGTGTCAGTACTCATTGCTTCGCTCATAGTTATCTACTCTTTTCGATTTTTTGTGGGGTGGTCTCATTAACATATGGTGATATTAACTAATACAAATTGTCTTTTTCATTTTGTTTCAGGCCATTGTCGATCACGTCGGCAGGTATATCTTTTAGTGCCAGTTGTTCCTTATACATAGTTCCGGTGCTGGGAAGAGCCGAGCGGTCTAGCTGTGTGTCGGGATTCCACAGGTCAGATCTAACCAGGGCTTTTGTGCAATGGAGGTAGGCTTCTTTAACATGAATGACTAGCACGCTTTTAGCCATGCGGCCCCGCATTTCAAATTGTGCAGTTATAGCAGGGTCCACTGATATATCGGCTTTACCGTTAACTCGAAGCATGTCGTTGATACCAGGGATAAAGAATAACAAGCCGACTCCACCCGAGGCTACAATGTTGGTCAATGTGTCGAGTCTGTTGTTACCCGGCCAGTCAGGTATGTACAGGGTTTTGGGATCTGCAACTTTTATAAACCCGGGCTCACCTCCTCTGGGTGATACGTCAGGTAAGGCGCCATCTCGAGCGGTCCCGATACTAACAAATGGAGACTTCTCAATAAGCGATGCGCAATGACGGTCAATATGATCCAGTTGTTTATCGATCACTCCACCGTTGGGCAGTGCATAGTGTTCTCTTAAATCTGTTTCCGATTTCAAAAGGTTGTTCATTTTATATTCCTGTCTTCCCGGTGTGATGTCAGTAGCTGTTCACAGAGCACATTATATTCATAATGATCGTTTGTGGGGTGTTGGTTTTAATGTCGCTCTGGATCCATTGTTTGGTCCTTACCTTTTTCCGCGCAAGTATGGTTTACTTGTCTCACAGTTGTGTTGGTTAGTGTGAGTTGTCGTAGCAGAAAAGGGAAGCTCATTTTTACGATCCAATCACTTTTTGTATAAAGTCTAATTCGTGTAATTTTTTGGGGCGTCACCATGGCTGGTTTTAAAGATACAGATGTTGTTGATCAAAGCGGTAAAACATTTTTTATCACCGGTGGGAATTCCGGGGTCGGGTTTGAGACAGCAAAAGTACTTGCAAGTCGCAATGCCAGAGTAATAATTGGATGCCGAAACCCCGACAAGGCGAAAACAGCAATTGATACCATTGAACGATTGTACCCCGCGGCCGACGTAAAAGTAGTATCTATTGATTTAGCGGATATTGATTCTGTTAAGTTAGCGGCCATCGAGGTAAAAAAGGAAAGTCACCTGAATGTATTGATTAACAATGCAGGAATAATGGTGCCGCCGTTGGAGCACACCGCGCAGGGGTTCGAAAGTCAGTTTGGGGTCAATCATTTAGGGCCATTTGCATTAACTTCGCTACTACTCGACAAATTGGCCGAGACGCCTGGGGCTAGAGTGATCAATACCAGTAGTCTTGCACATCAGACCGGCAGTATAAATTTTAGCGATATTAATGCAGAAAAATTTTACAACGCAGGTGTGCGTTATAGTCAAAGCAAATTGGCCAATTTGTTGTTTTCCAATGAGTTACAAAGACGGTTGAGTGAGGCGGAGTCCTCAACATTGTCAATCGCCTGTCATCCCGGTATAGCCGACACTGCATTGTTCAGGCATCTGCCACCACTGGTTCAATACGCTACACCTTTTTTTCGGATGTTTATTAACACATCGGCTCAGGGCGCCTGGCCAACATTGAAAGCAGCAACTGATAATAATCTGAGGGGCGGGGAGTACTGCGGCCCAAACCGAATAGGGGAGGGTTCTGGGCCCGCGGGTTTAGCCAGATCGAGTTATTTCAGCAAAGACAAAGCGTTAGCTAAAAGACTGTGGGATTTATCCATAGAAATGACTGGAATTGACCCCGGTATATGAACTGCCAACAACAATCATCTGCTGTCTTTTAGATAGTAATAATATGAAAAAATTAATCTCGTGCACGGATAGCCAGAAACCCACCGGCAAGAATGGCAAAGCCACCAATTATCGTAAAAGTAGTTGGAACTTCTTGCCAAAAAACATAGGCGGCAATACCAGTAAAAATTAGATTCGAATATTCCAGTGGAGCAACGGTTGCTGCCTTGGCGTTTTTGTAGGCAAGTGCTACAAAAAAATGCAGGCCTCCAGCGCTTAGTCCAACAATGGCGAATAGTAGCCATTCAACGTTTTGGGGCTGTACCCAATGACCTGCGGTTAGTATGGCGGCGAGTAATCCGCTAATCGGTAGGGTGTGAAATGTAAGCGCCGCGGTACTTTCCAGTCCGGCCAGCTGGCGATTGCTGATCGACAACAGAGCCCAGCATAGCGATGAACCAAGAATGGCGAACATCGCCGGATGCCACTCCATTGATCCCGGGCGGAGCACGCAAACAACGCCTATTACGCCCAGGGCGCATCCAATGAGACGCTGAATTCCAACGTCTTCTTTTAATAGGAAATAGGACAGTAATACAATGAGTACCGGAGATATGTAGGCGAGTAAAACTGCTGTTACTAATGGTATGTAGGCAAGGGCGTAAAAGAACCCAAAATTAAGACCTGCAGTGAGTAAGCCTCGATAGATTTGCCAGCCCCATCGCGGGGAGAAAACGGATTTTAATCCGCCCTGATAATAGCAAAATAAAAGTATCAGCGGCAGCGCAAAAAGGGTGCGAAGCAATACAATTTGTGGGGTTGAGTAGTTTGAGGCTAGCGCTTTAACAGCTACGTCAATACAGGCGCCAAGGAACATGGCAAACAACATGTACGACGCAGCTCTTAAAGAAGAGTTTAGCGCGGGACTGCTAATCTCGATTATCCTTTTTGCTCTTCAGCGATGCGGATAGCTGATGGGCGTTGACCAATAGTCGCCATCAATTGTTTCGCTTCAGGTAGTTCGGCCAATAAATCCATGTCCAAAACACGCTTAGCGGCTTGGCTAGCCAAACCGAGTGAGTATTGAAGTAGGATATCAGCGTAAGTAAATTCACTGCCGGCGACAAAAGGAGAAAATTTCCCGTTTCTCTTTAAGCAGGCGATGCCTTTTTCGAGGTTTTTCTTGGCGGTTACTTTTACTTCGTCGCTTACGGTGCCGCCGAAGAAGGCTTCTGCCAAAGTTGTTCTGGCGGGGAGCTCGATATAGAGTTCAATCTCTTTCATCAGCTCGCGAACTTGAGCACGTTCAAATGGATCTGTTGGCATCAGTTTTACACCGCTACCTGTTTCCTCAATGTATTCCAGAATAATGTTGGTTTCGCTGAGGAATCCGTGCTCAGTTTCTATGCAGGGTACTTTACCCATAGGGCTTTTTGTCAGGTAGTCACTTTCCTGGCTTGGTTTTACATCAATCCAATCAAAGGCCATTTCTTTTTCATAGAGTGCCATTTTTACCATATTGACGTAGTTGCTTAAGGTGAAACCGTAAAGAGTTAGCATTGTTTTTTCCTTTGTTTTTTGTGGCAGTTATAATAACGTCACTTACGCGACAATCAATTTAATTTTTAGCGGTGCCGGCAAGACGTGTCATTAATCGCTCCCAGTACCCCAGTGTTTTATAGAATGTCTGAACGGGTATTTTTTCGTTAAGACCGTGGGCATTTATATCCGAGGGTTTGGCAAAGAATCCAGCAGAACCGTAAACGGGAATACCTGCGGCTCTGAATTCCAGTCCATCAGTACCGTAACTGGCCATAAACGGAACAAGTTCAACATCTGGATAATCCGGGGTTATGGCGTAACTGATGGCGTCCAATATGTCTTGGCGCATAGGGGAGGGCGGAGCAATAGCAGCCTCTCGCAGCGGTTTAACCTCTACGGCGTCATTGCCCACTACTTCGGATAGTGTTCTGTAAATTTCTTTCGGGTCAGTGCTGGGCATAATTCGACAGTTAACGGTTGCGGTGGCTGATTGGGGTAATGCATTCTCTGCATGACCGGCTGACAGCATGGTTGCTACACAAGTTGTCCTGATTGTTGAGCGCAGATTATCGTCCATTGAAACTATTGACGCAGCCTCAGCGTCGCGGGGGTTGTCCAGCAAGCGGTCGATGGCTGCAGAAGTTTTTTGATCAGCAGTGCCCTTGGCAAAGGTGAGCATGCCTGCATTGATTTCGTTAATGACTACCGGAAATTGAAAGGACTCAATCTTCTTTAGTGCGGCAGCCAACTCGTAGATGGCGTTGTCAGCGCGGGGCGCGCTGCTATGCCCGCCACTGTTTCGCACGGTTAGTTCCACTGAGCGATAGCTCTTCTCCGCACCTTGTACAAAATAGCCGTAAATACTGCCGTCTGGGGCGAGAATTCCGCTAAGCCCGTCAGAGTTTATTCCGTATTCGATATTGATCTCGTCGGCCATGTTCTGCGCGATATGGTGTGCCGAAGCCATGCTGGTTTCTTCATCCGCGGTTAAAATGAGGATAATATTTCGCTGTGGTTGAAATCCTGACTCTTTCAATTTCAGAAAAGAGGCAGTAAGCCCAACAACGCCTGCTTTGTTGTCAGATGTACCTCTGCCGATAAAATAGCCATCTTGTTCTGTTAGGGTAAAAGGATCGAGAACCCAATCTTTCTTGAAGGCAGTAACAACGTCCATATGACCTAGAAAACCAATGCCTTTGGCGTCTTGGTCTGCTCCTCGATAGCGCACAATTAGCGACGTATGTGTTGGTGATATCGTAACCTGCTGTACATCTTCGTCGGGGAAGCCTGCGTTTTTGAATAATCCGGCAAGATAGGCGGCCATTTTCGGGGTTTCGTGGCGGGTTGTTGATGTGTCCATCTCTATAACAGTCTTAAAAATATCCCGCGCTAAACGCTGGTGTTCGGTGAGCGTATTTTGGTCGCTAACAGCAACACCGGACAGACAAAGACCTGCGATCATCCCTATTATTATTTTTCTATGATTTCGCATGAAGCTATTTCCGAAGTTGAATGAATAAGAAGGCGCTAGAGTAATCGCAGATTTTGCCTAAGTCCAACGTTGATCAGCTAGTGACTCTTGTACCTACATGACATGGAGAGGGTAGGAGCGTTTGGCATATCTGCGTTTGTTGTTATGTGGTAAGCAGTTTCATCATCATTTCGATATGCTCATCGTTATCATTTAAGCAAGGTATATAGTAGTACTCATCACCTCCTGCTTCCAAGAAAATGTCGCGGTTTTCCTGATCTATTTCTTCGATCGTTTCAAGACAGTCGGCGGAAAACCCGGGACAAATAACGGCCACTTTTTTCACCTGCTCTTTTGCCAGTTTTTCGAGGGTTTGAGCGGTATAAGGTTGCAGCCAGGTCGCTTTCCCGAATCGTGACTGGAAGGTCAGCACGATAGTGTCTTGTTCCAGCTCGAGTTGCTCTGAGACCAGACGTGTTGTTTCGGAGCAAAAGCAGAAGTAAGGGTCACCCTGGTGCAAGTGATTGAGCGGTGTGCCATGGAATGAAAATAACAACTTGTCGGGTACACCATGCTGACTAATATGATCGCGGATACTATCGGCAAGGCCGGTGATATAGGCGGGGTCTCGGTGGTATCCATTGATAAACGTCAGTCCCGGTATCCATCGATAGCTTGACAGCTGCCTGGACAATTCATCGAAAGTCGACCCCGTGGTGACAGCGCTGTATTGGGGGTAGAGCGGTAGCACAGAGATATGATTAACGTTTTTCTCTTTGAGCTGCTGCAAGCCGTGACTAATGGAGGGGTGGCCATAACGCATGGCAACTTCTACAATAAAGGCACCGTTACCGTAGGTGTTATCAAGTTTCTGTTGCAAGGCTTTCCCTTGCCTTGAGGTAATATCCATCAGCGGCGAACCGTTTTCGGTCCACACTTCGCGATACAGTTTTGCAGATTTCCCGGGTCTGAATGGCAGGATGAACAAGTACAGGATCAACCACCATATCACTCTGGGGATTTCGACAACGCGGGGATCAGAAAGAAATTCTCGCAGATAGCGGCGCACAGAGCTTGTATCGGGAGCGTCTGGTGTTCCAAGGTTGGTGATTAAGATGCCGCGGGCTGGTATCTTTCCCTGGTGGTCGTATTCTGTTTGGCCTTTGTAGCGCATGGTTGTGTCCAGTTAGTCTGTGTTTGCAATATAATAGAAGTATTACGCAAAGCACGATTGTTCAGATGAAACAATCATATACCCAATTGTTATTTATTTTTAAAGACTTATAAAACAAATAGATAGGAAGCTTATCTAAAGTAATTTATAGACTTATATCAAATGATGTATGGAGTCGGCGAAATGCCAAGTATACAATTTCTAGCTGGTGTGTGTCGTCACAAAACCCAAAATCGGTGGCTGCTGGGTATTGTTATTATAGCTGCGCTGTCTTTTGGCAGCATTGCCAGTGTTGCAGAGCAAGAACGCGCCACCTCTGGTGATACTCCGGCGACAATCACCCTCGATTCTGATCGTTCCTATTGTGGAGGGGCGAGATCCTATTCCCTGACCCTCAGTCAAACATTTAATGATCTCGATATTGTCAGCGTATCGCTTTATGTCGAAAAAGATCAACAGTTAACATTACTGATGCCCTTAACCACCACTCCTAATCAGGGTGAACATATTGTATTTTGCCTGCCTCTGGAATATGCGCCATTTGCTTCCGTCAGTGTCAAATATGGACAAGACAGTTGCGGGGTTCATATGAATGTTTTTGCCAGCAAAAAGTTCTCTGAATTGCAGCCAGATATCCCTATGATCTTTGGCCGTAATCTTTGACGGGGGTCTTGTCAGGTTATGGTGCCGTGTAACTGATAATGAGGAGCGCCGCATGCGCGGCTATTTTTCGTGAGCGGGTCCAATACGGTACATGATAGCAATCGCGCTATTGAGGTAGGTGCTAAGCGATAAATTAGTTATAGCGTGCCGTCAGCTCAGCGTAACAGTGTTAAACTAGTGATCGCGATATCGAGTCAATTCAAGGTTAGATCAAACATAATGTCAATTGTCAGTACTACCCGGTTAAACAAATACATCAGCGAAAGTGGAATTTGCTCGCGTCGAGAGGCTGATCGATTTATCGAGAATGGCTCTGTATTTATCAACGGCAAGCGAGCAAAAATTGGCGATCAGGTTTGCTCCGGCGATAGCGTAAAAGTCAACGGCCAAACTATAGACCCGCGAGATGAAGAAGAGCTAGTGCTGATCGCTCTGAATAAGCCTGTTGGGGTTGTATGTACTACCGAGGGAAGCGAAAGAAATAATATTGTTGATTATGTTAATCACGGTGACCGAATTTTCCCAATTGGGCGACTTGATAAAGATTCACAGGGACTTATTTTCCTGACCAATAATGGAGACCTGGTAAATAAAATTCTTCGTGCGGGCAATCGTCATGAAAAAGAATACTTGGTTACCGTGAACAAGCCGATAACTGACACCTTTGTTCGCGATATGATGAAGGGCGTGCCTATGCTTGGAGAGGTAACGCGCAAATGTAAGGTCGTTAAAGAAACACCCACATTATTTCGAATAACACTGGTACAGGGTTTAAACCGTCAAATTCGTCGGATGTGTGATCACTTTGGTTATGACGTGGTCAGACTGGAACGTGTTCGCATAATGAATGTTTCGATGAAAGGACTGGGTGTTGGCGAATGGCGCGATCTCAGTAGAAAAGAACTCACAGAGATATTGGACCTTACTGCAGATTCGCACGCTGCAGCATCCCCGTCGAAGAAAAGAAAACCCTCAAAAACAGGCGATAGACCCTGGTATCCAGACAAGCCGAAAAGTGTTCACAATTCGCGGAAGAAGTCTCCACGTGGTGTGCCAAAAGCAAAACACGGAAACGCATCTGGAGATAAATCAACAAGACCGCCTAAATCAGGTGCGGCCGGGAAGCCAAAAAAACGTCGTTAGTGACACTTCACCCAATCGGTGATATGGCGATAAGTTAACCCCGCATTAGCCACGGCGAAGTAGTCTCGGCTGGGCAGTTTTTGTAATAACACCGCGACAGATTTTTGCGATACAATTCGTGCCTACATTATCTAATTATAAAGGGTAAGTTGTGAATAATAAAAACCTGATGTTAACGTGTTGTGCCGTATTGATGTTTTCCGTGGGAGGTTGTGCTCCTATTGATTCAGATTCTGAACTGGCGGTTTCGGCGCCAATTGAGAGCGCTAAACCTGTAGATGCCAGAGCGGTATTGGTGCCTGGTGGGGGTAGCTATAGTCGGGAAATTTCTACCGATTCTAAAGGTGCTCAGCAATTTTTTGATCAAGGTTTACGCTTTGCATGGGGGTTCTATTTTCCGGAGTCTATCGCCTCGTATCAACAGGCGGCGCTCTTTGACCCTGAAAGCCCGATGCCATATTGGGGTATGGCGCACGCTATGGGCCCAAATCCGAACAGTCGTTATTCCCGGATGCCAGATGACCCGAAGGGAGAAGGGTTAAAAGCAATTGTAATGGCAAAGGCTCGTATTCATAGAGCTACCGACATTGAAAAACAGTTAATCAATGCGCTCTTTGTTTTCTACGATAAAGACAGTATTGCTGATGATGCTCTTCGGGATCGTGCTTATCTGGCGGTAATGAGAGAACTCAATAATAAGTACCCTGCGGACCCGGATATTGCGGCGCTTTATGCGGCGGCTTATATGTCGATTGGTCGATGGGATTATTGGGACAGTGAAGGCAACCCGAAAGACGAGACGGAGCCTGTTGCACAGGCACTGGAGCGGATTATTGAACAGTCGATCACCCATCCGGGTGTACTTCATCTGCATATCCATTTGTTAGAGGCCTCGATGGAACCGGAACGGGCATTGATATCTGCTAACTCTCTGGAAGCTACTGTACCTATCGCCGGACACGTGGTGCATATGCCTGCTCATATCTATGTGCGGGTGGGCCAGTTTGACAAAGCGATTGCCAATAATGTCCGTTCACAGGAGGTTGACAAGGAATTTGCAAAAATTTGGGGTGATCATCCACTACCCAATATCGGTACTTATCCTCTTTCACACAAAATACACGCGGGACATGCGATTGACTTTATTCGATATGCGGCCACGGTTCAGGGCAACTATGAGATTGCCAACGAGGCAGGAATAAAGGGGCAAAAGCGGGTTCTTAGCTACGGCGATGGTGTAATGGGATATCAAAAAACATTGGCGGCGCCTTGGTTGGTTAATAAAATTTTCGGCAAATGGGATCAGTTTATTGGCCAGACTCCCGCCGATTCAGGAACACCTTATCTGGATGGGATTTGGGCTTATGCAATGGGCAGCGCCCTTATAGCGACAGGTGATATGGCTGGTGCCCGGGCTCAGTTATCGCGTTTGCGAGAGATAGCCGATTCGCCGGATGCTGATGAATATCGCGTGGGCGCTACGCCCGCATCGGCTGTACTGAAGCTTTGTTTGTACGGTCTCAATGGCGAGATATTACAAGCAGAAGGTGATATCGCTGGCGCAATTGATTCTTTTGAAAAAGGTGTGGCGCTAGAAGATCTTAATAACTATACCGAACCGCCAGATTGGGCGCAGCCGATGCGACATTATTTGGGCGCTGCATTATTGGAAGCGGGCAGAGCAGTTGATGCGGAGGCGGTCTACCGTCGCGATCTGCGGTGGAATCAAAATAATGGTTGGTCGCTGTTCGGATTGCAACAAGCATTGGCAATGCAGGGTAAAGCACAAGAAGCTGAAGAAGCGTTTGATATGTTCCAAACCGCCTGGGCACATTCCGACGTTACCTTAACGCGGTCAAGAATGTAATATTTCAGATATTGGGGGATTCAGTATGAACCTTGAAACAGTTTTTAGTTTGAGTGGCAGCCTGGCTATGCTGGGTTGGTTAGGATTGGTGTTCCTTCCTGGTCAGAAATGGATGGTTGAAGTTGTTGCCAGGTTGGTAATTCCCTGCGTAATAGCTGTGATCTACGTATTCCTGATGTTGAGTAATTTTCAATACGCCCCCGCTGAAGGTGGTTTTGGCTCTTTGGCTGCGGTGAAATCATTGTTTACCGTGGACGCATTATTACTCGGTGGTTGGATTCATTATTTGGCTTTTGATCTATTTGTTGGAAGTTGGATAGTCAGCAATTCGCGGGTGCACAGTGTTTACCATCTGCTGGTGATCCCTTGCCTGGCGTTAACCTTTATGGCTGGCCCTGCAGGATTACTTGCTTATATTTTGATTCGTGAGGCAGTGCGGCTGTATCGTCGAAAAATGCAATAGCCCAGTTATAGAGGGTTATGAAATAATAAGATTTTGCAGTAGTGAAGGGGAAGTTGTCAGCTTCCCCTCATTGCTCTAGGCAGTCATTGCTGACAAGCGGTTGTTGATGATTTCTTCTGCGTCAGAAACGATAGTAGACACCAGTTCTTTACAGGTTGGGATATCATTAATGAGCCCGCCGCACATCCCCACAGTAATCATACCACCGTCAACATCACCTGATTTCCATGTTTCATCCTGCTTTTTCCCGGAAACCAGGCCGTGTACTTGACTAAAATCACCGCCTTGGGCTTCTACTTCGGCAACTTTAATCGCCACGTCATTGGTTAAAACTCTCGCTGTATTTTTAAATGTTCTAAATATGAGCGAGGTGTCTGTCTCGTTCATGGCCACAATGCGTTCCTTGATATTATTATGCAGTGGGGCTTCCTGGGTTACCATGAATCGGGTGCCCATATTAATACCTTCCGCGCCTAGTGATAACGCTGCAGCCAAACCACGGCCATCGGCAATGCCGCCAGAAGCGATAACAGGGATTTTGAGGCGATTGACCGCGGCGGGTATCAATACCAAGCCTGTCACATCTTCTTCGCCCGGGTGGCCAGCACATTCAAAACCATCGATACTCACGGCGGCTACACCAATCTTTTCTGCTTTCAAGGCATGGCGAACAGCAACGCATTTGTGGATAACTTTAATTCCCGCTGCGTTGAATCTTTCCATAAATGGCTCAGGGCTACGGCCTGCAGTTTCTACAATTTTCACGCCGCTTTCGATGATGACATCAACATAATCGTCGTAGTTAATTTCCGTGGCAACAACCCCAACAGTTAAGTTTATGGCGAAAGGCTTGTCCGTCAGAGATTGACATTTCTCTATTTCGGCCTTTAAAAGTGCGGGAGTAGGCTGGCTCAGTGCAGTCATAACCCCTAAAGCACCGGCGTTAGATGCAGCAGCGGCGAGTTCGGCAGTTCCAATTCTCATCATGCCACCGCATATGATCGGTGTTTCTATGCCTAGCATCTCGGTTAATTTGGTTTTCATTGTTCAGGTCCTGTTGTATGTAGTGATTAATTTGTGGGGTATTTTAAGCGGCGTCGCTGGTTTTCAACGAATCACGCAATTCTCTTTTTACAAACTTGCCATTTGCATTCCGGGGCAGCGAATTATCCATCAGCCAAATGTAGCGAGGAATTTTGAATTTTGCCATTCTGGCAGCACACTTGTTGCGAATCGTTTCGGCATCCAGAGTTGACCCCGGTGCTAACACCACGGCAACACCAACTTCTTCTCCGAGTCTGTCATCTTCAACGCCAAAAACCGCACATTCGGCAACACCGTCGATATCAAAAACAACGGATTCTACTTCAGCGCAGTAAATATTTTCGCCGCCTCTCAGCACCATGTCTTTGACGCGATCGACAACAAAAATAAAGCCTGCTTCATCAATCCGAGCAACATCTCCTGTGTGCAACCAGCCGTTGGTGATTGATTCGGCGGTAGCATCGGCGCGGTTGAGGTAACCTTTGATAACAACTGCTCCTTTTACCCACAATTCACCCACTTCTCCTTGGGGGACTTCATTGCCATCAGCGTCAAAACATTTTGCGTCTAAAGTCGGAACTGCGCGACCACAGCTATCAGGCTTATCGACAAAAAAATCACCGCTGATCGAACTAATAATTCCGCAGGTTTCCGTCATACCATAACCGGTTGACGGCCTTGCGGTCGCTACCGCTTTATCAATTTTTGCTACCAGATCAGGTTGCAGTTGTGCGCCGCCACCGCCAACAGCTAAAAGACTGCTCGTATCATACTTTTCGAAATCCGGATGCGAGATAAGTTCTCTGGACATAACGGGAACACCCGTCAAGTTGGTGATTTTTTCTGCTTCAATGATTTTGAGTGCGTCTTCGGCGTCCCATTTATACATCAGTACCAGCTTGCCACCACTGGCAGTTGCAGTTTGGGCGAGGCAGTTGTTTGCGGTTACATGGAAGAGCGGAGTCGTGATTAATCCTGAAATAGGTGCTGCGTCTTCGGGGTTAGGTGGCGCGACTTTTTCAACCAGTGCGGTGGTTAATGTTCCCAGGTTGCCGAAAAAAGCGATATTCATGATATTGCTAACGCAGCCACGGTGGGTTAACTGAGCGCCTTTTGGCCGTCCGGTAGTGCCTGAGGTATAAAATATACAGGCGTCATCATCAGGGTCTACGATATGATCGGGTAGGGCGCCTGGTGTTGCGGTAATAGTCTCATAGGGTATGTCAGATTCATTGGTTGGATTGGACCGAATGGTAACAACTTTCATCCCCTCGAAATCAGCCCGTATTTTGTTAAACCGGCCAAGTCGCTCCTGGTCGCAAAAAAGAATCTTGGGTGCTGAGTCGGACAAACCGTATGCCATCTCTTCTTCAACCCACCAGGCATTCATACCAACGATTGTTATCCCCTGAGTCATACAGGCCCAATAGATAAGCATCCATTCGGGGTAATTTCTCATGGCTATAGCGATTCTATCTCCTGGTTTTAGCCCTTGTTGTAGCAGCCAGTTGGCAATCGCGGCTGTATCTGCATGAGCTTGGGCGTAGGTCTTTCTCTCGTCTTGAAAGACAAGGTAGTCACGTTCGGCAAAGGCCAGCGAGGAAAGCCATATCTCTCGCAAGCTAGGTGGCGCTGTTGCAAAGGTCTTCAGTAAATTGCCGCGAACGTCCGATTCTACGATCTCGAAGGGGGCACCCTGGCTAGTTAGTTGTTTCCACACTGTTTGCATTTCACTGTACATTTGGTACTACTCCGCAATCTGTCCGTTGAATTTTATTCTTAGTCTTTCTGGTAAGTTTTGCTTCGAAAAGTACGATAAGATAAGGATTCTTAGCCGTCGATGCAAATCTGTTTGATATTATCCCGTCGGGACGAATTTATCACCGCTGGTCGGCACTATGCCACGGTTGATGGAAGGGCTTTGTAGCAGGCTATTGTTACAAAATGTTAATAGATTATTGGTGGATTTTTGAAGCTATTGTCAATAGCTCCGCAGCCAATCAACCCCCAATGGCTTTTGTTTATGAGCGCCACACCTGAAGTGACGTTTACTACCGATTATTTAGCTGGATTAGTATGTTGAAAGCGCTTTTACTAGATATGGACGAGACTTTATGTGACACCGGGGCTGCTAATGAGCGGGCGAAACTATTAATGATACAGGCGGTGGAAACAGAGTTTGGGTCAAATGTAGATGGTAGAAAATTTGCCGAAGCTTACGTGGCAGGAATCTATCGCCAGTGGACAGACATTCAGCGACAGCGTTATCAACCAATTGTAGACCGACAAAGTGAGGCCGAATTTCGTGTCCAGCTCATTCAAGACCTTTTTGCAGCGCAGGGTGTGAACGATGTTAGTCCAATCGCTGTTAAGGCTCTTCAGGATCAATTTGATGCTGACAGACTGGCGGCGTTTCATTTCTATCCAGGTATTATTGATTTTCTTGCGGAGGCCCGGAAACTTTTCACCCTCATTGTTATCACTAATGGACCTGAGTTTTCACAGATTCCAAAATTGGAAGCGGTTGCTATGGAAGAGCATGTTGATCACATCATTATAGGAGGGCAGGAGCCTGAACAAAAACCAGCAGCCTCAATTTTTTTTAAAGCACTGACGCTTGCTGGCTGTGAAGCACATGAAGCTGTTCACGTTGGTGATAGTCTTGCTGCTGATATCGCCGGTGCTCATAATAGCGGTATCACGTCTGTCTGGATTCAACATCAACAACCGCTGGACGCTGAGTTGGGTATAGATCCCCATCATATTCTATTACACCCCAGCGAAATTCCCGCATTAATTCGCGACTTACACCAGCAGTCATAACAAACGTTCTTGTTGTGCGGAGGTTAACGCCTTAGTTGATCGTGGTGATAAGAGTAGTCCTCACCTTTCGCCAAACGATCATAAAGAACAACGTTGACGGTGGCTGCAAGGTTCATACAGCCAGTGGTAGGGATATAAATAGTATCGCTACAATAGTTGAGAATATTTTTATGTAAACTGCCATCTTCCGGACCAAAAATATAGAAAGCTCGGGGTGGGTGTTTATAGGCGGGTAGCGGTTTAGCATCGGTAATCAGTTCAACTGCCACCGGTACACATCCGAGCGGTACTATACTCTGAAGCTCATCAACTGCTATAAGTGGAAGCGTTTCATAAGACTTCTGGGTATCTGTGTAAAATGTTTTCGCTATATCGTAACGTTTCCCTGTATAGAATACGGAGTTGACCCCATAACAACCGGCAGCTCGCATTACGGAGCCAACATTTGCGGGTGATTTGGGGTTTTGTAATCCGATGCACGTGTAATTTTTGGTCATTGGTAAACCTTGGAGAGGTAAAATGATCATTATAAGCATTTTTTTGGTTTCTCTATACGCACAAAGGTGTGTACTTTCAATACCCGTAAAATTTACCAGGTTGTGCTAGGCTGGTGCTGGCTTGTTAGTAACGCGACAAAGTGAGCTGGTTTTTTTTGGAATAAGTCAAAAGAGAACGATAGAGAAAGAGGCATGCAATGAAAAAAAATGATGCTGATCCGCCAGAATTTCTTACACCCACTCGATTTACACTGTTCAGTGATGCGATTATTTTCCAGATAAAACTTGGACTGGATGCTGGTCGAGACCTGATATTGAGCCCTATAGCGATAGTTTGTACAGTTATCGACCTTATTCGAGGGCCGGGTAAGAAGCGTGGCTATTTTCACCGGTTGATGAATATAGGCCATAGAACGGATGTTTGGCTAAATCTTTTTGGGCCACATTCGCTTGAACAAGCGCAAGAAAATAAGGCTGAGAAAGAGCAGACGACGAACGATTTATCGGTTACGCCCGAGGTAGAGTCCAATGTTGATCAGCTCATTTTTACAATAGAGACGATACTAAAAGAACAACACAGTCAGGGTGGTTTAACCGCGTCGGCAAAACTGGCGATTGATTCTTATCTCGAAAAAATACATAAAGCGGAAAATGTTCAGCCGAAAAACTCGAACAGGCCGACCAAATAATCAAAGGAAAATATCGATTACGCCGGCTCGCAGCGTTGTTCAATCCATTCAAGCATGGTGGTCAGTACCTGTTGTTTTTCTGGTTCGTTTAATATTTCGTGATATAAGCCTTGATAGACAACCAGTTGTTTATCCGTTGATGAAATTCTTTCGTGTAATAATGTTGAGCTTTCCGGTGCTGCGAGCAGATCTTCACTTCCGTGCAGCAATAACATGGGTAGGGTGATGGCGGTGGAATTCTCTTGTACATACTTCATGCTGTTAAAAATTTCAGTAGCAAGTCGGGCAGAAATTTTTCCGCTGTGTACCAATGGATCATTACGATACGCTGCGACCACTGCCGGATCACGACTGATACCATCAGCCTCCAATTGCATGACCCCTGTCTTGGGTAGTAGTGCTGATAATAGTCGGCTGATTATCAATAGTAACCAGGATGGTTCATCCGACGCCTTGATCGCTGGGCCGGATAGAATACTTCCGGCGAATCGGTTCTGATTTCGAATGAGAAACAACGCGCTAATCAATCCCCCCATGCTGTGACCGACGAGAAAAACCGGTGACCCCGGATACCATTGTGGCACGAGCGTTGAAAAAACATCTAAGGCGTCGGTGTAGTCAGTGAAACGATTGATAAAGCCTCGCTGGCCTTCAGACTTTCCATGACCACTGTGGTCCAAACAACAAACTGCGTAATTATGAGCAACAAAAAATTCTGCCACTTCTGCATAACGTCCCGAGTGTTCCGCCAGACCGTGAGCAATGAGTAAAACGCCTTTGGGGGCGGAGGCTGGTTGCCAGCGTTGACAAAAAATTAACTGATTGTTTGAGAGAAACTGTTCACTGTGATGTTCCATTTGCAAAGTTCTCTGGTTGGCTTGTTGTACAGAGCGAGCCAAGCGATAGGGTTACGTTTGTGCTGATAAACTGTTCTACGATAAATATTATAGCGTTATGACCTGCTTCTACCGAGAGGTCTTGCAGCAGCTTGATATTTGGAAAGCCCAGTCGTTAATAATACTGCGGTCAATCTAACGATAGCTACTTAGCCTTCATTTTCGGATTGAGAGACGATAGTTTAAAGTGGAATTCAGTTATAAATTCTCACCACTAAAGCGTTTGAATACTGGGCCGTAACCGCGAAATATTCTCTCTTTGTCAAAAACCCCGCTAGCAGCTTCTTTGTGGCAATCTTCGCATGGGCTTAAAAATCCTTCTACCTCACTTCCTTCGCCAAGCCGTCGAATCGGATCTTCATGGTGCTTCAAGAACCCCGGTAATTCGGTGATTCTTAACAGCGTATTTTCGGGTAGCGATGTATACCAGGCAGAGACTGTTTTAATAGACGGGTGGTCATTCTGTAGTCCATTGAGCCTAAGGTACTGCTCGATGTGGGCAAACGTCTCGGTGTCCAGTTCGGCATTTTCGCCAAAATGATCTTCAAGACCTAGCATGATTTTCTGCCAGCTTTCTTTTGGCAGTAGCTCTGGCGGATATGCCATATGGCAAGAGCCACACTCTTCAATATGCAATTCATCTGATAAAAATACCCGCGGTGTCGTGTTGTCGTAACCATAGCGGTCACCAGGATAATTGACCTGCTGTGCGTGAATTGAGGGAGATGAGAGTAGCGACAGTGCAATAATAATCATCGAAATGGAGCGGTGAGCGGCTTTTAGTCGAATAGACATATTGGTACCATTAAATTGGGCGATTTGGCATGATTCAAAGGTTTATTCTCCGGCAGTCTAACACCTGATTACAGATGTGTGAAGTTCGACTGGCGGCGTTTTCCTTCGACGGATTTGTCTGCTGAGCTAACGCGAAACATTGTAAAAGATTGTTAAATAAGGGTGTTATGTTCTGGCTTCGCGGTTACTATACCGAGGACTGTTAGAATAGCTGACTGTTAGAGACTATATAGGTGAAATATGGGAATATTGTCGTGGATAGTTCTGGGACTTATTGCTGGTGCGCTCGCCAAATGGCTAATGCCGGGTAAAGATGGTGGTGGTTGGATAATCACTATCATACTGGGTATAGCCGGTGCCTTTGTCGGCGGTTTTATAGGATCATTTCTTGGCTTGGGTACAACTGGAGGACTGAACTTCGGTAGCATAATAACGGCTACTGTCGGTGCTTTCCTGTTGTTATTTATATATCGTAAAATGAAAAATTAAATTATTGTTACTAGGGAGATTATTATGAACACAATAAAATTGGTAGGTCTGTCATTACTTATTGCAGGATTAGCGGCGTGTGGTCAATCAGACGAGGGAAGCGCGGTTGAGGGTGCAGCTAGCTCAATCGGCGATGCTGCAAGTAGCATGACTGATAGTGCTGCAGATGCGATGAATGCCGCCGGGGACGCTGTTGGAGATACTGTTGACAGTGCAACTGATGCTGCAAGTGATATGGCCGACGATGCTAAAGACATGGCTAGCGACGCTATGGACGGAGCAAAAGACATGGGCAATGACGCACTTGACGGCGCAAAAGACATGGGCAGCGATGCAATGGACGGCGCAAAAGACATGGGTAGTGATATGCAAGAAGGTGCTGAAAGTGCAGTAGATAGCGCTAAGAGCTCTTTGGATGAGTTGGTCCAGTAAGCTTTTAATGTCTTTCTTTGCCGCGTAGTTGCTCTGCAACCGCGGCAAAGAGTTTTAGTTTTTCCTTTCTATATTGGTATGCTAACGAGCTTGTTCTAACCTAACCTTGTTATGAAATTCCCATATCCCCGGTAGTAGGTCTTTTTTCCCCTGAATCTGTTCATCTAGCTCGATGTAATGTCGATTTTCTTTACTGTATGGCAGCCATATCGGTAACCCTTCCACGTTAGGCTTTCCTGATTTAGCAAACGCAACCCAATAGTCTGACATCGCTTCGGCCAGCTGCTTGTGGTTATCGGGAACGGAGTCAGTAAGGTGTTCGAGGTTGTTGAATGCGTAGACAATTTCGGCCGCATGATAAGCTCCCAGTTTTTCTCCCGCAGGCTTAAAGGTAAAATAGTATAGATATGCTTGTTGGTCAGTATTTGCCATTTTCATTGCCCAGGTTTGCATTCCCCATGTGACAAAACCATCCCGGAATGCATCCATTGTCGAACGATATAGATCGTCCGCTGGATAGATGCTGAGATATTCTTCGGCCAATGTTCCAAACCGCTTATTGACGTAAGCTTTATAGCCTTGCTGTGTTTTAGCAACAGCTGCGCCTACCCCTAGTGTTGTACCTTCGTCGGCATTAAATCCAACCATAAGTGGCACCGAGTTATATTCACCACGGTCGAACAGGGCGTAGATCTGGTCTTCGAATAAGGTGCCATCCAGCACCGGGCGAAATCTAAACCCCTCCGCTGACGCCAAAATGTTTGCCGCATCCATCTGTTTTAGATCTGTCAGTGAGTTTGCTTTTGCTGCTGCTTGATACTTGAGAGCCATTTGGTTGGAGGTGCTGTTTGCCACGCGAGCATCAGGCATTGGCTGTAAACTGTTCCCACTTTGGCCTATCGCGCGATGGAATAGACCATTCGCGCCAGGTGTCGACATTAGATGATGGACGCTAAATGACCCCGCCGATTCACCAAATATGGTGACGTTGTCAGGATCACCGCCGTATTCCCTAATATATTTTTTTACCCATCGAAGAGCGGTTACCTGGTCAGAGGTTCCGAAATTAGCGGACGGTTTACCATTGGCAAGTTTCAGCTCCGGGTGAGAAAAGTATCCAAATATGTCCAGCCGATAGTTAATTGAAACCACCACCACACCCTTTGATGCCAGTGCAGACCCATCATAAATGTTAGTTGCTCCTGTTCCGCGGGTTAGAGCGCCGCCATGAATCCACACCATCACAGGCAGCTTTTCTTCGGGTTTTGCGCCGCTCCAGACATTAAGGTATAAGCAGTCTTCACTGCTGGGCATACTAGGGCGGGAAAAAAAACTATTCTCGGGGTAAGGGTGTTGCATACAAGCGGGGCTAAACTGGGTTGCCAGGCGGGCCCCTTCCCATGAGTCCGCTAGCTCGGAATGTGTCCAGCGGCGATTGCCAGCAGGCGGTTTGGCAAAGGGAATTCCCTTAAATACGCTAATGCTACTATTCGTTGCTGACGTGTTTCCGATCAATTTACCCTGCGACGTATCGAGTTCTACAGTGTTTGCATGAGTGCCGGGTGAGCAGATGATTGCAACGAAAAGTGGAATAAGTTGCAGTAGCAAATAGCGGTGTGGTTTTTTTATTGCCATGGGTTCTGAATCCTGTTGATTATTATCTAGCCCGGCGCAGTGTAACGTCTCGCTGATAGCCGGTGAATAGTGTTACTGAAACTTAATTGTTGTTAGTGAAATATTGATCAATGTATCGCTTTGGGCGATTATGATCTGATTATTTTTGACGGTTAAGTTAGCTGTTGCATGTTTCGCTTAATCAGGTTTACTAGTCGTCTTTAACAGTTGTCCAAACACGGTTAGCATTTTCGATAGTAGCAGAATTTTACCGAGGGGTATAAAACGGCATGGATCTTTCTTTGGGTAGTGAATATACGGATTTTCGAGAGGAGGTAAGAAACTTCCTTGAGCAGCATAAGACAAGACAACCGTCGACAAATAGCGACAGTATGACAGCAATAGAGTGGCAAAAACTGTTGATCGACAATGGTTATAAGTCGCGCACTATTCCCAAAGAGTACGGCGGCTTTGGTGCTGATCCGGACATTATCCAATCAAGGATTATTGCTGAAGAGTTTAGCCGTGAGCGTATCAATACGGGCTTTGATGGTCAGGGTATTTCCATGCTGGTTCCGGTATTGCTGGAAATGGGCTCTGAAGAGCAAAAACAACAATTTATCAAGTCCACTATTCATGGAGAGATGGTCTGGTGCCAAGGTTATTCTGAGCCCGGCGCCGGTAGTGATCTTGCCAGTCTATCAACAAAAGCCGTGTTAGATGGTGACGAGTGGGTTGTTAATGGTCAGAAGATTTGGACCAGTACTGCGCAGCTGGCGGACTGGATTTTTTGCCTGGTTCGGACTGAACCTAAGGCGTCAAAACATCAGGGGATATCTTTTTTACTGTTTGACATGAAAACTCCGGGTATCGAAATCCGCCCATTGGTGGATATGACGGGCTCTGCAAATTTTAACGAAGTGTTTTTTACCGATGTACGTGTGCCTAAAGATCAAATAGTTGGGAAACGAGGTCAGGGATGGCAGGTAGCTAACGCTATTCTAGGCCATGAGCGTGGCTCTCTTGCGTCTCCGGATGCCGCAAAATCACGGCTTGAGGGTGTTACTCGTTTGATGCAATCGGAAACAATAGCTGGTGAGAAAGTCATCGATAATCCGGTGTTTCGCGATCGTCTAATGGCGATACAAGGTCGAGTGTTAGCCATGCAATTTAATGATATGCGGCTATTCTCTTCGCGTATTAATAAGGGTCAAAGCGCGGGTATGGCCGGAATGATTGTCAAGCTAATAGGCACAGAGCTAAGGCATGAACTGGAGGCATTGGCGATCGACGTGATGGGCGAAGTTGGGCTTTCGTACGAGGATAACCCCTACACCCGAGACGGGGGGTCCTGGCAATATTTGTACATGTATTACCTTGGCTTGATTATCGGCGGCGGAACATCGCAAATTCAGAAAAACATTATTAGCGAGCGCGGTCTTGGTATGCCTAAAGAACCCAAAGTAGACGCCAAATAGGGGAATAGAATGGAATTCGGATTATCACAAGAACAAATCCTACTGCAGGACATGACGAGCAAGTATTTAGCTGAGCAAGTATCGTTGGCGCGTGTTCGTGAAGTCGCCACGAATGAAAGCAGTAATGCGGCCATTTGGCGGGAGCTGGCCGAGTTAGGTATTCCCGGTTTAATGATACCGGAAGTGAATGGCGGTGTTGGCTTGGGCGCGCTGGATGCGGCGGTCATTGCCGAATGTCTCGGTTACCATGTAACACCATCGGCCTTTTTATCATCTGCTGTAATGGCGCCTGTCGCTCTGATTGCTGCCGGCAAAGATGATTTGTTGGCAGCGATAGCGGCGGGGGAGCGACGTGTTGGTATCGCCTTTGGAGAGGCTATTGGAGCAAGGCGAGGTGCGGGTATTACGGTGTCAGGCAATTCTATTTCTGGAAAATGCCTATTTGTATTAGATGCCGAGGCAGATGATTATTTGATTGCAGACACGGATAAAAATTTGTATTTGGTTGCAGCTGATGCAACAGGTTTACAGCGCGCAAACCTGACAACAGTCGACAAGACACGTACTACCTGTGAGCTGATTTTGGACCAGGTTGCAGCCGAGCTGATGTCGACCGATCCCGAGGTGTATAACCGATCGCTCGATCTGGGCCGCATCATGCAGGCAGCCGATACGTTAGGTGCGGCTCAAAGCATGCTTGATCAATCAGTTGTTTATGCCAAACAACGGGAGCAATTCAATCGTGTCATAGCCTCTTTTCAAGCGGTCAAACATATGTGCGCCGATATGGTTGCAAATTTGGAACCCTGTCGATCTTTGATTTGGTATGCGGCTCACGCTATCGATGAAGTGCCCGAAGAAGCGAGGCTGATGGCCTGTCATGCCAAGGCGCATCTGTCTGAAGTCGGAAAGGAAGTTGCGAAAACCGCCACCGAAGTACATGGTGGTATGGGCTTTACTGACTTAGTGGGATTACATTATTGGTTCAAGCGTATTGGCGCTAATCGGCAATTGCTGGGGTCTCCTGAGTTAGTAAGAGAAGAGGCTGCAAAAATACAAGGGCTGGCTTAGTTAAGCTCGCAATAAAGGGTGCGATTGCCTTTGGCGACGCACTAGTTATTTCCAATCTTTGCGGCGCGTGTTTGAATCCCTTTGCTATAGGTCGACACAAGTGCACGGTCACCTTGCCAGTTGGCTATAGTGCTGATGTCACTTTGGTTGCTGAACTCGTTGAAAAGTGATTGTAGGCGGGTGTCCAACGCGGCGAGTGTTGTGACTTTTACTGCGTTATCACGGCACACGGAAAAGTAGTCAGTTGCCAATGCCTTAAAGTTGTCAGCCAGCGTCAGTTGATTAATCAGCGACTGACTATAGAACCAGCCGCTCAGCGCAAGCATGATAAATTTCGATTCACTTTTCATAAATGTTTTTAGTCTTTCGCCGGGAATAATCGCATTTTTTTCAACGGCCACCTCAGAAAATCGAGCAAAGCCTTGACTCATATCGGCGAGAAACGAAGGTGCGTCACGGTGAGATAACTCTAGCCCTTTTTGAGCAGTCTTTACCAGAATCATCACGCGGCCATTGGTGACACTTTTGGCGGTGACAATTAAATAATCCACACTTTTTGATTGGGCAACCCATGACTTGGTTCCAGTCAGGATTATTGTGTCAGCGGTGTTTGTTGCCACCAGGGGAGGGTTTTGGTCCGGGTTTTGACTATCTTCCGACGCTGCAAATGCGGTCCAGCCATTGTCAGGAATTTCAGGAAAGACATGCCTCATTGCGGCCTGGTACCCGGATATAAAGACATAGGCTAAATTTGGCGCATGGATACCCCCCTTTAACGCCATTAGTGCCGGGTCGAGATGATTCATCTCTGCTGATTGCCAATAACGGTACCAATCAGCTTCCTGTTCACACTTCGGTATAATGGGCTGATTTTTTCGATAACTGTCTAAAAAATCGTCCACATCCAGAACATTGTTTGTCATATTATTCAGTGATTCCCAATGTGTCTTTAGCATAAGCGGTAATGGCTTTGTAATCGGCTTTACCGTTTGGCGCGCGCCCCAAGGTGTCTTTAAACAAGAACTTCTTGGGAACTTTGTAACTCGCCAGATGTAATTTGATCAAGCGTTTTAGTTCGTCGGCCGGTTTTTCATCACCTTCGACGACAGCTATGACGGCGCTTCCCCACTTGTCATCAGGCACCCCGACGACCAGCGCATCTCGTATGCCATCAATGGATTTTATAACTTCTTCGACTTCTTCCGGGTAGATTTTTTCACCCGCAGAGTTGATACAAACAGATCCGCGGCCTAATAATGTTAAGGTGCCATCCGCCTCAACGGTACACCAGTCACCCGGTATCGAATAACGCTCACCATCAATAGTTTTGAATGTTTTGGCAGATTTTTCTTCGTCTTTAAAATAGCCGAGAGGGATGTGGCCGCCGCGAGCAATATAGCCAGGCTCGCCACTACCGGGCACCACCTCGCGATCATCTTCAGTAAAGACTTTACAGTTGTCGCCAATAGCAAATTTTGCCGTTGTAGTTTCCATTCCATTTGCCATCACAGACGCTCCAAATCCGACTGCCTCCGAAGCACCAAACGAATCGTTGAGAATAACATTGGGCATGTGCCGAAGTAATCCCAGTTTGACTTCGCGACTCCACATAACGCCAGAAGAGGTGATAGCCGCCATATGATCGAGGTTATATTTCCCCGGATTTTCTTCCAACTCTTTTAGCAGTGGTTTGCCAAAAGCATCACCAACAATTGCCATAGTATTGACACCATGTTTAACGACAGTGCTCCACAAGTCAGCGGTATCCAGGCCGTGTGCGGCATCCATAGTTACAATTGCACCACCGCCAAATAGAACGCCCAGCGAGGTAAACAGACCGGTTCCATGCATCAGCGGGCAGGCCGGTAGCATCTTGACAGCAGATGGCTCTGCTTTAACTGCCGCCAGAGTGCTTTCGAGTGTCGATAAATCTTTACCCAGAAGGGCGGCTGCAGCTATACCCAGTGAGCGGAATGTTTCGTGTGGCCACATTACTGCTTTAGGCATTCCGGTGGTGCCGCCGGTGTATAAAAAGAAGAGGTCATCGCCTGACCGTTCAATACCTAGTGGAGCGCCATCGCCGGAAGTCGCAAGATCCTCGTGTGAAAAAGCTCCTTCGAATAAAGGTTGTGCTCCTGCTGGTGTAACTTCGATATACAATTTTACTTTTGGAAGGCTGTCTTTCAGCGCGCTCATTTGGCCGGCAAACTCTGACGAGAAAAAGATGACGGCGGCGTCGGAGTTATCGAAAATATAGGTGAGCTCTTCGGCCGTGTAACGAAAGTTGACGTTGTGATGAACAGTCCGACTTTTGAACGCTGCCGCAATTGCCTCACTGTATTCAGGGCAATTACGCATATAAACGCCAGCTTTATCGTTGTAATTGATGCCGTGATCGAGCATCGCTTTTGCAAGATTATTGGTGCGCTTATCAAATTGGCCCCAGGTGATGGTCCGATCGTTATGTATTAACGCTGGTGAATTGGGGTCGACAACTGTTGCTACACCATCCAGTAAATCTCCGAGGCTAGTTCCCATAATTTTCTCTCTTATTCTTTTGTCTAGTAAGTTTTTATAGTGGTACGTGTTCGCTACGTTTTTCTCCAATCAGGCTAAGCACCTTTTGGACGCCAGCCTTCCTCAAATAACAATACGCCGTTTTCCAGAAGCGACTCGACATCGGCTTGGGGTTTGTTTAGCCATTCAGCAAGCACTTCGCTGTTGTGTTCACCGCGGTGAGACGCGGGACCGCGCACGCCGCTATCAGCATTAGAGAAGCGATAGGGTGACTGGGTGATCGGTCGAGTACCGCCATCTCGGTCATCTACTTGAACAATAGAGTTTCTGGCTTTTACTGTCACCTGCTCCTGAATAAATTCGGCATTACGGATCTCAGCCCAGGGGATGTTTAAGGTTTTCATCACCGCGCCAAAGTTCTCAGGGCTATCCAGTGTTTGTATATAGGCAGCAACGGCACTTCGTCGAGCGCCTATTTTTTCTGCCAAAGTCATCTCCGCGCTAGAAGGATCTTGCAACCCCATCTGGCTAACGAGTAAACGGAAAAACAAACGAAAATCTGTCGATAATAAAACGGCACCAAACGGCGTTTCAAAAATCTCGTCGCCCAAGGGGCCGGTGTTCCAGGATTTCTCCAGGTCGTAATGGATTTGATCGTCTGTCGCTATGGTACTGTCTATCATGGCGATATCGATATGTTGTCCAAGACCAGTGCGATCACGCATGATAATGGCTGAAAGAATACCGACCAAGCCGTGTAACGAAGCGTTGGTGTCGGCGACTGATAGCGGTAAATCGTGATGGGGCTGTTGTGTACGTTTCGCTGATCGATGGATTAATCCCGCTTCAGAATGGATGACCGGAGCAAACGCGGGGCGTCTTGATTCGGGGCCTTCTTGACCGAATCCGGAAATAGATAACATGACTAACTTGGGATTGATCGTTTTAAGTTCGTCATATCCAACGCCATGTTTAGACATAACACCGGGACGATAGTTTTCTATAACAATGTCTACGTCAGCAACCAGCTGCTTGATAAGGTCGGCGGCGCCCTCAGCACGCATGTCTATACAAATATTGCGTTTGCCCGCATTTTGCTGATGGTAATAGCCAGGGATGTTGGCAATTTCTTTACCCCAGTATCGGGTTACGTCGCCGTCTGGTGGTTCGACTTTGACCACATCTGCGCCCAGGTCACATAACATTCTGCCGGCGAACGGCCCGGCTAGTACTCTTGAAAAATCGAGTATCTTTAGTCCTTCCAAAGGGTATGCCATAAGATCAAAGTCCAATTCCAGGTTTTTTGTTTGCGTCTTTTTTGACAGACGTAAACATTTTTATAGTTATTGTTGCCGCCGTGTATCTACTCAAAGGTTATTTGCCCGGCTCTTCTATCGGCGAGTACTGTGACCCAATTTCAGTGTTATGGGATTAGAATGGCCATAATCCAAGCAGTGAATACTAACTGCTTTTCAGTGATTTAAGAACTGTTTTCATATCTGGGCAGCTTGTGCTCAGGGCCGTCCGGCAGCCGCAACTGCAACCCTGATCATTTCTATTTTTCCGGTTCGCTTACCCTGTAAAACGTCAGGGTTAGATTCCTCGGCTGTTAGGGCAAACAGTGTCTTGCCGTCATGGCCTCCCAGCATACAGGCAAAGGCATTGGTATCAACGGCTAGTCGATCGCTGATCTCTCCCCCTTCAAGTACCCGAATGACTTCATTGGTAGATGGGGAGGCAACCCAGATTGCTCCCTCTGCATCCAGGCAAATCCCATCGGGAACTGCTGGTTTTATATCTGCCCAGATGCGTCGATTTGACAAGCTGCCGTCTTCTGCAATATCAAAGGCGGTTAGGCATGCGCCGAACGTTTCAGCGACTATCATCGTTTTGTCATTGGCGGAGATAATCATTCCATTGGGAAACATTAAATCAGAAGCGGCAATTGATACACTGCCATCGACATCGACCATAACCAGATTAGCTGGGGTGTGATCGGCGCCACCGTGTAAATCAAAACCAAAATTACCAACGTAGGTACGGCCTGACTTATCAACAATCATATCGTTGCAGTGAAAGCTGGCAAACGGTGAAAGATCTGCTATTTCTTCAGCGCCATCTTTCCCCAATTTCATTAAGCGCCTGTCAGGCATAGAAACAAACAGCAGAGAGCCATCAGCTGCCCAACCCAGTCCGGAGGTATCCTGCGCGGCATGATGAACAATGTCGAGATTTCCGTCGAGATCGACAGTGCATATTTTTTTATCATGCATGTCCGAAAACCAAAGCTTGCCATCGTGCCAACGGGGGCCTTCAGCAAAGATTAAGCCATCAACTAAGGTGGTAAACTCGCTCATTTTTTTCTCCAAAATTTCTTATTATTAAAAATTAATCTATCGTTTTTACCGCAACATTATTCCTGAAACCATGGCAATTACTAGCATTTTTCTGAGGCTATTTACTTTTCTCTGGGTATGATTCTTTTTAACACTGACTGGACGGTCATTACCGTTTTGTCACCGACGTAGACGCGGCCAGAGACAAACACCATCGACCCCGTGCGCCGGGTTATCGTTGCTGTTGCTTCCACCCATTCGCCGGTATGAGCACTTGCTACAAAGTCGCAGCTAGCACTAACTGTGGTACAGTTTTCTTTTTGTCCTTTCATTGCCGCCATTACCACTGCGTAATCGGCAAAAAATAGCAAAATACCGCCATGAACACCACCTATCGCGTTGCTGTGCTGGTCGCTGGCAAGAAACCCGAGGGTTAATTCGTCATCAGTTTTTTTATAATAAAAAGGGCCAACATGCGTCTCTGCGTTGGCTGGATTTCTAAGTGTTCTGAAGCCTTCAGGTACTCCAGGGGGATTAGCATCCTGTGTCATATATTCGCCTTTTTGTGATTCGGGTCAGTGAGCAGTTCTTTGTTCATTCCACGCTGGCAATAATACAACGCAACGCGGTTATTCTGTAGTTAAAAAAAAGCCCCGGATAATCCGAGGCTGGTTTTAGGTAACGCTATTATTTATCCACGGAATCTACAGGCGAACTTCTTCTATCTGAACAGCGTTGATCTTGGCTTCGTTCGCAGCCTTCTGGAACGATTCTACCTGATCGAAGTTCATGTACCGGTAAATATCGTCCGACATGGTATCCAGCTCTTTAACGTAATCCATGTACTCTTCGGGAGTAGGCAGTCTACCCAGAATACCACCAACAGCAGCCAGTTCGGCAGAGGTCAGGTAGACGTTTGCGCCATCACCTAACCGGTTGGGGAAATTTCTGGTAGACGTTGATAGGACGGTAGATCCTGCCGCCACACGAGCCTGATTGCCCATGCATAAAGAGCATCCGGGCATTTCAGTACGAACACCATTGCGGCCGAAGATATTGTAGTAACCTTCTTCCATTAATGTGTGTTCATCCATTTTAGTTGGCGGTGCCACCCAAAAACGCGTGTTTAGTGAGCCGGTATTTTTCTCCAGCAACTTACCAGCAGCGCGAAAATGGCCGATGTTAGTCATACATGAGCCGATGAAAACCTCGTCAACTTTGTCGCCGGCAACCTCTGACAGTAAGCGTGCATCATCAGGGTCATTTGGACAGCAAACAATAGGTTCAGTTATTTCGGCCAGATCAATGTCAATGACAGCTGCATATTCGGCGTCTGCATCAGCTTCCATTAATTCAGGGTTGTCGAGCCATGCTTCCATTGCCTGGGCTCGACGCTCCAGCGTTCTTGCATCACCATAACCGTCTGCAATCATTGAGCGTAGCAACGTGACATTTGACGTCATGTATTCGCGCAAAGGTGCTTCGGATAACTTGATGGTACAGCCCGCAGCAGAGCGTTCTGCAGAGGCATCTGACAACTCAAACGCCTGCTCAACTTTAAGATCATCGAGTCCCTCAATTTCAAGAACACGTCCGGAGAAGAAGTTAATTTTGCCTTTCTTTTCTACGGTTAGCAGGCCCTCCTTAATACCGTAATAAGGAATCGCGTGAACCAGATCGCGCAGGGTAATACCTGGTTGCATTTCGCCCTTGAAACGAACCAGAACAGACTCCGGCATGTCGAGTGGCATTACGCCGGTAGCTGCGGCGAAGGCAACCAGACCGGATCCGGCGGGAAAAGAAATACCCATAGGGAAACGTGTATGGGAGTCGCCACCGGTACCAACAGTATCTGGTAGTAGCATACGATTCAGCCAACTATGAATAACACCATCGCCTGGACGAAGTGATACTCCGCCGCGGGTCATTATGAAATCAGGTAGCGTGTGTTGAGTGTCAATATCGACAGGCTTAGGATAAGCCGCTGTGTGACAGAATGACTGCATTGTCAGGTCAGCCGAGAAGCCAAGGCAGGCGAGGTCTTTTAATTCATCGCGAGTCATTGGGCCCGTTGTATCCTGAGAGCCAACTGTAGTCATTTTGGGTTCGCAATAAGTGCCAGGACGTATACCGTCTACACCACATGCTTTGCCAACCATCTTTTGCGCCAGTGTGTATCCCTTTCCAGTATCAACTGGTTGTGACGGAACGCGAAAAACTTCGGAAGCCGGCAGTCCCAGCGTTTCTCTTGCGCGCTGTGTTAAACCGCGACCAATAATCAGGTTAATACGGCCGCCGGCGCGAACTTCGTCGAGGATAACGTCAGATTTCAATTCAAACTCTGACAGTACTTCTCCGGATTCCGAAAGAATTTTGCCGTCGTAAGGACGAATTTCAATGACATCGCCCATGCCCAGTTTTTCAACCGGCGCTTCAAATACAAGTGCGCCAGCGTCTTCCATCGTATTGAAAAAGATGGGCGCAACTTTGCCGCCAATACAAATACCGCCACCGCGCTTATTCGGTACACCGGGGAGGTCGTCGCCGAAAAACCATAAAACAGAGTTAGTGGCTGACTTCCGTGAGGAACCGGTACCAACAACATCGCCGATAAAAGCGACTGGCAGACCTTTGGCTTTCACTTCATCAATCTGTTTCATACAGCCAATAACGCCTGGCTCATCGGGAATAAGTCCGTCGCGCTGCATTTTGTACGATGCACGGGCGTGTAGGGGGATATCCGGACGAGACCATGCATCGGGAGCGGGAGACAAATCATCAGTATTCGTTTCGCCGGTCACTTTGAAAACAGCAACTTTTGTTGATTCAGGAACTTCCTCCTGATCAGTGAACCACTCAGCATCAGCCCAGGATTGCAACACACCGGCGGCATTGGCGTTACCCGACTTTGCTTTTTCTGCAACGTCATGAAATGCGTCAAATACTAAGAGTGTATGCTTTAATTGTTTGGCAGCTAGTACGCCGAGCTCAGCATCATCGAGGGAATTGACTAAGGTCTCGATGTTGTAGCCACCTAACATCATACCTAGTAGTTCTATCGCTTTTGATTTGTCAATGAGTGGAGAAGCCGCTTCACCGTTGACAATGGCAGACAAAAAACCGGCTTTAACGTACGCGGCTTCGTCAACGCCTGGCGGTACCCGGTTTGTGATCAGGTCCAACAGATATTCTTCCTCTCCGGCTGGTGGGGCTTTCAAAAGCTCAACCAAACCGGCAACTTGTTCAGGATTAAGCGGTTTTGGCGGGATAGATTCTGCAGCGCGTTCTTCTACGTGTTTACGATAAGCTTCTAGCACGGGTTAACTCCTCGGTAGTTAGTTTTACCCGGATTGACAGGATCACCGTCTCCCGGGGCTGTCAATGCACACATTGACGAAATAACCAGCCTCACTGCACGCGTAAGACCGGTTTTGTAATTAGGGCCGCGCATTATACTAAATTTAGTTCATTAAGTTAAGTTGCTGATCTACAAAGAACTATTCTTTAATTCTATGTCGGTTATCAGAGGGCTGAATAGAAGGTTTGTGGGAGGCTTTATTCGCGCTGTAAGTCATTTGATACCCAGAATTTAGTGATTATTTTGGAACGGCCATTCCAGAAATTTTATCAGCGGGATAGAATAGCGCTAACATCATCCGATGCCTTGGTATGTTGATGTTTGTAGACTGATGAAAACTGCTAAAAAGCCGAAAAAAGACCATGCCTGTGACCAAACAGTTAGAAAACCGAGTCAAAACACCCTGTATTGGTGTCTGTTCAACAGGTATTGGCGACAGCGTCTGCAGAGGTTGTAAGCGATTTACCCATGAAGTTATTCATTGGAATGGCTATACCGAACGTGAAAAGCAGATAATTGACCAAAGGTTAGAAAATTTTCTGGCACAAATTGTTGAAACCAAGCTGCGTGTGGTTGATAAAGACTTATTAAAGTGGCAACTTGAAACCCAGCAAATTCCATTTCTCGCTCACAAGAGCCCCTACATATGGGCTTATGAATTATTGCGTGCAGGCGCGAGCCAGTTAGGAGATCTAACGGCATACGGCTTGGAACTGGAAATGCAGTTTCGGCTGAGTGACCTGAAACAATTACGCATGACCATCGATGATGAATTTTTTGTTTTGTCTGATGCTCATTATCAACGCTATTTCCCCAAAGGCGCCAGGCCCGAGCGATCAGGGCAAGTTTGAGACAGGCTAGACATATGTACGATATATCACCGATTAAGGCACTGCTGCTATGTGATACTCCGGATCGCTGGATTGAAACAGCGCTTAAAAATCAGCAGATTATGTTGATCGATCATGCCAACTGCGAGAAAAAAGCAGCGTCTACGGCGCTCAATATGATTTATCGTTATGTTGACAAGTATGATTTGCTGACAAAAATGTCACGGTTGGCACGAGAGGAGTTAAGGCACTTTGAGCAGGTTATTGCGATAATGAAAAAACGCAATATCGAATATGTGCAATTGAGTTCTGCCCGCTATGCGGCAGGCATGCGAGAAGGCATACGTACACATGAGCCGGAAAAGCTCATCGATAGTTTAATCATAGGGGCCTTTATTGAAGCTCGGTCTTGTGAGCGTTTCGCCAAGTTGGCGCCGTTTCTCGATGATGAGCTACAGGCATTCTATTTGTCATTGTTAAAATCCGAGTCGCGCCATTTTGAGGACTACCTGAAGCTTGCAAAAAAATACGCGACTCAATCCATTGACGACCGTATCGCCTACTACGCGAAACTGGAGCAGTCGTTAATTGAATCGCCAGACGATGAGTTTCGATTCCACAGTGGTCCAATTGATTAAACCGGACAACATAGTTCCTGCAGGCTGTGTATAGCGAGAAAAAGCGCACAATGAAAAAGATATCAATACTCATTTGGGATAGGCATACGCGACTTTTTCACTGGTTGTTGGTTTTAGCTTTTTCGTTTTCCATGACCACGGGGTTACTGGGTGACATCGATTTGATGGACTGGCATATGATCAGTGGCTACAGCATTCTTGGTCTGCTAGTTTTCCGATGCTTGACTGGCTTGTTTGGAAAAGATTATGGCCAGTTTAGCCGCTTTCCGTTGAGCCCAAAGTCCGTATTTTCCTATTTAAAAGGGCAGAATGATTTCCCCGGCCACAATCCGCTGGGGTCGTGGATGGTGGTGGTTATGCTTGCCGGCTTGCTAGTGCAGGCACTGAGTGGGCTAATGACCACGGATGATATTTTTGTTGAAGGACCCTGGGTACTTTGGGTTTCAGAGGAATGGGTGAGTTGGGCGGGGGAGGTTCACGGTGTGATGTTTCGCGTACTTATCGCGTTAGTCGTTCTTCACCTGCTCGCTATTCTGTTTTACCAAGTGGTGAAACAGCAACGTTTGGTTGTTGCTATGATAACCGGGAATAAACTCCGAGAACGTGAAGATGAGGCGGCCACAAATTTATCGATTGGCCGCCTGTTGTTGTTAGCAGTAGTAGCGGCTACTGCTACTTGGTTGTTGATAGGAATGTAGTTTACTTGTCTTTAAAATCGTCATGGCAGCCTTTACACGAGCCTCCAAGAGCCTTGGTTGCTGCACCGTAACTTGCCATATCGCCGGATTTTGATGCTGCCGCAAATTCGTCTGCCTTAATTAAAAAATCGTCCATTTTGGCTTTAAAGTCATCCGCATTATCCCACACCGCAGCATTGGCTTTGGTTTTGCCATCGCCACTACCGACCGGAAAAACATCGACCGCTATTTTTGAAAGACGGGCCACGGATTCCGCGTGGTATACCTGATTATCATTAAACTCAGGCATGCCGCCCATTGATGAGTAAGCCGCGGTAAAATGACCGCCAATGGCTTCCATGATTCCCTGGCGATGTTTGATGATTGATTTAGTATCAGCTGCATTTGCAGCAGAGGCTATCGCAAGGGCGCATAATACGCCGGCGGTGAGGATTTTTATTTTCATTCTTCGAGCTCCATTAGAAAAACCAGCCCCAAGACTGCCAGAATAAAATGGAGAGTTCAATTGCTTCAGTGAAATACCGTTGCCGGAGTGGCGATGGCAACGCTGTTTAATCGATGGTAAATTCTTCAAGGGTGTAACTGTTGTCGGCCTGATAGCGGAGAACCCAGCCCGTTGAGTGCCAATCACCCAACACTATTCTCACCGCTGAGCGCTCGTTGACGTCGGTAGATGGCAGATCCACTTGATGGACTGCGGGGCGATGAGTATGGCCGTGAATCATCATTCTTGTCTGGTTGCTTTGCATCACACGCTGAACTTCTTGCTGATTGACGTCCATTATCGCGGCTGCCTTATTACTGTTTGCGTTTTTACTTTCGGCTCGCATCTGTGTTGCTAGAAGTCGACGTTCGGTCAGTGGCTGGGAAAGTAGGGCGGACTGCCATTCTTTGCGGCGACACTCAGCTCGAAATTCCATATAAGCAAGGTCATCAGTACACAGCGTGTCACCGTGCATAAGTAATATCGGCTGCCCATACAGACTAACAGTTGTGGGGTCTTGCAGCATTTGGCAGCCGGATTGGTCTAAAAATTTGCTGCCAATTAAAAAGTCACGGTTGCCATGCATGAGAAAGACAGGGGTGCCGGATGTCGTCACATGTTTGAGTGCCGAAATAACGGATCGAGCCAGTTCAGAGTCGTCGTCGTCTCCAATCCACACTTCAAAAAAGTCACCGAGTATATATAAAGCATCAGCGTTGATGGCTTGCGATCGGAGGAACTGAAAAAACGCCCGGACTACTGCCGGGCGCGATGGGTCGAGGTGTAAATCAGAAATGAACAGTGTTGTCATGATGAGCTCTGGGGTAAGTTGATCTCTCCCAAAGATGTGCCTCTAGTCAGTCAGTTCGGCAGACTCAATAACAACGTCATCAACGGGAACATCTTGATGTCCGCCTTTCATGGTTGTTGCTACGTTTTTGATCTTGTCCACCACATCCATACCGTCAGTTACCTTACCAAATACGGCATAACCCCATCCTTGGCTGGTTTTAGCGGTATGATTGAGAAAATCATTGTCTTTGATATTGATAAAAAATTGAGCGCTGGCTGAGTTTGGATCCATTGTTCTGGCCATAGCAAGAGTGCCAAAATCGTTCCCCAGACCATTATCAGCTTCGTTCTCAATGGTTTCGCGGGTCTCTTTCTGAGTCATTCCTGGCTCAAATCCACCACCCTGAACCATGAAGTTATCGATTACACGGTGGAAGATAGTGCCATTGTAAAAGCCTTCCTTGACGTATTGGGCGAAATTTTCAGCTGTTTTGGGCGCTTTTTCGTAATCTAGCTCGACAGTTATGTCGCCGTAGTTTGTTTTAAAAATGACCATAAAAATCTCTATCTTTAAAGTTAAAAGGCAAAGACGCTATAATACGACTTTTGCATCGTCCGCGGAACCACCATTCGGCAAAAGTTGCGATGTAGTGACGCTAAAAGTGGTAGTTTTACACACAATTGACCTTTCTGGAATCCTGATTTTAATGAGCAATAACCCAGCTGTAACAGACACAACTCCCGATAACTTTATTGAGGCGATTATCAGCAAAGACCTCAAAGAGGGGATTATTCCGAAAGTCGTAACACGATTTCCCCCAGAACCTAACGGCTATCTTCATATTGGACATGCCAAGGCCATTTGTCTCAATTTTGGTCTGGCTGAAACGTTTGATGGCGAGTGTAATTTACGTTTTGACGACACCAATCCAGCCAAAGAAAACCAGAGTTATATCGACGCCATCCAGGAGGATGTTCGTTGGTTAGGGTTTAAATGGGCGGGGAATGTGCGTTATGCGTCAGATTACTTCGACCAGTTCTACGCGTGGGCGTTACATTTGATAAATAACGGTGACGCCTATGTTTGCAACCTAAGCGCGGCAGAATCCAGTGAATATCGAGGCTGGGCTACAACCCCGGGAAAGGATAGTCCCTATCGATCCCGGTCTGCGGCCGAAAATCTTGAGTTGTTTGAAAAAATGCGAGCGGGGGAGTTTGACGAAGGGGCTTGTGTGCTGCGTGCGAAAATAGATATGGCGTCATCAAATATGAATCTTCGCGACCCCATTTTGTATCGGATACGCAAAGAGACCCATCATCAGACGGGCGACAAATGGTGTATATATCCCTCATATGACTTCGCCCATGGTCAGGAAGATGCTATTGAAGGAGTTACTCACTCAGTTTGCACCCTTGAATTCGCTGATCATCGGCCACTTTACAACTGGTTTCTCGAACATTTACCGGTACCCGGTACGCCACGTCAATATGAATTTGGTCGTTTGCACCTTAACTACACTATAACCAGCAAGCGCAAGCTGAAACGATTGGTTGATGAAAAGTATGTTGATGGTTGGGACGACCCGCGCATGCCAACAATTTCAGGAATGCGACGCAGAGGATACAGCGCGCGGGCCTTGAAAAATTTTTGCCAAAGCCTTGCAGTCGCTAAAACTGATGGCATTGTTGATGTTGCCCAGCTTGAGTTTTTTATTCGTGAGGATCTAAATGAGCACGCACCGCGCGCAATGTGTGTATTGGACCCGGTGAAAATTGTTATCAATAACTATGATCAGTACATCAGTGAGTCGGCAGAAATGATGACTGCACCGTGCCATCCCAATAACGCCGCAATGGGTACTCGGACTCTGCCCTTTACTCGAGAATTGTATATTGATCGGGCCGATTTTAGTGAAGACTCCAGCTTAAGCCGAAAGAAATTCAAGCGGTTAGTATTGGGGGAGTATGTTCGTTTACGCAGCGCTTATGTGATTAAAGCCGATGCGGTGACAAAAAATAGCGATGGTTCAATTGAGTCTATTTCTGCTTCTCTGGTGCCGGGCACTGTGGGTGACAACCCCCCGGAAGGTATGAAGCCTAGAGGAGTCATACACTGGGTATCAGCCAGCGAAGGTAAAAAGGCAGAGATCAGGTTATATAAGCGGTTGTTTAATCATGAGTCGCCCGACAGAACCGAGGGTGATGTGACGGACCATCTGACCCCGGATTCAATCACGGTGTTACACGATTGTTGGATAGAGCCCGGTTTGGCCCACGCAGTCCCTGAAACCACATTTCAGTTTGAGCGTGAAGGTTATTTTGTTGCCGATCGGTTAACGCACTCTCCAGAGTGTCCGGTTTTTAATCTAACGATAGGGCTGAGGGATAGTAAATAATCTGGATGTGATCGGAAAAGTATCAAACACGATGGTGTGAGCGTTATTGCCTGACGGTTTGTTTTTCTTCGGTCATTTGCCCGGATAAACTATTAACCCTGATGTAGATCACCTTGCCAGAGGCTTTTAATAATCGCACTTGGTAATGATGATCTTCATCTCCCTGTTGTACTGATAGCGCCATGCCGCCAAACAGTGTTTCTGCCTGTTTGATAATTTCGTCGGTGGTGAGTGGATATGTTAGCTTAGCGATGGATAAAGGTGTCCACAATATCAGTACACTCGAGGCAATCAAGACAATAACAGAGTGCTTGATGATATTTAAAGATCGTTGTACCGGCATCGATTGTCTCCAATGTTCCGATGAGTAAAAACACCCGATAAACCACTTGGGATGGCCATCAAAACCTGAAGTGACACCCTATCGTTAGGTTTGCAGGTCATTGACCACTAACTAAAATGGTAAACGTTATTCACAATGAGTGCCATGATATCAGGTGTCGAGTCAATTCTTCGTCATTTTACCTGTATATGTATACAATTATTATAAGTCATTGATATATATGACTATTTTTATGTGGTCAACTTTTAACCATTCGGTATCAAGGTGCGTACTTTACGGCTGTGGATACCCGTCTACCCAACTTATCCCCTAACTTATCCACAGATTTTGTGGATAACATCGCGGCTAATTTCTTTCCAATTCAGGATGTTGAACTTAGCCACTGATTTTAAAGGGTTTTGTAAGGATTGGGATAGTTTCAGCATACTCTCTAAAGGGGTAACAGGCGACGTTGCGCCGGCAAGCACTAGGTCAAAATAGATTGGGAAGCAGTACTATTCCTGTTTATACTGAGCGGCTTCGCTGTCGCGGAACAATCACACGCATATAACCGTAAACAGATCTAATTGCCCAGGGGTTCATGAATGAAGCAAGCGTTTATCAACATGTTAGAGATGCAAAACAGGATGAACCAAAAAGTACACCCAGATTGGATTACCCAGCAATTTGATTGGTATCGCGCCATCTGGATTGAGTGTGGAGAGCTGGTAGAACACTATGGGTATAAGTGGTGGAAGAAGCAAACGCCCGATATGGATCAGGTAAAGTTAGAAGCGATCGATATTTGGCATTTTGGTATGAGTGCATTGTTCGCTGATGGTAAAACAGTCGAAGAGATTGCCGAACAGATGGAAGACCAATTGAAAGGCTATCATTATGTCGATAAGGACGTGCGCGAGGCGACGGAATTTTTGGCGCAGCATAGCCTGGAGACCAAGGGGTTTTCTGTGCGCTTATTCTGGGATTTGTTAAATGCTACGGGAATGAACTTTGACGATTTGTATCAGCAATACGTCGGTAAAAATGTTCTCAATTTTTTCCGACAGGACAATGGCTACAAAGATGGGAGCTATATCAAACAATGGCAAGGCAGGGAAGATAATGAACATCTGGTAGAGATTTTAGCGGAACTTGATAGTCATAAGTCGACCTTTGCTGATGAGGTATATCAGTCATTACAACAGCGATACTCAGCCGTAAAAAACCCTAACTAATTGTTAAATGCAGCATTGAATAAGACCTTATCCATGACAGAGTCTACCCCACAGAAAGTGTCAACCAGTGCTCTGGCCAAAACCCTGGAGGTACCTTCGCAGCAGTTATTCTCAACCTTGAAGGATTACGGTTGGATTAGGCGGCTGGAAGAAGGGTGGGGGCTGACCTCAAAAGGGGAGTTTGAAGGTGGGGAATATGTTCATAGTAAGCGCTATGGGCGCTATATTGTCTGGCCCGAAGTTTTGGCGGATCACCCCTTGTTACAGGCGCTTGAAGACAATCGACACATTGCCGCAACAGCTATTGGTAAGGCTGTGGGTATTAATCCACGAGAGGTCAACCGAGTGCTGGCTGAATTAGGCTGGTTAAAACACGGATTTCAAGGATGGGAGTTAACACCGCTCGGTGAAGAGAGAGGTGGAATTCAATTGGAGAATGAAAGTAGCGGAACCTTTTACGTCGTCTGGCCACAGAATGTTCAAGCCGATCGAGTACTGGAAGCCCAGCTGCGTTTTGCCGCAGACATTACTTCGGAAATAGCTACAGAGTCAGATGATTTGTTTGCACAACAACTCGATTATCAGGCGGTTGACGGACACCAGCATCAAGATAAGGTCCATTTGCAAATTTGTCACTGGCTTTATATGGCGGGGCAGGTACATGCCTGCAAACGAAAGCTGCCAGTTGACGAAGAACTCTATGCTGATTTTTACCTGCCGGCCCATCATTTGTATATTGAAGTCTGGAGTGATGACAACAGTGCGGCATTATCGAAAAGAATGCGGCGTCGGGAAATTTATAAACAATGGTCATTTGGTGTCATCGATATTGAAAAAGCCGATATTGGGCATTTGGATGATGTGTTGACCAAGCAGTTTCGCAAACATGGGATCAGAGTTTATTGAGACGGTTACTGCTGGCTTTATTGCTGCTATTGGGAATCGCTTACTCAGTAGTATGGTGGTGGGATCGCCCGTTAAGCTACCAATTGACCATCGTCAATTCGAGTGAACTCGTGATGGATTCTGTGGCTTTTGTTGGCAGCGATATTGCCGGCCGAGTGGAAATTGTCAAACTTCATCCAGGGGAAAGTGCGTATCTAGAGACAAAAGTTCAGCAGCAAGGAGAGCTTAGAATCGAGATAATACAGTCCGGCAACAAAATAGACGCGCTACTCAAAAAGAAAACAGAATCACTGGATGAAACACACCAACAGCTGACTATCTATCCGGGTCATCGGTATATTTTCAGTTCAGACAGCTGAGAACTATAACAATTTACTGTTGGCCAATTAACAATTCAATTTTTGCTAGAAGCTCGAAGTCTTTCTCAGAAACACCACCGGCATCATGGGTCGTCAGATAGATATCAACAGTGCGGTATACGTTTGCCCACTCTGGATGATGGTTGATTTTTTCAGCCACCATGGCAATTTGTGTCATAAATCCAAATGCGTGCACAAAGTCTTCGAACATCAGGCGCCGATATAACTTGTTGTCTTTGAGCTCCCATTGACTATTGGTGCCCAGCCTACTGGAGATTTCATCATTGCTAAGCACAGAAGGAATGGTCATGGTCTAAGTTCCGTTTATTCGTTTTTTCAGCATGATGCCGCATTCGATATGATCTGTGTAGGGAAACTGATCAAAAATAGCAATTTTTTCAATGCTGTGCGTTTTAACGAGTTCAAGTGCATTTTGATGTAATGTATCGGGGTTACAAGAGATATATAGAATCTGGTCGAAGCGGCTAACCAGTTGCGTTGTTGCAGCGTCGAGGCCGGCGCGCGGCGGGTCTACCAGTACCGTCGAAAATTGGTAGCTGGAGAGGTCGACGTCTTTTAGTCGCCGAAATTGCCGGTCTCCAGCAAGTGCGCTGGAAAATTCTTCCGCTGACATTCGTGCGATATGGACATTTTTAATGCCATTTATTTCAAAGTTATGATGAGCAGATTTGACGGAAGTTTTGGAAATTTCTGTCGCCAACACTTTGTCAAAGTTGGCGGCCAATACCGTGGTGAAATTGCCATTGCCACAATAGAGTTCAACCAAGTCACCGCCTAATCCCGTCGAATTAGCCAGCGCCCATGTCAGCATTTTTTGGTTCACTTGTGCATTGGGCTGCGTGAAACTGTTTTCAACCTGTTGATAGTGGTATTGGTGGCCACTGACCGTTAGCGTTTCGGTCACATAGTCCTTGCTCAATACCATGCGCTGCTTTTTGCTGCGGCCAATTATTCGAGTTTTGAGTTTTTTCTGCAGGTTTTCTGCAAGTATTTGCCAGTCATCACCCAGCGCCTTGTGGTAAATCATTGTGATTAAGGATTCACCACTTAAGGTCGTAAGAAACTCAATCTGGAAAAGCTTTAGCCGCAGCATTTTTTCGGCTTTCACTTCAATCATCAGCTTGGCCATTAAGCTGTTGATCAGTTCTGACCCAATCGGGAAGGTGTCGATGCGCACCGGTCGTTTAGGTTCGGCGCGATTAAACATTGCATAAAATGAATCGTCACCCTCATGCCATATTTTAAACTCAGCCCGAACCCTGTAATGCAGTGGTGGAGAATCGAATATTTCCAGTGGGGGCACGTCGAAGTCGGCAAATTGGTTTGCTATTTTGTCAGCTTTGGCGTGTAACTGTTGTGAATATAGATCGGGTTTAACGTTGCTTAAAGGCATGATAGGTAACTGGGCGACTACTCTGGAATGTAAGTTGGTCATTATAGTGAATTTGTACAGGTAATGCGTGATGATTTTGTCAAAGTATTTAGCTAAACTTAAGGTGATTGTTCAAATAGTAGTATGGGAAAAGGGGTATTTATGGACGTTTTGGTAACAGGTGGTGCGGGTTATATAGGTAGTCATACTTGTATAGAGTTACTGGGCGCAGGTCACAATGTCATTGTGGTCGATAATCTGTGTAATAGCAGTTACGAGGCGCTAAGGCGTGTCGAAGAAATTACCGGCCAGCATGTTAACTTTCATCAAATTGATATCTGTGATCAACAAGCGATGGAGCAAGTATTTCGAGAGAACCCTATCGACGCGGTTATTCATTTTGCTGGGCTAAAAGCAGTGGGTGAATCTGTAGAAAAACCCTATTTGTACTACCACAACAATGTCCATGGCACCTTGGTTTTGTGTGACGTGATGAGTCGACATGGTGTTTTCAATTTGGTGTTTAGCTCGTCGGCAACAGTTTATGGAGATCCTGCCTCGGTCCCTATTGACGAAAGCTTCCCTCTGTCAGCTACCAACCCTTACGGTCGTTCCAAGTTGATGATAGAAGAAATTCTGCGCGATTTTTATGTGTCTGACCAGCGCTGGAACGCGATCCTACTGCGCTATTTTAATCCCGCTGGGGCTCATATTAGTGGCAGAATAGGTGAGGACCCGAATGGCATTCCTAACAATTTGATGCCATATATTTCCCAGGTTGCAGTAGGGAAATTAGATAAATTATCAGTGTTTGGCTCTGACTATTCAACGGTCGACGGGACTGGCGTACGCGACTATATCCATGTCGTTGATTTAGCATTGGGTCACGTGAAAGCATTAGATAAATTAGCCGATACGCCCGGAGCTGTGGCTTACAATCTCGGAACTGGAAGGGGGTATTCAGTGCTGGAAATGATCGCCGCGTTTGAGCAGGCTTCGGGCAAATCTGTACCTTATCAGCTTGTCGATAGGCGTCCTGGTGACGTCGCCAGTTGTTTTGCCAATCCGGATGTAGCAGCTAGAGAACTCGGCTGGCGTGCCGAGCGCGGCGTTGATGAGATGGCTAGAGACAGTTGGCGCTGGCAGAGTGATAATCCAAATGGCTACTCGTAAGGCTTTGTCGCTAGACGCGCGAGCGGTCTCTATTCTGCCACCACTGATTTGCCAGCGTCATTGCCTGTTGTTGCGTTGATGCTTTCTTTAGCAACATGATTGCTATGGCAGCAGTCCCTACTATTGCATTTTTGCCATAGGAATCCGTTTCCAGACCTCGCCAAACCCTCGTCAGATGTTGTGGGTCCAAGTGTTCGGGAGGGGATTGTCTGCCTTCCAGCATTTTTGGCCACTGCTGTTCCACTTCACAATGGTCAACAATCATTTTTACCGCACAATTCGCTTCGGGCTTTCTTTCAATTTCGCCACCTTCGCCTTTAAATACAGCGGCGTTGGGTTGTCGCAATAGCTTTGCAGCCTGTTGGTGACTTGCACCGTAGGCGGGATGGAAAATACTTTGTATGGAATAGGGCGCTGCTAAGGGGTTAATCAATCTTGACAATGTATGTACGGGTGATCGCAAGCCAAGGTATTTTCTATAGCCAATAATACGGTGTAGTTCAGGGCAGAACGACTCCAGCGGCATATAGGAAAAAGACGATTTGTCGAGTTGATCGCTGACTTCTCGCCAGCATTGTGCCGGTGCTATTCCCAGTTCAGCTAGTACATCTTCAGTATACATGCGGCCTGCAGTATGGCCGCTAGCGCCGTGCATAAAAATCCGAAAGCCATTGTCGGCTAGCAAAAAACTGCTCAACAAAAACCAGGGGAGCACACGTTTTTTGCCCGCGTAACTGGACCAATCAAGATCGACAGCAATCGCTTGTTCGGGCTTGGCAATATGGTCTCTTACGGCTTCTGCAAAGCCGGCTAGTTCCTCTGGGGTTTCTTCGTTGACTCGCAGCAACATTAAAAAGGCACCGAGTTGAATATCTTCAACTTCACCTCTCAATATCATGGTCATTGACTGATAAGCCTCTTCCCGGCTAAGCGAGCGGGCCCCCGACTTACCCTTGCCCAGTATTCGTACATACTGGGCGAAGCGGTGCTCCTCTTGTCGCTGCTCTTTGAGGTTTTTTCGGTAGGAATCTGACATCAATGAAAATTTACCTGATCGACACGGTTATAGACAATTGTCGGGCTTTGGAAGTCCGGAGATTTTAGCGGCAATCTTAGCTGGACTGCCTGGGAAAAGCTGCAAAAGATAGAGGCTACTGCCTTTCTCTTTGCCCAAGTGTTGGCCGACATACTTAACCAATGGTCGCATGGCGGGAGAGAGTTCGAATTCCTGATAAAAACGTCTTAAAAGCATGATGAGCTCCCAGTGTTGATCGGTCAACTGGAGTCCTTCTTTTGCGGCGATAGCTGTCGCAGTTGCACAATCCCAGGCATCAAGGTTTTTTAGAAAGCCTTCTTTGTCAAATGCTGCGAAAGGATGATTGCCCGTGTTTGCCATGACTAGAACCAGCTCTGTACTGCATGATGCGTGGCAACAAGTTCAACAAATTCTGAATCATTAATCAAAGTAACGCGCTTTATTAGAGTGTTGTTCAGGCCTCTGGCGTCAATATCAGCTGCTAGGGCATAGCAAAGAATTTCTGGGTCCAATGTATCGAGCACGAGGCTGAAACTGGTGTTGTCTTGTGCTGCATAGACTCCGTCTTCTATCAGTAAGACAGAAGCCTGTCCGCCGATAAAGCGAAGGCACTCGATAAAACTGTTATCTCGATAGGGTGACTTGTTTATGGTATGTAAAATCATTTGGCTAAAAGTTCAATATCATGTCGGCGGAATCAAAAAGCTGGCGAATTTCGGTGTCTGAGACTGTACGGGCGTTCAAAGACAGTTGTTGCGGGTCTATTTTTCTCTCGGTGACGGCCGCTTGATCGACATAAATATCAGTGATGTCATATAGCGGTAGCACCGATAGTACTTTCTGATGATTTTTATACGCTATCGTCTCACTGTTTTGGTGACTGATAAGCTGCCAGACACCGTCGCCAATGAAGACTAGTCCGATATTCTGGTCAAATACCCCTGCTGCGAGTGCAAAATCTATTGCCTCTCTCGATAGTGAATTCCCATAGGGGGGCTGACGAAATACCCATAAGATACGCTTGGATTGATCGTTATTCATTATCTATGGCCCGAAAGTGATAACGCGATCAGAATGGATAGTTGCATCAACCATTTGTCCCAATCCTGAAATAGCAAAGCCATCGGCGAGATTGTTGGCAGGTTTTTCATAACGTTCCGCTTCTGTAGTATCGAGGATGCCGCGTTTGAGAGCGCTGGCAATACAGATAATCAGTTCGGTATCGGCAGTTTTACCTATTTGCTGCCACTGGGCGGGAATATCAATATCGCCCTGTGGTGGAGTGACAAGCGCGTTTCCACACTGAACTGCGTCATGGTAGAAAAACACACGATAGAGCGAATGGTCAGATGCAACGACGGCGTTGGCAAACCTCAAAGCCGTTGTCACTGATTGATTTGAATAGGGCGACCCTAGTACCAATATGGAAAATTTCATGTCGAGTATTGTGTGAATGTCACGCGTTTAGTAAATAGAGTGTGTCTAAAAACAAAAAGCCCCGACAATAGTCGAGGCTTTAACGTTATCAAGGCACAGTTTTAATCGTCACCCATAAAACCTAACAAATGTAATAGGCTGGTAAAGAGATTATATATATTTAAATACAATGACACTGTGGCCATCAGGTAATTGGTTTCACCGCCGTTAATAATGCGGCTGGTATCAAAAAGAATAAACCCTGACATCAGTAGCACTATACCTGCGCTTAATGCTACTTGAGCAGCGGGTACATGAAAGCCAAAAAACGATCCGAGCATCAGTGCACAAGCAATCATTACCACGACAACTAAACCAGTCATCAGGAAACCGCCCATAAAGCTGAAGTCTTTGCGGGTTGTTAAGACGTAGCCTGAAAGGGTGAAAAACACCAGAGCTGTACCTCCAAGCGCCTGCATAACAATTTCGCTGCCGTTAGACATAGCCAGATAGCGATTAAGCGTTGGCCCTAAAGCGGCACCCATCAGTGCAGTAAAGGCGAAAACAACGTAAATACCAGTAGAGCTATTTGCTGTTTTTGGTAGTACAAACCAAATTAGTACAATAGCGGCAATCATCATCACCATACCTGCGCCATAGCCCAGATCGACGGCCATCGCGATGCCTGCAGTTGTAGCGCTGACAACAAGAGTCATTGCCAGTAGCATGTAGGTATTACGTAATACTTTGTTCGTAGCTAGAGCTGATTCAGCTGAGTTGGTGGCGGATCCAAATACTGGATTGTCACGCATGTTGTATCTCCATAGTTCTATAAAGTGGTTTGCGACTCACATAATAACGATCCCGGTTGTAAAAGCAAGGCTTTGTATTCGGGGCTAAGCTTATGATTTTGCAGCTAATTAGAAACGATACAGTTATGACAGTGAAACCTTCTGTTGGTTCCCTTGCTTGGACATATTTGAAACGCTTAAAGAGGGCGTTTTACTATAGGTCAATACCTGGTGTTATTACCTTGAAAGCGTTTGTCAGTCAGTCGGTTCACTATTATCTATCGTTTGAAATTCAATGGTTAATGGTTTGAAAAACGAATATAGCCATAAGCCTAATACCGTGCAGCCACCAATTATGGCTGTGAATACAAGCGCCATTAGAAGCCCTATTATTGGGCTAAGAAAAATGGCTTTAAACCCCGTCAGCGGTTGACGATTCCAGGTCAACGCAGACATATCCGCCGCCCCAAATATTCCCAGTAGCAGAAAAAAGGGTATAAAGCTGCAACAAAGCCCGATTGCGATCATTTTATAGACACTACCTGCACAGATTTTTTTTACGTCCACTGAATTCATTCTCAAGCTTCGCCTTGTTGGGTTGTATTGGTCATTACCGTCAGCAAAAAAGGTGGGGCAACGCGGTGCTCATGCTGGCACTATTTGGCATAACAATCAATTGTCGTCTCGCTGGTCTGGAGGCTCGGAGGGGCCGTAGATATAGTCTGAAGTTGGCAGTACAGGAACTCCGTTAGAGCTCCCTCGTATCACGCCTGCAGCCGTGGGGCTTCCATATTTGGTCATATTACCAATCCAGTGAAAATTACCTTGTTGTGACGCAGTTAACTGTAATATCCTACGATACTGCTGCGATAAATAAGGGTTCCCAGTCGTTAACGTACCGACGTACAGCAATAAAAACAAATGAGTTGGTATATGAAACACCTGGTGACCGTTAGAAGAGCGGTGAATTCAATAAAGTCAGAACAGATAGAATTCATTCATCATGGACCGTGAGGGGGTTCGTAGTTAGTGCGCTGAACTTCTGGATAGTCTGTCTGATACTGTGAAAAAAAATGAGTGGGTATACACACAGGTGCCACCTGTGTGCCCGTTGTACTTGGAGTTAAGATGAAGTTATTTTCCAATCTATCGGCTGTTCATAATGCGCATTTCTGCCGCCATACAGGTAATTCCTACGTTGCTAAAGTCCCTGTTATTTTTGGGGCTTTGCTGCTATCGCTGTCTGTCGGTGCCAGTGATGAATATCCTGAAGCTGACGAGTTTATCGTTGCAGCCCCTGTTTACAAGTCGCTAAGCAAAGACAGCATTCTCGATGTCTACCAGCGGGCAAAAACCTTTGATGCAGAATACCGACAGGCGCAACAGAAAAACCTGGCGGATGTGGAGGGTTATATCCAAGCCCGGGGGCGGTTAATGCCCGAATTATCAATCTATGCGGAAGAGCGCCAATCAGATCAGGATATCGTGGCTTCGGATATTGATGTTATTGGTAGCGGCCAAAGTGACTTTGATACAACAATTTACGGGGCTAACCTAAGTCAGCCCCTGTTTGATTGGGAGCGTTTTATGCGCTTTAACCAGTCCAAGCAAGAGCGAGCCCTTGCCGAAGTTGAGTTGTTGCAATCTCAGCAAGTGCTGCAATTGAAAGTTGCAGAGCGTTATCTAACGGTTTTAGCAGCGCAGGACAATCTCGACTTCTCGGAAAAAGAAGAAGTCGCTATTCTCGCACAGGAGTCTGCGGCGAAAAAACGCTACGATGCGGAAGTAGGACGCAAGGTCGATTACCTCGAGGCAACAGCGAGGGCATCCAGTGTTTACGCAGACAAGGTTGCTGCAAAAAATACTCTCGATGATGCCATTGAGGCTGTGCGTGAAGTTAGTGGTGCAGGCACCGACAACTATGCGCGACTAAAAGATAACCTTCAATTGGTTGCGGCAAGCCCTGATGTGCTTGATCGGTGGGTCGACCTCGCCATGCAGAACAGCCTGCCTGTGCAGCTTCAGCGTTACGCGTTGAGCGTTGCTGAGTACGAGATTGAACGGCAAAAGGGTAATCGCTATCCCACCGTCTCACTATATGGACGCATCAATAATGAAGAGCAGGGAGGGAGCTTGTTTGGTGGTAGTAGTGAGGTTGAAACCACGGAAATCGGCGTGCGATTTAATATGAATTTATTTGAAGGGGGTTCTTCAAATTCTCGAATAAGAGAAGCAGCTTATCGCTATAACGCTGAAATGGATGCCTTGCATAACGAAATGCGCAGAGCTACTCGTGAAACCCGGTCAGCTTTCCTCGATTTGAAAACGTCGATGACAAAAATTGGGTCGTTGATGAAAGGCGTCGATGCACAGCAAGCTGTAGTCGAGACCAAGCGCAAAGGTTACCCGAGCTTATATACCAATCGTGAAGTGTTGGATTCAGAGCGCGATTTATATTCAGTTAAACGGGATTTAGCGAAAGCGCGCTATGATTATTTGTTGGCAGATCTTCGGCTTAAGGCCGCGGTTGGTTCACTGAGTGAGCAAGACTTTATACGAATAAATGCTTTCTTTCAGTAGCACGTTTGAACTGATTGTTTTTAGTTTAAACACCTTAATGCAGTATGACTTATTTATTTAGGCAGTAAAAAGGTTAGCAAGATGAGCGGTAACGACGACAAGACCAAGCAGCAAAACCTCAAAAGCCAGGTTCGCAAAGTGCGCTACGAACCTTTAGAGCCAAGAGTACTGCTTTCCGCAGATTTTCTTCCGGTCGAACTTGCCCCGGACAATTCAGCATCAGTTGATGAATTGATTGTTGACGTTGACCTCGATCAGGTTGAAGAAACCAGCCGGTTTATCATCGAAGGTCTTGAGCCAGAGACTGACACGGCTAGCCCTGATGTTGCTGCTCAGGGCGCTGACAGTGAACAGATAGAAGCGCCCGCTACAGCCGCTGTTATTCAGACCGAAGAGACGGAATCGACAACACAATTCCAGCCGCTTATACAGCAATATTGGCTGAATAAATTGTCTTCCAGTGGGCTTCCCTCTGTGATTGCGACTGACCTTGTTCAAGAAGTGATTGTTGTCGACAGTTCCATTGACGATTATCGTTCGTTAATTGGTGACCTGGTAGCCAACTTTGGCGCTTCCCACGATGTTGGTGTAAACGACAAGCCCGCGCAAGCTGACGACGTAACTGAGGCCGACAGTAGCTTTGTTAGTGACGAAATTCTAAGTTTTTTTGATGCAGAGGGCAATCAAACCCATAGCCTGCGCATTGTTGTGTTAGATCAGCAAAGTGATGGACTAGATCAGATTAGTGCGCTACTTGCCGATTACAGTGATCTTTCTGCGCTGCATGTTGTCGCCCATGGCGCAGCAGGATCAATGCGCTTGGGTAATAGTGCCGTTAGCTCCGACACAATATCTCGCCGCCAGCAGCAACTACAAGACTGGGGTAGTGCCTTTGCCGACGATGGCGATATTCTACTGTACGGCTGTAATGTTGCCGAAGGTAGTCACGGTGTTGAATTTGTTAACAAACTCGCCGGCATCACACAAACGGATATTGCTGCATCTGATGATATTACCGGTATTGACGGTGATTGGCAGCTTGAAAAAAGCAGCGGTGACATTAATGTAAATATACTCTCTGCAACTGCCTACCAAGCGAACTTACTAGCGTTGACTAACCAGCCAACGATTATTGAAGTTTTCCAAAACGGCGCGATCAATATTGTTAGTGTTAATGGTAGTGCTAGTGATGATAGCTATGAAAAGATTGATTTGACCGGTGTCGTTACCTTAGGTAATGGCGATGATACGATCACCTTCAAAAAAGACTCCGAGGTAAATTTAACAAATTTCAACACCGGGGCTGGCGACGATATTATCTATGTGAATGGTTCAACCGCCATAGATGGCAACCTCGATGGCGGAGATAATACAAGTGTTGGTGATACTCTCAGCTATCAAAACTACACAAACAGTGTTCAGGTTGATTTGGCCGCTGGAAATGCTTCCGGCTTTACTAGTGCAAGTACTATTTCGAATATTGAAAATGTAACCGGTGGTATTAAGGCTGACGTTCTAGTAGGGGACAGTGCCAATAATCGTCTGGACGGTGGTGTCGGTAACGATGAACTGACGGGCGGTGCTGGTGGCGATGCGCTGATTGGCGGTATCGGTAACGATACTTATTTCTATGCCGATGGCGACTGGGGAATTGACACAATCGTCGACGCTGGCGGTGAGGAAGACAGATTAGATCTCGCGGATGTTAGTAGCGATATAACGTTTACGTTTCGTTCTGATAATGGCAATACCGTCATGGATGTTGCCACCGAAATGGGTCAGGCCACAGCAGGTAATTTACCTGACGATACAGGTTCCCTTCTTAGCTTAGCAATAAACAGTGCTGCGCCAACCATGAATGCTGATGGCACCGTTAATCTGCCGGCTGAGTTGAATTTTGCAATTGCATTGGGCGCTCAAACTGATGCAGATATAAGCAGTGTTACCAATGACTTCAATGGTGATAGAACCGCATTTGAATTATTTATACAGCAGCGTCAGTTAGAATTAGCAGCGCTGTATGCAGCAGAGCAGGTCTCTTCCACCGCGGACTATAAGGTCAGATTTATAAACGGCCAGTTGTCGATTGAAAATATTAATGGCGATAAATTTGAGATTTGGCAAGGTGTTGTCGCCGACGGTCCCGGTGTAAAGACGGCAATGCCCAATTGGGCATTAATTTCTGGTTTAGAGATACCGATAGATTCATCTGTGGAAACAGTTTTTACCGTAGTTAAAGGTGAAGGGTTGGAGCAAGTTACCACCACAGTGACTGCATCTCTCGTCGCAGCCTATGACAGTTCAACAGATACTGAGAAAAAGACAGCCTGGATAAAAGCAATAGAAAACGCACTTAACACAGCGCCTCAAGCACCTGTCGATAATGCAGCGATAAGTGCTCGTATTGAAGCGGAGATCAATGTTCAGTTGAGGCTAATGTGGATAGATAGTATCGAATCTTCGATTGCCCAAGCTGCCACAGTGGCAGTTGATGAACTTACCGTCTCAGTGTCTGCTGATGATACAGAGCTTAATATTGTTTATGTGGAAGCCGCCGGTGGCAGTAACGCCATTTGGGCTAATCCAGCCAACGCTGTTTTACCCGGTACCGATGTACTATCAAATAATATTAATAATATTGATAATATAGAAGTCATTATTGGCTCCTCCTCTGATAACACATTCACCTTTAGTGCAATACCTGACCACAACTTGCAGCTAGAGCCTGCGGGTGATGGTTCTATAGTTCTAAATTTTTCAGCTCTGTCTGATTCATTAAAAGTCAGTATTGAGGAAAATGGTTTTATTTCTGTTGAGTTTAGCAATGGTAATACGCTCACAGCGAAAAATGTCACAAACCTTATTGCCGGTTCTGGCAGCGACACATTTACTTTTTTTCCTGACGCGTCAATCAGCGGGCTAGATGTCGGGGAAGGTGACAATGTTGTTGTTTATGCTGACAGTATTAGTGATGATCTAACTATTGATCTTCGAGGTGACGTAGTTACTTTACCGTTTGTCAGTTCGGCTATAAACAATGCGGAATTTATCAAGGAGGTTGTTGTCGCCAATGGTAGCGATACTGTTTGGGCTAACGATACCGGTATGCTGCTGTCTGGCACCGATGGCGGTGACACATTAACCGGTGGCGATGAGCGTGATGATATATATGGCGGTTCTGGCAACGATGTCATTGATGGTGGTCTTGACGGTGATCTTATCGATGGCGGCGCGGACAACGATAAGATTGATGGTGGTGACGGCGCCGATACAATTATTGGTGGTGCCGGCGACGATGAGTTATTCGGTGGTGCAGACGATGATGACTTAGATGGCGGCAACGATGATGACATTTTAATCGGTGGTGCTGGTTGGGATGTACTTAATGGCGGCGCAGGCGATGATACGCTGATAGCAGATACGGGTGGCGCTGGTAGTGATACGTCATTAAGGATTGTGGATACTTTTGATGGCGGTGGTGGTAATGATACCTATCAGTTCCAGGATAACTGGGGCAAAGTCATTGTCATAGAAGATGCGGCAGGTGGTGCTGGTCTTGATGTTATTGATTTTTCTTTGATCACTGCAGACATGCTCCATATTATGTCCGATAACAATATTTTGTCGGGTACCGGTATTACTGAGGCTGATATTACTGCGCGGCAAGACGCCATTGGCCCTGCCGCTTCAGATGGCTCCGTGCCGGGTATAGCAGATTATGATTTCACTGACTCAATGTACTCTCAATCTATCGAGCGATTTGAAACCATTACGGCGGGTAGCGGTGACAATACCTTCTTGTTTGGCAGTGACTGGGGTTTAAAAACAACAAGTATTTCAGATTATGTTACCGCTTGGCAAAACCGTGGTCAGGTTATCGCGGTTGATAGTAGCGAAGTTGTTAGCAGTGGCAGTAATTTAGTATTGGATTTCAGAGCTGTTGATCAAGAATTAATATTTACCTTCAAACAAGATGGTTCATTAGAAATAAGCCGCGTTGAAGATATCGAATGGATTAAACGTTTTCTGGGCGATGGTATTGCTGAAATTGGTGCAGATTTAGCTGATTATTTCCAGGAAAAAGAAAAGACTGAGCTCGGTTTTGAAATCACCTTTAATAAATTAGTGATCAGTGATATTGATGAAAACACGGTCATTTACGGTGGTCGTAATCACAATGTATTTGAGTTGGAAGAGGGTACTACCTTTGATGGTACTGTTGTTGGCGGCACTGGCTTTAAACCACTAAAAGACGATATTTTTGAATTGCTGGCAGCCAACAGCACCGGTTTAACCTTGCCCGAAGCGACAGATCTTTCAGCGCTTACGGTCGTCAATGAATTGGATTTAAGCAATTTTGGCGGGGATGCCCGCGTGCGCTTAAATGGCAATATTGGGCTTGATTTGACCCGCTGGTCCAACATCGACGATATCAAGATAGACCCCTCTGGTATCAACGTCGTTATCGGTAGTGATTTAACCGGCTTTAATGTTAACCCTGATAAAAATAACAACACCATTACCATTGATGGTGGCGTTGATATTATTAGAAAGTTATTAGAGCCTGTTCTTACTAATGAAGATAAAACCATTGTTGAGGTGGTGGCTGATGATCCTGCCGGTGTGGCGGACGGTACCTTTACCGTTGCCGCTCAGGTTTATGCCGAGTACGTTATCGATGTGCAAACCGACAATGGTATTTCCACATTAACCTTAATTGGCAATCTGGAAAACGAGTTTAATGATAATGACGTTTTGGCTTTCAGTGTTGCGACCGCAGGTGTAACAGTTGCCAATGTTGATTATGTTGCTGTTAGCAATAAGACGACCATTACTCTTAATCAGGATATTAGCGACGACGTCAACGACACGCATTTTTTACGTAAATTATTAACCGTTACCATTCTTGCAGTGAATGACGAAGATACAGGCCGCATTCAGCAAATTGAATTTGATGGCGATGAAAAAGACACGTTCAAGTCCGATAGTCGTTTCGCCCTAGTACAAGGCGCCAATGATGAATCCTTTGATGTTCAGCAGGCTGTTATGCCGCACGAATATGATGACTTCAATTTAGGATTGAATTTATTAATTGGTGGTACCGGCGGCGATACCTATGTATTTGAAGGAGGGCTTTGGGGCGCGGCGGCGATCTTGGAATACCCTGATGTGCAAGTAGGTGGTGACGGTGGTGTTGGCATCCCCGAGTATTTTGATACGTTAGATTTTTCTGGCCTTGATTTGAATCTTCGTTACGACGTTTACAATGTGACTACCGGCAATATTAATGTGTTGCGAACCATTGCCGATCGGCTCAGTGGTTCAGGCGCTGAAAGTGGTATACCGGAAATTGAAATTGGCTCTAATGTCATTTTAGTATCACCACAGGCTGCTTTATTTACTGACTTAGGTTTGGAGATTGATTTCTCGGATTTTTTTACCGGCTTCCCCGATGATTTACCCACCAGTATTCCACTGCTAATTGCCAACGACATTGAAAACCTGGTTGGCAGTGGCGGCGATAACGAGGTGGTATTCCATGGCGACGCTTATTTTCAAGGCTCGGTCATTGGTGAAAACCTAACCTTTAATTATTCCAATTTTGATCATGCCGCCGATGGCAAGTCAGGCATTGAAGTGTTGATGGGCGATAGTTACTGGGCTGGTAGGCCTGAAGCTAGTGCCTATTTTGCCAGCGATGAAGTGAATGTTTCTGACTGGCAGGGATTTGATATTGATCCCATTCCCGATGTCACCTTACCCATTATCGGCACCATCGAAGGTTGGAGTGCGAGCTATGGTTATGCTGAAGGTGTTGATGGTGAGCGTCTTGGTGGGCTAACCGATTATTTTGATTTCCTGGCCAGTCAATTAGGTATTACTGGGCAATTAGCAGACACCTGGGCGCAATTGGCGATTACCGGTTTTGCCGAAATTAACGGCTCTGCCGGTAACGATGTGTTAGTGGGTAATGGCGACGAACAAAAGTTTGAGCTGGGTGCGGGCGTAAGCACCGGTGGAATGGATATCGTCGACGGTGGTGGTGATTCGCCGCAAGCCGGCGGCAGTGATACCGATGGCTATGAGGCCAGTTTCTTCGATGATAACGGTATTGTACCTAAAGAAGTGTTTGATATTGTCAGTTACGAAGATGCTGCTCATCAGATCATTATTGATTTAAGCGCAGGGGCTGTGTTTAGCACCGCTGGCGGTTTTAGGCCCTTCGATTTGCTCAGTGTTAATGGCCTCGGTTTGGGCGACTACTCGGCTGCGACCACGACGCAAATTGCGTTGTTAGCGGATATTGAAGGTGCGATTGGTGCGAAAGACCAGGCCGATTTAATTATAGGCACCAGTGGTAATGATAAATTTTTCATCACCAAAGATGCCGTCGGTGATGTGATTATCAGTAATGGTGGTACCGATATACTTGATTTCAGTGAGATTACCTTGCTGGATGGTGGCGCTGAAGTTGTTACTGATATTAATGAAATTAACAGCATTATTGCATCCAATGCGGATCTTCTCTTAAGTACTGATACTACCGATTTAAAAATTATTCGGTTCCAGGGCGATAACGATAAAGTGGTGCTGGCCTACGGCAATTTTGACGTTGAAAAACTCAGCGGTGGTGCGCAAGCGATAAAGATTCTGAAAAACATACCCTTTATTGGTCGTGTCGCCAGCATTATTGACCCGTCCAGTGCGACGGCGGTTAATGCCGGCGTGCAAACGGGCGCCAATATTGATAACGCCTTTTTAGCCGGTCAGCCCTTTGCCGACTTAGTGACAGCAGCCAAAGATAACTGGCGTCAAATAGTGGGTGACAGTTTAGTCGAAGAGTATCTGGGTGACGCGCTGTTAAGTTTTAGTCACAGTGATATTACTGACCCTGCTGATACCGTACTGGCGATAGCCACCGGTTCATTGGCTGATGGCTTTACGATCAACCTGGATAGTAATGCCGCCGGCTATGGTTGGCATGCCGCTAGCGATGATAGCGTAGCGGCTGATCAGTTTGATTTGCTAACGGTATTGATGCACGAGATGGGGCATATTCTTGGTGTTGACCACGATGTGGTACCCATGACGGACTTGATGGCAGAGACGCTATCAACCGGTCAACGGTTACTACCCGCTGTCGGCGTTTACGATGTGGCTGATCAACAGTTGTTGATGGATGGTCTTAATGCCTTTGAAGGTTGGGTAGGTGGTTTAGGTGATCGTGCCTTAGAGTTACTGAGTTTTGGTGATGATAAAATTCCTTTCCTCTCGCTGGATTTTGCCGAGCTGTTAGGTATACCCAGTGATTTGGGTGCTGATATTAGTGCGACGGTTGGTTCGGCTATTAATCAACAGTTGGCGGCTATTTTTGGTGGTGATATCACCACCGGCGACCTAATTAATATTGATGCAATCAGTGCTGCTGAAGGTTATACCGGCGACAAAGTTTTTTCCGTACATCTGGATCTGCTAGACAGTAATCAACTGCGACAAACGCTGGAGTTGGATTTATCGGCGATTGATTTTGGCGGCAATGGTATCGACTTTGGTTCGCTACCTATTACTATCGACGGTTCTGCCAGTTTAGAAGCATTGGTTGAGTTGGGTCTTGATTTTATTTTCGGTCTTGACGAAAACGGTCAGTTCTTTATTGATAACCCCACCTTGCAATCGAATGTGCGTTTACTGGGCGAAAATATTAATCCCAGCATCAGTTTATTTGATGTTGTTGGGGCGGAAATTAATGGTGGCCTAATTGATATTTCTACCGGTTTGGAACTGGCTTATAACGATCGCCTAAGCATGAGTGATTTGACCGATGGCAATGTTGACATCTCCGCATTGAATCCCGGTTTTGGTAATGCTAACTACTACGATATTGATATACCGATTTCATTGACCGGTGCTTTTGCTGACTTATCTGATGGTGTGCGTATCAGTGCTAATTCATCTGGTTTGGGCGCTGTCAAATTAGCCGATGGTGGTGGATTGTCACCGGTAGCGTTGCTGGGCAGTATTCCCTTCATGCTGCAATTAGAGGGCTTTGATGATTTAAAAAACTTCCGCAATTTGAGTTTGTCCGATTTATTCCAAGGGTTTTTGGAAACCATGGACAGCTGGCTAGATACGGGTAATGCTGATAGTCCTCTGTATAAAAAAATCCCGGGTATCAATCAAAGTATTAATGATTTGCTTGACCAAAGCCCAGATAGTGACGGCTTCTTTAATCGTATTCGTTCAGCTATTGCAGCCATTCAAGTGGCAGCCGATAGCTTTAATAATTTGGGGCAGGCGCAAGATACCGTTAATGCTGCCATAGAAACAATCGTTGATGACGCTTTTGGTTTAATCAATTATGACCACCCTGATTATTTCACTTTTACCTACGAAGATTCGCAACTGCTTACCCAGTTTGATATCAATGCGATGTTTTCGGACTATGTAGATCTTGATCTGAATCTTTTTGATTATCTCTCTGACCTTGGTCTAGGTGATCTTGAAGAATTTCTCGGCGATAGCCTGTCGCTAACAGCCGATACTCAGCTTCTGGCCACCGCTTTTGCGGAGTTACATCTTGGACTAGGTGCCGATTTATCAGGATTGTCACAACCCATTACCGAATTGAACCAGGACAGTTTCGACCCTCGTGACTTCTTTTACGTTGAGTCCAATTCAGGCTTGCGTTTGGGTGCAGGCGTGGTGACAAGTGAGCTACTTGACGCAGAGTTTTCTATATCATTACCTAGCGATTTGGGAAGTTTGCCCTTTGCCAATTTGTTGGAAGACCTTGAATTAGGTATTTGGGTCGATGATGGTTTTCTGTCAGCGGATATTAATGGTTTTGTCACGCTCGAGCAGAAAGAAGATGGTTCTAACTACTCTATAGATGAATTGATAACTCTCGGTAGTACGATAATCGATTATGATATTTCTGCCAATGCGCTGGCGGAGTTACCACTTTATTTCCCAACAGAAACGCTACCCTTGGGCGGGTCTACTCGAGACGATAACTTTGATGGTGTAAATGACAATGTGCTGCGCCTGCTTGCTGATTACAAACTGGGTGAAGGGTTCAGTTATGACATTACCCAAGTCGATTTGTCGAACATGTTTAACCTCTATGCCATGCTGGAAAGTCCGCAGTTTATAAAAGATGCATTGAGTGGCATGTTTGATACCATCGGTTCAACCATGACCAACAGTTTAGGTGATGTTGCTTTACCGTTTGTGGGCCAAGCCTTTGATGCCGTGGGCGGTTTCACGGATGATCTGAAAGGGTTTCTCTTTGGTACTAATATCCCTGCTATTGATATTTCTCTCGGAGATTTCCTAGATAGTGCTATTCGGGATGGCTTAAGTACCTCTAAAGCGTTGGAAAATTTAGCATTTGATGGCGCAGGAGGCATGCTCGATATCCTTGAGCAGTCTATTGAGCAGGCATTTGGACTCGCAGACGAAGATGTTGTCACGGAAATGACCGATGACGGTTTCACGTTTGACTTCTTGATTGATGGCGATGTGTTTGAACCGAAGTCTTTGCCTTTGGATTTCGGTTTGGCGATGCCGGGACTAAATCTCAATACGGGCGACCAAACAGGTATTGAGTTACTCATGGATTACCGCATGGGTATTGGCTTCGGATTTAGTGGGAATGATGGTTTCTTTCTAAACACAGCTGGTGCGGAAGTAAGCGGTAATGAAGTTGAATTGAATCTTATTGCTCAACTTACTGATGGTACTGCGCTCGACGTAACACTTGCTCTGTTGTCGGGAACCATGCAGGAAATTGATGACGACGCTGATGGCAATAGTCGTCTACAGGGCCAGGTCAGTGTTGATCTGGTTGATGGCGGCGGAGATGGCCGCTGGACTATATTAGGGGGCGAGAGTGAAAGTCTTTCTGTTATTGCCAATTTATCAGCTTACGCAAATGTAGATTTGCTTTTAGATGTCGGTATTGCTGTCGGTGGTGAGGATGTATTCCCTGGCGTTAACACAGTATTTCACTACGATCAGGTTTTTGCCGACGTCACTATAGGTAGTGGCGGCTCTTCAACCAGCTTACTGGAAAGTCCTGAAATTGTTTTTGAAGATGTCACTATAGATTTTGGTACCTTTATTAGTGAAATTATCGATCCAATTATTTCTGAAATTGAACCGATTATCGCCCCTATCAATGATGTCCTAGCGTTATTCAGGCAAGAGATTGACCTTGGTATTACTCAGATTTCTTTGTTATCGCTGGCGGTAGAAATTGAAGCCAACCTTCCTGCTTCCCCCTATAAAGTTGCGCTTGGCAGAGCAATAGGGGTTATTGAATTTGTTGAGACGTTTGTAGATTTTGCCACCATGATTAGCGATGCAGCGGCCGAAGATGGCACGATCATGGTTAATGCAGGTACTTTTACCATCGGCGGAGATGTAGTTGGTCAAAATTCCGATCAGGGTGGTGGTGATGGCAGTAGCTGGAGTGGCAGCGGCGTTGCCCATGACACATCCTCACAAGAAAATTTAAGCGGGAAAACGGCTGCTGGAAGCCAGGGAGAGCTACTCACAACCATCAATGACTCCTCGAGCGGGGATGATAGAAAGGGAGGGTTCTCACTGCCTTTACTATCTGACCCAAGTAGTGCGATGGGCTACTTGCTGGGAAAAAACGTCGACTTGTTTCTCTACACGTTACCAGACTTAGGTTTAGATTTTCAGTGGGGTGCTTCTACACCAATGTTCCCGGGTTTAAACGCTCGTTTCTTTGGTGATATTGGCATCTCAACTCAGTTGTCTTTTGGTTTGGATACACGAGGTATCAGCGATTTTATTGCCAGTAGCCAAGAATTAGATGATGTCGATTTGCTATTGAATGGGTTTTATTTAAGTGATCACTTTGTTTTTGAAAACGGTGTCGCCGTAGAAGATACCGCCGAGGTTACTGCCTGGGCAAATATCAGTGCTGGTGCTTCACTGGGAATTGGTGGGTTAGTCGAGGCAGGGATTGAAGGTGGTATTGATACACTTATCACCTTAAACCTTCACGATTTGGATGCTGACGGTAAACTCTATATTGATGAATTTGTAGACCTGATTGAGACACCCGAATGTCTTTTCGATATTAAGGGAATGATGTCGGTTTATCTCGAGGGTTTTTTGTGGACAGGTTTAAAAGTATTTGGTGAAGAGATTACCGTCTATGAAGCGCGAGAACGTTTCGCAGATGCGACTTTTACCTTGTTTGATTACAGTTGCGAAATGGACAGCCATGCAGTTAGTTCATTAAACAATGGTACTTTGTCTTTATTTGGGGATTCAGAATTACGCAGTGATTATGACGGCAAAGATGTTATCTCCCTGGAGTATAAAGAAAACTACGATCCGGACGGTGACCCGATTCCGGGATCGGCCGCAGGGAGTCAATTTACAACTGGCAATTGGATCAGGGCGAATGTAAACGGCTATGTAGATTGGATTAGTGTAGATCAAACTAATAACCCAATCAGTCGACTTCGCATAGCTGGTACTTCAGAGAATGACGTTATCAGTGTTGGCGAATCGTTCACTGAATGGGCCAATATCAATGGTGTTGATATTTTCATAGATACGGGTGCGGGCGATGACAATATAAGTATCTATGGCGGTACTGGGGTTGATAACGGAGTTGAGCGAGTAGTCATCGGTGGTTCTGGCAATGATTTTATTATTGGTTCTGACTACGATGATGTGTTGATAGGGGGTAGTGGTGATGATGTTATTCTCGCCGCTGATGGAAATGACATCGTCTATGGCGATGCCGGCAATCAAACACTTATAAACGCCGACACTGGATCCGCCGGTGAAGATATGCTGCGGGGTCTTGAGGGCGAAGACAGGCTTTACGGTGGTGGTGCTGCTGACTATCTCATAGGCGGCCTGGATGACGATTTCATTCGAGGCCAAGGTGGTGCCGACATGATCGATTGGTATGAGGTTGACGGTAGCGATGATGTAGATGGCGGTTCAGGCGAGGATACGTTAAAACAACAATCCTATGTGCGATCTGTAGATGGCACTGTTGAAGACGATGGCACTAATCAGACTGTTGTGCTTTCTTCGATCAACGGTGGTGAACTGAATTGGAATGGTGATATTACCAGCCTCAGCAGCCTCGAAAAAGTTATCATTGACACCGGTGCAGGTGCTGACCAAATTACAATTGGTGACCTATCTGATACTCAAGTTTCTGAAGTTGCTGTCATAGCCGGCAGTCAACGTGGTACCTCAACCGAAAGCAGACCTGTTCAGAAATATAACGAAGAAACAGAAAGCTGGGACTTTGTTATGGAGGTGCTCGTTGATGATCGAGGCTCAGCTGAGACCACTGACGATCTTTGGCGAATACTTGATGAAATTCCTGATGGTGCTACGACTCGTATTGCCTACGAAGACTTCACAATTACCGGTAAGGCCCATGATGATGATCGCGATGTAATAGTAATCAATGGTGGTGCCAATAATGATACGTATAATATTACCACTCCTGAGGTTGAAACAGGCGACCCTGATACTGGTGCGCTTGCCTATGAGATGATTATTGCGCAGGGACGTGTCGGTGAAACCGATGCCCGCGTCAATATTAGTATTAAAGAATTAGACAGCCACAAAGATGCTATCTTGCTTGATGCGGGGGATGGTGATGATGTTATTGATCTTTCCGGCATAACTCCCGTTCAGCAAACACCTCTCCATACACAAAACCCTAACGGCGAAATTCTTCAAGAACTGTATATTCTTGGCGGCAGTGACAATGATACATTGACCGGTAGTTTGTTTGGGGATTTCCTTTTCGGTGGCAGTGGTGCTGATATTATTTCCGGAGGTAGAGGTGAGGACGTCTTTACGCTGACATCAGTGCCTGATGATATTGCAAGTAAACTGGAGCAGAGCTACAGCGTTGCCGATATTGCCAATATTGATATCGCACGAGAAGCCACAGGTGAGGTTGATATCAATGGCCAGCCTGTTTATGTTCAAGATACTTTGATAGAACAATGGGATGGCAACTTCCTGCTAAATGATGATCGCCTAGTTACCACGCTGAGCGCTACTATTGGTTTTTTTGATAATGAGCCTGGAAGTGCAGGTAACCCCGCTAACGCCAGTGAATACGAAGATGAAGATCTTGCAAACCTATTTGAACGGGTTGAATTGAGAGGTCTTGATACTGCAGCGGGCGCTCGAAACGAATTCATAGTTTTTGACTATACCTTTGATGCATTGTTAGACGGTGCCTACAACGCTGATAATTATGTGATATCGCTCACCGGTAACCCACTTCGTAATGCCACTATCGAAGTAGCAGACAGCGGCACTAATCCATTTTCTGATGAAGTTTTTCTATTGGGTAATAATCAGGGCGACGCCTATCGATTTGACGTCGACGTTGATGAACAACTGCAAGAGATGGGTTACGTGGAGCGCTATGCTGATAAAAGTATCATTGAGGATATGTTCACCGGCCTTGATGTTGACGCGTTAGCAGAAAATATCGATAGCGATGCTACTACAGGTTTAAGCAGTAATGTTCGCAACCTTGAAGACGCTGTAGGTCCGGATCTTATTAGCCAAAAGTTGTATTACGAGTCTGCCGAGTTGTTAAAGGTAGAGGCGCGTGGTGGCGATGATATCTTTATCGTCGATGACAGTACGTTAGAGTTAAATATTTACGGCGAAGAAGGTAATGATCAGTTTTTCGTCGGTCGAGTAAAAGCGACAGAACAATATATCAATGAGTTGGGACGTGAGTTTACCTTAGTTACCGATATTACTGATGGTGTCCGTGTCACCAGCTATTTTTACGGTGGTGTTGGCGATGATTACTTTGAAGTGAATCACAATGTCGCAGAGATTTTCCTCTATGGTGAAGATGGTGATGACGTCTTCTATCTAAAGGCGCACCTTGAGCGCAAGAATGGTGCCGAGAGTGAGTTGGCGTCGAAAGACGTCAGTTTATCGGCGGGTAATGCGGATGGGGAGGTTAACGAAAACGACAATGATGCTCTGTTTAGTTATGTTAAGAACAATAAGGTGCATATTCTTGGTGGTGGTGGCTTCGACAGTCTGGTCATTGGCGGTACTGATGGCGATGACGAGTTTTATATCTTCACTGAAGTTGTTGATGGAAGAGAAGTTCAGCGGCTTTATGGAGCGGGTTTGGTTGTAGAAGAAATTGACTCGATTGAGCGCTTTGTAATATTGACCGGTGCCGGTGATGATACTGTGTATGTATACGGCACGTTGGAAGGACAGCAATTAATGATCAATACGGGTTCCAGTTATGACCCGAACAAAGGTGATCGGGTGGTCTTTGGTGGTGACGCTAAAAACTTTGAAATAGATTTGCCTGCGTCTGCTGACACTCAAAAATATATAGGCAATATTTATATCGATGGACCAGAGATGCTCACTAACAATCCATCTGTTGCCGGCTTTCGCCGATTGGCATGGAGTGAGATCGAATCCGATCTTGCCGTCAAGCAAGCACTATGGACAGAGCTTCAACAAAGGTTTTTCACGCCTTATGGGATACTGGCTTATATACCTAATCTGTTAACGGAGACCGTCTACAATCAGTTGATAGCGGTGCTTGATGAAGAGTATTTGGCAGTTGATGGTCCTGCCGCTAACCCTTGGTCTGTATCTTACGATTGGTCACGGCAAGTAGCGCAAGCTAATGACCCGGTAATTGCAGGTCTATCACAATACTATTTCTACCATTATCATCAGGCGATTGTTCAAGCTGAAGATTTTGTGAATGAGATGATGGGGCTTTTCTACACGCCAACTCAATCAGTGCCCCAATATGATATTAGTACGACCGTTCAGCAGATTGACGGTACCAAGTTAAATTTTCAGGCGAATTTACCTGATCGTGTGCTGCCAGGTTATCTGCCGGAAAACTATGACTTGTCTAAGATTCAAGGTGAAGTACAGGTCATTGGTGCGAGCCCCAATGTGACCCTTGAAATCAATCATTCAGCGACAACTGAAGAGCATGCCAATGGTATTCTTACAACAGTTGACGTTGAATCAGCACCGTTGATTATTAATTCGGCTCAGTTGGATTCTGTGGCCACTATTGCAAGTGGCAATATTGACAAGGCATTGTTGATCCAGGATCTTCAGGATACTCTTCGCCGCATGCATAGGATTACCGACAATGGTGTGGTTGATGTCATGTTGGATGATGGTCACCGGGATGAAGCGACTGCGGTAAGCTTATTTCCCGGTCAAAATATTCAAGAATTTACACAAGAGAGTGGTGATGTAGAAACATTGCTGGCATCGTATCTAGATACTTATGGTTACGGAGATCGTTTGATTAACACGGTGTCTGCGCCCGTCAGTTTTAATGTCTATGAGAAACTACTCAGCGGCGCTCCCACACCTGAAGGCTTTACCACGACAGAATATTACGGCACTGAGGCAAATTATCAGCTGGGTTTACTGGATCGAGTGGGCTTTAGGCTTAGTCCCGTTGGGAATGATACTTATACTGCACCGACAGATTCAGAGCTTAATGCGCTTCTGGAGGATAATGATCTGCTATTTGATCATTTCTTCACGCACAGTACAGAGGCAACTACAGATATAGGTCGAGGCCTTTACGAAGTCTTCCTCTACGGCTTCGGTGACCCAGATCAGTATCTGGTTAGATTAATTGATGTGCCTGCCTTAGAGCGCTTACGTGATGCAGAAACGGATTTGACTAAGGTTGAGGAGCTACAAGAGTTAATCGCTAATGTATCCGTGTTTGATTATAGGCTTGCGCCGGGTTGGACCGCTGATACGTTTGATAGTGATTCAGTTGAGACATACTTGATGGAACGCTACGGTCTGGGGACGTCATCACTAGACCCTGTTAAGCGCAGTATTTCAGAAGAAGTTTATCGTAGCTCGCAAACAGGTGCAGTCGAAGAAATTCGTGTTGTTCGTACCTTACAAACAGACACAAATGGTTTTGTTGTTTATGACAATGAAGAGAATCCCATCACTGATAAAATTCGTGTATACGCGAATAACACCCTGGTAGTCGATGTGCCGAATACCTTTGTAACCAGTAAAGGTGATCCCGGCCTCATTACAAGTACTACTTTTGATACCGTTCAAGGGTTTGGAACCAGTAATGGTATCTTTTACCGTAACGTGACCGCTCTGGAACTGAACCTCGATACTGATCCGCAACTAGCCGGTGATTCTGTTCTTGTAAATAACGAAGTCCTGGTCCAGCGGTTTAACCAGCTAAACACTGTGCAGATCAATACCGGGCTTGGTGATGATATTGTCCGATTAGGTGATGATGTTGTCGATGATCGTGGGACCATTGATACCGATGACGATCTCTGGTTGTATGACTCTTTAGCTTCTATTGACGTCAATCTTCAGTTAACCGCAGGTTTGGGTGCGGATAAACTGTATTTAAGCACTGAGAATAACACTTCAGGCCAAAACCTAATTGTAACTAACAATCATATCGATGGGTTTGGAATGGAAGACGGCGTTGATTACATCGGGTTTGAGTTACTCCGGCATACTTTGGGTGAAGGTAAGGATATTATCTCGGTGATTAGTACTCATGCGGATACATTAACCTTAATTGATAGCAAAGGTGGTGATGATGAAATTGTTATTACCAATGCTAACAACAGTGTTAATGATGTGCTGGGAGAATTGCGTATCGATATGGGAGGAGGCTTGGCCGATACACTATTGATGAACGATACCGGAGACCTGGGCCCTGATACGATCGTTGTTGATGATTATGTGTTGTCTGATCCTGATCGTGGCTCTGAAGAATTGTTTATCGGTGTTACGGGTATTGCGGCGGGTAATATATTCTATCGTGATGACGATGGGTTTTTGGCGACAGATGGTTTGGTGCTGCAAGCCGGATCAGGTAGCAACAGGATCGAAGTTCGGAATATACATGGTTCAGATCATACCGAAATATATGCGGGCGTTGGTGACGATACGGTCACTGTGTTTGATTTCGACCGCACTGGACGTGACCCCAGTCTGACAATTTATGGTGAGAGTGGCAGCGACTTTATTAATGCGGAAGCGTCGCCGGTTGCAGTAACCGTGTTTGGTAATCTGCCGGGGCAAAATGTAGCTGATGGATTGAGCGATGAAGACGTCATCTACGGTTCGGTATTTGATGACGCGATCCAAGCTAACGGTGGCCGGGATATTGTTATCGCTAACGAAGGTAACGATGTTGTTGATGGTGGTGATGGTAATGATATTCTTATCGGTGACCGCGGTGAGGTAATCACGTCAATTCCCAATGCTGCTGGTGGGGTTGGTCAGTGGCAATCTGTTCGTTCAATGGGCGGCAGTATTGGTGGCGACGATATTCTCGATGCCGGCGAAGGCAACAATGTTCAATTTGGTGGGGCAGGTGACGATCAGTTACAAGCTGGCGGTGGTAATGATATCCAGGCCGGTGATAACGCTGAGCTGATTTTAGTCAATGGCGAAGCTCAAACACTGACAACGATTGATCAGGCTGTTGGCGGTAATGATGAACTCATTGGTGGTGCGGGCAGTGATATCCAGTCTGGTGGCGCCGGGGAAGATGACCTTTATGGTGGCAAGGGTAATGACTATCAACTAGGTGATGTTGGTATTGCCCGCATCGAAAACGGCGTCGTTCGGTCACTTGAAACCAAACCTTTCTTTATTGGAGGGGTCGATTATATTAGTGGTGGTGATGGAGAAGATGTCATTCTCGGTGGTGCTGACTCTGATGTTATAGACGGCTTCTTTATTGATGATGCCATTATTGGTTATTATGGCCGCGTACTCTTTGAAGACACGGGTGACGTAAGCAGTGTTGTCATTATGGGTGTGGACAGTCAGGATCTGGTGGGTTCTGCGCTTGGAGGTTTGTATTTAGCGCCGGTTTCACCCAATGAAGCTGAAAGCATAAAAGCTGTTCGAGTGCTATCTTCTTCAGCTACGAGTTCGTTTTCCACATTGTCTTCCACTTATACAAGTCGTATTTCTCCCCTTGATAGTAGTGGTGCGGTCAATGAAGAAGAAACCAGTGCTACGGGTTCTGTCCAGCCTCCGGTAGTAGACCAGAAGCTACCAGCGTTGCCTGAGGATACTGGTAGCCCGCTAGATCTTCTCAATCCAGAAGCCGTTGACCAGATTGACGGTGCTGATAGTGGCGTTCCGGCGGCCAATCAGCAAGAGGGCACCCAGGAGAAAGCGGTTGAGCAGCCCGCAGCAGATCTTCAGGCACTAGACAACAATACACGCGATTCTGAGAGTGACACTTCGGCTGTAACAACGAAGAACATTTCTGGTGAAGCGGCCGCTGTAATCGGTATGGCAGCATGGAAGGTTCATTCAGCCAATGGTGGTGGTTCTGTCAATAGAGAGCACCTCGACGAACTTGATGAGAAAGCCCGAAAACGCCGCTTTATGCGTTGGGATGGTAAGCGCGTTATCAGTCATAACAAAATAGACGACTAATAGATCACAATACACAAACGGAGTTTTTAATGAGCGAGCAAGATAAACCAGATCAAAGTAAAATGAAGGTATTGTGGGATGATTCAAAAATGCAAATGAATTATGCCAATGTCTGCAATGTCTCGAGCACCAAAGAAGAGTTTAATTTACTATTTGGGGCCAATCAGTCTTGGGCTGCCACTCAACAAAATGTCCGAATTGCCTTGAGCAATCGTATTATTTTGAATCCGCATGCGGCCAAAAGATTGGCTAAATTACTAACTGCCGCCGTCGACCAGTACGAGGCTAAGGTGGGTCCGATTACATTGGATACTGCAGCCCTCAATCCTAATATTGAAGATGCCGAAAAACATTAAGGGTCGGCCCGCCAAAAGAAGAGGCTAGACTGATAATCAACATGTTGAATACCGATTGAGATAATGGATCAGATTCCTAGCGATAATCAAACATCTTCCGATCAAGCTGTCAGCGAGAGTATCGACACTACTGCTCTGCTGGCTCGTCTATCACGCCCGCTTGATTTTGACGAATTCGGCTTTCACTGGTTAGCATTACAGTGTCAGATGCTGGGGAACGTAACAGCGGCCGTATTGCTGAGCCGAGAGACGGGTTCCAACAGTTTTAAACCGCTTGCCAAATACCCGCTAGACGCGCGCGTTGACGCACTGGCGGAAGTCGCTTATGGAGTGATTGAAGAAGAGTGCGGCTTGCTGGTTGCATTGGATTCCGGCTCCACCGACCCTTCCTCGGGGCAAACTAATCGCTATGCAGCGGCTTATCCCGTGCATGTAGACGAGGAGCTACAGGCAATTGTTGCTCTAGAAGTAAACGTGTCCGACGCTGGCGAACTGCAAACTGTCATGGGGCAATTGCAATGGTCCGTGGGCTGGATAACGTTGTATTACAGTGGCCAAAAAATTGCTGATCTAACGGCTGAGTCATTCCGCAGTACCCAGGCACTCGCAATTTTTTCTCAAGTTCAGTCGCAGACGGAGTCTGAAGCAGCTAACCAAACCCTTGTTACGGCGTTGGCTACTGAATTAGGCTGCGATCGGGTCAGCATAGGCTTTCCCGCCAGCTATTCGGCAGCCAATTGCTCGGTGAGAGTTGATGCGATATCCCATACCGTGCAGTTTGGCAAACAAATGGGTTTATTGACGGCAATAAGTAATGCCATGTCTGAAGCACTAACGTTGGGCCGTGATATTGTTCTACCATTAAAGGATAGCTCGGTCTCGGCGCCAGATCATGGCCACTTAATGAACGAGTATTCGAGTCAAAGTATTGCCAGTCTACCAATTTTTGTAGCTGATCGGTTTCGCTGCGTACTGACGCTCGAGAAAAGTACAGGTGCGAAAATCGATACTGATACTTTGGAATTTGTTCGAGCTATCGGTGTGTTGTGCAGTCCAACTCTTGAGGACCGACGAATAGCACAGCGCTCTTTGCTGCAAGTGGTTCGTGATAAGAGTCGACAGCAATTGGAACGCCTTTTCGGCTCCGGTTATATAGGCCGAAAAATACTACTGGCTGCCAGTGTTTTATTGCTATTGTTTTTTTCCTTCGCCACAGGGACTTATCGAATCGCCGCAGAAACTGAATTACAAGGAGTCGTGCAGAGAGTTATGGCGGCGCCCTTTAACGGCTACATTGCCAACTCCTCAGTACGCGCTGGAGATATCGTTAAAGCCGGCGATGTGGTGGCACAATTGGAAGACGAAGAGTTGCGGTTAGAACGGCAAAAATGGCTAAGTGAACGCTCCCAATATCGTCATGAATATAACGAAGCCTTTGCTAAAGTCGAGCGTTCGGTCGTCAACATCAATAAAGCCAAGATGGATCAAGCTACAGCTGAATTGGCGTTAACTGAACAAAAATTATTGCGTAGCCAAATAGCGGCACCCTTTGATGGCCTAATTATTAGCGGTGACTTGAGCCAACGGTTGGGTGGTTTTGTTGAGCAAGGTGAGGTGCTGTTTGAAATTGCCCCGCTGGACAATTATCGGGTTGTTCTGTTTGTCGAAGACAATCGGATCGGCGACGTTGCTGTTGGTCAACATGGCAACCTGGTCTTATCCTCACTATCGAGTCATACTTTTCCGTTTGTCGTCACTGTGATGACCCCGATGACAGAAGCGCGGGATGGGGGGAATTTTTTTCGAGTAGAGGCGAGCTTACTTGAAGGCTCACCGATTCTGCGTCCGGGAATGCAAGGTATCGGTAAAATAGAAGTTGATGAACGCCGGCTCATTAATATCTGGACTCGCAGCTTCAGGGAATGGTTGCAGTTGCAGCTCTGGAAATGGCTGCCCTGATGTCAGATTCCCTGTTTAGCCAGTCATGGTACCGGGTATCAGAGCTCAAACCGAGGCTGCGAAGCCACGCTGAGCGTGTTCGACACCAATACCGTGGGGAAACGTGGTATCTGCTGCGTGACAAGTCCACCGGAAAATTACATCGCTTTAGTGAGTCTGCAAACCTGCTGATTGCCAAGATGGATGGCACCTTAAGTATGGATGAGATCTGGGTCGGCGCTTGCGCCGAGCTAGGTGATGATATGCCGGGGCAAGACGAAACAATTCAATTGTTATCACATTTGTATAGATCTAATGCACTGCAAACTGATGTGATCCCCGATCTTGAAGAAATGTATCAACGTCAACAAAGCGAGCGCAGGGCGAAGTTGCTACAAATGTTTAAGTCTCCTTTGGCAGTCCGCATTCCGCTCTGGAATCCTACGTCGTTCTTGCGGAAAACAAAAAAATTGTCACCACTGATTTTCAATTATTGGTCTGGCATTCTTTGGTTGCTAGTGGTTTCGGCGGCACTTTTACAGGTTGCCATGAATTGGCAGGCACTAACGGATAACTTTAGTGATCAGGCTTTTTCTATCGGTAACTGGCTTGCTATTGCCTGTGTTTATCCGCTGGTCAAATTGTTTCATGAACTAAGTCACGCTTATGCAGTTAAACGATGGGGAGGTGATGTACATGAAATGGGGTTGATGTTTTTAGTACTGATACCAGTTCCTTATGTAGATGCTTCGTCATCGGCACTATTCCGCAATAAATACCAACGCATAATGGTGTCATTGGCTGGTATTGCAGCTGAGTTATTTCTCGCAGCTGTTGCGATGTTATTGTGGGTAGAGGTAGAGCAGGGGATATTTCGCGCTCTGTTATTTAATGTGATGCTAATTGGAGGTGTTTCAACCGTCTTGTTTAATGGCAATCCACTGCTGCGTTTTGATGCGTACTATGCTTTGGCAGACTGGTTGGAACTTCCTAATCTCGGTCAGCGTGCCAATGCTTATGTCGGCTATATTACTAAAAAATATTTGTTGCGGCAAAGAGAGGTTTCTCCCAGTGCATCAAAGAGCGAAAGCGCCTGGCTTTTTACCTACAGTATCAGCGCTTTTTGCTATCGTATCTTCCTTATGTTGACGATTGCTCTTTATGTCGCCAGCCAATTTTTCTTTATCGGCGTGATGTTGGCATTTTGGTCTATCTATCAGTCGTTGGTGGCGCCGTTAATAAAAATAGTAAAATCCATTTGGCCGGAATCCTTGATGCGTAATTATCGAACTCGTTTGGTGCTCACTTCTGGCGCGTGTATTGGTGGCCTTTATGCGCTGCTATTTATTATTCCTCTGCCAAGCTTTACTGTAGTTCAAGGGGTATATTGGCCTGAAAATGAATCACAGTTACATGCCGGTGCTGATTGTTTTGTGAGAAAAGTTCTGGTTAAACAGTCACAAAGAGTAACCACTGGCGAACACATATTACAATGCGAGTCTATTGATTTAGATACGCAGGCTCGTGTTGTAAAGTTGCGTCTTCATGAACTCAAAATGCAGCGTCGCGCAGCGCTAAGAAAAGATGTAGTTGAAGCGTCAGTATTGCGTGACGAAATTTCGAGACTCCGTTCCGAGCAAGCGTTGTTGGAGCAGCGTCGTTCGGCATTAATTGTTCAAAGTCCTATCGATGGGTTTGTGCAGCTCGACAATATAGCAGATCTGGAAAACCGCTTTATACAGCGGGGTAGCTACTTGGGGCATATTGGCGCTGGTGTCATTACTCAGGCAGGAGATAGTGTCATGAGTACTGTTAAAGCTGTGCGTGTGGTCATTCCTCAAGACTCTATATCGCTCGTTCGCAGCGATACCCATGAGGTTTTTATTCGTTCTGGCAGCCATTTTGCTGACACGTTCGTCAGCAAAATTTTACGTGAGGTGCCAGCAGCTAATAAGGAGATTCTTTCTTCAGCGTTAACGTTGAACGGTGGTGGAACAATTGCCGTTGACCCCTCGTCAAATAAAGAGGCCACCGCGTTGGAAAACTGGTTTCAATTCGAATTGGTCGTTCCTGAGAACGCCAGTGGTCGAGTTGGTGAAAGGGTTTATGCACGATTCACTCACAGCCCCGAGCCGCTCGGTCAACGGTTACTACGAGCAGTACGACTGTTGTTCCTAGAAAAACTAGCCGTTTAGACCGAGGTTATCATGAGCTATGTTAACCTAAGAGGCAGTCAACACTCCTCGTTGTTTAAGCCAGTTGATCATGGCGCACATGTTGAGCGCCAGGACCGCAGTCCGTCTGCGCTAGAACACTTTGCCAACAAAATTTATGGGAAGGTATCTGCACCGGTGGCATCAAGTCTTACACCGTACCAGCATTTTGTCCCTCTAGTGCACCAGCAACAAGCGCTTATTAAATCTGTTAGTGATAAGCAACTGAGTGAACTCGCAGCTCAAATGCGCTTAACACTGCGTTTCGAGGGCATTGATGCTGACGAGCCTGTTGCCAAAGCTTTCGCTCTGGTACGTGAAGCAGCTGGTCGCAGCGTAGGTATGAGTCATTTTGACAGCCAGATTATGGGCGGCAGGGTACTGCTGTCAGGTAAGATTGCTGAGATGGCCACAGGCGAAGGTAAAACGCTTACGGCGACATTGCCAGCAGCAACTGCCGCTATGGCCGGCTTACCAACGCATGTTATTACAGCAAACGATTATCTCGCGGTTAGAGACTGCCAGGAAATGTTACCCATCTATCAGTTATTGGGGCTGAGTGTTGGCAGTGTTAATCAGGATACGGATCAGGAAGAGCGGCGATCCCAATATGCCTGTGATATTACTTATTGTACGAATAAAGATGTCACCTTCGATTATCTCAGGGACTCTATTACGCTTGATGCTGAGTATAGCAATGTCACCCTGCAAGCCGAGCATCTGTTTAATAGTAAGAACCGCAAGCATCGTTTGAATTTGCGTGGCTTGCATTTTGCTATTGTAGACGAAGCTGATAGTGTATTGATTGACGATGCCCGCACGCCGCTGATTATTTCAGCGAACAGGGGTGGCGAGGCTGAAGAAAAATTTTTGCGTGACGCCTACCAACTATCCAATAGTTTGGAACCTGGAAAGGACTATTTGGTGGACGAAAACCTGCAATCCATTTTTATAACGGACCAGGGCAGTGATACTTTAATCCTGGCCAGTGAAACATTAGGGCCATTATGGTTGGGACGAATCCGGCGGGAAGAAATTATTCGTCAGGCATTGGCAGTTAGATATTTTTATCGCCGGGATCATCAGTATGTCGTGATTGATGATAAAATTCAGATTGTCGATGAAAATACGGGCCGGGTTCTTCCGGATAGAAGCTGGGAGCGTGGTCTGCACCAACTGATAGAAATCAAAGAAGGCTGTGCTGTGTCCAAGCAACGAGAAACGCTGGCGCGGATCAGTTACCAGCGATTCTTTCGCCGTTATTTACGCTTATCAGGCATGACTGGAACTGCCCGGGAAGTTCGCCCCGAATTATGGGACGTCTATCACTTAAGATCGGTTACTGTCCCTACTCACAAACCACTGCAGCGGAAACTGTTACCAACGCTGGTAGCCATTGATGCGCAGGAACACTGGCAGCAGATAGTCGAGGCAGTATCGACAGTCCATGCACTAGGGCGTCCTATTCTGATTGGCACAGCGACAGTCGCCGACTCAGAACACATTAGTGAAGAGCTGACTGCGCACGGTTTGTCCCATCAGTTACTGAATGCCAAACAGGACAGTGAAGAGGCTCATATTGTTGCCTCTGCAGGTAGTGCAGGTCAGATTACTGTAGCCACACAAATGGCAGGACGCGGGACTGATATCAAATTGGCAAAAGAAGTGGAGCAACTTGGTGGTCTTCATGTCATCCTGATCCAGCATCATGATGCAGCAAGGATAGATCGTCAGCTGGCTGGACGATGCGCCAGGATGGGTGATCAAGGTAGTTATCAGCAGTTACTGCTGGTCGAGCATATTGATAGTCGATATTCTGATCTAAGGCGTTTATCACAATGGGTGGCGGCATTGAGTCAATTTTCCAAGGGCCCCGCCAAAATACTGGCAAAGCTATTACTAAAGTTCGATCAGCAGCGCACAGAACGTTACCAGGCCCGGGTTCGCCGGGCGGTATTTAAACAAGATGAACGACAACGGGATTTGCTTGCCATATCCGGGCGTTCAGAATAATGAGACTTTTACTGATGAACACTTTCGTTAGCGACTTGTATAAAAGCCGCCGTAGTACATTCAAACTCTTTGTCAGTGTTTCGGCGCTTAGTGCATCTATAGCACTCTATTCTCCAGCCGGTCACGGGCAACTTATTGAAAGTGTTCTTGAATTGGAAAGTCAGATGGATTGTATCATTGAACCCAATAAGTCTCTTGAGCTCTCCAGTCAGGTAGAAGGAGTGGTAGCCAAGGTTTTTGTTGATCGTGGTGATAGAGTATCCGCCGGCCAAACTCTGTTGGAACTGGAGTCGAGTATTGAGAAGGCAGTTTTTAATCTCGCAACGGAGCGAGCCGAATTTGCCGGCCGCACGTTGAGTCGCAATGACAATGTTGCTGAGGTGATGTCCTCACAGGAAAAAGATGAAATCATTACTGATGCCAAAGTTGCCAGGCTGGAAGTACAGGAAGCAGCTGTGCGTCTAAACATGAAAAAAATTGTCAGTCCTATTGATGGGTTGGTGGTAGAAAAGTACCGTGATGAAGGTGAGTACGTTTCGGAAGAGCCGCTATTTTCGGTGATTAATATCGACCCTCTATATGTAGAAGTGATAGCGCCGGTAGAGGCGTTTGGGAAAACGGTGATAGGTCAGCAGGCCCTTGTAAAGCCAGAAGCACCGATTGGCGGCAGTTACAACGCGGTGATAACCAAAGTCGATTCGGTCATTGATAGTATCTCGGGGACTTTTAGAATTCGTTTAGAAATTCCTAATCCTGGGGCAAAAATTCCATCGGGTCTGAAGTGTACAGTTGAATTTCCTCAGTAAATAAATATCTGACTATTGAGAATTCAAGAAGACGAGTGTCAGTAAAAGTGATTGTTGTTGAGGCAATAATTTTTTGAGACTGTTTGTAGTGTCAAAAGAACTAGTGACGTCGAGCGGATCTGACAGTAACTCAATTGCTTTTAGTGGGGTTCTGACAGTTTGAAGAAAGGTGTGTTAAACAAACACTGAAAAAATGGCGGTGGGGCAGGGATTCGAACCCTGGGTACTTGCGTACGCTGGTTTTCAAGACCAGTTCTTTCGGCCACTCAGACACCCCACCAGAAGGGTCGGAATTATACAGAGCTTTTCTTGCGAGACAAGCGAATTTTTCAATATAAGCATTTGATAAACAGCTGATTATTGATTGTTCTACTATTTTTATAAAACAGTCAAATAACGATCATTTTATGAACTGCCAGGCAAAAAAAAGCCCGATACAATATCGGGCTTTTTTATATTACTACGATTAGCGTTTATGACGAGGGTCATTAGACGCTCGAGCTGGCGCTACTTTTTCTGCATCTGGCTCAGCTGATGCCTCAGCTACTTTGACTGTAGTGTCGAAGTGGTGGGTTTCAATTTCTACACTCTCTACAGTTTTGGGTTTCAGTCGAGGATCGTTAGATGGGCGTCCAACGGGAGCTTCCACACTTTCGAGTGTTTCCTCAACGGGGCTGGCTTCAATAGCTGGTTCAGCTACCTTTGCAGGAGCAGGAGCAGGAGCAGGTTTTTCGGCAACTTCTTCAGCTACGACGGTCTCTTCCGGCTCTACAGCGTCTGCTGTTGTATCTTCCGGAGCTACAGCTTCCTCGATTACCGGCGCGGCTGTCGCCTGGCTAGTTGTATCGGGCTCGGCTTCTGTGACTATCTCTTCCCGTTCTATAATTGCTGGTTCAGGCGCTGATTCAGGTACTGGTTCAGCAATCGCAGCCACTTCAGTAACAGGGGCCAGCGGTGCGGCATCTGTTACTGGTTCTTTTTGTTGAGAAGCTTGTTCGTCGCTGTTGAGCTCAGGGGTTTGAGTGAGTTCGTTCTCAGTATTTTCTGAATCAACATTTTCCGTACGTGGACCGCGGTTTCGACGCCGCTGGGAATTGCGTGGACGTCGATTCGACGGTCTGCGTTGTGGTTTGTCATCCCGGCTTTCGTCAGTCGCAGATGGCTCAGTCGCTTCTACCTTGTCTTGGACTTTCTTCTGTTGTGGCTCACTGTCGCGATTGTCAGTCTTATTACCACGATCGCTACCATCACTACCGTCATTGCGATTGCGATTACGGTTGCGATTGCTGTTGTTGTTGTTGTTGCGATTGCGGTTACGGTTGTTGTTTTGCTGTCCACCGCGATTTTGGGTGCGCCGATTGTTACTATCACGTTTTTCCGGTGTTTTTTCGTCGTCCTTCTTCGCTTCGTCTTTATCGTCGCCGGTGAAGAAGCCAATTATTTTGGAAAAGAGGCTGGTTGACGCAGTTGTATTATCCGCTGTTGGTTCAACTTTGGCTGCAACTGTTGGTGCCGGAGCAGGAGGTGCGATACCTTGAACCGCAGCCTGCTGTGGAACAGGTGTTTTTTGTTGCGCCTGAGTACTGGTGTCATCAGCTATTTCGGTTTGCATCTTGTAGCTGATTTCATCGTCTTTGCCAATTTCGTCGTCTCGCAGTCGCTGTAACTCAAAATGAGGGGTTTCGAGCTGAGGGATTGGCGCTATAACAACTCGAACGCCTGTGCGCAATTCGATGTCGTGTATTGGCTGGCGTTTTTCGTTCAGTAAGTAAGAAGCGACATTCACAGGAACCAATGCGCGAATTTCAGCACTGCGCTCTTTGCTAGCTGACTCTTCGACTAAACGAAGAATAGAGAGTGACAGTGATTTTGTGTCACGAATTGTGCCTTGACCAGTACAGCGGGGACAAACTTTCCCGCTAGTTTCTCCAAGTGAAGGGCGTAGGCGCTGGCGAGACATTTCCAATAGCCCAAAGCGAGAGATACGACCCACTTGAACCCTGGCACGATCGATGTTGAGCGCATCACGCATCCTGTTTTCAACAGCTCTCTGGTTTTTTGCGGCAGACATATCGATAAAATCGATAACTATAAGTCCGCCCATGTCGCGTAATCGCAATTGTCGAGCGATTTCGTCAGCGGCTTCCAGATTTGTTTGCAGTGCGGTTTCTTCAATATTACCGCCTTTGGTTGCGCGGGCAGAGTTAATATCGATAGATACCAAAGCTTCAGTCGGGTCGATCACAATTGATCCGCCTGAAGGTAAGTGTACGTCGCGCTGGAATGCAGTTTCTATCTGACTTTCTATCTGGTATCGATTAAAAAGTGGCACAGGATCTTGATAGAGACGAATGCGACTTTCATAGTGAGGCATAATCCGGGTGACAAAATTCATTGCATCGGTATAGGCTTCCTCTGCATCGATTAACACCTGGTCAATATCTTCGCGCAAGTAATCTCGAATGGCCCGAATAATAACATTGCTGTCTTGCAACAATAGCAGTGGTGCAGACTGGTCCTCGGCAGCTTTCTTTATGGCGTCCCAGATTTGGGCTTGATAGTCCAGATCCCACTGTAGCTCTTCGGCAGATCGGCCAACTGCAGCAGTTCGAACAATAGCGCCCATACCTTTGGGGATCGCCATGCTGCCAAGTGCGTCTTTGAGATCACTGCGTTCCTCGCCTTCAATGCTGCGGGAAATTCCGCCGGCGCGGGGGTTATTTGGCATTAATACGAGATAGCGGCCGGCAAGACTGATAAACGTAGTTAGTGCCGCACCTTTGTTGCCGCGCTCTTCTTTGTCGACCTGAACAATAACTTCAGTGCCTTCCTTAACGACATCTTTAATCTTGAAGCGGCCCTGAACATCTGAGGGTTGTCGGTAGAAGTAGTCGCGTGAAATTTCTTTGAGGGGCAGAAAACCATGTCGGTCCGCACCAAAATCAATAAATGCGGCTTCAAGGCTGGGTTCAACACGAGTAATAATACCTTTATAGATATTATCTTTCATTTGAATTCGTGTACGGTTTTCTATATCCAGATCGTAAAGGCGCTGGCCATCGACCAGTCCTACTCGCAACTCTTCTGGTTGAGTTGCATTAATAAGCATTCTTTTCATGATGGAAACAAATCCTAAAGAGGCAGAGGATTTGCGCATGACCGTGGAAGCGGTTTAATATTTGACGTCGTACTGCTGCTATACGTGGCTACGATGTTGAAAAAACCACATTAAAAAACTCAATTCAAACGAACAATGCACTTTACCTGTTGGGGTAGGGCATCTATACCGCTATAATCCCCTTGTTTTACCGGCAGTATTTACCGAAAAGATAAGGGTGTCATTATCAGCGTATCACGCTAGCAATAGCACTGATGAAGTAAAAATGGTTTAGCCTCGAACATATATTCTACAACTTGTCGGGCTGCCGGCTGTGTAAAAAAATAGCCGCTTACCGGTAGTCATTTTATCAACTACCCTGATGCTTCATCCGCGTCCTAAATACAAAAACTTTTTCAACGATGCTTGCGACATTTCGTCTGCATTGTTAATTGCGTTACTTACTTTAGAAAAAGCTAATAGTAAGTAACGGATAAATAGTTAATTTTCATTCCGTTTCAGGATTGTATTAAAGTCAATCGCTGGGACGGCGTTAGTGCAACATTTGCCATTCGGTGTTTCCTGGCGTCTCGGTCTTTGTTTGAGCGTTACTTCTCACCACGCTTTGTTGTGGCCGGCTCTTTGTCGTAAAGTACGTCGACAAATGGCTTGGTCAATACTCAAATCCAGCGAGGCGGAACCCGTGCCTAGCAAAATGTTGCCGGACTATAACAGGTTTTACTTTGTACATCAATCACTTAGAACGGGAATTTAATGACAGACTATTCTACCGGGAATGCCGGCGATAAAAAGCCAGAGGTAAGTTTCCTGGAGGTGAGTGACGCTCACGCGGGACAGCGGATCGATAATTTTCTTTTGCGCCACCTCAAAGGTGTACCGAAATCGCGAATTTATCGGATATTGCGCAAAGGGGAGGTGCGGGTAAACAAATCGCGGGTAAAAGCGGAGTATCGGCTCTGTGATGGTGATGTTATCCGTATTCCTCCTGTAAGGATGTCAGAAGCGAAGCCGGCAGAGTCGGTATCGGTCAGTCTAAACCGTTTGCTCAGCAATTCGATACTGTATGAAGATGAGCGTCTATTAATTATTAATAAGCCATCGGGCCTTGCCGTCCATGGAGGGAGCGGTATTAGCCAGGGTTTGATCGAGGCGTTGCGGGTAATGAGGCCAGAGGCTCGATTTTTGGAGCTTGTACATCGACTGGATCGGGATACGTCAGGCTGCGTCATGATTGCCAAAAAAAGGAGTATGCTTCGTTTCCTGCATGAGCAGCTGCGCTCGGGGAAAATTGATAAACGTTACCTGGCTCTTGTGTCAGGTCGGTGGCCGAATAAGAGGCGGGTCGTTAATGAGCCGCTACTAAAGAATTCACTGCAATCAGGGGAGCGGATGGTTAATGTCTCTCCGGAAGGAAAAAAGTCAATTACCGAGTTTTCGGTCGTTGAGCGTTACGCGCAGGCGACTCTGGTAGAGGCAAAGCCGATAACGGGTCGCACACACCAAATAAGGGTACATGCACAATACGCAGGGCATCCACTGCTCGGTGATGACAAATATGGGAATCCGGCTGCCTGTCGGGATTTCAAGCAGCGCGGGCTGAAACGGCTGTTTTTACATGCGGCCAGTTTGAAGGTGCCAATGCCTATTGACGAGCTAGTTGATAGCCCTCGGTTTCTTACTGTGCGAGCTGAGCTGGGCGCCGAGCTGTCAGGTTTTTTGGCCGGGTTGGCGCGAGAATAGGAGCTACTGATGTTATTCATATTTGACTGGGATGGGACGCTGATTGACTCTACCGACAAAATAATCCGCTGTATGCAATCCGCTGTTTCGTCGCTGGATTTACCTTTTAGAGATGCGGGAGCTGTTAAATCAATTATCGGCCTGGGTTTGCCTGAGGCAATTGAGACCTTATTTCCTGATATCCGTTCTTCGGTAGCAGAAGCGCTGATATCACGCTACAGCGAGGACTTTGTAGAAGCCGACCAGATTCTCTGTGAGTTTTACCCAAACGTTCTGACGACGCTGACGAGTCTGCGAGGGGATGGGCATCAGCTGGCAGTTGCTACGGGTAAGAGTCGACGTGGACTCAATCGGGTGCTGGGAAATCTGAGGATGGAAGAGTTCTTTGATGCGAGTCGCTGTGCTGATGAAACGAGCTCAAAGCCACACCCGATGATGCTGGAGGAGCTGTTGGAGGAGTTAAGCTGCCAGAGTGCTTCTGCGGTGATGGTGGGAGATACGGAATTTGATCTGGAGATGGCAGCGAATCTGGGAATGAGGCGCATTGGTGTCAGTTATGGGGCTCATAGTATTGAGCGGCTTGAGCGCCACGCCCCCGAGCTTATTGTCGACGACCTGGCTCAATTGCTGGCATGGCGTCCTTAATGACAGTTAATCAGGGACGCAAAAGCCCCTCCTTAGCCAGCATAGAGGTTAGTTGAATTAGCGGTAGCCCGATTAAGCTATTTGGGTCGTTGCCGTCCAGCTTTTCGAATAAGGTGATTCCCAGGCCCTCTACTTTGAAGCTGCCGGCGCAATCGTACGGTTTTTCTCTTATCAGATAGCGCTCGATAGTGGTGGTAGTCAGTGTGCGAAAATAGACCGAGAACGGTTCTACGCTGTGTTGGAGCTGGCCTGTCTGTGAGTTCAAAAGAGCCAGACCGGTATAAAAAATGACCTTTTTGCCGCTGCATTGCTGAAGTTGAGCGACTGCGTTGTCGTGGTTTCCGGGTTTTGTCATCATTGCGCGATCTAATACAGCAACCTGATCCGAGCCGATGATCAAATGAGCAGGATAGTCGCTGGCGACGGCATTGGCTTTTTCTTGTGCAAGTCTTGCAGCTAAACGGTCAGCCGTCTCATTTGGTTTTTCTGTTTCGTTAATTCTCGGATTAACACATTCAAACTCTACCTTTAATTGGCTTAATAGCTGCCGGCGATAGGGCGAACTTGATGCTAAGATCAGCGGCAGATGTTTCAGCGGTTGTTGCATAAAAGGGTAGTGAGTCGCATAAGGTTTAGTTGATTATAGGTGGAGATGACTGATTTCCCTACATAAATTCGCTTTTAAGCACTAATTTCCTTTGACAGTTCTATACTTCGGCCCTATGATTGCGCGCTTATGTTGACTGCCCCCCTACCAAGCCAGATTGATGTTCGGAAACTGGTGGTAAAATGTGCGGAAATTAGCGCTCAAATGCCAGTTTCTTCGCTGCCTCGAATCGCAGATATGCTAGCTAATGACATTGGAGTCATAGCTGTGAATCTTCGTTTCTTTAAGGATGAAGGGCATTTCCGCAGAATTGATGGAGAGCTGAAAGGCTCTGTTGAAATGACTTGCCAGCGTTGTCTGGAACCGTTGACAGTGGCGGTAGATACTCGTTTTAGCTTGGGTATTATGTGGTCTGAAGAAGATGCTGAGCGTTTACCCAAATCGCTGGAGCCTTTGATAGTAGGTGAAGAAGAGTTGGTGAATTTGGCGGACGTGGTTGCTGAAGAACTGATTTTAAGTTTACCGTTTGTCAATTATCATGCCCCTTCAGATTGTAAGCAGCAAGTGGGTTATAGCAGTGGAGATTCCGATCCATCTGTTGAAGCTGCAGAAAAAGCAGCAACCCGGGAAAACCCGTTTAAGGTATTAGAAAATTTAAAGTTTGATAAGTAGTTACTATTTATCCAGCAGTTTGTTTTAGAGGAGTTAAAGGCCATGGCCGTACAAAAGAGTAAAGTAACCCGTTCACGTCGAGGTCAGCGTCGTTCACACGATTCACTGACTGCTCCAACCTTGTCGGTTGATTCGACTAGCGGTGAAACTCATCGTCGTCATCATGTTACCGCTGATGGTTTTTATCGCGGTAAGAAAGTAGTCGACATTCAAGACGACGAATAACTTATTCGTTTCATTGTTGATAAATGGCTTCGCGAATACGCATAGCTGTTGATTGTATGGGCGGGGATTTAGGTCTCCGTGCTTGCATACCCGCCGCTGTAAAAGCGCAGTCGTTGTTCCCTGATTTAGATATCACTCTTGTAGGTAGTGAGCAGCAGATTGCTTTGCTACTCAAGCCACAAGATCGCCAGTCCCTTTCTATAGTTCATGCCCCTGATGTAGTTACTATGTCAGATAAGCCTACTGCTGCATTAAAAAACAAAAAACAGTCTTCGATGAGAATCGCTATCGATTTATTGCTGCAGCAACAAGTTGACGCAGTGGTTAGTGCTGGTAATACCGGTGCGCTGATGGCTATGGGCTGCATGGTGCTGAAAACGCTACCGGGCATAATCAGGCCTGCCATCTGTTCGGCGCTTCCGACCACCCACGGGCATAGTTTTCTGCTGGATTTGGGTGCTAATGTTGATTGTAGTGCTGAGCATCTACATCAATTTGCCGCCATGGGTTCGGTGCTGGCGTCGGCTATAGACGGCGGAAAATCCCCTCGCGTCGCGCTACTCAATATTGGTGAAGAATCCGGCAAAGGTAATGAGCAGGTAAAGCTTGCGGACGCATTATTTCAGGCCGATCCACAGTTAAACTATATCGGTTTTGCAGAAGCGGATAAGCTTTTTAGTGGTAACGCAGAAGTGATTGTTGCAGACGGCTTTACAGGTAATATTGCGTTAAAATCTTGTGAGGGTACCGCTTCATACATTGGCGAAATTATTCAATTTGGATTCAACCACTCGTTACTGAGCAAACTCGCCGGTATAGTTGCCAGGCCTGTGCTAAAAACAATTTTCCAAAAGCTGGATCCGCAACAGTATAATGGTGCGAGCTTTCTGGGCTTGAACGGTGTTGTTGTAAAAGCTCACGGTAATAGTTCAGCGGAAGGTTTTTTTAATGCCATAGTTCAGGCTAGATCCGAAGTGGCAACTGACATGATAAACATCATGACTCGACGATTATCAGCATTATCTCTATAGCTGTTTAGTGACAAATATTAATTGAGAGGAATAATAAATGAGTAACCCAGAACTTGCGTTTGTATTTCCCGGTCAGGGCTCTCAAAAAGTCGGAATGTTAAAAGAAATTGCCAGTCAATTTCCGGTGGTGACGGATACGTTTACAGAGGCGTCTGATGCGCTAGGTTACGATTTGTGGGACATGGTTCAAAATGGTGAGCAGGAGCAGTTAAATTTAACAGAGAGAACGCAGCCCATATTGCTGACATCCAGCATCGCCTTGTGGCGTGTGTGGGGTGAGTGTAACGGCGCACAGCCGGCAATGGTGGCCGGTCATAGCCTGGGTGAATTTTCCGCGTTAGTCTGCGCCCAAAGTATTGCCTTTTCTGATGCAGTAACTTTGGTCAGAGCTCGAGGTCAGTTTATGCAAACTGCTGTGCCTGTGGGCGAGGGTTCAATGGCGGCAGTGCTTGGGCTTGATGATGAGGTTATTATAGATATTTGCCTTAAAACGGGCGCGGAGGCAGTTAATTTTAACTCGCCAGGTCAGGTTGTCATCGCCGGGAAAGTTGCAGCGGTCGATAATGCTATCGAGCTGTTGAAAGAAGCGGGGGCCAAGAGAGCAATGAACTTGCCTGTAAGTGCGCCTTTCCATACTTCATTGATGCGGCCTGCCGCGGAAAAGCTGGCAGAAAAAATCTCTGAGCTTGATGTTGTTGCACCTGCGATACCTGTTGTGCACAACGTACATGCACAGACAGAAAGTGATCCGGAAAAAATCAAGGAACTGTTGGTGCAGCAGCTTTATAGTCCTGTTAGATGGACAAGCTGCGTTCAGACAATGGTCTCAGCCGGAATCGAAAAAACGTTAGAATGTGGTCCAGGAAAGGTATTAAGTGGGTTGAGTAAGCGTATCGATCGCTCATTGACTGGCTACGGTATAGAAGAACCTGCCGCCTTGGAAAAAGCATTGATCGACAACCAGCAATAAAGTTTCGACCAGTACCTAGTAAGCATTAATCATAGTTTCCGGGAGAAGCAGTTATGTCAGATAAAATCGCATTGGTGACAGGGGCTAGTCGAGGCATTGGTCAGGCCATCGCGCGACAGTTAGGCAGGGATGGTTTTACCGTTATTGGAACAGCAACAACAGAGAGTGGAGCCGCAAATATTACCGCGTATTTACGAGAGGCGGGTATTACTGGTGAGGGTATGGCGTTAAATGTAACTGATGCAGAATCAGTAATAACGGTAGTTAAGTCGATTAGTAGTAAGTATGCAGCGCCGTTGGTCCTCGTTAACAATGCCGGAATAACAAAAGACAATATACTCATGCGGATGAAAGAAGATGAGTGGAACGATGTGGTTAGTACTAATCTGAGCTCCATCTATCGGCTGTCAAAGGCATGTGTTCGAGGCATGACCAAAGCCAAATGGGGACGGATTATCAATATCAGTTCAGTTGTTGGGTCAATGGGCAATGCGGGCCAATCAAACTATGCGGCTACAAAAGCCGGTATGGAAGGGTTTTCACGCGCATTGGCAAAAGAATTGGGTTCGCGTAATATAACCGTTAATTCCGTCGCTCCGGGTTTTATCGATACAGATATGACTAAAGAGCTCTCTGACGATAATAAGAACACGATGTTGGCTCAAATTCCACTTTCGCGGTTAGGTGAGCCGGCCGAAATTGCCGCTGTTGTTGCCTTTTTGGCGGGTGATGGCGGTGCTTACGTGACTGGTGAAACAATTCATGTCAATGGAGGCATGTATATGGGTTAAGCCATTGATATATAAGGCTAATTCATATTAAATTAACTAATTATTGAAAACCATGGTACAAGGCGCGCAAAATCAAGTAAAATGCCCGCCGAAAACCAGAAATAGAGATTCATAGGTGATGCTGGTTGGTTCAGGCATTGCGTTAGTAATAAGCGTTAAACTTTTTACCGTTTTATAAACAGGAGTCGATAAAGACTATGAGCAGCATTGAAGAACGCGTCAAAAAAATTGTCGCAGAGCAATTAGGTGTTAAAGAAGATGAAGTACAAACCTCTGCATCATTTGTAGAAGATTTGGGTGCCGATTCTTTGGATACTGTTGAATTAGTTATGGCCCTTGAAGAGGAATTCGAAACTGAAATTCCTGATGAAGAAGCCGAACAAATCACTACTGTGCAGTTAGCTATTGACTATATCAACAAAAACTTGGGATAGTCCCCCGATCTGCTTTGCAGGTTAGTAGTTAATTCATAAAAGCCGTTCTATGTTCATAGACCGGCTTTTATTTTTTGGGCCAACAGTTTTTGTTAGGCTGCTTTAGTTGTAGATTGTTATTTCAAGTCGTCCATTTGTTAGATTTGCCAGAGGATATAGAAGTGTCCAAACGTAGAGTTGTTGTCACCGGACTGGGTCTTATAACACCCCTTGGGAATGATGTTGAGACAAGCTGGGATCGTATTGTCAATGGCAAGAGCGGGATCGGCCCGTTAGAGCATTTTGATGTGTCGGCTTACACGACCCGGTTTGGTGGCTCAGTTAAGGATTTCGACGTCACGCAATACATGGCTGCCAAAGAAGCGCGGAAAATGGACACGTTTATCCAGTATGGTATGGCTGCCGGAATTCAGGCTATAGAGGATTCAGGTATTGTTGTCACTGAACAAAATGCCCCTCGGATTGGCCTGGCAATTGGCTCTGGTATTGGCGGTGTCAGCTTTATCGAAAAAAATGACGCGATACTTATCAAGAGTGGCCCCCGCAAAATTTCTCCATTTTTTGTACCGGGTACAGTGATCAATATGGTGGCTGGAAATTTGTCGATAAAATACGGCATGCAAGGTCCCAATTTTGCGATCACAACCGCCTGTACAACCGGCACTCATAATATTGGACATGCCGCCAGAACTATTGCCTACGGCGACGCAGATGTAATGGTAGCGGGCGGTGCAGAAATGTCCTCCACGCCACTGGGTTTAGGTGGGTTCGCAGCAGTGCGAGCATTGTCCACTCGCAATGATGACCCGCAGGCGGCTAGCCGCCCCTGGGACAAAGATCGTGACGGATTTGTACTGTCAGACGGTGCTGGTATGCTGGTGCTTGAAGAATATGAGTACGCAAAATCTCGAGGCGCGAATATTTATGCAGAACTTGCGGGTTTTGGTATGAGCGGCGACGCTTATCATATTACATCGCCACCAGAAGACGGCCGTGGCGCCGCCGCTGCAATGAGCAATGCCATTGCTGATGCAAAAATTGATGCTTCGGAAGTTGGTTATATCAACGCCCATGGCACTTCGACACCTGCCGGCGACGTAGCGGAAAGTATTGCTATTGAGACGGTGCTAGGGGCGTCGGCAAACCAGGTTGCGGTCAGCTCGACCAAATCTATGATAGGGCATTTGCTCGGCGCAGCGGGCGCAGTCGAAGCGGTGTTTTCGATATTGTCTATTCGCGACCAGGTTGCTCCACCAACTATAAATTTGGATAACGTCGATGAGAACTGTCGGCTCAATTATGTACCTCATGTGGCGCAGCAGCGGTCGGTAAACTATGCCTTATCAAACTCCTTTGGTTTTGGTGGTACCAATGGAAGTTTATTGTTTGGCAAGTTGAATTAATTTACCGGGTGTTTAGCGAGTGATAGCAGCTCTGATCAACGGCCAATTATCTAAAACCGTTTCTATAAATAGTCGCGGTTTAAACTACGGTGATGGACTATTTGAAACCATTAACGTTGTTAATGGTTTCCCGGAGTTTCTCGATCGTCATCTGGAACGCTTGCGTGTTGATTGTGATCGGCTCCAAATTGACTGTGATCTCGATGCGGTTCGACAGGATATATTGTCGATACTTGGTCATGCCAGTGGAAGTAAACATGTTGTCAAAGTCCTGATAACGCGTGCTGCTAGTGGGCGAGGCTACAAACCAGTGTTTGGCTTATCGGCTGACCGCATCGTATTGCTGGACACGCTGCCGGTCGCCAACAACAATTATATTCAATCCGGCGTTAAGTTAAAACTTTGTAACCATAGGATCGGGATTAATACAGATCTCGCCGGAATCAAGCATTTATCTCGTCTGGAAAATGTGATGGCTCGCTCTGAATGGGCCGACTCAAATACCGCCGAAGGTTTGGTGATGGATTCAGTTGGGCATGTTATTGAAGGAACGATGTCTAATGTGTTTTTAGTTCAGCGGGGAGAGTTACAGACGCCTTCGCTGGCCCGGTGTGGCGTGGCGGGAATTATTCGGGGGGTTATTCTCGAACAAATTGCCCCCCAACTCGGTCTAAAAACTCAAGTAAAAGATATATATCTGAAAGATATTTTAGCCGCCGACGAATTGTTTATTTGTAATAGTCTAATTGGTATTTGGCCGGTTGTTGCAATAGGTTGTCATCACAAATCCATTGGAAAGCTAACCAGAAAAATTCAACATTCGCTGACTAACAGGGCTTCTGAACGTGCCTAGGCTTCTAACGAAACTGATTTTCTCTGTGCTTATTGTCGTGATGGTTGTCGCGGGATTTGCGGTAAAAAGTTTGTGCGATTTCCTTAATACGCCGATGAATATTCCCGAGTCAGGATTTGCATATCTGTTACCGAAAGGGGGGTCGCTTAGTCAGGTAGGGGTCGATTTATCGTTGTCTGGTGTGCTGGAAAATCGGCGCTGGCTAAGTGCATACAGTCGAATCAGTGGGCGCGGCGCTGAAATTGAAGCTGGGGAATACTGGCTTGAATCTGGTTTAACGCCCCTGGCCATGATTACAAAACTTGAGCAAGGTGATGTCAGGTTTTTTGAGTTAGCGCTTATCGAAGGTTGGAATATGAGACAGGTGCTCTCTCGATTGCAATCGGCAGAAGGATTGATTAAAACTCTTCCTGCTGATGTTGTGGAGTTAACAGCCGATATGCTGGGGCTTAAAAAGCGCTTCCCCTCGCTGGAGGGTCTTTTGTATCCTGATACGTATCGCTATCACAGTGGAACCACTGACAAGGAGCTGTTGTTACAGGCCTATCAACGGATGCAGGAGGTGTTAGACAGGGAGTGGGTTGATCGCAGTAAAAACCTACCCTATGAAAACGCCTATCAAGCGTTGACTATGGCGTCGCTAATCGAACGAGAGACGGGAGTCGCCCGCGAACGAACCGAAATTTCTGGTGTTTTTGTCCGGCGGTTGAGGCAGGGCATGAGGCTGCAGACAGATCCGGCGGTAATCTATGGATTGGGTATATCCTACACCGGTAATTTGCGCAGTCGTCATCTCAAGGACGCATCAAACAGGTTTAACACTTATCGGCACCACGGTTTAACGCCAACACCGATTGCACTGGCTGGAAGAGAGGCTATTTACGCCGCCTTGCATCCAGCCGACGGCAAGTCGTTATATTTTGTTGCCAAGGGAGATGGTACTCATTATTTTTCCGAAACCCTGGAAGAGCACCACAAAGCAGTTAGGAAATATCAAATCGAGCACCGTCGGAAAGACTATTCATCGACGCCTGCTGCTAATCCTGCTGGGTAGGTTTCTATATGTTTATTAAGTGGGAGATAGTTATTGTCAGTACCTAGAGGAGTGTTCATTACCATTGAGGGTGGCGAGGGTGTAGGCAAGTCGACAAACATAGCCTTCATCGCCGACAAATTGTCGGAAGCAAACATTACTTTTGTGGTGACGAGAGAGCCCGGAGGAACGCCGTTGGCTGAAGAAATCAGACAGCTGCTATTATCTGACAGGGATGAAATTATTTCGGATAATACTGAGCTGCTGTTAATGTTTGCTGCCAGAGCGCAGCATATAGCAGGTGTTGTAGAGCCCGCTCTTGCTCGCGGTGACTGGGTTATATGTGATCGGTTTACCGATGCAACATACGCCTATCAGGGAGGGGGCCGCGGTCTTCCTGAATCTAAAATTTCTAATCTAGAGCAGTGGGTACAAGGGGATTTGCGGCCGGATTTTACTATTTTGCTGGATGCACCGGTGGCGGTGGGTATGTCTCGAGCAGGGCAGCGCGGACAACTTGATCGCATTGAGCGGGAACAACAACAATTTTTTGAAGATGTTCGCAACCGTTACCTGCTGCTGGCTGAGCGCCATAATAATCGTTTTCGAGTTGTCGATGCGTCACAAACGCTGGCGCAGGTGCATGAGTCTCTGCTCGAGATTATTGATGAAATGAGGCATAAATTTTCACCGGAGTCTAAGGAGTGTTGAAATCACAGCGAGATGTTACAGCCGTGCGAATGCCGTGGCAGGATGATCAATGGCATCGAATGACAGAATTGCATGCCAGCTCAAAACTGCCTCATGCGCTTCTATTTGCGGGTGCGCCGGGCACGGGCAAGCATCGTTTTCTGTTATCGCTTTGCCACTACTTAATGTGTCAGTCGCCGGTTGCTGGTTTGGCCTGTCAAGAGTGTAAGCAGTGTCAATTACTCGCTACGGGTGATCATCCCGATTTGAAATGGTTGGCTCCAGAAGAAAAAAGCCGCCAAATTAAAGTTGATCAGGTGCGGGCAGTTGTTGATTTTTTGGGACATACATCCCAGCAGGGCGGTTATAAAATTGCAGTGGTAACTCCCGCCGAAGCAATGAATATCAATGCGGCTAATGCCTTGCTAAAAAGTCTCGAAGAGCCGACTGATAAGACCCTGCTTTTTCTGATCAGTGACCGCCCGGGACAATTGTTGCCGACCATCCGGTCCCGGTGCCAACACGTTAACTTCCCGGTACCACCGCAAGAGCAGTCGCTGCAATGGTTGTCTGGCGTTGTGCCAGGACAAACCGATGCCAATGCTTTGCTATATGAGGCGTCTGGGCAGCCGTTAACGGCCCTGGATCTGTTAAGTAATGATGGGCTGGAGCGGCGCGCGCAGTTGGATGGCGACTACCGGTCTGTTTTGCAAGGTAGCTCGTCGCCACTGGTTATCGCTGAGAAGTGGCTGGAATATGATCTTGATGAAGTCCTCGTTTGGCTAATTGGACAGTTGTCTGAATTGATCAAAATGAAGGTGGCGTCACCTGCCGCTGAGGCTAGTCTAAAAGAACGAGATAGGTGGCGTGATGTCATCGAAAAAACCGATATTCGGGGCGTATATTCTCTTCTCGATAGTATTCATTCGACTCGAAATGCTGTCAACAGAGGCGGAAACCCTAACCGGCAGTTGATGCTGGAGCAAATATTATTTGAAAGTTGTGAGAAATTTAACAGCTAAACCGATTTCTGGCGTGGAGAAACAACCGTTCTACGACTATCCTTACAGAACGCGTGATAATTGGTTTAGAGATAGAGGTTGAACGAAGGAATGAACACAGCAAGTGCACCACAGGGAGCAAGAAACGGGATACTGTCTCTGACTATTAAGGATAAGGCCGTCCTCTATGCTGCATATATGCCCTATCTAACCAATGGAGGTTTATTTATACCGACCAACAAACCTTACAAAATTCATGACGAAGTGTTCATGTTGCTAAATTTAATGGATGAACCTGAAAAAATACCGGTAGCCGGTAAGGTTGTCTGGGTTACCCCAAAGGGCGCGCAGGGCAATCGAGCGGCGGGTATCGGTGTTCAGTTTAATGGTCAGGATGATACTGCCAACAAAAAAATTGAAAATTATCTGGCTGGGTCGCTGCAATCTGACCGGCCCACACATACGATGTAGTTTTTCCTTTTATTGGTTATTATACGGCCCGGTCATTACCGGGCCGTTGTCGTTCTAATCTGTCATCTATTGCGAGAGCTATTATTATGTTTGTTGATTCCCATTGCCATCTCGATCGCCTGGACCTGACGCCTTATGGTGGTGATCTGGCTGCGGCCATCAGTGCTGCAAAAGATTGTGGAGTGCATCGACTGTTGTGTATCGGAATTGATATGCAAAACGCAGCAGCGGTAATCGACATCGCCAGTCGATTTGACGGTGTTTCAGCCTCGGTTGGTGTTCATCCTATGGATGTTGGCGATCAGCTTGCTGATATGGCGGAGTTGCGACAGCTGGCCTCTGCCCCCGAAGTGGTTGCTATTGGCGAAACGGGCCTCGATTACTACTATACAAAAGACAGCGCCGCCTTGCAGAAAGAAAGTTTTCGGCAGCACTTGCAGTTATCCAAATCATTGCGTAAACCAGTTGTTGTTCACACCCGTGAAGCGAGAGCTGACACCATCGACATTATAAAGCGCTACGGTGATCCAGACGTCGCCGGTGTTTTGCACTGTTTTACTGAGAGCTGGGAAATGGCGTCGCAGGCACTTGACCTTAACTACTACATTTCATTCTCGGGTATTGTCACATTTAAAAGTGCTTCGGAGCTTAAGGAGGTGGCGAAAAAAGTGCCTCTTGACCGTCTGCTAATAGAGACGGACTCTCCGTATCTTGCGCCGGTTCCCTTTCGAGGGAAGAAGAATGAGCCAAAATATGTGGTTGAGGTTGCCAAGTGCATCGCAGAATTACGGGGATTGGCGTTGGAAGAAGTTGCAGAAATTACATTAAGTAATTACGATAAGCTATTCTTTAATAACGATTAATTTTTATCATTATTATTTTTTTCTTCTAATAGGCGCTCAATTCTGCGAAGTTTGTCTTCTATGGATTTTAACTGGTGTTGGTCTTTTTCAGCATTTGCATTCGAGATAAAAAAAGCTGAAACATTGGCCGTTATGATTGATAGCAGTCCCACCCCTAGCATCATTAAAAACGCACCCACAATCCGGCCTTCGGTACTGGTCGGATACTCGTCGCCGTAACCTACGGTGGTTGCTGTTACCCAGGCCCACCATATACCATCCCCGGGAGTTTCTATATTGGGGTCTATACCAGCAATCAAATAGCCGGCAATAACGACAAATAAGATACTAATAAATAGTGTGGCACCTAAGTGGTTGCGGGTCAGAATATAACGGACGGAAGCTGACAGCTGTAACATCAAGTCGACGAACAAAAACAACCGCAGTGATCTGAGAATTCCTGCGTAAGGGGCGCCGAACAGGAGTAGCGGCGGCCCCGCTAGGATGATAAGCACATTGAGCCAGTTGTTCTTGAGATAGTTGCCTTTATCTTTGACCAGATAGGTTAGCAGCGTTGTCTCGAATACAAAAAACAGCCAAACACTCCAGTTAAGCACGTTTAAGAAGGGCAGTGAACGCCCTCTGGACTCCCAGTACCAGCTGACCAGAATCAATAGCGCGACGATCAATAGCGGTAGTTCCAGTCGGCGCGCCCATGTTAACGCCAGCGGTGCTTCGTCGCTGTCGACACCGCTGAGCCCTATCCAGTCGTGAAAACGTTTATCGGTCATAGTCAGTAATTCATTTGCTGCCGCCGGCGTGCGGCTTGTTCTTATTCGGCCACGCTATCGGTTTCTATTTTACCACAATGAAGTTGAAGTATCTTCTATAGTTAATAAACTATGTCGCTGATTACGCTGATGTTTTATTGTATTGATTGCTTGTGTACTATAAATGATATGGTTCTCAACGTTGCAGATAGGTCGGGCTTTATATGTCACAATTTTTTTATGGTGCGATAGAGGGATTTTACGGTCGCCAGTGGTCTTGGCAGACGAGAAAAAGCTACGCAAAATTTTTCCGTCAGTTCGGTTTTGGTGCCTATGTCTATGCACCAAAAGGTGATTTGTTTTTGCGTAGTCGTTGGCGTGAATTACACCCGGCGTCAGAGTGGGCGCAACTTCACCAACTGGCCGCCGAATACCAGCAGCAGGGAGTTCAGTGGGGCTTGGGACTTTCACCGCTGGGCTTGGGGGAGAGCTATCAGGCCAGGGACAAAAGCCGGATTGTCGATAAAGTGACGCGCATCAATGAGTTGAACCCCGATATTTTGTGTATTTTGTTCGACGATATGCGCGGTGATTTCGATGGCATGTTACAAAGACAGCTCGATATAATTGATGATGTGGTCACTGCAAGTTCCGCGAGGCGTTTTATTGTTTGCCCAACATATTACTCCTTTGACCCCGTTTTGGAGCAGGTGTTCGGAACAATGCCATCAAAGTACCTGGAGACACTTGGCGAGTCTTTGCCTGAGGATATTGGTATTTTTTGGACGGGAAAGAGGGTGATATCGACAGCGTACGACGCTGTTGGAGCATCGAAAATTACCAATTTGCTGAAACGAAAACCCGTTCTTTGGGATAACTACCCTGTAAATGATGGCCGGTTAACGTCGAAGTTTCTGCATCTGGAGCCTTACAAAGGGCGCCCCAGGGCAATTAGCGAATGGTATGCCGGCCATTTGGTGAACCCGATGAATCAGCCTCTGCTGTCTCAAATAGTTCTTCAATCCCTCGATGGGCTATATCGCGGTGATTCCTATAGCGCAGAAGCGGCTTTTAACCGCGGACTGGCATTGCTTGACGATACCAGCCTGGAGGATAAGCTGAGGCGGGATAGTGATGCTTTTCAGCATCAGGGGCTCGACGGGCTATCCGAGCGCCACAAACGGGATCTGCTGGCTGAATACCAATCTATAGGACATCCCGCTGCTAATGAGGTTGCCGATTGGCTGGCGGGCGAATACCAGTTTGATCCAGCCTGTTTAACCGACTAATGAATTAATAAGAGTTCGTATGACTGTTTACACCTTAATCGACTGTCAAGGCAAGAACCCCGAGCCGTTACTGCTGGAGCGTTGTGACGCGCTAGTGGCGGGGGCTAGTGAGTTTGTTGTTATTCGATACATGTTTGATCAGTATTGGCTGGAAGATAGCCCTTCTATACCGCTGCTCGCTTTCTATCATTTGGAGCGGGGGAGTGATGCCGTCAAAATACACTTTGCCGTCACTGAGTCATCGCGTGCTGAGGCGGTTTTAGCAGACCCCTTACCCGAAGATCTGTGGGATGCAATGCAATACGCAGCAGGCAAGCTTTGTCTGCCGGTGTTTTCTTCGGATCAGCCAATACCGCTTGTTAGCGCCAATATTGCCAAACCTTGGGGGCAGGAAATCTGGTTCACCGGAATTGAACAGCGGGGCGTTGCTGGTGCCGGCAACAAGGACAAGAAATCATCGTTGCCTTATGTGCTTTCCGCGCTTCCCGATCAATTGTGTTGTGGTCGTCAACGAGATTTGATTTTACTGAAAATTCTTGACCCATTGCCGGAGGAGATATTTGGCGACTTGTATTTTGAGCTGCATCAGGAAAAGCGTGAGGTTTATGTAGTTACCCATGTGGATAGTGATGCCTGGCCGAGTGGTGAGGGCGCAATTCGGTTTGGGTTCTGTCCGGAAAAGCGTCAGCGGTTTGATAGCGATGAGCAATTTCGTCAGGGATTTTTAAATGCAGTCAAAAATTATGAAGCCACTCGCAGAAAGATTGATCTATTAACTGATCGGCAGCGTCTAATTGATAACGTTGGGGTAAACGAGCCTGTTGATGCTGCGCAATTGAAGATGTGGTTGCAGTCAGTGCCGCAGCAATTGGTTAATGAGGAGCGGGTCAAGCGACAGGAAATGGAGTCGTTTACCGACAGCTTACCGCTGAGGGTCGGCGATGTTGTTAAGGTTCCTTGTCTAACCCCTCATTCGCTGCAGCATGGGGTAAGAACGGTAGAGTTTCAAACGCCGGTTTATGAGCGGCTGATATTGTCTTTTGCCCAGAAAGTATTAACCCAGCAGCATTGGAATACTGAGGAGGCGGTCAAGTTAATGGCTCTTGAAAAGCAAATGCCTGATGCGCACACGCAGGTTTTGGGCGAACCGGGAGTCGACATTCAGCGCATTGTTGACTTTGAAGATTTTGAAGTGCGGCGGGTGTCACTTAACCCGGGCGTCTCTATGGAGATCGGTGCTCCGGATACCTATGGGATACTGATGGCGATTGACCACGGTATCGTGGCAAACGCTTCTGACGTTGAGCCAGAGAACGCAATATTGATTCCGGGAAGCTGCGATGCGCTGGTATTGACCAATTCTTCTCCAAAAACAGGCAGCTTTTTGCTCGCTTTCCCAAAATAGTGGGTATTGTCGGTAAACCGTAGTTGAACCCGCTAAAACATTGTGGCAAAATCACCGCCCCTACAATTGAGGCGAATTGCTAGATCTGTATTGATTAGCGATATTTTTCAATTAGTTATGAGAATTAGCTCAAGTTGATTAAAAACTGAGCATGTACCGTTTTCGGTATGCGGACGTGGTGGAATTGGTAGACACGCCAGATTTAGGTTCTGGTGCCGTAAGGTGTGAGAGTTCGAGTCTCTCCGTCCGCACCATTATTTTTGTGTCATATTTTAGATGGCATCAAGTTAAATTAAACATCATAGATAGTCACCATTGCCCGCTGTAGCCCTTCAGGCGCACAACTCGGGCACAGAGGAAATTTCATGCAGGTCTCAATTCAAACAACCTCCGGTCTGGAGCGTAAGTTAACCGTGGGTATTCCCGCCGAGCGCGTTGACAGCGAAGTTAACAGTCGGTTGCAGAAAGCAGCAGGCAACGTCAAGTTGGACGGCTTTCGTCCAGGTAAAGTACCCATGAAGGTTATGAAGCAGCGCTTCGGTGCTGGTATTCGTCAGGAAGTCCTTCAGGAAGTCATGAACCAGAGTTTCAGCGAGGCAATCGTTCAGGAAAAGCTGAAACCCGCAGGTATGCCCGAAATTGAGCCGAAAAATTTAGAGGCCGGCAGCGATCTCGAATATGTAGCGACATTTGAAGTGTTTCCCGAAGTTGAAGACAAAAGTTTTGATGGAATTGTTATCGAAAAGCCGATAGCCGTTGTCACCGAAACTGATATCGACAATATGATAGAAACTTTGCGCAAGCAACAATCAACATGGGAAGTAGTCGAGCGCGCTGCGGTAAGCGGCGACAAAGTTAATCTTGACTACGCTGGAACAAAAGATGGCGAAGCCTTTGACGGTGGCAGCGCAGAAGCTTCAGACCTTGAGCTAGGCTCCAATCGAATGATCCCCGGTTTCGAAGATGGTGTTGTTGGGCTTAAAGCCGGAGATGAGAAAGTATTGTCATTGGCATTTCCTGACGATTACCATGCGGAAGAGTTAAAAGGTGCTGCGGTTGAATTTGCTGTCAAAGTCAATACTGTATCAGAGCAGCAGCTGGCAGAGTTGAACGATGAATTCTATGAAAAATTTGGTGTGAAAGACGGCGGTGTAGAAAAATTTCGTACAGATGTTGCGGAAAACATGCAGAGAGAGCTCGATAAATCGTCCAAGGCCAAAGTAAAAAATCAGGTTATGGAAGCATTGGTCGAAGCGCACAAAGACTTACAATTACCACAGGCATTGATAAAGCAGGAAATTACAGCGCTGAAAGGGCAGATGGTTCAGCAATTTGGCGGCGCTGCAGCGTCTTTAGATATCGACTCATTATTACCTGACGATATGTTTATCGACCAAGCCGAGCGTCGGGTGCGTTTGGGATTGGTGTTAAACGAGTTGATCAGTAAAGGCGAGATCGTTGCTGACCCTGAAAAAGTAAAAACAACTATTGAAGGGCTGGCGTCTACCTACGAAGACCCTGAAGAAGTCATCAACTATTACTATGGGAACCAACAGCAGCTGCAGGAAGTCCAATCTATGGTGCTGGAAGAGACTGTAGTTGAGAATTTATTGGCCCAGGCAACGGTTAGTGATAAAGAATGTACTTACGAGGAGGTGATGACTGCCGAGGCACCGCCAGAAGCAGAAGACGAATAATCATCTTCGAACTTCAGATATAAGCGGCTACACTGTAAGGGTTGGTCGCTTATTTGCTTTAAGGCGTGTAGAAATCCATGGTAAACCTGGATGCACCGGAAGTGACAACACCATAACAACTGTAGTGTCGGAAGAGCGGAAATTAGCATGTCTAGATTTGATCAGTTTGGAATGAACAACCAAGAAATTAACAACTTGGGCCTTGTGCCAATGGTGGTAGAACAAACCGCCAAAGGCGAGCGCTCATACGATATTTATTCGAGATTACTTAAAGAGCGCGTTATCTTTATGGTTGGCCAAGTTGAAGACAACATGGCTAACCTTATCGTAGCCCAGCTGTTATTTCTTGAGTCAGAAAACCCGGATAAAGATATTCATTTGTATATTAACTCTCCTGGTGGCTCAGTCACTGCAGGTCTCTCTATTTACGACACGATGCAGTTTATTAAGCCTGATGTCAGTACCATGTGTATTGGTCAGGCAGCCAGCATGGGTGCGTTTTTGCTTGCCGGCGGCGCTAAAGGGAAACGTTTTATTCTGCCAAATGCACGTACCATGATTCACCAGCCTAGTGGCGGTGCTCAAGGCCAGGCAACTGATATTGACATTCAGGCCCGGGAAATTTTGATTATCCGCGAGCGCCTTAATCAATTGATGGCACTGCATACTGGAAATGATGTAGAGGTTATTCGCAGCGATACTGAGCGCGATAACTTTATGAACGCCGATGATTCCAAGACATATGGTCTGGTTGATGAAGTTTTGCGCGGTCGCAATAGTCTCGAAGCTTAGGTGTTAGCTGCTTTGTGGGGTTAAATCCCCTGGAGGACTTGCAAAGTTCTCCAAAAGACAGCATCTTTAACATCTAGGACACAACCTGATACGTGCTACACGGGGTATAGCGTTAATGAGTGAAAATACTAAAGATAGCGGTGATGATGGCGGCAAGCTGCTGTACTGCTCTTTCTGTGGCAAAAGCCAACATGAAGTTCGGAAGCTGATCGCAGGGCCTTCTGTTTTTATCTGCGATGAGTGTGTCGATCTATGTAACGACATCATTCGCGAAGAAGTGCAGGAAAGCGCCTCCGAAAGTGGTGAAGACAGGCTGCCTACGCCCGTTGAAATCAAGGAGATTCTTGACGAATACGTGATCGGGCAAAAGCGCGCGAAAAAAGTTTTGGCCGTTGCTGTTTATAACCACTACAAGCGCTTGCGCTATAGCCAAGAAAAGAAAGAACAGGTTGAACTCGGAAAAAGTAACATCTTGTTGGTGGGCCCAACTGGTAGTGGTAAAACGCTGCTGGCTGAGACCCTGGCGCGATTACTGGACGTGCCGTTTACCATCGCTGATGCGACAACATTAACTGAAGCCGGCTATGTCGGTGAAGACGTTGAGAATATCATTCAGAAGTTGCTGCAAAAGTGCGACTATGATGTCGAAAAAGCACAGATGGGAATTGTCTATATCGATGAGATCGATAAGATTTCGCGAAAGTCAGACAACCCCTCGATTACTCGCGATGTCTCTGGAGAAGGTGTTCAGCAAGCACTGCTCAAGTTGATTGAAGGTACTGTTGCGTCGGTTCCGCCTCAGGGTGGCCGCAAGCATCCTCAGCAAGAGTTTTTACAAGTTGACACCTCCAATATTCTGTTTATCTGTGGTGGTGCTTTTGCCGGCCTGGACAAAGTTATTCGCGAGCGCTCGGAGAAGGGTGGCATTGGATTCAGCGCAGAAGTTAAAAGTAAGGATGAGTCTAAGAACATTGGTGAGGTGTTGTTTGATTTAGAGCCGGAAGATCTCGTTCGTTATGGTCTTATTCCTGAATTTGTTGGACGCCTACCGGTAATCGCAACGCTTGAAGAGTTGGATGTCGATGCCCTGGTAAGTATTTTGACGGAACCTAAGAACTCTCTGACTAAGCAATATTCAAAATTGTTCGAGATGGAATCTGTTGAAGTGGACTTTCGGGAAGACGGGGTTCGTGCCATTGCTGAAAAAGCCATGGAACGCAAGACTGGAGCTCGGGGCCTGCGCTCAATTCTCGAAAACGTTTTGCTAGAAACCATGTATAAAGTACCGTCAGAAGATACTGTGTCAAAAGTTGTTATTGATGAATCTGTCATTAACGGAGAATCAGAGCCTTTACTGGTTTATAAAACGCCAGAACAGGAGCCGTTGAAGGCAGCTCCAGAAGAATGATGGTTTAAGCTGCGTCAGGATTTTTCCTGACGCAGTCATTATCCTATCCCAGTCATTGATTATTCCCATCTTTACACCATTTAATCAGGCGTTAGCCCTGTTTTTTGTAGTTGTACACCACCAAAAACATTCTGCTGTCCCTTGTATTCATTGATTATTGACCCCATGTCTGTTTCATAGCGTGGTTGCTCTGGATTTAATGTCAGAACAGCCTATTATCAATTGATAGCAAAAATTTATGGCTAACCATGGCCAATGACCTTACAGGTGACCCAATGGGCGACAATGTTGAATTAATCGAATTACCGTTACTCCCTCTCAGGGATGTCGTGGTATATCCACATATGGTAATTCCGCTGTTTGTAGGCCGGGAGAGGTCAATAAAGGCACTGGAAGAGGCCATGGCCAGCGATAAGCAAATATTATTAGTGGCACAAAAAAATGCATCCGTAGACGACCCTGGTGAAGATGATATCTACCGAGTGGGTACCGTTTCAACTGTTTTGCAATTGTTAAAGCTTCCTGACGGAACGGTGAAAGTTTTAGTGGAAGGTGGCTATCGGGCGAAATTGGAAGCAGTGAATTCAACCGACGGATTCTATACGGCCATGACCATGGCAGACGACCCGGCTGATTTAGACAAAAAAGAAGCGGATGGCTTAGTACATTCAGCCATGGGACAGTTTGATAAATACGTTAATCTCAGTAAAAAAGTACCCTCGGAGGTACTTAATTCAGTTTCAGGTATAGAGGAGCCCGGTCGCCTTGCCGACACTATTGCCGCTCATATGTCTCTTGAGCTCGAGCAAAAGCAGGCAATACTGGAAGTTTCCGATATCCATGAACGAATTGACCATTTGATGGGTTTGATGGAGGCTGAAATTGACTTATTTCAGGTCGAAAAGAGGATCCGTGGTCGCGTCAAAAAACAGATGGAGAAGAGTCAGCGAGAGTATTATCTCAACGAACAAATGAAAGCGATCCAGAAAGAACTTGGCGATATGGACGAGGCGCCAAATGAGCTGGAAGAATTACAGGAAAAAATTAAGAACAGTGGTATGAGTAAGGAGGCTGAAACCAAATCTAACGCTGAGCTCAATAAATTAAAAATGATGTCCCCTATGTCGGCGGAAGCGTCGGTGGTACGAAGCTATATAGATTGGATGGTCAGTGTACCTTGGAAAAAACGGTCCAAAGTAAAACATGATCTTAAGCTTGCCCAGCAGATCCTGGATGAAGACCATTATGGGCTGGATGAAGTTAAAGAGAGAATTATTGAATATCTTGCCGTTCAAAAACGAGTGAAGAAAATCAAAGGACCTGTTCTGTGTTTGGTTGGCCCCCCCGGTGTCGGTAAGACGTCGCTGGGTGAGTCGATTGCGCGCTCAACCAACAGAAAATTCATCAGGATGGCCTTGGGTGGCGTTCGTGACGAAGCCGAAATAAGGGGGCATAGAAGAACTTATATTGGCTCAATGCCTGGCAAAATAGTTCAGAAACTGGCTAAGGCTGAAGTAAAAAATCCGCTGTTTCTATTGGACGAAATCGACAAGATGGGTATGGATAATCGCGGTGATCCGGCCTCGGCGCTACTTGAAGTATTAGATCCAGAGCAGAATAACAGCTTTAACGATCACTATCTTGAAGTTGACTATGATCTCTCTGACGTTATGTTCATCTGTACTTCGAACTCGATGAATATTCCAGCTCCGTTGCTGGATCGAATGGAAGTTATCCGTATTCCTGGATATACCGAAGATGAAAAGATTAACATTGCCCAGCGCTACCTGAAGCCTAAAGCGATGAAAAATAATGGGCTGAAAGAGGGCGAATTGGATATAGCTGAGGAAGCGATCCAGGACTTAGTTCGCTATTACACTCGCGAAGCTGGTGTTCGAGGACTTGAGCGCGAAGTCGCCAAGTTATGTCGCAAGGTTATCAAGGAGTTTGCGCTTGGTGAGAAAACTGCACCTGTTGTGATCACCTCTGATGTCCTTGAAGACTACAGCGGTGTTCGTAAATTTAGCTATGGCAAGGCTGAAGAAGAAAATCAAATAGGGCAGGTTACCGGTTTGGCATGGACGCAGGTTGGTGGCGAACTGCTGACCATAGAAGCGGTATCTGTCGCCGGTAAAGGTCGTCAGGTCAAAACAGGCTCACTTGGTGACGTAATGCTGGAATCGATCCAGGCTGCGACCACAGTCGTTCGGAGTCGCTCTCAGATGCTCGGGATCAAGGCGAGCTATCATGACGAACATGACTTGCATATTCATGTTCCGGAAGGGGCGACACCAAAAGACGGCCCAAGTGCCGGTGTGGGAATGTGTACAGCATTGGTATCAGTGCTGACGGGTATTCCTGTTAATTCTGACGTAGCTATGACTGGTGAAATAACACTTCGTGGTCAGGTATTGCCGATTGGCGGATTAAAAGAAAAATTACTCGCTGCACATCGCGGTGGCATAAAGACAGTTATAATTCCTGACGAAAATGCTCGCGATCTTAAAGAGATACCCGACAACATTAAAGCGGACCTTGAAATAAGGCCGGTTAAATGGATAGATGAGGTTTTGGAGATTGCATTAGAGCGCATGCCAGAACCTATCTCAGATGATGAGTTTTTGAGCAAGACAGGGGATAACGCACCTGAGATAAAGGAAAAAACAAAAAAGGGTGCTAAAAGTCGAATAAACGCCCACTAAATAAGGCTTTCGGCTTGACCGCTATGGACTCAGTTGGTATAAATTGCGTCCTGCATTAATCGTAGCCGTGATATTAGTAATAATAAATCGGGATTCAAATTCCAGGCTCTAATTTTGTAGTTATAATCGCTGTCATTTTTTCGATTTCAACGACAATGTTAAGCCGTAAATTTTTCTAAGGGGTAAAGTGTGAATAAATCTGAGCTTATTGAAGCCATCGCAGCTTCTGCTGATCTTCCAAAAGCCGCTGCTGGTCGTGCACTGGATGCAATGGTTGAAACTGTAACAGGCGCGTTGAAAGACGGCGATCAGGTTGTACTGGTCGGGTTTGGTACATTTGCTGTAAAAGATCGTGCTGCTCGCACTGGTAGAAATCCACAGACTGGTGCAGAAATCCAAATTAAAGCGGCTAAAGTACCCGGTTTTAAAGCTGGTAAAGCATTAAAAGACGCAGTTAACTGATATTCTATTTCCTGTTGCGTTGTCGTGGCGGGATTAAAAGACATCACTCGTTTTGACATAGAAGTAAGTAATTTCTACAAATAGAAAGCGCATCTGTCGATGCGCTTTTTTTGGTTAAGGGCTACTTTGCCGGGGGCACAAATGCTGCAAAATATCCGAGAAAATTCTCAAGGGCTAATAGCGAAATTTATCATAGGCTTAATTGTCCTGACCTTTGCGCTGTTTGGTATCGACAGTTTGGTTGGCGGTAGTGGCCCTGCGATCGTGGCAACGGTTAACGGCGACGATATAACTCTGGCAGATCTCGAGCAGGGAGTTAGTTTGGAACGAAGACGCCTGTTAACTTACATGGGTGACAATGCCGATCCATCATTGCTCGATGAGCAACGATTGAGGGGGCCAGTACTCGAGCGGCTTATTCAGCAAAAACTACTGTTACAGGCCGCAGAAGATGCCTCAATTGGTATCTCTGACGCAGCTCTGGATCAGACCATCGTCGCGATGGAGCAGTTTCATGAAGGTGGCAAGTTTTCTCCCGAGCGATATCAAAGTATATTGCGAGGCAGCGGTTACTCGACTGCTTTTTACAAACAACTGATGTCACAAGACTTAACTATTGCACAACTCAATAGTGGTATTTCAGGCTCTGATTTTGTGCTTGAAAACGAATTATCAGAAGTCTCAAAAATTGTCGGACAACAGCGCAGTTTTCGCTACTTTATACTCCCCAAGGACAAAGTGTCCGCCCAGGTTGTTGTCAGCGAAGAAGAGATCCAACAATATTACGATGACAACATTTCGCGATTTCAATCCGATGAACAAGTAAAATTGGAATACGTAGAAGTTCAGCGGCAGGATTTCTTTAAGCCCGTAGACACCGCTGATATCCAGCGCGAGTATGAAAGTGAAATGGATGCTTTTGACGCTGATGAAGAGCGCAGAGTTTCACATATTCTCATCGAAATCACCGAAGAGAGAGACGAGAGCGAGGCTCTGCAGGAGGCTGAGCAGCTGGCAGAACAGCTAGCCAGTGGCGCAGATTTTGCAGTGGTCGCCAGCGAGTCTTCGGAAGATCCAGGCTCGGCGAACAACGCTGGTGATCTTGGCTTTACAACGGGAGATACTTTTCCTGCAGAATTTGAGGAAGCATTGTTTGCGTTGCCACTGGATCAAATATCTGAACCGGTACAAACCGATGCGGGCTATCATCTATTGAAGGCTACGGAGATTAGAGGTGTTAACCCTCCTGCGTTGGAAGAGCGGGAGTCGGCGATTAAGCGACGACTCCAAATAACTGCTGCTGAGGCCGAATTCGTCAAAACAGTTGAAGATTTACGAGACCTTGCGTTCAATTCGGAAGGTTTGGCCGGGCCGGCTGAAGACTTGGATCTAGCCCTTCAACAATCAGGGCTGATTTCACGCTCTTCAGCTGCGGGGTCGCTCTCCAGCCCACAAGTTATCGCTGCCGCTTTTAGTCAGGAAGTTGTTACCGATGGTAATAACAGTGATGTTCTGGAGTTAGCCCCCGATCATTTTATTGTCGTCAGCGTATCTGAACACAGCCCCTCTAAAGCAAAACCCTTATCAAATGTTAGACCACTGATAGTAGCTGAGCTTAGTCAGCAACGAGCGACAGAGCTTTCTGTGGAACTTGCAACCAATGCGATTGAAGCAATGAAAGCGGGTAAAGAAGTCGCCGAGATTGCTCAGGAGGGTGGTTATGAATGGCAGGTACAACAAAATGTTACTCGTAACTCCGCTTCTGTTGAGCCCGCCTTAATGAGGGCCGTGTTTGCAATGCCCGATATCAGCGGCGGTGATGTACGACGAGAAGCTGTAACTCTTGGCAATGGTGATGTCGCCGTCGTTCAATTAGAAGAAGTGGAAGAGGGCAGCTGGCAACAATTCTCAAGCGCAGAGCAGCGAGAACTGAAGTCACAACTTCAGCGCAACAGTGCTGATGGCAGTATGAGCGGTTTTCTACAATCACTGCGGTCAAAGGCAGATGTTTCAATATTGTAGCTCGATCCAGGGTTAATAACGGGAGTTAAATACGTGTACAAGATCTTGACGTTAAATCAGATATCGGTGAAGGGGCTGGATAAATTCCCTCGCGAAAACTACGAAATTGCCAGTGAATTTGCTGCAGCCGATGCCCTGTTGGTTCGCAGCCATAAACTACAACCTAATGATATACAGCAGTCAGTTCTCGCAATAGGCCGCGCCGGTGCAGGCGTTAACAATATTCCCGTTGATTATTGTACTGATCAGGGAATACCGGTCTTTAATACTCCGGGAGCAAATGCCAATGCCGTTAAAGAACTTATTGTGTCTGCACTGACCCTGGGTTCTCGAGGAATTATCGAGGGCATCGATTATGTCAATACACTGGGTGACTTAACTGATGGCGCCGCCATGAGTAAATTACTCGAAAAAGAAAAAAAGCGTTTCAAAGGCAATGAGCTGGCGGGAAAAACATTGGGAGTTATTGGATTGGGGGCAATTGGGTCGATGGTTGCCGACACTGCTTTAGCACTTGGAATGAAGGTTGCCGGTTATGATCCGGCGCTGTCAGTAGACGCTGCATGGCGTTTATCCAGTGAAGTAGAAAAGGTCGACAATATTACATCACTGGTCTCCCGGTCCGACTTCATTACACTGCATCTTCCGGTACTTGATACAACTCGAAAAATGATTAACCGAGAGCTTTTATCACATCTGAAAGAGGGTGCGATTTTGTTAAATTTTGCCCGGGAAGAAATTGTCGATACTGCCGCTGTTGTCGAAGTATTGGAGAGTGGAAAACTATCGAAGTATATCGCCGACTTTCCAACTCCAGAGCTAATAGGAAAACGGGGTGCAGTCCTTACCCCTCATATTGGGGCCAGTACCGATGAAGCTGAAGAAAATTGTGCTGTTATGGCCGCGTTGCAGTTAAAGGACTTCCTGGAAAACGGTAATATCAAGAATTCTGTTAATTTTCCCCCATTATACTTGGAGAGAACGCCACAAAACGGTAGCGTTCGTTTATCTATTAGTAACCGTAACGTGCCTAAAATTTTGGGAAGTATTCTCTCGATATTAGCTGATGAAAACATCAATGTAATAGATATGCTCAATAAAAGTCGTGGGGACATCGCCTATAATCTGATTGATCTACTATCGCCACCGCCGGAAGAAGTATTGGAAATAATGCGCAAAATAGATGGAGTAGTGAACGTTCGACTAATCGGTTAAGCCGATACTTTATTAGCCGGTTGGGCAGAGGCTTGCGGGTGTGGCGTTATTGCGAAGATGGCGTCATACTTTGTCGGCAATATTAATTTAGGTGAATTTTTTACTTATGATTCCGTCAAATCGTTTTTTCCTCGCTTCCGTCACCGCGCTGATTGTATTACTGTCACTCACTGCATGTCAGCCTGCATTTACAGCTCGCCAAACTGACTACTATGCTGGCCAGATGGGCATTAAAAACTCCTTTGATATAAAACGATGGCACAATACTGTATTAAGCCCTGCCAGCAATCTTGTAGTCGTTTGCCAATCGACAGAGAGAAATGATCAAACATCGTTCAGTCAAACGGTAGCCAACGGCTTATCGCCGTATTTTCAATCGGTCACCGGTGGGTATTCCGCTGAGTCCCTGCAAAGTGCGCAGACTCTATCAAAACAAGACAATAGCCATTATTTGGTTTTTGTTCAGGTGACAGATACTGATTCTGTTTTTGCGTCGCGACAGGATGAAACCGGTGGTGGAAGCTTTTCAGAAATCCATTTACTACTCACTATTATCGATATTGTAAGCGGTAGTACTGTTGACAAAATTACGTTGTCTTCTGATACCGGTTATTTTGATATTTTGGGCGATGACAAAGACGAATTATTGGCCAAAGCCCTGAATCAAATCGGGCATGATCTATCGGGAGCCTAAATGAATTTGAACGATCTGGAAAAACAGTCAAAAAACCTTGCCGGGCAAGAGTCAGGGCCGCCATTACATTTATGGCAACCTGAACTGAGTGGCGATATAGATATTGTCATCAAAAGAAATGGTGACTGGTATCACGAAGGATCTGTGTTTGAACGGAAATCACTGGTTAAATTATTTGCGTCGATCTTAAGACGCGAAGAAGACGGCGAATATTATTTGGTAACACCTGTTGAGAAATGGCGCATCAAGGTCGAAGATAAGCCGTTAATTGTCGTTGACGTTGATTTTAGCAATCTGGCGAATGAAGATCAGAAAATCACTGTTACAACCAATATGGGAAAAACAATCGAACTGGGCGTTGATTACCCTTTAGAGGTCACCATAGACAAAGAATCCGGCGCTATCGATCCATATGTGCTGTTGGATTATGGTTTGTCGGCCAAAATTTCCCGAACTGCATTTTATCGAATTGCTGACCATGCGGTAGAAAAAGCGGGGCACTTCAGTGTGCTGAGTAATGGCGTTTGGTTTGAGGTCGGTTGATAGCTTATCAGCGATAAGGGTCAGTGCCTGACCAGTGCGGTATGCACTAGTCGGGCACCTCAAATTACATGTTAGGGTAATTTGGACCACCCAGTCCTTCAGGTGTCACCCAGACAATATTCTGAGTGGGATCTTTAATATCACAGGTTTTACAATGAACACAGTTCTGCGCATTGATTTGTAGGCGTTTATCCCCGCTGTCTTCTTCCACTATTTCGTAAACACCTGCAGGACAATACCGTTGGGCTGGCTCGTCGTACAAGGCGAGGTTGTGGTTAATGGGAATGCTTGCATCTTTAAGCGTCAAGTGACATGGCTGGTCTTCTTCGTGATTAGTGTTCGACAAAAATACAGAAGACAACTTATCGAAGCTAATAACGCCGTCCGGCTTAGGGTACTCAATTTTAGGCATCTCAGAAGCAGGTTTTAGAGTGAGGTGATCAGGCTTAGGGTCGCGCAAGGTAAAGGGTAATTTACCCTGGAATATCCCCTGGTCGATAAAGGCAAGAGCCGCTCCAATCATGCCGCCAAATTTGTGCAGCAAAGGTCCGAAGTTTCTCCATTTGTTGAGTTCATCGTCAAGCCAAGAGCCGTTGAACCTGTCAGCGTAGTCCGTAAGATCACCACCGCCTTCTGCACCGCCTGATAGAGCGGCATGCAGGGTGTCAGCTGCAATAATGCCGGATTTCATCGCTGTATGGGTACCCTTAATACGCGCGAAATTGAGTGTTCCAGCGTCGTCACCGATTAACAACCCCCCCGGAAAACTCATTTTGGGTCTGGATTGCGGTCCGCCTTTGATTAATGCACGAGCACCATAAGAAATTCTTGTACCACCTTCGAGGTAGTGTTTAATTTTGTCGTGCTGTTTCCATTGTTGAAATTCGTCAAACGGTGAAACATGAGGATTGTCATAGCTTAAAGGAACAACATAGCCGATCGAGATTTGATTACCTTCTGCATGATAAAGGTAACTGCCTGATGCGGTGCCTTTTGATGCTGGCCATCCAGTCGTGTGAATGACGAGTCCGGCTTTATGTTTTGCTTCGTCAATCTCCCAGATTTCTTTAAAGCCGATGCCGTAATGTTGAGGGTCACAACCTTCATCCAGATTGAATTTTGAGATAATTTGTTTGCCAAGATGACCGCGACAGCCTTCAGAAAAGATAGTGTACTTCGCGTGTAATTCCATGCCTTGCATGTAGGCATCTTTATGGCTGCCGTCAGCACCAACGCCCATATCACCTGTGGCAATACCTTTTACGCTGCCGTCATCATTATAGAGAACTTCCGCGGCGGCAAATCCAGGGTAAATTTCTACACCCATCCCCTCGGCTTGTTCGGCTAACCAGCGACATACGTTGCCAAGGCTAATTACATAATTGCCGTCGTTATGAAAACCGGGAGCAAACATAAGCGGGACATTTATAGCCCCTGTTTGACTCTGCATCAAAAGAACTTTGTCCTCGGCAACAGGCACCTTTAGAGGTGCGCCACGTTCTTCCCAGTCAGGAAAAAGCTCATTGATAGCCTTAGGATCCATAACAGCGCCTGACAAGATATGAGCGCCGACCTCTGCGCCTTTTTCGACGACACAAACTGAAATGTCTTCGCTCAGTTGACGAATGCGACAGGCTGCTGACAGTCCTGCAGGACCTGCCCCGACGATGACTACGTCGAATTCCATTGATTCACGTTCCACAACAACTATCCTCATTTAAACTATTGGGTGGCGCTACCAAAGGCTACTGATTAAGCCTAGTGGTGCAAATATAACTGTCGATTATATAAGGTCAGTGACAAAATGGCTAATACCATGCCCCTGAGAATGAGAGAATAAGCCTATTTATCCATGCTCACTGTACTGTTAAAGGACCCATTCGGTAGCGGAACGCCGAATAGATCAACGAAACGACTAAAAAGCGATTGATACTGGCTTTGTCAATCTCAAAAAGATGTTGACCTTAACTCTGATAGGCGTCAACATACGCGCGTTTTTTCGCGGCTATAAGCTGTTTGTGCGCTTTTTCCAGTGTACACCAGAATAGCCAAACTCAACGTACTAGAAACGGAGAATCTTATGAAGGTTCTTGTTGCGGTTAAGCGTGTTGCAGACGCTAACGTAAAGGTTCGGCCCAAGTCTGATGGCAGTGGCGCCGACTTAAATAACGTCAAAATGGCGATCAATCCATTCTGTGAAATTGCGGTTGAAGAAGCCGTTCGAATGAAAGAAGCGGGCACCGCCACAGAAATAATTGCTGTGTCAGTTGGAGAAAAATCCTGCCAGGAGCAGATTCGTACAGCTTTGGCTCTCGGTGCTGACCGTGGTATTCAGGTCGAGGCAGAAGCCGGCGTGCAACCATTAGCTATTGCCAAATTGTTGAAAGCTGTTGTCGATAAAGAACAGCCGGACCTGATAATTCTTGGTAAACAGTCGATTGACGGTGACAACAATCAAACAGGTCAAATGCTTGCAGCATTGGCCGGGTTAGGACAGGGTACTTTCGCGTCCGAAATTGTAGTCGCTGATGGCAAGCTTAATGTCACTCGTGAAATTGATGGTGGTTTGCAGACGGTTACTTTGACTTTGCCCGCTGTTGTCACTACTGACCTGCGCTTGAATGAGCCTCGATATGCGTCACTGCCTAACATCATGAAGGCCAAGAAAAAGCCACTTGACGTTTTTTCAGCTGATGATCTAGGTGTTGATGTCACTTCGCGATTAACAACCGTTAAAGTTGAGCCGCCAGCCGAACGTGCTGCAGGTATCAAAGTAGAATCAGTTACTGAGCTTGTTGATAAACTTAAAAATGAGGCGAAGGTGATCTAATGAGTATTCTAATTCTTGCTGAACACGATAATGTCTCCATCAAAATAGCGACACTAAATGCCGTAGCGGCTGGTCTGGAAATTGGCGGTGATGTCATCGTTTTAGTTGCCGGTTCCGATTGTTCCGCAGCTGGCGAAGAAGCTGCTGCGATTGCTGGTGTCTCCAAAGTTCTTGTTGCAGACAACGCTGTATATGCCAATCAACTAGCTGAAAATGTTAGTTTGTTAGTAGCGGAAATTGGCAAAGACTGTAGCCATGTATTAGCAGCTTCAACAACTAACGGTAAGAATATTTTGCCGCGTGTTGCTGCCTTGCTAGATGTTGCGCAGATTTCTGACATAACCGATGTAGAAAGTGCCGATACATTTAAACGTCCAATTTATGCCGGTAATGTGATTGAAACTGTGCAGTCGACTGATGCGATTAAAGTGATCACCGTACGGACGACTGGTTTTGATGCTGTCGCCGCGGAAGGTGGATCAGCTTCAATTGAAACTGTTGCCAGTGCACATGATGCAGGTGTATCTACATTCGTAAGCGAAGAAGTTGCGGTAAGCGACCGTCCTGAATTAACGTCTGCCGGAATTATTATTTCTGGTGGTCGCGGTATGCAGAACGGCGAAAACTTTGCGATGCTTGAGTCAGTTGCCGACAAACTCGGTGCTGCTGTTGGTGCATCTCGAGCTGCTGTTGACGCGGGTTTTGTACCCAATGATATGCAAGTTGGTCAAACCGGGAAAATTGTTGCTCCTGATCTCTACATCGCTGTAGGTATTTCTGGAGCCATTCAACACTTAGCTGGTATGAAAGACAGTAAAGTGATTGTTGCGATCAACAAAGACGAAGATGCACCCATTTTTCAGGTTGCGGATTATGGTTTGGTAGCTGATCTCTTTGAAGCTATTCCCGAACTGGATGCTGCACTCTAGCTTTTTCGTTCAGTCGATTATCTTAAAGCCCGATAAAAATCGGGCTTTTTTTTGTCTGTATATTAGTGAAAAACATGTTTTTATGCCGTTTTCACAACGAAACGTTTACCGGAAAAATGTGAGCTGTTACTCAATTCCACGACTGTTAAAGTTATACGTCGATTTTTTTATGTGTTGAAGTACACAGATTTATCTATCCTTGACACAGATAGCTATTATTTTGCCCTGAATCGTTCTATTTTTAACCTATTCAAAGTAGGTTTGAGGCAATAAAGGAGTTTGTGGTGTCTAGACGTAATAGGAGTGGGAAGAAGGCTAGCAATCATATCGACGATGACAAGCTTGATGCTAACGCATGGGTGTTAACAACAAAATGTGTGGGCGACCATATAGCTGGATGGACAGTTGAAGAATTGTTTAAGCAAAACATACGAAATCTGGATAGCAGCGAGCGGTGTTCAGTCACATCATATTGTTATCCACCCGGGGCAAAGCTGATACAGGCAAAATTGATGCGGGCATAATCAAGCGTTTACGTCATAGTTATTTAGGGGTTGATGATCATCTGTAAAAATTGATCAATCTTAGCTTGTGATGCTTCTCGATTAGTTTTGTATACCACGTGACTTTCTCTTTTAGCCCCGCGAGATAACTCAATACTCCACAACGCGTTAATTTCGTGTGGAACCATTGAATAGCGAATATCAATAATTCTATTAGCATTGTCTGGATCTTTCGCCACATAGCCGTTTGAAAACCACCGAAAACGATCGATATCCAATGCTTGCTGTGAGCCGGCAATAAGCCATGGGAAATCACGATTTAGTTCAAGTTTTTCGACCACATCTCCAGGGAATACAGCAATGTCGATGCCTGCTCGAACGGCATCTACATAATAGTGACTGTTTGCCTCATACACGGTTTTCCAGACTAACAGATTTCCAAAGCTGGGCTTTGCTGTTAACTCAGTTGGCACGTGATTGCGTGTTGCTGCTAATAGTTGAGCACCATCAATTGCTCTTTCTCGTTGAACCAGACCAACCAGGGGGTAAGAAACAACCCAAACCAGAGCAAGGATTGCAAATTTTCTTTTCTTGCTGATATAGGCTGTAAGCAGCAACGCTGCCAAAGTAAGTGTATAGATTGGATCGATTATTGAAATAATATTCCATGCAATACGAGCATCACTAAAAGGCCATAAAAGCTGAGTGCCATAAGTCGTGCACGCGTCTAATAGTGCGTGTGTCGCATAACCAAGCGTGCAGAAGAGCCAGGTATTTTTTAGCTCTATTTGGTGTCGGCGAGAAAACAACTGGTGTAATACTAATGCACAGATCAACCCGCCAAACGGTATAAATACAAGCGAATGGGTGAACTGTCTGTGGTACTCAAGAAATAACAACGGATCTGAAGAAGAGCGAATAAACACATCCAGGTCAGCCGCCATGCCGCTGAGAAAACCTAGTATTCCCGCAATTTTTAACTGTTTATGGGTGCCGTGGGATTGAGAAAATGCGGCGCCAACAAGCCCCTGGCTAATAGGATCCATAGTTCCACCGAGGGTCAGATCTAAAATTCATATGGACTCGCAGCCTTTGCCGAATTAGGTTTCATTGCGTGAGAATCGAAGTAGACGGCGAGATCAAAATTGTCGGCCCGACACTGGCAGTGTACGCGATTCTTCAACAAATAGTAGTTGTTACCTTGTTAATCACCGGTATCAAAAGACGAGCCAATGGTTGTATACCATACACTGCGGCACTCGAGAATGAGACTGGTGGAAGTAATGGGTAAAATTAACTAGTGGTGACAGGGACTTCTCCGGGCTGATCGATATCCAGGAATATACCATTATCATCAACAGTCACATTGATGATGTCCTGCGATTGTTTTTTCAGTAACTCTCTGGCGCCGTTATCACCAGTCATTCTTTGAAGTTGTTTAAACCAGTATCGACCAAAGAGGACAGGGTGTCCTGTTTTCAGTTTTTTGTCGGCGGTCATTTTTGTGGGAACAACAATTTTGTTGATATCAAAATGATGAATTATTTCTTCAATCGTTTTTACTTTCAACAGCGGCATATCTGCAAGGAAAACCAGGGTGCCATCTATACGGGTAGGTGATTCCAGAATCGAACAAATACCTGCTGACAGGGAATGTCCCATTCCTAACAAAGCGTCTTCAGCAAAAACAATAGTCAGAAGAGGGTGGCCGGTATAATCACCTAGAAGGGAAGGTACTAAAGGCTCATCACTGGATTTCAAAACGAGTGTCGTAAGTAACCCTAATTCAATTGGAATGGATAACGACCGCTGTAATAGGGGTGTGCCATAGTAATCAAAAACCCGTTTATCACTGCCAAACCTGCGGCTACTGCCTGCAGCCAGTACAAGAGCTACTATCGTCGGCTCTGTCGTTTCAGGCATGAGAACGATTACGACCTACAGTTGAAATAACTTCAGCCAGAATTGAAATTGCTATTTCGGCGGGTGTTTTAGAATGAATATCCAATCCTATAGGTGCTTTTAAACGGCTTAGATCTTCAAGCGAGATTCCCAGTTGCTGTAAGCGTTCCCGACGTTTTTCGGAGGTTCTTTTCGACCCCATTGCACCAATATAGAAAGCGTTAGAATTAAAGGCATCCATTAATCCCATATCATCAATCCGAGGGTCGTGGCTGACAGCAACGATAGCGCTGTTTGAGTCGGCACTGTAAGCTCGAATAGTGTCGTCAGGCATTGCTGTAAACAGGGTTGTGTGGTCCACGTTCCATTCCTCAGCCATTTCTGGTCTTGGATCACAAATACTAACGCGGTAGCCTGTCGCCAAAGCAAATTGGGCGAGATAGCGGGCAACCTCACAAATGCCGATGATCATCAAGTGAGTACTTGGCCCCAGTATGTGCTCAACATGGGCAATCCGTCCCTCAGTGTCAAAGCTATGACTTATAGAGGGATAATGATCACTAGGCTGCACAGCTTGTTTGTTTTCGGTGTAATCGCATTGCCGCTGGACACAGGTTCGTTGCTGCAGTCGACGTTCAATCGTCTGAAATTGCTGAATGACGTTGTCGCTAATGTTAGAGCGACTAAACGGTTCAATCAGAATACCCAGGGTGCCGCCACACGGTAGTTGAAAACGTTCTATGTCTTCGTCTGTTTCGCCGTATATTTTGTATGTCACTTCACTGGCAGCGAGCTCACCTTGTTGCAACAGTAAAACCAAATCGTCTTCAACGCAGCCACCGGATAGTGAACCGATGACACTTCCCTGGCGATTGCACACCATTAAACTGCCGGGAAGGCGAGGTGCTGACCCCCAAGTATTCAAAACGGTGCAAAGCCAGCAGTCTTCACGATTGTCCAACCACTGGTTTAATTGGCTGATGACCGCCAAATGCATATCATCCATAGTTTCAATTCTCTAAAAATATTTTATGACCATTGTCCTAATCACACTGACAATGGCTTTTGTGATTCTACGCATCGTAAATCAACGGTGATAACTAAGTCCTAGCATAATCAAGTGACAGTCTAAAAGCCCGAGTCTGTTGAATCAATTTGATTTTGTGATACTGAAATCAAAAGATCCCGTTTACAGAGTCTGCAAGAACTGGGAATCATGTCACTAAATAGAATGAAAAGGTGTGAAAAGTTGGCAATGATAGCTGATATGTCAGCGTGATTGTCTATAGTAGAAGAATAGTTTCAGGAATATTGTATTCAAGGTTATCTACATGCTCGCAAAAACAACCCCCCCAGCTGTTCGCGTGTTGGTCGTCGACGACTCTCGTTTGATCAGAGTCGCTGCTGCCAAAATGTTTGGCAATGAATTTGATGTACTACTAGCGGAAGACGGAGCGAAAGCATGGGAAATAATCCAGCGCGACCCGGATATACAGGTGGTATTTACGGATTTAGTCATGCCGAACCTGGATGGTTTCGAGTTATTAGAACGAATTCGAACCAGCAACAGTGAAACGATTAGTAATTTGCCGGTTATCGTCGCAACTGGCGCCGACAACCCCGAGGTGGCCAAACAGAAGGCCATTGGTCTTGGCGCCACCGATTTCATCACCAAGCCATTTGACGCGTCTGCTATCAGAACTCGAGGGATCTCCTACGCAAAACTGCATATGACCAACAAAATACTGCATCAACAGACAACTATTGATGTGCTTACAGGCATGTTAAATAGTCAGGGGTTGGCATGGCAGCTTGAAAAAGACTTGGCTTTTGCTATTCGACATACCTCAACCATGACAGTAATGTCGGTGGAAATTGATCGTTTTAAAGAATTATTTATTACTATCGGGCGCGCAGGAACCGAAGCTATCGTAAAACGGCTCGGCACTGTATTGACCAATACTGTACGAAAAGAAGACACGGTAGCACGAACAGGTGTGGCTAGATTTGGTATTACTATGCCCCTGGTTGAAGCAAATAACGGTTTAGAGTTAGCAGAAAGGATATGCAGATCGGTAGAGAAGATTAGAGCAACGTTAAACGGCAAGCGAATGGAGATAACAGCATCCGTCGGCATGTGCGTGATCGATGATTATACACAGGGTGTCGAAGCGGTAATGGACATTGCCAATTTGGCACTTAACAGTGCTACAGAGCGCGGCCGTAGTCAAATGTATCAGATGACAACAAAAGACTATCAAGCCCCTCAGGACCACGACAATCTATCGATAGACGCATTATTATTGCACCTCCAGGAGGGTCAGCAGGAAGCGATCCTTCCACATTTGGATGCAGCGATAGCCCGGATGGGGCCATTATTAACATTGCTTTCGAACGAACAGAAGCAGCGTGTGCTTAATTATCGTCAATAGTTTGAGTAAACTCTCCAGTCTCGCGTCATAGACCTATGCTGGCTTGTTCTTACGTGCATTTTTACGGGCTTCTTTTTTTGCTGCTTTTTCTTTGAGCAAACGCTCAACTTCACGCGTTTCTTGTTCAATCTGCTCAGGCACTTCAAGAGACACCGGTCCCAGCGTTCCTGATCGTAATTCGTTCAGCAATATAGTTGATACTTTCTCCAGGTCAACTTTACCACCGCTGCGTAGACACCCGCGTTTATGCCCGATAATTTCCAGCAGGTCCAGTTCGGTGTCGGGCACGTCGATTAACTGATAGCGTTCTTGTAAACGTTCAGGGTAGTTTTCAAGTAGGAAGTCGGCAGCAAAAAATGCAACATCTTCGTAGCTCATGGCAGTATCTTTAATAGCACCAGTAGTCGCAAGGCGGTAGCTACTTTTTTCGCTTTCCACTTTGGGCCAGAGCATGCCGGGAGTGTCAAAGAGCATGATTCCATTGCGAAGATTGATACGTTGCTGCCCTTTGGTAACAGCAGGTTCGTTACCTGTTTTAGCAATATTTTTACCAGCCAGGGTGTTTATAAGTGTTGACTTGCCAACATTGGGAATACCCATAATCATCACATGAATATCGTTGTGCCCACGATCCCGTTCGGGCAGCATTTTTCGACACAATGGTATTAGCTGGCGAATTATATCCGGCTGCTTTGTTGTCACAGCAATTGCTTTTATACCTTTTTGTTTGTCCAGGTAATGTAGCCACCGTTTAGTGATTTCAGGGTCAGCAAGATCACTTTTTGTTAGTACCTTAATGCAGGGTTTATCTCCACGTAACTCTGCAATCATTGGGTTTTCGCTGCTGAAGGGTATGCGTGCATCGAGAACTTCAATGATCAAGTGGATTTGAGGAAGTAGTTCCTTCACTTGTTTTCTGGCTTTGTTCATATGGCCTGGAAACCATTGAATACTCATAATATGCCTCGCCCGCTTGGGTCAGATAGAATTATCGGATCGCAAGCGAGCCAAAGAAAAAGTAGCACAAAAATCTTGAAGTCTGTGGTCCGGCAATGGCCTGCTGAAGAAAAAGCCCTGTCCGTAGTCGCAGTCTGATTGTTCCAAAAACTGGAGTTGTTGCAAGGTTTCTACACCTTCCGCCACAACCTTGTAATGTAGGTTATGTGCCATCGCAATCACCGCGGAGGTCATTTCCATATCACTTCTATCATTCGGTATATCGGTAACAAATGAACGATCAACCTTAATGGTGTTAACAGGAAGCCGCTTTAAGTACCCCAGCGACGAATAGCCAGTTCCAAAATCGTCTATCGATATCAATATTCCCAGCTCTCGTAACGCTTCGAGCTTTTCAATGGCGCTATCAAAGTTTTCCATCAAAACTGATTCGGTTAACTCGATTTCGAATTGTCCCGGCTTCAAATCAAAAGTGCTAATCCGGTCTGCAATAAAATCTACCAGCTTTTCATCCTGGAACTGGTGAGCTGAAAGGTTGACAGCCATAGAAACCGAGTCGTCAATGATGTTGGCGTCGTACATTGACCGTAATTGTTTACAGGCTGTGGTAATTACCCAGCGGCCTAGCGGGATTATCAAACCGGTTTCTTCCGCGACTGGAATAAATTCTATCGGCCCTACGATACCTCGAACTTTATGCTCCCATCGAATCAGTGCCTCAAAGCCAACTAATGTTCCTTCTTTTAGGCAAATTTTTGGTTGATAAGCGAGCGTAAAATTATTGTTATTAACGGCCTGTCGAAGATCCCGAATCAGAGCCAGATTATTCATTAATTGAATATTCATTTCAGCAGTAAAAAACTGATAGTTATTCCTGCCTCTATTTTTAGCATGGAATAACGCCAGATCAGCGTTTTTTATGATAGTTTTTGCGTCAGTACCATTCTGCGGTGCAATTGAAATGCCAATACTCGCCGTAATACGCTGTTCATTTTCATTAATAGAAATGGGTTGTTGTATAGCCGCGAGTACTTTTTCAGCAACATGGGCAGTAGCTCGCGAGTTGTTAATTCCCGGTAAGATAATGGCAAATTCGTCGCTACCCAATCTCGCTATTGTATCACTCGCGCGTACACATTGTTGCAGGCGTCCAGCGATGATTTTAAGCAGCTTGTCGCCTGAATCGTGTCCGAGAGAATCGTTAACACTTTTGAAACTGTCTAGATCGACTAAAATGAGCCCTAGATTGCTTTTCTCTTTGTTAAGATTATTGACCACGTGCTCGAGACGGTTTCGAAACAATCGTCGGTTGGCAAGTCCGGTTAACATATCGTAGAACGCCATTTGTTCAAGCTGAGTCTGGGCGTTCTTTATATCAGAAATGTCGTTTACAGTGCCAAGATAGCCAATTGGATGATTGTCAGCGCGGCGTAATACGCCGACATAACCGGCTATCGATTTTATTAGCGGTGTTTTCAAACGGCAATCCAAATATATTGGCTGGCCTTTTTCTAACATCGTATGCCATTGGTCTTCTACTGACGCTAAATCTTCAGGATGAATTGCCGCTAACCAATTATTGGTAAGGATGTCTTTAACCGACAGTCCTGCAATAGCCGCAAGCTCTGCGTTTGCGTAAACACATTTACCAGTTGTATCTAATTGGAAAATACCAACTTTAGACGACTCACTAATAAGGCGAAACTTTTCTTCACTGTCTCGAACCTGAATATTCTCCTGCTGAAAAAAATCCAGCATTTTGTTAAAGGCGTTTATGGCATTGTCGTTGCCGAATCCAGCAGCCCTCAGAGAATAGTTATCGTTCTTGGTAATATTTCGCGCAGTTCGTTCAAGCGATAATAGTGGGCGGGAGATCCACCAGGAAAAAACAATCGCAAGCGACAACGCGATCAGAGAGGCGAACGCCGCGACAATGGCATTCACGACCCAGTAGTTGGATTGTAACTCCTTCATTTTTTTTACGTTTGAGCGTAAATAGACATATCCAACAACCACATTTTCAACAGAAACCGGCTGGATTATTTCAATGTATTCTGTTTCAATTGATCCAATAATCCGTGTTTTAACGGGTCTTTCGGAGGAGCAGGTGGTACCTGCAATAGGGTAGTTCGCAATAACATTGTCGCTATTTGTATCGCCTGACTCTGGTGTTGACGTGTAGATGCAGCCACTTACAATATGGTTAATGAATACGAGAGATTCGAGGGTAGCCGCCGCGGAGGCATGATCTTTTCTCGCTATCGCTATTGAACTACGTTCACTAAGAACATTTGACAGAGTTAGCAAATCATTGCGAACTTTTTCGTTGGCGTTATAACTACCGTACATACTGACCGCGCTCAGAGCTGTGATCAGGCTGACGATACTAATGAGCGCGCTGAAAAAAGCGGTTTTCCTGACGGTAGGGGAGTCACGAAATGAGGTCATCATCGGCATTTAGTGGTACGCCTAATTGTTGAATCATGGTGTTTCAAGTTGATGTCTCAGCAGCCAATGTCGTTTTTCCCTATATACAATAAGCAACAAGTGTGTTCGGCGAACAATCAATTGTTCGCCTATTGGTGCCCGAATATTGGAGAAAAGAACCCGGACAGCAGCTGGGGGTATTTTATGATGATTTGCTAGTAAAAACAGCACTTATCACTGTTAGTTGGTACTATCTTGACGGTTGCCGCAGCGATAGACCTGTCGCCGATTATTTTTGGTGAGCTACTTAGGTGTCTCAATAGTAATCACTGCGGCAATCAAGAAAATAACTTTATCCATGGCGAGCAAAAAATGAGTGACTTAGTCTATCCCTATAGCGAGATTCCTGCATTTGGTACGATTTTTGAAGTAGCAAGCGGCGTCTACTGGGTAAGGATGCCTTTGCCGATGTCATTGGATCATATAAATTTGTATATGCTAGAGGATGATGATGGATGGTGGATAGTCGACACGGGCATCAAAACTCAGGATATCACCCGGCATTGGCAGACAATCTTTGAGAACGAACTTAAAGGTAAGCCGATAAAGGGTGTTTTGATTACCCATATGCATCCTGATCATATAGGGCAGGCAGGCTGGATTTGCGAAAAATTCCGCGTGCCAATGTATATGACTTTTGGCGAATATTACAGTGCCAGAACTTATGCAAAAAGCTCGGCTGAAGATCTCCAATGGACCAACCAGGCTTATTATCGTGGTGCGGGATTTGACGATAATTACTTAGAATTGATGAAAGCAAATTACACCGGTTACGCGGCATTTGTGGAGCCAATTCCCAGCTCGTTTATACGCTTGAGCGAAGGCATGATTTTAACAATTGCCGGCAAAAGCTGGCAGGTTGCGATCGGTAGCGGTCACTCTCCGGAACATGCATGTTTCTTTTGTGAGGAGCTGGACGTTATGTTATCCGGAGATCAAATCATACCCCGAATCACTTCTAATGTGAGTGTTTCGGCAGCCGAACCAGAGGGGAATCCGTTGAAAGACTGGATGTTCTCATTAGAAAAGTTTTTTAAATTTCCAGACAGCGCGCTGATTTTACCCGCCCACAACACGCCGTTTGTGGGGTTACACGCTCGTCTAAAGTTTTTGATTGAGCACCACAAAGATCATTTGTTGGCGCTGGAGGAAGCCTGCGTAGCACCTAGAACTGCTATGAGTCTGTTACCGGTACTCTTTAAGAGGGCTCTCGATGACTCTCACAAATCGATGGCTGTAGGGGAATGTGTAGCGCATCTGAATTATTTGATGTACGAGAATAAATTGCAGCGGAATGTTGATAGTGATGGTGTCTATCACTATCGATCAATAGACCCTACGTTGGCGGATAGAGCACAACCTGGCTCCCATCACCAAGACGAATTACCGTTGCAAGTTTAATATGTATAACGGGGCTAGTCGCTTTCTGGAGACTTTTTAAGAAATGCGTCAATAGCGTCTCGTTGGGCCAGACCATCTTTATAACCGAGGTCGATCAGTCGTTTGCAAAAGCGGGGAGTAAACAATAGGTAGCTAGCGATATTGACATCACCGGCACTAGCGCCCCCGCCACTGGTTTTGAGGAACGTTCGAATGCTCTTCGGTAGATCACTGATATATTCGGCTGCAATAAGATCTATATCTTCGGACGGTGAAATCACCTGAATAGCAATCGGCTTTAATGTTCTTCCGTCCTGGTTGACTATTTCTTTGTCGGTCAAACGGAGTAGCTGATTCATTTGTTCCAATAGCTCTATGTCGGTCTCAAGACTATCGACAAAGGCACTATTGAGCAAATGCCCGATTACCTGTCCGAACGCCGGAGAATGGGCGCGAGTATGGGGTTTTTGGTAGTTTTTCTTATGGCCACTCGGGCTGATGATTAGCACCTTACTTGCACCAAGATGCAGGGCTGGGCTGATAGGTGTAAGCTGACGCAAAGCTCCGTCACCATAATAATTTCGGCCAATACGTTGCGGCGGGAAAATTGTAGGGATAGCTGTGGAGGCTAAAAGATGACGCAATTGTAATGGGGTAGGGACCCCGTGACGACGCCAACGTTGCCAATCAGCTTTATCAGGTCCGCCCTGAAAAAAGCTCACAGACACACGCTCAGAATAATTCATTGCGGTCACACAAACGGCTGAAAGCTTTCCGTTCTGCAGGTTTCGGCCAATCCCTGAAAAATCAATCTTCTCTCGCAAAAAGTGCTTGAGCGGAATGTTATCTAACAGTGCCACTGGGCGCCCAACGGCAATACCGGAATTGAACAACGATAAGCCCAGCCGCCAGACATTTCGCAGAATACCTTTCCAGTCGCTTCGATAGACATTGCTGATTTCAAGGTTTGACCATAGCTGCTCGAGCCAGCGACAAGAATCCTGAAAATTGTCTTCCCGGCTGGCAATTGCAACGGCATTCAGAGCACCAGCCGAAGTGCCACACAGAATAGGGAACGGTGTTTCTAACGTTTCGTCAGTTATTTCAGCAAGGGCTTTCAATACACCTACTTGGTAGGCGGCTCGGGCGCCGCCGCCTGGCATGACTAAGGCTGTTTTTGCATTGACGTTTTTAGGTAAAGGGTTCAATCCGCTATCGCTTCCTGTTGTGAGCACATAATCTATACTTGCAGTTTAACCGCTTATTGCCTATTTTCCACACGAGTCTTTTTACAAATATGCCTCAAGTGGGCAGCAACAATATCACAGGGGCTGCACAATGCGGTTTTACTCATTGGAAAAACTCATTAATCTTCATGACGGTTATCGCAAAGTATTCAAGATTGATCAACATCGCCTTATGCTGGTACAAATTGACGGCGAGCTGACGTTATTAGAAAGTCATTGTCCGCATTTGGGTCACCCGCTCATTGATGCAGATATTATCGGAAGCGATCTGCGTTGCCCTTTGCATGGTTATCATTTTGATATCACCACAGGCAACGTAATCTCCAGTACTGATGGGCCGTGCAGAGCACTTATAACCTACGAAGTAGTTTATCAACAGAGGGATGTCGGGTTGATATTATAATCCCGCTGGGGTGATTTGACTCTCAGATAGAGAGGGCACGTAAGTTGGGATCTTCACTCGCTTGTTGCCAAAGGATGTCAAATTGCGATAGGTAATTTTCTGCAACAGGTTTGTTGTTAAAATTGCCCCAGGCGCTGCCAGGTTCTTTGATCGATTGCACAAGTACCCCTATTCTGTCGGCGATAATGAGATTGTCCCTGATTTCATAAGTAGATAACCCCGTTTTTCGAAGTTTTATAGAGCTATTCAGTCGTCGCTGAAGAGTTAACAGCGGATTGCTGGATGTTGTCAGTTTTGTCGTATCAACTACCAATAATCGTATCTCGGTGTATCGGTTTTTCCTGGCGAGAGCTGACAAATAGGTAATCATCTCGTCGGTAGCAAATATATCAGGGGCAAAGTCGAATGATAATATATCTACTTGTTTGGTGGCCTGCTGCACCAACTCCGCCGAAAAACTGGCGAAGTTATTGACAGAAAAATTTCCTCCGTGCTTCCCCAAAAGGCGCTGCTTCTCCAGCTGTAATCGCATTGACAAGTGGGGTATGCCCGCATCCATAAATTCTTCACCGTAAGCGGTGAAGCCGAATGCCTTATAAAACCCCAGGGCATGAGTTTGAGCATACAAGTAGACTTCAAACAGCTTATTCTTACGAGCTTCCTCTATTGCAGCAGTTAGTAATTGTTTGCCAATGTCGAGGTTCCGATAGTCTTTAAGTACGGCTAATCGTCCAATATGCCCATCTGCAAGCATACGACAAGTGCCTACAGGTATATCTCCGAAGGATGCGAGCCAATGCTGAGCCGTCTGGTCAAACTCGTCGAGCTCAACTTCCACAGGAACTTTCTGTTCATCAACAAAGACAGTGGTCCGGACCGCAGTTAACAGATGGTTTGATTCCGTCCAGTCAGTGCACTCAATTGTTAATTTTTTCATCAAAATAGAGACTTCCCTGATTGACTAAACGTAATAGCAATTGCAAACACTCAGTATCTTTCAGCAATGGCATGATTCGGCTTGACGATATACGAGTATTATCCGCAAGTATTTTCGATAGTTCGATACTGCTATCACCCACGCTTTCAAAACAAACGCCGTTGACAAATAGCGATACTGAATTGTGGCAACTACTAGAATCAACAAATGCTATCCGTGCGGTGGGGTCTCGGAGAATGACGGCGTTTTTTTCCAGTAGCGGGATGAGATCATTTTGATGAATATGCTCTTCCGCGTCATCAAAGATATCGGACGGATATTTTTGCTGTGTCACATAGCGACCAAACCAATCTGCTACTCGTTGCTTGTCGCTAATATAGTCGTGTAATATTTTCTGCGCTTTTTCGATAGCTCTGGGCGTTATTTCACCCGAGTGACTTTGCTGCTGCAGTTTTGGATCACGATAGCGTAACTCTTCATTGAGGCTAGCCAGGGTATGGTCGCAGAAGTCCGATAGCATTTCACTGTGACTCGGTGCGCGAAAGCCAATAGAGTAGGTCATACAGTCATTGTCGACGGCTGTTCCCCAGTGACTGATGCACGGAGGAATGTATAACATGTCTCCGGGTTCTAATACCCACTCTTGCTCAGCTATAAAATTAGCCAGCAGGCGGAGTTCAGGATTATCCTGTAAAGCGCTGTCAGCTGAACATTCCCCGCCAATTTGCCACCGTCGTTTTCCCGCTCCCTGAACCAGAAAAACATCATAGTTATCGTAATGGGGACCTACACTACCGCCACGGGTTGCGTAGCTGACCATAACATCGTCGATGCGCCAACTAGGAATAAAACGAAAGTTGTCGAGAAAATCCGCAACTTCCGGCACCCAGTGATCGACCGCCTGCACCAGCAGCGTCCAATTTGAGTCCGACAAGGTATTGAACTTACTCTCTGCTACAGGCCCGTGTGTGGTCAGCCATTTACCATCTCTTTCAATTATCAGACGAGATTCTATTTCGGGTTCACAAGCAAGCCCTGCGAGGTCTTCAGGCGTCAGAGGACTGACAAAGCCCGGAAATGCATTGCGAACGAGTAATGGTTTTTGTTGCCAGGTATTTGCCAGAAAGTCTGCAATATCTAAGTTGTGAATAGGCATCTGACACTCTTCTTATACCAATTGAGAAAACACTGCCTGGTCTTTGGTTCTAGCGCCAAATACTGTAGGCAGTGCTGGTTATTTACTAAATGGCTTTGGCTTGATCAATAGCATTACCGATATATGTGGACGGAGATAACGTACGTAACTCGTCCTTTGCTTTGGCGGGAATATCCAGCGTATCAATAAACTGATCGAGCGTCTTTCTATTGATAGTCTGTCCACGAGTTAATGCTTTCAGCTTCTCATAAGGCTCTTCAATATTGTAGCGGCGCATAACGGTTTGTATTGGCTCGGCAAGAACTTCCCAGCTATTATCCAAATCATCTGCCAGTCGCTGTGGGTTAAGTTCAAGTTTCCCCAGACCTTTCATTGTAGAGGCATAAGCAATCAAACTGTAAGCTATGCCAACACCCATATTCCGTAATACGGTGGAGTCGGTCAAGTCTCGTTGCCAGCGTGAAATTGGCAGTTTTGTTGCCATGTGAGAGAACATCGCATTAGCCAGGCCGAGATTTCCTTCTGAGTTTTCGAAATCAATCGGATTGACTTTATGCGGCATTGTTGAGGATCCCACTTCACCGGCTACGACACGTTGTTTGAAAAAACCCATGGAAATATATCCCCAAATATCACGGTCCAAATCGATGATGATGGTGTTAAAACGCGCGAGTGTATCAAACAATTCTGCGATGTAATCGTGGGGTTCGATTTGGGTTGTATAAGCGTTCCACTGAATACCGAGGCTTTCAACAAATTGTTGTGCATTTTTCTGCCAGTCGACTTCAGAATAAGCTGAAAAATGGGCATTATAATTCCCAACTGCACCGTTAATTTTCCCTAACAGCTCAACATCATCCAGCTGCTTGATCTGTCGACGTAAACGCGCAACAACATTAGCGAATTCTTTACCTATCGTCGACGGGCTAGCTGTCTGACCGTGCGTTCTCGATAGCATAGCGTCACTTGCGTGGGCGTGACTGAGCTCGGTCAATTTGTCTATGATCGCACTCATTTCTTGCCGAATAATTGCGCGACCGTCTTTAAGCATGAGTGCATGCGAAAGATTGTTAATATCTTCTGAGGTACACGCAAAATGAATAAACTCGCTGACTGCGTTGATTTCTTCATTGCTTGAAACCGCTTCTTTAAGGAAATATTCAACAGCCTTCACATCGTGATTAGTGGTGCTTTCGATAGTCTTGATAGCCAAGGCGTCCTGTTCAGAAAACTCATCCACAATGCGGTTGAGTAGGGCGTTGGCACTATCTGTAAAAGCTGGAACTTCGATGATTTCCGGGTGCGCAGATAAACACTGCAGCCATCGGACCTCTACAGTCACTCGATTTTTGATCAAGCCAAATTCACTGAATACACCACGCAAGGATTCTGTTTTACTTCCGTAACGACCATCAATAGGGGAGACGGCAGTTAATGCTGATAAATTCATAAATAACTCTCAATTTGTCTTTGGTAGGTCTAATCGCTATTCATCGACTAGAACAACGTTTGTTGTGTCTGCATGAAGTCGCGAACTGAAAAAAGGCGATAATCATACATGATTTGGCGGTTGAATTCAGTTGCCCGCACTATTGATTGTTGGCCGATCTACGCAGAATATATAATCCGTAATTGATCAAAGGTTTTGTAATAAATCTCGAGCCATCGACAATGTTGAATTGCGCCGAAACACCAGCTGCCAGCGACGGCCACCGGTTTGCCTCCACATTACTGTACTTCGAATACCTGCTAGTAACAGTGCTCTGATATTGTCGGCATTGGCTGAGTTTTGTAGATGTTGCATGCTGCCATTTATCTGAATGCGATATTTGAATGTGCTAACAGTGTCCTGGTATATCGCCGCTATGCTTGAAGCTGTAGAACTGACATCATTGGTAAAATGTTCGGCTTTCATCGCCGTATGTTCTAAACGTTGATGAATGGTCGCCATTAACTTTTCGTCGCGAGACAATTTCCTTTCTAAAAGAAGCAGTCCTAGTGCATAACGAATGACAGCCTTGTTGTGACCTTTACTGTCTCCCCCAAGTATATCGTTGATAATATTCAATCCCAGCTTGACACCGCGAAGCCCGCCAAAGACCGCTTCTACCGAAGTTGCGTCAAATTCAAACAAGCTGTTTATTGAAGGGTTAAAGCTTTCTGGGGGGTACTCGCCGGTACGTGCGATCTGGTCGACCATATAGACACTTTGGAGTATCCCGGCAATTGCAATCGTCTGTGATCGTATAGATTTTGTCGTCAAAAAAAGATCCTACCATTAGAAAGTAAGTTGCTAATCGCTTAGATTAAAGGCTCGTTCGATAACGGCACCGCCGAGACAAATTTCATTGTCGTAAAACACGACAGACTGCCCCGGGGTAATTGCCCGCTGTGGCTGATCAAAAATCACATTATAGCCATCGCCAAGTTTATGAATATCGCAGGATTGATCAGCCTGACGATAGCGGATTTTCCCCTTGCATCGATAAGGTAAGGTTATGTTTTCGTCGTTTACCCAGTGAATCTCACTGACATAAAGCCCTTGTTTGAAGAGCCTCTGATGCTGACTGCCCTGAGCAATAATAAGAACATTGCGAGCAATGTCTTTGTCAACGACATACCACGGCGCATCATCGGCTCCCTTAACGCCGCCGATACCCAATCCCTGCCTCTGACCGATAGTGTGGTACATTAAGCCGCTGTGATTTCCGATAAAATCACCGTCAGTGTTTTCAATAGCTCCGGGTTGTGCCGGTAAATATTGTTGCAAGAAATCCTTAAAACGCCGCTCTCCAATGAAGCAGATTCCAGTGCTGTCTTTTTTGTTGTGGGTGACCAGAGAGTGTTGTTCGGCAATAGCTCGCACCTCAGGCTTTTCCAGATCACCAACCGGGAACAGCGTTTTTGCAATTTCAATACCGCTTACGGCATGAAGAAAATAACTTTGATCCTTATTGTTATCGAGTCCTTTAATTAGCTGCGCGCGATCGCCGACTTGATGTTTGCGAACATAATGTCCTGTTGCGATATAGTCTGCGCCTAGCAATAAGGCGTAGTCGAGAAATGCTTTAAATTTGATTTCCCGATTGCACAGTATGTCTGGATTGGGGGTTCTGCCCGCTTTGTATTCTTCCAGAAAATGCTCAAACACATTGTCCCAGTATTCCGCTGCAAAATTAGCGGTATGTAAAATGATGTTCAGTTTATCGCAAACAGCCTGGGCATCGGCAAGATCATCTTTAGCCGTGCAGTATTCGGAACCATCATCTTCGTCCCAGTTTTTCATGAATAAGCCTTCAACCTGATACCCCTGCTGTTGCAACAACAGGGCAGACACAGACGAATCTACGCCTCCAGACATACCTACAATGACTTTTTGATCGCTTACATTTACTGCCGCCATGTCATTCACTTGGTAGTTTACTCATAGATAACTTCGATAGGGTAGCGGTGACCGTTACGATATTGCTCCACAGCTTTTAAAACTAAATGAGAGCGCATCTTTGCGGTAGACTCCAACATTTCCTCATAGCTCATCCATACCGCCCGATGTATGCCGTCGTCGAGCTGGCGCTCAGGGTCGTGCGAGATAGCTGAGCCAAAAAATGTCGTTCTGTGGTAAGTCACTTGATTGTGAGGCGATTTATAAAGCGCAATACCGACAATACCGTCGATTTGTACCTTCCACCCGGTTTCTTCCACCGTTTCGCGAATAGCCGCCTCCGGGAGGGTTTCATTCGCGTCGAGGTGGCCCGCAGGTTGATTAAAGACCAATTTTCCGTTGGATAGCTCTTCGACCAAAAGATACTTTCCGTTTCGCTCTACAACTGTAGCTACAGTAACGTGAGGAACCCATTCCATACGATCTTCCGTTAAGTCCAATTTTAAAAGAGCGGGATTATATCCTTCTCTGGCGTCGATTTGTATGTTTAGGTCGCGACGAATTCGGGGGCGGGGTAGTTACCGTGATTTGCCGAGACTCACCGGGCATCAAAGCGTCGACAGACCACTCACCTATTTTTGCCCGGATTAGCCTCAATGTCGGAAAACCTATAGATGCCGTCATTCGCCGTACCTGGCGATTTCGTCCCTCGGTGATAATCAATTGTAACCAGGTGGTTGGTATTGCTTTTCGCTCTCGGATTGGCGGAGACCGCGGCCAAATATCGGGCTCTGATATCAGCTCAACTTGAGCTGGCTGGCAGGGACCATCTTTTAGTATCGCCCCCGTTCTGAGTGCCTCTAGCGCCTGTTCTGATGGCGCGCCTTCCACTTGAACCCAATAAGTCTTAGCCATCTTGGCTTTTGGGTGGCTAATCCGATGTTGCAGTGCGCCGTTGTCCGTCAATATGACTAAACCCTCGGAATCGTAATCGAGACGTCCCGCCGGGTAGCTTTTTTTCTCTGAGATAAAGTCAGCAAGTGTTGTGCGCCCTTCATTGTCAGTGAACTGACATAACACGTTGAAAGGCTTGTTAAGCAGGATGATTTTGGCCATTTGTTGATCAATATACCGCTAAGTGTTTGTTTTAACGATATTATCATCTATCCGTTTGGCGCGCTTGCTGCTATAATCAGCTTCGAAAAAAAACCGCGGGTAAAAGCAGAATTAGTAAAAAAAATCGCTATAAACCCGGTTAATAAAAATGACTACGCACACCGGGAACCCTGTATGACAACTGAAATCAGCAAAATTATCTATACTGAGACAGACGAAGCCCCTTCTTTAGCAACATACTCTTTACTGCCCATCATAAATACATTTACCAAAGCCGCTGGGATAGCCGTAGAAAAGCGCGATATTTCACTGTCCGGGCGCATCATATCCAATTTTCCTGATAACTTATCAGACGAACAAAAAATTCCCGATGCCTTGTTGGAGCTGGGTGCGCTGACAATGAAACCAGAAGCGAACATTATCAAATTGCCAAATATCAGTGCTTCAATACCGCAACTAAAAGCCGCAATTCTGGAACTTCAACAACAGGGCTACGATATCCCAAACTACCCGGAAGAGCCCTCGTCGGACATTGAAAAAGACATCCATCTCCGCTATGCAGCGATACTTGGTAGTGCTGTCAACCCAGTCCTGCGAGAAGGTAATTCAGATCGGCGAGCTCCCGCTTCGGTCAAGAATTTTGCAAAAAACAATCCCCATCGTATGGGTGCATGGAGTCCAGCCTCACGCACTCATGTTGCTCACATGAAAGGTGGTGATTTTTTCTCTAGCGAAAAATCACTGACAGTTGATCGCGCTTGCAATGTTCGTATCGAACTTGAGCCACATGAAGGCGATATAATCGTCCTGAAAGAAAAAACCGAACTGTTGGCAGGAGAAGTTATCGACGGCATGTTCATGAGCGCAAAAGCATTGCGCGCGTTTTTTGAAGAGCAGATCGAAGATGCAAAAAACACCGACGTTCTTTTCTCTTTGCATGTAAAAGCAACAATGATGAAAGTTTCGCATCCAATAGTATTTGGTCATGCAGTCACGGTATTTTATAAAAAATTATTCGAAAAACATGCAAAAACATTCGAAAAATTAGGCGTCAATCCTAACAATGGCTTGGGTAATGTTTATGAAAAAATCGAAAAACTACCCAGCTCCTTAAGAAACGAAATTGAAGGTGATATACAAACCTGTTATCTCGATCGGCCTGCGATCGCAATGGTAAATTCGGATAAGGGGATTTCAAATTTACACGTACCCAGCGATGTCATAGTCGATGCTTCAATGCCTGCGATGATTCGGGACTCAGGGAAAATGTGGGGGCCTGATGGCAAACTGCATGACACCAAGGCTGTTATTCCTGAGTCGACCTATGCCAAGTTTTATCAGGAGATGATTAACTTTTGCAAGACTCACGGTGCCTTTGACCCAGCAACAATGGGTAGTGTTCCCAATGTCGGGCTGATGGCGCAAAAAGCGGAGGAATATGGTTCTCACGATAAAACCTTCGAAATTCCCAAGGCAGGAAGTGTCCGTATCGTTGATGATAACGGCAACGTGTTGATTGAACATGAAGTGGAACCAGGTGACATTTGGAGAATGTGTCAGGCAAAAGACGCACCAATCAGAGACTGGGTTAAGCTCGCAGTTAAACGCGCACGTCTAACGGATACCCCCGCAATTTTTTGGCTTGATCACGATCGCGCACACGACAAAGAATTGATTAAAAAGGTTAAGCAATACTTACCTGAACACGATACAGCAGGGCTGGACATTACAATTATGGACCCTGTGTCAGCCATTCGGTTAACGATGGAACGTTTAATTCGAGGTGAGGATACGATCTCCGTAACGGGTAATGTATTGCGTGATTATCTCACTGACTTGTTTCCCATAATGGAGTTGGGTACAAGTGCAAAAATGCTGTCCGTAGTCCCTTTGATGAATGGCGGAGGTTTGTTCGAAACCGGCGCCGGTGGGTCAGCCCCAAAACATGTTCAACAATTTGTTGAGGAAGGGCATCTGCGCTGGGACTCACTCGGAGAATTTTTGGCTCTGGCCGTTTCGCTGGAAGAGCTTGGCCTTAAAAACGATAACCCGAAGGCCGATTTATTAGCCAAAACACTTGATCAAGCAACATCACAACTGTTAGAAAATAATAAATCGCCGTCACGAAAAGTCGGAGAGTTGGACAACCGGGGCAGCCACTTCTATCTCGCTCTATACTGGGCTGAAGCACTGGCAGAGCAAACCGAAGACACTGAGTTACAAGCCGCTTTTACGCCAATGGCGCTGGAGCTAAGAGCTAAAGAAGATACTATTGTCGCTGAACTTAATGCAGCTCAAGGCGAACCTGTTGACATTGGCGGATACTACCGCCCTAATGAGGAATTGACGACCAAAGCTATGCGCCCCAGCTCGACATTTAATCAAGCGCTAGATTTACTCGGCTAATTTTTTACAGATAGATCTGGACATAACGATGCTGTGACAAGCATTGTCATACTGCAGGGAAATCCCCAGAGGTGCAGGTCTGTCATATCGCTCAACGTTAAACCAACTGCAGTTCAACGGAGTTTTCGATGTCATATCAACATATACAAATCCCAAACACTGGCGAAAAAATCACAGTTAACGCTGACTACTCTCTTAACGTTCCCGATCAGCCCATTATTCCTTTTATTGAAGGGGACGGCATTGGTGTTGATATAACCCCGGTGATGGTGAAAGTAGTGGATGCCGCGATTGAAAAAGCCTACAGCGGCAGTAAAAAAATCAGTTGGATGGAAATATTTACCGGCGAGAAAGCGGCTGAAATGTATGATGGCGATTGGTTCCCTGCAGAAACACTTGATGCCATTAAGGATTATTCAGTTGGCATAAAAGGTCCGCTGACAACCCCCGTAGGTGGTGGTTTTCGGTCGTTGAATGTTGCGTTGCGACAGGAGCTTGATCTATACACCTGTCTGCGCCCGGTTAGGTGGTTTGAAGGTGTGCCTTCACCTGTTAAAGAGCCTGGAAAAACCAATATGGTGATATTCAGGGAAAACTCTGAGGATATATACGCCGGTATTGAGTGGCGTGCTGGCAGCGCTGAAGCTACAAAAATCATCGAATTCTTGCAGAATGAAATGGGCGTTACCAAAATACGTTTTCCGGACAATTGTGGTATCGGTATCAAGCCGGTATCCAAAGAAGGTACAGATCGATTGGTTCGGAAAGCTATTCAGTACGCTATCGATCAAGACCTGCCCTCGGTTACCCTGGTACACAAGGGCAACATAATGAAATTTACCGAAGGCGCGTTCAAAGACTGGGGTTATCAATTGGCCCAGAACGAATTTGGCGGAGAATTGTTAGATGGTGGTCCCTGGGTCACGCTTAAAAACCCGAACACCGGCAAAGAGATAGTCATTAAGGATGTCATTGCTGATGCTATGCTTCAGCAAGTGCTGCTTCGCCCGGACGAATATAGTGTTATTGCAACGCTGAATCTTAACGGAGATTACCTTTCTGATGCGCTGGCTGCTCAAGTTGGTGGGATCGGGATTGCCCCGGGTGCTAATTTGAGCGACAACATTGCGCTTTTCGAAGCCACTCACGGCACTGCGCCAAAGTATGCCGGTCAAGATAAGGTTAATCCAGGATCACTTATTCTTTCGGCAGAGATGATGCTCCGCCATCTGGGCTGGAATGAAGCGGCAGACTTGATTATTGACGGTATGAATGGTGCCATCCAGGCGAGAACAGTTACTTACGACTTTGAACGTTTGATGGACGGCGCAACACTGCTAAAGTGCTCTGAATTTGGGGACGCCATTATTGCCAAAATGTAAGACTGGATGCTGATGACGTTATTGCTGTGATTGTCCCGCCTGAGTTTTTCAGGTGGGGACACAGCGGCAATTAGCGGAACTTCCAGCACAATTGAATGGAGTTAGCTGACGCCAGTGGATTCATCTACCGTGTTGGTGTCGCTGATTGTCAGGTCAAGAGCCGCCTGTATATTGGTCGCGTGCAGACCTTTAGGTCCGTTTATCGTGTCGAATGTGACCGTTTGACCCGCTTTTAGTGTTTTATAGCCATCCATATTGATTGTAGAGTAATGGGCAAAGATGTCTGCGCCACCGCCCTCCGGCAGAATAAAGCCGAAGCCTTTAGCATTGTTGAACCACTTTACTATTCCGGTTTGCATGCATACATCCTTTTAATTTTGCCCTTAATTGCATATTCAGAAGGCATTTATATCACTATTGCCTGTTAATCATTATTATTAGCAACAAGCATCCTTTGGGTTGTTTTTAACACAACGAGACTTTTTTAACATTTTTGTACTATTAGTCAAGTATTCTGGTTGAAATATAGCCAGTCCAGTCAAAATAATCGGTATTGGTTAACCTTATAGGCAGGTATATGGGTAAACATGAAAAACTTCTACTAAGATCAACGATGCAGGGAGAAGATGATCAACCTCCCAGTCATGAAGGGGATGGCGATTTAGCGGTTGCTGAATCGAAACCAGCGTTGAAGCGGCCGCCCATGTATAAAGTCATTTTACTGAACGACGATTATACCCCCATGGAGTTTGTGGTTGAGATTTTGGAATCTTTCTTCTATATGGGGAGAGAACAAGCGACACAAGTAATGCTGGCAGTGCACACGCAGGGTAAAGGCGTTTGCGGTATATTTACCAGAGACGTCGCTGAAACTAAAGCTGCTCAAGTGAATCAATATGCTAGGGAAAGTCACCATCCCTTGTTAGCAGAGATTGAAGCATCTGAAGATTGAGCTGTTGCGTATGACTAAAGAGACACGATACAACATTGGAGTATCACTATGTTAAGTAAGGATCTCGAGCAGACATTGAATCAGGCCTTTAAAGGCGCTCGAACCAAACGGCACGAATTTATGACGGTTGAGCACCTATTGCTAGCCCTTGTAGATAATGCACTCGCCGCCGATGTATTGGTGGCTTGTGGTGCTGATTTGTCACAGCTTCGTAGCGAGCTGGTCGATTTTGTTGACTCAACAACACCATTGATACCGGAGCGCGATCTGGAAAGAGATACACAGCCTACCTTAGGGTTTCAGCGAGTGCTGCAACGGGCGGTATTTCATGTACAGTCATCTGGAAAGAGTGAAGTTACTGGGGCTAATGTGTTAGTTGCCATCTTTAGCGAGCAGGAAAGCCAGGCTGTCTATTTTTTGAAGCAGCAATCGGTCGCCCGACTTGATGTGGTAAATTATCTGACCCATGGGATATCCAAGGTTGCCGGTCATTCTGAACCGGGTCTAGATCACAATGAACCTCACAGTGATGAAGAAACCCTCGGCGAGGCGCCAGAACAAACACCACTAGACAGCTTTGCTACCGATCTCAACGAAGAGGCACGACAAGGGCGTATTGATCCGCTGATTGGACGTTCACAAGAAGTTGAACGCGTGGCTCAAATTCTTTCACGCCGTCGTAAAAATAACCCGTTACTGGTTGGAGAGTCGGGTGTCGGAAAGACTGCAATTGCCGAAGGGTTGGCAAAGATGATTGTTGATGGTGATGTGCCAGACGTCCTGAAAGACGGTGTTGTCTATTCACTGGATCTGGGCTCGTTGCTGGCAGGCACTAAATATCGGGGGGATTTTGAAAAACGCTTTAAAGGGTTATTAGCTGACCTTCAAGAGCGAGAGCACTCTATCCTGTTTATTGATGAAATTCACACCATTATTGGCGCAGGTGCAGCATCGGGGGGTGTTATGGACGCCTCCAATTTGTTGAAACCACTACTAAGTTCTGGCAAATTGCGTTGCATTGGCTCGACAACATTTCAAGAGTATCGAGGAATATTTGATAAAGACAAGGCCCTGAGCAGACGATTCCAGAAGATTGACGTATTGGAACCCTCGGTTGACGAAACCTATCGAATTTTGAAAGGGTTGAAAAGCCGCTTTGAAGATCATCACGAACTACGCTACAACGATAAGTCGTTACACGCTGCTGCAGAATTGTCAGAACGCTACATTAACGATCGTTTTTTGCCCGACAAAGCTATTGACGTGATCGATGAAGCTGGAGCGTTTCAACGATTACAGCCGCCAAGCAAGCGTAAAAAAGTGATTGGGGTTGCTGATATCGAGGCAGTAATATCCAAGATTGCGCGAATACCGCCAAAATCAGTGTCAAGTGACGATAAAGAATCGCTGAAAAAGCTTGAAGACAATTTGAAGATGGTTGTTTTCGGCCAGGATAAGGCAATTTCAACACTCGCTACGGCAATTAAAATGGCCAGAGCCGGACTGAAAGCAGTAGAAAAACCCATTGGCTCATTTCTATTGGCAGGACCAACTGGCGTTGGTAAAACAGAGGTCACCAATCAGTTAGCAAAAATATTGGGACTCGAGCTGATTCGCTTTGATATGTCGGAATATATGGAGCGGCACACGGTGTCACGCCTAATCGGTGCGCCACCCGGCTACGTAGGATTTGATCAGGGAGGGCTTCTAACCGAAGCAGTAACAAAACATCCTCATTCTGTGGTACTGCTGGACGAAATTGAAAAGGCTCACCCCGAAGTGTTTAACTTGTTATTACAGGTAATGGATCACGGGACCCTCACTGACAACAATGGGCGAAAGGCAGATTTCCGCAACGTCATTTTTATAATGACCACTAATGCGGGTGCAGAGAGCGTAAGTCGGCGCTCAATGGGATTTACTGAGCAAGATAATACTACCGATGCAATGGAAGCGATAAATCGTTTGTTTACCCCCGAATTCCGTAATCGACTGGATGCAATCGTACAGTTTGACTCACTACCGGAAGACATTGTTTTGACGGTTGTGGACAAGTTCCTTGTTGAGCTTCAAGGGCAGCTTGATGACAAGCGTGTCACATTGGATATAGATGACGAAGCCCGGTTGTGGCTGGTGAGAAAAGGATACGATAAAAACATGGGAGCACGTCCAATGGCTCGTGTTATCCAGGAATATATCAAAAAGCCACTCGCCGAAAAGGTACTGTTCGGTGATTTGTCGAAAAATGGCGGAGTTGTAGAAATTCGCGTTGAAAACGGAGAGCTGGTTGTGCTGGAAGAGGAAGAAGCGCTAGCGTAGCGCTTCTTCAGCGTCAGTAATTTTACTAAAAATTATCTGGCGCGGTAGGTTATTCTACCTTTGCTAAGATCATAAGGTGTTAGCTCAACTCTAACCTTGTCTCCGGTTAAAATTCGGATATAGTTTTTCCGCATCTTGCCGGAGATATGGGCTATGACCACGTGACCATTTTCCAGCTGTACTTTAAATGTTGTGTTAGGAAGGGTGTCAATAACTTCCCCTTCCATTTCGATTTGTTCTTCTTTTGCCATTCGGCGCTTTCCTCTCGGTCATCTCTGAACCGTTGTTTATAAAACATGTGCTCTTATTAGCACCAGCTATAGTAGGCAATGCGCTACCAATATGGCCGTCGAAGATTCCGCCGGCTAAAAACTGGGCGCATTGTGCCCTAAATCAGCCTCGGAATCAAAGTTGATTACGCAATGCTAACCCAGCGATTGTTTACTAGTAATTGGAGCGGGCGATAATCACTTTTATAACTCATTTTTTGACACTGCTTAATCCAATAACCCAGATACAGGTAGGGAAGCTCCAATTCCAGACATTTTTTAATCTGCCACAAAATCGCATAACTGCCGAGGCTTCGCTTCGGGTAATCCGGATCAAAAAAAGTATAAATCGCAGACAAACCGTTCTCAAGAATATCGGTCACTGCAACCGCGACCAACGTTTCATCTTTATATAGCCCGAAATAGCGAGTGTTACCAAGCTCATCATTGAGAAAGGATTCATACTGTTCTGGTGTCGGTGGGTACATGTCGCCATCGCGGTGACGCGCGCTAATATAACGATGGTACAACTGGTAACATTCGTCACTGTGAATATTATCAATTTCAAAGGTTCTCAAATCGTTGTTTCGATTGATAACTTTGCGTTGTTTGCGGCTTGGTTTAAAGTCGGTAACCGGCACACGAACTGAAATGCAAGCATTACAGTTATCACAATGAGGCCTATAGATATGCGCGCCGCTGCGACGAAACCCTGCATCTGCCAATTGACTGTAGGTCTTTACATCGACATTTGTCTCGGGATCGATGAACAGTGTTGTCGCTTGTTGCCCATCGAGATAACTGCACTGATGCGGGTGAGTAGCAAAAACTTTCAGGTCTGATAAAACGGCCATTAGCTATTATCTCTCCAGTCAAAATCCCAGTCACCTGACCAGCAACATTCAATTTTTCGGTCGATATTGGACGATAGCAACTGATTAAATAGCGGTCTATCAATTTCTTCAGCGCCCAGGCTCAATAAGTGTGGATTAGTGACTTGGCAATCAACTACGGCAAACCCCCAGCGCTGTAATTGACGCGAAAGATAAACAAAAGCCACTTTGGAGGCATCCGTTAATACGCTAAACATCGATTCACCGAAGAATACACCGCCAATTGCTAAGCCATATAAGCCCCCGACCAATTCTCCCCGATGCCAAACTTCAACGGAGTGGGCAACCCCCATACTGTGCAGCATGCGGTAGGCATCGAGCATATCATCAGTAATCCAGGTCCCATCCTGGTCGCCGCGAGGTGTCTTCGCGCAATGTTCAACAACCAGTGAAAATTGTTGATCACCGGTTACCGTAACCGTTTGCTGACGCAACTTTTTTCTCAAGCTTTTTGATATGTGTATTTTCTCGGGGAACAAAACTGCCCTTGGATTGGGCGACCACCAGAGTATAGGCTGGTCTTCTTCAAACCAGGGGAATATGCCGAGCCGGTATGCGGCGATAAGCCGGGCAGGGCTGAGGTCGCCGCCGACCGCCAAAAGACCATTCGGGTCTGGAAGGGCAGACGTTGTTGGCGGAAATGCGAGGCTGTTGGGCTCAAGCCAGGGAATTTGTGACATAGCTTTTTTTGACGATGCCATGCTGGCATCGTCACATCTCTTATTTTATCGCAAGATCATCGAGGTATTTTTCGGCATCCAATGCAGCCATACAGCCCGCCCCAGCTGACGTAACAGCCTGTCGATAAATATGATCAGCAACGTCACCAGCGGCAAAAACACCTGAAATACTGGTTTCGGTCGCATTGCCTGAAGTCCCACTATTAATTGAAATATAGCCGTCTTTCATCGTCAGCTGATCAACGAAAATATCGGTATTGGGTTTATGCCCAATCGCAATGAAAACGCCGTCCACATCAATGTGCTTTGTGGCGCCGTCTGCAGTGCCTGCCAACGACAGTCCGGTAACGCCCATATTATCGCCAGTAACTTCTTCCAGTGTATGATTCCAAAGGATATTGATGTTACCGTTTTTTTCTTTCTCGAACAGTTTGTCTTGCAGAATTTTTTCCGAACGCAGACTGTCTCGACGATGGACAAGTGTCACTTCTGCAGCAAGATTGGAAAGATATAACGCTTCTTCTACCGCAGTATTACCTCCGCCAATAACCGCCACTTTTTTACCGCGGTAAAAAAACCCGTCACAGGTAGCACATGCACTAACGCCTTTGCCCATAAACGCTTCTTCCGAGGGCAGGCCAAGGTATTGCGCCGACGCCCCGGTAGCAATGATCAAAGCGTCACAACTATAGTTGTGACTATTACCTTTGAGAATGAAAGGCCTGACGGACAAATCCGTTTCTTCAATGTGATCAAATATAATATTGGTGTCAAACCGTTCCGCATGCTTTTGCATACGGATCATAAGGTCTGGGCCCTGCAGACCTTCAACGTCTCCGGGCCAGTTATCGACATCCGTTGTGGTGGTAAGTTGTCCACCTTGTTCCATGCCGGTAATGACCACTGGGTTTAAATTGGCCCGCGCTGCGTAAACGGCAGCTGTGTAGCCTGCTGGTCCGGAGCCAAGAATGATCAGAGGGTGATGTTGTAAGTCGGTCATAAAAATTTTGCACCTGTAATAAGCAATATACACCGCCGGTTTAGTAGCGCTGGCAGGGTGGTTTCACAGTGATAGTCAGGGAAATAGTTCGGGCAACACCGCTGTGGCTGGCTATAATAGAACATATCGATGCCTATAAAAACCGCTACAGGCGGTTTCGGGCAAGAATCTCGATATTGAAGCAAATAGCTGATTTAAATGGTAATATTGGCAACTTTTAGATGATGAAACGCCTTTTTGAGCGTTATAGCCGAAGGCAATCATCTCACCACAAGGGATAGGAACGGTCTTGAGTAAACAGGCCCCAACAGGCAGCAACCAACAGAACACAGCAATAGAAAAATTTGTGCCTCGGATGCGAGAGGGGGCGTTGATTGGATTTGTTGCAGTGTTCCTTTACCTCATCATGTCTCTTGGGAGTTATGATCTAAACGATCCCGGGTGGTCAAGAACGGGAAGCGGCGGACCGGTAAGTAATTCAGGCGGACCAACTGGCGCATGGCTAGCGGATATCAGTTTTTCGCTATTTGGCTATATGGCCTATCTCTTTCCGGTGATGATCGGTTACCGCGCATGGGTATTGTTCAGAGAACGCTACAGCCCACTGCCATTTGATTGGGCGTCTTTTGCCGTACGCGTGTCAGGCTTGTGCCTGGTCATGGTAGCGAGTACGGCACTTTCTACCATTGGTGACAATAGCAGTTCGGAATTGCCATTTGGGGCAGGAGGTGCCCTTGGGCAAACCATTGGCGGCGCCAGCATCAGTGCCTTTAGCTTGATTGGAGGCCGGCTTATTTTGCTGGCATTGTTACTGTTTGGAATGACTATATTTACCGATCTTTCCTGGTTGCGATTAATGGACGACATAGGTTCAGTGACTATTCGCGTTTTCGAAAGCCTTCGTAGTGTAAGCGTTCAGGGTTGGTATGACTGGAAAGAAAAACGTGAACATAAAAAGATGCAGCAAGAACGAAAAGTCGTTATTGCCAAACAGGTAGAAAAGACAAAAAACAGAAAAGCGCCAAAAATACAGCTTGTTACAGAAAAAACAGTGAAGAGTGAGCGTGAAGAGAGAGAGCGCCAACAACCATTATTTATAGCGCCTGCGGGCGGTAGCCTTCCGGCACTCGGATTGCTGGATCCAGCAAACGATTCCCATAAGAAAGGATTTTCCGAAGACGCTCTGGAAGCTCTGTCGAGATTACTGGAACACAAACTAAAAGACTTTGGTGTTATTGCGGAAGTTACCGAGGTGTTACCTGGGCCTGTTGTCACGCGATTTGAGATTCAACCTGGCACCGGTGTAAAGGTGAGTAAAATCACTAATCTGGCGAAGGATATAGCGCGCTCACTGGCGGTAATTAGTGTTAGGGTGGTCGAAGTTATCCCCGGTAAGTCGGTCGTCGGGATTGAAATTCCCAATGAAGATCGCGCCGTCGTCAATTTTCGAGATGTACTGTCTTCGCAGGTTTATGAAAATTCGAAATCGCCACTCAGTCTAGCGCTGGGGCACGATATATCCGGTGAACCAATAGTCGCTGATCTCGGCAAAATGCCTCATCTTCTTGTTGCAGGAACGACGGGATCTGGTAAATCTGTCGGCGTTAACGCCATGCTGATCAGCTTACTTTACAAATCGAGTCCTGCAGAAGTCAGGCTTATTCTTGTTGATCCAAAAATGTTGGAGTTATCAGTATACGACGGTATCCCGCACCTCTTGACGCCGGTAATCACCGACATGAAAGATGCTGCTAACGGGTTGCGTTGGTGTGTCGCTGAAATGGAACGGCGATATAAACTAATGTCGGCGCTTGGTGTCAGAAATCTTGCAGGGTTTAATCGCAAAGTAGAAGAAGCGGCTGCTAGCGATAATCCAATTCCTGATCCATTGTGGACACCGGAGGAAGTGTTTGTCGCAGGTGTTGATGATCCTGTAGCTCCACCACTGGAAACGCTGCCTTCCATCGTCGTCGTGATTGATGAGTTTGCTGACATGATTATGGTTGTCGGTAAAAAAGTTGAAGAACTGATCGCTCGTATAGCCCAGAAAGCTCGTGCAGCGGGCATTCACTTGATCTTGGCTACCCAGAGGCCTTCAGTCGATGTTATCACCGGTTTGATAAAGGCAAACGTACCGACGCGAATTGCCTTTCAAGTATCATCGAGGGTTGATTCGAGAACGATTCTTGATCAGGGTGGAGCAGAGCAGCTTTTAGGTCACGGTGATATGCTCTATCTGCCGCCGGGTACCAGCTTACCCGTTCGCGTACATGGTGCTTTTGTTTCCGATGAAGAAGTACATCGCGTTGTTGCTGACTGGAAACGACGTGGAGAGCCTTCTTATATTGATGGACTGCTAGACGAAGGCGCAAGTGGGCCGGCAATCCCTGGTTTTTCACCTGAAGGAGGTGGCGACGACGACAGTGAAAGCGACGTACTTTATGATGAAGCACTGTATTACGTTACCCAATCTCGTCGTGCCTCTATTTCATCGGTGCAGCGCAAATTACGCATTGGCTACAACCGCGCCGCTCGTTTGATTGAAGCTATGGAAGCAGCGGGTGTGGTAACTGAAATGGGAACTAACGGCAGTCGTGAAGTACTCGCGCCACCGCCACCTGAATCTTGAGAGGCACCTTGTTGAATTATTTGATTAGACCATTTTTTTCCCGCTGGATTGTGGCAGCTTTTTTTATCGTCAGTGTGCCATTTTCTTTCAGCGCAGAGCAGTCTGCTGTCGAGTCACTTGCAGATAGACTAAAGCCTATGGAAAGTCTGACAGCGAGTTTTTCTCAGACCATAACCGACGATAGAAACGAATTAATGCAAGACGCTCAAGGTGTTCTTGCCGTTAAGAGGCCAAGAAAATTTTACTGGCTAACCGAGCAACCCTACGAACATCTTGTTGTCACTGATGGCGTTGTACTATGGCAATATGATATCGATCTGGAACAAATTACCAAACAGGCATTTACAGCTGATTTAGATAAAGCACCAGCTCTACTCCTGAGTGGCGATATTGAACAAATCAGCAGGCAATTTAGCGTCGAAATGCAAGTAATTAGCGACACCGCTGATAGATTCACGCTAACGCCTTTGATTGAAGATGGATTGTTTAAGAAACTAACTATCGTCTTTGGTTCCGAAGGACTAGTGTCCATGTCACTACTGGATAACTTTGACCAGTTAACGGATATTCAATTTTCCGATGTCGTTCTAAACCCGGATGTCACCGACCAGCAGTTTGAATTTGTGCCACCGGGTGACGTTGATGTGATCGTCAACGATGAACCATAATCTGTTTTCCGAGAAAAAAATATATCAACCGCTTGCCGCAAAAATGCGACCGCGGGTACTGGTTGACTATATCGGCCAGCATCATATTTTGGGGGAGGGCAGGCCGCTTCGCGAAGCACTGTTGTCGGGCCAACTTCATTCTATGGTTTTGTGGGGGCCGCCTGGGGTTGGAAAGACCTCGCTTGCTAGATTAATTGCAGAACTCTGTGATGCTCATTTCATTACCCTGTCCGCCGTTTTGGCCGGCGTTAAAGATATTAGAGCAGCAGTGGAAGAAGCTCGACAGCACCAGGCTAATGGCCGACAAACCATTTTGTTTATCGATGAAGTTCATCGTTTTAATAAGGCACAACAAGATGCATTTCTGCCCTTTGTAGAAGATGGTACGGTCATATTTATTGGCGCGACTACCGAAAACCCTTCTTTTGAACTCAACAATGCACTGCTTTCCCGTACTCGGGTATATAAACTGCGCGCTCTTGAAATAGACGATATAAAAAAGATTATTGATCGAGCCAAACTGAATGATTCAACCGTCACCGTGCGAATAGCAGACAGCGAACTGCATCAGCTGGCAATTGCTGCTGACGGGGATGCTCGCAGGGCACTTAACCTGGTGGAGTTAGCGCTAGAACTGTCTCCTGAGACCGACGGGGTCAAAACGGTCGACGAAAACATTGTGTCTGAAGTGTTAGACGGGTTTGTCCGACGATTCGATAAAGGTGGCGATATATTTTATGAGCAGATATCAGCGCTCCATAAAGCGGTCAGAGGTAGTTCACCGGATGCGGCATTGTATTGGTTCTGCCGCATGCTCGAGTCCGGCTGCGATGCTTTGTATATAGCTCGGCGCGTTGTTCGAATGGCCAGTGAGGATATAGGAAATGCAGACCCTCGCGCACTGGAAATTGCCCTCAATGCCTGGAATGTTCAGGAGCGTCTGGGTAGCCCTGAGGGAGAACTGGCGATAGCGCAAGCTGTTGTGTATTTATCCAGCGCACCAAAAAGCAACGCGGTTTATAATGCGTTTAACGCAGTTATGGCCGAAATCAAGCAGCAACCAAGTTATGAGGTGCCGGTTCACTTGCGCAATGCCCCCACCAGTATGATGAAGGATATTGGCTACGGGGAAGAGTATCGCTACGCGCACACTGAGCCCAATGCTTACGCTGAAGGTGAAAATTACTTTCCGGAAGCCTTGAAAGATCGTCAGTATTACTTCCCGGTAGACCGTGGACTGGAAAAAAAGATATCAGAGAAGCTGAATTACCTGCGCGATCTCGATAAAAATAGTAAAATACGTCGCTATTAGCTTTTGACTATTTAGATCTGAATTATGAAACATCTCATACTTATCGCTATCGGTGGTGCTGCCGGCGCTTTATGCCGTCACGGCTTAGTTAATTTAATTAACCACACCAATGAAGCCAGAGGCACACTGGCAACGTTCCCAGTCGCCACGTTGAGCGTGAATGTTATTGGTTCGTTTTGCATAGGGATTATGTATGTGTTAATTACAGAAAAACTGTCACTGCATCCCGATTGGCGGAATATCGCAATGGTCGGATTCCTTGGCGCCTTTACGACATTTTCTACATTCTCTCTCGACGCAGTCACCTTGCTGGAAAACGGGCAACTCGTTAATGCGGCGTTATATGTTATCAGCAGTCTGGTTGTATGCATCCTTGCGGCATGGCTGGCGATTTTATTGACGCGGATGATATAGCGACACGACGAGCCAAATGATCACACGTTACAAGTAACAGCTACGTCCCAACGCACCATCAAATAATGAATACTGATATAGGAAAAAGGTTAGCACATTATGCTGGATATCAAACTAATCCGACAGAATCCGGGTTTGGTTGCGGAGCAACTGCACAAGAAAAAATTCACTTTTGACACTGTTAAATTCTCCGAGCTCGACGAAGCCCGCAAACAAGCGGAAACGGACAGCCAGAGTTTACAGGCCGAACGTAAGCAGGCGTCAAAAAAGATTGGCGAGTTGGTGCAGCAGGGTGTTCCTGTTGAGGAAGCCAAAAAAACGGTCAACGAAACATTGGCGAAAATTGAAGCGCAACTGGAAACACTTAAACAAAAGGCACAACAAGCCAGCGATGCGCTGCACGAACTGATGATGGAAATCCCCAACATTCCAGACGCAGAAGTTCCAGCGGGTGATGATGAAGATGCAAATGTCGAAGTGCTATCGTGGGGGACGCCCAAAATATTTGATTTTGACGCAAAAGACCATGTCGATATTGGCACGGAGTCTGGCGGCCTCGATTTCGACCTGGCAAGTAAACTAACCGGTTCTCGTTTCGCCGTTATGCACGGAGGAATGGCCAGACTTCATCGGGCATTGGCCCAGTTCATGCTAAATACACACATTGCTGATCACGGCTACAGTGAAATCAACGTTCCGTTTATGGTTAATGCAGAATCTCTGCGAGGAACAGGGCAGCTACCCAAGTTCGAAGAGGACCTTTTTAAAATAGAAGGCGAACAACACTATTACTTGATACCTACCGCGGAAGTCCCGGTAACTAATATTGCCAGAGACCGTATATTTGAAGCGAAAGAATTTGGCGATGGTCTGCATTTTGTCTGTCATACGCCGTGCTTTCGGAGCGAAGCGGGAAGCTATGGGAGAGATACTCGCGGCATGATTCGACAGCATCAGTTCGAAAAAATTGAGCTGGTAAAATTGGTTCGCCCTGATCAGTCGTCCGCCGCATTAGAAGATTTGACCGGCCACGCTGAAGCAATTCTGCAACAACTTGAACTCCCGTATCGCAAAGTAATTTTGTGCGGCGGAGATCTTGGGTTTTCTGCCCTAAAAACCTATGATCTGGAAGTCTGGCTGCCCGGGCAGCAAAAATACCGCGAAATTTCTTCATGCAGTAATGTGGGCGACTTTCAAGCCAGGAGAATGATGGCCCGGTGGCGCAATCCGGAAACCAATAAGCCAGAATTACTGCACACTCTTAATGGCTCTGGTTTAGCGGTAGGAAGAACGCTTGTCGCGGTATTGGAGAATTACCAAACAGCTGACGGCCATGTCAAAGTGCCCGAGGTGTTAAAGCCCTATATGGGTGGAATTTCAGTATTGTAATGGACTACTTGCCGTTATTTTTTCAACTAACCGGGAAAGCGTGTTTAATTATTGGCGGTGGAAGTATTGCCACGCGAAAGGCCAGGCTGCTTGTTGGTGCAGACGCTATTATTCACGTGGTAGCTATCGACATAGCCGCTGAACTAAAAACCATGGCGGAATCGTCCGGAGGAAATTGGAGAGAAGGCCATTTTCGCGACGAGGACATGCACAAGCAGTTCCTCGTCATTGCCGCCAGCAGTGACCGGGCGCTCAATGAGCGCGTCTCTGTGGTCGCTCACGAGCGTAACATTCCGGTTAACGTTGTCGATAATCCCGCCCTTTGCAGTGTTATTTTACCGGCAATAATTGATCGTTCTCCAGTTGTGATCGCCGTGTCCAGTGGTGGAAGATCGCCGGTTCTCACTCGTATGTTAAGAGCAAAAATTGAATCGGTTGTTCCTTCGGCTTACGGCAAACTGGCGACATTTGTTGGCGAATTTCGGGATCGTATTAAACAACGTTTACCCGACGTCGACGCACGTAAAGATTTCTGGGAAGAGGTTTTACAAGGTCCAATAGCCGAAATGATCTTTGCTGGTAAGCATAAGGCGGCAGCAGACATGCTGGAGCAACAGATTAATACCAACCAGCCGAGGAGCGCTATTGGAGAGGTTTATCTTGTTGGGGCCGGGCCGGGGGACCCTGATTTACTGACATTCAAGGCATTACGCCTGATGCAACGGGCCGATGTTGTACTGTACGATCGATTGGTAAGCGAGCAGATAGTCAATTTAACCAGACGGGACGCTGACAAAATTTACGTTGGCAAGCAAAGAGCAAACCACGCGTTACCGCAGCAAGATATTAATGAGCTTCTGGTATCTCTGGCGAATGAGGGCAAGAAGGTACTTAGGCTCAAGGGAGGGGATCCCTTCATATTTGGCCGTGGGGGAGAGGAAATTGAGATGCTTGCAGAGCATAAAATACCTTTTCAAATTGTACCGGGTATCACTGCAGCATCGGGCTGCTCAACGTATGCCGGTATCCCATTAACCCATCGGGATTATGCGCAATCGGTACGGTTCATAACGGGACACTTGCAAAATGGCAGTATCGACCTGCCTTGGAGTGATCTTGTTTACGACAAACAGACGCTCGTTTTCTATATGGGTCTGATCGGATTACCAATCATCTGCAAGCAGCTTATCGCTCACGGCCGCGCTGAAACAACCCCAATAGCCTTGGTACAACAGGGTACGACCACTATGCAGCGAGTGTTGACCAGCAACTTGGCCGATATGCCATCTCTCGCCATAGCTGAACAGGTGCATGCGCCCACAATACTCATTGTCGGAGATGTCGTTAAATTGCGGAATAAACTTGCATGGTTCGAAGGTGATACGCCGGCCGGTTGATAAATCACTGTTTGACAATTAAAGTATTTTGGCCTTCTGTCGATAAAATGTATTAAGGAGGCCTCAAATGGTTAATTTCCCGACAACAACATCACCAATTAACGTGACACCGACACCCCAGAGCCCTCGCTCGAGGCAGATAGTGCCTTCCCGAGCGCCAGGAAATCGTGATAAGGGGCCGGTAGACCGGAGAGCATTCCTTGATCGCCGCGACAGACGCGGCGCAACCAAGCGTGTTATGGACCGGAGAAGTGGACCAGAAAGACGCCGCTCAAGTATAGACCTTAGCGTTTAACGGCTTACAGCCACTTTAGTCGTTCGATAAACTGGCAGGGAATCAAGCAAGATATGTCCCGTTTCGGTTAACAAGGGACCTATTTCTTTACTTTCTTCATCTTCCGACTCATCGGCTGCCAGCTCGCCCTCTACCGCATCCGGGGTTTCCGCTGCAACATTCTCGTCATCAGCTTCAAGATCGCTCAGGGGTTCAAGCCCCTTGGCAACACGTCTCTTATTTTCAATCGTCAGTGCCTGTTCTTCGATAGTTTGTTGAAGTGTGCGGCGAGTTACCTCGTTCAAAGACAGCGAAGTAATCTCCCGGTTTGCCTCCATCAGCTGTAATTGATCCTCTAAAAAAATGAAATCCGGGTCAGTTTGCTTGCGCTCCTCATGTTTGGCAATCAAGGTAGGGATGACTGCCGGAAGATCAAAATACTTACGATGCCGAATCGGGTTGATGGTATCCCAGGCCAAAGCATGTTCCAGAGAGCTTTCGCCAACTTTTTCTTTATCATACATTGCCGGAAATGCGACATCGGGAACAACGCCTCGATGCTGGGTACTCTCGCCAGAAATCCGGTAAAACTTTGATTCCGTTATCTTGAGTTGACCTTGCTCCAGCGTTGTCAGTGACTGTACGGTGCCCTTGCCAAAAGATTGGGTGCCAACAATGACGCCGCGCTGGTAGTCTTGTATGGCACCGGCAAATATTTCGGAAGCAGATGCGCTTAGACGGTTGATTAACACTGCCAGAGGCCCAGTATAATAACTACTGCTAGAGCGTTTTCCATCTCGGTATATTTGTTTGCTGGAGTGGCGTATTTGCACAGTGGGGCCCTGTTCAATAAACAGGCCTGTTAACTGATTGGCCTCCTGTAACGAACCGCCGCCGTTTTCCCGCAGATCGATGATAATACCATCAACTCCGTCAGCAATAAGCTCTTCGAGGAGCTTGCTGACATCACGCGTTGTACTTTTGTAGCTTGGGTCACCTTTGCGCATTGCCTCAAAGTCTATATAAAACGCGGGTATATCGATAATTCCGAGCTTAAATAGCTGTTCATCGTGATAGATTTCCAATATCTCCGATTTTGCACTTTGCTCTTCCAGCTTAACGGTGTCACGGACAATGTTGATAACACTATGTTCGTCTTCTGTCTTGGCAGAAACCGGGATAACCTGTAACTGAACCCGGCTGCCTTTTTTGCCTCGAATTAACTGAACAACTTCGTCCAGACGCATACCGATAACATCAGTAAATTCGTCGTCACCTTGCGCAACCCCAACAATTTTGTCAGATGGCTGTAATTGACCTTCTTTATCGGCGGGGCCTGCATGTACAAGTCTAACGACCTTGGTGAACTCATCTTCAGTTTGCAGTACTGCGCCAATCCCTTCAAGCGACAAGCTCATATTGATATTGAAGTTTTCTGATGTCGTTGGTGACAAATAATTGGTGTGCGGGTCGTAGAGGACTGTCATTGAATTAATGTACACCTGGAAGGCATCCTCGGAATTAGATTGCATCACCCGGTTTAGTTGATTTTGATAACGTTTTTGAAGTAAGGGGACTATCTCGTCTTCAGGTTTTTCCGCAATCCGCAGGCTAACTACACGGCTTTTTATAATTTTCCGCCACAAATTATCGGCTTGTTGCGTATTGACCGGCCAAGGAGCCTCCGTACGTTCCAGCTCAAGCTGTTCGTCAAGGGTAAAATCCATGTTGGCGACCATTTCTGGCAGCATCTCTACAATGCCCGAGAGCCGCGCGATTAGTCGCTGCTGATAGCGGTTAAAAATAATGTAACCCGGCTCGAGATCACCTTTCACCAGTGTGTTGTCGAGACGATAACGGTATTGCTCAAAGCCCTCAATGTCTGATTGAAGGAAAAAGCTTTTGTTACCATCGAGCCTTTCCAGATAATTGTCGAAGAAATTTGACGACAATTGATCATCAAATAACTGGGAGCTGTAGTGACGGTTACCCAGTTTTGAAACAATATCTATCGCTGTTTTCGACTGCTCCTGGTTGAATACAATGGGGGTTTCTGTCGATGGCGCCGCAAGAACAACGGTGGCAAGGGGAAAAACACTGCACAAACTTACAAAGCATTTAACGAGGGTTTGTCGGCAAAAAATGATCATATCAGTGTCTCAGTAACGTTTAATTGTGTTTGTTCAGCAGCATTGTCGACAGCCTTAGTATCCTACTCGCAAGGTAGGATTAGTAGAGGATATCACGGACACTAAAACACGGGAATATACTATGAGGTACAACCGCCGGTTAAATTCCCTTAAAACAACAACAAATCAGTCGTACTATTAACCGATATACGGTGGCCAAATGTACGACGTATGCTGATATTCCTTATAGAACTATAAATTTTATGATTAAAAACATAAAGATAGAATAACTAGTTAATGTAAATTATCGCTAGTAATCAGGCTGTAGCAAGCAAGTCCATTGCCTGCTCTAGCTGCTCAATTTTTTCACTCAGAGTCGTACCAACCGTTCCAACACGTAACGTTGTCACTCCCGCTTGTTGATAGTCGGATAATCTGTCCTTAATCATTTGTCGTGTACCAATGAGGTTGGTTTTTAAGATCATCTCGTCAGGAACGCGATTAATCGCTTCGGAACGTTTGCCATTCACCCATAGCAGCTGAACTTCTTCGGCAATATCTCGATATCCAGAACGAGCAAATGCATCATTGTAGAAATTGGTGTCTGCCGAGCCCATACCACCGAGCACAAAAGCCATATTCGGTTTTCTTGCCGCTATCATTTCTTCGACATTTTCACCCACCTCAATACTCGCTCCAACTTGTATATCAATGTCTTCGAAATTCCTGCCTGCTTTTAATGCACCTTCCCGCATCGGCGCGAAGAAGACCTCTGCCTGCTCCGGGATAAACGATGTGCCGAGCCAACCATCAGCTAGTTCGCCGGTTAATTTAAGTGATAGGGGGCCTAATGTGGCCAAATATATCGGCAGATTAGGTCGCGGGGGTTGTGACAGACGAATAGCTTTACCCTCACCACCCGGTCTTGGCAGGACAATATGTTTACCCTGATATTCCAGTTTTTCACCAGCAAGGCCTTTCTTAACAACATCGATACATTCGCGCAAACGACCAAGGGGTTTTGCGAAACTTTGCCCATGAAGGCCTTCAACCACTTGTGGACCACTTACGCCTAAGCCCAGAATAAACCTATCGTTAGATACGTTTGCCAGACTCTGGGACGTCATTGCAATCATTGAAGGGACTCGAGCAGAGATCTGCATAATACCTGTTCCCAGCTGAATCTTTGATGTTTTTGCTGCCATGTAGGCTAGCGGCACCACAGCATCCATACCCCAGGCTTCAGCTGACCAGGCTTGATCTACCCCCAAACGCTCAGCGTGCTGGGTATAGTCAACCAGCTCGCCCCAGTTATCTCCGTTGTAATAAGCACTGCCGATAGAAATTGCTGTTTTCATAGTCCTGTATCCCCAAACTGTGTTTAACATTTACCTGTCATTCTGCGTATAACTGCCTGTCAATGTATCTGTTGCTGACTGCAGGGGTCCAGTAGCTGTTGTTTCAGTCCCCCGCGCGGTGAACATTAGTCAATACCACAGAGTCATTGAGTGGCGGCGAGTGAATCAGATTTTGATACCACGTTATAACATATAGCCGCTTGTGCGAAGTAGTAGGTTGCCATAATCAAGAGGCCCGACATTGGTACAGGTTCGACAAATCGATCCCAGGCTATCAACAGGTCAGACAACAAAAAACTGTACACACCTAAAATTCCCCACAGGTTTACCAACGAGCTAGTCGATGCTGAGGCTGCCATCAACGCAATGACACCGATGTAGATAACAACCGGGACTGCCATACCACCCAGAAAAGGTAGGAGAAAAAAGCTGATTGCACCTCCAAAAAAAATAGCGGGGATCACATTGAAACGTTTTTTCGGATCAAAATATTTAGACCACAAAATAATATAAAAACCGTGGCCTATCAGAAATGCACTTAAGCCCGGGACAAAAAGGTTATACGCTAATAAAGTGTCACCGCAAGCGCCAAATATCAGCGCTATTGGTAGCCATTTGTCCGCCCGCGCTATCAGGCTGAGAAAGATAAGAAACCCAACAGGAATCACTTTAAACATCGCCGCTGCCGTTGTGCCAAGGGTGCTTGTGATCGTATCGCCGGAAAAAATATAGATAAGTGAAAAAACCACGTAGCCAAATAATACAGTGTGTTTCATAGGTCCATATACCGCCAATCATGAGTGGGCAAGCAGGGGGCCCGAATGGCTGAACCCCGCTGACGGCTCTTACCAGGTCGAGCTATGTTGAATAATACAGCAAAGGTGAAATGAGGACAGTTATCGCTGATCGTTTTGTGCTGCCAACACCAGTTGCAATTTGGGATCAAACGCTGACAGAGCGGCTTGAGCTAGAATTGACAGAATCAAGGTTAATTGACGAATCGAATCAACAAAAATCTATATTGTCTGGATTGCGCGCCATGGGCATTGATCTTTCGATCTAGCGACCAGAAATCCACCGTATTTTCGGCGAGTTGATCGCTGACCGTTATTTGGCATATTATTCGTTGAACAAAATTTAGCACATACAAATATGGAGTTAATCTTGAATAGTAATCTGGAACAATATCTTCAAGCCGGTCCCTGCGTGGATAGTGATGCAGAAGAGATTATTACACTTGCACATTCTTTGACCGAACCCAGTAAGTCGGCACGAGAAAACGCAGTCGCTCTCTACTATTTTGTTCGCGATACTATTCGCTACAATCCCTATACGCTGGGAAATTCGCGCGATGATTGGAGGGCTACAAAAACACTCGAAGCGGGAGAGGCGTGGTGCGTTCCCAAAGCGGTATTGCTCGCGGCTTTGTGCCGTGCCATTGGCATACCGGCTCGACTGGGTTACGCCGACGTGGTGAACCATCTCTCTACTGAACGACTTCGTGATTCAATGGAAACAGATGTATTTTACTATCATGGCTATTGCTCAATATGTATTGATGGTCAATGGATCAAATCGACGCCAGCGTTCAATTTGTCACTGTGTGAAAAATTTGGGCTAAAACCACTTGATTGGGACGGTACCGAAGACAGCCTCTACCATGAATTTGATGAGGCAGGTAATCGACATATGGAATACGTCAACGACAGGGGAGAGCATGCGGACGTGCCCTACGACGACATTATCGCTGTCTTCAAACAGTACTATCCAAACAGCTTCGGCGCTGACAACCCAGACAATCCAGCGAAAGAACCCGGACTAAAAGCCGCGGACTGGGACGAGGATGTAGCGCGAGAAATTCAATAGCTTCTCACGCCTTATTGATAATTGAGCCATGTCATTTCTAATGTCTACGGCTCAACAATATTAAAAAACACTTCAAAACTATCCAGCAATGAAAACAGTTCAGCAAGATTATTGGCATTGCCGTCAATCAAAATACTGTCATTGCTTGTCAGTTCATCCAGTGTGGTATCACCGGCTGCCAACTTGTTCCAGTTGTCGCGGGAAATGGTAACCGAGCTATCAGCACTGCTCCGTGTCTTTCCTTCTATATAATTCAGTACACCATTACCAACAGTTACAAACAGTTTTTCTCCAGAGTCGGGAAATATAAAATTCAACGAAAAGGTCTTTCCGGCCGCATCGGGACCATTGAGACGTACGGCTAAAAGATCAAAAAACAAGTTAATCGGAACCGCCTTCAACGTATCTACAGTTCCGGCAGACGCAATCACCCGCGATTTTGGTGCCCCGAAGCGAAGTTCTTGGGCACCGCTGAGATAAAAATCCCTCCAGGGACCGCCTTCAGCTTGATAGCCCATTTGCGTATAAGCACGCGCCAATAATTCTCTTGCAGGTTTATGATCTGGTTCAGCAAAAACAACATGATTTAGGACCTGCGCAACCCAGCGGAATTCTCCTCGCTGGTAACAGTCTTCAGCTCGCTCGACAATCGAGTCTGCACCACCCATAAACTCAACGTATTTTTCAGCTGATTGCTGTGGAGGCAGAGGATGAAGATTGGCAGGATTGGCATCAAACCAGCCAAAATATAGCTGATAAATCGCTTTAACATTATGATTGACGGTTCCGTAATAGTCTCTATTGGCAAATTTTTTGGACAGACTATCAGGTAGTTTTATTTGTTCCGCAATTTCCAGAGGTGTGAACCCATGATTTGCCAATCGCAAGGTTTCGTCGTGAAGGTACTTATAGAGGTCGCGCTGTGAACTCAGATATTGCTGTACTTTTTCAGCACCCCAGATTGGCCAGTGATGTGATGCAAAGACCACGTCAGCATCAGGGAAGAGCTCCATCAGCTCATATATATATTTGGCCCAGGCCAGTGCATCACGCACTTTTGCGCCTCTCGGGGTGTAGACATTATGAAGAATATGAGTGACAACCTCAGAGGTGCATAGAGCTTTCAATTCCGGGAAGTAAAACATCATTTCGGCAGGTGCTTCAGCATCGGGAGTGTACTGAAACTGCACCCGAACACCATCGACAACCCGTTCTTCACCGGTTTTCGAGATAATATCATTTGGAGCGACAAGGCCAATGGCACCACTTGAATGCCCGGGTCCCAAACCTACATCCACATGACCCAGCGGGTTGTTAGGAAGAAGTAAGCCATACATATAGGTAGCTCGTCGGCGCATGGTTGCACCGGCTATGATATTTTCACTAACGGCTTCCTCAACAAAGCCTAATGGCGCAATAATTGGAACACCACGGGCCTCTGCATCCTCCTCGGTGATTATTGCTCTGGATCCACCATAGTGATCAACATGGGAGTGCGTGTAGATAACACCGGTAATTGGACGCTCCCCCAGCTCATCATTTGCCAACTTTAGCGCAGCTGCAGCGAACTCCGCAGTCATTCCCGTATCAATAACGATCCAGCCTGTATCACCGGCAATAAAAGAAATGTTTGCAAGATCGTAACCGCGAACCTGCCACAACCTATCGGTTACTTTAAACAAACCGTGAATGTTGTTGAGCTGAGCCTGTCGCCAATGTGATGGATTAACCGTAGGAGGGCATTCTCCCTGTATATATTCGTGGGCTTTAATATCCCACGACGGTTGGCCATTGGCGCGAAGGATCTGATCACCGGGCCAGCGAGCAATAAAACCCCTGCTGGCATCATCAAAATCGGTACGGTCTTCGAAGGGTAGAAAGTCGCGAATCCGAGCGTGGAATTCTGCAGTTGCTTCAGTAACTTCTGCGGTATCGTTTGGTTTCTTATTGTCCGGCATTAGCGCATGTCCTGTAAAATGGCACGTGTTGGTCAGCCTAATTATTGTTTGCAATAAGTTCATAGCTGCCACTATAAGACATCTAGACTACCGAGGTTCTTCGCAAACTGCTATAACAAATGCGCCCGAAAAATGAAACACATAGCTGGGCTGAAGCAAAGTCAATAAAGCAATGATTGCAGCCTCAGGCAAACTGATCATCGCTACGGTATATGGTCGCTGCCATCTGATTACGTCGTCAAATGGAAACAAAGAAACGTGGCTAATAAGAAGAGTATGTTAGAAGAGCGACATTAACCGTTATTAGAAATAATGAACGGGCATATCGCTTTGGTTCGTTTTAGAAATCAGCCGCAACATTTCTTGAATTTTTTGCCACTCCCGCAGCTACAAGGCTCATTTCTCGCTGGAATTTTGTTAACACTTGTGGTTTTAGGCTTGTTAAGGATAGCCGTTAAGTCAACGATATTCTCTTCAGCGTCTTCTAGCTGATTAACAGATATATTGGCATAAAGAGCATGTTCATCAACAATGGACTCCACTTCAACCTTACGCTCCGGTGAAGTAACAACAAGCTCTAGAGGGTATTTTTTTGACCCGGGCTTAAATGTGGCTTGCGGTTGGTAGCCATGATTTTCGTGGTTTTCTCGTTTGTCTTGTCGACCTTTGAAGAAGAATTTTGACATGCTGTATCTCAGTGTGAAAAATAGTGGCCATAACAAATACATTTACAGCTCGATTGCCTGCCATTGTACGTTAATTTGTTATTCTGGTGCCAGATAACTTTCGTGTGTCCCGGTTAACAGTAGCCCTGCAACATCACTTCTCTTTGGTCTTGATAGAAATAAGCGTAAGATATAGGTTTTAATCAAACAGCAACGAGTAACTGTATGACCAATAACGACATCCTGCGCCGCATTCGCTATATATTCGATCTTAGTGACTCCAAGATGATTGGTATTTTTAGCAGCGCCGACTATCAAGTCACACGAGCGCAGGTTAGCGATTGGCTAAAGGCGGAGGAGGATCTTGAGTACAAAAACTGCACTGATTCTCAAATGGCTTCCTTTCTCAATGGCTTTATCAATCAGCGAAGAGGCAAGCGAGAGGGTGAGCAACCAAAACCCGAAAATAAATTGAACAATAACCTCATTTTCAAAAAGTTAACGATAGCGCTAAATTTGAAATCTGACGATGTGTTGGAAGTTCTCGAGCTTGCTGGATTCAAATTAGGCAAACATGAATTGAGCGCCTTCTTTCGAAAGCCAGATAATAAGCACTTCCGGGAATGCAAAGACCAGATACTGCGCAATTTTTTAAAGGGAGTGCAGACAAAATTTTCCGAGGAAGAAACTATCGAGCCGAACAACACCTTCGAGTGGAAACCACTTGCCGACAAATAACGTTGTTTTTTTCAATAGACTGCTACGACGCAGCGGAACGTCTTTTAACACTAACCCCGTAATCTAGAATGCCCAGTGGAGACTTATAATCATGAACACGGAAAAATGGGATGCTTTTCACACGTTCATCTCTGTCGCAATGGAGATTGCTGCCCTGTTGCTTATTCTATGTGCCATTTTTGCCTTGCTCGCTGTCATCTACATGTATATATCGGACATCACCCAGAAAAAACACGCCATTAGAAGAAATTATCCTGTTGTTGGCAGGTTTCGGTATTTTTTTGAGCATATGGGGGA
>JBALTE010000002.1:144296-224566 GCA_036963965.1 Oceanicoccus sp. | reverse complement strand
ACAAACGCTTTGGTTAATATTTCAGCGATGAGTTACGGCGCTATTTCGGCACCCGCGGTGACAGCGTTGTCTTTAGGTGCCCAAAAAGCGGGTATCTGGATGAATACCGGAGAGGGAGGGTTGTCGCGCTTTCACTTAGACGGTGGATGCGACCTCGTTTTCCAGATCGGCACGGCCAAGTACGGTGTTCGTGATGATAAAGGTAAACTCAGTGACGAGAAACTCCTTGAGGTGTCGTCCCATCAACAAGTTCGAATGTTCGAATTAAAAATAAGTCAAGGTGCAAAGCCGGGCAAGGGTGGTATTCTTCCTGGAGCGAAAGTCACCTCGGAAATCGCCAGCGTTCGCAATATTCCTGTTGGATGTGACTCTATCAGTCCCAACAGGCACCCGGAAATCACCGATGTCGATGCCTTGCTCGATATGGTTGTTCATATACGAAAACTTACCGGTAAACCTTGTGGCTTTAAAACCGTAGTTGGCAGTAGCAACTGGATAGATGACCTCGCTGTCGCTATTCATCGTCGAGGACTCGACGACGCACCTGATTTCATCACCATTGACAGTGCCGATGGAGGTACTGGTGCAGCACCCCAGAGCTTGATAGATTTTGTTGGATTGCCACTTAGAGTTAGTTTACCGCTGGTAATCGACAAGCTGACTGAATACGGACTGCGCGAACGAATTAAAATTATATGCTCCGGAAAATTGGTGAACCCCAGCGACGTCGCCTGGGCTATTTGTATGGGTGCGGATTTTGTCACGTCGGCGAGAGGCTTTATGTTTGCCTTGGGATGTATTCAGGCATTGCAATGTAATAAAAATACCTGTCCGACAGGTATCACCACCCATGATCCGGACTTACAAAAGGGGCTGGTTCCAATAACAAAATCCGAACGGGTCTATCATTATGCTGAGAACATGGCATATGAAGTCAGTTTAATAGCTCATTCATGTGGCGTAAAAGAACCCCGGCAGCTCAATCGTAGTCACGCCAGAATCATCAATGATAGAGGTACTCCGGAACCTATGGACGTTCTCTATCCAGAGGCTCAAGTGCGTGCAGAATATCTGAAAGCCGCTGAACAGATGTCAGGTTGAGCTCGATTAGTATGTAGCGACATGTTGTCACCATAATAATCACAGTATTGTACAAAAGCAGGTAATAATAGAAAAATAAACGATAGCACATCAAGGAGATACACATGTCAGATACAGAAACCAACAACACAGATGAAACTATTGGGGAACGTCGTAGTTTCTTAAAAAATGCCACTCTTGGTGCCGTTGCTCTCGGCGGCCTTGGCTTTATTAGACCACAATCTTCATTGGCTGCCAGCTCTGAAATGATTACTATTACAGCGACTCTTTCCCTTAATCCGGACAATGTCGACGCCGCCATTGCAGGCTTGCAAGAATTAGTTGCGGCCGTAGAAGCCAACGAGCCAGGTGTGCTAGCCTATATTTGCAATCGCAATGTACAAAACCCCAACGAGATCATGTTTTTTGAAATCTACGAAAACCAGGCCGCGACAAAAGTTCATGGACAAACTCCCCATATGAAACAGTTTCGCGCTGACGGAGCTCGTTTCTTCGTCGGAGAGATGGCAATTGGATCCTATCAACAGCTTGCGGGATACCATCGCTAATAGACCACAGAGATATCACCCGCTGTCATAGTGCCATCACGACCGGTATTGTGACCTGTTTACTTTTATCACAGGTAGACTAAGCTTTTATATTATCTCTTCTTTAGTGGTATCCGAATGCCCGAAAATCTTAGCCAAAATTTTACGCCGACGCTAACAGACCAGTTGCCAGCATTTGGATACCGCTGCTCAGCAAATAAATTTCGAGGAATCCGTGAAGTTGTCGGTGACACAAAACGAATAGTCGGTTATTCCCATCAGGAAATAATCGATATAGGTGGCACTGACAGCCGGGCTAGCGTTCACCCTGAAGACCGATATACCGTGTGGACAGCCATACAAGAAGACCTTTCTCAGGGCGATGTATACGACCTGGAGTATCGTGTTGAGCGGAAAACAGGCGGATTTATAACAATTCGTGATCACGGTGAAGGGGTTTATACCGATGGGAAACTGGTTGAACTTGTTGGCATTATTACCCCAATCAGCCAGAGAAACATTAGAGAAAGAAATCAAAAAGAGGCCCAGAAGACCATTGTACAGCTGGCCTGCAGCACACGGCTGGCAAGAGGAGAAGTAGAGGCATTTTGTCGTGAAGTCACTTTTGCAGCCGCAAAAGTTCTGAATATTGATCGATCCAGTGTTTGGCTACTTAATACAAACATGGATGAATTGCGACAAATTTGTTTGTACGAAAAAGATGGGGACAAGTTTTCGTCAAACGAGGTGCTTTACGCGTCTGAATACCCAGCCTATTTCAAAGCCCTGATTAGTGGACGGGCGATTGATGCAATTGACGCGGAAAAAGATTATCGAACCATGGAGTTTTGTTCTTCCTATTTTCCCGCCACTGGCGTGAGGTCTATGTTGGACAGCGCCATTCGTGTATCGGGTAAGGTTATTGGTGCCGTTTGCAACGAAAAAGTAGGAGAAATCCAACACTGGTACACCGAAGATATTTCATTTTCGGGAGAGCTGGGGGATCAATTATCTCACGCGATAGCCAACAGAAATCATATTCAAAGTGAAAATCAAGCACAAGCTGCAAAAGTCGCCAGTGAAACAAAAAGCCAACTATTAGCCACTATCAGTCATGAGTTGCGTACCCCAATGAATGGTGTACTCGGTACCGTAGATCTACTGAGCATGACACAGTTAGATCTACAACAACAAAAGCATATTGAGACCATTCGTAATTCAGGCGATTTGTTACTGACACTTATCAACGACGTTCTGGACTATTCGAAACTCGAAGCTGGCAAGCTCGAACTTTTGCCGCAGGCAACTCATGTTTCAGGTCTGTTCCATAGCGTAATAGACCTATTGCAACCGCTAGTGAGTAAAGACGTTAAAATCAAACTAAACGCTTGCAGGGATTTCCCGGAAACACTCTCGCTCGATGACAATCGAATTCGACAATTGCTGTTTAATATTATCGGCAATTCGATTAAATATACTTCCATTGGCTCTATATGTGTGAAATATGGATTATTGCCGGACCGACGATGGATGATCGAAATCAGCGATACAGGTACTGGGATCGACAAGGATATTTTGCCGGGAATTTTTTATCCGTTTTCACAATCCGTTAACACACCCAAAAATTATCATACGGAAGGAGCGGGATTAGGGTTGTCAATTTGTAGAACGCTAGTCGAGTTAATGGAAGGAAAAATCGTTGCCGAGAGTGAAAAAGGGCAGGGAACAACTATTCGAATTGAATTGCCTTTAGTGGACGCAATGGGAATAGTTGATTACAAAAAGAATACGCTTGCGGTCAATAGCCCGAAGTTTGAAGGCATGCGAGTTCTCGTTGCCGAAGACAATGCGGTAAATAGAAAGATCGTTGTCGCTATGCTCAAACAACTGGGTATCGTCGCTGATTTAGTGACCAATGGTGAAGAGGCTGTTGAACAATTCCAACGGAAAAATGGCGCTTATGACTTACTGTTATTGGATTGCGAAATGCCTGTCATGGATGGATTCACTGCCAGTAAAGCGATTCGAGCACTTCAAAAAAATAGTGACAACCTAACAATTGCCGCGCTATCGGCGCATGCACTTGATACCTATAGAGATAGGGCTAAATCAGCTATGATGGACGTCTATCTCACCAAACCTATCCGCACTGCTGAATTGACTGAACTACTCCTCAGTATCAGTTAGCTTTCTCTTCACAATACCTTTTTGAATATTCACTGCTATCTAGGCCGTTTTTAGCGTTGTGGTATTTATTGATCTGCCTCAAATTTACTTACTTGCAACATGAAACTGTAAAGATCATAGTAATGACAGCTAATAGAACTAAGCACGCAATGAGGTAATCCAGTAACACCTATTGGAACAGAGGCTGTTATGCCACACGTCAAATACTGTCTTTATATTTTACTTCTCTTTTGCTTTTTGCAGATTCCTGCTCACGCCAATACTACGGCCTGGATAATTGATGTAAAGGGTGGCATTGGCCCAGCGACAGCTGATCACATGATCCGAGGGCTTGAGCAAGCTCAGGCAAATCACGCGTCATTGGTCATCTTAAAAATTGACACACCTGGTGGACTCGACAGCGCTATGCGCCAGATGATTAAAGCAGTGCTGGCTTCCAGAATCCCGGTTATCGGCTATGTATCGCCTAGTGGCGCTCGAGCCGCCAGCGCCGGTACCTACCTACTTTACGCGACCCATATAGCAGCGATGTCACCGGCAACAAATCTGGGAGCTGCGACACCGGTACAAATTGGCGCGCCAGAACTACCCTCTATACCAAATCCGACGAACAATGAAGGCGCTGATAAAACACCGACACAGGTCGGATCTACGGCGATGGAACGTAAAATAATTAACGACGCGGTCGCCTATATCCAGAGCTTGGCAAATTTGCGACAACGTAACTCGGACTGGGCAACTCTTGCGGTAAAAGAAGGCGTCAGTTTGCCAGCGGAAGAGGCACTGTCACTTGGGGTTATTGACATAATTGCGACCGATACAAAACATCTGATGCAGCAACTTGACGGCCGCATGGTAAAATTGGGTGATCAACAACTAACACTGAACACCGACGGGGCTGACATATATCATCATCCGATCGACTGGCGAAGTGAATTTCTTTCAGTTATTACGGATCCCAATGTTGCTTACATCTTAATTTTGATCGGCGTATACGGATTAATTTTCGAAGCGTCTAATCCTGGATTTGGCGTGCCGGGTATACTTGGTGCCGTTTGCATTTTTGTTGCATTATATGCGTTTCAGGTTCTGCCTGTTAGTTATGCCGGACTTGCCTTGATGGTGCTAGGTATCGGTTTGATGACGGCTGAAGCGTTTGCTCCCAGCTTTGGAGTTTTGGGGTTAGGGGGCATTACGGCATTCGCCATTGGATCGATCATTTTGATGGATACCGAACTTCCCGGCTACCAGATTGCCATGCCTTTAATCATAGCCTTTACCGCGTTTAGTGCAGCATTACTGGTGTTTGCGTTAGGTATGATTGTAAAAGCCCGACAGCAAGTCGTCGTCACAGGAATAGATCAGCTCGTCGGCCATCTCGCACAAGTTGAATCCCTGCATGGAGAAACAGCGCTGGTTAGGTTAGATGGCGAGCTCTGGCAGGTACAGTGCGATCAGCCGCTGGCAATACACGATAATGTCACCATTACCGCGGCAGAAGGCATAGAACTAGTTGTCAGAAAAAATTAGGGAGAGAAATAATGGACTTTCAGATAGAGTTTTTTGGTGTGCCATTTGTAATCATGGTGTTGATTTTATTGATATCCATGTTTCGAGTATTGCGGGAATATGAACGTGGGGTTATTTTTATGCTTGGGCGGTTTTACCAAGTAAAAGGCCCCGGGTTAATTATTCTAATTCCATTTTTGCAACAAATGGTCCGGGTTGATTTGCGAACCGTGGTTATGGATGTGCCGACGCAAGATGTTATTTCCCGAGATAATGTTTCGGTTAAAGTTAATGCGGTCATCTATTTTCGGGTAATCGATCCGCAAAAAGCCATCATCCAGGTTGAAAACTTTCTCGAGGCAACCAGCCAGTTATCTCAAACGACCCTCCGCTCTGTTTTAGGTCAGCACGAACTGGACGATATGCTGGCAGAACGAGAACAACTGAATGCCGATGTACAATCCATACTCGATAAACAAACTGACGCCTGGGGAATTAAAGTTGCCAACGTAGAAATTAAGCACGTTGACCTTGATGAAAGCATGGTTCGGGCAATAGCAAAACAAGCTGAAGCTGAGCGGGAGCGTCGAGCAAAAGTGATTCATGCGCAGGGCGAATTTGAAGCGGCACATAAATTACTCGAAGCTGCCAAAATTTTATCGCAGCAAGAGCAAGCCCTGCAATTACGTTATTTGCAAACACTGGTTGAGATTGCCGGAGACAAAAGTTCGACTATCGTATTTCCTATGCCAGTTGAATTGACTGCAGGCTTAAAGAAACTAACAGAATAGGCAATGTGAAAAAAGCCGCCGCGAATAAGATATCCCGGCGGCACATGAACACCTGTAAACAGGCTGACTATTTTACCACGCCATAAATTTTTCGACGATTTGGTCAACCGTAAAACTGGCAGGCCTCTGACGTGGGGGGAACTCCTTGAAGGTCATCAGGAATTGCTGAACTTTTGCAAAAGCTGGCTTAGAGGCGGTAGAGATTTTCCGCATCGACCAATCCTGGTAGTGATTAGAGTCAGTATCAGCACGTTCGTAGGGATCGCGCCGCAGGTGAAACAGTTTAGGAATTCTCAATTCAACAAACGGCTCACGCCATACCTGAAATTGGCTGGCACGCTGTTCGGCAAATACCAATTTCCAGTCACCGTTGCGCATACCAACAAGTTTGCCATCATCACTGAAGTAGAAAAATTCCGTGCGAGGTCCAGCGTCAGTTTTCCCAGTCAGGTGCGGCAAGAAATTGTAACCATCCAAATGCACTTTAAATGACTCACTGCCTATCCGAGCACCTTTCATTAGATCTTTTTTGACGCTGGTATTACCTACCGCTGCCATCAATGTCGGAACCCAGTCGAGGTGAGACATGATCTCATTAGATACAGTATTTGCAGGGATTTTTCCGGGCCAGCGCACCATTGCGGGCACTCGATAACCGCCTTCCCAATTGGTATTTTTTTCACTTCTATACGGTGTTATCGCTGCATCGGGCCACTGATTGAAATGAGGGCCATTATCGGTGGAATATATAACAATTGTATTGTCAGCAATTCCCAAGTCATCAATCTTTTTCAACAAGACGCCAACATGACCATCATGTTCGAGCATCGCGTCATTATAAAACCCCTGACCTGACGCACCGAGCTGTGAATCCTTAACGTGGGTATAATAATGCATACGGGTCGAATTAAACCAGACGAAAAATGGCTTCCCTTGCTGATGCGCATTGTCAATAAACTTCAAACTAGCCGCTAGAAATTCATCATCAATGGTTTCCATACGTTTTTTAGTGAGCGGACCAGAATCTTCAATTTCGCCATCGGCATAACTGTGTATGACGCCTCGTGGTCCAAATTTCTTGCGAAATTCAGGATCCTTGGGGTAATCAGGATCTTCAGGTTCCTCTTCGGCATTGAGATGATATAAGTTACCAAAAAACTCATCAAAGCCATGATTAGATGGTAGGAACTCATCGCGATCGCCCAAATGGTTTTTACCAAAATGTCCTGTTGTATAACCCAATGGTTTCAACATCTGGGCCAATGTTGGATCTTCCTTTTGCAAACCAACGTCCGCACCAGGTGTTCCCACCTTGGTGAGCCCGGTACGCACGGGGTGCTGACCAGTAATAAATGCGGACCTACCAGCCGTGCAACTTTGTTCACCGTAGTAGTCGGTAAACACAATCCCTTCTTCTGCTATACGGTCAATATTAGGCGTTTTGTAGCCCATAATTCCGCGACTGTAATTACTAATATTGGTGATACCGATATCGTCGCCCCATATCACCATGATATTAGGTTTCTCGGTGGCCGCAAAAAGTGACCCGGACGACATAACCGCCAGGCAAGTAATTGCAGCCTTGATTAGTCGACGTCCCCGTGGTCTGTTACGTTGTAAGAAATTTTGCATAGACGGTTCCTTTCCCCTGTTGAAGGGTTGTTATCATTAGTTCAGATAGTGGTTGTCTGGTGTTATTGATATTCAACACATCATACTTGAATTGTTGCTAATTGAAACAGAAGGAATGATGCTTGAGAATACGGAATTGTAGGAGTCTATGAAGTGTGCCAGCCGTCAGTTCCAATAACGGGTATTCAGTACAACAAAATGAAACATGGCGCGAAACTGCCTGATCTCGCATCGTTACTGTTGGTAGATGTGATCGGCGTGCAGCTTTACCGATAACTCACCCATAGTCGATAGCGAATAACCGTTTTTGAGATTGGGTATCAGTGCTAGCGGTTTTTCCAGGTGAATTGTGACTTGTCTTTTTACTTATCGCGCTGAGAAGCTACACACCGCCACATTATCTAGACGTGATGACAAGCTTATGCTGGAACTAACTGGGTCTGCTAAGCCAACTGAATCATGTGACAGCAGTTGTATGTAGTATATTGACTGCCATCAAAGCAATTCCACCACTGGGAAATTCTGCTTATTTCAGGGCTCACAGAACAGGGTATACAGGTTTTGAATAACAGTTTTGACGCGAGGATCCGACAATTGGTAATAAATTGTCTGTGATTCCCTCCGGGTACTGACAAACCCCGCGGCTCTCAGTTTTGCAAGATGCTGAGACAAAGCCGATTGAGAGATAGGAATCTGCTCATTCAATTCACCCACCGATAACTCGCCCTCAAACAACGTGCACAACACCATTAAGCGGTTGGCATTAGCCAGTTGCTTAAGGAATTGCTCAGCATTATCTGCTTGTACCGCCATTTCTTCTGGACGAATCTTCATTAATCACTCCACGTGTGGCTGTATTGCAAGGTCGTAAATAAGTCAGTCAATTATTAGCTTAATCTAATATACAGACTCCAAAAAGCGGGTTATCATACTAAATTATAATTGAATCGACGTGAACTTGAACCGCCATTATAGGAGTGCATCATGCTGCAATCAATTCCCGAATTAATTCAGGCAATTCGCGCCGACCTTCGTTGTATTTCTGCGGAGCAGGCCCGAACAGAACTTGCCAGCGGAAAGGGTGTTTTCATCGATGTCAGGGAAACAGAAGAAGTTAACGCGAAACCCTCAAAAGCGGCAATTCATATACCTCGAGGAATTTTGGAAATGAAAATGGCGATGCAGTTTCCAGACCCGAAACAACCCATTTATCTGCATTGCCAAACTGGTGGCAGGGCAACACTCGCAGCGGAACAATTGAAGCGTTTGGGATATACCAACGTATCCGTAGTGACCTGTCCTATTGATGATATTTGTAAGCTCGAAACAGTGTAACTGAAACATCCGAGACTAAACGGATTATCGCGGTATACTACTGGCACCCATCACATAGTCTCTGGAACAGAATATGGTTGCCGCACAAGTACTTGGCGCAATAATAATATTAGCGGTTCTTTTATTCTACATCCCCCGATGGAAGAATCGGTACCGGAGGAACAGGCCTTTTCCACCACAATGGCAGTCAATTCTCGTTGCCAACTTACCGATATACCCCGCCTTGAAGCTCGCGGACAAAGACAGGCTTCACAAGCTAATCAATCTGTTCATTGCGTCCAAACAATTTGTCGGTTGCGGGGGACAGGAAATTACCGACGAAATTCGTGTGACGATTGCCGCCGAAGCCTGCTTGTTATTGTTGCACCATGGCTGGTCGGTCTATCCAAAGCTGTATTCTGTATTAGTTTATCCCTCCAGCTTTATCGTTAAACGCGATCAACATCGGGAAGATGGAACGGTGGCAATGCAACAGGATCATTTATCAGGCGAATCTTGGAGCAATGGCAAAGTTATCTTGTCCTGGGACGATGTTGTTGCGGGAGTTAGCGATTTTAATGATGGCCACAATGTTGTGCTGCATGAGTTTGCTCACCAACTAGACACCGCGTCTGGTTCAGCTAATGGTGCTCCGCCGCTGCGACGCAACAGCTATGGTTCATGGGCGGCAGTACTAACAAAAGAATTCAAAGACTTAAAATGGCGTAAATTTAAACAGCATAAAAGCGTTATGAGTGAATATGGCGCAACCAATCCGGCGGAATTTTTTGCCGTTGCTACCGAGACATTTTTTGAAAAACCGGCACAGCTGAACAAAAAACACCCCGAGTTGTTTGAGGAACTAGAGCGCTATTATGGGGTTGATCCTCGTCAATGGCAGGAAACAAACAAGAAGTAGATTTTATGTTAAATGGTACATGCATGTTTTCACAGCTAACAATTGTTAAGAACAATTAGTATGACACTCTCACCACCAACACTACTCAAATCACCTATCGTCCTGGCTATAGCCAACTGTAGACGGATAATTTGGAGTTGTGATCAGCGCGCAGCTCTGGCTAAATAGTGCAACTTTCATTCTTAGAGGAACATATTTTGACCGACAAAAATTTAACCGACCAGGAATCAACCAATCTAAGACGTACTGACGAATGGGCTATCGAATGGAGTATTCCCACTGGATCATCTGAAAAGCTGGTCAATGAACTGTATGCCGACCAGACAGAAATCCGGGGCGTGCTGCAGTCTACCAAGCCGATGATCAAAGCTGGTGACGGCAAAGACAAACTCCTGGCATTTGAAAAAGCGGGTGCCAGCGGTATGAAATCGCGGTCGATGAGATTCATCAAAAAAATTGCCCAAGGTGACACTGTCGCAGTTCAAGTAGAAGTCGACTATGTTACCACTGGTGACCGCGCGGGGGTTGAGTCCTTCGCTGCTTTCCTGACTTTCGACGACCAGGGACGAATCACAATCGATCACACCTTTTTACGCGATAAGCCATTTAGCGGCCGGTAACGCTTTCCCGACTATTCCCAGATAACGCCTATCGCCTCATTTTCGCAACGTTCTATACAAGCACGGTGGTGCTTTTCGACGTCATCGCGAAGGATTTTTAAGGTGTGGGTCAACAGCAGGTTTTCGATACTCCAGCCCTCTGAGCACACAACAACATGACTCATGCGCTCATGGGCTTCGATAGCGTTGTTAACCTCCTGTCGATATTGCTCCAGTGAGTCAGCAACTTCTTCTTTATCGAGATTAGATGAAGCTGCTGTTAGCGTGACCAGTAAAACTGTCTGTGGTAAACCAGACCCCACCAAACACATTTGTTCAACGTGGGGGCACGCTGAAAATTTATTTTCTACTGGTGCGGGAGCTACATATTTCCCTTTAGCCGTTTTGAATATTTCTTTCACGCGACCAGTGATATGTAAAAACCCCTCGTCGTCCAGATGCCCTTTATCACCGGTGAGCACCCATCCATCAACGATCGTTTCAGCCGTTTTATCGGGATTTTTATAATAACCAACCATAGTGCTTGGGGCGCGCAACAGTATCTCTCCGTCGTCAGCAATTTTTAAGTCCCCGGAGACTTTATCGATAATTTTACCGACACTGCCAATCAGGTTATCAGTCCCCGTATTGATGGTACCCGACATACATTCGGACTGGCCAAACCCTTCATACAAAGGTAGACCCAGAGACTGCCACGTATGCAAATCTTTGGAAGAAATTGGCGCTGCACCAGAAAATGCAAATGTACACTGATCTAAGCCCATCGCCTCCAACAGTGGCTTGCCTGCCTGTAATGCTTGCTCCGGGTTACTCTGTAAACCCTGCCAAACTTCGCTGCCCAGCTGATTAACAATCGCTGCCTTTAAGTTCACCCAAATACGCGGCACTGCAAATAAAAATGTTGGCCTTATCGCTTTCATATCCGCGGCAAAAGAATCTTTATTTTCGTTAAATGCTATCGACGCGCCAGAATAGATCGCGTGCAGCTCGACAAGCACACGCTCTCCGGCATGTGCTAACGGTAAATATGAAAATAGCCGCGAATTGATATCGGAACCCGCAATAGGTGGCAAGCCAAAGCCGGCGTAGGGGAGGGTTGAATGGGAATGCATTACGCCCTTCGGCATACCAGTTGTACCGGACGTATAAACAATCGTCCACAAGGCGTCGGGCGCGGGACTAGGGCTACCCTGAACAGGAGTCGTGCTGGTAATAATGTTCGACCAGCTGTCATCGCAACGTGATGCGCAGTTGTCCCCAATCGCAATAATAGGTGATCCCGCAGGCAGCACTTCGCGCATGGCGGCAATATCCAAACTGCCATCAGTGAACAGGGCGACCATATCGCTGTGTTCAGCTACGTAGATCATTTTATCGGGTGTCATCGTGGCGTAAATAGGCACCAACACAAACTCACCCATCATGCAGGCCAAATCAGCCATAACCCAGTGAGGAGAATTGGCCGCACAAATACCAATTTTGTCACCACGCTGTAACCCCATATTCTGCAAGGCAGCTGCTATCTTACGACTTTGACTGCCAACATCAGACCACGTATATGATTGCCACTGCCCTTGATGGGACATACTCAGCCAGACTGACTCTGGTCTCTGAGCCTCCCACTGGTAAAACATATCTAACGGTGTTTTAAAGTTTTCAAGCGCAGCAGTGTTTGTCATTACCCTGTCCTTTTTAGTGGTTCATAGTTCGATGATAACTAGCTTAGGAGATGTCGCTGGCGTCGTGACGCTCCAATACCTGAGTTTCCTCCGGTCCCCAAGCCCTGTTGACCCTGCGTCCTCGTTTAACAGCGGGGCGTGCTTCAATCTCTTTTGCCCAGCGGATTACATTGGTATAGGAGGCCACATCTAGGAATTCAGCAGCGTCGTAACCGTTATTAAGCACGATCATGCCATACCAGGCATAAGTCGCCATATCAGCGATGTTGTAGTCGTCACCACACAAATAACGACGCTCCGCAAGGTTCTTATCGAGAACATCTAACTGCCGCTTTACTTCCATTGCAAAACGATTAATAGGGTATTCAAATTTCTCTGGCGCATAGGCATAAAAGTGACCGAAACCGCCACCCAAATAAGGCGCACTACCCATTTGCCAAAAGAGCCAAGACATGCATTCTGCTCGCTCGGAAAGATCTTTTGGATAAAAAGCATCATATTTTTCGGCGAGGTATAACAACATCGCACCGGACTCAAATACACGAGTTGGAGGTGTTGTACTTTGGTCAAGTAAAGCAGGGATTTTGGAATTCGGGTTTATCGCAACAAAATCGCTACCAAACTGTTTACCCTCACTAATATTAATAGTGTATGCATCGTACTCTGCATCAACTTTCCCCAGCGCCAATAACTCTTCAAGCATTATTGTTACTTTCACGCCGTTTGGAGTAGCCAGAGAATAAAGTTGCAAAGGGTGCTTTCCAACCGGCAGCTCTTCTTCGTGAGTAGCGCCAGCAATGGGTCTGTTGATATTGGCGAATTTTCCGCCATTTCCAGTATCCCATTTCCAAACTTTTGGTGGTACATAAGTTGATGTGTCAGTCATAATTTTTCCTTTATTGAAGTAGGCAATCGACGATAAAAGCTCCTGTTATCGATCGCATAATTTGCTGTTTAAATATAACGAAAATTTCCAAAAGTTACTCTTAATAATCAATGAGTTATGATTACTGTTTAAAGTATATTATATTTTTTATTTTATGAGTTTATTCACAGCCTGCTATTGATGAAACCCTGTATATCATAAGCTTTGATGACCTGGATGAACGGTCATGCCCGGGTTGTCCTGACTAAGCTTTAACAGCCGCTGTAAACTTTCTGCACTTTGCTGCAGATCGGCCGAAAAACTCCCAGCCTCAACACCATTCTCCCAACCCCACCGGGTATGGGTTGCGTCACCAACGAGCAAGTGAACTCCTTTTGTACTTCTGATCAGATACGCCGTGGAGCCAGGCGTATGACCCGGAGAGTGAATAGCAATGACCGACTTGTCACCAAATATATCAATAAGCCCGCTTTCGTCAAACTGCCACTCCAACAGTTGATGACTATTCCCTAAAAGACGGTCAGTACTACCTTGCGTCGCCATATGCTGTACGCTGCTTAAACTTGCTTCACCCGGCCCGGTATAAACCGGAGTGCCCAACGGCAAGTCCCGTAGACCCATAATGTGATCCGTATGTATATGAGTAAGAAATACACCGTCTATTGCCGCTGACTTAGCACGCGCCAGCTCAGCCGTCGTCAACACCGTTTTCAGCTTACCTAAGCCCATCGCTTTGTTGACAATAAAACTTAAATCGGGATTATCAGCCGGGCTTGAAAAGCGCTCTGAGACACCCGAGTCAACGAAAAAAATTCCTTTTTCCGGGTGTTCCAGACTGTAGACATACAACTCAATAGGTTCTTCTCTGTCTTCAATTCCCGCAGCAATGGCTTTCGGGTGCTCAAGGTTCAATAGGCCAGACAGATTAATTGACCATGTAGCAGCTAGATGTTTTTCGAACTCAATTGGACCGGGCTGACCAATCACAGCTATCAATTCATCAATTGATATTGGTTGTCCGACATTGGCAGGAGCTGTTGAAATGCTGCTCGCATGACAACCCAGCAAAAGTAGAGGCAGCGAACATAGTAATGCCAGTCGTTTAATCATCTTTGAGCCCTAAAAATTCGAGTCCCTGAGTATTATTTATTCCCGACTAAAAGTATATGGATTATTCAACCACGGTGACACCATTGTTATCAATGAGCGCTTAAGGTTAAATGATCACAGGTCGACAACCCCGTATTACCAACAATATGCTTAACCACACTGTTAAAGCGTGTATTGGCTTGAGGTTGCGCGAACTGCTACTTTGACAAAAACATAACAATAACGGTTAAGGGGGTTCTTTGTGAGTCATTCAACCCACGAGAAGCTTGCCAGCTTCCGACAAGAAGTTCGTCAGTTTATTCAAAACAATTTACCGGCCGACATCCGCCAGACTGTTCGTGATAGCCGGCTGGTTTCCCACCAGGAAACTGTGCGCTGGCAGCGCATTCTTTTCCAGCAAGGGTGGGCTGCTCCTGGCTGGCCGGAAGAATATGGCGGCATCAACTGGAGCCCGACTGAACGGGCAATTTTTGACGAAGAGTGTGCCATGGGGGGCTGCCCTCCAATCAATCCAATGGGTCTGAGCATGCTGGGGCCGCTGCTAATTGCCCACGGCGATACCCGCCAAAAACAACGGTACCTGCCGACAATACTTAATTCGGAAGAAACTTGGTGTCAGGGTTATTCAGAACCCGGATCGGGATCGGATCTTGCGTCACTGCAGACCAGAGCCGTTCGAGAAGGTGATGAATATATCGTTAACGGAACAAAAATATGGACCTCCGGGGCTCAGTCGGCGGACCACATCTTTTGTCTTGTACGCACTGACTCGACGGTAAAACAACAGCTCGGTATATCGCTATTATTAATTGATATGAAAACGCCCGGGGTCAGCGTTCGTCCAATTATCGGTCTCAATGAAATGCACTTTTTTAATCAAGTCTTTTTCGATGACGTTCGTGTCCCGGTCGAAAACCGAGTGGGTCAGGAAAACGCAGGATGGACTCTTGCAAAAGCGATTCTAGGTAGCGAGCGCCTTCATCTTTCGCGTACGGGTGAAAATCGAGGGTTGCTGGAAGACTTAATTGCAATCGCAAAACAGGAAGAGAGTGACGGCAAACGATTAATAGATGAAGATTGGTTTCGCCGAAAAATTGGCAGCGCCGAAGTGAGATTAAAAGCACTCGATTATACCAAGCAACGATTTTTACAAAAGGTTGAAGCTGGTGAGACCGTAGGGCCGGAGATCTCCATGCTGAAGCTTCAGGGTAGCGAACTGATTCAGAGTTTTGATGAGCTACTGCTTGAAGCGGTTGGCCACTATGGCTTGCCTTACGACCCTGCCTGGATGCTAGCACCGAGAACGGAGTCAGTGGTAGGCCCTGAATATGCAGGTACTATCTCCGCAAATCGATTTCGTCATAAAGGATATACCATTGCTGGCGGTTCCAGCGAAGTCCAACATAGTGTCATCGCCAAAAACGTGCTCGGTTTATAGGACATTTAATGATGAGATTCAGTCTTAGCGAAGAACAAACAATGCTGCAGGAAAGTGTTGATCGTTTCATTCAAGATTCATATTCTTTTGAGTTTCGCCAAAAAAATATTGCCACCGAAATAGGTTACTCCGAAAACATCTGGAAACAGTTTGCAGAACTGGGTTGGTTGGGAGCAGCACTTCCTGAAGCTTACGGCGGCATTGATCTTGGACCTCGGGCTACGATGACAATCATGGAAGCGATGGGTAAAGGTATGGTTAGCGAACCCTATTTAACATCCGTCGTTTTTGGTGGATCGATAATTAATCAGTTTGCAGATGATTCGATCAAGTCCTCGCTGCTACCGCTGTTAATTTCAGGGCAATTGAAGATTGCGTTAGCCTACTCTGAAGCAGGATCTCGCTACAGTCCTGACAATGTATCGACAACTGCTACCGCGGTTAACAATAGCAAAACCACTAGTAATCAACAGTTTGTTATAAATGGGTCGAAAGGGATGGTATTAGCCGGCCACTGTGCTGATAAAATTATTGTCAGTGTTCGAACCAGTGGTGATCGTCGTGACCCGTATGGCATTAGCTTGTTCCTGATTGACCGGGACTGCCGCGGGCTAAGTTTTCATAATTTCCAGACCTATGACGGGCTTCGCGCTAGCGAAATCACTTTGGACAACGTTACCGTTGGTTCGGACCAGTTAATTGGACAACTCGATCATGGTCTATCTGCACTCGAAGAAGTACTGGATAGGGGTATAGCCGCGCTCTGTGCAGAGGCCCTGGGCTGCATGTCAGCATTGTTTGGTTTAACCTTGGATTATCTAAAAACCCGTAAGCAGTTCGGCCGCACCATCGGTAGTTTTCAAGCCCTGCAGTATAGAATGGTTGATCTGTATATGGCGCTGGAAAATTCCCGATCTATGGTGGTTGTCGCTACCGAATCGCTCAATGGAGACGCCTCAGTTCGGCGGCAGGAAATTTCAGCAGCAAAAATCCAGATCAACGAGGCCTGCCACCTCATTGGTGCTCAAGGTGTACAAATGCACGGTGCCATTGCTATCACTGACGAATTGGCGGCCGGCCATTTTTACAAGCGATTGGCTGCCATCGCCGCCACCCTGGGTAACAGTGACTATCACCTCGGTAGATTTGTAGAGAAATATCAATAACAATCGGACTAATCTTGTTGCGGCGACAGTACAGCAAACGCCCATCCCGCATGAGTGTAGGGCACCAGAAAGTCTATAATCCTGGCGATCGCAACAGGCAAATCATCAGGGCGATGCTCTATGTTTCCAGAGCTAATCACTATCGCGTCAGCGTTTCTGGGTTTACCGGCCAGGTGATAGGTGACGGACGGTTGCTGCCGCAGGTTTTTCACCCACAACGATTTTTCCCCTCGAGCGGTGCTTATAAACACATGACCTTGCAGCCGTGTTGCCGCTAACGGCGTGCGTCGTAACAACCCGGATTTAAAACCTTTTGTTTCCAATACAATCAATCCGCTAGGCACAAATCGCGGAGAACCAAAGCCCATTCGAACTGCGGGCTCAACAATCCGATTCAGCATCCGGAAAAATTCCCGCTCTAACTTTTGTTTATCCACAGTCATGGCAATCATATCCCTGCTGAAGCTTTATTAAATTCAGTCTCATCTTGCCAGATTGACTGAACTATTGTCTTACTTTTTGCGGTCGGCATTGTTATATTGATGACGCGGGTAAAAACTATAATCAACAATAAGAGAAGGAATTGCACTGTGGCATACGCTCCATTTGATCTTACAGGTAAAGTTTCAGTCGTTACTGGCGGCAATGGTGGAATCGGTTTCGGTATGGCGGAAGCACTCGCCCAGTCCGGGGCAAATGTTTCCATATGGGGGACAAACGCCGATAAAAATGCCGCGGCACTGGAAAAACTGCAGGCATACGGGACCAAAATTGAAGCGAAAAAGGTCGATGTATCCGATGAAAATGCGGTCAATAAAGCCATGGCAGAAACCCATGAAGAATTCGGAAGAATAGACCAGGCAATCGCCAATGCAGGGATCGGCATGCGCGTTGACTCGTTTATGAATATGACCGGCGATCAAATGCGCAAAGTTTTCGACGTCAATATCAACGGCGTGCTCTATACGTTGCGCGAAGGTGCTCGTTATATGGTCGAGCGAGCCAAACAAGGCGACTCAGGCGGATCTCTGATTGGCGTGGCAAGCTTAGCGGCCATTGAAGGTGCGGCTCACAATCAACATTATGCAGCCAGTAAAGGCGCGGTCGTATCAGCAATGAAATCCTGCGCTGTTGAATTTGGTCGCTATGGAATTACTGCTAACTCTGTGCTGCCAGGTTGGATTGCAACCGATATGACCGCAGGCTCGCAAGCATTTGAAGTGTTCACACGAAAAGTGATCTCACGTGTGCCGATTGAGCGACGCTGGGGGAACCCGGAAGAATTTGGTGGCGTCGCTGTTTATTTGGCGTCGAATGCAGCGAGTTTTCACAGTGGTGACTCTTTTGTCATTGATGGTGGCTATTCAGTATTTTAACGGCATCTCGAATCTATAAATGGGGCCAGCAGGTCAATAACTCAGTTGCCCTGTGGCTCCAGCCACTAATTAACATACTGTAGCTAAAGGTACCTATTTAGATGACAGCCATATTTAGTGTAATCAATTTACCCAGGAATATCCGATGACAGTTTCACTTTATGACATGACAGTTGGCACTTATCAGCAAATTCTCGGCTCACTGGACGGAATCCTGACAAAGACACGCCAGCATTTTGATGATGACAAAGCCGTTTTAGACGGCATTGTTAGTATGACATTGCACGAAGACATGCTTCCCTTTGAATTTCAGGTAAAAGCTACTATTTATGAAGCGATGCCAGCAATTCGAGGCGCACAAAAAGGCACCTTCAGTCCACCACCTCCGTCACCTGATTCAGACTTCGACGGTCTATGTGAGTTAGTCAAACAGGCACAGGAAGAACTTAAGACAGTCACTCCTGAAGAAATTAGCGCGCTTGAGGGAAGCAATGTCCGTTTTGCGATTGGCGAACAGGGCATCGATTTTCTCGCTGAAGATTTTCTACTCACGTTTGCGCTACCCAACTTCTACTTTCATGCCACGACTACCTATGACCTTTTACGAATGAAAGGCGTCCCTCTGGGTAAGCGCGACTTTCTCGGCCAGATGCGAATTAAAGGATAATATTATGCCGCCGTTACCGCTGGAAGGAATCAAGGTTGTAGAGTTTTCGACCATGATTACCGCGTCATTGGCCGCTATGATGATGGCGGAACAAGGTGCCGAAGTCATTAAAGTCGAACCCATTGAGATGGGCGACCCGATGCGTTACTTGGGCACCGGCAGAGATGATTTGTCAGCTTTGTTCGCCAATTGTAATCGCGGTAAACAATCCATCAGCATTAATTTGAAATCTCCTCAGGGTAGAGACATTGTCGCAAAAATAGTTGGGGGGGCGGACGTCCTTATTAATAATTTTCGACCCGATGTGATGGACAATCTTGGGCTCGGCAGCGAACTTATGCGGTCGACCAATGGACGACTCATTTATGTTGCCATTTCCGGATTTGGTACCGAGGGCCCCATGAGAAATGCCCCGGCTTACGATCCAGTCATCCAGGCAAGGGCAGGGATTGCAAGCCTGCAAGGGCAACAAAGCCCGGCCTTTGTGCGCACCTTAATGTGCGACAAAATAACCGCATATACTGCCAGCCAAGCGACCACCGCCGCATTATTTCAACGCGAACGCAGCGGCAAAGGTCAGCATATCGATATCTCTATGCTCGACGCCAGCATGTCTTTTATTTTTCCTGACGGTTATATGAACCACACTTTGCTGGACGACGATATAGAGCAGAAACCCCTGTTAGCCGATCAATTATACACCCCAATAGTAACTGCCGATGGTGCGCTGACTGTTTCTGCACCCACTCAGCAACAACGGTGTGGCGTCTTTCGCGCAGTAGGTCGAGACGATTTAATCGACGACCCGCGATTCAACAATCTGAATGCGATGTTGTTGAATATCGAAGCCTACCAGCAAATTATGACAGACTGCTTTGCCACACTTGATACTGACGACGCGATCAGGCGATTGGAAGACAATGATGTTCCCTGCGCCAAGTGCCTAACGGCCGATGAAGTCATCGGTGACTCCCAGCTTGCTGCTACTCAATCATTCACAATAATCGAACACCCTAAGATGGGTAAATTGCGGGTCATGTTACCGGCAGCCAAATTTCAGGGCATTCGTGCGGAACCGGGTTCACCCAGCCCAAGCCACGGCGAACACACGTCTGAAGTCCTGGAGGCTATCGGAGTTACCACTGAAACCATTCGTGAACTTCGAACTGCCGGTGTAGTTGCCTAATAAAAGATAAGATCAAAGGACATACTCAATGACGAATTTAACCCAAAGCTACTTTTGCGGAGCAGCACAGACGCCGCTGCTTTATGAAACCATTGGAAACTGCCTTGACCGTACCGCAGCAAAACATCCTGACAATGAAGCCCTCGTTGTTCGGCATCAAAATATACGCTGGAGTTATCGACGCTATCAGCAAGAAATAGATAAACTTGCTACAGGCCTGCTTAAGCTTGGGATTGGTCCGGGTGACAGGGTAGGTATATGGGCGCCGAATTGTTTCGAATGGTGCCTTACCCAATTTGCAACGGCAAAGATAGGTGCGGTAATGGTCTGCATTAACCCGGCTTATCGCACATATGAGTTGGAGTACGCACTTAATAAAGTCGAGTGTAAAGCCATCATCGCAGCGGAATCATTTAAGAGCAGTCACTACTTGTCGATGCTTCAAGAACTGGCTCCGGAGTTGTCTAGCTGTAAACCTGCAGCCTTGAAATCAGCAAAATTACCACAGCTTGAAATTGTTATTCGAATGGGTGACCAAAGCACGCCCGGTATGTTGAACTTTGCGGCAGTCTGTGAAATGGGCGGCGATACAGAAACCACGCAACTCTCTCGGCTGAAACAGCTGCTCCAACCCGACGATGCAATTAACATACAATTTACCAGTGGCACCACCGGACATCCAAAGGGAGCAACGCTGACCCACTGCAATATTCTCAACAATGGTTTTCAAGTTGGACAGGGTATGGGGCTGAACGACCAGGATCGTTTATGTGTGCCCGTACCACTCTATCATTGCTTCGGAATGGTAATGGGAAATTTAGCCTGCATAAGTCATGGAGCAACCGTTGTATTACCCAGCGATTCTTTTGACCCCTTGACGACATTACAAACTGTAATGGAAGAAAAATGTACAGCACTGCATGGTGTGCCAACTATGTTTATTGCAGAGCTCGAACACCCGCAGTTTGATAGTTTTGATTTAAGTACGCTACGTACTGGCGTTATGGCTGGTGCACCTTGCCCTGCGGAAATCATGAAACGAGTCATCAATGATATGCATATTAGCGATATCATTATTATGTATGGGCAAACAGAAACCAGCCCTGCCAACCATATGACAAGCGTTGATGACCCGATTGAAAAGCGGGTAGGGTCTGTTGGGCGCTGTGCTCCACATCAAGAAATAAAACTTATTGATGAGAATGGTCGTGTCGTCCCCATTGGTGAAAAAGGGGAACTATGCTGTCGCGGTTATGCCGTCATGCTTGGTTACTGGCAAGATGAAGAGCGAACCGCTGAAACTATCGATAGTGCAGGGTGGTTGCACTCCGGCGATCTGGCAACGATGGATACTGAAGGTTATGTTGAAATTGTCGGCCGTTTAAAAGATATGATCATTCGAGGTGGAGAAAATGTCTACCCACGAGAAGTTGAAGAGTTTCTCTACACCCATCCGTCGATACAGGATGTACAGGTATTCGGTATTCCCGATGCAAAATATGGCGAAGAAATTTGTGCTTGGATTCAAATCAAAGAAGGTGAGAGCCTCGACGCAGACCAAGTGACGTCTTATTGCAAGGAGAAGATAACGCACTTCAAAATCCCCCGCCATATTCGCATTGTTGACGAATATCCGATGACAGTCACCGGGAAAATTCAAAAATTCAAAATGCGTGACGTAATGACTGCAGAATTAGACCGCTGATTTAGTGTTTGTTTTCTATCCAAGAACGAATCAAATGGTGAGCGATAGCCATTGAGCCCGGAAGATACAAGTCTTTGGTTCTCTTATACAGCGAATCGGCAACTTCAGCTTTTGAAAACCATCGAACATCTGCCATCTCTACCGGATCGATAGTGATATCAGTACTGATTGCCTGCCCTTGGCAGCCAATCATTAACGAAGATGGAAATGGCCAGGGTTGTGACGAATGATAATGCACATCGCCCACCTCGATACCCGCTTCCTCTTTGACTTCTCTTCTGACAGCTTCTTCAATTGATTCACCCTGGTCGATAAATCCAGCCAAAGTAGAATACATATTCATCTTAACCATCGGACCAAACCCCTGGCCCAACAAACATTGCTCACCATTGGCAATTAGCATGATGACCACAGGGTCTGTTCGTGGAAAGTGATCAGCTTTACAGCTCTCACAACGCCGAACATGCCCTCCTTTTCGCTGCTGGGTAGTGTTGCCGCATTTACTGCAAAACTGATGATTACTGTGCCAACTGATTTGAGCTCTAGCCTGGGCGATAATACCCGTGTCATTATTCTGCAATGCCATTGCCACTGCGCGACAATCTCGATAAGTCCAATTACTACCCAGATTCAATTTGATCAAACTGTCTTCAACCATCGACAAGTCAATCGCAAAATAGGTGATCCCATCACGCATTCCCAACAGAATAGGCGGTATCGTAATGGACAGACCTGAAATATCCCGCTGGCTTAACCATCCTAGACGCACACCGTCATCGTCGTGTACTAGAACATCAAGATTATAGAACCCGAGAAACAAACTATCTGGATGGCTAGCAGCCGCATCAACCAGTTGCTGGTCACGACGGATAGCATCACCGCGATCAAGATTATTACCAGAAAAAGTATGAATCATAATTATTATTGGCCCCGTGTAGATTCAGCGTCAAGACTATCGATCATCTAAAGTAGTCTGAGATATCAGGACATTCTAACACTAAGCGGGGTAATTTATTACCCACTTAACAGTTCGTGGGTCGACCCGGTTATGACACCGCCATCCTTAGCTGTTGCTAGCTGTGCAGAGGCCATGAAATATAGACATCAAACAAACAGCAGATTACAAAAACATAATACCCAACAAACCGTACTATGGTGTAGGCTATCTGGAAATGCGTTTTCTATTCAATGATTTACAGTACCGTGACTGATTTTTGAACAAGGGCACCGAAAAACCCAGTGATAGCGTCGTTCAAAACGGATTTTTACACCCAACACATTTATACTACTGCCACCAGATTACGCACATTAATGCTGGTCAATTACAAACCCCCGTTAATCTTGGAGATATTCTATTTTGGGCAAGCTTTCTATTTCATCGGTCATTCTTTGCGTGGTGTTTTTATTGAATGCCTGCGAGTCAGACTCTCCGCCTGGCAAAGCGGTTGAACCGAAAACCCGACCACCGGTTGATGTTGTAACGTGGATCGCTGAACCGGTGGTGCTGGCGAATCAGGTAGAGTCCGTAGGAACCCTGGTAGGTAACGAGTCAGTTACCATTACCGCAAAAGTTACCGATCAGGTTACCGCAATCCACTTTGAGGACGGCCAGCAAGTCAAAGCTGGCGATATACTTATTGAACTTACCAGTGCAGAACAACAAGCCAGCTTGCGCGAAGCAGAGGCGAATCTGCTAGAAGCTGAATTACAGTCAGCACGGTTAAAAAGGCTCGGCAATAAAATTGTTACCGCACAGCAGCTAGACGAGGCCTCGGCCAGAGTAAAAGCAAGCAAGGCACGATTGGAAGTGATTTCAGTCAGAGTACAAGACCGACTAATTTTGGCACCGTTCGACGGCTTGCTGGGATTTCGGCAAGTTAGCGAAGGTGCCTTGGTTACCCCGGGAACAGTCATCACCGAGCTTGATGATATTCGCCAGTTGAAACTCGATTTTTCTATTCCTGAAATATACTTGGGGAATATTTCGATAGGCTCCAACATCGAAAGCACTAGCCCCGCTTGGCACGGCGAAACGTTTTCGGGCTCTTTGATCAGTGTAGGTAGCCGCATTGATGTTGCTACACGGACATTTATGGGCAGAGCCCTAATCGATAATTCATCGTCCCGTTTACGCCCAGGCATGTTGATGAATGTTACCTTATCGATGGCCGAGCGCACAGCGATGGTCGTTCCAGAACAAGCCATTGTACAGACTGGCAAACGCAGTATTGTCTATGTAACAGAAACCATCGACGAGCAGCTAAAGGTAAAAGCCGTACCAGTAACAATGGGGGCACGTGTGCCCGGCGGTGTTGAAATTCTGTCTGGGCTGGAATTGGGCCAGGAGGTTGTTGTCACAGGTCAACTGAACATACGGCCGGGTACGTCTGTGCGGGCAGTTACCTTGAAGAAGACAGATGATGCTACAAGCCCCGCAAACGCTAAATCTGATACGGGAGAATAGGACGCACTATGTGGTTACCTGAACTTTCCGTTAAACGTCCCGTATTTGCTACGGTCATTGCACTGCTACTGGCTGCCTTCGGCAGCATGGCCTTCAACCAGCTTTCTACTCGTGAATACCCAGACGTGTCACCGCCGTTAATTTCAATTTCAACAGAGTACCCAGGCGCCGCCGCCGATGTCATAGAAACTCGAATCACCCAAATTATTGAAGATGAAATTAGCGGTATTGATGGCATCAAGTCAGTTCGTTCATCAAGTCAGGACGGTCGTTCAAATATCAATATTGAGTTTGACTTGAACCGTGATATCGACGCTGCCGCCAACGATATTCGGGATAAGGTCTCTCGAGTGATTAATCGCCTACCTGAAGACGCTGAACAACCGCGAGTACAAAAATCAGACAGCGACGCCTTTCCAATTATCTATATCAGCCTTGAGGCGGCATCAATTCCGGTTATGGAGTTAACTGACTATACCGAGCGCTATATTGTCGATCGTTTTGCAGTATTGCCCGGGGTAGCATCTGTCAACGTGTACAGCAGTGGCACCAAGTCGATGAGAATATGGATTGACCGGAAAAATCTGGCTGCCCGGCAATTGACCGTCAGTGATGTGGTGGAAGCACTGCGCCAGGAAAACCTTGAACTGCCTGCTGGAAGGCTCGAGTCCACGGAAATGGAATTCCCAATTCGCCTGCAGCGAAGCTACCGGACTGCCAAAGATTTTCGAGAGCTGGTGTTGAAAGTGGGTGGCGATGGCCAACTCGTTCGGCTTGGTGATGTTGCCAAAGTTGAAGTGGGAAGCTCCAGCTCACGATTCCTGTTTATTACCAACGGCAGCGACAGTATGGCGATGGGGATCGTTAAACAGTCGAAAGCGAATACCGTTGTTGTGCTAGAAGCCATCAACAAAGAAATCGAAGCAATAGCTCGAGACCTACCTGACGGTATGGCAATTTCCACATCGGGAGATGCATCCGCTTTTATACGAGCCGCGCTGAGTGGTGTTTACTGGGCGATATTCTTGACCACTGGTCTGGTAGCGTTGGTTATCCTGTTATTTCTGGGCAATGTTAGCGCGACTTTGATTCCAGTAGTGTGCATACCCCTGTCGCTGATGGGCGCCACTATCGCTTTGCAGGCGTTCGGGTTTTCCATTAACCTAATTACCTTATTAGCGATGGTACTAGCCATTGGACTGGTGGTCGATGATGCTATCGTCGTACTCGAAAACATCTATCGTCGTATCGAAAAAGGCGAAGCTCCCTTGCTTGCCGCCTACAAGGGTGCCAGCCAGGTTGGTTTTGCCGTGATCGCAACGACCGTGGTATTGGTTGCCGTATTTACCCCTATCGTTTTCATGCAAGACAATATGGGCCGGATTTTTTCAGAATTGGCGGTTGCCATTTGTGCAGCGGTAATTGTTTCATCAGTAATGGCTTTATCAATCGTACCAATGATGTGTGGTAATTTATTAAAAGCCAACCACCGTAAGTCAGCTATTGAAAAAGTAATGACACCTTTGATGGAGTCACTGGAAGCGGGGTACAGCCGAAGTTTACGCTTTTCTCTGACTCAGCCATGGATACCTATTGTCGGCACATCAATCGCGTTAGCTACCGGTTATTACTTAGCTGCAAATCTAAAAACAGAGTATGCCCCCATTGAAGACCAAGACACCATCATGGTTTCAGCCATCGCGCAGGAGGGCACCGGGGTCGATACCATGCGCGGTATAATTGAGCAGCTTCAGGCTCCGGTTTTGGCGGCAAAGGAGGAAGGTGGTATTGGTCGCGTCTTATTTCTGTCTCCGGGTAGAGGAGGCAGCGCACCAACTAATGCCTTTTCGAGAATTTCGTTAGTACCCTGGAATGAACGTGATTTTTCCGTATTCGAATTACGAGATCGAATGTTGGCAGAATGGAAACATATTCCCGGTATCCGAGTAATGGCGTTTCTTCCATCGGGTATTTCTCGAGGCGGGCCTGATTCACCAGTGCAATTTGTTATCCAGGGACAAAATTTTGAAGAGCTTGCCAAGTGGCGCGATACCGTCATGATAGCCGCTGATGAAAGTGGTTTGTTCGGCCGTCTAAATTCTGATTTGAAAGAAACCCAGCAACAAATCCATATCAGTATTGATCGTAACCGGGCAGCCGCGCTTGGTGTTTCGGTTAGAGAAATTGGCCAGACTCTGCAAGCGCTAATGACAGATCAGCAAGTTTCAACCTATTCAGAAGATGGGGAAGAGTATCCGGTCATCGTTCAATTGCAAGAAGATCAGCGGGTCACCCCTGGGGATATCAGTAATGTCTATGTCCGCTCGAGTACCACTGGCAAGCTGATTCAACTGTCGAACCTGTTACATATTGAAAACGTCTCCGGAATTGCGAAACTTAATCGCTATAACCGAATGAGGTCAGTGACCATTAGTGGTGGTTTAGCGACGGGGGCCAGTTTAGGTGAGGCTCTGCAGTTTCTTGAAGATACAGTTCGTGGCGACCTCCCTAACAAAGCCAAAGTCGACTACAAAGGCCAGTCGCTGGAGTATAAAGAGTCGTCCTCCGGTATTTACTTCACCTTTGGTTTCGCCCTGGTCGTATTGTTTCTTGTTATGGCAGCCCAGTTTGAAAGTTTTGTCCATCCGACGGTCATCATGATTACTGTACCGTTGGCTTTAGTTGGAGGAATGCTCGGACTGATGCTTTCAGGTCAAAGCTTGAATATTTTTAGTCAGATCGGATTACTGATGCTGATTGGGATCGCTACAAAAAATGGTATTCTCATTGTCGAATTTATCAACCAAGTGCGAGACACCGGTGTCGAATTCAACGAAGCGATAATAAAAGGCTGCCAGTTGCGATTACGCCCTGTTCTTATGACAACAATATCGACGCTTGTAGGCGCTATGCCACTGGTGTTAATGACCGGTCCCGGCTCTGTGAGCCGTAATGTCCTTGGGGTAGTTATTCTGTCGGGCGTGAGTCTGGCAAGCTTACTGACGTTATTTATGGTGCCTGGTCTGTATAAACTGATCGCTCGCAACACCGGCTCACCGGAACGATTAGCTCGTGAGTTAAAAGCTTTACAAGAGGCAGAATCAGATAGCTGATAAACGCCACAGGCAAACAACAGTTTATTGAGGCAGCGAAAATGACCCAAACCAAAAAATTTGGAAGCAGGACAGATTCAGACGAAGTGTTAGAAAACTTGAATTTGACTGGCAAAAAAATTCTTGTGACCGGCGCAAATACCGGTATTGGTTATGAAACAGCTCGCGCCCTGGCCGCAGCGGGCGCTGAAATTGTCCTTGCCTGTCGAAGTGATGACAAGGGTCAGGCGGCTGTAGACGCCATTCGCAAACGACATAGTGATGTTCAGATCGAGTTTCAAAAACTGGACCTGTCGTCAATAGCGAGTATTAAAGCCTTCGCAGAAAACCTTAGCTGGGACACCATTGACGTGATTATCGCAAACGCTGGCGTCGTACCTACTAGCTATCAGCAAACCGCTGAAGGTATTGAACAGTGTGTTGGCGTATGTCATTTTGGCCACTTCGCGTTATGCAAACTGTTATTGCCAAGACTTCTCAAGTCAAAAGACCCTCGCGTGGTTATGGTCTCCAGTGAATCACACCGAACACCGAGAACCCTTAATTTCGAAAAATTCCCACTCAACAAAGAAAACTTCGCGTTTTTTACCGCCTATGGCCAGGCGAAACTCTGCAATGTGCTATTCGCTAACGAACTGCAGCGCCGTTATGGTGATCAGGGCCTAAATGCATGCTCACTGCACCCCGGCACTCTCATCACAACAGACATTGGTCGGAATTCTGGCCTTATGAGCCTGATGATGACGTTAATTAGCCCACTCACAAAAACACCCAACCAAGGTGCTTCAACCACTGTCTATTGTGCAGCTTATTTGGACGGCAACGATATTCAGAGCGGCTACTTTTCCCATTGCAAAAAAGGAAAATCATCTGACGAGGCTAACAACCCGAAAGTGGCACAGCAACTGTGGGATATTAGTGAGGCTTTCTGCGAACAACATAACGTTGCGAATACATAACGCTAATAAGCAGTTACAATGCAGTTTTGACCAACTATCTAAAGGGTTAGCATGCGAGTTTGTGGCATAGAACTAAAAGGCGGTGAAGCAATCATCTGCATCGTCGGACATAACAACGGTGTATTTGATGTCCCGGAATGTCGCCAGCGCGTATTCGCGGTATCTCATTCTGCGGAAACAGACAATATACGAGCGTTTCACGCGGCTTTTGTTCAATTGATGGGCGATTACAAGGTGGATGAAATCGCAATTATTGAGCGCGACCAGAAAGGCAAGTGGGCGGGAAGCGCAACCAGCTTCAAGCTGGAGTCTGCCATTCAATTGACCACGTTACCGGTCGTGTTAATTTCTTCAATCACGATAAAAGAGCAGATCAAGCGCAACAGACTGTCGGTGGATTTTGAGAGTCTGGAACTGAAGAAATTCCAGAAGCCCGCTTTTGAAGCAGCTTATGCTTACCATAATAGCTGTATTTTTGGTTCGGACTAATTTGCGCAAGTCAACTTCCTGATTAAGTCGTTATAAGCCCGGTTCAGGCCGGGTCTCTCCATACCCACTGTTATCAATAAAGCGACAAATAGACTGCGAAAAAGCCTCAAGAAAACTCCCGCTTAGCCGATACCCACTTATAGAAATTTTACAAAAATTAGCGTTGCCTGTGAAGCGCGCTGCGATACCTTGAAGCGGGTCAGCATTATGAATATTACATCCTTTCTCAATGGATCGCCTAATAGCTTACAGCTACCATCATCTCGCTCAAATGACAAACCTGTCAGTTCGTCGCAAACACCTGCTGCAGCGCAAATTATCGATCTCTCTGACGGCGGCAAAAATTTGCTTGAAAACTTTCAGCAGCAAACAAATAGGGTTCCTCTCGCTTACCAAGCTATTCCAGTTGGTCAGCGTCCCAGCTCCCAACAGAGTGCTGATACCATTCTCAATTTCATCAGTGGCCGGCTGGAAGCGCTTGCAAGTAGCGGAGCCGACAACAACGCTATAGAAAACGCATATAATCAGGCGGTAAAGGGTTTTCAACAAGGTTTGCAAGAAGCAAAGGATATTTTGCAAGGCGTACAGATGATGAGCGACGACGTCAACGGTGGCATCGATGTTACTGAACGTCTGGTTAACGAGGGACTGGCTGCATTGCGAGAACAGTTCATCAGCGGCAACCAGCCGCAAGAGTCCACACCCCAGCTGGCTCCTGCGGCAGTTTCGAAGGTTGTGAAAGCTTATCAGCAACAAAGTACTGAAGTGAATCGCTATAGCGAAAACACAATTACTGGAAACAATAATTCAGTGTCGGACAATCTTCGCGCCACAGCCAGTGCTTATGCTGAAAGTTATCGACGCAACGACTCGGTTGAGCTAAGTGTGCGTACTCTCGATGGTGATCTCGTCACACTGAGTTTTAGTTCTGCTATTGCCACCGACCGAAGCGCTTCTCTGACCGGAATCCAATCTGCCAAATCGAGTGCCGCGATGCTAACTTACCAGCGCAGCGCAAGTGTTTCATCCAACTTCTCACTGAGTGTAAAAGGTGAGTTGGACAGCGGAGAAATAGAGGCATTAAATAGCTTGTTAGCAGAAGTGTCGGCCTTGTCAGACGAGTTTTTTAGCGGTGATTTTGATAAAGCCTTTGAACTGGCCATGAATTTTCAAATGGACGGCAGCGAATTTTCAGCAATGGCGCTGGACATTACCCGCAATACCAGGGCGAGTATCACCGAGAGCTACGCCGCAGTAAGCGGCCAACAGAGCGGGCAATCAACACTCGCCTCAAATGCAGAAGATCTGGAGTCGCTGGTGGAGAGATTACTGGCAATGATAGAAAAAGCCTCAAATTTTAACAACCCTCAAAAATTGTTTGCCGACGTATTAGCCAATCAGATCGCACAGAAATTTGCAGCATAAAAGATTGCTTATTTTTTGTTCTGTCGCAGTTGGTAGCGATAATAAATGAGCTGCCAATTCGTCACAAACCATAGTATGCTCGACCCTCTTAAGCCACTTAATTATAAGGAATAAACTATGCCTGCTATCTCAGGTCCCGACGCTGGCCCGGTTGCCGTAACTGGCGCTTCAGGTTTTATTGGATCACATGTGGTGAAAAATTTAGTTGAAGCCGGATACCAGGTAAGAGCCTGCGTCCGTGATGCTAGTCGTGCGGATAAAATGTCATATTTGCACGACATAAACGCCAAAGGTCCAGGCGGCATAGAACTCCACAGTGTTGACTTACTCGATTCAAAAAACGGGGCTTACGACGATGTTTTCACCGGTTGCGCCGTGGTTTTCCATGTTGCCGCCGACTTGGGCACAGACCCTAAATATGGCCCCCCAACAGCTCAAATGACCTACGACGCTTTGCTAGAGGCTACTGCAGGTGTACTCGATTCCTGCAAAAAAGCCGGAACGGTTCAGCGAGTGGTATATACCTCATCGTCAGCGGCGGTTATGGGTCCCGGCAGTCCAGATCGACCGATCGACCATATTTATACTGAAGACGACTGGGCCGGTGGCACCTATGAATCGCTGCAAGAGCGTTATACGTCTACCAACAGAAAGGGAGAAGTATTCAAGAACTGGAATGTCGAGCGTTCGTCTTACGCAAAAGGTAAATTAGATTCGGAGAAATATGCCTACAAATTTGGTGACGAGTCAGGTATTGACGTTGTGTCAGTATGTCCATGTCATGTATTGGGACCACTAATGGGTGCGCCTCATAATTCAGTATGGCAACAGCGGATTGGTCAGTTTTTAGAAGGGGGTAATGGCGGCTTTAAAGGTAATGGTCAGGACTGGAATATTATTGATGTTCGCGATATTGCCCAAGCGCAACGTTTGTTAGCCACGAGTGAAATCGCAAAAAATGGTTCGCGCTATATGTTAGTCGCTACGGACGAGTCTGGCGAGCCGACAACTCGGGAGCTGATTGATATTCTAAGTGAGATGTATCCAGAGATCGACGTAGCCAGAGATTTCCACCCTGAACAATCCGATACTCGCTTGCGCGCAAGGTGTACCAAAGCGATTGAAGAGTTGGGGTTAAAACCTCATACGGTTCTAGAAACTTTGCGGGATACGGCAGACTCACTGCTGGAATTGGGAGTTATTACTCCGGCGAAGAAAAGCGGATAAACTCGATGAGAGAAAATATCACTATCATGCACAGAGTAGTTATACAGTTGGCTTTGTCGGATAAACAGGCGTAATGTAAAGGCAGAAAAAGGAAAACTGATGGATCGTCGACTACAAATAACGCTACTCGTGCTTACACTGATATTTCAATCAGTGCAGGTAGGTGCGTTTGTATCGTCGATCGAACTGCCCACTTACCATGCCACCGAAACCAACAGCACAACTGACATCGCCCCGTGCCACCAGCTTGAACAGGCGTCTTCAAAAGATGCCTGTGGGAGCTGTGACGGACAGGCTCAATGTGGCAATGTCTGTGTTACATCCTGCGCGTCAGGGACGACAGCTTTCATTTCACAGTTACAGGTTTGGCTGACGCCAGCCGTAGCATTTATCGTAAAACTGGACTCGACCGACAGTGTGTCGGCTGGTATCCATATACCTATTTACCACCCTCCAATCCGTTCTTAAAGGATTTAATGCTCGCACGGGCATTCTTCACCCGCACAAAAATACAGTAATAATTTGATTGAAAGTCGTTTGGCTGCACTCAAACATCCCAACATTTGGATGATCGATACACGCGTCGACCATTACTTGGGATTGGTGCATCAAACACTATCACTCTACTGTTAACCATATATTTATCACTAAACGCGAATAGTTCACAAGAGATCAATATGAACTCATGCAAACACGAATCCAGCTTGGATAGATACACTGTTTCCTTCTTTTTGAAACGCATTAATCTATATGACAGACGGCTTCCAAGGCAACACGACGCTATTCGGGCAGATGTAAATAGCAACCTGGAAGAGGGCTTTACTGATGACAAACTGTAATTTAAACAATGTGCGACTAAATCTGTTATCTGCACTGGTGTTTGTTGTTGTTCTCGGACACTCGACATTGGCGTTTGCAGAAAGCTCTTTGTTAACCGTAACGCAAGCCGCAGAGATAGCAGTGAATGACAATCCTGGTTTGGCGCAAATGCAGGCGCGTTTCCGAGCGATGTCAGAAATCCCCTCGCAGATGGGTACGTTACCCGATCCGGTAGTGAGTTTTGGTGCGATGAATTTTCCGACTGACAGTTTTGACCGCGATCAGGAAGCCATGACCCAACTACAGATTGGTATTAGCCAGGCTTTTCCTTTTCCGGGAAAACTTGAGCTGCGCGAAGAAGCTGCGGAGTTTGATGCTCAGGCCGCTTTTTATACCGCAGATGAAATGCGATTAACATTGATAGCAAATGTCAGGAAAAAATGGTGGCAGATTTTCTATCTTGACCGCGCAATTAACACCGTTAAAAGCAATCAAGTTTTACTTAAGCAGTTCATTGATGTTGCAAAAACCAAATACGAAACCGGTAAAGGCTTACAGCAGGATGTTTTGTTAGCTCAATTGGAGCTATCAAAGTTGTTGGATAAGAACATACAGCTCAGAACATTTAGAAGCCATCAGGTAATTCTACTGAATACAATGATGAATCTGCGCGCCAATACAAAGGTGACGCTACCAGATCAGGCGAACAAATCGCTTCCTACCGTTTTTGAAGAACGTTACCTCTATCAATTGGCGGAGCTGCACCGTCCAATACTGAAACAGAGGCAGCAGACGGTAGCGGCGTCTGAATCGCGACTGAATTTGGCAAGACGTGACGAGTACCCCGATTTCAATGTCGCAGTAAATTACGGTAATCGCTCTGGTAACAACCCCGATCCGGTAGGTGGAGGACGTTCTGATTTTGTCTCAGTTATGGTCGGTGTCAAAGTTCCATTGTATTCAAGCAGGAAACAGTCCAAGGCAATAAGTCAAAAATCAAGCGAGAGAGAGAAGAACCACTATGCCATGTTAGATGAAAAAGGGCGGGTATATGCGGAAATCTCAACGGCTGTTTCGACTTATCGAATGGCCTCCGAACAAATGTCGCTGTTTGAGTCAGGTATTGTTCCGCAAGCCAGACAAACTGTGCAATCGATGTTGGCAGGCTACCAAGTGAGTAAAGTAGATTTTTTGAATCTGGTACGCAGTCAGGTCACCCTATTGAACTACGAATTGCAGTACTGGAAATCACTAAGCGAAGCAAAACAAGCGTTAGCCAAGATACAGGCAGCTGTCGGCGAGGAAGCAATCTATGAATAACTTAATAGTGGCGGTGATAATACTTACAACTGGTCTCGCTGGCGGCTGGTGGTTATCGAATCAATTGAGCGCTCAGTCCGATTCTGTACAAGCTGATGGGATAAATAATACAGAGCGAAAGCCGCTTTTTTACCGGCACCCGATGAACCCGGAAATCACTTCCGCAACTCCAGCTAAGGGTTCAATGGGTATGGATTACATTCCGGTCTATGCAGAGGTGAGCTCGTTATCTGAAAATCCAGCCACTGTAACAATTAACCCGACAGTGGTGCAAAACATAGGCGTACGAACCGCCATCGCGCAACAACGTACGTTAAGCCGGACAATCAGAACGGTGGGGCGGGTGAGTTTTAACGAAGAGCTGATAACTCGACTACACCCTAAAGTTGAAGGTTGGGTAGAATCGGTGCGGATTTTTAAGACTGGCGATGAAATCGTGGCAGATGAAATTCTGCTAGATATTTACTCGCCGCAATTGGTATCGACTCAACAGGAGTATTTACTTGCATTGAATAATTTGGCTGCTACAGCCAATAGCGATATACAGGAAATTCGTCATGGCGCAGAAGATCTGGTAAAAAGTGCACGCGAACGGTTGCGTTTACTGGATGTACCAGAACATCAGATCCGCGATCTGGAAAAAAATCGAAAGATATCAAAAGCCTTGCATATTCACTCGCCCGTTGCCGGCACCGTCATCGAAATTGGTGCAAGAAAAGGACAGTTTGTTGGTCCACAGACTGAGCTATACACTATAGTCGACCTGAATCAGATCTGGGTTTTCGCCGATATTTATGAATATGAATTACCCTGGATAAACAAAAACGACAGGGTCTCGATGAGTTTAGAAAGCGTCCCTGGCCGAACCTTTATTGGTTCGTTAGACTATATTTACCCTTATGCCAATGCAGAGACACCAACGACTAAAGTGCGAATGGTTTTTGACAATACTGATCAGTCATTACGCCCGAATATGTTTGCCGACGTGCGGATCAAGTCTGATGGCCAACAACAATCTGTGGTGATACCCGCTGAGGCGATTGTTCGATCTGGAGACAATGCGCAAGTATTTGTGGTGCGGGAACCCGGTAAATTTGAGCCGCGGATCGTAAAGCTGGGTATAGAATCGTCCGGACAAGTGGCGATATTGGAGGGTATTTCTGTCGGAGAAGAGGTCGTCACCTCGGCTCAATTTTTGATTGATTCTGAATCCAAGTTGCGTGAAGCAACCGCCAAAATGCTGGAATCCTCAATCCAAGGGGAAGACAATCATGATTGAGTCAATCATCACCGCAGCACTCCGTGATCGTTTTATGGTGATTGTCGCCGCAACTATAGTGGCTTTAGTCGGTTTGTTTGCTTATAAAAATGTCCCTTTGGATGCTATTCCTGATCTATCGGATGTGCAGGTCATTGTTTTCACCGAATACCCGGGGCAGTCACCTCAAGTGGTAGAAGACCAGGTAACTTATCCGCTGACTACTGCGATGTTGGCCGTACCAAAAACCAAGGTGGTTAGAGGATATTCCTTTTTCGGAATGTCATTTGTGTACATAATCTTTGAAGACAGTACCGATATGTATTGGGCCCGATCGCGGGTGCTTGAATCACTCAATTATATCAGTGACAGATTGCCCAAGGGTGTTGCCCCGACATTAGGGCCCGATGCAACTGGAGTGGGTTGGGTTTACGAATATGCCTTGGTGGATAAAACCGGACAGCATGACTTGGCACAGCTGCGCTCATTACAAGATTGGTATTTACGCTATCCGTTGCAAGCCGTAGCTGGCGTTGCAGAAGTTGCATCTGTTGGGGGCTATGTAAAACAATATCAAGTAGAAGTTGATCCCAATGCTTTACAGCGCTATGACATCTCGCTTCGCACCATAAAAACAGCAATAAAAATGTCAAATCGGGATGTGGGAGGCCGGTTAGTCGAAATGGCTGAAACCGAATATATGATTCGCAGCTCCGGCTATATTCAGTCCATCGATGATCTAAATTCAATTCCCATCGGCATTAGCAAGAGCGGGACGGCCATTCGCTTGCAGGATGTAGCGAATGTCCAGATCGGACCTGAGTTACGTCGAGGTATTGTTGAACTCGATGGTGAAGGTGAAGTTGCTGGCGGCGTTATTATTATGCGCTATGGCGAAAATGCACTCGCTACAATCAAGACCGTACGTGAAAAACTGGAGTCGCTGAAGGCCGGTCTCCCGGATGGCGTTGAAATTGTCACGGTGTATGATCGCGGCGACTTAATTGAACGTGCTGTAAAAAGTCTCAGCACATCATTATTGCAAGAACTCGCTATAGTCAGTCTTGTGGTGTTGATATTTTTACTGCATGCGCGCTCTGCACTTGTTGCCATCATTACATTGCCCCTCGGTATTTTAATGGCGTTTATTGTAATGCGAATACAAGGGCTTAACGCCAATATTATGTCCCTTGGTGGTATTGCGATCACCATCGGGACTATGGTTGATGGTGCTATTGTAATGGTTGAAAATGCTCACAGACGTTTAGCTCAAGCGCGCGAGCAGAAAGGTTCCGAACTTAATTCAGACGAACGCTGGCAGACCATTGGTGATTCCAGTCGAGAGGTGGGTCCAGCGCTATTCTTTTCCTTACTGGTTATTACAGTTTCATTCATCCCTATATTTACCATGCAAGCACAGGAAGGACGTTTGTTCAGTCCACTGGCTTTTACAGCCACATATGCGATGGCAGCAGCGGCAATACTGGCAATTACACTGGTGCCTGTCATGATGGGATATTTACTTCGCGGAAAAATTGCCACTGAGCATCAAAACCCTGTTAATCGTTTTTTGCATATTGTACATAGACCCTTACTAACACTGGCTATGCAATGGCGGTTAACTACATTAATGATTGCCACGCTTCTATTAGCTGTCACTTACTATCCTTACTCAAAGCTAGGGAGTGAATTTATGCCGCCCCTAGACGAGGGCGACATATTGTATATGCCAACTACCTTTCCAGGGATATCCATTACCAAAGCCAGAGAACTACTTCAGCAAACTGACAAAATTCTTAGAAGTTTCCCCGAGGTACAGCATGTTTTTGGAAAAGTAGGGCGGGCCAGTACAGCCACCGACTCGGCACCTCTGACAATGATTGAAACAACCTTACGACTGAAACCTAAAAGTGAATGGCCTAATCCTGACAAAACTATGCAAGACTTGATGGATGAAATGGATAACGCCATTCAGTTCCCCGGACTCTCTAACGCCTGGACTATGCCAATAAAAACTCGTATAGATATGCTATCGACAGGTATTAAAACACCCATAGGCGTCAAAGTATCCGGTCCTGACTTGAACGTGTTACAAACAGTCGCCCAGGATATTGAACAGGCAATGAAAACCTTACCAGAAACCACCTCAGCATTTGGTGACCGGGCTGTTGGCGGGTATTACCTTGATATTGATGTCAATCGGGAAAAGGCGGCGCGATATGGCCTAACAGTCGGAGCCGTTCAGGATATTATTCAAAGTGCTGTTGGCGGCATGAACATTACCGAAACCGTGGAAGGCTTAGAGCGTTATCCGGTAAACCTTCGATACCCAAGAGAGTTACGCGGTGATATAGAAACGCTCAAACGAGTGCTAGTACCGACGCCCACGGGATCTCAGATTCCCCTGGCGATGGTAGCTGACTTCAGTTATAACCGAGGACCACCAGTCATAAAGAGTGAAAACGCTCGACCGAATGCCTGGGTCTATGTCGATATCTCAACCTCTGACATTGGCGGTTTTGTAGCTAAGGCAAAAACTGTTGTCGAGCAACAAGTAGTAATCCCGGCAGGATACACGCTGACATGGTCGGGCCAGTTTGAGTATATGGAACGCGCAGCTCAACGACTGAGCATTGTCACTCCGGCAACGTTATTTGTTATTTTTCTATTACTATATCTGAATTTTCGAAACGTCACTGAACCCTTGATTGTTATGTTGTCGATCCCATTCGGATTGGTTGGGGGTATTTGGCTGGTCTATCTCAATGATTACAATATGTCCGTTGCAGTAGCCGTCGGTTTTATTGCACTCGCCGGTATGGCAGCAGAGATAGGTGTATTAGTACTTAGTTTTATTGATGCGGAGATAGTCAAACGCAGAGGTGAAACCAACGAAAAACTGACACTTGAGGAAATCAAAGACGCTGTGTTGTCAGCAACATCACAGCGTGTTCGTCCTATAGCGATGACAGCCATATCAACTATTGCGGGTTTAATTCCGATCATGTTGAGCACTGACACCGGCTCAGACGTAACCCACCGAATTGCCGCCCCGATGCTGGGAGGAATGTTGACAGTTATGTTACTCAATTTATTGGTATTGCCAGTGATCTACAGCGTGATATTGCAATACCAGGAGAAAAGAGCCCTGATAAAATAGGGTTCAGGGTAATAAAGAGGAATAGCAATAGTGTTCTGGACTTTAAAGGTCACTCGTTATCTATTTTGGAATCCCGTCCAATAGGGCAAAAATCCCTTCCTCGGACAGTACCCGCATACCAAGTCGTTGATTAGAAACGCCCTTGTGCAGCAGATAATCAAAGCACAGCTGGCCCTCATTCTCTTCTGCACTAAAAAATCGACAGTCAACCTGGTCGTTAGCACTCAATTGTTCACCTAGCTCGATCAGATGGGAGGAGAACATAAACAAACAATCCTTTCGTGCGGCGAAACGTTCTAAAATAGCCAGCGAAGCGTCGAATGCATCTTTAACATTGGTCCCCTTGAAAGGCTCGTCCATCAGCGCGACAACACGGTAACCATCGGCCACAGCCTGAGAAATCGCCTTGACCCGCAACGCCTCTGCACGGAAATAACTAACGCCGCCAAACAGGTCGTCACTGAGTGAAATGGTACTAAAGAGCCGCTGGGCAGGCACAAAGCGAAAGCTGCGCGCAGGTACACCCATTCCCAGATGTGCAAGATAAAGTGCTGTCGCAAACGCTCGCAGGTAAGTGGTTTTCCCGGCCATATTTGGTCCAGTCAAAAAAAGTGCTCGGCATTGCTGATCAAGTTCAACCGAGTTAGCTACTGCGTTTGATACAAAAGGGTGCACCAGCCCCTCGGCATGCGCACGAAGAGGACCGGTTTCGATAGATGGTAAGACAAACTTGTATTTGAGTGTTACATCAGCCATGGCTATGAGCGCATCGAGCTCATGAACAAGCTGTAGCAAACGGTCTATCGTTACATTCTCATGTATGCGAAATGCCTGATCTAATCGCAAAATCCTCCAGGTACCGCGTCCCATTTCCTGATCGTCCACCTGCGACAATCCCGGCCGCGAGAGCAGCCCTCGCATTTCTTCAACCAGTTCATTCAACTCACCGATTGGCGACCCCAATTCAGGCTGGGCGACAAAACGCCGCAACGTTTGGATCATACCGTAGGTGACTTGTACCCCGCGCTTGATACTAAAATAATGACGGTCATTGTTAATCCACATTCCAACTACGCCAAAACCGAACTCCAGCAGATTCTCCCCAGCCACGATGGGCAGAACCTCATGCATATAGTGCCGGTCTACAAGATTAGTGACGTAAGCTGTAGGCTGTATATTGAAAACTTCACGCTTGGCTATAATGTAAGAGAGTGATTCTTGTATAGCTCGGATATTGGCAGCATTCGACCATGGGCGCTCCATCCGTCGTCGGAGTACCTTCTCTCCGCCCGAAGTTCGCGCTAGATTACAGAACTCGAAAAGGCAGGCTCCACCCATTTCAGACTCGAATATTTCAAGATCTTTGAACGTGTGTGCATCAAGGAACAGTAAATCGTCGTCGTCATGAGAGCGAGAATCAAACTGATTTTTCATTTCGGGGCGATAGGTCGCACTCATAGGTGGGATTTTCCTGGTTTACAACATCATCAAATCAACACAGCTGTGTCGCTTAATCATACAATCTAATTACCGAAGATTATAACAACGAGGAGTTACTTTCTAATTCATATTAGCTTTGTTTTCAAACTCGGTCAGTACACCAGCGTATGCAAACCGGTCAAACAACAAAGTCCTGCCAACTTAGTAAAACCTGTTTAAAATCCTGAAGGCCACAACTGGCTACCGACTCATCGTCATATAATCGAGTACCTTCAGGTAAGTCTTCATCGGCATCAGAACCCAGAGCTGTGGCAGTTACGGTTACTTCGTCCTGATCGATATCTAAGTGTGAGTCACTGCCAAATAGCTGTCGACGCTGGATACGATGCTGTTCCAATTGCTCAACAATACTCAGTAGCTCATGAATGAACTCATGATCATTCAACTCCTCGGTGAACCAGCGTCCCAGCGCTTCAAATCCACTGCTAAAAATAGCTACGGGGCGATCGTATTCATCAAGGGTAAATTCGTAATCCATGAGACTAAAGCTCGGTAGGAAGCGGTTAATGAGGGAGGGCATTCTACCTTGAAAAAATGACTGCCGGCCATGTTAAATCATGAGTAAAACTCATTCAGCGTTATTGTAGCGATGTACAGTTGGTAGTTGGCGGTATTCCTTCTATAATCGGCAGCCATGAATTCACCAACAGCCAAGCAACAAATCGATAAGGGTTTGCATCCGCGCAACCCGCACCGACAACGTTATAATTTTGAGCTTTTACAGAAAGCCTTACCTGAGTTGTCAGCGGCGGTTCGTGAAAATTCTCACGGTGACTTGTCCATCGATTTTTCGAATCCGCAATCGGTCAAATTATTAAATCGAGCACTGCTCAAATATTTTTATCAGGTTGATTATTGGGATATCCCGGCTGATTATTTGTGCCCTCCAATTCCGGGTCGAGCTGATTATTTGCATTATTTGGCGGATATTCTGGCCGAATCCTATGTGCAACGCGATAACAGCGATCCCGCCGACACCGTCCCAGTCGGTAAAAGAGTGACTGCCTTGGATATAGGGATGGGCGCAAACTGTGTTTACCCTATTATCGGTACCCGGCAATATGGCTGGTCTTTTATTGGCTCGGATATAGATCCGCTAGCAGTAAAATCAGCCGCGTTATTAGGGGCCAGCAATCCTACGTTAAAGGGACGCATTGATTGTCGTTTACAAGCCAACCCGCAGAAAATTTTTAGCGGCGTACTAGATGCTCAGGAACGAGTAGATGCCACCCTGTGTAATCCTCCGTTTCATCGTTCACTCGCCGAGGCTGCTGAGGGATCATCTCGCAAGATAAATAACCTGGCTGTAAACTCTGCTAAACGATCACAGCGCGCAAGGACACAACGTCAATTTTCTCGCGATAAACCGAAGCTAAACTCTAACCCCAGTTTAAATTTTGGTGGCCAGGCGGCTGAGCTTTGGTGTCCGGGTGGCGAGTTAGCCTTCGTCACCCAGATGATTAAAGAAAGTGTCGAGGTCGCCGGTCAGTGCTTATGGTTCACTAGCCTGGTTTCCAAAAAAGAGAATTTGGGTGCTATCTATAGGTCACTAAAATCTGTACAGGTCGACACGATTAAAACCATAGACATGCAGCATGGCCAAAAAATGACACGTATAGTTGCATGGACGTTCCACAATGAAGAATCCCGCCGCCAGTGGTGGTTGTAAGCCCTGTATTTCCCCGGCCATTCAAAAACTGATATCATGCGCGCCGCCGCTCGGCAACCGAATCATTTTTTATAGGCAAAATCACCATGAGTAATGAAATAGTCAGAAGCCGTCGTCTCCGCAAAAAGTTATACCTGGATGAATTTGCCATTTTAGGTTTTGAATTTAGCTGTAAGATCGATGAAGTGTCAGAGCAGGACTATGATGCGTTCTTTGATGCATTTGCTGATCAAGCTGACAAGCGCGATTTATTTGTCAGTATTGACGGAGAGAACAATCAATTTGAAGGTTTTGTCACCTCGGGCAACCGGTATGGTTCTGCCACTGAGGACGACCGTAAAGCAATGGAAGAAACGTTAACGGCCGCTAATATTGTTTCTGATGTCGTGGTTGGACCACTAGTCGACGCTTTTTACCAATTCTAATCCTCACCTGTCATTGCGAGGGGCTGTTCCAAGGTCCCTTTGATCTACTCGATTGTCACAACACTTAAAAACTCTTTACGCTGGTTCATTTGCCAGACAATTTCGTCCCCGACATTTTTGCCCATTAATATCTGCGCTAATGGCGAAGCAGGGGTGATCACCTGAATACTCCCGTGCTTACTATCAACACTTAACCCCCCTGCGGCCGGCCCAATAAACAGACGGCGCTGCTGACCTTGTTCATCCTCGATAAAGATCAAAGCACCCAACTGGATGGCAGACTGAGCGTTAAATACGGGCCGATGCAAATGCTGGTACAAAGCGATGGACTGTTGCAATTCAGCAATACGCATGGATTGCCCGTGGGCGAGATAAGCTGCCTCAACAGCGAGAGTGTCGTATTTATTGTCGGCAATGTTTTCTGAGTGAGTAGCGCTGTCATAGGCCTGTTGCCCGGCGGCGACAGCGGTACTGAGTTCGAGTTGAAGCTGCTCAATAATGGCGCTAACCAAATAATGCATAATCATTACTGTATCAATAATCAAATAGGCTAACGGCACAAGTTTCGTAAAAAACCCTCGTAGCCAGTGCGGAGGCAGTGAGTCAAATTGCTTGACCGGAAAGAAAAAATTAAATTATTGTTTATAATCAATAATATACGCTGGCAATCTAATAAAGATTCGAGAGTCTATTTGCCGAGAAAAAATAACTAATCGGCAGGAATTTCTCACTATGCTTAGCTAAATAGAAAGTATTGGTTATCAAAATCCAGAATATCATCACCGAGAACAGCTTCAAGCGGTGCTGAATTAGAGTCTTGTTTAAAAATAAGATAGTTTTCTACACTCACAACAACATCACCATTGTCATCCCTAAAAATGATATTTTCATCATCAATAGACTTCAGCAGCTTCTTTTTTAGATTATGAGATAACGCAATTTCCTGAATACTCATTATTTACCTTACAGGTTGGTCGATAGGTTATTGCAATTACTGACTGTAGCTACGCAACATCCATAATGGGTTGCTGGCTTGCCAGATACTCGTCGTAGGTACCCTGGTAATTAATTACTTGCTGATCTTTAATTTCAATCACGCGCGTCGCCAATGACGAGACAAACTCCCTATCATGGCTGACAAAGATCAATGTGCCATCGTAGTTCTTTAATGCTTTATTTAGGGCTTCGATAGCTTCCATATCCAAGTGGTTAGTTGGCTCGTCCATGATCAACACATTGGTGTCCATCATCATCAGCTTACCAAATAGCAGTCGGTTTTTTTCACCACCAGAGCAAACACGTGCTTTTTTGTTGGCATCATCGGCGGTAAACAATAAACGCCCAAGCATACCGCGCACCATTAAATCGTCATGCTTAGGTGTGCGCCACTGGGACATCCAGTCAAACAAATTCAGGTCACTGTCAAAGTCCGCAGTACTGTCCTGTGGGCAGTAACCGATTTTGGCGTTCTCGGCCCATTTTATATCACCCTTATTCGCTTGTAGCTCATCGATCAGGCAGCGTAAAAATGTGGTTTTACCCGCGCCATTTTCACCGATGACGGCAAGCCTGGCACCAGCTTCTAGAATTAGGTTGCCATCATTGAACAGTGTCTCATTGTCAAAACCGTGGGACATATGTTCCAGCACCATAGCTTGACGGTGGAGTTTTTTACTTTGTTTAAAACTTATTGACGGTGTTGCGCGACTGGACGCTTTGACCTCATCGAGAGAGATTTTGTCCATTTTTTTAGCCCGAGAACTAGCTTGCTTGGCTTTTGACGCGTTAGCGGAAAAGCGGTTTACAAACGCTTGTAACTCGTCAATTTCTGCACTCTTTTTGGCATTCTCGGTGAGTAGCTGTTCCTGAATTAAAGAGGCAGCTGCCATGTAATATTCATAATTACCTGGGTATATCCGTAGCTCACCATAGTCAATATCTGCCATATGGGTACAGACAGAATTAAGGAAATGGCGGTCATGAGAAATAATGATCATGGTGCTTTTACGCTGATTTAGAATACCAGCGAGCCAATTGATAGTATAGATATCCAAGTTGTTGGTAGGCTCGTCCAATAGCAGAATATCCGGATTGGCAAACAGCGCCTGCGCCAGTAGAACTCGTAATTTCCAACCGGGAGCTACCTGCGCCATCAAACCGTAGTGAAATTCTTCTTCGATACCAGCTTCCAGTAATATCTCACCAGCCCGGCTTTCAGCACTGTAGCCATCCATTTCTGCAAATAGCGTTTCAAGATGGGCAACTTTCATACCGTCTTCTTCAGACATGTCTACCAGTGCGTAGATACGCTCACGCTCTTGCTTAATCTTCCATAATTCAACATCGCCCATGATGACAGTGTCGACAACGCTGTATTGCTCAAAAGCAAACTGGTCTTGACTAAGCGTACCCACTTTGCGACCAGGCTCAATGAAAACATTGCCAGAAGAGGCTGCCAGTTCGCCGCTAAGAATTTTCATAAACGTTGATTTACCGCAACCATTCGCACCAATCAGGCCGTAGCGGTTGCCGTTATCAAACTTGGCGGATATATTTTCAAACAAAGGCTCAGCGCCAAATTGCATGGTGATGTTTGCTGTAGAAATCAAAGTGTATTCCGAGAATTGGTAAAGTGTGGTTAACCGTAATAGTAACAACGGCTGAAGGCCGCGGACTATATAGACTTGGAGTCTTATTGTCGAGTTTTTCTGGCGGTTAAATGTACAGTGCAACGCCAGAACCGGCTGAATTGAGATATCACAGCAGCGTCACCTTGCCCCCTGGTAAACACCAAAGACAAAGAGAGAAGCAAGGCAGACTTCCATGGTATATTTAATGAGGTCAAAAGAGGAGGTCGCTATCAAAGATCACAAAATAAACCTTAAAGACACTATTGGACTACCCATCATCGAATCCGCTGGCGGTCTGGTTTGCAATCGTTATCACCACATATTGTTAATGTTTAAGCGCGGTAAGTGGGATATGCCGAAAGGAAGAGTGGAAGAGAATCAGTCCCGAGAGATTGCAGCGCTTCGTGAAGTTAACGAAGAGACAGGGCTTCCCATAGATAAGCTGGCTATCCGAGGAAAGTTAGTGTCAACCTGGCATACGACTAGTCATAATGGTGTTAAATATCTGAAAAAAACTCACTGGTATTTAATGGACTATGATGGCAAAGACGATGAAACCTGTCCTCAAATCGAGGAGGGCATTATTGAATGCCGCTGGGTACATCTCAGTGACTTACCCGAATACCGTGAATCACTGCGGGCACGAATCAATTATGTAGTAGACTTTTGGCATGATAATCTTGCTTACGTGCCGCGGGTTTAACTAACTAGTAACAAGCGGATGCCCATCTGCCAACAATTAACAACTTATAAAAAGAATGCAGTGGGCCCAAACGTCTCTACAAGACACAATTTACAGCGTGCTCCTTTGTTGAGCACCTTTTGTATGTTTCAGGAGTAAAGACCGATGAGCGTACTGTCAGCTAAGGAAAAGTGGACCTATGCCATTGGTCACATTCCCTTCTCTGTTAAAGATACGGCTTTTGCGAACTTCGTTGTTTTTTACTACACACAGGTCCAGGGTTTAAGCGGCACGCTGGCCGGACTCGCCATGTTTGTTGCGCTGTTATGGGACGCAATAACCGATCCGGTGGTGGGCAGTTGGTCAGACAACTTTCGTTCGCGCTGGGGGCGCCGCCATCCACTGTTGGTGGCAGGTGGTTTACCAACAGCACTGCTCTTTCTGGCATTGTTCGCACCACCCGCGGGGCTGGGGCAAACTGGTATGTTTGTTTGGTTTCTCGGTGTATCCATGTTGCTACGCACGTTTTTAACCATCTACTTTATTCCCTACACCGCAATGGGCGCGGAGCTATCTACTGACTATGACGAACGCACGGTAATTGCCAAGGCGCGAATCACTATGGGCTGGCTAGCGGGCATGGCATTGCCCGCCATAGCCTTCTCAGTGTTTTTTGGTGCACAGGATGGAATAGACGGGCGCTTGGTCGCGGAAAATTATTGGCATTATGGCGTGCTTTCGGCGGTTGTTGCTGGTGTAACAGTCATAGTCTGTATCCTTGGCACACGCAGTGTCATTCCTCGCTTGGCTACCGCCGTCGCCGAACAAACATTTTCATGGCGTGACCCGCTTATTGACCTGAAGCTGGCGTTTGAAAACCGTAATTTCCGTATATCGATGGGTGCTAACTTGGCGTTTGGCATGGCCGCGGGAGTTTATACAACATTGTCCTTATACCTTGGCACTTATTACTGGGAGTTTAGCGCTGAGCAGTTAGCCGGGGTTGTAGTTCCAATTGCGGCGGCAACGCTGATCGCATTTGTTGTACTTAATCATCTGGGGCAACGTTTTGACAAACCCAAATTACTCGTCGCGTTCAGTCTGATACTGGGCCTGAACAGTCTTTGGTTTGTTGGTGCCCGTTTAATCGGCGTACTTCCTGAAAATGGTCACGCTGTAATTTACCCGCTGTTGTTACTTAACACGGGAATCAGTGTTTTTGTGGTTGTGGGTATTCAGGTAGTAGCATCATCAATGGCTGCGGATATCATTGATGAGCAGGAGATGGAAAACGGTAAACGACAAGAGGGAATGGTCTTTGCAGCCGGAGCCTTTGTGGCAAAAGCCACAACAGGAGCAGGTGCTTTGTTGGCTGGAATTGTAATTGATTTAACCGGGATAAAAACCGGGTCAGTACCTGGCAGTGTTGATGCTACAGTCTTGCAATCGCTAGGATGGTTCACGCTTGCAATGACCGCAGGCTTGGCACTGATAGCTTGTTTTTTCTATTCTCGATTGCGCCTCGGTCGCAAAGAGCACAGCGAAATGAGAAGAAAGCTCGATCTTAAGTGAAGACTTACAGGGCAAAGCAGTAGTAGTAAGCACCGCAGCGTTGAGCTGACTGCCAGCTCCGGTAGCATTTGCCAGAGACGTTTTCTGAATATGGCCTGGACACAAGGGGTATTGAGATTAGAGCTAACGGGGGCCTAAACCATCGCCGAGGAAAAACAAGTAACTATTGGCAGCTTTTAAGCCAACATCAAAATCTCATTGCTGATTGAACTCAGTTAGCAATAAACTTTCGTTGATCTTCTTTCCCCCAATCCAAAAGTTAAATAATTTGTCCAGTGCCTTACTTTCCCGTTTCATCGTAATCCAGTTGCGCATAAAAAGTTCAAATATATGATCATTTTTACTAATTGGAAATGCCATCGATAGTGGTGACGCCACCGGCTTAGGAACAATAACGGTATAGTCTGGATACAATAATGTCCAGGCTGAAGCCGCAGGCGCCCCAAAAAGCATCGCATCAATATGCTGGTAATCTTCTCTGAAAAATAGACGAGGCGTTGATATTTTCCAGGCTTTACCCTGAGTAAAATATTGGGTAACAGCATCTTCGTAAAAAAAGGATTCTGGAATACCAATGATCAAGTCATCACGATTAACGATTGTTTCCCAATGTTTAAACTCTGCTCTTCTTTCGTCTTTAGTCAATATAGCCATGGATTGTTGGCTATAGGGAATGGTGAGGGTGAGCTGTTCCATATTATCGGGTATTAAAGGCACCCCAGTCGTTATATCGAGATAACCGGAAGCCAATAACTCTTTTGCTTGATTGCGAAAAATCCGCACAAATTCAACGGTCACGTCCAAATCATTTGCTAGTAAATTGATAATTTCTATATCAAAACCGACTAATTTTCCGTCACTATTGTGAAAGGAGTAGGGCAGGTCATCACGAAAATAGCCTGCCCTAATAAAACCACGCTGCCTAACACGCGTCAGTACATCACCCGACGGTTGAGAGCTAAAGGCTGACGCTGGCGGCTCATTCAAATGGCGACTGTCTACATCTTCCAGAATAAAATCTCTGTCAATAAATGCAGTGTAACCTTCATATTGATGTGTCATCTCACTAAATGTATAACGCAAAGCAATAAACGACAGTACTGAAAGTATTGGAATAATTGCCAAATATCGGGCGAAAGAACGCCATTTAATGGTGAACTTTCCAACCATGCTGGTGGCAATAAGTAACGTTAAACTAGTCGCAAAAACAACGGAAAGGAGGGCGCCTAAACGACCCACAAGTAAATTTTCAGAGACGATAAATAGGTCAAACATTGAGCCAGACACATTAAACAAATCTAACAAGTTTGGCATAGCGATAGTACTGCTACCAAATAATTGAGGTAACCCTGCACCAACTAACTTAACATAGTCACTAAACCCTGTATGAGCGCCTGAAAACCACGCTGCAAACAGGGTAAACAACAAAGCCAGTAGCTTTCCCCCAATAGGTAAGCTAAATGAAATAGGTACTATGATGCCAGGTAGCTTTTGGGCGTCTTGATTGGTTTTATCTAACTCAGAAATCAGGTGTTTTGTTTTCTCGACGATAATGGGAATAACGACAAAAAAGCTACCTGTCGCAAATCCGGTGATCATCGACTCACGAGATGCCTTCATAATTTGCCGATAACCAAAAGGAGTAAACGTTGCTACCAAAGCCGGAAAAACAATAAACGCCAGTAATATAACCACTACCGACGCAGTTACTAAGTAAACTGCAAGCCCGTGCACCTGAGAAGAGTCAATGGTTGCTGCAGCTCTTAATCCGATACAAAAAACACCAATCGGCGCAAAACGCATAACGAAACTGCTGACATTCGCAACCGAGGATTGCAGGCTGCCCAAAACAAGCAAAGTGTGCTTTTTACCGCGCACCGTCATCAGTCCTATACCGACAAGGAGACTAAAAAACACGACCGAAGGAATCAGCGTATTTGCAAAAGCATGAAAAGGGTTTGCAGGGATAAACAGACTAACTAAATCAAAGTCATCGCTCAAATTTAGAACATTCGCGCTATAAAATTCGGCGGTTTCCCAGTCTGGAAACGAAATAGGGGCTAGCAAGATAAACAGTAACACGATGATCATCAGCAAAATAAGAATCAACATGGCCTGTCTAACAGTTGAACCTATCTTGTCAATTGATAGCCCGCCAACCCCTACAATGAGTGACAGGGAGATATACGGTAATGCAGTCATTTGTAAGGACATAATAAAAGCATTTGCTGCCGCATCAACGCCAGGGAAAACGGTAGACGTATAAGCTCCAATAATTATGCCAACAAACATGGCACCAAGAATTCGAGCGGAAAGAGGGATTTTACTAAATTTCATTTTGACCTTAATGCCATTTATCATGTGTTCGACAAAATTTTTATGCTGGCAACAATATCGTAAACAGACAGAGGGCTAAGCTTTTAGCACATTCGCTATAACTAACCGCTCCGACAGTAATTGCCATCTGTCGTTATTATCACACTTTTGACACAATAACGCCTATACAGAAGTCAGGTGTTTCGACTTGTAGTGGCGTTCTCGTGAATCTACTGGTTGAGTGGCCAGAGTAAATTGATTAACATGCCTCGCAAATTCTAATCATAGGTGAAATATGTCTCGGCATAATCAGCTTTTTTTCGTAGTTGTCATCCTCGCCTGTATTGTGGCTTTCTATTTGCTATTCACTGTCAGCACTACGAATATGCCTGACATTCAAGCCGAATCATCGTCTTATAGCGACCCTGAGCTCCCTGACTTCTCTGTGTATGTTCAAGTGAAGGATAAGAAAGCCAATTTTTTCGAGTATATGCTGCCTCTCATACAGTCTGAAAATCAACGACTTCTCACGCTGCGCGAGCACTTACAGGTCTTAGTTCCGCTAGCTAACTCGTTAAATGAAGACCAACGTGAATGGCTGCAACAATTAGCGACCTATTATCGGGCTAAAGATACTTCCAGGCCAGATGAAGAGTTGATAGCCGAGTTATTGTTGAAGGTCGATTTAATACCGCCTTCGCTGGCGTTGGCACAATCGGCTAATGAGTCAGCCTGGGGATCTTCGCGCTTTGCAGTCAAGGGCAATAACCTATTCGGCCAGTGGTGTTTCAACAAAGGCTGTGGAATGCTGCCCAGTGGTCGTGACCCGGGTGCATCTCACGAAGTCGCCAGCTATTCCAGTCCACGACAGTCAGTAGAAAGCTACATTCATAATCTGAATACCAACCAGGCTTATGCGCAGTTACGTCAATTACGAGCCAGTAGTCGTCAGCAAACAAAGACCATCTCTGGTCCGAAATTAGCACAGGGGCTGTTAAAATATTCTTCGCGGGGCGAGGATTACGTCAGTGAATTACAGCAGATGATCCGAATAAATAAGTTAGATCAATATGACGCGCTGTAGATAATTTCATCGCTAATCCAAAATCAATTGATTGTTCACATCCAATCGAATCCATGGCTGAGAATACCAATAAAATCGTTCGCTATTATCGTTGTCAGTCATACTGGCGGTACAATTATAACGAGATCGCCCAACTGGGATGTCTTCATTGGGTGTAATCACTGCTTGATTATGGGTAGACAGCGTTACCGTGAGCTTCCCCTGATTACTGCCAAAACATTGCAAGCTTGCAAAAGCCGGGGGAGGGCTCTCCCATTTGAGAGTTAGAGTCGGTTTACTATGCCTGTGGTCAAGTGGTGCATCGGCCGCAACTACTTCTTTAATAGGAAACGGCAATGTCATTAACTTTAATGCAAAGTCTTCCAAACGGGTGAATCTACCCGAAAACGGAAAACGCGGTATCGTCAAAAAGCCGGATAATTCGCCAACTGCTCCCGAATGCTGACCAAAGCCGGTATAGCCCAGCTGATCAACCAGTTCTGTTAGATCACGGTTATATTCGCCATAGGGATAGGCAAACATTTTTCTACTGTAACCAATTTTTTCTACAATACGTTGCTCAGCCCTTTCAATATCCGAGGTAATCCGTTGTTGCCACTGTGGCAGCGTTTCGCTGTTACTCCTCTTTAGCAAGTGCGTATGAGTTGCACTATGATTACCGATAGAGGCTCCATTGCTTGCCATTATTTGCAATTGCTGCCAGCTGGTTTGATGATTATAGCCCTGGTCAATGGCATTGGTACTGACAAAAATGGTAAATGGCCACCCATACTTTTTAATCAGCGGGTATGCATTTTCGTAAACAGACTGGTAGCTATCGTCAAACGTAATGGCAACTACTTTATCGGGTAGCGGCTTCTTGATTTGTAAAGCATTAACTATTTTTTCTAGTGGCCAAACCTGAAAGTGATTATCAGCCAAGTATGCCAGTTGTTGTGAAAACATGTCTGGACTAATGCTGGTGATATCTGGGCTTTTATTGTCGACGTGGTGGTACAACAAGATAACTGCGTGGTTTGGTATCGTTGATTTCGCTTGCGCACTCACACTTAATAGCAATGAGAATATGGTGACAAATGTTAAACCGACAAATTTTAGCACCTTAAGGATTACCTGAATGTGGAACGACCTAAATCTCGCACTACACGCCAACATTTCAATCACTATCGATGCTGAAAACGTTGCCAACCGCTGGCAGACATATAACTTTAATGAAAAAAGCAAGGCCTGATCTCCGGTCTTGTTAAACATTCAGCGTCTTAACACCGCAATCCATCGTCCAAGGCTGAGTAAGCTTGCCAAAGATCCGGCAACGTAAGTGAGCGCTGCAGCCTTGAGAATACGTCGCGCATGTGGAAGATCGCCGTCATGCAGGTAGTTACCCTGTTCCAATATTGGCAATGCCTTGCCATAGCTGGCGTCTAATTCCACCGGTAATGTCACGAGATGGACTAACGTACCCAGCGCCATTGACCCTACCGCCAATACCAATACGGCCACACTTGCTTGCGGTATACGGACAGCTAACAACACGATAGGCGCAGCAATTAACAACAATCGGCCAATTCGCTCGCTGCGCATGGCTACGGTAACCAGCCGCTGGCGAGCGTTAAACAAAGTCTCACCGCGTGCGTGCTGAATGGCATGACCAACTTCGTGGGCAGCAACCGTTATCGCGGTAAGGGAATGGGTGTTGAAATTTGCTTCTGTTAGCCGCACAGCTCGGGCGCCAGGGTCATAGTGATCACCCTGATCACTGGCCTCGACGGCAACATCGGCGAGGTTAAACTGATCAAGAAGATGCCGTGCTAACTCTGCGCCGGTGCCCTGATCTTGATAGCGATCACTGGGTTCACTGTATTTTTGCAGAACTCTCTTGACCCAAATTCCGGGGAGGATTATTGCAGCGAAAAGTATGAGTATGACTAGTATCCAGAACAACTTGCTAACCTGATTTAATCGTTAGTAGGACCACACTGGTCCGGCGCCGACCATTATCATGCCTGAATCCCGACAATAACAGTCATATCTCCACAACCGATGGTTGAACTGTCATTAATTATCTAACCACCGAGGAGGAGGGTGGCAGTGTCTTGTAAGTCAAAACTCACACTAACGTTCGCTCGCACAAACAAATCACACATAGAGTGGCTGAAATAGTTAGAAACGCATAGTTAAATAAGCTTGAGCACCTTCATAGCTCCACTCAAACTTCCCACGGTAATCAGAGCCATCGCCCCTGACATCGAGATCAAAGTCACCAATGGATAAACCCACGCCAAGGTGCTCGGTAAAAAAGTAACTGGTAGATGCAATAAAGCTGGTAAAAGTACCTGAGTAATCGCCTATGCTGACATCCAAATAACGAATTCCTGCGGCCAATGACCAATTGGGGGTAATTTGATAATTTGCTGATAGGCCGAAGAGGGGTAGAGGAGCGTGGGCTTGCTCGCTCTCCTTGTAGTCATCTTGAAATGAAATATCACCACTACCATCAGGTGTTCTGACCTGAATGTCGCCGCTAGCTTCCAGTTCAATCTCAACATCCATCCAGTACAAACCTGCGGTAACACCTAATTCCCATTTGTCATTGCGATAAAAGCTATACATATAGTTAATATCATAAATAGTGGTATTAAAATCACTTCTAACAAAGGCGCCAGCTTTGACGATATCGTCTTCAAATTCAATGTCGTCAGTAAGTGCGGCTGTGGCAGAGCGGTTTATCGGCAAAATCTCAAATCGAACACGATGTTTCTCTGAAAAACGGTAGTGGCCTGATAGCCAATCAATGTCGACATTCTCATCGAATCTTAAATCATCCTCCAGGTTGATAGGCTGAGCTGTTGGCAGATTTTTAGAATCAACTCGAATTTCGGAGTTAAAGTCATTAACCGACGAACCCAAAGATAGCCTGAATTTATCCTGAGCTATCGCAGAGTTAGCTAGCAATAAAAAACTTGTTATCGTTAGTATCCTCATTGCTATTTTTGACGCCATTACAGATATAGGATTTGCCGCGCCAATAAAGTGATTTTGGTATTTGTCAGATTTGTACATAACTATCGCCAGTAGCAGTTAACATAAATTTTTAAAAACAATAACGTAGGTAATGATACGGGTCAATATTGCTCTAGCGTATAAAACACTCGAGCATCTCCAGTCTATGACTGAGTGTCAATCTCAAGCTAAGGCGGAAGCCACACTATACGGGTAAGATGATGGGGGACATATATCGAGATACTCTATTTAACATAATATACATTATGCGAACTTGTATAAGATGCAGAACAGCATGGCTGGACCACGTGTTGGATATCTACCCTATACCTCAGACTGCGTTACCCGTAGGCTGGATGAGTGTTTACTAGCTAATTGTGAACATAGGGGCTATTCGGTATGTTCTAATCATTGCGATGAGCCTTTCTAATTATTTGCGTATGTTTCTTCTACGAGAATATTCTTGCTGTTTTCTTGTCGCCATCGAATCTTTAACCTGGAATTTTTAATACATCAATTGTCTGCCCAGCTATAGCCTCAGCGAAATGCAGCTGGGTAATATGAGTAAAACCTATTTTTCTTTAAGGTGATAACAGATAGCCAACAGCAGCTGCTACTTAAACTTTGAAATTGACTCTTTTACCATTCGTTCAAGTGCATGTCTCATGCAAAATATAATAGGGAAAACCAATGTATCTACATCCGGAGTTAAGCGCCCTCTTCCGATGGCGTTAGCAAACATCATCACAGGATTCCTACAAAAACCTTCAAAGTATATTTCCTTGGAGAAAACTATGTCTGAGTATAGGAAGGATGAATAACCCTATTCGTTCAATCTACAACCATATTCTTGATACTGGCAATCGACAGCAATAAAAAAGCCTCGCAATACGAGGCTTTTTTATTGCTGATTTGACTTAGCGTCGACCACCGCCACGGCCACGACCACCACTGAAGCTGCTTCTGCTTCTACTTCTGGCGTTGTACTGCCTATTCATATTATTGTGATTAAAATCACTGCGATTCATCGTGCTTGTTCTGTTCTTAACGGTTGAGCTATTTATATTACTCGAGCGGCTAACATCGCGAGAACGAATACTATTGTTATCTCTAGTAAAGTCGGTGGCTCTATCTTTAGCTTGACCTCTAGATACGTCGTTAGTTTTAACATCTTGCCATTTACCATTGTTCATTGATTGCCATTTATCATTGTCTTTGCGCACAACATTACCGTCGCGATCGGCTAAAACATTGTTGGCTCTATCAACGACTTTAGACGACTTAAAGTCTCTGTCTTTAAGCGAAGGGCTGGTTGATATTTTATCTTTTACTCGACCATCTTTATAAATATTGTTGGTGCGATTGTTTCTAATATTGTTAGTACGATTTTTATCGATGTTAATCGTGTTTCCAATATTTATATTGCCGTTGTTGTTAATCACAATATTATTATGATGGTGGTAGCCGCCATAGTAACCGCGATTATAATGACCACCCCAAACAACCCCAACGCGGAAGAATGGACTGCCCCAGGAAACACCGTAAGACCAACCGCCGTAAGGGTTATAGCCAACATGCATGCCCCAGGTACGAGGATACGGGTAGTAATAATAAGCACTGTAATATGGAGGGTAATACCAGCCGGTGCCATAAACAGGAACGCCATAGTAAGCGTACGACCAATGATATCCCGGGGTATAACCCACATAGACAACTTCGTTGGTAGAACCGTAGATATTCACATAAGTTGTGTTATAAACAGGGGAACTGGGTGGAATTTTGGCAATTTCATTTGCCGGAACTTCTTCAGCCACAACCCATGGTCCACTGGCTTTGGCGGAGGTGTACCAAATTGCATCTTCTACCGCGTAGTATTCTTTATTAATAAGTAATACTTGCGAGGCAGTGTTTACTGCATACGAAACTTCCGTGCCTTTGACCACTTCAAATTTTGGCTCACCGTCATAAGTAACAGTAATTGTTGTGCCATTGCGTTTTACCGCCGCAGTTTGCGGTATTTGCGTATCCATTACTGCTTCGTTGGCTTCATCGGTGCCGGCAACCGAGGTGCGTAGCCCACCAAGCTCAGACTCAGGAGGGATTTCGGTAAAGCTTTTAGGCAGCTTGTCTGAACGTACAAAATTCCATGGGCCTGCTTCTTTCCCACTACTAAACCAGCGCCCAGAGAGCAGTATATACATGTCGCCACTGGCGATTTCTCGTATCCACGGTGTTTCGGTATTTTCTACATACATCAGCTTGCCACCAACTAAACTTTTCCAGTTGGCATTGCCGTCGGTGGAAATGAGTTCGGTAGGTTCGGTGCTGGTAATAATGATTGGGACCTTAGTATTAGCTGTTTCACTCTCTTGCTTTTCTACTAGCTTAGCCAAATCAGCAGGCACTTTTTTAGTTTCTGTCCAAGGGCCCATTGGGTCGCTGGCTTGGTACCATAAATTACCGCTGGTTAAGTAAAATTCGGATTCTTCTTTATTACTTGCAACTGCCAGTGGCGTATTTACAGCGCGTAAATAAGTAGAGTTTTCTATTGCTTGAAACTTTGGCTTGCCGTCATAGCCTAGCAGTACTGCTAATTCAGAAGAGAAAATAATATCGGGGGCATCGTGCTTTAAATCGTCTAAGCTTTTTTGTGCTTTGTCAGATGCAGCTAAGGTCGCTTTCAATTGGGTGATAGACGTTGTGAAAACACTATCTTCTAATTCTTTATCGGCAAATTCAGCAAAGCGTTCTTCACCTGCGTCTTTAGAATCGGGCCAGCGAACCGCAGTGACTTCTATATTAGAGATCGTCGCAGAATCATCATCGCGATCGGTTTCTATATCACCTTCAAACCAAAATACGCCCCAAATAGGATCCTTCTGGTTTTTTGGCTGTATAGACATGGCTGCACGGCCACTGAGTCTTTTGCCCTTTAGTGCTTCTGGCTGGGGTTGGTATACCGTTATTGTGCCTTTATCGCTATCAATAGATTGTGGCCATTCAGCCTTATCAGCCGCGGTAGCAGGCAGCGACGAAAGACTAAAAAACACGCTAACAATTAATAGCTTAAACAGAGAACTAGATCTTTTTAACATTGGGTATCCCGTGTCGATTAACCAGTATTTATTGAAGTAGGTACAGTATAACTCTTTACGTCACTGAGTCATCAGCTGTAATGGTTTACTAGCGTTGCATTACTGGACTTAGGGGACGATACGTTCGAATCGTTCCTTACTTATATAAGACTATATCCATCACATACACAAAAACTCAACCCTGGCCCAAGTTTATCTGGTTAATCATTTCCTCGCCCGCGAGGAAGCGCTTCAGATTCTCCAGGAAAAGAGTATCCGTGCGGTGTATGGCAGCTTTTGTATTTGCGGCTATGTGTGGCGTCGCGACAATTTGTGGATGGCGATAAATCGGGCTATCGCCTGGCTGAGGTTCCTGAACAAATACATCAAGCGCAGCATGCACAGGACGCCCCAGAGCCAATCCCTCGATCAGTGCAGTTTCATCCACCAATCCGCCGCGCCCGACATTTAGAAGCGCGCTATTTTCTTTCATGTGGGCAAAAAAATCCGCGTTCACCACGCCCGCTGTTTCCGGGGTCAGCGGCGAGGCCAGCAGCACAATATCGGCCTCCCCCAAATACTCCAAAGTATCCTTGGGGTGGATAATCAGATCCGCCGAATTATCGGGGCCGGGCGTTCTCCGCACGCCCGTGACATGCCCGCCAAAACCTCTCACTCGATCCGCCACTGCTTTGCCAATGTGTCCAAATCCGTAAATTAACCAGCGCGTTTCGGAAATTTCCCGGAACTCGTGGCGCTCCCATTTTCCGTTTGCTTGCGAGTCGCGACGCGCCGGCCCACGCTGTAACCAATCCAGCGCCGCCCAAATCACCCATTCGGCAATTGTGCTCGACTGGGCGCGCGAGTTGGTAAAAATATCAGCCTTTGCACCGAGCATATGTAGAGAGGGATGCTCAACCCCAGCCGAGCTACTTTGAAACCATTCAAGATGGGGTGACGCGAGGCTAACTTCTACAAATTGTTTGAATATACGGCTAAACCACGTATCCGTCGTTCCATAAATAATCGCCGGATCGGGGGTTTGCGTGCGCGCACCAGTCAGCGCATGAAAAATTTCTCCTGCATCATTGATGACATAGGGACAGATTTGCGCCTCAAATGGCTTGAAATGCGGCGCGATCCGAGCAAAGCTTTTTTCATGACACAGAAGATTTTTCATGCGCGTCCTTTGATTACTGCGATGGGGGCGGCACACTCGACAATATAAGTTGTAATGGTGAGGGTCACCAATTCTAGCCGCCGCTTTTTGTGGGTAATTATTTCGGCATCATTCGCCGTCTTCCATTCTTTTCTTCAGGTCAGCAAAGGGATTATGAGTTGCCGCCGCAGGCGCACGGTCACTGGTACTGCCATAACGTACCAAATTCTCAAACTTGGTATGTTCTTCATCGTGGCAGTAGATACACAACAGCTCCCAGTTGCTGCCATCAGCCGGATTGTTATCATGATTGTGGTCAACATGATGTACGGTTAATTCTGACAAACCCACGCGATTAAACTCGCGCGCACAGCGCCCGCAAATCCAGGGGTAAAGTTTTAATGCCCGTTCCCGGTAGCCCTTAGCACGCGTGGCATTGTATTCGATTTGCTCAGCGCGAACTTTCTCGTAATTACTGCTCGGCGTTTTACTCATGATCGTCCTCAATAAACAATTCATCTGACGGGGTTAGGTCTGCTGCCAGTTTCACCAAATCAATTTCCTCACCTAGTCGCCCTGCCATTTCGGTTAATGCCTTCTCTAAAGCGGCCACACGAATCTCAAGCCTACTCATTTGTTGGTTGTGCTGATTTTTAGCAGATGCCGGAACGCGCAATGTTATTGCCGTATCTTCTGGTACTGACTCAATATCACCAGCAAAAAGGTGTGTATATTCGTGATCTTTACGCCCAGGTTCTCGTGCCAATCGACAAACAACCGGCCCACGATCGATCGCCATCAACGAGTTAAGCGATTCAATAACCTGTTGGTTACTTTCGAAACTGTACAGCCGGCCACTACGACTGCGCAACTCACCGGGGGTTTGTGGACCACGGAGTAAAAGCAGGCAGATGATGGCATATTCAGCCGGGTCAAATTGATTTTTCCCCAGCAAGCTATTACAGAAATTATGATCGTACTTCTCGATATTCTTCTTAAAATTCTCTTCGACACGAAGTAGGTTTTTATCTTTTAACTGACGGCAAATTCGCTGAACATCAACCTGCTCAAGGCTCATAACCGGCTGCCGACTTGATTTTTGGTTACATGCGTTGGTCAAAGCATTTACGGTTAACGGATATTGATCAGGCGTCGTGACCGCCTTTTCCATCAGGCAACCTATAATTCTTACTTCTTCTGGTGTTAGCGGTGCACTCATCGTCAAATTAATCCACTTATAGAATGTTCGAAGTCAGAAGTTGAGGGTCAAAACTTCAGAATCAAATACTACAGAAATATCTCAGGTAAATCACAAAAGCCCCCTCTTTTTCGTTGGCACCCACAAAGTCGAAAAAAGCAGTTACTAACAAAATACGGTTAACTCGGCTACCTCCACTCAGCCTGATACACCATGATTTCTATCTGGCGCCCCTGATTCCGATAGCGTTGATAACAGTTTTTGACGGATAACTGTTGACGATCAGCATCAGCCTGCTTAAACCCGACTGAAGCATAAAACGGCAGCAAGTGCTTATAGGGAAAGGTATAGGTGTTATGATCCAATCGCGTCGCGAGGAAGTGTAGTAATAACCTTGCAACTCCTCGACCTTGATGTACAGGAGCTACCGCCACGCCGGTCAGTAGCTTAAACGCTGAATGGTCTCTTATATAACCACAGCCAATGATAACACCAAGCTCATCCCTAACGACCGCACAAGTTTCGTGTCGTCTCGCTTTGCCACGAAAACGATGTTCACGATAAAATTTGTTCGCCAGCGGAATTTCCACATTAGCGAGCCAATCAACACTATAAGCTTGAACTGATTCCATATATTGTCAAAAACTAGTCATTCCGTTGTTCAATCAACAACTCATCATTAATCAATTGCTGGCCAGATTCATTATACCGCTACCATCCTAACAATATAGCTAACCACGGTTCTCTCTATTTCAATCTGGCGGATGAAAGTTCCGGCACCATAATCTTGACCTAATACTAGCTCTACGTCTGCCCTACTTTGTACAATCGACTTACCAAGTGATTGGTGCAGCGGCAATTACGTAGTGCAAGTCGATTTAATGTTAGCTTACTTCGCAGTATAACTGATGAAATCACTTCAATTGATGATAAGCTTTGGCAATGCCTTTTAATAACAGCGTTGCTTTACCCCAAGTTTATATGCAACAAGGATAGCCCAAATGAAATTATTTAAAATTGCCCTCCTCACCCTATTGGCTCTCTTTGTATTGCTTATTGCTTTTTACAACGTGAGAGGGATGTTAACTCTTGGCACTATCGAACCTGACCTTGATCCTGTAAGAAACCTGGCAGCTAATCGCGTTGTTTTGGTAACAGGGGCCACCGGGTCTGTCGGAGATGGCCTGCTAAAAGCGGCTATTGAAGATTCTAATGTGTCGAAAATCTATGTCATTACTCGCCGCAGCTCTGCGCGCATAGACGCTGGCGTCACCTCCGGAAAAGTGACAATGCTAAAACATCAGGACTTCACTGATTTTAGCGTATTCAAAGCAGAATTAGCGGAGGTAAATACGGTGCTTTGGGGGCTGGGTGTTACCTCTATAGGTACTGAAGAGGCACTCTACAAAAAAATCCAGCTAGATTTCCCCATTGCTTTTACCCGTCAATGGCTGGCATCGCGTACTACCGGGCCAATGGCTTTTCACTATATTACTGGCATGGGAACAGAAGGAGATGCTGGCTGGGCCAAAGTAAAACGCCAAGCCGAAGAAGATTTAACCGCAATGGCCGAAAACACACCACTACGTACTTTTCATTATCGCTCTGCGTTTGTCAGGCCCACCGCCGAACAAGCAAATGCGTTTCACTATTTTTTAGAAGCCCTATTTACTCCCGGCTCTATGGTTATTCCAGCTAAAGAACTGGGGCAATGTATGCTCGAAATTGGCATACGAATTAACGAGCTCGACAATGGTGCAATCATCGATAATGCCGATAGTATCGCTTATGCCGCTGTGTACAGCACTGAATAGTGTTAATAAAAAGGCGGCGCCCTGCTCTATTGTAGAGACGCCGCCTGCTTTTGGGAAAATAACAACGCCACGTAATTGTCGGCGACTAACGAAGTAGCCGCTTAAACTGATGAACACCGACATAGCTGGACTAAGATGTTAACAACTCAAGGATTGGCGACAAAAACGCCGTTATTTTGATAGGTTACTTCGCGCATTAACGTTGAAAACCTGTTTCCTATTCCCCACGGAAAACCAATAGCATGAATTGTCGCCATACGTTTATTAGTTTGTGGATCAATGTTGTATCGGTCAATAATGTTAATAACCTCGCCATATGAAGACCCGGTAAAATCGTCTCCCATAACATAAATTGACAATTTGTAGCTTGGTTTGGCAAATGTTTTTAAAGCCATCTCCAATCCCTCCATGGGATTACTGTTAGAAAACGATGACCAGTTTTTAAACAGCTGCAACACCATACGACGAGAACTTTTGTTGCCCGGTATCCACCTGTTTTTATACCCTTCAAGAAGATAGTGGCCGTTATCATTAACAATTTGAAACCCTAATACTTCTGGATGTATATCAAGAATTCCTTCAATCTCTCTAGTGACTCGCGCCCAGTTATTCCTCATACTTCCAGAAGTGTCGACCATAAAAAGAATGTATTCAGAACCCACTGGAATACCAGCCGAAAACTCTGTGTTTAACGCAGAGTTATTGCTTTGATCAGGTTTTGCACGGTTGATAACTTTAGATTTTTCAATCGCTGCGTTTTTGCTATCTATCGAACTGGTTTTGGCAATGCGCTGCTGAGATAAATCAGACAATTTGTCGTTGAGATATTGTTTACGCTGGACAAGCTCAGTTAGTACCTCTTTAGCGGCGTCTATCTGGGATATTTGAGCTGTGCTAGCTTCAACAAGATCAAGTTTATTATCAATCAGATCTTCGATGGAGATTTCTGGTGCATCAATGACACCATTTTTGGCCAACAGCAACAACATAATGACGGCCGCAAACCCGCAAGAAATTACATCCAAAAATGCCGTTCCAAATACGTCTGTACCTTGTCGCTTAAACCTCATTGTGGCCAGCCAGGCGCAGGAGAAAAAAGCGTTCCGCCAGTACTTCTTGACCACCGCCAATACAGCGGGGCTGCGTAAGGATCCCCTTCCAATGGCAACAAAATGACATTGGTTAAAATCGAATACGCTTTCGATGCATCCGTTACGGCATCAACAAACAATGATTCACGACACGCGCCATCAACATATCGCTGTTTAGAACCGATCGAAAAACAGTTTTTTGCCGTATTGATTCCGCGTGAGTTATTCCCCGGCTTAGTGGGCAATCCATCTGTAATAGTGTAAATAGTGCTAGGCAGCGGCGATAATTTGGCAACGTGCTCAAGCGCAAGTCCAAGACTTGTACCACCATTAGGTCTAGCCTTTGAGATTTGATCTTTAAGTTGTGATATTCCCCGTTGATCCGAGGCGCTTATCCATTGCTGGGTGTATGGTTTAACCTTGTGCGCAAAACCGATAACCTGTACCTCACTTCCTGCCGGTATTCGGTCAAGTATCCATAGAGTCGTTTTTCGAGCCCTCAGCCATTTATCACCGTTAAAAAGACGATCGCCAGTCTTGTCGCTCACACCCACAATAACGTCAACTATTTTCTCAAACGCCATTGACGCACTGGTATCCATTAAGATGAGAATTCTACGGCCTGAAATTTTAAGGCCAACCAGATTTCCATTATCACTAGACTTTTTTTCGGCTTTAACAGCTTCCTTTGGCTGTAACGATTCAACAGATTTTTTTAAGTTTTCACTTGTCACTGATAACTGTTTTTCTTTAATGGACAACTTCGTAACTTCTACCGTTTCGCTGGACACCATTTTCACCAATACATCTACTTGCTCGCGCAAAATGGTAACTTCATTATCCAGCTGAGTACTAATCGCATTAAGCTTGTCGCTACTGGTTTGTTCTGACACTATTTCGCCGGATAATGTGTCAAAAATTGATGAGCCCTCTTCAAAGTCCACCAAAAAAAACAGCAAAATAACGGCTCCCAAACCACAGGACATGACATCAATAAACGCCACTGATAACCCGGCATTAGAAGAACGTCCCTTCCTAAACATTATTGTGCTTGTTTAAGGTAATACGCTTAATCAGATAACGCTCACAATACGAATGTATCTTCACCAGATTGTCATCCTGCATCCTTTCAATAAAAGAAAGTAACAACATAAGAAGAATACTAATCAGCAAAGCGACAAACGTAGAATTGAAAGCCACACCCAGGCTCGATGTCATCGGCCCAATATCACCGGCAATAGCGACTTCGGCTTGTGCCATGGCCTGTCCTATTCCGCGTACCGTACCGAGGAAGCCAATTGATGGAATTGCCCATGTGATGTATTTGATCACTGATAATTCAGATGCATTTTTTATCGAAAGTACATCAAGTGCTGGTTGAATAGTTTCGGCCGCACTTTGCACACTGTTTGTTATGAGATATCGACGCAAAGATAACGTCAGTGTCTGTATAAGGGGCGATTCCTTAATATGTTTATCCAGTGAATCAATATCGTCCAATATTGCAGGAATACTTTCGTCTTTCTCTTCTATCGATTTCAGAATATCAACGTCAAACAGATAGTCATGGGCGGAATACGTATACATTTTCGAAATGCACAGATAACCACCCCACAACATAAGAATCAGACATAGCTCCTGCTCTAGGTCCTTGAGGACAATCACCACATTGCGGGGTAGCGTCGAACCCGTCTCGGCGGCAATGGCTTGCAATGATTCAGCTTCGGGAAGAATCCATAACGAGTACAACAAATGCACAACGATAGCTGAAGATATAAGAACGATTATAGAAATAGTGCTCTGTTTCATTACATATCTACCAAAAATGGAGCGGGCTCATTGAGCGAAATATCAACTGGCTTAGACTGCTTCGCAGCGTAGATCATTGATACCGCTGCCACACACAAAAACACCACCAAAACAAACCGTTTAATTACCATTTAAAAACCTCAATATAGATATCTAGCCACTCGAAAACCCAGGTCCTGCTTACCTTTGTCTCCAGAATCTTTATAAGCTACTCGCAATTTTTGCCAGTTACCGGACGAGTAACTGGAACCCTTAATTACATGAGTAGCTGCCCTTCTAGCATTATAGTAGTCGGTATACGTTGCGCCACGCTGTGGAATATCTAGCAAATAATAATCGTGCACCCATTCTTTAACATTACCTGACTGATCATAGAGTCCGGAAGCTTCTCGTTTAAATGAACCTATCGGTGCCAATTGACTGAACCCATCGTTATAGCTGGGAATAAAAACTTTCGAAAAGCCGTCTGCAGACTTATCGGACAGGTTTCCACTTCTATCATTGAGTTTGTAGTCATCACCCCAGACAAACACCGACATCCTATTTCTATTGGCTTGTTTAGCAGCCCACTCCCACTCAGCCTCAGTAAGAAGCCGATAGCCAATCCGGCTCATATCCGCACCAACAACACGTCCCGACTCAACGGTATAAACCGCAGGGAACCCCTCGTTCTTACTCAGCCAATTGCAATAGAGCGCAGCAGCATTCCAATCGATCATCGTGATCGGCTTTGGGTCTTTGGACGCAACATTTTTTGCCATTTTATACTGCTGGATAGACACTTCTTTAGTGCCGACATAAATTTCACGAGAAAACTGTACCGATCGCTCTACTTCATTCGCCCTCCGTGCTTTTTGAGAACGTGGCGACCCCATTGTAAATGCAGCGGGCTTCATCCGGAGCATCGCCATGCCGACGCTATTAATATAAGAGCTTTTACTATGTGTAAGCGCATATTCTTTTTCGGTAAGAAGTCTTTCATCATAGAGGTATGACTCTCCTTCTGAAATGTTCACAGAGAGTGACTTTTGTACATAGCCAGGCTTGGAAAGAATTACCTGGTGGCTGGTGGCCAACAGATCAGTTGAGACAGGGACTATACCAATGCGTTTGCCATCGATGGACACCATAACCCCTTCCTGGGAGGAGATGGTCGCGCGCCCATATAACGGCTGCAATGTAATACTCAGATTTTTTTGCGCTGGCGATACTGACACCCTTTTTGATTCGTAACCTTCTTTTTCATAGAGCACCGACGATTGGCTGGTGACTGGTATCGAAATTGAACTGTCAGTAGTTACCGGCTTGCCATTAACATAGAGTGCCCCTCCCTTGGGTAATAAACGTATCCCGACACTCTGATGTCCTGACAGCAAGGTATAATTGCGTTCAAATTTTGGCTCAATATTGGAGAGGCGAACAACTTCGCTAATAGCGCTATAGTCTTTAAGGTTAACTGAAAAACTATGCTCTCCTTGCAGTATATTGCCCACTAATGGTGTTTGCCCGACTAGCTCATTATTAATAAAAACATCCGCTCCTATCGGCAATGTCTCTATACTATATTCAGCCAACGAGCGGGTAACCGACAGTACCGCATCGACATCACTCGAAAAAGGTACTTCTACAACCTGCTGTACGGAATCGTGGAATAGTGATTCCATTGTAATGGAATATGTCCCCGGTTTAACAGCATACTGAAGCACAGGCGCCACTGATACTTCCAAACCATTCACCCACCAAATTGGCGCCTCTACAGGCTCGCTGGGTGTTGCCGTTAGATAGACATGTTTCTCATGCATCAATATGTCAAGAGAGCGATCGGCTAACGGCTCCGACAACAAGATGATAATGTCCTCATACCCATAAGCCGAAATACGTAACTCGCCCTGTTGCCGCCAAATAATCAAGGTAGAGCCAATCGTGAAATGGCCGCCGCCATCAGTGACAACGGTAGCAGAGTTGCTCGCTCGCTCCGGCGTTATTGAAATAGGGACAAATGACAAGTCAATCAGAAGTAACAGTAGAATGGGTATGAATACTATTAGTCCCAGCGGGATCAGCAGTATTTTCTTTCTATGTTGACTTTTTGCTTTGCTAAGCTGGCTTTCAAATTCGCTCGTCACAGGTAACCCTTACTGGAGCAATAACTCCATCTAGCGGCAGAGTCACTTCCACCAGATTATCCCTATAGCCTTTACATTGAGCAAAAAGCTTATAACGACCGGGAAGCAATTGAATGATTGTTTTATCAGTGGGATTCACGTAGCCAACACCTTGCACCTTGATACGGGCCAAGCCATCAGAAATAATTGTCAACGGACGCTTTTCTCCTGCCCGCAATAGGAGCTTACTCAGCATGTCGAGTTGATTGTTATACGATGCACTGTGTGACGTATATGCTTGTGTATTGCTGATCAAGAGATTTGCATGACGTAAAACGGCCGGATCAGATAAACGCAATGGGTCTGCAAGTAGTCGCTGAACTTCTGCCCTTGCTTCAACGATGGATTTTGAAAGCTGATAACCATTAGCCACACTTGTTAAAGTCGAGCCGCGTTTAATAGCCAGGTCATAATTTTTGAATGCAGCTTGCCAATTATCATTTTTGACTGCATTTTCAGCGTTGTCTATATAGTTTAACTGATCACGTTTTGTTTGCTCGCCAGCAATTTTTTTCCTCATAACCGCTATTTCTTTACCAGCCGGATCTGTTTTCTCCGCTTTGGATAGTTGTTTTAGCGCATCTGAAAATAGGCCTCTGTCGAATGCATTTCTGGCATATTCAATATGGTCAAAATAAGTATCAGACTTAATTTGGGATTCAATCGTTTGAATTCGCTCAGAAACGCTGGAGTCAGCGGGGTCAAGTTGACGCACAATGCGTAGTTGAGCCAGCTCATCGGCAGGTCTGTTTTCTTGACGGGCTCGATGGGCTTCACGGTTAGCGGATAACAATTTAGGCAATCGTTCTATCGATAAAGACCAATCGGCAATTCGTGGATCGGCGGGAGAAATAGCAATGAATTTTTCCATCGTCGCTTCGGCTCGAGAGAAAGCATTTAACTCAAGTGCCTGATTGATGGATTTTCCTAATTCTTCTATATGTTGATCGCGCTTCTTGTAGAGCTCCTCTATGTTTTTAAGCGTTGTGGTTAGCTTCGCAACTGCTTTACTCAATTTGCCACTATTTGCCAGACTTAACACATCATCAATCTCAGAGATAAGCTGTTCTGCCTCAATGTCGTAGACAGATAACTCCGTTAGCCGCCGAAGGTCTTGTTCATAGTCGGTCACATATTGGGAATAAAGGTCTTCAAAGAGCTTAGCTGAGCTATCATTTGCAGTATCGGCCGAAGGTACCTTTGAATACTGTGATTCAGTGCTTTCACCCGCAGGGCTGCCGGCTTGATTTTTTAGCAGCAACACAGCGAAAACAATAGCCACAACAGCAACACTGGCTATAAGAATGTTAGTGAGCATACTTCGCCGCTTATGCTGCGCTGCGGCGAGATTAAGGTCCAGGGAATTATCAGCCACTATTAAAGAACAATTTCAGGCGTAGATTCTTCTTTATAGAAATCTAAAAGGAAGCTTCGCCATACTTTATACTGACTTTCAGCAGTGCCTGTCAGTTCAATGGTTTTATCTTCCATTTCCATAACTCGAGGAGCAATTTCAATATTGAGAGACTTTCCTAATTCGCTAAGATTTTGGCTGTGTATATCGGCCTTTCTTGAATCTTGAATACCCGAAGCAACAGCGGCAACCCCGGCAGTCGCAGCAGCAATACTGCCGTAATATTGAGACGAGCTAGAATACCCACTATTACTGGCTCCGGCCGCCCCTGCAATTATTGCAATAGCGCCGAAGATCATTTTTGCGTTAGCCGCATTTTGTCGTTCCCGAGCAGACTTACTTTCGTAAAACGCTTGTTTTTGCCAATTCAAATACATAGGCTCTACTTGAGCATTGAAATTGTCGTAGTCAACTTGAATGCCATCGATGAACATTTGGTCGCGAATTTCCAGTGATTTTATACGCAGCAACATTGGGTCGTCTTCAGCGGGAATTGACAACAATTTTGTCCTTCCCCAGGAAGAGCCAATAAATCCTGAAAAATATTCAGGAGAGAAATTCTCGCCAAACCGAATTAACGCAATATCTTTCAGCTCGGTAATTCGGCTCTGTTTAAGTTGTTTAAGTTGCTCTGTAATCTCGGCAGCAATTGAAGCAATAAATGGTTTATAACTGTCTGGATTGGGGTTGCGAGAATTGCCTAAATCGTATTCCTTAATTCTGCGAGAGAAGTTATCCTTCATTAACCGCTTCCCGGTAATGTCGACAACTTCAATTTCTAGCTCTATATCTTCACCATTAGACTTCAGTATCTTTCCCTTTACATATACTTCTGCCGAGGCCGTAGAATCGGGCGCAACACGCACCGTTTCATACGCTGCTGTATTCGCCAGCGCATCACGCAACTGTATTGAAAAACGATTTGCTTCTGCACGACGCAATTCAGGCCAGATGGCCTTCTTTTCATAGTCATCGGAATCGGCAGGAATATTCGGATCCATCACCGGTATGATAACCGACAAACCCAAAGGCTGGGGCTGGGGCTGGGTACTCAACTGATTATTCGTATCAGTGACTCCCCGTTGCGGGCCTACAGAGTACGATTTTGTGCCATTACTTGCACATCCATAAGTCAACGCAGTCAGTAAAAAAACCGCAATTAGTTGATGAATTCTTTTCACACTGAAACCCCTGTCATTTTAATGCATCCAATTCATTTTGAAGACTTTGTTTTACAACGGGGTCTTCTTCCGCATCAATGGCTGCTTGTAATTGGGACTTTAACGCAGCAGTGTTATCAATATTAACTAAAGCTTCATGCTGTTTACCGCCGCCATCACGATAAACTCCCTCTGAGCCGGTACTGCTGCCATCCATAGGCTCCTCTATTGGTTCTTCTATATTGCCCTGCACCGAAACCGAAGCCGTTGATGACTGGCCGCTATTGTCACCAGCACTTGGGCTTCCTGCTGATGAAGAACTTGCGCTATTGCTTGAGGTTTCACTTGTATCTTCTTCACAAATAACGGGCGAACTCACCAGCTCGAGGAATTGTTGCTCCAAGTAGGCTATACGCTCTTCGTAGCTTGCACCCGGCCTCAAAATGACTACTTTCCGCTCTATTTCAGCACACCCACCATAGGCGGCTCCATGAGCGGAAATATGGGTTGAGGGGAGCAGGATCATTAGCGGAAATATGGCTAATATACTCTTTAACAAAAATGGATTCCTTGATGAAATAGCTGTTTTTGACACTAATATGATTACATTATCAGAGCGGCTATGCAATCTGGCATAAGACTTATGGAAGTGTGAATAAAACCCAAATCCAGTCACATTTATTCTGAAGGGGATTGTGCAAAATCCTTTACCCGCTCGAAGCTCTGGGGCTACACTATCGCTCACAGATGATTATTTTTAGGAATTCGCTCAATGCCAGGCCCACTCGATGGTTTTCGAATTGTAGACCTCACAACGGTTATTTCAGGTCCATTCGCAACGATGTTACTCGGTGATCAGGGTGCTGACGTTATTAAAGTCGAATCAGTGTCAAGCCCCGATCATGCGAGGGGGGCCGGATATGGCGCATCACAGTTCACAGCAACCTTTCTAAACAACAATCGCAATAAGCGCGGCGTGACCCTCGATTTGAAATCTGACGAGGGAAAAGACGCACTGCTTGCTTTGGCAAAAACCGCTGACGTGTTCATTCAAAATTTTCGGCCGGGCGTTGTCGAACGACTGGGTATTAGCGAACAGGAAGTCAGAGCTGTCAACGCTGAAATTATCTATGTTTCAATCAGCGGTTTTGGCGAGGACGGCCCGCTTTCCCACAAACCCGTTTACGACCCCATTATTCAGGCGATCAGCAGCCTCGCATCTATCCAGGGAGGGTCTGATGAAGCCCGGCCGCGTTTAGTCAGAACCATCTTGCCAGACAAATTGACCGGTATGACAACCGCTCAGGCCATCTCTGCCGCGTTACTGGCCAGAGAAAGAACAGGTAAAGGTCAACATGTTCGTGTTTCCATGATCGATACTGTGGTCGCTTTCTTGTGGTCGTCAGATATGGGAGGGCAAACATTTGTCGGTAAAGAAGTCAGCAGCCAAAGAGCCGCTACATTTATTGACCTGATTTATGCAACGAAAACCAGTTACATCAGTGTGTCGGCAATGGCAAATAAGCAGTGGCAAGCCCTTTGCGAAGCAGTTGGGCATCCCGAATGGCTTGATGACAAACGATTCACAACACCGGCACTGCGGGATAGAAATGCAGATGCAAGACTCAATATGACACAGGAAGCTCTTCTTGAAAAAAGCGCTGACGATTGGCTAACTATATTAGACGATGCTGGTGTTCCCTGTGCCCCGGTTCTAACAAGAAAAGAGATGATTACGCACCCGCAAGTGCAATCAAACGGGTTGATCATTGAAACTGAGCATCCGATCGCCGGTAATATCAGGCAAACCAGGCCAGCAGCGCGATTTAGTGTGACAGTACCTGAAATCAGAATGGGGGCCCCACTTCACGGCCAACATAATGCTGAGATATTTGCTGAGATTGGCATTACACCTGAACAACAAAAACAATTGCGGGATAAAGGCATCATCTCCTAACGAGTTGCTGAATACCCCTCATAATGGTTTACTTTACGCCTGCTCAAAACGAATAAAAAGGAACCTCGGATGAAAACTGGCGTGCTTATTTTTGCCACTGACTACACAATCCAAATGGATGAACTGGCCCGGGAGCTCGAAGACAGGGGATTTGAATCACTGCTCGTTCCAGAACATACTCATATTCCTGCGAGTCGAGAATCTGCATGGCCGGGCGGCGCTGATCTTCCCAAAGAGTATTCCCATACCTACGACCCATTTGTTGCGTTGTCTTTCGCCGCTGCAGCCACCAAAAACCTCAAGCTGGGCACCGGCATTTGCCTGCTACCCCAGCGAGATACCATCACCACTGCAAAATCAGTAGCAAGCCTGGACCGCATGTCGGGAGGACGTTTTCTATTTGGTATTGGCGGTGGCTGGAATGTCGAAGAGATGAGGCAACACGGAGTACAATACAACGAACGATTCGCCAGAATGAAAGAACAAGTACTAGCGATGAAAGAACTGTGGAGCGAAGAGGAAGCTGAGTTCCACGGGGAGCACGTCAATTTTGACGCTACCTGGCAGCATCCCAAACCTGTGCAAAGCCCACCGCCTGTCATCCTCGGCGGTGAAACCGACTACACCCTCCGAAGAGTTGTCGATTACTGCGAAGGTTGGTTGCCAAGAGCCCGCCATGGATTTGATGCAGCGGAGAATATCGCGCGATTAAAACGAATTGCTGACGAAGCAGGCAGAGACATGTCTACCCTATCAGTAAGTGTCTTCGGGGCTCCAGCGGACAAAGTTACACTGGATAGCTACCGCGCCGCAGGTATTGATCGTTCGATCCTGGCACTTCCCTCTGCCAGCAGAGATAAAGTGTTAACAATATTAGATAGCTATACAGAGCTTTTGGAAAACTAATCCACAGGCGTCCTTTGCACACCAGCTTTGCTCCATTCGAGCAAGCTGGTCACTTTTACAGAGCGCCAGGGTGCCGACCTTATCAACCTGTTACCGACACGTATTGAGGAAGAATCATGTTTGAAATTCGAAGTTATCACTATGACCCCGAAAAGTTTGATGTTTACAAAAAATGGGCTGTCGATGAGGCCGTGCCTTTTCTGAAAGCAAACCTCAATATTGTCGGCTTTTGGCTCGACAACGGTAAAACTATTGAATTATCGGGTTCTGACCCAGCGCCACACAAACACGGTGTTGCAAATGTCACATGGATCATCAACTGGGAGTCTGAAGAAGACAGGGAACGAGGCTTCAATGAAGTTCTTGGTGGCGAAGCCTGGCAGGACATCTGGTCAAGGCACCCTGATGCCGACGGCTACCTGCAAATGGAAGCAAGGTTTGCAGAGGAAATCTAATTTTCGGGCTTTCTGCTGATCTTCACGTTTTGCTATTTTTCGAACAATTGATTGGGGTCTAACCCCCCAAACCAACCGCACCAAGGAGCTATCAAAACAATGAATATAACAGTCACTGCCAGCGGTGAAGCCTGCGGAGCAACGATAACCGATGTCGATCTTACCGATAATTTGACAACTGATACGATCTCGGCAATCAGAGCTGCGTGGCTTGAGCACCATGTCCTTGCCTTTCCCGACCAGCATATGAGTGATGAGGATCTGGAGCGCTTCACGCTTTGCTTTGGCGAGTTTGGCGACGACCCTTATTTCGAATCTATTGAAGGCCACGCCAACATAGCCGCGATTGAACGCGGTGCCAACGAAACAGCCCCACTCTTCGCAAGCGGCTGGCATACAGATTGGAGCTTTATGGAGGTGCCACCAATTGCTACTTGCCTCTATGGCATAACCATTCCACCAACCGGCGGCGACACCTTATTCGCAAACCAGCACAAGGCTTACGATGAGATGCCAGCATCATTGCGCAAGCGGGTAGAAGGACTTACCGCAATTCATTCTGCGGAATTTGCGTATGCGCCCAGCGGTGTGTTGGATACCGAAATGGAAGCTGATCGAACCATGAAAATTGTGCTTTCAGAAGATGCCCGAGCGAAACAGGAACATCCATTCATTCGCAAACACTCAGAAACAGGCAGGCCTGGCCTGTTCAGTACAATGGGCTATATCCAGGGTTTTGTCGAGTTGGACAAGGCCGACAGTGATGCTCTGCTGAAGGAACTTTATCAATACCAAGGCTCTGAGCCATTTGTTTTTCGGCAGAAATGGCAACCTAACATGTTAGTTATGTGGGACAACAGAAGTGTTCTCCACATGGCGACCGGAGGGTATGATGGTTTTGACCGTCTACTCCATAGAACCACTATTGCGTAACGCATTTACATCACAATTGGCAGCTTACTCATTTTTCAACGGACGCTATTTATAGGAGTGTCCAGGACGCCAAAATTACGTGAAAGCGCCTGAATAAACAGTTATTCTCTACGCTTGGTGCTGTCTACAATAATAAAAAACGGCTAATCCATACTTGACGGATGATTGCTAACAATAAGGGAACGCTATTATGTACGCAGGAAAATACGCTGACATCAATCCCGACAGACCGGCCTTTATTATGGCAAGCACCGGTGAGTCGGTGTCATATCGCGAGTATGACCATCGCACTAATCAATTAGCTCACCTATTGCAGGATTACGGCCTCGAGCGACTGGATCACTACGCCATATTTATGGAGAACAATCATCGTTATCTTGAAGCCTGTGGCGCCGGTGAGCGCTCAGGGCTTTACTACACCTGCGTTAACTCTTACCTCAAGGCGGACGAACTTGCCTATATACTAAACAACAGCGAATCCAAAGTTGTCATCACCTCGATCGATAAGGCACCCATTGTGATGGAGGCAATGAAAAGCTCACCCAATATCAGCCACTGCCTGGTGGTCGGAGGTGAGAGTAGCGGCGACTACATCAGCTATGAGCAGGCAATAGCGAATTGCCCAACAACTCCCATTATTAATGAATCACTAGGCACCTCGATGCTTTATTCCTCGGGTACCACTGGTCAGCCAAAAGGCATTGTCAGGCCACTACCGCAATTGACGCCCAATGACTGTTTACCTATTTTCAGCTTTTTAAGCGACCTCTGGCACTATCGTGAAGACATGATCTATTTGTCACCTGCTCCCCTATACCATTCAGCACCGCAGGCAGCCGTTAATCTGACAATTAGAAAAGGTGGCACCGTTGTCATCATGGAAAAGTTTGATCCGGCTATATATTTAGACCTGATTGCCCAATATCAGGTCAGCCATAGTCAACTTGTGCCTACCATGTTCAGCAGGATGCTAAAATTACCTGAGGATGTTCGCGCGAAAGCAGACTTGTCGTCGCTAGAAATTGCCATACATGCAGCAGCGCCCTGCCCACCACAAGTCAAAGAAGCAATGATCGATTGGTGGGGACCCATTATTCACGAATATTACGGTGCAACTGAAGGGCTCGGTTTCACCTCATGTAGCAGCGAAGAATGGCTGGCTCACAAAGGTACCGTTGGTAAAGTCATGCTCGGAGAGTTACATATTCTTGATGAAGACGGTAACGAGTCTGCTCCGGGTGTTCCAGGTGAGTTATGGTTCGAAACCGCAACAGAGTTTTCTTACTTCAACAACGACGAAAAAACCAAAGCCTCCCAATCCGCTGACGGTAGCAAGAGTACTGTTGGTGATGTTGGATACGTTAAAGATGGTTTTCTTTATCTGACCGACAGATCGACGTTTATGATTATCTCCGGTGGCGTGAACATTTATCCCCAGGAAACCGAAAACCTGTTAATCACGCACCCGAAAGTGGCGGATGCGGCAGTCTTTGGTGTACCCAATGAAGACCTCGGTGAAGAAGTTAAGGCGGTGGTTCAAGTTGCAGACGGCATTGAAGCCGACGCAGCACTGGTCGAAGAATTGATGGTATTTTGTGGTTCTCACTTATCCCGGCAAAAATGCCCGCGATCAATCGATTTTCATCCAGAGTTACCTCGACTACCGACCGGCAAACTTTATAAGCGCGTGCTGAAAGATCAATACTGGGCTGATCATGGTACAGGTATTCTCTGATACCCGTGCCATGATCATTTTATACTTATCCCGCCGCTGCAAAAGAAGCGGTTAGTTCAGCTGCCGACAGGTCGATAGCGTCTCGCGCCTCTTCAAGCAAATCGCTCATTGCGAAAAAACCGTGAACAACGCCATCAAAGCGTTTAACGGTTACAGTGTTGCCCGCTGCTTGCAGTTTCGCCGCATAAGCCTCTCCCTCGTCTCTAAGCGGATCAAACTCTGCAGTAATAACCGTAGCCGGTGGCAGCTCGGCAAAACTCTCAGCTCTCAGAGGCGATATATAGGCCGAGAGCGGATCATTACCAGTGCCAAGGTAATGTTGCCAAAACCATTCCATGGTGGCTTTGGAGAGCATATAACCCTCACCGTTTTCGTGGTATGAAAGTGTATCAAAGGTGGCGTCGGTCACTGGGTAAATCAGCAACTGATGACAGATGCGCGGCCCGTTTTCATCTCGCGCCCGCAATGCCATGACGGCACTCAAGTTGCCTCCTGCACTGTCGCCACCTACCGCTATTTTATTGGCATTCACACCCAGTTCAGCAGCCTGACTTACAACCCAGTTCAACGCCGTATAACAATCTTCCATTGGAGCCGGATAAGCATGCTCCGGGGCTAGTCTATAATCGACCGCTACCACAACGCAGCTTGCGCTGTTAGCCAGCTTGCGACACATACTGTCATGGGTCTCGAGATCGCCAATCACCCAGCCACCGCCGTGAAAGTAGACCAGACAGGGCAATATTTCAGTGGGATTAGGGTTATAAATTCTGACCGGCACACTATCCGCAATTGTATCCTTGACCTGAGTTACTGCGTCCCGGGTACTTTCGGCATTCATCGCAAGATACATGGCTCGCGCATCGGCAGGTGACATTTGATGTAACTCAGGTGCGGCGGCCTCTGCCATTTGAGCGATAACTGCAGCTAGTATAGGGTTGAGCGGCATGAACTACTCCTTATTATTGGTTTAAAACACGATCATAGAACATCCATAAAACTGATGCCACCCATTGATATCTTGAACACAATATCAATCTGCCAACCCTCCCACAAATTAACCCCCGATCAACAACCCTTATCCAGATTGATACACACACCTTTTTGACCCAGATCAGTTCACTCAATGCTGATAGCAGTAAAATGTAGTTTATACTAACGAGAGGAAGTCATCATGAGTGCAAAAGAGACGATTAAAAGAACCATGGAAACACTGAAAGAAGAACGTGACGAAGTCAACGTGAGAATTCACTTGGCCAATATGGAAGTGCGTGACGAATGGGAAGAACTAGAACGAAAATGGGAAGAGTTTGCGACAAAGTGTCATCATTTACAGCAAGAAGTCGAACCTGTCGTTGACAACATCCAAACTGCTGTATCGCTACTGGGGACCGAATTAGCCGCGGGCTATCGGAAAATCAAGAAAGCCCTGTAACCACCCCTGGAAACTATCACTGGGTCGTCGGGTTAACAAACTATGCAAAGAGAGTCCTAGTAAATGGCAAGTGATAACAGTGAACGTAACCCTCAACAAAAAAGCAAAATAACGGATGGCACGTCGCCCGACCGACTCTCCGAAAAAACACCAGAGACTACTGAGCCACCCGCACCCACCGGATCACAAATGTTGATGAACGTTTTGACATGGGTGCTGGTTGTCTCTTCCTTGATGTATCTGTGGACTAACGTCACTAATCAGCCCTATCATTCGATCCCCTACTCCGATTTCAAACAGGAGTTGATCAACGACAACATCAAACAAATTTTAGTCAAAGAATCTGAAATCAGCGGGTCTTTTCGCGTTGGTATTACAGCTGGAGAAAACACCACCGCTATTCATCAGCGCTTCCAAACAGTAGTCCCGTCATTTGGTGATACTGAGTTACTCGCGCTGCTCGAATCAAACCAGGTTGAAATTCAATCGATTGCCGCCTCTACACCGCTATGGATATCGATTGTGTTAAGCGTAGCCCCCTGGCTCGTGTTGATCGCGTTTTTCGTTTACAGCAGTAAAATGGTACGAAAATCTATCACCGGTGGTGGTAGCGGTGGCGACGCTTTTGGATTTTCTAAATCCAGAGCAAAACATTTTGAAGCCTCTAACATCTCAGCTCGCTACAGTGACGTTGCCGGACTCGAAAGCGCCAAGCAAGATCTGCAGGAAATTATTGGTTTCCTAAAAGACCCAGCTCACTATCGCGAGCTGGGCGCAAAAATGCCGAAGGGCATTTTAATGATGGGCCCCCCCGGTTGCGGAAAAACACTGTTAGCCCGAGCGACGGCCGGTGAAGCAGGCGTGCCGTTTTTTAGTGTGAGTGGTTCTGAATTCATTGAAATGTTTGTTGGCGTCGGCGCATCCAGAGTACGAGACATGTTCAACAATGCACGCAAGCAGGCTCCAGCGTTGATTTTCATTGACGAGATTGATTCCGTGGGGCGTATACGCGGTACTGGCTTAGGTGGCGGCAATGATGAGCGCGAGCAAACTTTAAACCAAATTTTGGCGGAAATGGACGGATTCTCCCCCGACGAAGCGGTGGTTGTACTGGCGGCAACTAATCGCCCCGACGTTCTCGACCCCGCGCTGCTGAGACCGGGCCGCTTTGACCGAAAACTGGTACTGGAATTACCTGGACGTAATGCCAGAAAAGACATTCTAGCTGTTCATACACGCAAAGTACCATTAGCCGACGATGTCGACAGCGAGCTAATTGCCGCCGAGACCGTGGGGTTTTCTGGCGCTGATCTTGCTAACTTGGTAAACGAAGCGGCGCTCAGGGCAGCGAGAAGCGATGCCAAAGTCGTCTGTATGGAAGACTTTTCCGAGGCGCGAGAAAAAATTGTTATGGGGGCAACTCAAGGTGAAATTCTTTCTGACAAGGAGCGAGAGCGAGTTGCCTACCACGAGGCTGGACATACTCTCACTGCGTTCTTTTCTCCTAACGCTGACCCCATTAACAAAGTCTCTATCATACGACACGGGCGATCGTTGGGCATGACTGAACAGCTACCTAAAGAAGATAGGCACAACTACACTCAAAACTATCTGGAGGAAAAAATAGCTATTATGTTAGGCGGTCGAGTCGCGGAAAAATTACATTTTGGCGAGGTGAGTTCCGGGGCAGCTGACGATCTAAAAAACGCAACGGGCCTTGCGCGCCAAATGGTAACCCAGTGGGGTATGAACGAGCGGATAGGCGCGGTAAACCTGCAACAAAGCGAAGAACACCCATTTTTGGGACGAGAAATTGCAGAGCCAAAAAAATACAGTGAATATTCTGCACAAATGATCGATGAAGAAGTTAATAAAATGATGTCGAATTGTGAAAAAAAATGTACCCAACGATTGCAACAGTACAGTGCCAGTTTAACGTTACTGGCGGAGTCTTTACTAGAGCATGAGAGTCTGGACGGCGCTGAAGTTAAAGCATTATTGGGTAATGTCAATTCAGAGTAATCGGCGACTTATTGACGTAAGTCAATCACCCCGCGCGTCAGCGCGCTAATATTAAGCGTGTATCTCAATTTCCCGTCAGGAGACGACTATGAATGTCTACAAAAATGGTTTGAAAGCAGTATTTACAGCGGTTGCAGCCTCCGTTTTGTTAGCAGGCTGTGATTCTGGCGCTATGTCTGCAAGAGGATTTAGTTTCCCGATTGGTGACGCTGAGAAAGGTAAAACCGTCTTTCTCGAATCCAATTGCCTGTCCTGCCATACAATCAAGGGGGTTGAAGACCCTGCTATCGCCAAGCAAATGGAAAACCCTATTAAGCTAGGTGGTGGTGTCAGCCGGACCATGACTTACGCCGAGCTTTTAACATCGGTTATTAACCCGTCTCATAAAGTGGCTGAAGGTTATGACCGCGATAAAATCCTTGCGAAGGGTGAATCGGTGATGCGCAATTACAACGATACAATGACAGTCACCGACCTGACTAACTTGGTAACATTCCTTGAAACCAAGTATGACTTAAAACCGTATGAGCGCTCTGAGTATAAAATTTACTATCCGTAACATGATAGCTCCCAGGGCGAGGTCAGTTTTTTTGAACTGTATAACTACAGTGCACCATCGCCCCGGTTACACAGCAACTATCAGGCGATTCAACACTTAACGCTGCTCTATTTCCCCCTAAATTCTGGACTGCGTTTTTGTGCAAAAGCACTCAGTCCCTCGCGATAATCGGCAGATTTCCGCATTTCCGTTCTAGCCTCAAGACCCTGTTCTTTTGCCGAGTTTTCGTTTTCAAAAACCGCCCGCCAAAGCGTTTCTTTCTGCGCACGTACTGCCAGTGGCGCACAGTCGCGACATAGTGAGTCGGCAAAATCGAGGGCTACCTGCTGTGCTTGCCCCAACTCGGTAACCTGTTCAACCAGCCCTGCACGCTCACACCAGTGGGCATCTTTAGGAGTACCCGGGTTAAGAAATGCAAAAGCTTTGGCATAGCCCAATTTTTTCGAGAGCTTTATCGGAATATCAATGGGATTAGTTCCGATTCGAATTTCCGATATTGCAAATTTTGCGCTTTCATCGGCGATAATCAAATCGCAAGCCAGAGCCAAGTTCACACCTTCGCCAACACAATGGCCCTCAATCGCTGCAATCATTGGTTTATTGGTGAACATGTTACCGTCAATATCGAGACCACCAACACCTTGTAACCTGCCCGCCTCTGCATTGGCATTCAGCGCCTTGATATCGACCCCCGCAGAAAACGCGCGACTTGATGATGAACCAATAACCGCCACCCACAGCTCGTCATCATCCCGAAACGTATGCAGCGCCTGATTCATCCCCTGGTATAGCTCTGCGTCAAAGGCATTAAGTCGGTCTGGCCGATCGAGAAGGATTAGTGCCACCCGACCACGTCGGTCAAGTGTTACTCTATCGTGAAAGCGCATCATCTACATGTCCCCACTTATTTCGACTAGCTTCGATTTCCCGGTGGCACCGGTCTGAATCTCGAAAACACCCTCGGCTTGTAATTCTATGGCTGCCCGAAACCTTAAGTGATGATGAATGTGTTCACTCAATTCTTTACATAGCGCTACAGCAGCTGGCCCCTGAATGTGCTTATGAGTTTCTACCAGCACGCGAATTGGTGGCTCAGCTACCGGGCCCGGTTCTGGTAATATAATACGAATATTTCCCGTCGTCTGGGCTGAGTGTTTATTAACAATATCGCGCACAGCGTTCGGGAAAACGTTAACACCCTTCACCAGCAACATATCGTCGACCCTGCCCTTAAATTGCATACGCACACCGGGTCGACCGCACTTACACGGTGTTGTCGTAATGCGAATAATGTCTTTATCCCGCCAGCGTAGCAAAGGACCACACTCACGCTCCAGTCCGGTAAATATAATCTCACCTTCTACACCATCTTCAATAGGCAACAACTTTCCGGTTTTTGGATCGACAATTTCGAAATACGCATTATCTTCAGCGTAAAAGTGAATTCCGGAATGCTCTTCACAAGAAACTCCACAGGGACTATGACACCCGGTTGCTCCCATGTTGTCATAAACCAGTGCGCCGCCAAAGCCCGCTTCAATTTCTGAATAAATTTCCGGAATAGAACCGCCCGGCTCCCCTGTTACGACTACTTTTTCGATACCTAGCGTTTTCGGATCAATGCCGCATTTATCTTCCATGGTTTTTGCAAGATGCCGTGCAAACGATACCGTCGTGCGAATCATACGCGGCCTCACCTCACTGGCAATTTGACCAACCCGCTCCACACCACTGAGCGCACCTACAGGCACCACACAGGCACCATAAGCCATCATAGAATCTATTGCTGGCATTCCGGCTATCCACATGGATATGACCGAGGCGTGCAAAACCACGTCACCTGGCTCAATACCCATACGAACCATGCCTCGGGAGGTATTTTCCGCAGCCAGTTCTCGATCGAACTTTGAAAAACCACTAAATGTTGGTGAACCAGTGGTACCCGAGGAGGATGAAATTCTATTGACTAAATGTCTATCACAAGTGATATGCATTCCAAGCGGATGACCAAGTTCTTCTTTTGAGCGAGCCTGACTTAACCGCTCCTCGTCTTTATCAAAGAACGGAAAGTCCTGATAGTGCTCCAGCGACTTTAAGCTGGCAGCAGAAACGCCAGCTCGCTTAAATTTATCCCGGTAATAAGGCGACGATGTTTCCACCCGCGTTACCAGTGCCTTAAGTTTTTCAAATTGGATCGTGCGCAGTTCTGCGCGACTCAAGTTCTCTGCCTGCGGGTTCCATAATTTCATGGTTACTTTCCGATAGTTAATTTTATTATCATGATATTTTACGTTCTTCTAAGTTTGCAGTTTATCGCTGATAGCCTGCTATGACGAATATCCTAACGGAATTTCCCGGCATTCAAAACAAAAGTTGATATAACCCGACAACAGGACAACGCCATTGCTTCATGTCTGGTGACCCTCTGGGCTACCTTCGATCGTGCCTGAGCCCGGTTT
>JBALTE010000002.1:0-144196 GCA_036963965.1 Oceanicoccus sp. | reverse complement strand
TTAAAGGGGCTAGGCCGAGGGGATGAATGAGACAGCGGAGCGTATTCAGGCTCAGCCATTTTGGAGGGAACCCTGGAAGGGACAGAATCATAGAGCGGAAGTGGCCGGCCTAGACATCGGCGCCAACAGCACAATAATCTCTAGCACTAAATTCTTCGGCAACAAAAAAGGCCCCTGCCTAGACTTTTACGTCTAAACAGGGGCCTTATCATTGTTCAACAATTAACGTGTCACACAGTGAAAATGTGTAACCGCTTAGTTAAACATCTGACGGAAACGCAAACCAAAAGTCCGAGGACGGTTGGTGGTAATACGCTGGTCGTAGCTGGCACCGTTAATAAAGACTTCGGCGCGTTCATCTGTCGCATTAGCAACGAAGAATTCTGCAGACCAATCGTCCGTTTCAAGACCAATTGCAAGGTTCAACACATCGTAAGAATCCTGCTTAGAGCGATCACGAGTTGATGAGGTTCCATACAACAAATTGTAAGACTCACCGGTGTAGGTATAGTTAGCCTGAACAAATGCGCCTTTTTCCATTACCTGGAAATTGTAGCGGCTAGATATATTCCACTTCAGATCTGGTACACGAGGTAATTCCGTTCCCTTTTTTGCCTGAGGATCAGTCACGCCTTCGTCAGCCTTCGTTACCCAATATGACTTCGTCAAGGTTGCATCGATATAAGACAGACCAAAGTTAACGTCCCAATTTTCAGTAATTCGGAAACTACCGTCTACTTCCGCACCATTACTTTCAGCCGAACCTACGTTATCTGTCAGTGAAAGTGGTGACACATCAGTATCAATTTTAGACAATTGGAAGTCATCCCAATCTTGTGTGTAAGCAGCCACATTTAAACGTAAGCGACCATCCATCAACACGGTCTTAGCACCAACTTCATAACTAGTCAGGAAGTCAGGCTCATAAGTTCCACCAATTGGTGTGTTGAACGTTCGGTTCAAGCCACCAGGACGATAACCTTCAGACCAAGTACCGTAGACCATAATGTCTTCGTTAACGTTATAAGAAATGTTGAATTTTCCAACATGATCTTTATCGTTAGTCTTCAGGTTAGTATTGAATGGCTCAACACGCGGACCAAAACGATCAGGGTACCAAAAAGTTCCCGAAAAACCGATTAACTGCGAGTCAAAGTCAAAATAACGCGTGCTATAAGCAACCGTTAGATCGTCGGTGATATCATAAGCAATTTCACCAAACACTGCTTTTTCAGTATTAGAACGCTTTTGATCGGTGGTCCAATAAATATCTGGTTCCTCTACAGCAATTGGAACAGTACCGTAGTAAGAAAGGCCTTCAATGCCAGGAATATGCCATTCTAAGTCAAATGCATGGCTAGCATCCTCGTAGAAAGCTCCAGCTATCCAACGAAACCTGCTTTCTTGTGAAGACACAAGGCGGATTTCGTGATTTTCACGCTTATATTCGTTGTCGGAAGTGAACAGAATACTAGGATCGCCACAGGCTCCAGTCGCCGCAACATAACAAGAATAATACGTTGACGTGAATCCTGGAGAAAGACGATTATCAGCATACAAAGAATAATCTGCTTGCTGATAGGAATCCCTGTCCAAATTTGAACCGGCATAGGTTAGCGTCATGTCGCCGATTTTGCCTTCCACAACCAATGATAGTTGTGTCCACTCGTCGTCATTCGAATCAGGGTTGAAGCGAACAACTTCCAGATCACCGACATCACTTGGATCATGATCCCAGACACCTTCTGACTCTAACTCCTGACGCATAACGCCTGCAGTCATTGTCCAGTTTTCGTTCAGATCAATTAACACATTTCCGCGAAAACCAGTGGTTGTCGCTTCATTAAAGTTATCTTCAACATACTTATCATTGTTAATAGTTTTATCTTCTGCAATAGCGGCTCCTGCTGCATCCAGGCCATCGCGAATATATTGATAGTCAAAGGTATGCTCGCCAGCTACGTTATCGATATAACCCGCTTCATCTTTACGCCAAGCAACTACACGCACTGCCGCGTTATCACCCAATGGCACATTGACAAACCCCTCAAACAAGCTGCCATTATCACCCTCTTGGATAGAATTCAATTCCACGTCATAACCCGCAGAAAATTCACCAACAACAGGCTTTTTAGTAATAATCCGGATACTACCGGCTTGGGCATTGGCACCAAATAATGTGCCCTGGGGGCCTGCCAGTGTTTCGATACGCTCAATGTCATAGATATGCGGGTTTAAAAAAGCGCCCACAGCCGTGACCGGTTGCTCATCCATATAGACGGCGACATTAGGGTTAGAACCCAAAATGCTTTCACCGCCACTGGAAATACCACGCATATATATATTGCCGCTACCTGGGCCCAATGAAACGTAGTTCATTGAAGGAAGCAAGGCTGCAAAATCTTCAAGCCCGTTGACACCCAGATTTTCAAGCGCTGTGCTGCCGAGTACCGCCATGCTAATGGGTACATCCTGAACGCTTTGGGTTCTTTTTTGCGCAGTTACCACCACTTCTTCCAAAGCCAGTGACTCTGCGGAAAACACTTCTGTTGAAGCTACTGATCCCAACGCTACGGCTAATGTTAGAGGTTTAACTATAAAATTTCTTTTTCGTAACAAATTGCTACTCATGTATCACCTTATTTGATTTTTTTTAATAGATGTATTGAATCTTATGGAAAAATCGCGGTCCTACTATGCCATTTTTCTGCTTGGCTATCAAATTGTGTGACAAATCAGCCCTAGAACGGCACAAATCGCACCAAAACGAAGCAATACTATAAAAAACAAGCATAAAAACGATCTAAACCCAAAGCTAACAGCTCTCGTGCGCAGCTATCAGCGGATCAAGCATTAGTTTCATTTCTCCGAGATTTGTCTCAAAATTTCGCCATTGCTCTACAGCGCCAGTATATATCGGCTGTCTAACCTGTTCTGAGCTCGCAGTTCTAACGGCCCGCTCGGTATTGTGAAATGCCAGACACTGCGCTTCAAAGGGTAAACCGCAATAATCCAACAGTCTTCGAACTTGCTGTTCTGTATTGCCGATGACATTTTCGTATTTCACCCGTAATACCTTCCCCGGTAAAACTGTGTCCCAGTGCTCCATCAACGCAACATAGTCGATGTAATATTGCGCAATGTCAGACTGGCTATAGGTAAATGTTTGTCCACCCGCGAATAACTGTTTGTAACCACTAAAGCAGGTTGCCATTGGATGCCGCCTGGCATCGATGATTTTGGCATTCGGAAGAATCAGGCTAATCAAGCCAACATGCTGGAAATTGTTAGGCATTTTGTCGATAAAGAAAGGAGCACCCTGACGCTGTATTTGCGTTCGCTCCATATACTCTTCGCCGAGCTCACGCCGTTCACTTTCACTTAGGTTCCAGAGAATATGGGGGTATTTTGATACGTCAGTTTTATTGCGTTTTCCACTCAATCGCCTCGCGATTGAGATCATTTCACGCAGTTCCGAGGTGCCATCAACCTGCGAATGGCTCGCCAGTATTTGTTCGAGCAAGGTAGAACCAGAACGTGGTAGCCCGACAATAAATATCGGATCTGGAGCTTGGCATCCCTGAGTTAATGCACCGGCAAATAGCTCGGGTCGACATTCATTGATCAGCGATTCGGTTTCAGTGTGTGTTTCTTCAGCGTGGTAATCAACCTGATGACATTTTGCTCGATTGCCTTTTTCATAATAGTTAAAGGCTTCATCATATTCATGCAGGTCTTCCAGTGCCTTACCCAGTGCAAAACACAAGTTAAAATAATCACTGGCGCTGTTATCACTGGTAGAAATTACCGCTCGCATTTTCTCGACTTCTGCAGGATCAAACGTAAACGTCTTGAGGTTGGCAAGGTTAAAGTAAGCATCACCTAGGTTATCCTTCAAAGAAATCGCTTTCCGATATGCCGCTATCGCTTCTTTTTGCCGGCCGAGGGTTTTAAGCGTGTGTCCGTAACTATTCTGCAATTGGGCGTGTTGTGGGACTTTCGCAAGAATGTCTTCATAGCGTTGAGCTGCATCTTCGTAAGCACCGATCATAACCAGAATAGATGCGGCCAATATACCGTGAGACAAATTGGCGGGCTCTACTTTTTCTAAATAATCAATTTCTGCCAATGCTTGTTGATATTTATTAGCCTTTCCCAATGCATTTGCATAGGTATTCCTGGCCAAATGGTACTCGGGTGCCAGTTTTAGACATTGCTCTAGCAAAATTTCCGGATCGTCCCTCACCCCAAGTTTTATTCCAATCTCTGCCAGCAATCTCATTACCGTTACGTCGCCAGGGTTGCGCTGTAAATAGTCACGGCAAATACCTTCGGCCATGCCGTAGCGTTCCTGCTGAATAAGTTCAAGAGCCTTCACTATTCCGGGGTGCCGATGACTGACGGCCATTTGACGACGAAACGCCTCTTCTGCTTCTTCTTCGTCTTCTTCACGGTATAACAACTCGCCTAAAAGCTTCCAGCTGGCAGCGAGCTGCGGGTCTATAGCTACAGCCTTACGTAATGCTTCTACTGAATCATCAATGCGGCCTATAGCAAAAAGGGCATAACCCAGCTCCTGATGAATAGGCGCAACACCGCCAGTTGACTGCGCAAGTTTTTGCAAGATATAGATGGCTTCCTCGTGCTGACCGAGGCGCCTGAGAGCCACCGCTTTAAGAAAATGTGTTTTTGCATCCCCCGCGTGAACTTCAAGAATGGCGTCAATCTGAGTGAGAGCGAGCTGGAATTCACCTGCTGCGATCATTTCATTGGCTTGGTCAAACGCCTGTTTGTAAGAGCCCGCGGTACTTTCTTCAGTCATAAGATAATTTCGGTGATGGTTAGAAAAACAGTTTACACTGCTGTGACAATTCTTTGGAAGTATAGCTAACTATTAACAAGGCAATTACAGCGGTTTGGTAACTAGAGTTAACATTGACTGTTGACGAATTCGGCGACCCAGTTGCCACGCGGCTACTGCCCCAACTAACCCCATCAACGATAATCCAATAAAGTAAATGGCATACCCGGTACGACCGGGATAAGCCTCCAGCAAAGCTGCATTCAGCAGCGGCAGGTAGATATCTGGCGAATAACCGATCAGTGAAATGACACCAATGGCCAAGCCCTTTATTCGGTTCGGGACATTGCAACTGTCGAGAGTCGCCCAGTACACACCTCGAACAGCGTAGGTCAAAATACCGATTAACAAGACAACCCCTAGCACCAGCAATGTTCCTGCGATATCGGGCAAAAAAGCTATGCTTGCAAGTGCAGCCGAGGCAAGTACCAGTAACACAGTTAGTACATGTTGACGATCAAGAAAATCACCGGCAAAACCAGCCGCCGCCGCGCCAATGGGGCGCATCCATAACTTGGCTACAGTAATTGAACCAACAGCTACCGCCGTCATACCAAAGGTATTTTGAAGATAGCCGGAAAAAGAGTAGGTAGCCCAGAATAACTGATAACCGCAAATGATAATCGTCGCACATAGCCATATTTCACGATTATTCAAAACGCGTTTAAGGTCAATTAAAAAGTGGCCGCTCTCCGTTTCCGAATGTTCCCTATCAGTTTGCACACCATTTTCAGCTGCCGGATCCTCCAGCGTAAAATAGACAACAGGGGCAAGCACTAACAATACTCCGACATATAGATAGATAACCTCCTGCAATGCCTGTTGTGTCGAATCACCTTGCGATGCCATCGCGTAGGAAAACCAGGCAACGGCAATCGTTGCCAAGAGTGCTTCAAACAAACCGCGACCGCCATCGAGAAACCCAAAAAAACGGCCCTGCTCTTTCGAGTCGGCAAGCAGCGTCACCGCCTTAATATGCGCAGACCAAAAGGTTAAACCCGTAGCAATACCCCAACAGGCAAAAATAACCTGCAATTGAGCATAAGAAGGCATTGTTGAAAACCAGAATCCCAGGATTCCGGTTGCCGCCAACGAAAAAGATAACAGTAAGCGTGGAGACAGCCGATCGGATAGCCAGCCGCTAGGGACATACGTTGCAACAAAAATAATGCCCAACATGGCGTAACATTGACTCAATTGCGACAGTGTTATGCCAAAAGATTCAAGGATAGAGACTTCAAAATTTTGCCGAAGATAAAGTAGCGGATATATAGCGCCAGCCGCGACAACAATAACAGCGAGTTGAAAGTATCGACTAGCTGCCGTGCCGGAAGTTGTCTGCAACTCGGGTTCTCCATTGTCAATCAGATTAGTCCCTATAGAGACGATTTAGTGACGGATACTATAGGGAGCTTCTATGTGCCACGCAAGACAACTACGTCATCTGTCAGCATGCAACACCGGACCAGGTTAAACACCTGTATTAAAACAAGCGTTGCAAACGAGCGAATGCTGTCGTGTAAGTTTGAGTGGAGTCTCGCAGCTCATCTGACCAATCTCTCCACATATCTGCCTGAGGAGGGTCCGATCGGTATTTATCAAGATCGGTTTTGGAAAAATCGGCCAGCACCGCCTGACGGATAACATTGGAATGATTTTCACCTGCCATATGTACCAGGCGGTGATGCCAAAGTACCACATCGCCAGCATTGCCCCAGCAATCAACAGGTTGTGTGTCGTCGAGAATTTTTGCCAGTTCCTGTTGATATTCCTCAGAGTGCACTATCCCTTTGTAACTGGGCATATGCTGATAAAAAGGTATCCTCGCCTGGTCGTATTGCATCCAATATGTCGGGTACAGCCGCCGGTGTGATTTTGGCCACACTGTAAAGGCACCACCGCCCGGCGGGCTATCAGCAATGAGGCCGGCGAGACTAAGCATAAACGGGTGGCCATCGGTATGGGCGCCATCCGCTTGCGGTGCGTTGTCGTCATAAGGAAGTGAGCAATAGATACCTCGAGCACCTTCGGTTGCAACTGCAGGGTCGACCGGGCCACCAGGCCAGGCAGCGCCACAAGATCCCATAGATGCACCATTCACTACAGGCCGTCGCAATGTTCCCGCCCCCAGTAACTGTTCGGCAATACTGACCAGCGTCTCCGAATAGACCAGATCTACAATATTCTGGTCAGTACCTACATCCCGCACTTGCCAGCGATATCCAGAGCGCATATTAGTCGCGCTAAGCAAAGTATCTTTTTCAGACAAAGGACCAAAATGAGTGGCGGGGTCATCTCGCTTGATGTCGGCATTCTCAGGAAGAGAGGCCCATAAACTGTCTCGTGCACGAGCACATAAGTCGAGATCCATTGCACCGGGTAAAATCAGGTATCCGTTATCCCGAAAAAAGGCAATCTGTTCACTGTTTATCATTATTTTTTAGCCCTGCCATATCGTTATTTGCTGTCAGCCGAGTCGATATAGTACCCAGTATAAAGTCAATTGTGAGCCGCTAGCCAGAAAAAGACCATGAGTTGGTTTTGCACAGGCGTTGATCGACCTTTCTCAGCCAATTGACATCAGTAAATATAGTATATATTTTGTCGCCAACCGACACGCGGGTTACCAGACTTGAGAGATGAAATTGATGCCAGAAGATCGTTATGATTACGTTATTGTAGGTGCAGGTTCTGCTGGCTGCGTACTAGCCGACCGACTTTCAAACAGCGGCACCCATTCGGTACTGCTATTGGAGGCTGGTGGAAGCGATAAAAATCTGTTTATCCGCATGCCAACAGCGCTGTCCTATCCGATGAATAACCCAAAATTTAACTGGTTTTTTGAATCTGAGCCGGAACCCTATCTCGACAATCGCAGACTGCACTGTCCAAGGGGTAAGGTTCTCGGAGGATCTTCCTCAATTAATGGCATGGTCTATGTTCGCGGACACGCCTGTGATTTTGATGAATGGCAACAACTGGGTGCTGACAACTGGGACTTTCGCCACTGTCTGCCCTATTTTCGTCGGGCTGAGAGCTGGATTGGTGGCGCTGACGAATATCGTGGTGGCGATGGTCCCCTGGCTACCGGTAACGGCAACGCGATGGCATTAAACCCGCTCTATCAGGCATTTATTGATGCTGGCGTTGACGCGGGTTATCCCGCTACCGACAACAGTAATGGGCATCAGCAAGAAGGCTTCGGCCCAATGGATATGACGGTAAAAAATGGTGAGCGCTGCTCCGCATCTGTCGCCTATCTTCGGCGCGCAGCTACACGTAAAAACCTGACAATCATCACCCGCGCTACAACTCGAAAAGTGTTGTTAGAAGGAACAACAGCGGTTGGTGTTGAATACCAGGTTGGTAAACATGTGCGTACCGCGCTGGCCAGCAACGAAGTGCTTTTATCAGCTGGGTCTATTGGTTCACCCAGTATTTTACAACATTCAGGAATTGGCCCGGCGGCTGTTCTTAAAGCCGCAAATGTGCCATTGGTGCATGAACTGGCAGGCGTTGGCGAAAATCTCCAGGATCATCTCGAAGTTTATTTCCAATTTTATTGTAAGCAGCCAATCACCCTCAATGGGCAACTAGGGCTGATAGCTAAAGGGTTGATTGGTGCGCGCTGGTTATTATTTAAAGATGGACTTGGCAGCAGTAATCATTTTGAATCCTGCGCTTTTATTCGATCAAAGGCTGGTCAAAAATGGCCGGACATCCAGTTCCACTTCCTTCCAGCCGCGATGCGTTACGATGGCGCCACAGCCGTTGACGGGCACGGTTTCCAAATACATGTTGGACCGAATAAACCCCATAGTCGCGGACGGGTAAAGATCATCAGCAATGATCCTAACGACAAACCCAGTATTCTCTTTAATTACCTCGAAAGTGAAAAGGATCGCGAAGACTGGCGCTGCTGTATACGACTGGCCAGGGAAATTATTAATCAACCAGCTATGGACGCTTATCGTGGCGACGAGATTCAACCCGGCATAGAGATACAGTCGGATGAACAAATTGATCACTGGGTCAAAGACAATGTCGAAAGCGCTTATCACCCTTCCTGCACCTGCAAAATGGGCGCGACAGATGACCCCATGGCCGTCGTAGACAGTGACTGCCGGGTTCGCGGGATTACTAATTTACGTGTTGTTGATTCTTCAATTATGCCTCGTATCACCAACGGGAATTTGAACGCACCCACCATCATGCTGGCAGAAAAAGCGGCCGATATTATCCTTGGTATCGAGCCATTAGCTGCAGCAAATGTGGAGCCATGGATAGACCAGCAATGGCAACAGCAACAGCGGCAAAATCCCGCAGCCAGACCCGGATCAAACTAATGATGAGACTCAGCTAGCAAAAGCCCAGTGTATACGGACCCGCTAAGGCGGCATCCGTATTGCCCATGGTCAATCGCTGCCGGATACTACAACGGATCACCAATAGCGCGACCACACCCTTCCGGTCGCTCCAGCGCGGCGTGAGCATCTGCTATGCTCTGCAATTGCTGCTGTATTTGCGGCGCCGGCTCGCAGGCACTTCTGGAATCCATATCGACGTGAATCAACAATTGTTCAGCTGTTGCCAACATTCGTCCATCTGTATGCGACAACTGATGGAACAGGTGCAATTTTTTACCCTTGCCTGCCAAAACCTGCGTAGTCACTTCAATAAGCTCTAGTGCCTTCACCTCATCCAAATGGCGAATGTGTGTTTCTACGGTAAAGTAGGAACCGCCATTGGCCACATAGTCTGCGTCAACACCTATTCGCACCAGCAAGGCGTCAGTAGCATCGCCAAAACACTGCAAGTAACGGCTTTCTGTCATGTGATTGTTATAGTCGGTCCAGTCCGCTGAAACGGCGCACTCTAAGGTTAACAAGGGCTGATTAATGTCCTCGACCAGTGCTGTGTGGGTTTCATCATTTGCGAGCCGTGCTGATCGAAGTGCTTCTGTACGAATCAGGGTCTGACCTGCACCCCACTTATTTGCCTTGAGTGCATGCATAATCGCAATTAGATTATCATCCCGAATGCGTTCTAACTCGCGAAACGAATAATGCCCCGACTGCGCGTCTGATTGCATCGCAATCGTATCGATCAATTCTTCCGTCAATTCAGGCACATCCATAAGCTTGGTCCAGGGCCATTGTAAACAAGGGCCAAATTGGGCAATAAAATGTTTCATTCCCGCCTCACCACCAGCCAGTCGATAGGTTTCAAACAAACCCATTTGCGCCCAGCGTAAACCAAACCCAAAACGGATAGCATCATCAATTTCTTCGGTTGTAGCAATGCCGTCTTTGATCAACCATAACGATTCTCGCCACACAGCTTCTAGCAAACGGTCAGCAACAAAGGCTTCGATTTCCTTTTTGATATGCAAGGCTTCCATACCGAGCTCGGTATAAATCGCTATGGCTTTTTCAACTACATCTGCCCCGGTTTGGTGGCCAGCTACAATCTCTACCAACGGCAGCAGGTACACAGGATTAAATGGATGTGCAACCAGCAGCCGTTCGGGATGATTCATGCCGGCTTGCAAGTCTGTTGGCAAAATACCGGAGGTCGATGACACAATAATAACATCGGCAGCAACACAGCTTTCTACGTCACGATAGACGCTTTGTTTTAAAGCCAATACTTCTGGTACCGCTTCAACAATCAACTCAGCATCTTTAACCGCGTCAGCCAATGTTACGGCATAGGTGATAACCCCTGTTTTTGCCCTGGGTCCAGCCTCAAGTTTGCTATAGGCGTGCTCGGCATTTGTTAAAACAGCTTCTACCTTGTCACGCGCGTCCGGCGCCGGATCAAACAAACCCACCGCAATCCCATTTTCCGCAAAGCGCGCAATCCAGCCTGCGCCGATAACACCGGCACCCAATACGGCCACTTTTTTAATGATAGTCAATCTGTGCCACTCCTAATGTTGCCGGGTTATTCCGGCTTTATAAATATGACAGCCAACCCGTTGCCGGTAGAGGCTCAACCAAGACTGCCGTATAGTGTCTGTTTGGCAGGAAGTCTATGAGACTTTTGCAAAAATGAACAGTCGTGTAATTGAGCGCCAGAAAAACAGGATAACCAACCCTATGCCGTCATCTGACATTTATATCCAGCGAATTGGTTACTGTCTATACAGTGGGCTACTACTGTTGATCTTACTGGGTATCAGCAGTCCTGTGCGAGCCGACATTAGCATTCAAGTGGGGCCTACCGAAATCCCTCGGGGTGAAGCCAATGGCCACAGGGACATCACCGTCAACAATGGATTATTTGCAGTGGCATTTGCCGTCGAGAGCGCGCCACCGTGGGGCGTAGCTCGCGGTGGCATTGTCGATATTGCTGTCGTTCGCGACGGTGTTGTTGACTACGATATCGCCTCGCTAGCCGATTTCATGCCTAATAATTGGTCGGCGTGGCCAACAACTTACCAGCATGTAGAGATTATCCAGCAAACACCCTCTAACGTGGTTATCCGGACACGTCGCGACTGGGGGGAAGTTCAGCTTGAAACCCATTTCCATATACGCAGCGGAGATCGCCGCGTGCACATGAAAACAGTGATGTTTAATGGAGGGAAAACAGATTTAACAGAAATTCTTAGCGGTTATGTAGTGTGGCCAGACGGCGGCTATTTGTTTGGTGTGCCCGGTCTCGAAGGAAAAACCGCCAGCCCGGAAGCTGCTGCTTTTGCCGACTGGTCTGCCGCTTACGACAAAAACTGGGTGCTTGGTTTACACGCGCCCTTCGCTGACCAACTTTTATATTCTGGTCGCGATCGCTATCAACAACATAGCTTGAAGGCCGGTAAACGCAGGGAGTTTGAAGCCTGGTTACAAATAGAAAACAGCGGTAACCTGGCCCCATTGGTAAAAACCGAAATCGACTTCCAACAGTTACCTTCCGGCACTCTATTTGGCGAGGTCCGCAGTGACAATAATGTTTTGGTCGATGAACCTGCAGTGATTGTGCTGAAAAACGGCGCGCCCTATACGTGGGCGTTAGGCCAATCGGGACGTTATCAACTAAAACTTCCAGCAGGTGTTTACACGGTCTTTGCCACCGCTAAATCTCATGCGCCGGGTGATCCACAAACCGTCGAAATTAGCGCCGGCAGCCATATGGAACTGCATCATAGCGGTTTGAAAGCACCTGGAAGCATTACATTTAGTGTCAATGACAGCAAGGGGAAAGCCCTTGATGCGCGAATCAGTGTTGATAAAGGTCATAAGCCACTCATTGAATTTATGGGAGAAAAAACTTTTTTTACCGACTTGATCAACATTGGCCAGGCAACATTAGAGGTGGCGCCAGGACCTTATGAATTTGCCGTCAGTGCTGGTGGTGGATTTACCGCTCAACCATCTCTGGTAGAGGTAGCTGTCGAGTCCGGCGCAAAACATCAAGTTAACGCCGAAGTAACGGTTAACATCCAACCGTCACAGCAACATTGGTTCGCTATCGATTTGCACCACCATTCCGATGTACTTGATGGATTTACAGCACCGGAATACGTGCTGCGGTCCGAGCTGGCTTCGGGAATGGATTTTAGCTTCCTTAGCGATCACGACTCCATGGCCAACAATGCAGAAATGAAACGACTCTCCGAAAAGCGATCAATACCATTTTTGGCTGGAACTGAACTTTCACCATCATGGGCTCACTTCAACGCTTATCCCATAGCCGAAGACAGTGTGATCGATATTGATATTGGGTCAGCAACTGTTCAGGACATCTTTGCCCAGGCTCGCCGTCTTGGCGCAGAATTGATACATGTTAACCACCCTTACGGCGACTACGGCTATTTTAAAAGTTTGGAAACAATCGTCAGCAGCGATAGCGAACAAACCAGTGCTGTGCCAGGCGGTTACGATTCTGGATTCGATTTGGTCGAAATTACCGCGGGTGACAATAGCGACACGTTGGCAAAAATCTGGACATTGTGGAACTCCGGTCACGATGCTTATCTGGTCGGAGGCTCGGACGTGCACGATGTATGGAATGAACAATCCGGAGCAGCCAGAACCTATGTACACATTACCGAAAAGAACAATCTTGCAAACCTGCTTACTGCCTTAAAACAAGGTCATTCCTATGCCACACAAGGACCGCTGATTTTCCCGGAAATTATTTTTGGAAGTGAAATTCAACATCCTGCAGGGTTGGAACTATCGCTAAACTATACATTAGCAGCGGTATCTGGGCTGAAGTCTGTTACGCTCATTGAGCGCGGCAACGTGATAGCAACCGCCAATTTCGCTGAGTCAATGACTTCGAGCTCGAGGTCCTTTAAGGTACAGCCTAATTCTGATACCTGGTACAGCTTAATCGTAGAAGATAACAACGGGAAATTTGCTTACAGTAATCCGCTAAAAATAATAATCCAATAATAATCAAGGAAAAACCATGACCAACAGCAGCCTGTGGTTGAATTTGTGTTTTGTCGCCTTACTCACCGCCTGTACGAGCGAGCAGTATCCGCCTGCCTCTACGACGCTGCCATCAAAGGCAGAAATCTATGCAATTGGATCGTCAACACTATTCATCCATGATGAATCTCGTCCCTACGATTCAGTTGCTGGTGTGAATAGCGGAATTCGCACCCTCATTACTGAACTTTGGTACCCGGTCGACCCCTCTGTTATTGAAACTCAGCCCAATCAATATCGCCGTGCCACCTATGGAGACTATGTATTCGGCAATTTTGTTATGCATCGTAAAATGATGACTGAAACTACTTTCTTTCATTTGACCCCTTCTACTGTCCGCGACGGCGTTACTGATAGTGAAATTGACGCTGCAATTAGCGAACTATTTCAGCGACAACGACAAAGTTATATTGATGCACCACTCATGTCTTCACCTGAGAAAATCCCTGTTGTGGTAATGAGTCACGGTGATGCTGGCAGTCGCTACAATATGGAGACAGTGTCCGAGTATCTGGCCGCCAACGGCTATCTTGTTATTGCACCTGAACACACGGGAAATTCACCATTTTCCATGACGGGTAGTGATCCGGCATTAGCGCTGGAAGGTGGAGACCCACAATTTCGCCATACCATGAAAGATGTGTTAGAACTGCTAGACGATGAAGGCGCCTACGGTAGCAGTGAAAATTATGGACAAAGTTTTACTCCGCTATCAAATGACGCAGACCGGGTTCAAGCGCTGAAAAACCTTGACCAATCACTATTGCAACGGCTAAACGATTTACGTGCCACTCTCGACAGACTGGACCAAATGAATACAAATGGTCGATTTGCAGGACGTCTCAATCTTGATCGTGTCGGTTTAATAGGCCGCTCCTTTGGCGGCGCGACCACACTGGTCGGCCTGGCAATGGAAGAGCGTTTCACTGCCGGCTTTGCAGTGGTTCCGCCCGGATGGACAGATCAGCGAAGTTTGTTACCGCCAGAGGCATTGGTTTCAGCGGACAGAGAGTCCGCCATTTTAAGCGTCGAGGGTAGTGCTCCATTTACGTCATTTCACAAACCAACATTTCTTTTAAGCGGTGGCGAAGATACTTTGATTATCGGCTTGGCCGCGCAACAGGCAAAAATGACAGGGACCTCCGGACCGACTGCTGACAACCCTCACCCCGCCTTGAGAGACGCTTATGAGAACACGACGGCACCAGTTGTTTGGGGCTTGCTGGAAAACTCCAATCATTCTACCTTTGGGATTTCAGGCGGTTATTGGTGGCCTGAATTAAAACCTGTCAGCCAAAAACGAACATTTAGCCAGCAAGAAAGCTTCACCCTGATTGCACCCAATCTAGCCCACAACATGCAAAAAGAAAAAGCATTGGCGTTCTTTAACTTAACGATTCGTGAAGATCAATCAGCGCTTGCAGACATTCTCGACCAAGGCTATCAGAATCAAGGTCTGAAACTCGAAGCCCGGAATTTCTAGGATAAAAACAAGTACACTTTCCAATATTTTTTTACCAGACAAGGCAATTTGGCATGGCATTAATCCTCACAATCGCAATGAGCGCGACCCTTCTTACAGCTATTATCATAGCGATTTATTGGCGCAATGTTGAATGTGTTGGTGAGATTCCTACCTCATTTTTTACCTTTATTGCGATTCTATTTACCTCAGGATTAGACGTCGGACTCATTATGTTTCCGATGCTGGATTTTCAAGTCTATGCCGAAGGAGCAGAATATGCCTTTACCAATCCCCTCGCTATAGAATTTGGGTTTTGGGGGTTTTTAGTGTGGGGGTTCTATTTCACCACAACATTTTACTTCTGTATCGTAGAGCCAAAACTTCAGTTGTTTAAAATCCCGCTGATTAAGTGGACCAACAATATCGTGATAATCGGGACCTGCGCTTTTACCGCCTATATGTTTCTTTTATATCTGCCCGATTATGTCGATGGCATTAGCGACCCGGTGAAATATGGTTTGGTTGGTATCGTCATTTTAGCCGCCGCAGCCTCCAGCACGCATATACGTTACGTGAAAATACTGAGCGTTGGCTCTACCTGGTTATTTTTCGGACTTATTGCAGGCATCTGGTGGTCTGCTGATATGGGCATTGTCGGATTGGCTGGGTCGATTAGCTATATCGGCGATTATTTTGTCAATATTGATAGCTATCTTGCCCCGATAACAGATTATCATCAGTTCTATTTATACTGGTGGTTTGCCTGGAGCATTATGATTGGTCAGTTTGTCTCCCGTTTTGTCGGCGGTCTAAAAACCTGGCAATTATTGTTAGCACTACTGATAGTGCCATCTATTCCGATTGCCATTTGGTTTTCTGTGCTCTATTTCTACTTCAGCAATGGCATCGAAATTAGCGCCGCTTGGCGTTTGGTGATGGTTGGCGTTGGTGTGATATTTGTGATCAACTCACTCGATTCTTTAATCCGCCTATACACTCGAAATATTGACATGACGGTAGAACGATTGGGTACGTTTAAGTACGTCAGCGCTAACTGGTTGGTGATGGTAGCCCTGGTATTGTTATACCAATTCACCCCACTTCAAATAGAATGGTTAGGACTCATCGTAATAGGTATTTACGCGGCCGTTTACTGGCTGGTGTTGCAACGTCGACGCCAACTGCTCACAAACTAGCGCGTGATTATCAATCTAGCCGCACGGCTTGCCGCCTCAATTCTGCTTGCAGCACTGTAATATCTAACGCTGGCAGAGGCTGATTATGTTTGATCGACATCGCCGCCGCCACGCCAGCGCCTTGACCGGTTACCGTGCAGCACATCATATTGCGGGTGGCCGCGTGGCTATCCTTATCGCCCCCGGTGATCCTGCCAGCAACAATCAAATTATCGACGTCCTTGGGTAATAAGGTTCGATAAGGCAACTGGAAATAACGACCGGTGGTGGGTAGAATTAATATACCGTAACCATCAATGAATTCAGGAAATATACCAATACTGTCATTAAAACGTCCCTGCTCGCGCACATCGATTGATGTCATATTGTATTCTGCATCAATCTTTCGCGTGTCACGAATTCCGAGAGTCATGCCAAAATTTCTCAGCTTGGCATGTTCGCAACCCGGGTTGAATTGTTTCATCGCTTCAACAGCCATTATCGCCTGACGTCGCCCTTCCATCTCGCCCTGAGTTAAGTCATTGGGATTAGTGCCATCAAGATTTGGCAGATGAACAAGGTTCAAATAGGTGAGATCGCCGCTGTCGTAGATAGCTCCCCAGGTACCTACAATGGTGTCGAGATTATCTGGAATCAAACCAGCTTCTCTCGCCTGGTCAAATGGTTTACGCAGGAACGGAGAAAACATATCGTCTTCTTTACCACTGGTTTCTACGCTCCACTCACCATAATCCCAATCCCTGTAGGTGGTTGGATTTTCTTTGACATGCTCAATAAACCGCTGCTTATTAACCCCCGACATCGAAAACATCACTGAGACCGCAATCATTTCTTCTTTCGGTGTTTTATGGGTTCTTGCACCCGCACGAAAAGCTACGTCAGCGTCACCGGTGGCATCAATAACACGTTTGGCAAGGATTGCTTCCCGTCCGGCTTTACTTTCCGTTATTACGCCCTTAATCATGGTTTCCTCCATAATCGGCGCAACAAACATCCGATGTAACATCGGAGTAATACCCGCTTCATTCACCAGCTCATCGGCTATGTGTTTGAAAACCTCGCCGTCAATAGCTTCGCTGATTGATTGAGGTTCAGGTGTGGTTGCTCCCATCTGCTTGGCGCGAGTTTCAAATTCTACACCAATGCCTTCGCTATCTACCGTCTGTTCGTGACGGTACCAGGCAAACCCCTCTACACCTACAGCCGTAATATTGCCGCCGAAACACCCATATCGCTCTAACAAACATACTGAGACTCCAGCACGAGCGGCGGCTAAAGCTGCTGCCAGACCACCAGGGCCCGACCCAACCACCAACACGTCGGTGGTATGAATGACATCTATTTCGCGACCAGGTTCGGTAATTTTCATGATTTTTCCTAAATCAAAATTGCAGTGAGCAATTGCATAATTAATCACTTATGCTAGCAGCATCCGGTAACTATCGTATAGAGAGGTTCGGTGTTTATTAAGACTTCTCACCACAATAAAATCGCTATAAAAGGAAATCGACTGATGAAAATTGGATTTATCGGATTGGGCAATGTTGGAGCAAAACTCGCCGGATCTATTTTACGCAACGGCTACGACTTAACAGTTCGAGATCTTGATCGCAGTCTGGCGCAACCTTTTCTTGACCGGGGAGCCAGCTGGGCTGACAGTCCTCAAGAAGTGGCCGAAACTTGCGATATGATAATTACCTGTCTGCCCTCGCCCGCAGCTTGCGCGACAGTCATGGAACAAGACGATGGTATTTTGGCGGGACTTTCTGCTGGCAAGGTATGGGCGGAGATGTCCACCACCGATGAAACAGAAGTTCGTCGCATTGGGCAATTGGTTTTAGACAAGGGCGCTCAGCCTATCGACTGCCCAGTATCAGGCGGATGTCACCGCGCAGCCACCGGCAATATAGCCATTTTTGTCGGTGGCTCCAGAGATACCTTTGAACGCACATTACCTGTATTTAAAGCGATGGGGCGCCGTATTCTCCACACTGGCGAGCTAGGGACCGCATCGGTATTAAAAGTGGTCACCAATTATCTGGCAACGGCTAATTTGGTGACTTTATCCGAGGCATTAACTACATCCAAAGCCGCAGGCATGGATTTAAATACCACATTTGAGGCCATCAAAATTTCATCGGGTAACTCGTTTGTACACGAGACTGAAAGTCAGGTTATTCTGAATGGATCTCGCGATATTAACTTCACCATGGATCTGGTTATCAAGGACATTTCCTTATTTCAGGACATTGCCGATCGAGCCGAGGTACCGCTGGAAGTGTCTCCGCTACTTATCGATATCTTCAAGGATGGCGAACGACGTTACGGCTCACGAGAGCTGTCCCCGAATATTATTCGACGCCTTGAAGATGTCACCGGGCTTGACATTCGTGCTCCCGGATTCCCGCCTGACATGACCGATGACGAGCCCGAAGAACCGGGTTACGAAGTGGTAGCCACAGGAGCTGTCGCCACCACCCAGATGTAAGTCAAACTGAATCTGTGAATGGCTCGTTAGCGAGAGCCAGCTACAGCCACTTAGGTTTCTCTTTTTGGGTTAACGCCTTAATACCCACTTTATAATTCGGTTGTTTTACCATTGCCTGCAGCAAATCCCCCGCCTCCCGTGTTGCCGTGCCAACATCCCGATGCCAATCAATGTAGGTTTGGCGTTTTGATTGGCGCAAAGACTCCGGTGAATTGCGGGTGATCAAATCGATAGCGTAGGCCCGTGCTTCGGACATTAAACTTTCCCGTTCAACAAGCCGGTGAATCAGCCCCAGCTGGTAAGCTTCATCTGTAAGAAACTTTCTACTGGATATCAATAGTTCGGTTGCGCGTGAACCACCGATAAGACGTGGTAACAACCACGACAAGCCACACTCCGCCGGCAAATTAAGTGGACCATGTGCGGTCGTCAGCTTCACCCCTGGCACCGCAAAACGAATATCCGTATAACAAGCAAGCACAAAACCGACCCCTGCTGCAGGGCCACTCATTGCGGCAATGACCGGTTTGGACAATGCAAAATGATAAACATATTCATGCATAAAGGCGGGATATTCATCGGAACCTGGCATCACCAGATCGGCACCGGTACCAGAGCTATATTCGCCCGATTCGGAAAAACCTGACAATGCACTGGTGTCGGCACCCACACAAAAATACTTATCGGCGCCGGTGACAATGATCACGCCAACATCCGGGTCTAAATCTGCCTGCTGTAATAAAAAGCGATATTCTGTATGCATACGACCCGTCCACGCATTTGCACGATGTGGCCGATTTAATGTAATGGTAGCTACTCGATCGCTAACATCGTAAAGAGTTTCTTTTAATTCCATACTGTTATCCTATCGGAATGGTGTTTATGTTTTTTTAGTACGGCTGTTTCAGCGCAGTGTGATTTCTTATACAACGGGATCAGGGTGCATCTCTAAATGGAGCTTGTCACCATTATAAGGATTTGCCAGAGCAACGTCTTCGTCGAGCTCCACACCGATCCCCGGTTCCGTCAGAGGCAGTATATAACCCTCTTGCCACTGTATCGGTTTCTTTAAAATTTCCGCGTGAAAGCCGTCGAAAGTCTCAATACTTTCCTGAATCAGGAAATTGGGACTACAGAGGCCAAGCTGAATATTAGCGGCGGCCTCGATTGGCCCACAATAGAGATGCGGGGCAATCTGAACATAATGCGCCTCGGCCATAGCCGCAATTTTCTTTGCTTCCAACAATCCACCAACGCGGCCTATCGCCATTTGTAATATTGCCGCAGACTGATTTCGCAACACCCGAGAGAATTCATATTTAGTCGCAAGGCGCTCGCCTGTTGCAACAGGAATTGACGTGGCCCGAGCCACCAATGCCATTTCTTCGGGCATTTCGGGTGGCGTGGGTTCTTCTAGCCATAGTGGTTCAAATTTCTCTAACCGCTTCGCTAAGCGAATAGCACTGGCGGGAGTCATCTGACCATGGGTGCCAAATAATAAGTCCACACGGTGGCCCACGGCCTCCCTTATTTTCCGGCAAAACTCTTCTGATCTGTCTATCGCTTCAAATGAAATTTGCCTGCCATCAAAAGCGGTGTAAGGACCCACAGGGTCAAATTTAACCGCGGTAAACCCCATGTCTGCATATTCTAATGCTCGTTGCGCTGCCAAATCTGCATCCATATAGACGTCGGTTTGATCGTCAGGCTTCGGATAAAGATAGGTATAGCTGCGCAATTTTTCATGAACTTGTCCTCCCATTAACTGATAGACAGGACGATTAGCATCTTTACCGATGATATCCCAGCAGGCAGTTTCCAAACCACTTAATATCCCCGATATGGATGTATCTGGACGCTGAGTAAAACCACTGGAATAGATAATACGCCACATTTTTTCAATCGCTGAGGGATCACGGCCATGAACATACCGCTGGAATACATCTTCAATCATTTTCACCACAACGTTGGGATGAAAAGGAACCGAATACACCTCCCCGACTCCCTCTATACCTGTGTCGGTGACTAATTTTACAAATATCCAGTAACGCCCCCCGAAGTGAGGTGGCGGAGTGCCTACAACAAAGGTTTTTAAATCGACAATTTTCACGGTGGATTTCCCTGTAGCAATGGTTTGGTGCCATAGCACCGCTATATGAGTAAAACGGTAAAGATACAGCTATTTTACGGGTTAAAACATAGCTATTTTCCTTGTTAAAACGTAGTCACTGCGACTAATCTATCCCCTACTACCATTGCTACGAAAAAACTCATGGCAGAATTTGATTACATTGTTGTCGGCGCCGGTTCTGCGGGCTGTGTATTGGCCGATAAGCTCAGTGAAAACGGTCGCCACCGCGTTCTGATTTTGGAAGCGGGTGGCAGCGATCGCAAATTCTGGATCAAGGTGCCGATAGGTTACGGTCGTAATTTCCGCAATGAAAATGTCAACTGGATGTATGAAACGAAACCCTGCGAAGCACTAAATGGTCAAACCAGTTATTGGCCGCGCGGAAAAGTGCTGGGTGGGTCAAGTTCGATTAACGCCTTATGTTATTTTCGCGGGCTGCCATCCGATTTCAACGATTGGCGTGATTTGGGGAATACCGGCTGGGGATGGGAAGACGTTTTGCCTCAGTTTCAACGTTTTGAGCGATTCGTTAATGTGGATAGTGTCGAAGAAAACAACAATCCGCTCTATATCAGCAATGTCTATCAACATATGCATCCTCTTAAAGAGTACTTCAAGCGCGCAGCCAGCGAACTGGGGCTTAGCTATAACACACACATGAACGGCGACGATGCGGAAGGTTTTGGACCCTATCAGATAAACACAAGAAACGGCATAAGATGCTCTGCCGCCGACGCGTTTCTGAGACCCGCATTAAAGCGCTACAACGTGCAGCTTGAAAGTAACGCTCACGTAACACGTATTTTGTTTCAAGGAAAAACCGCTGTTGGCGTTGAATACCATCAAGACGGTGTAACCCGACAAGCGCGAGCAGCACGGGAAGTGATTGTGTCGGCGGGCGCGGTAAATTCCCCTTTGTTATTGCAGCAATCCGGTGTTGGACCCACCAGCTTACTCCAACAACACGGCATTGATGTTGTTTCCGACAGTCCCGCTGTGGGGAAAAATCTACAGGATCATTTGGCACTTAACTATACCTATATCGCCAATACCCCTACATTGAACGATGAACTGCATAGCTGGATGGGCAAATTATGGGCCGGTATCAAATACAGTTTTTTACGCACCGGTCCGCTGAGTTTGAGTGTTAATCAGAACGGTGGCTTTGTTCGCTCAACTAGCACTCAGGAACAACCAGATTTGCAGATTTATTTCAATCCGATCAGCTATTCGCGTAGTGACAAAGAGAGCAAACGCTCAACAATGAACCCCGACCCTTACTCGGGTTTTATCCTGTCGTTTCAACCTTGTCGACCTAGCAGTCGAGGTTACCTGCAAATCACCTCGGCCAATCCACTGGATAAACCGGAAATAATTCCAAACTACCTGTCGACGGACAAAGATATTGACGATGTTATTGCCGGCGGTCGATATATCCAACGATTAGCCGAGACAGCTGCGATGAAAGCGCTGACCAAAGCAACACTAAATCTGACACTGAAAGATAGCAACGACGAAGACATTATTGCCGATTTCAGAAGCCGGGCCGGAACTGTATTTCACCCGGTAAGTACCTGCTCCATGGGAATTGACATCCGGACATCGGTTGTTTGTCCAAAGTTAAAAGTTCACGGTTTAAAACAATTGCGCGTAGTTGACGCCTCGGTATTCCCTACGCTGACATCAGGTAATACACATGCCCCCACAATCATGGTTGCTCACAAAGGTGCAGACTTGATCCTTGCCGACACAGGTTAATCTAAACGATAATGGGCACAATTCGGATTGTTGTTCTCACGGTCATCCCAATCATTCAGTGAAATTTCTGCTTTACTTTTTATTGAGAAAATTTGACTATTCGCGCCCATGCGCTCAACTGGCTCAACTATTCATCTTAACGTCACACGACGTGGCCAAAACCATCACTGGAGTTTGTTATGCCCCTGGAAATGAATCGCGAAGTGTTTATCACCTGTGCTGTCACCGGTTCCGGTAGTAGCCAGGATCGCTCACCGCATGTGCCCCGCTCACCGGAGCAGATTGCCAATAGCGCAATCGAAGCGGCAAAAGCTGGCGCCGCGGTTGTACATTGCCACGTCAGAGACCCTGACACCGGCATACCAAGTCGTCGCACTGACCTGTATCGTGAAGTGGTCGATAGAATTCGGGATTCAGCAACCGATGTTGTTATAAACCTGACTGCCGGGATGGGTGGTGATCTGGTGTTAGGCAATACTGAATCACCCTTACCCTTTAATGAAGCGGCTACCGATATGGTAGGCGCAACCGAGCGTATGGCACATGTTGCAGAGTGCCTGCCAGAAATTTGCACCCTGGATTGTGGCACGATGAATTTCGCCGAGGCCGATTACGTGATGACCAATACCCCTGGAATGTTGCGGGCTATGGGCCAAATGATGACGGATCTGGGTGTGCGACCTGAAATCGAAGTATTTGATACCGGTCATCTCTGGTTCGCCAAACAGTTAGTTGAGGAAGGCATTATCGAAGATCCGGTAATGGTCCAAATGTGCATGGGAATTCCCTGGGGAGCGCCGGACGATTTAAACACTTTTATGGCGATGGTGAATAACACGCCTGACCACTGGACCTTTTCAGCATTTTCAATCGGCCGCAATGAAATCCCCTACGCCGCAGCTGCTGTGCTGGCCGGTGGTAACGTACGTGTCGGTCTTGAAGACAATCTTTGGCTGGACCAAGGTGTTCTGGCTACCAATGCACAACTGGTTGAGAGAGCGGCAACCGTTGTCAGCAATATGGGGGCTCGCATTATAACGCCTGCCGAAGTCAGAGAAAAAATGCAGCTGACCAAACGCGCGCCGAAAAATCTTTAGCCACAATATCTATAGCGGCAATACGTTACTTCGCTTCACTGGCGGCAACCACTGACAAATTTGACGATCACGGCGGGTACTTGATTAGCCACGAGCCAGTGGGATTTGAGGGATATTCGGGGTTATTAACCCTTCCTATACCCATTAAGTTACCAGTCATTACCGCCTTGCTTATCAGCTTTATTGTGGGTCTAAAGCTTCCTGCATGGAGCGTTCCGCGACGCCTTCTAACCAAGCCAGGTCTACATCTTTATGCGCTTCACAAATAAACCACGGCTCACGTGAATCTGGCTCTAGCATTACACCATTTTTGATCAGCCTATGTGCAAATACGGTATACAAATCACTGTTGGTCTTTTTCCAGTCACGGTAGTTTAGTGGGACTTCTTTGCCGAAGTGCACGCCAAACATTGAGTCAGGACCCGCAAATTTATGTTCTATACCAAACTTGGTAAATACCCTGGAGAGCACCTCTTGAACGGCCGCGCCAACTTTATCAACCGTCGCTAAAGCATCTGTTTCGCTCAATACGGTGAGTGTTGCTTTAGCAGCGCTTAGAGACAGTAAGTTAGCAGTATAAGTGCCGCCATGGGTGACGCCGTCAGCGCCAAATTTTATTTGATCCATTACATCTGCGCGACCACCAAAAGCGGCGACTGGGTAGCCATTTCCTATGGCTTTGGCGTAAGTGGTGAGGTCAGCGTTAATGCCGTAGAGCGATTGCACGCCGCCTTTAGCAACACGAAAGCCTGTTTTAACTTCGTCCACAATGAGTAGTGATCCGTTGCTATCACAAATATCACGAAGTTTTTGCATGTATTCTTGAGTAGAAGCAATACTGCCGCAATTTCCCATAATAGGTTCGATTACAATCGCCGCAATATCATCACCAATACGGCTGAAAACATCTTCTAAAGCAGCAAAATCATTCAAGGGTACAATTTCTTGATGCTCACGCGTGCTTTCAGGAATACCTGCACCAAAAGGAATAATTTCGGGGTCAGCCTGTGTCTCGCTATTCCAGTTATCGACGTCTGATTTCCACATCATTTCGTCACAGAGGCCATGAAAGCCTCCTTCAACAACGATGATTTTGTTACGGCCGGTAAAACCACGTGCTGTGCGGACGGCAGCAATAACCGCCTCAGTGCCCGAATTAGAAAAACGCATTTTTTCGATGTTAGGACAGAGACTTTTTACTAGGCTGACGACTTCGGCTTCCAAGTCGGAATTAAAGCCTGAAATGGTGCCGCGCTCGGTAATGCAGTTAATGACTGCTTGGTCGACGCGCGAGTCACGGTAGCCAAGAATAATAGGGCCGTAAGCTAGACGAAAATCAACAAACTCTTGGCCATCGGTATCGATGATAGAACCACCTTTCATACTCTTCACAAAAACAGTGTCTTCTTCACCCCAATAGCGGTAAGTGTCGGCAACTCCGAGAGGCAAATGGTTCTGGGCTTCATGCAGCAGTGCTTCGCCAGTCGTTTTGGGGGTGTTGGTCATGATATTGAGTCCTAGCTATATAAATCTAAAAATGAGCTTTAGAAGAGTGTTTCGTGTCAATTTGAATTCAATGGTGAAGGGTATATCCTGGTGCTGGATTACACAAATACAACGCTGCTCAAATTGATAAATAATCTTATGAAAGCTAGAATAATTTTCATTGTAGCGGACCTACTGCAGCAACCACTTTAACGACGATTGATGTAAATACGTTTTATTGGATTAGTTAACATAAACACATTAGATTGGTAGGAGATGATTAATGAGTCACTACGAAACAATTAGTGTCGAGAAAAGAGGCCAAGTTGATTGGCTAACCCTTAATCGGCCAGAGGCTCTTAACGCTATCGATACACCGATGGTTACTGAGCTGCGAGACTATTTTGGCGCATTAAAAGAGGATGCGAACACTCGCATAGTGGTGATGAGGGGTGCTGGACGAGCATTTTGTGCAGGACTCGACATTAAGTCGTCGCAGTCACGGGAACACAAAGCGCCTTTCGGCGGTGGTATGGGATTCCAAGGTTATTTGGCTGAAGTCTACCTTCGTATGCGTAACTGTCCACAACCTATCATTTCCTTAATTCACGGCCCAGCATGTGGCGGCGGTTTTGCTTTTGCCTTGGCCTCCGACATTCGCATAGCCGGTGAGAGCGCAAGAATGAACGCCGCCTTTATTCGCGTTGGCCTTTCCGCCTGCGACATGGGTGCCAGCTATTTCCTACCCAGACTTATTGGCACCTCTATCGCATCCGAACTGATGCTAACAGGGCGTTTCATTAACGCGGAACGTGCGCTACGCACGAACCTAGTGTCAGAAGTTGTGCCCGATGATGAGCTTGCAGAAGCTGCGCAATCCTACATCAATGACATGCTAACTACCTCTCCGATGGGATTGAGATTGACAAAAGAAGGCCTTAACGTGTCGATCGACGCAGCTGGCCTTGAAGCCCAAATGGCAGTTGAAAACAGAAATCAGGTTTTATGTTCGCGAACAAATGATGCCAAAGAAGGCATGACAGCTTTTCTTGAAAAGCGTGCACCCAATTACACGGGTACTTAAACATATACGTCAAATGACAGCGACGCAATTGCAAATGCCCGTCGCATGCGAGCAAACCAGTGTTTCATTCAAGGCGGCTATTTTCGACTGCGAGCCCCTTTCGGTGAATATAAACAATCATTTGACTAAACCAATCAGTCAAGCCAGTTCGACAGCGTTTCCGTATGCCCGTCGATTGCCATCGACTGGCCGGAAATTTTTGCTCCACCCTCTGAACCCAAATACAGTGCCATGTCGGCAATATCCTGAGCATCGACAAACACACGCATTGATGTCTGGCGTTGATACACGTCTCTAATTGTATCGGCACTAACACCCCGCTCTGCAGCATCCTTACTGATCACATTCTCAATGCGTTCGCCGTTAACACTGCCGGGGCATATCGCATTAACACGAATGTTATGAGGCCCAAGTTCCATCGCCCAGGTTTTTGTTAAACCTATCAACGCCCACTTCGCAGCTACGTAAGGTGAACGCAAGGCGCAACCAAACAACCCTGCCGTTGAGGCCATATTGATAATGGCACCACCTCCCGTTTTTTTCATAATCGGCACGGCCAGCCGGGTAACATAAAAGGGGCCATTCAGATCAATATTGATAGTGTTATCCCATTCTTCTATCGCAATATCTTCTATCGCTGAAGTAGGTCCTGCGATGCCAGCATTGTTAACTAACACATCCAAACGTCCATACGTTTCGGATAGTTCGGCAAACAAATTTTCCACCTGAGAGGGAATAGAAACGTCGGCGACACTAGCGGTTGCCGACGGGTTAGCCTTACGGAAAGCAGCAATTGATACAGCTGAAATATCACAAACATGAACTCTTCGCCCCCTCTGCAGAAACGTTTCCGCGATACAGCGCCCTATCCCCGATGCCCCGGCTGTTACCAACACCACAGCGCTCAGGCTAGAACCTGTTTGATTGTCACCCATCTGTCGATCCTTTTAAATCAGTGCTAAAACGCACCGGTATGTCTAACGCCACTAAATTATCACCTATCACTTTACAGCATGACACCCTGACAGACAAAAGCCGATGACGACCCAAAAAGAGGTAGTATCTGGCAGCACCTTCATCTCGACCAATAAGACAATTTGACTGGATACCACTGCCAGTCTGTTAGGGGAAGTTGGTTGAAGTACTGTTATACTAATATTGAATTTGTTACTGTCACTGTAGACTGCATATTACCGAAACCCGTATTGATGAAATTACACGTTAAGTTGGAGAAAAGAAATGAGCATTGATGTTATTGTTCCAGAATCAGCAAAGAAAACATACGACGGTTGGCATTTCGCCCCTGCTGTTCGACATGAGAACCTGGTATTTTTTTCCGGCGTTGTTGGCCACGGAGAAACAGTAGAAGATGAGTTTCGAGATGCATGGCAATCGTTAGCTATAACACTAAAAGAAGCCGGCCTTGGCTATGAAGACATCATTGATACAACACTCTACGTGGTTGGCTTACAAGAACACGCAGGGACTATGGCTAAAGTAAAAGACGAATTTATCAAAGCACCTTACCCGGCTTCAACATGGATTGGCGTTAGCGAACTCATTTACCCAGGGGCACACGCTGAAATTAAAGTAACAGCGCGTATTACAACGTAATTACGGGACTATAAAAATGTGAACAACTGTTACAAGGTTAACCACCCTATCACGTTGAAAATTCCGTTATGTGTGCCGTCTAGACGCCTAAGACAGCTGATCCAGGCAAAGACGGGACACCAGGTTTTACTATAATTTTAGTCAAATTTATTGGTAGAAATGAAGATATGCTTTTTGCGAGCATCACTGAGTAAAAAATTGGCCAATGGTTTTAAGCGAGACTGTAGAGAAGCATTTTCCCCAGCGAGCGTTACAGAAACACCATCCAATTGATAAATTGGCATCTCAAATCCGGCAAAACTTGTTATACCTTCCGCCCCTTCTCCATTAATCAAGCGCTTCACTATTGAGAGATGCAATCCATGCTGCATTGCTTCTACTAGCTGCTCGCCGTGGGACGAATAGCTCCAACCAACTTGCAGTGGACTCACTTTTTCCAGATCGGTTACTAATAGCAAAAGGCCGGTAATGAGATAGTCTGGGCCGTAAACAGTATCTCCCGCAAACAAAATTTTCTGTTCATCATCATAGAGCACCAAACCATCGAGAGAATGACTAACTGTGTGAATAACCCGGAACTTTCGATTATCCAGATCGACAATGTGCCTTCGGTCAGCAGATGAATATTTTCTCCGGGAAAAGGTGCGGTGGATTTCGCGACCGGGTTAAAATCGGCCGGCGGCTTGGTTCCTGGATGAGGCGTAAGCTGATCCCAATACGAAGAGAATCCAGCGTCTTTACCACCCGGGGCACACTGCGTCAGCTTTTGAACTCCCCATTCATTGTCATAAATCCAGGCTTCATTGGAGATGAGTCAGAACAGGCATTTAGAAAGATAAGAACTGCTACAAACGAAATAAACTTTATCATGTTTTACCTCTAGACAGCTTGCTGTCGGCATTGTGATTTTGGTTTTAGCATTACAATGGTGCGTACTAACGTTGCAGCTAGATTAACTAACGCGAGGCCGAGGCCACCAATGTACAACATGTCATTATCGACAGGTAAACAACCAATTAATACGAGTACTTAACCGACATTGCAGGTATTATTTTACCGAGACATGACATCAAGGCCACTCACAACAGGATCCGACTATGACTCACCCATTTGACAATGAACTGGCGTTACGAGAGCGAGCAAAATTGGCATTTCCGAACGGTGTATACGGGCACCAGTCTACCGCCAGGCTGTCACCGGACTATCCACAATTTATCGCTCGCACAAAAGGCGCTCGACTGTGGGATACCGACAACAATGAATACATCGATTACATGTGTGGCTACGGTACCAACCTGTTGGGCTATCACCATCCAAAAGTCGATGAAGCCGCCAAAAAACAACAAATGATTAGCGATGCGGCTACCGGCCCCTCGCCATTAATGCTCGAAATAGCCGAGAAATTTAAAGATATTTGCGAGCATGCCGACTGGACCATGTTCGCTAAAAATGGCAATGACGCCACCACAATTTGTGTAATGACAGCCCGCGCACAAACAGCCAAGAACACTATTTTAGTTGCCGAAGGCGCTTATCACGGCTCCAGTGGTTGGTGTACACCGCAACCCATTGGCGTAGCACCTGGCGACAGGCAACATCAGATCACCTACCGCTACAATGATGTTGAGAGTTTGCGCGATGCCGTCAATCAGGCTGGCGACGATTTGGCGGCCATTATTGTAACCCCCTTTAAACACAACGCTTTTACCGACCAGGAGCTGGCTACACAAGATTTTGCCAATGCGGTGAGAACACTGTGTGACCACCACCATGCGGCGCTTATTCTCGATGACGTGCGCTGTGCTTTGCGCTTTACCCTTGGTTCAACCTGGGAGACGCTGGGAGTTCTTCCCGATCTTTGTGCAATGAGTAAATCGGTAGCCAATGGCTATGCCCTGTCGGTCGTTACCGGCAATGATCGTTTCCGTGACGGGGCCAGTCAGATCTACGCCACCGGCTCTTTCTGGTTTGCCTCGGTATCCTTCGCGGCATCATTAGCGACCATTGCTGTCATTGAAGAGGAGTCGATAATAGACGTGCTGCAACAGTCGGGAGACGCATTGCGATCAGGCATGCAAGAACAGGGGGCTGCGTACGGATATTCATTACGTCAAACCGGCCCTTCGCAAATGCCATTGATTGCTTTTGACGATGACCCAAAATCGACCATGTGTAACTTCTTCTTCAGTGAAGTGGTAAAACGCGGCGTTTATATGCACCCCTGGCACAATATGTTTATCAGTGGAGCTCACACAAGCGAGATCATTGATGAGACGCTGACTCGGACCGAAGGCGCATTTGTAGCACTGAAAAAGCAGTTCGGATAGCGATTATAATCAACGCCGAAAGCCGTCGATAAAAAATATTATCGTTTAAATACAATTCACTAAAGGTTATTTTTGATAAAGCACTTTAACTAAGGGTCACGCCGGAACCGACCCTGCCGTTGTGGTTCTATACATCACCCTGCGGTGACCGTCGAAGCCGGACTCAGCAAAATGCTGGACTCGCCGATTGTCCCACATAGCCAACGTACCTTGCTGCCACTGATGCCTGTGAACAAATTGATCGCCGATGGTAAAGTTAGTCAGAAAATCCAGAATCACCTTTCCCTCTGCAGCCGTCAGACCGTCAATGCCAACGGTGTAAACACTGTTAACCCACAAGATCTCTTCGCCCGTGTCAGGATGAACGCGTATTATTGGGTGTGTTCTGGTTTCTCTGGCAGTATCTGACGTTACTATTTTCATCGTCCTGCTAGTATCATCCGCATCACCAAATGCCCCCTCGTTTGCGTATGAAGGTGCAGCGCTGTGCACACCCTTTAATCCACGCAAAAAATCACGAAGCTTTTCAGACAAAGCCAGACAAGCTGCCCGGCCGTCGGCAAACAAGGTATCGCCGCCAACCGGAGGGATAGTGTGTCCATAGAGGATGGTAGCTGCCGGTGGCTCCTGCTGATAAGAAAAATCAGAATGCCAGCTGCCACCAAAATGCGCCGCTGACTCCTCAGGCTCACGCCGCAGCTCAAGTACATTGTTATGCCCATCCATAGGAACTATGAAGTCAGTTTTCCCATAAGACCCCATACTGAGCGTAAACAACTCGAGCATTGACGGAGTCATAGCCTGCCCCGGAAAGAACACAACCCCGTGCGCGAGCCATGCCCTATTGATTGCTTGAATGCTGGCCGCACTGAGTGGCTCCGATAGATTAATACCGGTAATGTTGGCACCAAACCCGTTAGCACTAGGCAGTACAGACAACTGACTTATTTCACTCACGATATTTAACCCTATTATTGCTACTAAACAGCAGTGTTTATTGTCTCGGTATCGCTGTTCACGTTATCATGCAAAACAGACAGTTTCAGTACAAAAAGGACAAATATCACGCCAAAAATCGCCTTCTGCCTAAATAACAACCTGTTCGGTGACGCCAGCCCTTACCTGGAATACGGTACCGACAATAAAACTTGCAGTAACGTAGCTGGTAGAATGATACTTGGCAAAACACAGCAAATAGATAGCACATCATTATTTGCCAGAAAAATAAAAGAGAGATCAAGCTATGACTAAACTAAATCTAAGTGCCGACGAAGTTTTAACCACCACCCGCGCAGTCCGTAAACGCCTAGACTTCGACAAACCTGTAGAAGCCAGTGTTCTTGAAGAATGTTTACATATAGCTCTGCAGGCACCCAGTGGCTCCAACTCCCAAGGCTGGCAGTTTATGCTGGTTACTGACCCCCAAAAAATAGCGGCCATCGCCGAATTTTACCAACAGGCTTTCGCGGCCTATGAAGCAGGCCCCGCACAACCGACCAAGATTCATCAAGACGACCCATCAATGAAAGAGACTCAGCAGCGAGTTTTGAATTCGGCCAAATATTTATCAGACAATATGGCTAAGGTCCCCGCCATGTTAATTCCCTGCTGTGTCGGCCGTATTGCAGAAGCAAACCTGCCTCTTGCCGCTCTTTCAGCCTCTTTTGGTTCAACATTACCGGCAGTCTGGAGTTTTATGCTAGCTGCACGGGAGCGCGGCCTGGGAACCTGCTGGACAACCCTACACTTGGTTTACGAACAGGAGATTGCCCAGCTATTGGGTATTCCCGGCGACATTAGCCAACTGGCTTTGATTCCCATTGCCTACACCAAAGGCACTGACTTCAAACAAGCCCCGCGCAAGCCTTTGGACGGTGTATTGCATACAAACAACTGGTAAACACATGACATATTCGCCAATGAGACCATAACGCCATGTCGAACATATTTGAATCCGAACTACCACAAAACCTTGCCAACCATACGGCATTGACGCCAGTTCATTTTCTTTCCCATGCAGCCACAACCTACCCTGAAAACCTGGCCGTAGTTCACGGTGATCTGCGCTATAACTATGCCACCTTGCAGCAGCGTTGCCGGCAATTGGCCAGCGCCCTTAGTCAACAAGGTATTGGGCCGGGCGATACCGTCTCTATAATTGCACCCAACGTGCCCGCTCATCTGGAAGCGCATTTTGGCGTACCAATGACGGGAGCTGTATTAAACAGTATCAATATTCGTTTGGATGCTGACACATTTGCCTACATATTTGATCATGGTGAGTGCGATGTATTGCTCATTGACGCACAATTTGCTGAAGTAGCCAGACAGGCGCTAGCAAAAAGCACTCGAAAGCCTCTGGTCATCGATTTGGACGACCCCTTAGGCCCACAATCTGTTCGGATTGGCAGCACAACCTATGAAGAGTTTTTACTGACGGGAAATCCCGACCATAACCCAGCTCCGCTAAGCGACGAGTGGCAGTCACTGGCCCTCAACTACACCTCGGGAACAACGGGCAACCCAAAAGGTGTGGTTTACCATCATCGCGGCGCTCACCAAAACGCTATGGGAAATATATTAGCGTGGAATATGGGCCACGCACCAACCTATCTGTGGACACTCCCCATGTTCCACTGCAATGGCTGGTGCTTCCCATGGACCATCACCTTGCTAGCCGGTGTTCATGTGTGCTTAAGAGAGGTTGCAGCCGAAGCCATTATTGAAAGTATTGTCGCTAATGATGTCACTCACATGTGTGGAGCACCTATTGTTCTTTCAATGATAGCTAATGCGCCAGTATCTCTGCGAAATCAAATCCCTAACGGCATCAAAATGATGACTGCCGGAGCAGCACCACCGGCCGCAGTGATTGTTGCAATTGAAGGCCTTGGCGCAGAAATAACACATACTTACGGGCTAACAGAAGTTTATGGCCCCTGTGTGTATTGCGCATGGCATACAGAATGGGACGAGCTTAGCCGAGAGCACAGAGCTGCAATGAAAGCGCGACAAGGTGTAGCCTACCCGGTACTCAACAACCTCGACGTACTTGATCCGGAAACTATGCAACCCGTACCCGATGACGGCGAAACCATTGGTGAAGTCATGTTCCGTGGCAACGTAGTGATGAAAGGTTACCTAAAAAACCTGGATGCCACCCGCGAGGCACTTGCAGGCGGCTGGTTTCATTCCGGCGATTTGGCGGTCAAACACCCCGATAATTACATCGAGATTAAAGACCGCTCAAAAGATATCATTATCTCCGGGGGTGAAAACATTTCGTCTATTGAAGTAGAGTCTGCCCTGTATCAACACGAGGCGGTGTTAAGTGCCGCCGTGGTCGCTAAAGCTCATGAAAAATGGGGCGAAACACCCTGTGCTTTCGTCGAATTGAAAGATGGAGCAACGTTGGACGCACAAACCCTGATCGATTTTAGTCGAGGTCATCTAGCCAGTTTCAAAATACCCAAACATGTAATTTTTGGGGAATTGCCAAAGACCTCAACGGGGAAAATCCAAAAATTTATTCTTCGAGAGAAAGCCAAAACAATACCCGAGTGATTATCTAAATGCAGGCATCCGGGTAAGCACGCACTATTGAGAAGCCCGCCCGGATCAAGAAATACCGTTGTGGAGTACCAGAACCGGATGCCGTCTCATATTGACTGAATATTTTCACCGGCTTTAAGTATCATCGCTAAACACCTGATTCTACGCGAAAAACTCTAGCTAAAAGCTCGTGATAAACTACAATAACAACTACTGTTAATGAATTATTCAGCTTATGTCACTTTCACAACCACTTAACACATTGCCGATCTGGAATTCAGCATTCCTTCGCATTTGGGTGGTCTTCCTCATAGCCGTTAATCCCGTCACAGCGGCTACCGACGCCGCGCCCACCAATACCCAAAACTCCGTATCGGAAGAACTGTTAACCATCAACATGCGCGATGCCGATATCGGCTCGGTGATCCAGTGGATTGCAGAGCAAACTAACAAAAAAATAGTCGTCGATCCAAGAGTGAGGGCCAAAGTCACTATACTTGCTAACAAGGGTATGACTGCTGACCAGGCTTTCGAGGTATTTCTGGCGATGCTGGACGTCTATGGTTATGCCGTTACTGAAACCGGCGGTATCTTACGAATTTTCCCCGCGGTGCAGGCAAAATCATCACCAAAACAACTGATCGAAAATTTTGATGAGCTCGGGGGTGGCGAGCAAATCATGTACGTATTTAGGGCCGAAAATGTGTCAGCCAATCGACTGCGTGACGTGCTAAAACCACTGTTGCCAAGCAGTGGCTACATTGCCGCTTATCCGCAGAGCAATAGCCTCGTTATCGCAGACGACGCAGAAAACGTAAAACGGCTAGTGGCTCTCGTTAAAAAAATAGATGCTTCCGGCAGTGTCGATATTGAAGTGATTAATCTGGTACATGCAGACGCAGAAAATGTCTCTGGGCTGGTTCTATCGCTACTAAAAAATGACATAGGCCAGTCGTTTTCTATTGCCCCCGACAGTCGCTCCAATAGCTTATTGATGTCTGGAGATCCGGCCACCAGCCGAAGGGTAAGACAGCTTGTTAAACAATTGGACCAGCCTATCAGCGACAATGGTAATACTCGCGTGGTTTATCTGCATTATCTTGACGCCGAAGAAGTCTTACCAATTCTCAAAGGCATGGGCGCAACCATGCAGGAAAATAATAAAAACAGCGGTGATAACAGCAATATCAGTATTGAAGCCAGCGAAAGCTCCAATGCATTGATTATGACTGCCCCGCCATCAATGCTGGATGTAATGTCCAGAGTCATCGAACAGATAGATATACGGCGCGCTTCGATATTAGTTGAAGCCATCATTGTCGAGGTAAGCAAAGACTTTTCACAAACAATCGGGGTCGAGTGGAGTACCAGCCTGAGCGCCGATTCTGGCACTGAAGCTATTACGAATTTTGGCTTGAGAAACGTTGATGAAAATGGCGCCGTTTCCCTGCTGGGATCAGGACTCAATCTTGGATTTTATCGCAATGGCAGTTTGCGAGTGCTGGCACAGGCTATTGCCAATGAAAACGATGCCAATATCTTGTCAAGCCCGCGTATCATGACAATGGACAACGAAGAAGCTGAAATTCTTGTCGGCTCTAATGTCCCCTTTATAACTGGCCAGTCTACCGGTTCATCATCTACTACCGGTGACCCTTTTACCACAATAGAACGACACGATATCGGACTAACATTAAAAATTACCCCACAAATAAATGAAGGTGATTCAATCACTCTCGATATTTTACAAGAAGTTGAAACAATATCGGAAGCTACCACCGTGGCGAACGATATTGTTACCAACAAACGGAGCATTAAAACCAAGGTAATAGTTGAAGACGATACAATATTGGTGCTTGGTGGGCTGGTTTCTGACGACGTTCAGGAACTGGTAAGCAAGGTACCTTTTCTTGGCGACCTGCCCGTGCTCGGAAACTTATTTAGAACAACCACAGACAGGGTTGTAAAAAAGAATCTGATGGTATTTATCCATCCTGTTATCGTTGATTCGGAGCAGATATCAGACAATGTTTCGCGAAAAAATTACGACTTAATGAAAAGTTTACAAGAAAAATACAACACGGGGAAATTCACTGTCGACGATACAGTTTTACCTGACTTCAGTGAATTCAATCCGCAAGAGAAAAATTAATTACCAGTTCTCAACAACATTGATCATAAACCGGTGGCGATTTTTCCAGTCTAGAACCACTCCTTCTTTAGTGATTTCAATCAATGTTAAACCCTCTGCAACAACCGCACCTTCTTTAACTCGTCGCTTATTAATGATAATAGTTCGTCGTTCTGCGTTGGTGGAATAGACATGGAACGAGAACGTCAGCGAGGGAATTTGTTGTTGTATCGGATCTGGCAATTCCCAAAACTCAACCACAGCAGCTGGTACCGCAGGTTCCGTCACGCTGATTTTTTTGTCGCGTTCTTCGACCGATACGTATTTTTGTGCCTGATTGACCGGCAACGCAGCGACAACATCTGGCGTTCGCGAAGTATCAGACTGCACTCCTCGATTGACTGAAGCTTGCTCGCCAGCTGATTCTACTGATTGTTGTTTAGTGTCGGAATAAACGAGCAGATACCAACCCGCCAATACTGCAAGAGACACAACCAGCATTACCATAAACAATGCCACAAACCGCCATTTTGACGACGCATCATCGGAAAAATTGGGTTTATGTATAGTTTGCAAGGTAGGATTGTTCCCTTGCTGGCGCTCTTGATCTGACTTTTTTAAAGCGTCTAATATGTACGACATTCAACCATCTTCCAATTTGAGAGCAGTCAGCACCGGATCGTTCTTATACATCGCAATGCTAAATGCCACCAGTAAGTCCCAATCAATGATCGCAGTCTCCGCCAAACCTAATCTCTCTTGCAACTGTTTTACCGTAGACGCAAGTGCCGGGTCGTATAAATTGACGTCGCCCTCAACATCAAACAAAAGATGGTGCTGGTAAAATATTGATGCCTTACTGCTAACAACACTTCCAGTGCGAGTAACGTTAGGAATAGCCGTAAACCGAATGGATTGCACGTCACTATCACCAACCATAAATAATGCCCGAATTGTGGCAACCTGCTCACTATAATCACCAGGTTTGATAGGCAGGTCCAGGGGTGATGGGATCCTGCTAACTCGAAAGCTTTCACCGATCTGCAGCCGGTAAAACTCTTCTCGTGGAACTAAATAGTCCTGGCCACCATTTGTAAGCGTAACAAAAGACTTCCCTATCGCTTTGAGCAAAACAATCCCTGACAGTCCATTCTCCGACGACACACGGACCACAGCCGGGGAATTGTAAGCCTCTAAATCACTCAACGAAGATGTTGCCGATGTCACACAATAGCTGTTATTGGGCAGTAACGAGTCATCACCACAGAGGTTCATATCTTTTTCAACGGGTAATCCCCAAAGCCCAAAGAGCTGCGTCTGCAAGTCTGCAAATGACGTAGACGACTTCAAATAGGCATACTGCGCTGGCGGCATTGCCCCCACCTGTTCAGATAGCACCGCATTAGTCCCACTGGATTTACCCGGTTTTACGCCTGTTTCTCCACTGAAGAAAACCCACAACAACACAGCTATCAGGCCTGCCAACGCAATACCTAAAACCGCAAAATACTGTTTTGGAAATGCCGTTTTTCCCACAAATATCTCTTTCGATGCTTTTTTTACGATCGCTGGAGTGGCCCGCTGGTGGTTGGTGGCATAAATACCCAGCAAAGTACGATCGCAAATAAGATTGATCAGTCGCGGTACACCTTTACTGAGCTGGAAAATAGTTTTAATGGATGAAGGCGGGAACAATTCCGCTCGACAGCCGGCAATTGCTAAACGATGTTCGATGTACTCAGCTATCTCTAACTTGGACAGTGGTACCAAATGATATCTGGCAGTAACTCGCTGCGCCAATTGCCGTAATTCCGGCTTAGCCAATAGATCGTTAAGTTCGGGCTGGCCAAGCAACACCAACTGTAACAGTTTTTTTTCATTGGTCTCAAGGTTGGTCAATAGGCGCAACTGTTCGAGTACATCAACGGATAGATTTTGGGCTTCATCAATAATCAGAATCGTATTGATGCCGCGCGAATGTGCATCCAACAAGTGACTATTTAACTGGTCGATAAGGTCTTTGCTAGTGTCGCCTTTATGATACGGTAAACCCAAGTCACTAAAGACGGACTGCAGTAGCTGATTGATACTTTGTCGGGGATTTATAATAAACGCAATTTCGGCATTGTCGGGTACCTGCTGTAACAGACATCGACAAATTGTTGTTTTGCCGGTACCAACTTCACCGGTTAGTAAAACAAAGCCCCCCTGATCACCAACACCATAGATCAGATGGGCGAGTGCTTCCCTGTGTTTATCACTCAAATAGAGATAACGAGGATCTGGTGCAATGGAGAATGGCGACTCCGTTAGCCCGAAATATTGCTGATACATTGATTAGCCCTGTAATACCAAGCGGACATTCACCAGGCCATTTTTCTCATCTCGATCAACAGAGATTTCGTCGACACTTATACCGTGCCTCTTATCGAGTCGTTCCAACCACAACATAACATTATTAAATGATACATTGTCGAGCCACAGACTTAATCCTGAATCGCCAACCGGTTGATAACGCTTAAAACTCAAACTGAAACCCTTTGACGTTTTATTGGCTATTCCCAATAATGACTGACCTGAATCTCGCTCTGATCTTTGTCGACTAACATTATCAACTAACGGCTTATTGCCCTGCATCCACGCTAACGACTCAAGACTATTTTTATAACGTGCCTCTGAACTTGCCTTATAGCTGCCGGCGGGCAAAATCATTCCGAAAACAATAGTCACCAAAAAAATGAACAGCAGCAACAACTTTATCGCCACGCGATCCCGGTTTTCCAGGTTTTCGTATCGCGCTGATAACTGCTGAAAAACTTCCGAATCTTTTATCGATAAGTCCACTAGAGTCTCCTGACAACCAAGCGGCCCATGACATAGTCGTCCTGCTCCGTGGCTGAGTTAATATCTACTTCCAAACCGATCTCCGCCAACTCGCGCTTCAATTGATCCAGTTTTTCAATGGACGAACTCCGCACTTGAAACTGTAGCTCACCGGAGGCAGTATCGAACCGTAATTGATCAACAGTCAATTTCATTTCATCACCATCGCCAGCAAGCGTTGTCGCTAAAGATGCCAATATTGGCAAGAAATGACTGTCGTTTCCAGCACCAGACATCCTTAGGTGATTCTGCATCTGCTTTTTGGGACTAACAATACGCCGTTCGTTGGGAAATAATTGTTTATAAAGTGTTACTGCTTCGGCGTCCAGAGAATCGGCTTTGTTGTCGAAATACCAGCCGCTGCCGGCCACCAGTAATAAATAAGTCAGCAAGCCAATAACAACTACCGACGTCAGCGCGCGCCAATTGCGCCAGTTGCTATCCCCTGACCGCGACACAGCATAGCCACCTTGCAACAAATTTAGCTGATCCGCCAACCTGTTGTTAGAATAACTACTTGCTAATATTTCAGTGATAGATTCATGATAGGCATTAACTTTAACTTCACAATTCTGATAATTTTGTCGCACAAATGTTACAACTTCGGGTTCAGAACTACGCTCTTCGTCTCTATCTGTCGACTCATCATCATGACTATCACTACTGCCATTATTTGACTGACTGCTATAAGTAATATGAATTACAGGTTTTGTTGCCACACCTTCTTTTTCGGAATACTGACTAAGCCAATTACCAAAGAGAAAGCCAAAATCTTCAATTTGCAACACCAATCCGCTGTGCTTTCCGCTGCGCATCATCACCCGTTTACCATCTAACAATAAGCTCAGCTCGCTGCGATGAAAGGGCATACACAAAACGTCGCTGATGATGCTATCCGGAGACAATTGGCTACTGTGTAGCTGGTCAAGCCAGTTAATTAGTGTCGCATGACTGATTACCGCAACGTCGACAACACCTTCAGAACCGTCAACATGTTCCGGCATTGCGATATGTACATTTTCAATATCATCTGCAATCAGCTCTTCCACCATAAATGGTAGAGCTTGTTTGATCTGCTTAAGCTGCTTGGAAGGAATAGATGGCGATAGCAAATTTACAGCTTCACCAGGGACGATAACAACCACTGAAAAATCGCTAACTTCATTGCTGGCGTACTGTCTTACATGGTCTAACGGACTACTGCTAGCGCAAACATACTGGCCGCTACCATCGAACAAAACCCAGTCAACTTCGGAGGACGGAGTCAGCTCTATTTCACGCAAACGAATGACGAGTTGATTGTTCATAGTTTACTCAATACCCTGCTGTCGCTTCAGAAGCGTAATCTTTCCGTCGCTACTATCTCGATACAACTGTGTTCGAAGCACACTGACACGCTGATCGTATTTTACCTTGATCTTAATTTCAAAAAACTCACTATTCACGCCTAATTGATCGCGAGCTTCTGCCAGGGGTTGAAAATACCCGTTGGCAGACCAGGTTGAAAGGGAGTCGTATCCCCCTTTTTTTTGTTGAGCCGTAATCTTGGCTGCGTCACCCGAATTACCGGAACTTGATAATGCTTCGATTATCTTAGCATCTAGTGTATTCAAGTTGTATTTTGTCGGAGCAATTTTTTTTCCGTCAACCTCCAATGGCAAGGCCACTACGTAATCTTTCAATTTATTGTAGTCAGTAATGCTCAAATCATGCAGCAGGCGCAACTCGGTTCGATCTGCCATCGGTTGATTTGCGGCTAGATACCCTAACGGTTGATACACTTCATCCTCTGCACCGTCTTTTAAGGTGATTCGATTGAGATCTTGCCAGTCGACAAGCTTGGCAGCCACTGATTCATCAACCTTGAGTAGAGACAGTAACCGACGAAACGCCGATAGTGTCGACAAATTAGCCCGCCCCCGATCATCAACTAGATTATTGATGTTGAATTTACTTTGCGAATCGACTATCTCAATCGTCATAACACCGTCTTCAATATCAAATATTTCGCCGATGTTTGCCCATGTATCAGTTAAGGTATCTACATGACGTTCTTTTTCGTCGCGATAATCTCTGAATAAAATTTGCCTGGCAAATTGTTCACCGGCCAAGGCATAGTGGTAGGCTTGCTTACTATTGATGAGATTACCCGTTTTGCGGATATCGCGATAGATTCGGGACGCCACATCGCTGGCGATAATTGCAGCCAGTGCAAACACCAATAATACTGTTATGAGGGCGACCCCTCGCTGTGCGCTGCGACTAGCCATTTATAACACCTGGTAAATACGGCTAATGGGTAGTGCTTGGTCCCCGTAAACCCAGGAAATTTCCACGGCTAACGGCTTTTCACGTTTTTTTCCTTTTGCTACCTTATTGGGGGGCCAGTTAGTCTGTCTTCCGCTCTTGGTAATAACAGCAACAGCAAGGTCTTTTACATCTGCCAATAACGGCTGTACTAATGCCTGTTGCTGGTCTGTCTTATCAAGGGCCGACCAGATATGTCGGCGAAGGAATATTGTCTCACTTTGATAATGCTCACTGTCTTTGTTTGTTGCATCAGGATGTAGGCCAACGTCGTAGGCTATGCGAATCATTGAACTACGAGGCAATTCCAGCGGATTGCGTCGGCCTCCACGCGTAAGCTCCAACGGGTAATTTTCATTATTTACCAACAAGTAGTTTGCCATCTGGGCTGTCGTTGTTCGAATTGGCCTCGGTACAACTTGTTGCAAATCTCTATCTACAATAAGCATTGTTTTTTGCACCGCCGATAGTTCGGCGGAAAGCACCGCGCCTATACGCTGACTGGTTATCGTTGTATTTAAGACCCGATAAGATGCGACACCAATCAGCGAAAAAATGCTGAGTGCGATCAACACCTCTAATAAGGTAAGCCCCGCAACTGACTTTGATAACCTCATCATTAGTGCAGGCCCCGATAACTTATCAGGCGAGCCAAAATCGCGGGGGTTTCCCGACTACCTGCTTGCTCGTCATAGTTGACGGTGATTTCTACTTTTCTCAGCCACGGATCACTGGTTGTGCTTACATCCGTTTGCACAAGCCACTGGGCGTCTGCCAAAGTCACTCTGTTAGTTCTGACACCCAGACCCGGCCAATCGGGGCTGATTTGGATAACCGTCATTTGATTTTCAGCGACAACGATAGCACTTGTCTGTAACTGTAATTGCTGGACCCGACTCAAGCTTTGCCCAACTTGCCCGATAATTGCCAGCGAAGATATCGCCAACACGGCCAACGCAATTAATACCTCCAACAAGGTAAATCCCGCACTCGCCTTCGCTCTGAAGCATGGCAAAAATGTTACCAGCCCATCGTCTGATCGTCGCTTTGTGGTAGCTGAAGCCCGGCTCCTATCAGTCACTTTATATTGACTCCAGACATGCCATCACTGCGAATACTAACCTGACCATCAAACACACTATGCTCCAGGGTAATGATAAACGGGGTATTTTCGCCACTGGACAGAAATAATAATAACGGCGTCCAGCGCTCCTCACTCTTCAATCGCTGTAATTGCTCCATCTGTCGATTAAACCGCGACGACCGTGTTAAACCATCAGCTGGTGTTACTTGCATGGATATATCAGCATCTAATGGATGGAAATTAAACGGTTTATCTTCGCTGGCTTGCCAGGTAAGTTCATCGGGGTCTAGCAACAAAAACTGATACCCACCAACGCCTTCGGAAGACGTTGTAACGGCAAGTGAAATTTCAAGCCCCTGCATCAATGCCTCTTCTGACGCCATTTCCAAAACCGCGCGTAACCTCACAGCTTCCCGATCCAGTTGTTTTGCGGGGTTATCGTTAATGGATACAACCAATAATGAAGCCATGATTGAAACAACAACCAACACCAACATTAACTCGATAAGAGTAAAACCCGTTGATAATCCGGCGCGCTGGCGCATTAACACGCTGATAATCCGACGATCACTCCCTCGACCACAGTGGCTATCCGGCCGACGTTACCAATTGCCAATATCTGCATCATAACCTTCGCCACCTTCCTTCGCGTCAGCCCCCAGCGAATAGAGATCAAATGGACCAACAGCACCTGGGCTCAGGTATTGATATTGCCCGCCCCAAGGATCAACCGGAAGTTTGTTTTTTTTCAGATACCCGGCAGGATTCCATTTTTTGGGTGCCGGCGACGCTGTCGGCATCTCAACCAGTGCCGTTAACCCCTGATCAGTTGTCGGATATCGGTGGTTATCCAACTTGTACATTTCCAGAGCTTGTTCAATGGTGGCGATATCAGTTTGCGCAGCAGTCACACGGGCCTCGTCTACGCGACCCAGAATATTGGGCGCAACCAAACCGATAAGAACACTAATGATGACTACTACCACCATAATTTCTATCAGGGTAAATCCGGACACTTGCCTTATCATCATACTTTCTCGCCGTGGTGGTTATTCACTAAATTATTTGGTTAAGATCGAATATGGGCTGCAAAATAGCAACCACAATAATGAGTACTGCTCCGCCCATAAACACCAGCATAACCGGTTCAAAAACGCCTATTAATGTAGACACCAAATTATCCAATTCTTTTTGCTGGCTGTCTGAAATTCGTTGCAACATAGTATCCAGCTCACCACTAGCTTCACCACTGGCGATCATATGAATCATAATGGGTGGAAAGTATCCGTCCTGCTCTAGCGCCTGATGCAAGCTGCCACCCTCTCGCACCTGCTGTGTTGCGAGATGCACCGCCTGCTGCAGCACGCTATTTTCGACCACTTCTGCAGCAATCGTCATTGCATCAACCAGTGGAACACCACTGCTGGTCAAGATACTTAACGTGCTCGCATAACGCGCGGTGTTACTGCCACGAGAAAAACGACCAATCATCGGCAAGCGTAACAAAAGACCGTGCCAGCGCAGTTTGATAGCGTTGTTCTTTAAAGCGTAACGGCCAATAAATGTAGCAATGACCATCAAAATCAGCAGTAACAAACCATAATTAACGATAAAGTCACTCAAACCGATTAAACCACGGGTCAACACGGGTAGTTCTTGTCCCTGACCAATAAAGACTTCAACAACGTCAGGGACTACAAACGCCATAAGCCCGGAAACTATTGCGACCGATAGAACGAACAAAATCACCGGATATAACAGTGCCAGTTTGGTTTTTTGTCGTGACTCGTAAGCATTTTCCGTATATTCAGCCAGCCGGTTTAGCACTAATTCCAAATGTCCCGAGTGCTCACCCGCCGCTACTGTTGCTCGAAAGAGCTTGGGGAACGCTTTGGGATAATCTGCCATACTATGGGCGAGCGAATGTCCTTCCATCACTTTTGAGCGCACGTTCAAAACTATGCCGCGGAGCTTATTACTGTCTGTTTGCTGGGAAATTGCCGTTAACGCTTCTTCTAATGGCATTGCGGATTGAATCAAGGTTGCTAACTGTCGGGTAATCACTGCCAGCTCAGCCACCTTCAACGACGGACTGGGAGTAAACGATAGCAATTTCTTTTGTTGATCGGATTTTTGCGGATTGATTTTTGCGCCGGTATTGACAACCTGCAAGGGAGCCAACCCCTGGTCGCGCAATATCTGCCGAACCTGCCGGGAAGTATCAGCCTCAATAATCCCTTTTTGTTCTATGCCGCGTCCGTCAAGAGCAGCGTATGAAAACGCTGCCATTTATTCCTCCAGGGTTACCCGTAACACTTCATCAACTGTGGTCGTACCTTCAATGATACGAGCTCGACCATCAGCACGAATACTCGACATACTCTTCATCCGCATTGCGTTGATAATATCTTCTTCGCCCGACTGATTATGAATCAAATGTCTGATTTGTTCATCGACAATCAACAATTCATAAATTCCGGTGCGCCCGCGATAACCGAGATGATTACAATGCTGGCACCCCGCGGGGGAAAATATTGTCATTCCCTGATCAAAAACATCGCCGAGGAATTCCTGTTCTATTTCTGTTGGAATATGCTCTACCTTGCAGTGATCACAAAGCACTCGAACCAATCGTTGCGCCAATACGCCAATCATACTGGTCGCCAACAAAAACGGCTCAATACCCATATCCCGCAATCTGGTAATGGCACCAACGGCACTGTTGGTATGCAGCGTCGACAATACTAAATGCCCCGTTAGAGAAGCCTGCACCGCAACCTCTGCTGTCTCCAAATCGCGAATTTCACCCACCATGACCACATCTGGATCTTGTCTCAACATAGCTCTTAAACCTCGGGCAAAGGTCATCTCGGCTTTGGTGTTGACTTGTGTTTGACCAACACCCTCCAGGTTGTATTCGATTGGGTCTTCAACGGTAAGAATGTTCCGAGTGGAATTATTGATCGATGACAGGCCGGCATACAATGTTGTGGTTTTACCAGAGCCCGTTGGTCCGGTCACCAGTATAATCCCGTGCGGTCTATTCAATAACTGACTAAACTGCTGATCGCGAAGACGAGGCATCCCCAGTGCATTGAGACTTAAATGCCCCGCTTGCTTTTCTAACAACCTCAATACTACTCGCTCACCGTTATTCGATGGCATGGTTGACACTCGAACGTCTATTTCCCGGCCAGCCACTCTCAGTGAGATCCTGCCGTCTTGAGGGACACGTTTTTCAGCAATATCCAGTTTAGCCATGACTTTAATACGTGACACCAACAGCGGCGCCAATTCCCGCCGGGGCTCAACAGCTTCTCGAAGGACACCGTCAATTCGAAACCGGACCACAAGACGCTTTTCAAAGGTTTCTATATGGATGTCTGACGCACCCTCCTTGATCGCTTCAGCCAACACCGCATTAATTAGTCGGATAATCGGAGCGTCTCCCTCCTGATCCATTAAGTCTTCTGTTTCATGGACTGCATTTGCCAGACTGGCAAGGTCAATTTCTTCACCCAGATCTTCAACCATTTGCATGGCTTCAAGGGAGTTACGTTCGTAAGCTGCAGCCAGTTGCTGATCAAATTCGTCAGCCTGCAATTGTAAACACTGAAAAGGGGTTTGCAGAAAACGCCGCACCTCAGCGTAGATTGACGGATTTATACTCGCCTGATGGCATAGCACAGGAGCTGACTGACCTATCTCATGCTGTAAAAAAACACCGTGTCGCTTGGCGAATCCGAAAGGTAAATTAGTGATTTTTGTGCTGCTGGTGTCCATTGATATCTCTTTTTAGTACGCCGCAAGTGAAGAATAATAGATATCCCTGCAAAATCCACTAAGTTTCATGCCTAAGTTCTTGTTCCTACGCTATAATTTGGTGAATAACCATTACTAGCAGGTTTCTCCAACTATTGTGTTGAACCGATTCTACGACAAAGCGTCCAATATGGATGCGACACGCATCAACTATTACCTTGCGGGCTTGCTGGCCTTGGTGATTGTTGCCGCTCTGGGTCGTCAACTACTGACAGCCTATTCAACTTATCAGTTCTCGCCTGACCAGTCGACTTCTGTATCGCAAGCCCGTGTCGCTACCGATGACGATTATCAGGCCAGTACGATAGCCTCTAGCTATCTATTCGGACGCCCTTCGGGCGATCAACAAATAGCAGGCCAATCAGATTTCCCTGCAACTAACATGCAGCTAATCTTGAGAGGGGCATTTACCTCAACGAACCCGGAGCGTGGAAGCGCGATTATTGAGGGCCCCGATGGCCAAACACGCGCATATCGCGTGGGTAATCGCCTCTACGGGCAGGCGGAATTACGCCAAGTGTACGCTGATCGGGTGGTTTTATCTCGCAACGGTGAATTGGAAACACTCCAATTTCCAGTCAACCAGCCTAGCAGTGATGAAGACAGCGGCAGCAGTCGCAATACCGCCGCCGAACTGGAAGACAGAATCCCGGACGGAATCCGGAGATTTGTTCAAGATAATATGAGCCAACAAGAAATAGACCAGACCGTCACGCAGCTCAGCAGTGCGGCGATGACCCCTGAGCAAAGACAGGCTCTCATACGCCAGCGATTGCAAGATCTGCGGAATAGAGCTCGTGAAAAGCGATAACAGGAAGCCGACTACATGCGTGAAAAACAACCGCTAAAAACACTTTGTGTTCGATGTTTGATCATCGGGATGACATTAATCAGCCTATCGACGTTGAGCTATTCTGCAGAGAAGCTCACCATGAATATGCGTGATGCCGACATTCGCGCGCTAATTCAGTGGGTGGCCGACAATACTGGTAAAAATATTGTGGTTCATCGGGATGTAAAAGGCAAAGTAACAGTGTTGTCACCTGAACCATTAACAGTTGATGAAGCTTACCAAGTCTTTTTGTCAGTATTACAAGTTCACCAATATGCAGTTATTGAAACGCCAGAAGCGCTGAAAATTGTACCCAGGTCTATTGCCGCTGGCGGTGCCCTGCCCTATGCAGCGGGGTCAACCAATGCAGATATGGTTGTCAGCGTGGTTAAAATCGAAAACACTTCCGTTGTACAAATGGCGGAAGCGCTCAGACCACTGATGAGCAAAGATGCTGTTATAAAACCCTATGTAGCAACTAACGCTTTGGTTTTAGCCGACCACGCCTCAAACATCAATTCTGCGCGGCAGCTTATTCGGCAATTGGATAAGGCCAGCGATAGTGAGATCGATGTGATTGCTCTACAACACGCGGATGCCGAGAGTGTATTGCAAAGTCTTTCAACCTTACTTCCTTCAGGGTCGCAACAGGCTGACGCCCTGAATATCAATATCTCAGCGAACGAACGCTCGAACAGTATTTTGCTGGCTGGCGACCCAGCCAAGCGCAAACAATTTCGAGAACTCATTAAAAAATTGGACACCCCGATGGACGGCGATGGCAACACCCAAGTTGTTTATCTCCATTATGTAGACGCGAGTGAAATTGTTCCCATTTTGGAAAATCTCGCCAAAAGCATACAAAGCAATCAAAAAGATACAGATTCAAATATCAGCATCGAAGCCAGCGAAAGTGCAAACGCACTGGTTATTAACGCACCGCCGTCTATCCTCGCCACCATGAAGACGATCGTTTCTCAATTGGACATTCGCCGAGCACAAGTGATGATTGAAGCCATATTGGTTGAAGTAAGAGGCGAGCTCGCCAGCGACGTTGGCGTCACCTGGATTACAGACCCCGATAACTCAATTATTGGTGCAGTAAACACCCTCGGCGATCTGTCACTTGCCGACGCACCCAGCGACGGTAGTTCACTGCCTTTCTCTGCGGGACGAGGCTTTACCTTTGGTTATTTTAACAGTGGTGACCTGCAAGCTGCATTGCGAGCACTTAGTGCCACACAAAACGCCAGCATACTCTCTACCCCGACCATTGTGGCGCTTGATAATGAAGAAGCGTCTCTACTGGTTGGTCAGAACGTCCCTTTTATAACCGGTCAGTCCACCAGCGCCGCGTCTTCAACCAACGACCCATTTACAACCATTGAGCGTCAGGACATTGGAACGTCATTGGTGGTGACGCCGAGAATCAATCAGGGAGATTCTATAACCCTTGAAATCAATCAGAAGACAGAAACTATCGCCCCCTCTATCGACATTGCATCCGATATCGTTACCAATAAACGAGAAATCATCACCAAAGCATTAATTAGGGACGATCAAGTTCTGGTTATCGGCGGTCTGATTAATGATGAAGAAACAGAAATAGTAGAAAAAGTGCCAATACTTGGTGATATCCCTTTTCTGGGTAAGTTATTTAGTAGTAAAGGAACATCACATACCAAGACCAACCTGATGGTTTTTATTCATCCAACCATACTCAGGAATGACAAACAAATAGAACAAATGACACAAAAGCGCTATCAATATATGCAGGGCTTGCAACAGCAAGTTAGAGACAACGAATGGAAAATAGATCCGGAAGATAGCGCGGTACTTAAGGACTTTAGTACATTTACACCGAGCGTCTCTGATACAGAAAATTAACTGATCAGAAAACAGTTCTTCTAAAACGCCAACACTCGTGTTCTATTATCGATGACAGGCTATTGGGAACCACTATTGCTAGATTTAATAAATTTTTATACATCGACTTTATATCCCAGCGCCAATTCATCAGCGGGCATACCGCGAATCCCCCAATTTTCTTTTGGGGTTTCAAACAGCGTAATTTCAATATCTTGTGGCGTAATACCAGTCTGCTTTCCGATGTTTGAATAGATGCCTCTTATGAGGGATTTTTTTGCCTCAATGGAACGCCCCTCAAACATCGATATTTCAATGATTATATATTTCTCTGACCGATCAGCAGGATAGATAAATTCATTGGATTCCAGGCCAATAAACCGATGAAATTTTTTCTCAGGCGGATATTCAAGCGCAGACATAACTGCGTCATGTATTGAGGCAGATATTGCCGACCTGCTCTCTTCGAAATTCGATATCAATCCATATATCTTTATCTGAGCCACGCCTGGACCTCATAGAGTTGATGTAAGCGAGAACGTATTAACATGCCTAAACATGATACATGTTTACTAGTTGAAGACCGGGATACTTTCGTCAATATTGACCCAGCTAGCCTTAAAGTTGGTGAATACCTGTATCTCAGCAGGTATATCAAAATCGGTTGATATATTGCCCTTTGCAACATAAGTATGGTCCGGAAATTTGTCGTTATTAATACAGTTAACTGTAGAACCACATTTTTTGCAAAAAGATTTTGTGAACGCTGCTGATGCTTGATATTCGGTGAGATCTTCGCCACCGGAAATAACACTAAATTGATCTGATGGAATGACAATCCATGAGCTGTAGTCAGCTCCACTTAGAGACCGACACATATTGCAGTGGCAATTGAGCGCAATCTTATGTGGTAGCGTCGCAGTCCATTTAACTGAACCGCAGTGACACTGACCTGATATTGAATTATTCACTTAACTCTCCTAAAAATCTGGCGCCTAGTGCAGCGGCTGACGATATGCAGTCGTGATTGCCACGCCTCCTTATGTATTTTAGCACCGGCAGAATATCTCTTTGCCGGCAGTTGCATTTATACCATGAGTTTCATACCCATCTCGACACTACCAATCTAAACCGTCCAACAATTCTTTAACATTGAAACCAATTTCCGCTATATCCAAGGAGGAGAAAACTTATAATGAATTTGTTGGTAAATCTTATCGATGGATAATTCTCCGCTACCCTCCAATTCCAATTGAAAGAAGTCATAGAGTGATTTCTCATGAGCAACCATTAATTCGGTAATCCCGAGATATTCTGGCGGCGCACAGGATGCAATCTCTTTATAGTGGCTAACAGCCGGCTCAACAATATCTCGTAAAGTGACCATTGTCTCTTCCCAGCTTTTGCCCTTAAGGCTTGAAGCAATATCTAACCCCGCCTTTCTGAACTCAGCCTGCTCTTTGAAATCAATTCCCAGAAGTGCTAACGCAGGCCTTAGGCGAGCTTTAGTTTCTGTCTCCAGCTGAAGTAATAAAGACAACTTATACTGGTGATCTGGCGATTGAAAATAGGTGAGCATTTGATCGAATAGCGCCTCGCCCAAAATTTCGCCTTGGTATAATTCAGATAAACCTTGTTTAAATTGTTCACTAGACATAACTAGTCCATTCTTTCATGTATGAATACACATAACGCGCTGAACAACAGGAGAAGCGGTCAATCTGCTGGAGGTAGATATCAACATCAATTGCCACCATAGGGTAACAAATCCACATACCCAAATGCCCAGTTCATCTGTTGAATACCTCGGTTGTGGCATGAGTACGTAAGGTAAATACCCCCTCGGTTTTTACAAATACGTTTATGCCTCCACTTTCTCCGCGGTCATACATGATTTCCTCTTCACCTATCATTTTTGATTTACAATCAATTGACGTCGACATATCAAAGTCTGAATTAAAGTCAGAATTGATGAAAGAGGCCCATGTGAAATCCCAATTTTTAGACGCCTTAGCTTGGCTGATTTTATCAATAGCCGCCAGGCTTCAGGCATGCCCGGCACCGACACTGCGTATATTATGTATTCAATTGAATACAATTCTATAAAAGGAAAAAAGCGTCAGACATATCAGAATGTAACATCCTGCCATAAAAAGCTTTCGTCTAAGAGGTACATAGTTAGATCCAGTATGTATTAACGCGTGACCAATACGACTCAACACGAATATCCAGGCGGCAAGATGTACATAAATATTAGTGCCTCCGATACTCCACAAAATGCCAATCAGAACATAGAACAATAACGGAGCTTCAAATTGGTTGCGAATACAATTGTTGATTTTTAACACGCTATCTGGCCATGCATCATTATGAAGAGCTCTACGAGATTCATCTACCTCACCCAACTTGACTGCTCGCGTTTTGGCAATTCCCAGATAGATATAGAGACACAATGTAAGTGCCACCTGAATTATGACAGGAATAAAAATGTAATTATTGTCCATGTAAAAATACCAACCTGATTTGTGATGGGTAGCAGTATAACAGTACGGACAGGCTGGCCCGCATACTAATTTCTATGTGTCTATTGCCTCGCATGTCCCGCCGCCCCTCAGATGCTGGAGATTAACCTTGTCGACTAACAACTGGCGAACCGCCAGTGTAGCCGTCGAGTTACGCGCCTTTTTGTGAGTAATAGCTGCAACAACTTCTCCTGTCATAACCAAGCTATATTTTTGTCATTTGCTTTGCTGTAATTATAGTGAAACTATGAGAATTCACTGTCAATATCGCATTTTTTTTGGTGCATTTGAAGTAGTGGTTTTTGCCCTTTGTTTCGATATCTTCAAGGGGCGTTGCATGAATTATTTTTCTTATATAACTCTCTGTTTCAGTATCCGAACATTGAATAATTTCTAAATTTCTTCGTATTCTCGAAAAACCTAAAGAAGTGTTTTTGAAATTGTTGGCGATTAATGCTTTTAGATCTTTGTTCATGCTCTACTCATAACGCCAAGATTTTGGGGCGGGCTGGAGCGCAACGTAAGACGGCCCCGGCTCTGCGAAGTATAGCCCTATCCAAGCGGCGAAATATAGCTGCAACAGTCTACAAATGTTTGTTATCCCGTTCGAATGTTACTGTCAAAGTCACTCAAGCGCCTTGATCAATACATTGACAAATCCATCAAGGTTCTCAAACATCTGGGCATGCCCTGCGTTTGGAACAACGCCAATCTTAATACCTCGGGCTTTCAATTCATTAGGATCGGGTGAATCAGGGCCAACCTCATCGGTGTTTTCCGGCAGCGATTTTTCTCCATATACAAACGTACATGGAATCGTCAGATTCAGAAACCGCTCTTTGATTGACGGATCAAGCGCTACAAGTGCTTTAGAATTCCCGTAGAGACCCGTAACATTAACTGTTGACCATAGACCGGAGATAAGGGTTGCGGCTGCATCACCATCAATTGCCGCTTGAAAGCGCTCTGCTCGCGAGCGAGGGAACACTGTTTCAACATATTCATCTTTTGAGTACGACGCAATACTCCGGGTGCCAGCACCGCCGCCTGGAGTTATATTACCTTCTCCGACAACCAAGTTGGAAACCAGGTCTGGCCGCGATAAGGCCAACAATATCGCTACAGTCCCACCCATACTGTGGCCGACGATCGTAGCACTCCTAATATTTTCGTGATCGAGAATATTAGCAACAGTTTGGGCATGCCCCTCCATTGTGTACCCAAATGATTCTGAGTGATCGCTAAACCCGGAACCCAAATTGTCGATTAGTAGCGCGCGGTGCTTTGGCATTTGCGGATGTGTTGCCACTGGCAGAAAATTCGCTATTGCTGGAAAACTTAGTGCTGGCAGATATACAATGGTATTACCGTCACCTGAAATATCGTAATACCGAATGAACGCATTCCATTCAGGTAAGTACAGACTCTTCATCTATTCCGCCTATTTTTAAAGGAAAAATTCTTCCAACCAACTACGTGTACGGTTATTGGCACACAATACTGAGTGAACGGGCCACGTTGCTGCGAATTGGTTTTCGTGCCCCGGCAGTCTGCTCTTGAAATATTCCCGCTCTACACTACACCGGCGTGGATGCATGTAACACCCTGAATTCCAATCCTGCTTTACGGTGCATTATCGCACTTTGATATTCATGAGAGTTGAACATATTAAGATATGCTTTTCGAGACGGATATCGAACCACAATAAGTTCATCGTAGTCTTGCGATTCATCGCCAACAAAATGCTGATTGCAGGTTCCCCTGTATGCCAAGTGGCCGCCAAGCGCAATAATCATAGGAAGCACCACTTTCCCATACTCATTATAAGCGTCACGTCCAGTTCTACATTTCGAATTCTCTGTGTCCGACTCATAAACCGCAACCGGGCGGTACTTAAGAAGATTAATCATCTCAAAGGAGGATTCCATGTCGACTTCAGACATTCCCTTCAGCTGGGTCATCGTGGGTTCTGTAGATATCATAACAATTATTTTTTACCTCGCGTTGATAGTGCGCCTTGTATATAACGCCCACATAATTGGTCGAGCTGTGCAGTATTGAAGGGTTCAGCCCACAGCACCTTTTGTGGGCGATCATTACTGTAGCAGTTATATGTTTTATGCATTGTATAAAGTAAATGCACCTATAGCTATAAAGCCTACACCAGCCACATAATGTAAATATTTTTCGTTGATATACTCTGACATTACACTACCGGCTAAAACCCCCAGAGCTGATGCAACAATAAGCGCTGCTGACGCAGCAAAGAAAACTGTATATTTACTTACTTCTTTGTCTGCTGCAAAAAGCATCGTTGCCAGCTGAGTTTTATCACCTAATTCAGCTATAAAAACTGAAGCGAATATTGTCAAAAATATTTTCCAATCCATTTTTATCACACACCCTCGCACAAAGATTAATTACATATAACGCCAGAAGTAGCGGCCGGCGATACCGTCCGATTGCCTTGTTATGAGGTGCAATACGTATCCCTTAACCACAAATTTAGCCCTGGTTGAGTCCAAGATCTTTTTGTTTCTTTTTTGTTAACCCTAAGGATACAATACGATGAGATTCCTTAAGGTAGTATTTGAGCTGCTCATCTGATTGTTGGGTGTTTTTGTATTGCTGTATCCATTTCATTCCACGCGCCGCCATGTACGGCGCGGGCCTAAACCCGGGCTCGTCTTTTAGTATTTCAAAGTTATTATCCGATGTTTTAAACGTAAATGCTGCTGTATCAGACTTCTCCCACCCTCCAATGCCAAATACTTTTTCTCCAACTTTCCATACATGACAATTTCCCCATTGAACAATGTATGAAGTTGCCAATAAGGAGCCACAAAACTCATTGTATTCATCGTAAGTCATTCAGATATCCACACTTGCTTTTTAACGCCTCAACAACAGGCGCGGCTGTGTTGTGTCCAAGTACTTTGAATGGGTAGCTGACCTTATTTCCATACAGCCTTCTCAATATCAGTGCGTACCCAGCTACCGTTCAACCAGTCATCCGCACATTGTAAACGAAGTATCCACTTATCAATATTCCGCCCAAGCATGACCATAGGCGTTTAACCCCGCGCTATACGACAAGCCGCGGTCAAACGCAGAATTTGCAACAAATCTGAGCGTCTTGCTATGTCTATGGCTAGTACGCTTCATTTTCATCCCGCACCGATACAGACAAATTTCCCATTGAATCTTCCGACACACTAAATACTATGGGCTTGCAGCAGACCTGGCAATCCTCGATATACTGATGTCCCGCTTCCTCCTGATCTATAAGGACTTCTATAGATTCGCCACAGTATGGACAACCAACAATTTGCTCCGTTAATGAATTCATACTCGTTTAACTGCCTTCTGGATTAAGACGCACAACGCCGCTGGCATTGACTGCGGGGGCGTTTAGCTGCAAAGCAGCGTCCCGGCCGTCCGGTGCGTAGCTTTGTTAGGCTTTTAGCACACATTTAGATTAATGATCATATGTTGCAAACGCTTTTAGTTCGCCTTGTGTTCGGACGAGACTATATGATTCGCGCCAATTTGCTACAACAACTCCAGATGAACTCAAGAGTTCCCACGATACAGTTGCCAAAAAAGAACATGCATTTATTTGAACAGTTTCCAGATCGCTGAACACACAAGAAACCACACCTTTAGATTTATATTCGTCGAGATAAACTTGAAAATATTCTGATATTGCTTTACTCGAATCGTAACTCGAGATAGTACCGTTCTGATCAATCACCACCAATGGGCTGACGAACCGGCTAGCAATAAGAACTCCATCAAAGACTCCAAAATCTTCGCAGAACTTCTGAAAGTATTCAACAATTAACGCCATCGCTTACTCAATACTCCTAGGGAGCCTAATCTCTCAATAACTGGCAGCTGGAGTAATGGGGAAACTGCCCAACGCAGATAGGAGCGAATTTGATAGGTTTTTCCCACCTCAGGCCACCTTCTTTAATGAAACTAATATCGCATCGGCAACGGTTTTGAACTGCTCCTTAACTTCGCCAGTTAGTTTATCTAAGTCTTCAAAATTCGGTTTTTTAACCAAAATGACTTCAAATACTGAATATTGAGGCATTTTTGTGACTTCAATCCATTCGGTTTTTTTTAATCTATCCCAATACTCTTCCTGTATGGCTTTGGTCTGACCCAAAAGCCATATTTCAAAGTGCGCCTCAGCGTGGTTTAAGACCAAACCCAGCTTTAGCTTCCTACTCTTTAAATAATCATTTGTCAGGTAAAAATATGTGTAATCCATATACCCCTGGAGAACATTGCCAACAGAATAGTCATTGCTAAAGTCTTTAGAAAAACCTGTTTTTAACTTCTGTACATATTTCACCAGCTCAGCATAGGCGATTTGAACGTCGCCGGACTTCAACAATTCCTTGTAGACGGACACATACCTATTTAAATTCTTGGTTTTCATTTGGAAATGATATCCCCAATCGTTACACACATAACACCTGGTGCAGCTTCTTGTTAGAGTATACCTGCTTGCATACTCAGCTAACTGGCAAACCCTTTGGCAGTCTCAAACAACCGAGACGAAATACCAAGGTCATTTGCTGCCAATATGTTTTCTTGACGATCATCAAAGAATAGTGTTTCCCCAGGCCAAAATCCAGATCGCGCAATCAAAATATGATAGATGGTTGCGTCTGGCTTTCTTGACCGAATATCTCCACTGACTATGGCGCCTTGAAAGTATTGACGAATATTGAATGAGCTGCGTAATTTAGTTGACCAACGACCTATATCATTTGATAAGAGCAACACCGAAAGATTCATTTCTTCGCCAGTGGTCAGAAACTCACACAATTTTTTTACTAAAAATCTCACTTAACTTACATGAACTAATTGAACCATTCTCATCAATATCTAGAAAATACGGTGATTGCCAACGCTGAGTTTTCTTGCCAGATTCTGAAAACACCTTAGTTCCAACCATACCTCTATCTCCGCTCCACGGAGGGAAAACTCTAAACCCCGTTTTTCCCTTGTGTTTTAACGAAGAAACGATTCCTTTTTCGATCAAAAGCGAGACAGGGAAAATGAAAATTCCGTGTTTAGGTCGATGTTCTAGTTCTTCAGTGATATTGGCGTGGCTCTCTACCTTTACGAATAAATAATCGAGATCATTCGGTTTTAGTGGAATGGGTTTATCGTCATTGATATTCTCTGAAGGTGGCCGCTGCCAAACTGCTAAAAAGGCGCCAGGTCTATCCGAAGTCACTTTACCTTTCCGATAGACGATATTTTTATCATCTAGGGAAAATTCTAATGCTTCATATTTCGAGCTTTCAGGAACGGAATTCAGCGTAATATTTTTAGTTATCTTATAGCCTAAAGGCAAAAACTCATGCGTTAAAAAAGACTCTAATTCGTCACGATAGTTCTTGTTTACCAAAGAAACACCCTAATTTTATTTAAAGAAAACACTATTGCCTAAAACATACTTAAACCAAGATCAACGCAGGTACCTAACGCCCATTTAGGGAGAAATTGTAGCTCGCCAAAATGTGAAGCGAAGCGGAACCGACCAACTTTTATTTACCCCGCCTGAACAGTTTGTTAGGCCATCACCTATGAGCCATTGCTCGTTCAATGATTTGCAACCTGCAAGAGAATTTCAGCAACTATCTCCATGGAAGGACTAGTTTCTTGAAGCGTATGGGGCCCTTCAACCGTATGAAAATTCCAGCCGCGTGCTTCTGCGCGTTTGGGTGCCTCTTGTTTTCTCATGTAGCCGAACACATTAGCAGCCTCGGTTGCCACAATAATTGTTCCTGATTTCGGTGGTGGGTTATTAATATTAATACGGTCAGTGTAAGTCTTCCAGGGGTGGCTTCTCATTGTAGGAAGCGCGCCCCGTAGTGCATCAGCGGAGATCAGCCAACCATCACCATGCTCCTCAACTGATTGTCTAGCAATGCGCTCAACTTCTTTGCCAAACCCATCGAGGAGGTTTTCTCCGTGATTTAGCGGAACAGTATCGATGTAAACAACGTGTGAAATACGATCTCCAAGTTCGTCAGCAACTCCAGTTATAACTGCTCCACCGTAACTGTGAGCGACAAGAATCACGTTCTCTAAATCGAGCCAGCTTATATAATTTGTAATGTCCTCGATATGCGTGGAAAGACCTGTCTGTTTAGAAAGAAGATGTTCCTTCTCTCCAAGCCCAGTCAAAGAAGGTGCATGTACTGCGTAGCCATCCTTTCTAATGGCCCCTGCAAGACGATTCCATTGCCCCCCCCCACTGAAACGTACCATGAACCAACACAAACGTTGGCTGAGTGGCTTCATTCTGCTCGAGATTTTCGCTGTGTGAAACATTCGACAGAGAAATGGCTATAGCGAACATCATAGTGAGGGTTCTAACGCGCAGTTTCAGAATTTTATTCCTCAGAAAAAGTTAATAATACCTTGTGATTTTTGTGCCTAACAGCTCAATAGTACGGACCCTGCGGTTCATATATTAGTTTTTATGAGTTGTTGCCATCTTTGGTGACAGAGCTGGTGCGCACACTCCACATAAACCAAAGCGAAGAGATATAGACAGCAATAATAATGACTGCGCCCAAGTAATATCCGCCCATATCCCCTATTAGTCCTACGCTAGCTGAAGGATCAGCCTCGCTCAAGCGCTCAATGAGTCTACCGCCTGTTCTAAGATAGGCCGCGAGTAACAATGACTCGAAGAAATAGGCCAGCGAGTACAAGGCCGTAGCGATCGACATCTGGAGCGTAGTGAGCCTTTTTCCGGAGAGAAACGCCACTACAAGGTAGGCACTTACAAGCGTCATGAAAATAGTTATGTGCGTCGCAAAGCCATCACCCATGGCTATAACATTAGCGCCAACTTCGTTTGTTAACGATTGAGCTTCAAACTCCGTCACTACTCGATCTCCTCAATAGATAGCTCATAACGCTGAGGGAATGCGCAGCTATGTGACGAATAGCTATCCAACCGCAGGCGTTCATTGCACGTTTTGTTATGTGTTTATTGCTCAATTGTTGCAAGGCTAACATCCCTAAATGTTAAATCCCTGATTATATCGATTACCTTGGTGATATCTTCAGATTCAGCTTCAATGCTGGCTCGAATAATCACCCTAATATATTCATGATCTGGGATGCTGGATAGCCTACCTCTTAGTCTTCGCGGGCAGTACTCGTCAAACAGAGCGCGAGAAGCAAGGTCGCGAGGACGCCCGATCCTCCCGCAACTGCGGAGGATAGAAAGGCGTCACGCCCAAACACAATCAAAATCGCATTGGCGAGCATGGCAACAACGCCAACTACCGCAGTCAAGCCTCCCAATGCCTTGGAACCCCCGGTCATCTTTGCAATTCCGAAAGTGAGCGCAGCAAAGCCCAGCAAAAGTTTTGCTGCGTAATAGATCATAAAGGACAAGGCTACAACTGCCCCTGCCACAGGCCCAAGTGCCTCGAGCTGACTGGCGGCTTCACGAAATGGCCCAAACATAGTGAGACCAATGCTAACCTGCACTACGTTGAGCACCGCACTGAACGCAATAGCAGACCAACCCACCTGATAGTTTTTGGCCTGCACCATCGCGGCTCCGGCAAACGCTGTGAGAATGGTGAAAAGAAGACCTTCCAGCCCCCATAATAGTTGCCGTGGAACGTTAATCTCAGCGATATAGAGAATGGTGTAAAGTGCCTGCGTAACTGCGAGCGCCAACAGTAAATATGATGTGATTTGAACAGTTCGTATATTAGTAAATTCCATCGTTGCATCCTTTGTATTTTCTAAATCTGACGCTTGCTTACGGCGCAACTTAGCTAGGTTTTCTCAACCTTAACACAGCCCGCTTCAGGCTATTAGCAAATCGTCCATTGGTACAACTCGCCAAATTTCGCCTAACGTTTAAAGAACCGGCGGTTCACCGCACTGTTGCTTCTTTTGTTAGCCATTATGCCGAGGCCTTGTGAATTTTCATTCGCTCCATCGTCTTACCAATGTAGAGAAACTGAGCCCAGAACGAGAAATAGAAAAATGTTAAATACCAGTAAGGCACTACAAATTGAATACCAAGATCTTTATATACTGCCAACAACAAGTAGTCATAAATGAAAAATGGTAGAGTGAGATAAAAGGCGAGCCAGCAAGAGTTGATGAAATGCCTCCCATCCCTCCAATATTGCCTCAATGTATAGCGCGTTACCGGAAAATACATTGCCGTAACCAGTGGAAGAAGCGCAAGTTTAGCCCAAAGGGGCCATTGCTGATAGTAATCAGGTAACCCTATCAAGTAGAAACCGAGCCATGTGATGAAACTGTAGATCAATAATTGAAGATGCTTTTTTATGGTCATAGTCCCTTCTGATGTTAAGGAATTCACGAGTCTAATTTATTGGCTAACGCCTTAAAAAGGCGGTCCCGGTTAGGCAATCCCGCGCGCTTGACTTGTTAGCTGTATTTGGCACGATTACATCTCAGAGATGGCGTAGAAAAACATACCTACACCAACAGCCATTATTATTGGGGCGAATACTGTACGAGTTCTGGCGTCCAACTTAATATTTGGCTCGTGACGAACAACTTTACTTGCGAGCCATAAAACGGGAAAGCCACACGCAAACCACGCCGACACACCATAAATGCCAGTGCGGCCAGGGAAACCAATTTCTCCGTTTAATGCGCCAGCAACGAAATACACTAAAAAAAGAACAGGTATTAAATATGAGGCCAATGCTTTTTTAGGTGATGTGACTTCATCCATACTCATATTCTCTGGAGACAGCTAACTCCGCTAGTACAGGCGGGCGAGTCCAATGGGACGTTAAAGGCGTGGAGTACTTGTGACTGGCCTTGTTATACATTTGCATGTACAGAATACTGACAACAATACTCATTCTATAATTGCACTGCTCTTACAACATTAATATGTTGAGTTAGGAGTATTTTCGGGGTTTATTTCGCCATAAACCTCATCAGGATCAACGTCGTTAATCAACAATATCTCTCTAACTTTTCCAATGTGATCTAATACTTTTTGGCAACTATCACCATACTCAAATTTTGTTACTTCAATTGATCTTGGCATGTAAGTAAACGCAATTTTCAATGCGTTTAAGGAAGACTGGCTAATTTTTTCACTCATTTCTGTACTCGTTCTCTAATTGTCTGTATTCATAACGCCTAGTTAATGGGTAGCATGGTGGCGAAGCCACTCTTTTTGCTGCCCAGCCGCAGGCGATCATTACACCTATTGTTATGTTTTTGCATTGAACGACCTAAACATCACGGTATGAGTTTGAACTAGCGCGCTACTAATGCCAAGGATGATACCTAAAAAAATGGCGATAGTTAAAGGAGATGTTAAACATTGCATGGAATATCTATTACCGCCATCGCAACCTTGAGTAATGCCACGCCAGCGTCCCCCAGAATCTAAGCATTCATCCTCGGCCATACTGCTAACAAACCAAACTAGTCCTAAGCAGGAAAATAGTGTAGATATAGTTAAACATACGCCCCATCTCTTCATTGAATTCGCCGATATATCGTAAAACATAACGCTTCACAGCCTCGACCTGTTATTGCGCAACTTGCAACTTCTGTACTGACATTTCTTGATTGCAAATCAGTTACTCTATTTTTGGATGCCGTATACTCCACATGAAGCATAACCAAATAACCATTACAGTAATCTGAAACGGTGCGGCGACGGCGTCAGATTGCTGCCTTGTTAGAAGTGGATTTACTGGCATACTTCATAAATAACTCCACTGGTTAGTTTTGATAAATCATCCGGGCTCAGTTCTATTTCTAAGCCCCTGCGGCCAGCGCTAACGTAAATTGTAGAATGAGACATTGCAGACGAGTCAATGATAGTTCTAAGTCGTTTCTTTTGTCCAAGCGGACTCACCCCGCCTAAAACATATCCTGTCGACCTTTCAACCTCAGACTTTTCAGCCATGGCAGCCTTTTTTGCACCAGCAGCTTTTGCCATTAGCTTCATACTTAACATTGATGAAACCGGAATTACGCCTACGACCAATTCTTTGTTGTCGAGGGACACAACCAGAGTCTTGAAAACCCTTTCCTTTGGAACACCCATTTTACCGGCAGCTTCGAGCCCATAAGACTCACTTGATTCGTCATGAGAGTACTCATGTATCCAGTGTGAAACTTTATTCTTCTTGGCTGCAATAATTCCCGGTGTCATTTCGATCTCATACTTCTAACGCCTCAAGCAGCGACGCGCGTTAGCGCGTCCAGCCACGAAGTGGCGTTGCTGCCTTGACTTGTTAAGCATTGCTCGTATAGAAACATATCTTATTGTTGTCTAAATCTCTTGCATAAGCCGAATGCATATTAGAGCGTATTCTAGGCTCTCCTTCACTTATACCTCCCAAATCAAGAGTTTTTTTATGTAATCGATTAACCTCTTCAATAGAATCAACATGGAAGCCAAGCATAGTGCCATTTCCGTTTGATGCTGGGTTTTCATCGAACGGCTCTGCTACGGAAAACATAAAGTCTTCGTTACCCCATAGCGTCATTCGTCCTTCTTCGTGAATTTTATTTATCCCAGTCCCATCAAATAATTCATCATAAAATCCCACTGCCTTTTCTTTATTATTTGTTCCAAATACGAAGTAATTCATTTTCATGGTAAATACTCTAGATAACTAAGCGGCTTAACGCTTAAAGTATGGGTGAAGCGCGCAGCACTGTGTCCAATGCCTTTTCTTGTTATGCATTTACTCTAACCCTTTAAAACCTAAAGCCCACTGGCTACTAATGTCAAAATACCACTTAAACTCTTCGTCTTCTTTAGGGTCTTTAACTCCCATGAGATCGTAAGCTTTACCTTCATGGTGAATAAGAGCTTGGTCTATGGTTTCCAGACCATGCAACTGAATAAATGCCTGAAGCTCTGGTGTGCTAGTGCAATAGAATGCGGTTTCGGTAGATTTACCATCTCCTGTAGACCATATAGCATCGAGAAGATTGTTTAAAACATATTTATGGTAATCTGCTTGAGTTTTGTTGTCTGATTCAAAGCTGCAAGCCATGGCACCATAGTGTGCGCTCAAACTGATGTAATTGAAGTCTAGTATCTCACTAGATTTCTCTAAGCATATATCCCATTCTTCATTGTTTAATGCCTCAAACATCAACTGCGACAATGAGCGTTCTGGGCTTAGATACGGCTTGTAATGGCTCGTATAGACATAGATTTTTCTTAATTCTACAAACTCTTCTTGTGACGCTGTTTCTCTAACAACACTCACAAGTTCATTGTACCGAGCATTATACTTGTCGTGATAAATTTGCGGGGCAGCATTATTCTGTTGTGTGACCGAGCAAGCCGAAATCCAGAAAACTACAAAAGCAAGTAAAATTCGCATACCTTTCCTTAGTGCATAACAGCTTATTCAAGAGCCTACGGCTTTATATCTAAATGGTCTCTTGAACAAGAGAACCTGCTTACTATCCATCCATAGACTTTCTTATTACTCAATACGCTAGAACTTTAACGCACTTTACATACTCCGGCAAAGTAAGCCTTTGACTCAAGATAGCTTGTTCGAGAGTTTACCCGCGAACGATAACGAGGGTTATATGAATCAATGTGTTACGACCAATTTTTCCAGATAATGAGCCAGAGGACCGTGATTTGGGATATAAGAAGCGAAAATACACTGTGCTAAATTATGGGGACTACAAATCTTAGACTTTTCGACAACAGCCACAAGTTCTGGGATCACTGCTATAGAAGGCACGTTGTGACGGTATTACGGAACATAAAGATAAGCGCTAACCGAGAGCCCGAGCTCTGCTATTGTCTAGCAGGGCTCAGGCGCAAAGAAAAGCAGTCCGACAAGCGGAGCACTATCGTGAAACAAGCACGTCACGCTGCTGTCGGCTTAGCGACCTGTGTTAACTAAAATTGGCGATTGTTAGAAAAACGCTCAACCAGCTTGTTGACAACGCCCTCTGTCATCGACTGTGCGGCAAAACCCAACTTTTCCTGCAGTGTTTTCTTCGCTTCAAAACTGACTTTATAGATATTGGAGTCACCACGTTTTGACATTAAATACTCATCACTCGTTTGAATATCGTCAATCAGGTTATTCTCAATTGCTCGCTGCCCATACCAAACCTCGCCGGTCGCAACCTCCGCAACATTCACTTGCGGACGATGTTCACTAACAAAACTCTTAAATAGTTCATGAGTGTCTTCTAGTTCTTCGACAAACTTAGCTTTACCTTTATCGGTATTTTCACCAAACATGGTCACCGTACGTTTGTGCTCACCGGCAGTGAATAGCTCAAAATCAATATCGTTTTTCTTCAGTAATCGGTGGAAATTGGGCAGTTGGGCGACAACCCCAATCGAACCAATAACAGCAAATGGAGCAGCTAATATTTTGTTACCGATACACGCCATCATATAACCGCCGCTAGCAGCAACTGCATCAACAACAACTGTCAATGGGATATTCTGTTTGGTAATTCGAGACAATTGGGAGGCAGCTAACCCATAGGTGTGCACCATTCCACCGGGGCTTTCAAGGCACAATACAACTTCATCATCGGGGGTAGCTACGGTCAATATTGCAGTAATTTCTTCTCTCAAGCTTGAGACTGCCGACGCTTTTACATCGCCATCAAACGTTAATACATAAACGCGTTTTTTTGCATCATCAGTAGCGTCTTTCTTTTGTTTCTTTTCGGCTTTCTGCTGTTTTTTCTCTGCTTTATGCTCAGCTTTTAGCTGCGCTTCATCGAGAATAACAGACTTTATGACATGTTCATGTTCGTCGTATTCATCGTTAAGAAAGGTAACCTCAATCTGACCGCCAGATTCTTTTTTGTGGCGCCCCCCAGCGGCGATAATACCCACAACCACAAACAAAATTGCCACAACAATAGTAATGGCCTTGGCTAAAAACAAACCATAATTACTCAGAAATTCCAATGCTTTACCCCATAGTTTTAGTCGACAGAGGCCTACCCGAGACATCTATCTTGCTTTAAACAGGGGATCTTGGGGGCTTACCTAAGTTAAGTCAAGACGTGACAGAGCGAAAACTATTTCCAGCGATTAACCGCCAATTCAGCCCGTTCATTGAGGGGTCTGGCAAGTAGACCGGAACTGGATAGGATAACTGAGAATAGAGCACCATCCTCCATTGGCAAATAAGTAGCACTGCCATAAGACGCATCAACGATTGTGATGTTTTTTCCAAATTGACGCGCCCAACTCCACAAATCAATCACGCTTTTATTATTACCGAGCTCATAGACTGTACGCTTACCTGACTTTTCTTCCTCGAGCGCATAATAACGACCACTGATACGGTCGAGACGATACCCTGGTGTCAGTCCTGCACCGGCAAATAACTTGCTCCATTTAATAATCCGCGCATCCAATTGCCACAAGTCACCGTTTAACTCAAAAATCTGCTCAGCACCTTCACTATCAACCAGTGAAACCTGATACTTTTGAGGCTCCATTTTGGTAAAGCTGATATTCGCAATAGCTTGCTCTTTGCTGAGCTGCTTGTAACTGTAGAAGTCAAAAGCACCAAAAGCCATGACTGCTGAGCCCAGTAATAGCAGCATCCCCGCCATACCTCGCAACCAGCCCAGAATCCACTTACCCTTGAATAGTAGTCGACCTGCAAAAAGAACAGTTACCACTGCTACTGCGATAGTTAGTCCTGCCAATATTGTATAAACCATCTATACGGCCCGCGAATCAATAATAGGCTCTACTTTGTAACCGAGCGCCTCAAGGCTATCTTCAGCTACCCGAAGAATGTCATCATTTACATCTCGACTATTACCCATTTCGATTAGATAATATTCTAAACTAATAAGTGCATCGGCAAGCGTTTCAAGCAATTGGTGTCGTTGCTCTCCGGTATTGTTTTCATCAATATGGTGGAATAGAAACGCACTACAGCTTTTTACTACTGCTGCAGCCCGGTTGCTGTTAAGCATGTATAGCCCACCGCGCACGGTGTTGAGTGCAACATGTACATTGGCAACATGAGCGGCGTCAAAATTTGAGTCAACATACGAAGTTATTGCCCTCTTGACCATTGCAATACTTGTCTGTGCTTCTTCAATAACCAGCTGCTCTGCTTGCGCCAATTGACTTCCAGCTATAATCTTCTTGCGTGTAAGCTCCGTTGCTTCATTCAGTTCAGCCACGGTTAGCTGCTGGCGATCCAACCCTTCCAGCGCACTTTCAATATAGAGTAAGGTATCTGCCGCTCCTATAAAACCACTCAATGCACTATCGGAAAACCCGTTTTCCCAACGATTAATTTTTTCTAATTGAGCTTTCAGGGTTTCCTGCGGACCATACAAATTTAATATCTGCAACGTGTCCGCGACTCTGCCAACAATCTCTTTCAGCAATGCCAGGTCTTCTTCTTCAACGCCGTTATTTTGCGAACCAAGCTCAAGAATATCTTTGGCATTGCGCAATTCTTCACTGAGTACCTTGATGACGGTCTCGACCGTTTCTTGACTAGGCCCATGCATGCCAATGCGTTCTGCGACAATTTGATCGTCGTTCACATCAGGCGTTGCCAGCGAATAAAGCTGCCGAACAGTATCGATTGCTTCTCCATCGTGGGAGGTGAGCATCAACATGAACAGTAAGTTTTTCTTCAGTTGCGCGGTATCCTGGGTTAAGCCTTCTTCTTTCTGGCTAACCAAGCCGCGCATTAACTTCTCAACACTGGCCAAATCTCGTTTTCGGTTGAGGGTTATTTCGAGTTTCTCGGCAGCCATAGCATCGAGAACCAAAGCAAAGAGCCGCCACAGTTCCGATTGAGGATGATTACCTAGCAACGCGATAATACGAGCCACTGCCCTGCTCATAAATAAGTAATGAGGACCGCTTCCCGGATGCTTCAGAATACCGACCAGACCGGTTTGATACATATACCGCAGGCGCGGAACCGTCGCCAAAAGCAATCTCACATCGGCGTCGGGTCCCGTTGATGGCCATTCACCATCAAAGTTTATATTGCCCGTGTTACCGTGATATTCCGGCAGTAAATCTTCTTTGCGACTAACCCGCATTTCATTGACATAGGGTATAACGAGTATCGGCAACTCACTTTGACGCTGCGTTATATATTCGATATAACGCGGCAATACAAAATAAGCATGTGTAAGGGCATTAATCATTGCCTTCGTTGTTTTGCGCTCGGGGTCCGCAATAACACCCACTAACTCGGCCATCTCATCGGCAATTAATGCGGCTCCGGGATATTCCAGCAGGCGAAAAGTCCCACCAACCTGAGCAATATCATTTTTGCAACTTTCAGTGAGACCACCATCTTCACCCGATTCTATATACGTTTCGAAATCACTGGCAGAACGCTTAATCGCTTCACTCAGCTCATTCTGAATCAGTTTCAGAGAGCCCAGATTGATACTCACCTCTAAAGTCACAAACACTCCTAATCGATAAATACGCAGTCCAGCCAAACTGTTACGCGCGAAATTTACCTAAGTATAGTCTCAATTCGGTTGATGACGCGGATTTTTATCTATCTTTACAGATACTTGCATCACATTATTAATGATAAATGTGGCCACCTGTTTGAACCCATGAGGCAAACACAGCAGAGCTGTATTTTTGTTGTAAAAAGACCGAGAACGATCAATAACCCAGCGAAATCATCATATTTGTATCAAATTTGGCGGAATAGTCTGCAAATCTAAAAAAATGTATTATATTCAGGGACTAAAGTAGATTTCTGTTAGCGATCCATCGATTTTTTGAGGAGTTACACATGGCGCAAACCATGCCGCAGGCCTTTATAGCGAACTTTTTGGGCCAGGCACCAGAATGGTATAAGCGAACCATCATTGTCTTTTTAATTTTGAATCCCATTCTCTTTTATACCGTTGGCCCTTTTGTGACTGGCTGGGTACTCATATTGGAATTCATTTTTACTCTGGCTCTGGCCTTGAAGTGCTATCCTCTGCAACCCGGCGGCCTTCTCGCGATTGAGGCCATCGCTATCGGAATGGCTCCCGCAGAAGCCGTTTATCTTGAAGCACAGAGTAACTTTGAAGTCATTTTATTGTTGATGTTTATGGTTGCTGGCATTTACTTCATGAAAGACTTGCTACTCTATGTTTTCACCAAAATTCTTCTTGGCGTAAAATCGAAAAAAATCCTATCACTATTGTTCGCTCTTGTTGCCGCAGTCCTCAGTGCCTTTCTTGATGCACTTACGGTGACAGCAGTGCTGATCAGTGTTGGTACCGGATTTTATTCGGTCTACCACAAAGTTGCGTCCGGAAAAAAATTGCATCATTCCCACGACCACAGTGACGACGACTCTGTTATTGAATACCACCGGGAAGACTTGGAACAGTTTCGCGGCTTTCTCCGTAATCTATTAATGCATGGTGCCGTTGGAACCGCATTAGGCGGCGTATGTACACTGGTCGGCGAGCCACAAAATCTGCTAATTGCCGAAAAAGCCGGTTGGGATTTTATTGAATTTTTCCTACTTATGGCACCGGTTACTATGCCGGTATTAGTGGCGGGATTGCTAACATGCCTTGCCCTTGAAACTACTCGCACGTTTGGCTATGGCGCCGAACTGCCCTCGGCAGTACGTGAAGTCCTCGAAGAATTTTCAGGTGAAGAAGACAGAAAACGCACTTTGAGAGACAGTGCCAGCCTTGTTGTGCAAGCGGTTGTGGCAATATTTCTGGTAATCGCCCTAGCTACCCACATAGCATCGGTAGGTATTGTCGGCCTGGCTGTTATTGTCCTATTAACCTCTTTTAACGGTATTATCGAAGAACATCAGCTTGGTAGTGCGTTTGAAGAGGCACTACCCTTTACGGCACTGTTAGTGGTATTTTTTGCTATCGTTGCGGTAATCCATGAACAGCATCTGTTTACCCCAATAATCAATACAGTACTCGCAATGGACAGCGATATTCGTCCGACGATGTTTTTTGCCGCAAATGGCGTACTGTCAATGATCAGCGATAACGTGTTTGTAGCAACCGTGTATATCAATGAAATTGTTGCCGCCCTGGAGTCGGGCAGAATCACACGAGCAGAATTTGATGTTTTGGCAATTGCCATTAACACCGGCACCAACATACCAAGCGTTGCCACACCCAATGGGCAGGCAGCCTTTTTGTTTCTATTAACCTCGGCACTGGCACCGCTTGTGCGCTTGTCTTACGGCAAGATGGTTGTTATGGCCTTCCCTTACACAATCGTGATGGGTGGTGTTGGCATGGCTGCTGTCTACCTGGTTTTCTGACCAACAGCACCAACTAACAGCCACTGCCAACAGCTGGCTTTATCGCCAGCGGTTACCCCCATCACTGGCCTCGTCTATCTTTTGCATCCTTTGTTCGTGCGCGGTCAGCTCATTGTCATTCGCTAAAACAATTTTTAATGGCTGACGATTGGTACTCACGCGGCGAATGTCATTGTCAGAGTGAGCTGTACCATCATCATTGTCTTCACCCGATAGTAGCAGTTTGGTTTGGCCTCCGGTCATCAGCAAGTAAACGTCAGCTAGAATTTCGGAGTCCAATAAGGCCCCGTGTAATTCCCGCTGTGAATTATCCACTTCATAACGTGAACAGAGCGCATCCAAACTGTTTCGCTGGCCGGGATGTTTCTGGCGAGCCATCACCAAAGTATCAACAACACCGCAGTAACTATCAATTTTCCCCGGGCTTTTCGAATCCAGTAACTTAAACTCACTATTGATAAAACCGATATCGAACGGGGCGTTGTGGATAACTAGTTCAGCTCCCTCTACAAAGTCCAAAAACTCCTGAAAAATTTGAGTAAAGAATGGCTTATCGGCCAAAAACTCATTGCTAATCCCGTGAACCTCCATCGCTCCAGCATCAATCTCCCGGTTTGGATTGATATACTGATGATAGTGTCTACCAGTCAACTTTCTATCGACTAGCTCTACACATCCAATTTCAATAATTCGGTGGCCTTGCGTTGGCTCAAGGCCGGTAGTCTCAGTATCTAATACAACCTGTCTCACAGATGCTCTCCATCGTTTATACTATTATTTGGCCGATAACTAATAAGCGCTCATAGCTCATCAATACCCCGATTAGCCAACTGGTCGGCTATTTCGTTCTCGCGATGACCGCTATGTCCCTTAACCCAGTGCCATTCCACTTGGTGACGACCGGCCTGTTCGTCTAGTTGCTGCCATAAATCGACGTTTTTCACCGGCTTTTTGGCGGCGGTTTTCCAGGCTTGTTTTTTCCAGTTATCCATCCACTCGGTGATACCTTTTCGCACATATTGAGAATCAGTAGTGAGAGCAACAACACAAGCTTGTTTCAGCGCCTTAAGCGCCTCAACTGCAGCCGTCAGTTCCATACGATTATTAGTGGTGGTGATTTCACCGCCATAAAGCTCTTTTTCTTTACCTTGAAAACGAATCAGTGCACCCCAGCCCCCAGGCCCAGGGTTCCCGCGGCAAGCACCATCGGTAAATACTTCAACTTGCTTCAAAAAACGTCCTCTTTGCTAATTTTTGATGTCTTTACCTTTCTTGTCTTTCCCTTCATGCGCGCGCTACCAATAACACCGGTTTTGATTGGCGCCAAACCACTGAAACCAACACCCGCTTGTTTCCACCGGGGCCTGATCGGCGTCATTGTGAGCTCTTCTTTGACCGCTGAAACAACATAAAAGCTACCGAAAGGCCAGCGCTTCAATGCCCGAGTTAGCCACGGCTTATCTATTTGGTTTAATGCATTCGGCGTGTGGTGCCCATAATATTTGATCGACGCCCCAAATCCTAATAGCGCGAGCCAGTCCTGCATCCGTCCTACACCGATCAGATGATTATTCCATATTGAACCTGGCAGCCAATGGCCGACCCGACTGAATATCCCCAGCGGTGACCATGGGTTAAAGCCAATAACGATAACCCGGCCATGGGGAACAACAACCCGGTGAATCTCGCGTAAAAGCTGGTGGGGGTTATCGATAAACTCTTGCACATGATGAACAACAACCAGATCGAGACTTTCGTTGGCAAAAGGTAGTTGCTCAAAATCACTGCGTACATCGGCAGCTTTTGCCGACGGGTGAGCGCGATATTTATATTGAACTCTGCAATCGCGAAACAAACGCGGCCGTGAATCAATACTCAGCTGGAGCAAATGATAGCCGAAACTGTCACTTAATAGCTCATCGAGTAATACTTGCTGACGGCGCAAGATTCTGCCCCCCCGATCAGTATCAAACCACTGCTCAAGAGCCAGCAATGACGCGTTACTATAGGGCTTTTTTTTCCAACGCTTAAACATCATTTATGAGTTCCGCAACTAGCAACTTGCCCAGCGCAAATTACCAAAATTATCTTAACCGAAATTGGCTATTAATCTACACTTAAGGCAAACTCTCTTTAACATCTACTGACAATATTACTGATCACTTATGATTCATATCGAACCTATTCCTGCGTTTAACGACAACTACATCTGGTGTATTTACGATGATGAGAGCCGCAAAGCAGCGGTAGTCGACCCGGGAGATGCCGAGCCGGTAGAGCAGGCCCTGTTATTGCTAAAGCTGGAACTGGCGGCAATTCTGATCACTCATCATCATTTCGATCATACCGGCGGGATAGAAAAGCTAATTGAAAACCGCAATATTCCGGTTTATGGCCCAAAAAATGATCAAATAGCAGCGATTACTCAACCACTCGCGGAAGATGATTCTCTGTCATTATTTGGCTTAGACTTCACTGTGCTCGAAGTACCCGGGCACACACTTGATCATATCGCTCTTTATTGCCGGGATTCTGGCAACGGGCAGCCGGTATTATTTTCTGGCGACACCCTCTTTGCTGGTGGTTGCGGCAGGATTTTTGAGGGTAATCCCTCGATGATGCTAAACTCTTTACAAAAACTGGCGGCATTACCTGGTACTACCCGAATCTACTGTGCGCATGAATATACCCTCAGCAATCTGGCATTTGCCAATGCCGTTGAGCCCACCAATAGCGAGCTTGATACACGCATTAACACTGACACACAACGCCGACGCGACAATATTCCGACCGTTCCCTCAATTCTGGCAACTGAACTTGCAACAAATCCCTTTCTACGCTGTACTGAAGATACCGTTATCGATAGCGTAAAACGCCAAGGTGACAACAACGGTGATTCCGAAGTTGATGTATTCACCGCCGTGCGACGCTGGAAAGACAGCTTCTAGTTGACCGCGCCAAATACTAGATAACTAGTAACTCTTCACTGGCGCCAAGCAGCGCGCCAAATTTTACAGACTCATAATACATGAAAGATATAACTATCAAGAACTTACAGACACTAGCTAAAGCACTTTCTACACTCTGCCTTGTCGCGGCCTGCCAGCCTACCGAGACTGTTACGCAGTTACTCATCGATCAGAATCCGCAGCCTGATACCGCTCCCATCGTTATCACCGAAGAATCCGCCAAGCAACTTATTGACAACGACCCCTGGGAATATTTTACCGATTTCGGCTCGCCCTATTACTGCCTACACTCCCCCATTGAACCAGAGACAACGGAACCGGTGTGGGCAAATCCAACAACCGTATGGCAGCGTCTGCGTCTGGGTTTCCAAATGGATTGGCAGATTGAACAACCGCGACTGGACTCTGAGTTTAATTGGTATCAACGAAATCCAGCCTATATGGCGCGCGTAAGCGAACGGTCAAAGCGCTATATTCATTACGTCACCGAAAAACTGGAGGCACGCGGACTGCCTCTTGAGCTGGCACTCCTACCCATTGTCGAAAGCGCTTATGACCCATTTGCCTACTCGCATGGGCGCGCATCAGGCATGTGGCAATTTATCCCAAGTACCGGCCGAATGTATAAACTCAACCAGGATTGGTGGTACGACGGCCGACGCGATATTGTCGCCTCCACTGACGCTGCTATCGATTATTTGGAGACGCTGGCCAACTACTATGACGGCGATTGGCTGCTCGCGTTGGCTGCGTATAATTCTGGCCAGGGTAATGTTAATAAAGCGATAAGGAAAAACAAAAAAAGAGGCAAAGACACTGACTTCTGGTCCCTGGATTTACCCAAAGAAACCCGCGCCTACGTTCCCAAATTATTGGCTCTGGCAAAATTAGTCGCCTATCCACGCCGTTTTAACATACAACTTCATACTGTGCCCAATACAGCTTACTTCGCCGAAATTGACACTCATTCTCAAATTGATCTGGCACAAGCTGCAACCATGGCAGGTATCAGTATTGACGAATTGTATCGGCTAAATCCCGGCTTTAATCGCTGGGCGACATCTCCCAAAGGCCCTCACCGGCTTTTAGTACCCGTAGAAAACGAAGAACTATTCACCCGTGAACTCGCACAATTGCCACCGTCACAGAGAATGCATTGGCAGCGCTATACCGTTAAGACCGGGGATTCATTGTTGTTGTTAGCCAAACGATTTAATACCGGTGCGGATACCATTAAGCAGATCAACAATATCAGCGGTAATATGATCCGGGCAGGCCAAGCTTTAATGATCCCTATGGCATCAGAAAACGGCCAACACTACTCGCTCAGTGCAGATCAAAGACTTCAATCTATCCATAAAAGCCGGACTGGCGGCAGCAATAGCCAGCAGTCATTTCATCAAGTGAAAGATGGTGAAAGCCTCTGGACAATATCGAGAAAATACAACGTTACCGTTTCTAAATTGGCCCACTGGAACGGCATTGCGCCCAAAGACACGTTGCAGCCAGGACAAAAATTAAGCGTCTGGACAAAAGAACCAAAAACGTCCTTCCCGGGACAAAGAAAATCAGTCACTAAGAAAATTGGCTATTACGTCAGAACTGGCGACTCATTAGCGCGCATAGGCGACAAATTTAACGTTAGCATCAATGATATCGTCAAATGGAACCGGGTCAATACGGCGAAGTATTTACAACCAGGACAAAAACTCACTTTGTACATCGATATAATGAATGCTGTTAACTGAATCATTAAAACACTATCACGCTTGTCGTTGCTTCGCCTGTTCAACCAGCAATGACAGCGACATATTAGCTTGCTGAGAAAAATGTTCAAAACTCTCGTGTTGCTCTAAAGCTATTGGCTGCACGTTTTTTCTTCCGCGGTCAGCTAACAGTATACCTACTGGACGACTCCCCGCGTAAATCGACGACACCATACAATTTTTTGTATCTAATAACCGCTCTATTTTTTTGTCGATTAAGTGATTGAGCTGATTCCCCGAATCACTGTGCAACCAGATATTTATTCTGCTGTGCAAACAGTGTGCAAATAAATTATCTTGATCGCTCTTGATCGGAAATTGCATTTCCTCTCGCCACACGTCCGTATCATCACCCAATAGGTATTTCACCTGCATTGTAGTCACCTTCGGATCGATCAAACAAAGGCAAACCCGGTCTAAGCCAATCCCTCGATGAACTCCCTCTACAATCATCTGGAACAAGGTATTAACATCAACTTGTTGGGCTACCAAACTACCCATTTCGCGCAATATGTCCAGCTGCAACTGTGGGTTCGCTTTCAGCACCACCACTTCCGGCTGAGAAGGACTTTCCGATGTGCTTGGTATGTAATGGCAAATTTTGTTGGCTCTGTAAGTCACAGCAATACCTGCGGCCTGGTCTGCGCCCCGCTCTATCATTGCTGTTACATCGTCCAGCCCTAAACCGGTATATAACGACGCCTTAACCAAAACCGCTTTGAACTCTTCCGAATCCCACCCCTTTTCACTGGCAAAACTGATCGCCTCGCCTAACAATACAGCCTCAGTTGCGCTTCCCTGATCACCTTCCGTAGCCAGCGCCTGCTGCAATCTGGGCCCTAGCTGCCACTGCTCCGCTAGAGCAATGGTAATATCCTTCATACTACAACCGAGAATCTCTCGCTCAACCTGGTCATCACCACAACTATTCATCGCTAAGGCATTGTCCAGTTTTTCTGCAGTTTCACTTTTACAAGTCCAGAAAGCCATATCGCCGATATGCAATAACAAAGACGTTATAAAAACCTCCTCATCCCCGCCACTGCCTCCAATTTGTTTGAATAAGTTCTCAGCTTGCACTGCTGCGTGAAAACCTCTGGCCATCCATTGCAGCATCCTTTCCTTTGCGCTCTTTTGCAGCAGCGAATCCACCAGCATCACCGATAGTGAAATAGCCTTAATACCCTGAAACCCCAACTGCACTACCGCCCGGCTAATCGTGTTTATCTGATTACTAGACCCGGGATTATGATAAACACTATTTGCAACCCGCAAAACCTTGGTTGTCAGCCCACTATCCTTGAGGATAATTTCGGCCAGCTCTGTCGCCGAAGTATCTTTATTGTTAGTCACAGAGTTAAGTTCTTGCATGACTTCAGAAAGCACTGGCAACTGGACTTGACTCAGTTGACGAGTCCATTGCTGGGTAGCATTTGTTATCTGATCGCTCATATTCGGCTGCTTTCTGTTATCGATCCTTTAGTATAGACGCTACACTTCCATACCGAGGTACTTCTTGGTAACGTATGAACCCTTAACGAGTAGAAGCCCCGTTGTTTTTAACATCCTGTGCGCCATGTCTCAATCTGTTTGAGTATGTAGGTATTGATGGAACGATTTTCTCGCTATTAAAAAATTAACCGGTCAACCCTGCGGCAATGATTTGCAGTTACCAAAACGTCAAATTTGCTGTATTTGAGGATGCTCTACGATGAACAAAGCGCTACTATTGATCACGACCAGTATTATTCTTAGTGCCTGCCAGAACTCTGCTACCGACGGCAACAATAACAACCAAGACGCGCTCTCAGCTGCACCGGGTAATTTCCAATCCGGCCTTACGGCAACTGAACTGACGGAGCAGTGTTCGCAACAACTGAAAAACGGAAACGGTAGCTTTAGAAGACTGGAAAGCCTGCAACCACCGTTTACCGTTGATAACTTGTTAAGACCTGTAGACCAAATGTTTGTCGATATCGATAACGACACAGGCATGACTTATCTTCTTAACAATGTTCACCCTGATACCGATTTACAAGCCGCCGCCGACACCTGCATTCAGAATTTTTCCAACCTACTGACAGAAATAGGTCTGTCAAAACCTCTATATGAACGATTGCAGCAAGTTGACGTCAGCGACAAGCAAGCGGACACGCAGCGGTATTTGACCGAGTTACTGCGTGACTTCAAACGCTCAGGCGTCGACAAAAATGAGCGCGAAAGGGAAAGTATCCGTACTATAAGCGAGAAAATAACTGCACTGGGACAAGACTTTGCAAAAAACATTCGGGAAGACGTTCGATCGATAACATTAAATTCTGTTGCCGATCTGGACGGAATGCCGCAAGACTACATCGAACAACATTTACCCGATGAAAATGGCCTAATAACGATTACAACTGACTATCCCGATTTATTTCCGTTGTTGCGATACGCCAAAAACGACCAGGCTCGACTCGCATTGTACAAACAATACCTGAATCGAGGCTTTCCCGACAATGACCAGGTATTAAATGACATAGTACGGCAAAGACACACGCTGGCAACTGCCCTGGATTATGAAGACTTTGCAACCTACGCGCTTGAGGACATGATGGTACAAAGTCCGGAAACTGTCAGCAACTTCATTAAACGAATTTCTGACATGGCGATACCACGAGCAGAAAGTGACTATGGTGAGTTGTTAAAGGCATTACAAACTATTGACCCTTCGGCAACATCAGTAGGCAACTGGCAAAAGTCTTTTCTCGAGGAGACCGTTCGACGAGAAAAATACAGTGTTGATACAAAAATCATTCGTCAGTACTTCCAATATAACAAAGTGAGAGATGGTATCTTCACGCTGGTCGAAGACCTTTTTTCCGTGGAAATACGGCCGTGGCAAACGCCGGTTTGGGACGATAAAGTCGAATCCTTCGAAATTGTTGAACATGGCCAAGTCATCGGCCGATTCTATTTGGATATGCACCCGAGGACAGGAAAATACAAACACGCCGCGCAGTTCGGCGTGCAATCCGGAATTGCCGGTCAACAACTACCTGTTGCAGCATTGGTGTGTAATTTCCCCGGCGGTGACGATACCCCGGGGTTGATGGAACATACTCAGGTTGAAACATTCTTACATGAATTTGGTCATTTAATTCATAGTATTTTTGGTGGCCAACAACGCTGGGGTGCTTTTGCGGGCGTTGCTACCGAACGGGACTTTGTCGAGGCACCCTCACAAATGCTCGAAGAGTGGATTTGGGACTATGAAACACTGAAAGAATTTGCTTACAATCAGCAAGGTGAAGTCATTCCAGAAGAGCTGGTCAATAAAATGCGTATTGCGCGTGATTTTGCCCGTGGAACTCATATTCGCAACCAAATGTTTTACGCGTCCCTGTCACTGGCAATTTACCAAACGCCGCCAGACGAACTCGACCTAAAAGAAACGATGATTCAGCTGCAAACTGAGTACTCTCCTTTTGCCTACATTGACGATACTCATTTTTATGCAAGCTTTGGCCATCTGTTCGGTTACTCAGCGGCCTATTACACGTATATGTGGTCAGAAGTCATTGCTGCTGACATCCTCGAACAATTCAAAGAGAGCGGCATGCGTAATAAAGATATCGCCAATCGCTACAGGAAGACAGTTCTTGCTCCCGGAGGATCAAAAGACGCCGCGCAGCTGGTTGAAGATTTTCTCGGCCGCCCTTTCAATTTTGACGCCTTTGTTAAGCGCCTGAATCAAGATACGTAAATGCTGATGAAAAACCTTATACATTACTGCCTGTTGGTAGGCATCTCTCTTTTTCTCTGCAGCTGCGGCCCAATGGAAAGTAATGTCGACCTTGCAACCGAGGCACAAATTCTCCATATGGGAAATGGCACTGAGCCACAAGGCCTTGACCCTCATCTGGCAACAGGGGTACCAGAACACAATATTATCGCCGCGCTGCTGGAAGGACTGGTTGGTGAAAACCCCAAAAGTCTGGCACCCGCACCCGGCGTCGCTCTCTCATGGGATGTTTCTGATGACCTCCTCACCTACACGTTTTATCTAAACCCGCAAGCTCGATGGTCAAATGGTGAATCGTTAACCGCTGACGATTTTGTCTATTCCTGGAAGCGTCTGCTAATGCCCAATCTCGCCGCCGAATATGCCTACCAGCTTTTTGTGGTTAAAAATGCCCGAGAATTCAATCAGGGAAATATCAAAGATTTCTCCCTGGTCGGCGCTAAAGCGCTGGACGCTCTTACCTTCGAGGTACAGCTGGCTGCACCAACACCCTATTTTTTGTCGCTACTTACCCACTACAGTACTTTTCCGGTACACCGTAAAACGATCGAAAAATTTGGTGCTATAGATGATCCCGGAAGCCTTTGGACTCGCGCTGGAAATTTTGTCGGTAACGGCCCATTTGTATTAAAGGAATGGGCATTAAATCGAATTATCCGCGTCGAAAAAAACCCTTATTACTGGGACCACGATATTGTAACGTTAAATGAAATCCGATTTTACCCTATCGATAATACCGTCACTGAAGAACGGATGTTCAGGTCCAGAACATTACATATCACCAACACAGTACCGGAAGAAAAAATAGAAAAATATCGCCAGCAATATCCGCACCTGATTAATATATCTCCCTATCTGGGAACCTATTTTTATCGCTTTAATGTAAACAAACCACCGCTGGATGACGTGCGTGTTAGAAAAGCCCTCGCCATGTCAATTGACCGAGTAAAAATTGTTGAGGCAATCACCAAAGGCGGACAAATCCCAGCTTACAACCTTACCCCCGCCAATACCCTGGGCTATACCTCTGAAGCCAAAATAGTTTTCGACGTTAAACAAGCTAAACAACTGCTTACAGACGCAGGGTTTCCCGATGGAGCAGGGTTTCCCGAAATCAACATTCTCTATAACACCAGTGAAGGTCATAGAAAGATAGCGGTTGCCTTGCAACAAATGTGGAAACAGGCCCTTGGCATTGAGTTGAAATTATACAACCAGGACTGGAAGTCTTTTTTGTTCACCGTCACCAACATGGACTATGAAATAGCGAGAGGTAGCTGGATCGGTGACTACGTTGATCCCAATACATTTCTCGACATGTTTGTCAGTGGCGGCGGCAATAATCAGACAGGGTTTTCGAATCCAGAATACGATAGCGCTATTCAGTCGGCCGCCAAAACTATAGACATGAAGCAGCGATTTGAATACTTCCAGCAAGCTGAAAAAATTCTGACAGACCAGGTGCCGGTGATGCCTATCTATACCTATACTCGGTTGTACCTGAAAGCTCCCGAGCTAAAGGGATGGTACAGTAATATCCTCGATCATCATCCCTACAAATACATTTACCTCGAAAAAACAGACTAACTATCATGCTGAGATTTATTTTTTTCCGGATGTTACAAGCGATCCCGGTGTTACTAATTGTTATCGCAGTAACTTTCATTCTTGTTCGGCAAGCTCCCGGCGGTCCTTTTGACGCAGAAAAAGCAGTATCACCTTATGTTCTGGAAAAACTGAACGAACGCTATCACCTCAATGACCCCCTGTATCAACAGTTCTTTGACTATCTTGGGAATGTTGTCACTGGTGACTTTGGTCCGTCCTTCAAATATCCAACACGCAGTGTCTCAGAAATGATATTTACCGGTTTGCCTATCACTTTTGAACTGGCTATCAACGCAATGATTATCGCCTTGATTATTGGCATTTCAGCCGGACTCATAGCCGCTTTGCGGCCAAATACCGCACAAGATTACATACCAATGTCCGCAGCAATGATAGGCATATGTATGCCTTCATTTCTTATGGGACCATTGTTAGTACTGGTTTTTGGGATTTGGCTGGAATGGTTACCGGTGTCCGGATGGGGCTATAGTGCCGGTGATAAAATCCTCCCGTCGATTACCCTGGGCTCAACATACGCCGCCTATATTGCCCGACTAAGCCGAGGCGGCATGCTGGAAATACTCTCTCAAGATTTCATCCGCACTGCCAGAGCGAAGGGAATACCTGAACATATCATTTTGTTTAAGCACGCGCTACGCGGAGGATTACTTCCCGTTGTCTCGTTCCTCGGACCGGCAATAGCAGGCCTACTGTCCGGATCGTTTGTCGTAGAAACAATTTTTCAAATACCCGGACTCGGGCGTTTTTATGTCCAAGCGGCATTTAATCGCGATTACACGATGATTATGGGCACCACCATTTTCTTCTCGATGTTAATTATTTTCTTCAATCTCCTTTCTGACATTATTGCAGTCATGCTAAATCCCAGATTAAGCTACGGAGATAAAAACTGATGTCTATTAAACAGATTGTCCCCGCAGATGTCGTTCAGGGACGTTCGCTTTGGCAAGATGCAGTCACCAGGTTACGCAAAAACCACCTGGCTATGGCCGGACTGCTAATATTAGGGGTAATGATTGTTATAGCTTTGCTGACGCCCTGGATAGCACCCTACTCTTATGAAGTTCAAAATCTCGATCTAGGTGCATCGCCACCGTCAATGGACCACTGGTTAGGCACCGATACCTTTGGCCGCGACCTGCTAACAAGAATCATGTACGGTGGCCGGGTTTCTCTTGCGGTCGGTTTTATCGCCACTACAGTTGCTCTTTTTATTGGCGTTTTTTGGGGCGCTATAGCTGGCTATACTGGTGGTCGAACTGACGCATTTATGATGCGTCTGGTTGATATTCTTTATGCACTACCTTTTATGATCTTTATTATTTTGTTAATGGTAGTCTTTGGGAGAAGCATATTGCTGTTGTTTTTAGCCATCGGCTGCGTTGAATGGTTAACAATGGCACGGATCGTTCGCGGACAGGTGCTCTCTCTTCGGCAACAGGAATTTGTTGAAGCAGCTGTCGCAATGGGACTATCACCGCTGGCAATAATAGTCAGGCATATCATTCCCAATATATTGGGTCCCATTATTGTCTACGTAACACTGACTATCCCCAGCGTCATGCTACTCGAAGCTTTCCTCAGCTTTCTTGGCTTAGGTATACAACCCCCCCAAAGTTCATGGGGCTTACTGATTTCCTACGGTGTTGAAACAATGGAAGAATATCCGTGGCTATTGATCTATCCCGGCCTGGTATTGTCGGTCACACTGTTTTCTCTTAATTTTCTCGGTGATGGCTTGCGTGATGCCCTCGATCCGAAAACCTCTAAAGATTAGTAGGAATAACCCATGTCGGTCTTGTCGATAAAAAATCTAACTGTGAATTTCTATACTCGTGACGGTATCGTCAATGCAGTCAAAGATATTAGCTATGACGTTAATGCCGGCGAGGTTGTAGCGATTGTGGGTGAGTCGGGCTCGGGGAAATCTGTATCGTGCCACGCCCTACTCGACCTTATCGCCCAGCCACCGGGAAAGATCGAATCTGGTCATGCCTACTTTGGTGATATCGATTTACTGAACTGCGATAAACGACAAATGCGATCTATTCGCGGCAACAAAATTGCAATGATATTTCAGGACCCAATGACCTCATTGAACCCTTATATGACTATTGGTTCGCAGCTGGTAGAAGTTTTAACCACCCATTCAGATATCGACAAAAAACTCGCCACACTAAAAGCCGCAAATGTGTTGGAAGAAGTCGGCATCAGCGATGGCATAAAACGGCTTGAACAATATCCTCACGAATTCTCGGGCGGCATGCGTCAGCGGGTTATGATCGCTATGGCGCTGTTAACTGAACCGGAGTTGTTAATTGCCGACGAGCCCACGACGGCACTGGATGTCACCATCCAGGCACAGATATTCGAACTGCTACACACGTTACGAAAAAAATACAACATTGCCATTATTTTTATCACCCACGATTTAGCTGTTGTTGCTCAACTGGCTGATCGCGTTCTGGTAATGAAAGATGGCAGTATTGTCGAGCAAGGTACAACCGAAAAAATATTTAGCCAGACGGAACACGAGTATACAAAAAATCTATTAGCAGCAATTCCGAACAGTAAAAAGCCTGAGCAATATAGATATCATAATTCAGACGATAGCGAAGTGCCGATCCTGCAAGTAAGTCATCTGACTACACGCTTCGCCGATCACTCTACTGGTCTATTTCAGGAAAAACAGTATCTCAATGCTGTCGACAATGTGGATTTGTACCTCAAAAAAGGCGAAATACTGGGCTTGGTCGGTGAATCAGGGTGTGGCAAGTCTACTTTATCAAAAACCATTATTCGACTTATAGATTCTCACGAAGGCAGTGTGAAGTTTGAGGGACGTGAAATCACATCACTAGACTCAAAGGGCTTAAAACATCTTAGACAAGATCTACAGATTATTTTCCAGGACCCTTATGCATCACTCAATCCACGCATGTCTGTCTATGATATTTTGCTGGAACCCCTAAAACTGCATCAGCCGGCGGCCAAAAACCTGCTCAATCAACGAATTATTGAGTTGATGCATGAGGTTGGTCTTTCTCCCACCGACATCCGCAAATATCCCCATGAATTTTCAGGCGGTCAACGGCAGCGAATTGCCATTGCCCGGGCTTTGGCCGTCGCCCCAAAAGTTATCGTTGCTGACGAACCCGTTTCTGCGCTTGACGTGACTATTCAGGCTCAAATATTGGATCTTTTTCTACAGTTAGTAAAACGCCACGACCTTTCTATTATCTTTGTATCTCATGATCTTTCGGTAATTCGCTATTTGTGCGATCGCACAGCAGTAATGTCTGAGGGGAAAATTGTCGAAGTTGACCAGACAGAAACAGTATTCAATCATCCAAAACACGCTTATACACAGAAATTAATTGCTGCCATACCCTCAGAAATACCGAACCAGTCACTCGCTTAACTGTATCATCTTCTATTTGCTGACGGAGACATCAACATCCAGATGGACATTCTCAATACCGCATTTGGTCGCCTGCATCTGGTGCGATCGCCTCACAAGCCCAGTAATGTAAAGGCGGCAGCTAATCTTAGAGCGTGGGATGCAGCGGACGAACTTTTACTCGATTATCTAGACGACAATAAGCTCGTGAAAAATACTGACAGAGTATTAATTATTAATGACGGTTTTGGCGCTCTGGCCTGCAGCCTGGCAACATACCATCCTTGTAGCTGGAACGACTCATCCGTAAGTCTGAACGCCGCGACACATAATTATGCTTCCAATGATTTAGGAAACGGCCAACATAAAATCCTGGAAAAATTAGCCAGCACCACTGATTTCGAAGGAACAGCAGACCTGGTGTTAATAAAAGTCCCCAAGACGCTCGCTTTACTAGAGCACCAACTCCTGGCACTGCGTGGACATATTACCGGCGAAACCACTATTGTTGCTGCCTGCATGGTCAAATACCTCGAAAAGTCTTATCTCCAATTGTTTGAAAAAATTATTGGCGATACCTCTGTATCTTTAGCGGTAAAAAAAGCGCGACTGATTTTTCCTACGGTTGACCAAGAGAGAAAACCTTATCAATCACCTTATCCAGTTAAAGTAGACATTGATGAACTGGGCATATCAACAATCAACTACGCCAATGTTTTTTCCCGGGAAAAGCTGGATATAGGAAGCCGGTTTTTCATAGAAAATATGAAAAATCTACCCGCCACCCGCTCGATTATTGATCTGGGTTGCGGAAATGGCGTGCTTGGAATAGTCGCGAAACGCCTGTTTCCCGCGGCAAAAATAACCTTTGTCGATGAATCCTATATGGCTATTGCATCGGCTAAAGCTTCGTTTGAACACTTTATTGGCAGTATGATTACACCTGAATACTTATGCAATTTTGTGGTCAGTGACTCGTTGGATCAAGCCGGAAATGAAAAAGTAGAGCTGGTATTGTGCAACCCTCCTTTTCACCAGAATAATACAGTTGGTGATGACATTGCCTGGAAAATGTTTACACAAAGTAAACACATTCTTACGCAAGGAGGTAGAATCTGGATAGTTGGTAACCGGCATCTGAATTACCACCTGAAGCTGAAGCAACTATTTGGAAATTGTCGCAATGTCGCAAGCAACAAAAAATTTGTCATTCTTGAGGCAATAAATCAACCTTAATATTAAGATACACAGCCTATCACCTGCTCTACAAAGAATTAGCCCGTAGCAAGAAAAGCAACCAACACCGAAAATGTGCAGTCAAAATCAGTCCGCACACCAAGATTTCCCATCACTTAATCCCTACTGAATTAGTCGTCACCTAAATATGTAATCAAAGCTTCTTCTCTTTTTAGGGCTGCATCACTCAGCTTTTGTATTTTTTCTTTGTAATAAAAATACCATTCACCAGAACCTTTCACACGACTCGCAGACTCGTACGACAATTGTTGATAGGTAGACAGCAGTCGTGTGTAGTCTTTTTCACTTGCAAGAGAAGTCTCATACAACGTGATAAATTTTTTACTAACTTCAAAAATTTCGCCATTTGCCATTTTGTCCAAATGCTCTGCATACTGTCTCTCGGCTTCGTTTTGAGCTGCATCAATTCTCACCGAAAAAACCTGTCCAAGATTGTCGGGCTCTTTAAGCGCAAGTTCTTTGGTCATTTTGTTGAAACTAACAAGATTTAATAACCCAACAACAAAGAGTATCAATAGAACCGGGACTATCACCAACCCAACAACAAATTGTGCGCCCACTTTTTTTGATGTCTGCTGGACTCGACCTGCAAGTTTTTTATCGCTGGATTCTTCACCAGCTCCAGCGTCTTCACCTTCGTCTATAGACATTAGCCGCCACTCCTCAATTCAACCTCAAGAACGGCTTTTCTTTCAGCACTTTTTGCTGATAAATCGTCCAGAGTTTTATTGTGAGCAGTAAGCCACTTCTTAGAACCACGACTCATCGACGCCAGATCATTGGTACCTGATTTAATCGTTTCGACCAGTACTTTAAAGTCTGTCTCCCTGCTGGTCATAAAATCTTTATAGGGAGCTGCTTTTTCCAAACTACAATCTTTTGATATCTTTTCTAATTGCTGGGTATAACGACTGATTTTTTTTAGTTCGCTCTTTCGAAAATCAGCAAGTAACATGAGCTGTTGTTCTAACACCACAAACTGCTCATCCATGGGACTAACCTCCCCCGCCTCTGCTGCTTCTGTCAGGGATGAAATTCTCATGTACATAACAGTCATTCCAGTCGCCATTATTGAAATCAGTATTGCTGAAATAACGAGTGCTGTAATCATAAGGATTTTGTTAAGCGCTAAACGCTTATCCATTTTTTTCAATAGTACAACAGGATTACCTTCAGTTTGTTGTTCTTCTACTTTTTCATCGGCCATTTATATCTCCTGCAATAGTCGGCATAATCGCGACAACTGATTTTATTTGATGTCCAGCGCTGGCTGGTCGGAATGCGTAAAAAGAGCGACTACTTCACTGTGAGCAGTTTGAGGAAACATATCGGCCAGCGAAAGCTCCGTCAGCCGATAATTTCCCTGCGTTAATATTTTGGTGTCTCTGGCAAGTGTTCTCGGATTGCAGGAAATGTAAACTATCCGTTGTAATTGAGATGCTGCCAACTGTCTGCACATTTTTTCAGCACCCGCCCGTGGCGGGTCGAGTAATGCCTTACTAAATTCATCATCAATTGATAGTTTGTCGGCCGTTAGGTCAATCACTTTAAACTGGCAGTTATCGATGGAATTTAGTGCAGCATTATCACGGGCCTTAGCTACCATACTGGCAATTAATTCAAATCCGACAACTCGAGAGGCAAACTTGGAAACCGGTAGTGAAAAATTCCCAATTCCACAAAAGAAATCTGCCACCACATCATCTTTATCAAGGGCTAACCATTTCACAGCCAACGCAATAAGCTGATAATTAATAGTAGAGTTAACTTGGGTGAAATCGTCGACAGTATAGGGGATAACCAAATCATAAGCGTCTAGCTTATATGACAATGAAACCGAACCATCATCAGGAAACACACATTGTATTGCAGTGTTCGAACTGCGGACTTCAATATAACATTGGTGTGTCACTGAGTAGTTGTTAACAACGCTAATATCTCTATCAGACAAGGGCCTTGTACAAAAAATAGCAATGCCCATTTTACCCACGCTATCTTCAGTGATAGACACTTCGGTTATCACCGAGCGATTCTTAAGCGATGTAATTAACGCTCGTACATTCGACAACGCACTGTTGATACCATCAGCCACAATATGGCAGTGAGTGACGTCTATCACCTTATGGCTACGGGCTTGGCGAAACCCGATATTGCAGCTGTTTTTCCCCACGTCAACTGAAAATCTCGCCCTATGCCGATAAGACCAGGGATTGCTGGTGATCGATCCAACAGTGAGCTTGTCGTTACCCTCAACCCATGCGGAGAACAGCTGTGATAAACGACGTTGTTTATGCTCTGTTTGCGAGGGGTAGTCCAGATGCTGCAAGTCACAGCCTCCACATTGACCAAAATACTCACAGGCGGGCTTAACTCGATGCGCTGACGTTTCGACGGTCGACACCACGACCGCGTCATCGTGAGTCTTATGGCTGGAAACATAGCGGGCGTTAATCTTTTCCCCCGCTAGCGCTCCCGCTACAAATACTGTTTTGCCGTTTACACGGGCAATGCCGCGCCCATCATCCGCGAGACTGTCTACTGATAATAGATGCTGTCCGGATGTTACGCTGCGTTGCTGTGGTTTAAACACCCTTAACGGTCTATTTTTTGATCTGAATTTGGCCACGGAAATCTACCTGATACACCTGAAATTTGTTTACACTAAAATCTCGTGCCAGTAAGGATAATGAGTAAAGTAAAGTGCCACTCTTATCGGCTGACTACCTCCCAGTTTAGCGGATAACAGCGATTTATAAGCTGTTAACTGTGGTTTATAGATAGCTTCCTCCCTTTCGATAAACTGTTCACGTGGCTCGGTGTCACCCGGCGTCGACGTTTTATAATCGATAATCCAGATATTGCCCTCATCATCGGTCAAAATTCTATCCAGAATATTATTGCGCACAGTGTTTGCCGACACAGACATCAATTGTAGTTCGGTATGAGAAGACTGTCTGTCGTGGCAAAGTATCCAGCGACCTCGATCATCTGACAAAGTGTTTTCAACAGCCCCGATAATCTGCTTTTTCCCCGACGACCACAATGATGGGGGGAGAGAATGATGTCGCAACAGGCTGTCGAGCCACTCTGTCCGTTTGCTTTCGTTCATCTGTTCCCAGTGCGCGAGACCTTTCTTTGCCAGAACCTCAAAAATACTGTGGCAAATGACGCCAACACACCTTGGTAACGGATCGATATAGAGATCAGGGATATTTAATGCGGAGGCATCGTTACCGACTACAGGAAATGATTCGTTAAGATAAAACGTTTGTAGCGGATTTGGGAAAGACCAACTTGGCGAGCGCCACGCCAACGACAGCCGCTCGTATGTCTGCCCTGAACTGCTGTGCTCAAAGTTCAGTCCAAATTGTGCGGGCTGTGTTTCTGCAACTAAACTACCTACAGCTCCGTCAGCCCACTCCACAGTATCCTCCAATACTGGCCAGGCTGACCCCAACAGGCTATTTTTGGAAGGAGGCTTAGCCTTGGCGGATTTTTCATCCATGGTCGACGTTACTGAGATATAAAGTCGTTTAACTGCCCGAGTGGCAGCCACATAAAACAAACGAGTATTTTCGAGCCGGGAACTGGCCGCCTGCTCAGACCTCAAATAGGTATAAATACTGTCTTCTTCGCTACCCGCTGCCGCTTGTGGAGCGATAACCAAGCCACTTTCCTGCCCATCATCTGATAGATATTCCTGCCACATAAGCAACGACTTATCGTCACTTCGGGGCGCACGACCAAGCCCGGGTAGAATGACAGTGTCAAATTCCAGACCTTTGGATTTATGGATTGTCATTAAACTAATATTGCTGTCTGCGGATAACGATGACGCGTAGAGACTAGCCACGGCCTGCTCAAACAACACTATCGACTGCAGCAGCTCGCCTTGATGAAAGCGTTCCAGTAAATCTAAAAAATCGCCAACAAACTGCGTTTCGTTGGGTGTATTAGTAACCGCACCACCTAACGCTTGCCAAATACCCTCTATCCAGCTTCTCGGTGTTTGCCTCAGCCGCTGTCCGTAGGCAAGCTGCAGTATTGACCTGACCGCGCCCAATCGCACTCTACCATGCTGGCTTAAACCCGCGAGTATTTTATCGCTCCCGATTGCCGACCAAACAGACTGTTCTTTATCTACCGCCAACAGCTGAAACAAATCGTTATTTGTTAAACCTATCCACGGAGTTCGAAGCAGCGCAACCCAACTCACTTTGTCAGCAAGGTTATACATAGCTTTTGTTAAACTGAGTAAGTCATTAATAGTACCGTAGCTGAGCAACGGGTCTATATCGGTGGCATCCCATTGCAAACCTGCTCGCGACAAAGCTGGAATGATTGATTTCAAATGACCGCGGCTGCGCACCAGTATGGCAATACTACCGTCTGGATCCCGTGCCTGCGCAGACCGGATCAACTCGACCGTTTTCTCCGCCTCTGCTAGCTGAGCATCATCACCGGTAAAGCCAAATAACTTAACTTCACTACTGTGGTCCACCGGGTTAAATGCGATGGCAGTCTCATGAGGCACAGCGCCTCTCGACATATTTTCTACCTGGGGGAAAGCATAGCTAAATGTTTCGTTAATCCATTCGACAATAATTGGATCCGACCGGAAATTGGTTTGCAACGGGCAATCAACCAATGTGACACCATTTACACCCAGCCTTCGTGCCTCCAAAAACAAACCAACATTAGCCTCGCGAAAGCCGTAGATAGACTGCATTCCATCGCCAACAATAAACACCGTTCTGGGATTATCCGGATTGGTGAGATTAGCTTCTTGCCAGCCTTCCAACAAACTTTGTAACAATCGAAACTGACTCGACGACGTATCCTGAAATTCATCAACCAATATGTGTCGCAATTGATGATCAAGTTTCAGCGCGAGCTCAGTCGGATTTAACCCATCGCCCAGAGCATCAAGTGCCGCCATTGAAAACTGGCTAAAGTCCACCTCTCCTCGCTGCTGAAATACTGTCATTAACTGCGCAACCAAAGCTGGTAATATTCGAGTAAGAGACTCCAACAACTGCCACTGCGACCGGTCAAACGTCGCTTGCGGTAAATTGCGCAGCTCGTTGAGTTTTTCCCGTATTTCGTCATTGCTACGCAGGTCTTGTAACAGTGTCGTGAAGTTTGCTTTAAGCTGTTTGGCAAGTGTTTTATCACCGTCCTGAGTCTCCGTCGGAAAACCGGTCTTAACGTTAACCGACTTTCGCCACTCACCCTTCCCTGTTAACAGTAACTCGGCTATCGCATTCCATGCTGTAACGTTGTCACTATCCGACCCTTTACCGGGAAGCTCGACAATTCCAGCCAGACACGACGCAATAGACTCACTGTGTTGCCAGCGCAAATTGCAACCTGCATAGTCTAGCAGCGGCAACAATTCGGGAGCGTAACCCTGTAAGGACTGTTGCAGCGAACTCAACACATCCTGGATAATACGATTTAATGTGCTTTCCAGTTTATCCCTGGCACTGCCGCTATCGGCTCCCAGCCCTATATGCAATAGCCACTGATCACGCCTCTGCAGCATAGTGATCAACAATCGCTCTAAGCGCCCAATATTGTTATCGACGTGCACTAACAAATTCGATAAATCATCCGCATAGATTGTGTCTGTTTCTAAATAGTCCAGAAAGCCATGAACAGCGGCTCGATAACACTGCTGAGGATATTCGGAAATTTTTGGCTGCGCACCGAAGTTCGACAATATTGGCATTTGCCGGGTTAACCGGGCCGACAGACTGTCGATTGTCTGGATTTTTAAACGCCCTGTGTTTTCCAGCAACGACCAGCCGGACTGTCGATCGCGCTCCAAAACATTCCGCGCCAATTTCCAACTCAACAATTTATGGCTTTGTGAAGGCTCGTCTAATCTACTGGCATCACGCAGAGCCTGAATAATGCGATGATGCATCTCTGCAGCGGCTTTGCGGGTAAACGTGATTGCCAAAATTTCTTCCGGCTGCTCGACAATTGCTAACAGACGCAGTACACGCTGACTCAGCAATTCGGTTTTTCCTGAACCAGCGGGCGCGGTGACACAAACAGAACAGCTGGGATCTAGTGCTCTTACTCGCTGGTCATTATCGACAGGTAAACTCACAACCCACCCACTTGTTGATGATTGATTCGACAAACACTGGAAAAATCACAATATTGACAGGTTTGTGGCGGGTTGCGCGGGTCAACTGCTGATTTCCCTGCCACAAAGTCACTGGCCAGTGCAGTTAGCACTTTCTCCCAGTGGCGCTTTAGCTGCTCCCAGTTGAGTACAGCCGCTTCATTTTTAACTTTATCCTGCCATTGTAAAAGGGGTTCCGGTGACGTCTCATCACCCATGCCTTTCAACGCACACCCTTCTATTCGCAACTCAGCAAAACCAACACCGGACACTGCATCGCCAGCCAGCTCAACGAGCATGCCATAGAGCGGTAATTGCGGTTCTTCCGGTCGGTCTCCCCACCACCGCGCGATCGATGTTTTTGACGTTTTGTAATCAATAACAGCCAGGCTACCGTCAGCGAGTTGGTCAATTCGATCGATCCGGGTTTCAAGTTTCAAATGTCCATGCTGAAACACTTTTCTCGCTTCGGTTTCTCTGACAATAAAATCAGACCGGTCTCGTTCGAAATTCAGCCAGGTATTTAATAATAACGTTAAGCGTTGACACTCAAGTTGCTGATACCGGGAACCAAGATGTAAGCTACCTCGCTGGTCCAATTCCCGAACAACGTACTGACTGGTTTCTTCACACAAGGACATCTGCCCCGCATCGTCCAACGCCAATAGTGCCTGCTGGCTCTTTAATTTCTGCCAGATCAATTCACAGGCCCGGTGTAACAGAGAGCCTCTATCTGCTGCATTAAGGCCTATTTCCGCAGCAGGTAACGCGCGCACCCCAAGTCGATGACTCATAAAGGCCCTAAAAGGACAGGCGGATTGACTGGCAAACAATGTTGCGCCGCCCCTAACAAGCTCTTCTGCTTGTAATACTGGCGCATCGCCTGACAAAAATTCTTCTGTCACGGCTGACTCTTGGAAGCGTCGCCTGATTTCCACCAACGGCAGTAAAGCTGACAAAGAGCGCCCTAACAACTCATTCAATTTAATCTGTGGGAACGCTGTAAATAAGGCACTGACCACTGCCGGGTTGTCGTCAATTACTGATAGTGAACTGGCGACCATAAAATCAGCGCTATGGACGAAACGGTCAGTCAGACTGCGAGCATATTCTAATTCGCGTTCTGCGCTGGCATGAGGCATTCCCTGTTGTCGCTGCAAATGAAATGGCAGCAAGGGATTAGGGGACGGTGATGGTGGCCATGACTGGTCAGACATTGAGGTAAGCCACAGGTGACTAAAGCGCAGCCCTGCCGCCTCTAGCGTTCCCAGAACCTGCAGCGAAGAATCTGCTGTTTGAGGCTGAAACACCTGACGCGCGGCAATACTGTGCAGTTGGCCAACCATTTCACTAAAACTCATTGGAGGTAACACCTCATCGAGCATTTGCAGGGATTCGATTAGTTGAGGCCACTGGGAAACTTGCTGGAACTCAATACTATCCAGCCGACGCTGACCCGGCCAACCAACGGCACTGAGAATATCCTGTAAAAGTAGCAGCCATTCCCCCGCTCGGCGCGGTTTACGGATAGCGTGATCACGGGTTAGTGTTGCAATATTTTGCAATGCTTCGGAAAAAATCCACGCGGGCTGATCATTAACATCAGCCTGTTTCTTGTCAATAACCCGAGTTGCCAAGTGCCGCAGTTTTGCCGTGGGGAGTTCAAATGCCTTTTCAGCAAATACTCTGCTGATTAATTGGCTGCAGCTTTCAATATCGTCATCAGAGAGACAGTAAAACGGTGACTGACAAATGCGTACGGCGGTCTCACTGTCAATAGTGACAAAACCCAATGCCAGCGCATCCAATGCTGCGCCTATCACTGGCGCGTCGGTTAACGGATAACCTGCGGAAAAATTGAACGAAAGATTTCGTGGCGCTGATAGCGATGAATCAGTGCCGGGATCATCACTGCGCTCACTATCGCGCGGTTCGTTGTAGCCAGGTTCAAATACTTCCTGGATAATACGTTGGACCACGTGTCGCTGCGCGGTGAGATCGGGAACAACAATCGCTACCGTTGCCGCAGGATCATTTTTGATCGCTTGTTTTGCCCATACCGCTGCAGCCTGTAGTTCTTGCTCAGGCGTATCGCAGACCACAGTCCTGACTTTCCCCAGCACATGTTGGTGACGATCGTGTGTAAAGTTACCCGCTGCATCAAGTAACGCCTGGTGCAAAGGCGCTATATCTTCAAATCCAACGCCAAGAATGTCGCCGCAGGGACTGAGGCTACCGTGCTGGAAAGCGATCAACAATCTCTCGGGAATTTGCACCGACGCCAACCAGCGATTGCTTTCACATAAATCAATAAACTGATCAACCCAGATCATCAGCGCGGAAGCATCTTCATCGGCTAGTAATGTCGTCCTTAAACCTGCAGAGCGAACGTCTTGGCGCCAGTTAACCAGCGTGTTAAAAGCAGTAATCGCCTGCTGCGCTGTTGCCGACGGCCGCAGTAAAGCGGGACCATAGCTAGAATCGGCAACAATCCTCTCCCACAAGGCCTGCTCCTGGTTTGCTGACAAAACAGTGACATCCATTGCCAGACCGTCGGCGCCCATCAATAAATCTAACCAACACTGATCAATCCATTGATTAATTGAAAAAACAGCTGGTGTAAAAACCACATTCTCGCCAGCTTCACTACAAGCAATAGCAAATGCTGATCGAATACGACTGGCTAAACGCTGATTAGGCGTAAGAATGAGCTGACCACTGATAAGAGGTTCCCACAAAGGCTGAACATCAAACAGGGAAATAAGTGACGACATGGGCGATTAGCACACCAGATTGAAAGAAGTTGTCACTTTACCACGCAGCCACAATTAGATCCTGCAAAAAATAGCCAAAATCGTTAAAACTCAAGTGCTTAAGACCGAAATTTTATTCTTTTTTGAACAACACTAGTGCACAAAGCGTGACTGTTTCCGCTACACTATATGGCTGACACCAAAAGTTTGGAGCAATGTTGCAAATTACACTTGGAATTCTGCGATAGCGACCAACGACAAACAGTGGTAAATACGGGTTAGTGGACTTTTTTATGAGCAGTAACAGCAATAACACCAGCAACGAAAAGCTGGTAGATAACCTTAATGTAGAATCGCAGGAAATACTGATCACGCCTGAGCAGCTCAAAAAAGAGCTACCCATGTCAGCTAATGCTGCCAATAGCATTGCTGAAAGCCGAGAAGTCATCCGCAACATTCTCGACGGCAATGACCCACGACTTTTTGTCGTGGTTGGCCCCTGCTCTATTCACGATGTCGATGCGGCGATAGATTATGCCCAGCGTTTAAAACAGCTTGCAGATGAAGTTGCTGACACTTTATATATTGTTATGCGTGTGTACTTCGAAAAACCTCGTACCACGGTCGGCTGGAAAGGGTTAATCAACGACCCCCATTTAAACGATACCTTCAAAATACAGGAAGGTCTTCATATCGGTCGCAAACTGTTACTCGACATCGCTGAGATTGGCCTGCCCACATCAACAGAAGCGCTGGATCCAATCTCGCCACAATACATGCAAGATTGTATTGCCTGGTCAGCGATTGGGGCACGCACCACCGAATCGCAAACACATCGAGAGATGGCTAGCGGCCTGTCTTCTGCAGTCGGCTTCAAAAATGGCACCGATGGAGGACTCGATGTTGCTATGAATGCAATTCAGTCGGCTCAAAACCCGCACCGCTTCCTTGGTATTAATGGAGAAGGTCAGGTTGCTGTTATCCACACCAGGGGAAACCCTTATGCCCACGTGGTATTGCGCGGTGGATCAAACGGTCCCAATTTTGATTCCGTTCATATTGAACTGACCGAACAGGCGCTGACCAAAGCAGGTGCAGCCAACAACATTATGGTTGATTGCTCTCACGCCAACTCTAGCAAAGAGCCTGAGCTGCAACCAAAAGTCATGGAAGATGTCAGCAATCAAATCGTTGCAGGCAACCAATCTATTGTTGGCTTGATGATTGAATCAAATATCAACAAAGGTAATCAATCGATACCCGATGACCTGACCAAACTCAGCTATGGCGTTTCTGTGACGGATGGTTGTATTGATTGGGATACCACGGCAACGGCTATCCGAAGTATGCGCGAGAAACTGAAGGACGTTCTTCCCACAAGAAGAAGTTAAGTTGATTTTTTAAAAAATCAACTTACTTTACGACCGCTGCAGCAGCTGCTTCTATAACCTTTGCTGTAGCTCTTCAAGAACCTGTTCTTGTGTCTTGTTGTTGCAATCAATAATGATGTCTGCGTACTGCAAATACAGTGTCCGCCGCTCTTGAAACAGATCTTCAAAAGATTGATCAACACGTCTGGCTATACCGCGGTCTTCATAGTTATGGATACGGTTACGCAATTCAGCCAGGTCGACATCGAGAAACACCACCGACCCCAAACGTTTTAATGCCATCATGCCCGCAGAACTATAAACAGCGCTACCCCCAGTAGCAATTACGCAACGATCTAGCCGCAACGTTTGCAAAACCTGCGCCTCCACTTCCCGCAATTTCATATAATCAGATTCATCCATAATCTGTTGCAGTGTTTTGTTCTCACGCACCTGAATAAGCACATCGGTATCGACAAAGTCTCGTGCTGTTTCCTTTGCAAACTGCACACCAAGGGTGCTTTTTCCGGCGCCAGGCATACCAATAAAAATTACGCAATTTGTCACAACACCAAACCTTCTAACATTTGACAATATTCTCAAGCACATCGACATCACGCTCTATAAGCAGTTTTTCTATGCTGGTATTGTATGTCGCGCCATGTCTTTTCAATTAATCGTCTCTCGTTAAAACCCTAGCGGTGACTGGAAAACCAGTTAATATCTCGTTCAATAGCGTCATCAAAGTGCTTACCCTCAAACAGGTGTTCATTGGTATCCACTATCACCAGCTGATGCTCTTTACCGCGAAACTCCAATATGCCGGCAAGGGTTGTGGAATAAACTACATCAGTAGACTCGTCACCTTCTCCATGTTGGATTAATAACGGCACGTCTAAACTTGGCCAGTAGGGTTCAACCTCTTGATGTCCTTTGCTGGTCGACCAAATAGATGCCGCGTTAATCCGATTGCCGAGCGCCAGGATACTGCGCTGGGTAATACCGCCACCCATTGAATGACCGACCATATACACCTGCTCTGGATTAATACCATCAAGCTTTACAGCGGCAAAATAGGCGCCGATAACATCCCGTGTATACCAATAAGCGGGCTTGTAAAATTCATGCATTTTGAAGCTGTACCAATTCAGCAATCGATCAGCCAAGCCAAATACCTGCTGTTCCGAATCACTGTGCCCTCGATAATCAGCAATTACCACCATATACCCGCGCTTTGCATAGGCTTGAGCATAGTCCCAATAGTAGGCTCCCGGACGAGCATTGCGACCATCTATCTGACCATAGCTCAGCGGATCAGAGTGAAAACCGTGATTAAGAAGTAACAACGGCCGGCCGCCAGCGGGCGCCTTAGCTATAGACGACAAAAGTAATGCATATTGTTTCAAACCATCAACGGTATAAGACACTTTTGTGCGCCTGACGCCGTCGTTGTCGACATATTGCCCAACCCGATCAAAGCTGCTGTGATTGGCAGCCTCAACCAACTCGATAAAGCCACTCATAGAAATGGGTGGAGAGCCGCTACCACAACCGGTTAACAGACACAGGCAGCAGAAAAACAGAGCTTGATTTAACTTCAAACTGATTAGCCTCAATACATTAGTAGACGTCAGCGGCAACATATCGAATGCCAGCGCTGTGACTTCAGATTCAGAAAACGGGAATAATACTCGATAAATCATTGAGCATGGTAACCAATTTCCCTCTCGCCTCAGTGCATGGTAACCGGGACATTCTGCATGCTGGGGGAATACGGTGTATTATACCGTCATCAACCCTTTAAAAGACCGTAGTAAGCACGCAAAGCGATTACGATTCGATCTCACCCCTATACAATAATGTTCTAAACCTACTATTTGGTTACTTTGCTTTATGGATACACCCAGCCCCGCTCACTACGAAACTGATCATAAACTTGGAGAGGACAATATCGAAGTATGGGGAATGGACATCCATAACCCGGTTTTTGCAATCAGCGCCTTGCTGATTATATTCTTTGTGACTGGCACCATTATTTTCCCGGAGTTTGCCAATGTGAATTTGGGCATAGTCAAAACCTGGAGTATCGAAAACTTCGATTGGTTTTTTATGGGTTCTGCCAATCTGGTGCTGATATTTTGTCTGTTTCTAATCGTCTCTCCTTACGGGAAAATTCGACTCGGAGGGCCTCTGGCAACAGCTGATTTTAGCCGACTCTCTTGGTTTTCGATGCTGTTTGCAGCGGGAATGGGCATTGGGCTTATGTTTTGGGGGGTTGCCGAACCTATGGCCTATTTCAGCGGCTGGGGTGGCACGCCACTAGGTGTAGAAGCATGGACACCTGAAGCAGCTAACCTTGCGATGGCGGCTACGGTATATCATTGGGGGCTTCATGCCTGGGCAATTTACGCGGTAGTGGCCCTATCGCTGGCATTCTTTTGCTATAACAAAGGTATGCCACTGACCATTCGCTCGGTGTTCTACCCCTTATTGGGCGAGCGCTGCTGGGGATGGATGGGGCATACTATTGATATTCTGGCAGTGTTGGCGACTATCTTTGGCTTAGCAACCTCCTTGGGCTTGGGGGCTGCGCAGGCAGCTTCAGGATTGAACTTTTTGTTCGGTATCTCCAGTGGCATTAACACCCAAATAGCCATTGTAGTCGGCGTTACGTCGTTGGCCACTGTCTCCGTTGTGAGAGGCATTAATGGCGGTGTAAAAATACTGAGCAATACCAATATGACGCTGGCACTGCTCTTACTGATTTTTGTGATTATCACCGGGCCAACGTCAGCGATCTTTAGCGGTATGCTGTCCACCTCGGCCAATTATCTTTCTAATATGTTGTCACTCAGTATGTGGACTGATCGTCAGGATTCGGAGTGGATGCATGGCTGGACGGTTTTCTATTGGGCGTGGTGGATTAGCTGGTCGCCGTTTGTAGGCATGTTCATTGCCAGAATATCCCGCGGTCGCACTGTCAGAGAGTTTATGATCGCTGCCTTAATGGTACCAACACTAGTGACCATAGTGTGGATGAGCAGTTTTGGTATAAGCGCACTGGAACAAGCCCAGAACCAGATTGGTGGTTTGGCTTCCGGAATTGATTCCGCTACCGTCAGCCTGGCAACCTTTCAAATGCTGGAAAATTTACCTTTCAATCAGATTACAACAGGCCTTGGTATTTTATTAGTAATGATGTTTTTTGTGACCTCCTCTGATTCAGGTTCTTTGGTTATCGACAGCATTACATCTGGCGGTAAGCTGGATGCGCCAGTGCCACAGCGAATATTCTGGGCGGTAATGGAAGGAAGTATCGCCGGCGCGCTGCTGTTTGGGGGAGGTAAAGAGGCACTGAACGCCCTCCAAGCCGGTGCTATCGCCACAGGATTACCTTTTACGGTGGTCTTGTTATTGATGTGTTTTTGCCTATACCGTGGGCTTTCCGAAAAATAAGCCCGCAACGAATGCCATCGCCATAGTTTCACGATTGCCGGCAAGTGGCTTCTTACAGCAAATTGCGTGAAGGATATAGCTCAAGGCAACCTGTTCTTAAACGAGTAACGCCAAGTATTTGATCAATAGCCGTGACATTGTTATTTTAAGCGATTGTACTTCCATGCTTAACCAGCCAGGACAAAAAATGACTGAACAATCTAAAATTCTACTTATCGAAAGAAAAGGTGACGTTGAATGGGTTACGCTTAATCGTCCCGACAGTCTTAACGCGCTCAACCAAGATATGATTCTTCAATTGCGCACTTATTTTGAAGAGAAATACTATGATGACGAAACACGCGTCATTGTTTTACGCGCTGCCGGCCGTGCTTTTTGTGCCGGGCTAGACCTAAACGACTCGACCAATGTCTCCAGGGGTGTTGAACAAGGTTTACAAGGGCAAAAAAACATCTCTGATATTTACAAAGCAATGCGCAGATGTCCACAGCCTGTTATTTCATTAGTAAAAGGCGCCGCATGTGGTGGAGGTTTCTCGTTGGCACTTGCATCCGACATTCGTATTCTCGGCGAAAGCGCCAAAATGAATGCTGCATACCTTACTATTGGCACAAGCGGCTGTGACATGGGCTCAAGTTATTTTCTTCCGCGACTGGTGGGAACGTCACTGGCGTCGGAATTGCTTTTGACCGGACGTTTTATTTATGCCGACGAAGCCCTACAACACCGTTTGGTATCGAAAGTTGTGCCTGATGACGACCTTGATAAAGCCGCCGACGAAATGCTTACGCCGATGCTTGCCGCCTCAAAAATGGGTTTGCGTTTAACCAAAGACGCGTTGAACTTCTCTGTTGATGCATCAAGCATGGAAGCGGCTATGGCCATGGAAGATCGCCAGCAAATATTGCTGGTATTGGCTGACACCGAATTTAGAGAACGGGGTAAAAAGTTTAAAAAATAGACGTATAAATCAATAGAGAATAATCGGCTCAGGCTCCACGCGGTTTCATGGAGTCTGACCCCTTGACCCCCTTGATGAGTACTGTAGTTAGAACCCTATTTTGAGGATTCAAAATGACCAACCGTAGCCGCGCCGAAAAAAAAGTCAATAAATCCAAGCTGTCGACAGAGGCGGAAGCTAAGGTACAGGTAATCACCAATCGAGTTGTACCCGTCAGCTTTACCAAACAGCAACGCAAAGAAGTCCAACAGGCCATAGAAAATGGCATGGCAACTCTCAGAAATCAAACCAAAAGTAACAATCGTGATCGAGATAAAAAAGTCAAAAAACTGCAAACACAACTCGAGATACAAAGTCATTTAGTGACTGACACAGACAATCAAAAAGTAGGAAAAGCAGTCCCTAATGTCGTCATCCCCTGGAGCTTACTGGTACTCTCGTGGTTATTTTTTGCCGCTTATATTGTTAATGCTGAGGGTATTTTACGATAGCGCTTTAGCAGTGCTGAATAACAAACCACGGTAGTGTTGATAACCGGCTAGACTTACGCCTCTAGCCATTGCTTACTTACATTCATGCCATCACTCACCCGCTCAGCTACGACCAGGTAACGAAGGTTACCTCCCGCCTGGATGGCGCCAAAGGGGTAACACGTTATCAACATCAACGCGTTAATGTCAGTGTTAACTTGCAAGGGTTGCGACTGGCTATCGACCACCGACAAGCTTGTAACCTGATAACGGCTAATTCGATTATCTGCAGCGGTGATCTGTAATATGTCACCCGGTTGTAAATGTTGGATAAAACGAAAATGGGTATCATTGTGACCACTAATAATACTGAGACCATCACTACCCGGTGTTGATGAAGCCATCAAATAAGCAGGCCCAAAGGCTAATGAACTACCTTGCGCACCGTTTAGTACATAGAGATCGATATCTCCAGCTTCATATTGCAAACGGGCCACCGGCCACGTATCAGCCCAAGGCCAGGGCTTAACCACCTCACCACTAACCAATGTTATCTGCCAGGCATCTTCAATTAACAACTGGGCGACGATCGCTTTGCTATAAATCCACAGACTGTCTATCAACAACAACAAACCAACTAACGCTGGCACTATAGCGAGCAGGTGTTTTAGGCGAATGGTTTTTCTCGCAATATAGATATAGTGTGCAATAGGCATCGCCGCTATTCCAAAAAGAGCGTTAGGCTGTGAGCTCACAGTCGGGCTCCTGTCTTATGGCAAATATCACTGCCGCCGACATCATTAAAAACATCAAGGCCCACAGTGCACTCTGAGCACCCCGTGTTGCTGTGCGTGGATAGGCGAATTGTTGCACGCTCTGGCCTTTGGGCCGGGCATTAGAGACGACTGTTTCGTCAAGCAGCTCTGTAGTAGGCCGAGAAACGACGTTCTCTACGGCAATAAAACTGGTGTAGGGACTGAGCAACTGATGCCGTAGCGCAACTGGTATTACGTCTGCCCGCACATCATCGTCACTGCGCCCTGCGGCTTTTCCATCCAGCAACTCACTGATTTTATAACGCGCCCATAGGGTCGATATACCGCTCAGCTGGGCGGTGTTTTTTACCGGTATATCCCGTCGCCACTTTTTCCCTGCTATCTGTCCCTTTACGCTGACAACGCCATCCAACTCAGCTGTGCGCGCCGTGATAATCAACGGTTCACCTTGATACAGATCAGGTAGGTTTTGCGGATAAACTTCGGCATTAGCCCCTTGCGGCCAGTTAACGGTGATATCGCTCATCATCGGTTTATCTAATGTGTTAAATAGTCCTAACATAATTTCCTGCACCTCATCGACATTGCCAATGTAAGTAAAACTACCGCGACCAAACTGGGCGGCTTTACGCATAAAAAATGAATTGGGGGCAGAGCCAATGCCGACGGTAAATAGACGGCTATTTCCAAGATTTTGTCTGATCTCTTTGAACAGTGCCTGCTCATTACCTACTGCACCGTCGGTGATAAAGATCACCTGCCTGACAAAATTTGCAGCCTTACCGTTAACGGTATTGTGTACAGAGTCATTGCTATTATCCGTATATAGAGCCGCCTGCAGTGCCGGTAACATTTCGGTACCACCACCAGACTGTATTCCGCTCACATATTTTCTCGCCTTGGCAAGATGCGAAGCATCAGCCATCACCGACGAGGGGAACAAAGCAAAGGTTTTAGAATTAAATTCAATAATATTAAACCGATCTCCCGGTTGCAGTTGATTAACCGCCATCAACAGCGCAGATTTCGCCTGTCGGATGGAAACCCCATCCATCGAACCAGACGTATCAATAATGTAAATCACTTCTTTCGCCAAGCGTAACTCAGAACGCTGAAAACTCGGTGGCAATACCATTAATAGCGAATAATCCTCGCCACCAACTGTCTCCGAAAAAACGGCAGCTGCTGGCTCATGACCAACTACCGGCTCCCAATGCAAAACAAAATCCTGTTCCATCGACACCGCACCCTGCTTTAAGCGCAGTGCATATTGATCGCCCTGCCGTGACAACAACACCGTGTGATAGGCACTTTCGATAGTATTCAGAGGCATACCGGCATTAATAGTCGCTGTAATAGTGATGGGGTTTATCAAATTCGACACAGTGGGTCGTCGTGGATTTAACAGCGGGGTAATACGACTGGCATCGGTAACCTGATCGGTATTAAAAGCCCAGCCTATACCCGGCTCGATAGCCGCTAACACATCATTCTCTTGCGTTGACAGTGTTTGATCATCGCCACTATGGTTTCGTTCGTTATTTGCACCCGCCGAACGTAACGGCACGCCTGGGATATAGCGGGGAGTAATCGTCATGGGGAAACGCAGCCCAAATTGCCCGCTGTCATATTCGATAGTTTGTAAATAGACCAACTCGACAATAATCGATTCGCCGGGAGGGATGTTTGCGACCGACGACGTAAACATATTGGGACGCTCATGTTCTACTAGCGCTGCTTTTTCACCACGTATTTTTGCCGCGCGGTACATTTCTTTCGCCACCGCCCTTTCTTTTATCTCGCCATAAATAGCACGCTCGCCAATATGAATGCTCATTTGATTGACGGCAGCAGCATCCGGTAACGGAAACACATACAACCCCTCCACCCAATCGTCAGAGTCATTGGTAAAGGTTTGCTTCAAAACGACTTTTGCCACCAGGCCGCTAATATCAAAATGCACCTCGGATGATTGCAATACCGCACTACTGTATATCCCGGCCTGCTGTCCACGTATCAATAATTGGCCTGCTTGCGCATCCTCCTCGCGCCATGACTGTGGCTCAGTGATGTTTTCTATTTGCGGTGACGGTACCTGCGCCTCCGCGTTAGCAACATTTAAAAACACAGTAAACACTCCAACCGTGAATACCAGAGCCAATAAATAGCGCAGCCGCAACAGTTTTTTCTTAGGCCGGCAGTCCCACTGATAATCTTCAATAATTTCCCGTTTGGGACGACGTTTGATCTTAAGCATAAAAAACCCACCCTGTTCGCTTATAAACAGTTTGCCTATAAACGGTAGCTCACAGTAAACACGGGAATCAGGGCATTCTTTAAGGTGATTTATGGCACTAAGGTGAGCAATTATGGGGAATTGTGGCAGGTACAGGCAATCACTAACAAGGTTATACCCGTCAGTTTTAGCAAACAGTAATTCAAGGAAGTGTTGGTAATAGGCTAGGTTTAAGTACCGAAGAATTGGTTAAAAAACAGTCCCTCCGCCACCTTTAACCCGTTTAACCCCGTGGCTGGTGTTTGCCGCTTACATTGTTAATACTGAAAATTTTTATTGATGATCAGAATTAGACTGCTCATGAGTATTTTCCATGAATGAAAAGTAAAAGGTCGCGCCCTCACCGGGGGATGCCTCAGCCCAAATTTCGCCGCCATGCCTACTGATGATACGCTGGACAGTAGCCAGACCGATGCCCGTTCCTTCGAACTCATCCGCTTTATGCAAACGCGAAAAAGGGGCGAACAGCCGATCAGCGTATTCCATATCAAAGCCGGCGCCATTGTCCTGAACGAAAAACACAGTTTGACCCGTTTGCTTGCACTGGCCTACATGAATTTCTGGATTAGGTTGATTTCGTGTGTATTTAAAGGCGTTTTCCAGGAGGTTACTCATCAGCATAACGAAAAAGCGCTGGTCGACATAGGCATGTAAGCCAGCATCTACAATGATCTTAACGTTTCGCTCCGGCTCGCGGTCATGCAGAACCTCAAAAAGTTTTTTCACTTGCGTGCTGATATCCACATTTTCTCGATGTACTTCACCCATAGTGGAGCGCGAGAGTCGCAGAAAACCGTCAATCATCTCGGTCATCTCACGAGTTCCCTCCTCAATACGGCTGACGCAATGCTGGCTCTGTGGCGGCAGTACATCTTCGCTATCTTCTATCAGCATACGTCCAAACCCCTCTATCCTTCGAAGCGGTGCACGCAAATCGTGGGAAACAGAATAACAAAAACTGGCCAGCTCTTCATTGGCGGCTTGTAACTCGGAGGTGCGCTGTTTGACCCGGTATTCCAATATGGCATTGAGGTCCCTGACTTCCTGTTCAGCCTTGCGACGAGCTACAATATCCTGTGCCAGTGCCGCATTAGCCTCGCGCATACGCTCATAGGCGATCGTTAGGTTATCGCTCAGCTTATTAAAGGCATGAACGACCTGATCCAGTTCGTCGTTTAGTTCCGGTGATTGTCGCTCAAGTGTTAACGACGCCCGTGACTCACTGATATCAAACTGGTTAACGTAGCTAGCTATATGCACAAGGTGGGAGGTAACCAATCGATAGACAATAAACAGAATAAACAACGAGACTAAAAACGTCTGAATACCTTGGGTAAACAATATCACCACGAGCTTCCCCCATAGTCGCGTATATACATTCTGCAACGACGCCTGTACAGATAAGGTACCAATGCGGCGCTCGCCTTCATCGGTTTGATAGGTGATCGGATATTCTCGATTGAGCACCCGGTTTCCGGTGAACTCTCCCAGTATAATCTGCATTGGCTCAGTAATTTCACCCGCAGCCTCATCAACAGCGACCGCTGTAATGTCAGGTAATTGACGTATACCTTCCATTTGCAAGTTCAATTGCGTCAGGTCGAGATTCCATAAGGACCCGCCAATACTTGCAGTATAACTGCTTTGTATATTTTTCAGGCGCGTTTCAATCTGCTCAACTTCATTTTGAAATTCAATATAGAGCTGAATCGCGGTTGAGATGAGAGTAACCAGTGAGCTGAATAACAAGATAGCAACCAATAAGCGACGGCCGATATGCGCATTGTTAAACAGTGATGCAAAGGGGGAAATTTTCACCATAAATTTATCTAGAATCCATGTCGTTGTCTAATGACGTCAATTGTCCCGTCAGCATGCATCAACTTAATAGCGCTATTGATGGGCCCCATCGCATCTAGCTGGGTTGATTTTTTTGAACACTGAAAAAGTAACGGAATCTTTACCAGGATCAGCGGCTCTCCGAGCGAGTCTTCTATGCCTTCGATTCGGGCTATATACTGAAGGGTAGAAATGGCGCCAACTACGATATCCACTCGCTTACGCGATAGCTTACGCAACCCGGAGGAATAGTCTTTGTCAAAAATTTTGTCGAGGGCCTCATCGCTACCAAAACGCGAGTTGACGGAGACACCACGCAATATCGATATACGTTGATTATAGAGGTCTTCATAGCTTTCCAATACGACGCTTTTATGAGCAATGGCACCTAGAGGCTGTTGGAGCACTAGTTCACCCCGGTCCACATAATCTGAAGGCAGGGGAACCAAAATTGTGCAATCTTGTGTGCCACCTTGAAGTTCACGAGCGACGCGAGCGAAGGGAGACAATGTGATATCAAAACTGTATTCCGTGCGGGCTGTTAGCTCTTCGATAACATCAATGAATGCGCCACTCAGCTCTCCGGTTTCGTTAGAGCGTGACACCCAAGGTGGCGCATCGATGGTGATCACTTTAAGTGTTTCGGTGGCATGGCTTAGCGGTGAAGCTAACAACAGCACCAGACAAGGGCCGATAAGGCACTGCCAAACAGGTACAAACCCATATTTTTTCATTGATATTCACTCTGGTTATTGTCAGCTTTTACCTCCCTGGCATTGTCGCTGTAGTCAGTATAACGTCACTTTATAAACTCGCCAGTATTGTGCTAGTTGGAACAACTGTATTCGACTGCACTTCTAGCTCTTCTTGATTAACTGCTCACCCACCGTCGCAGATTTTTTACCGTCATTCTTTAGCTAGTTATAAAAGGATGGCTTACGACGACCTAAAGCGGTGGCATTTCATCTCAACTGGTAATTATTGGCACATAGCTTGCTATTGTTTGAGTACATTGTCGATTTTTTGGCGCTGGCAGTGATGATATCGCTAACAGGTTCTTTCAATAAACTTTGAGGTAGCAACATGAACAAACGTATTTTATTGGTAGTGGGTGACAAATTCGCTTCATATGTTGCGCACAAAGAGGCTGTGACGGTTTCAGAATTACTGGCCTTGTTGAGTATGTCAAAAACGCGATCGAACACTTCAGATCGGACAGTATTGGTCCCTGGCCAAGGAATCGGTGATGAAAGTCGTCAAGCACTGCTTCGCGCAGCTGCAAGCTCCCAAAATGTTTCCGATTTTGATTTTTCTTTGTGGCATAACTTGCCCGAGCGAGCAAGCCCGGTACATTCTCACAAGACGAATTCACGTAATGTACTGGTATCTGTACCGCGCCAAGTTGCCTCGAATGTGTTTGAACTTGATGTAATGATCGACGAAGACTGTGAATTGATGACCGATCACATGAGTGGTCAACACATGCAAGGCATGGTGCTCATGGAGGCCGCCAGACAGGCGATGATAGTGGTCATAGAGACACACTTGATGCCCGACTACGATATTGACTATTCATTCATAGCTGACTCGCTTTCGGTTAACTACAGCAACTATGGGTTTCCCGTTACCGCTATTACTCGTATTACTTTCACTAAAATCGAGACCGACGACGCTAAGTTATTAAAATTTGCATCAACTGCTGATGTGATGCAGTGCGGACATTCAGTCGCAGAATTCACTATGGCATTGTCAGCCGTTGAAAAAAACCGTATGTCCAAGCAGGAGCGAATACTTGGGGTTAAAACACATCGTCAATTCTTGGCGTCGGTAGCAGGTAATTTAAGCAACCAAAGCGGCTTGGTCGGTGGGGCAAGCCGATGAATGTACCCTGTCACCAACAGGACCCCGTGACAGAATTACCCAATAAACAATCCAGTGCAGTAGGTTTCGCATTTTTTGACGTAGACGATACCTTGATTACACTGAACAGTATGCTGAGTTTTCAGGAATACTGGTACCAAGTTCACGATGACCCTGTTGGAAAAGCCACTTTTCGAGAAGGTTTGGCTAAGCATCGCCAACCGAACGCCTGTCGCGTTACACTAAATAGACTGTACTACCAGCATTTTGCAGGACTTTATGAGTCTGAGGTCTTGGAGACCGGCCGTCGCTGGTTCAGCCATGTACGAAACTCCTATCCCAACCTATATAATGAGTCAGTGCTCGCAGAGCTACGCTCGCACCAGGCGGCTGGGCGCGAGATCGTTTTGGTATCTGGCTCGTTCGCAGCAGTACTTAACCCCATCGCACGTGACCTGGGCATCAATCATATTTTGGCATGTTCGCAGGAAGTCAAAGCGGGCCAGTACACCGGAGAGCTATTGTCTGGGCCGATGATAGAGGCCGGTAAAAGCGAAGCAGTTCAGTCATATTTGGTCAATCCGAAAATAGCACAGGCCAGCTATGCTTATGGCGACGATGTCTCGGATATTCCGATGCTGGAGCTGGTTGGCAACCCAGTTGTTGTTGCCGGCGGACGAATTCCCCCTGCGCAGCTAAGCGATCTGGGCTGGCGAACTATCCCGGCAGCGTAGTGGACACTTATATTTCAGGTAAAACCGCCGCCGCCTCGGCTGGGGCTACGACGTCGGTGTTTGATCACTTGATAAGGCGGATATTGGCTGAGCCAGGTCTGTTTTGTAAGGTGACAATGCGTTGAATTTCTTCCAGGCTAACAGGGCGGCTTAACAAATAGCCCTGCGCTTCCTGGCAACCCATTTCGCGCAGCAATTCGTACTGTTCCTCGTTTTCAACCCCTTCGGCGACTACGTCCATTCCCAATCCGTGCGCCATTAACAAAATGGTCTCAACTAAACGACGAGCATCTGCGTTACTGTCCATAGGCAAGACAAAACTACGATCAATTTTAAGGGTGTGAAGCGGGTAACGCTGCAAGTACCCCAATGATGAATAGCCAGTACCAAAGTCATCTACTGACATGCGAATACCGTACTCGGCCAACGCTTTAATATTGTTATCAGTGGTTTCAGCATCGGTTACTAAAACCCGTTCGGTAATTTCCAGCTCTAAGTGGTGAGGCTGCAATTGATTGGCCTCAAGTTGCGACATTACAAATTCTGCATAGCCTTCAACTTCCAACTGTATCGGCGAAATATTGATAGCCAAACGCAAGTTATTGTTGCCATTCCGCAGTAAAGCGCCTGTGTCACGGCAAGCTGTTGCCAGTACCCAGCTATCGATTTCCCGAATAACACCGATGTTTTCGGCGACCGGGATAAAATTGTCTGGCATTTTTAACTTGCCGTCTGCTTGAGTCCAGCGAACTAGAGCTTCAAAACCTGCAATTTTTTTCGTAGTGACGTCATAAATCGGCTGGTAGTGCAGAACTAATTCATTATTATCAACCACTTTCCGTAGCTTAGACTCAAGTTCCAGGCGGTCGATCAGCCGTTGATTAATATCTTCAGTAAAAAATTGATATTGGTTACGGCCCATGTCTTTTGACTGGTACATGGCCAAATCGGCATTGCGCACTAACTGGTGAGGGTTGTTGCCGTTTTCCGGGTAAAGTGCAATGCCTACACTGCAAGTGACAGAATACTCACGGTCGTCAATGCAAAATGGCTTGGAGAACTGCTGAACTATTCGTTGCGCCATCTGTGCGACGTCATTAGGATCCGTTACATAGGACAGCACCACCTCAAACTCATCACCACCCATTCGTGCCACTGTATCCCCAGAGCGAATACAGCGACTCAAGCGTTGCGCTGCTTCTTTGAGTAAAGTATCACCGTAGGTGTGGCCAACACTGTCGTTCACATTTTTGAAATCGTCGAGATCGATACCCAATACAGCGACTTGATGCTGGTGTTGGTCAGCCTGCTGCAATGCCTGAGTGAGGCGCTCAATCATCAAAGCGCGGTTGGCCATGCCGGTTAAATCATCGTAGTGAGCTTGGCGCACCAATTGCTGTTCATAGTTGCGGCGGACAGTTATATCTTCTTTCACCACGATGTAATGGCTGAGACAGTTGTTACTGTCCATCAATGGCGAGACCTTGACGTTTTCCCAAAATAATTCTCCATCAGCTCGTATATTGCACATTTCACCGCCCCACTGTTGACTCTTGCTAACTAATTCAGAGATCTGGGTCATTAGGTGGTCGTGGTTTTCGTTTTGCAGTGTAAACCCCAAATTGCGGCCCTTGGCTTCGGCGGAGCTATAGCCGCTGGCCTTCTCAAAAAACGGGTTCACATATTCGATCTCACCAGCGGGGTTGGTGATCATCACCGATACGGGACTATGTTGCACCGCTTGCGACAAGATATCGACCTGGGCCTCTGCTTGACGGCCTTGTTCACGGACATCCGCTTCTCGCAGCTCTCGCTCGATGGCTGGCACCAGGCGGGCAAGAGCGTTTTTGTTCATAAAGTCATGAGCACCCTTTCTCAGAAGGCTCACAGCATCCTCCGCGGTGACAGCACCGGAAGCAATGATAAAAGGTAGATCTTTACCGGTAGCCTTTAAGGTGTCGAGGGCGGCTTCGGCGCTGAAGCGAGGCATCAGATAGTCGCAGATAATCAGGTCCCATGTGTCTTCTCTCAGGGCTCTTTCCATATCGTCACGAGTCTCTACCCGTTGCACCGTGGGCAAAAACCCGCCGCGCTTCAACTCGGCTGTGGTGAGCTCGGCATCAACTTCGGAATCTTCGACAAAAAGTACTTTCAGTGGCGTTTGCATCAATTGTCCGAACCGTAGCTATCACCGCTACAGTTATACTCCTCTAAAGCTATTAACGTATTCATCAATCAAGAACAACGAATGTTACTTATTGTATGTAAGACTTACCCTAGTAGTCCGTTAGGATTTAATCTATGCGTAGCTGCAAATTTGCGACATAGTTCCCAAATTAGATAAGGCGACCTCTTGGAGTATGAGTGAATCAGTACGCCATTTGTGCCGTATTGATATGTGCTGCATTGGCCATACCATAATTGTTAAAGCACCATATAAGTTTCAACTAGCTGATTTAACTACTGAAAAATGATAGTAATAATACATACCAGCCACCGGGATTTGGAAAAAAAACATGGACCCACAAAAAACAATCTAACTGGATTCAGATGGTGACAGTTGCCGCTGTTCTCATAGAACTCGACCTAATGATATGGGAACTTCAGCAAACGCTGACATAACTAGAGCGCAGATCACCCACGACAGTTACGCACTTATCATAGAAGACACCGGACTATGCCGGGCGAATCATTCGGTGATGTATTTGCTAAAAGTTGCATCGATCCATCGACTCTTACAGATGGCGAGATTGTTCAAATTCGTGAGTACTACGATGCAAACTTATACTTGATAAGGCGTCTGATAGATATGATAGAAGGTGGTGACTTCGAGTACTCTTTGGAACAGACCTCCAAACCGTTCCTCAGGCATTGCTTAGACAGCAAGGTCGGTCGGTTGCACTATGTATACAAAGTTGATATCGGACTGGACCCAGTGATACTGAAGCTCTGAACAGACTTCTTGGAAATTAATCTGATCAATCCCTGCCGCGACCTTGCAATTTTTTGCCGAGAAAGTTCTCGCAGCTGACACTGAGTAATCTGTCGGCGCCAATGAATGCCCCTAGCCACTCAGCCCCAAGTCAAAGGCTGATTACCGGCGATCAGCCGGGCGCTGTCTTATCCAGTTATTTCTCTTGCCAGTAGGCATGATAGGCTGCAGCAGTAGCAGCTTCATTCGCCTGATACTTTCGTAGAGCGGAAAAAACGCCAAGGTCCAGTAATGGCTCGCGACCTTCCCCCATTTCGATTATCTGTAAGCAAAACCAACCCTGCTGCCCCCAGCCATTTAATCCAGCTATCAAGCGAAACGGCGAATTTGGGCTCAACCACCCGGGCCCAATACGCAGTGTTTTTTCATACGCGCTGGCTTGTTCAATCTCACCGGACAAAAGTTTTTTTGAGGTGTCTGGATCCGCGCACAAGGGGCGACCGATGCCAATCATATCGCAAGCATTGCCGACGAGTGCCGCATCCATACCAGAACGGGAACGAAAGCCACCGGTAACTAATAGCGGCATCGTTGTTACCGCGCGAATAGCACCGGCATATTCAAGAAAATAGGCCTCTCGTGCAATAGTGCTTTCTTTGCGCGTCTCAGCAAGTTCGGGGTTATTGGTCAGGTTATCCAAGCCCACCAACTTTGGCTGCTCGTAAGTACCACCAGACAATTCTAGCAAGTCCAAACCCTCGTCGTTTAGCCACTGGGCAACTTGGATAGAGTCGGCATGAGAAAACCCACCCTTTTGAAAGTCAGCCGAATTCAGCTTGACCGAGATCGGAAACACCGGACCCACTGCCTTGCGAATAGCCCGAATAATCTCCAATAATAAACGCGCTCGATTTTCTAAACTTCCGCCCCATTCATCATCACGCAGATTAACATCTGGCGAGAGAAATTCGGATATCAAATAGCCATGGGCCGCGTGTACCTGCACACCCGTGAATCCAGTGTCTTGGGCAACTTTAGCAACATGGGCAAAGCGCGCTATCACATCGACAATTTCTTCACCGCTCAAAGCCCGGGGCTTGCCAAATGCAGCACCCGGCATTTGCAGTTGGACCTCCGAAGGGCCAACAGGAATTGCCGCAACTGATTCCGGGGTTTGCCGACCGGCATGACTGATTTGCATCCAAAGATGGGTACCTTCAGCAGTACCAGCTTCAGCCCAGGCCCGCAGCGCGGCCAACTGTGCTGCTGATTGCTCACCTTCAATCACAACATTACCCGGCCGCTCAAGATAGCGATGATCAACCTGGACATTACCCGTCAATAGAATACCCGAACCACCTCGTGCCCAACGGCTATAAAGCGCCGCGTGTTTCCCTGTGGCACAGTTAGCCGAATCAGCTAGCCCTTCAGTCATGGCACCCTTGCAAATACGATTACCAATCACAACCCCACAAGGTAACTGTAATGTTTCATTAATTGTTGTCATCAGAAACCTCAATATGAGAAATTATGCATCTGCATAGATTTAACGATCAGATTGATCTTATACAATTGAAATCAAATCATTTATTAAAAACTTATCCCTAATCATTGCAGTATTCTCTAGTACTATCAATACCAACGCTGGACCCTATTGTCATTGCTAATGAGAAAGTTCGCGACACAATCTGCGTGTTTTAGGAGACCACATTTGGCGGAAGTGAGAACTCTAAACCGTCCTGATCGATAAATATTACTTTCGGCGGGCCGAAAACCTGCGTAATTTTATCTTCAGGGAGGCCACTGTATGATGCTACTGTATCTTCGAGAACGGGGGCCGAAACACAACCAGACAAAAGAAACGAACACCCTACAAAAATGAAAGATAGGGGATCTTGATACATTCTGGATAGCCGCCTAACGCCAAGACCACGGACGAGCGATAAGCGAATCCGGCACAACTTGTTGTGCTTTTACGTGTGTTGCCTTGCTATGTGATTGAAGTTTAGTCATCTATGACAAACGCAACTAGTTTTCCAATTACTGGGCTCACTAATAATACTACTGGGTAAGCAATTACAAACGCTGTTCCCCATGACTTTAACCAAATAGAAATAATATTATCAACAAAGCCTAGATTAACAAGGCAGATAATAAACGACATCAAACATGACACGAATAAAGACATGAAAAATGAAAAAACGAAAGGTGTGTATTTCTTAGGTATCAAAGATTTTCCTTAATTGGGTAAAGTCACATAACAGCTTATTCAAAAGCCTATGGTCTTCTATTACATTGGCGCCCTATTTGGGTTTTAAGTAATACAGGCATAAGCATTAATTTATTATAATTCAAAGGGATAAGAGAATTTAGACAGAAATACACTTTACAAAAAAGAACCATTCCACTGCCCACATTGCTCAATCCATTTATTAAGATCATATATTGTTAGCGTTTAAAATCAATAAGTTAAATATTTATTTCCAAAATAAGTGAAAAAGGGCCTCCTTATCTGGGTCGGGTTAACAGTCAATGTCCGTGTAGGCACAGTAATAGCTGTGACCCCAGGACAACCACCTAACACTCAAATACTGATACTGATACTGATACTGGAAAACTCTCACGCTCCCTGCCCTGAGGGGAGGCATCTATCCGAATGTTTTTACCATCGCAGGGATTCCGACTTTGAAACCCTGGACATCAAACGGACTACTCACAAAATTTATACAGTGTCGTTATAACTGACTGCTCCTCACACCCTGCTGGTCAGCAAGTCAAAAATGTCACGAGCTAGGTCGCTGCATTAACCGAAATATGACTCCCTCCCCGCCCACTTTTCACATCTACCCTCAACGCCATCTGTTCCTTTAACTCACTCACATGAGAGATTATCCCGATCATGCGCCCTGACGCCTGCAGGTCAATAAGGGTTCTAACGGCTAGGTCGAGTGACTCGGGATCGAGGCTGCCGAAGCCTTCATCGATAAACAGCGTGTCGAGTTTGATGCCGCCAGCGTAGGACTGAACCACGTCTGATAAACCCAGTGCCAGGGAGAGAGCCGCGAGAAACGACTCACCGCCAGACAGTGTTGCTACCGAGCGGGTTTTACCAGAGTAGCTGTCTTCCACTTCGAGCTCTAAGCCGGAGGCTTTGTTGCCTTTGGCGCGGTCTTCTTTGCGCACTAACTGATACCTGCCTTTGCTCATAAGAGTGAGGCGCTGGGACGCCTGAATCAGCACATCATCCAGCAGCACGCTGAGCACAAAACGTTGCAGGCTGATTTTGTTACCGGTCTGGCCATTGGCAACGTCGCTGAGGGTGCCAATGACTTTGTATTCGGCCTCCAGTGCTTCGTTCTTTTTGTGGGCCTGATCGAGTTTGAGCTGTATGTCTTTAAGCTGGTTGTTGCGTTCTTCCAGCTTGCGCCACGCAGCATCCGCGGTGATGTATATTTCTGTCTTTTCAATTAGTGTTGATTCAATTACGGTCAGATCCGGCCGTTGCTTACTTGCCACATCGGCTTGTAGTTGCTGTATCGCACCTTTGATAGCATCAAGCGCTGAGCAATATGCATTGATAGCTTCTTTCAATGTTTGCTGTTCATGCTCTTGCAGCATCGCTGCCTGAAAATCGTCCGCTGTGGCGAACAAGCTATTGGCAAGGGCTGTATTCCAGGCGGCTATTGTTTCACCGGTTTGCGTTGTTTGTTCGGCGCGTTGTTTTTCAAGGGCGGCATGCTGGCTTGAGGCTTTGTCAGATTCTGAGCGGGCTGCTGCCTGCCCCGCCTCTGCGCGCTCTAAGGCTTCGGACAATTGGCTGATGCGCAATGTCACCGCCGCGAGTTTGTCAGTAAGTGCGCTTGGCTCGCGCAAGGCTTGTGGTATTGCCGCTAGCAACTGGTCAACAACAGTGCGCGCTCTAACCACATGTTCGTTGTGTTCGCCGGCCTGTTTGGTCAATGTTTCCAGTGCCATTTTTAGCGCCGTTTGTTCGGGTTTGATAGCCGCTATGCGTTTTTGCAGATGTTGCTGTTGGTCGTGCTTGGCTTCCAGCTCATTCAGTGCACTCGTGGCGGCTTTGTGCCTTGCCTGCAATACGGCCAGCGTATCGTTGGCTAATGGCCCCAATTGCGTTGCCAGCCTTTGGCTGTCGTTGCAGGTTTGGGCCAGTGCGTTAATTGCCTGATCCAGGGCTTCTTTTGCTCCTTCCATGGTTTGTCGGGCTTTTTCTGCTTCGACTCTGGCACGATCGACAGCGACCTTGTCGACCAGCTCGCTGTTATCAGCAGCCGGTGATGGATGCTCTTGGCTGCCACAAACAGGACAGGGTTCATCCTGTTTTAATTCTCTGGCCAGCAAAGCAGCCTGACCTGCATGCCAGCTCAGCTCTGTTTGTTTGGCGCCAGTTTCAGCCTGTTTGAATGACTCTGCGTCGGCCTTGTACTCTTGCTGGCGAGTCGCTTCGACGTTGGTGTTCGCCACTTCTCTTTTGCGGCTATCTTCCAACTGCTGACGTTGTTCCAGCTGAAAATCGAGTTTGTTGAGTGCAATATGGTGTTCTGCCAGGCTTTCAAGTTCAAGTTGCAATGCTTGAACTGATTGTTCGCCCGCGTCCAACTCATCGTTCAGAGTATTTTGTTGCCGCTGTTTGTTGGTTAACTGACTGTTGCTGGTATTCAACCCTGCCTCTGCGATGGCGCACTGCTCTTGCGCCTGCTGCAATTGTTGAATTTGTAGCTGCCGTTGTTGCAGTTCTAGCTGCTGCTTGGTTAGCTCAGTCACTTCTTGGACGTTAAGTTTCGCTGCGGCAAGCGCCTGCGCAGAGACTAGCTGGCGTTGTTCCGCTTGCCTCAGATTGTCAGCACAGTCGGTTAGTTGCTGATGCAGCTTATCGAGCGTGGTAACTTCTGCTTGGAAATTGGCAAACAAGGGCTGGATGGCGCGTGCATTAATGGCCCGATCCAGTGTCTGTTGTTTGAGTTTTATGGCGGGTTGTTGTTTTATGGTGGTGCCCAGTTGCGTTTGTTTCTGGCTGAGTTCATCGAAGCGTTTGATGAGCTGATCGGCTTGTTGTTTGCTCGCTTCGTTGATTTTTTTGTCCGCTTCGGCTTTGACTCGGACTGCCAGCGCTGCTGATAATTCTGGCGCCAATGTCACTAACGATTCCGCCACTTCTTCTTCGTTGTTGACCTCGGCTACTTGTAAAATTCCGCGAATTTGGTTCTGGTGATTTTCAACCGCCTGCTTGATTCCCGATGCCCTACTTTTGAGCAAATCTTCAATGCGTTTATAAATACGTGTTTGGAATAGCTGGCTAAATATTTTTTCCCGATCGCGGGAATCAGCTAACAACAGTTCGCGGAATTTTCCCTGTGGCAATACCATTACCTGACGAAACTGTTCAACGTCGAGGCCAATCAGTTCTTTTATTGATTGCGTCGCGTCGGTGACACTTTTGGATACCAGTAACTTGCCGTCGTCACTGCCATCGAGCTCCCACAACTGCGATTCAGGCGCATGGTTAGTGCTGCCCTCTCCACGGGTTTTCGGTTTTTCCTGCTGCGGCACCCTCCTTACTCGATAATGTTTGTCCCCAAGAGCAAATGTGAGACTGACTTCGGTTAGCAACGACCGTTCGGAAAAATCACAACGCATCTGAGAAGGCTCGCGCTCAGCCCCGGTGGTCTGACCATAAAGGGCAAAACAAATAGCATCGAGTATCGAACTTTTACCAGCACCAGTTGCACCATTGATCAAGAACAGTGGGTTAGATCCCAGTGCAGAAAAATCGACCGACTCATTACCCGCAAAAGGTCCGAACGCTTGCAAGCTCAACAACAGCGGCTTCACAGCTGCTGCTCCTGCTTGTTAAGATCATTGATAACGCTTTGAATCGTCTCATCCTGTTCTTTGCTTATGCTATGCCCGGTTATTTGCCCAAAGAAGTCCCGGAACATTTCCAGCTCGCCGCGCTTTAAGGTTTCACGATTCATCTGTTGCTCGCCGGTTTCCAGCATTCCCGGTTTTTCCAAGTGCAGAACATTGGGATAGACTGCACGCAGCTTGCCCATCGGATCGAGAATAGCATGGCGATCGGTTAACCGGACTAACAGGTAATCTTCGTGATTGGGGTCGACCTTGCCCTGCTCGAGAATCGCCTGCAATTCGCCTTCAATAATGCGCATATCCCGCAGTGCTTGCAACGGTAGGTGCGTACTTGTCACCGAACGATTATTGAGTTCTACCAGGGTCACGCCTTTGTTTTGTTTCTCTTCAGAAAAACTGTATTTAAGGATCGAACCGGAGTAACGAATAAATTTTTCGCCTTTGTACTGAGGGCTATGTAAATGCCCCAATGCAACATAATCAAAATCGACGCAAGGTTGATAGCTGACCCGGTCTGCGCCCCCTATCGACAGCGGCCGCTCTGATTCCGATTCCTCAGCACCATCCAGAAAACAATGACTGATCAATACATTAGCCACATCATTACTTTTCACTGAGGTAACTTGATCAACCAGATAACTGTGCGCATCGTCGTAGCTTGTCACGTCGACGGCAAACAGATTACGTACGGTTTCGGGATCGTTATAAGGAATACCATAAAAGGCAACAGTATCGTCACCTGCTGTGATTAATACGGGTTCGGTCACGCGATTAAGATCACCGAGAATATGTAACCCCGCTGAACGCAACTGCCTCGATCCAAAACGCAAACGTTCAGCACCATCGTGATTACCGGGTATCAGAATGACCGGGACATTCATATCCGAACAAATTGTGGTCATAAATTCATCAAGTAATTCTACCGCTTTTGCCGGTGGCACCGAACGGTCATAAATGTCGCCGGCAATAACCAGTGCATCAACTGACTCAGACTGGATATAAGCAACAATCTGTTCCAACACATGACGCTGGTCGTCGAGCAACGAAACATTGTGAAACTGGCGACCGATGTGCCAGTCAGACGTATGAAGGAATTTCATCAGCGAGGACTATCCATGGGTGTTTCCGGTGTGCAGACGATACTGGTAAGGTGCCGCAGTCGATTTAAATTTTGACATGATACTCTCTGCTTATACGCTCTAAACTTCGCGCATAGTATATGTCATTATGAACCATCAATTAAACAGGCATTAACACGCTGAAACCTTTCCAGCGTCGGTAAAGTTATTAGTATGCAACTCAATCAGCAACGCAGGGCTAAAAGGAACAAGCTCATTTGAAAAAAAACAAACAGGTTTACCGCTTTGCGGCTTACAAAGGCGCTCTCGACATGCTGCCTTTAAGTCTGGCCGTATTGCCCTGGGGCATATTATTTGGCTCTCTCGCAGTGCAGCGAGGCTTCAGCTGGCTTGAAGCACAGGCTTTTTCCGCTATCGCTTTCGGCGGCGCTGTGCAAATTGTTGCCATTGAATTGATTGCTGACGATGCCAGCCTGTGGACAATTTTATTCAGCGCATTGGTGATCACTTCTCGTCATTTTTTATATGGACTAACATTGCGCGAACGCTTAAAAAAGCAACCTCTGCGCTGGCGTTTATCACTGGGGTTTTTACTGACCGATGAGCTGTTTGCCTTATCCGGCCATCGGCATGCCTATAAAAATCGCCTGCGCCTGTATTATGCACTGGGTGCTGGCGGCAGTTTTTATATCGCCTGGAACCTATGGACCTTTATTGGCATTGTGGCAGGAGCCTATCTACCCGATCTAACAGATTTGGGATTAGATTTTGCGATTGCGGCAACGTTTATTGCTCTTGTGGTGCCGAATATTAAAACACTCCCTGTTTTAATCACTGTTGTTGTGGCGGGCATCGCCTCCGTTACTTTTGCAACACTGGGACTTGAACTCGGACTCATTATGGCCGGTCTGCTGGCGATGACTGCCGGTTTTTCCGCCAACTTGTGGAAGCGCAGCCGATGACATACATCACCATCTTGCTGGTAGCCGTTATTATTTTTACCAGCCGCTATCTTTTTCTCGAAGGAAAACTACCTATTCGTTTAGGCACCAATGCCCGGGACTTTCTCAGTTTCAGCGGTCCTGCAGTGTTAACCGCCATCTGTATGCCGATTATTTTCGTCAAGGACGATCAATTAAATATCGCCATCAGTAACCCCTATTTAGGCGCCGCTATCGTCTCGATAGTGGCGGCCTGGAAAACCGGGAATATCTACTGGACCGTAGGGCTCGGGGTACTGGTGTTTATTGTCTATGGCAGTTTCTAACTGACAGCAAGGCTAACACCAGCTAGTCAGGCCACATTGACACAATCTGGCCGCTGGCTGGGTCGGCTCTGCCGCTCAAGACAGACTGGTATGTTTTAATAACCGCATCTGCACCGTAACTTCGCTCCACGGTCATCCAATTATCACAAAATTCACGGAAATCGGAAAACGAGCTCCACATCAGTCGGGTAAACGTCTCTAAACCCAACGCCTCGCTGCGGGTCTCGCGATGAGTGGGGGCAAAAAAGAATACTGGTTTGGCACCGGGCAAGTCTTTCGATGAACCCATTTCGCTATAATGAGTCGCACCAATACGACAGGAATACATCATATTGTCACCAAAGTGGTGATGGAGGTCGCTGATCACCTTGGCGTTACCAGCCATATCAACCATTACTACCGGCTGCTCTGCGTCCATCGCGGTTAGCTGATCATAGCTAACAACGCTATCGTAACAACCAAGGCTCTCGCAAAAACCAACATTGCCGGCTGAGGTGATACCAATACTGCTGAGCTTGCCACGTTGTTTTATACAGTGAGCGAGAGCGATACTGGTTTTGCTGGACGCGCTGGTAATCAAGCAGCTCTGTGAGCCGAATGAGTCATTCACATCTATGAAATCTTCAACGAGCCACGAGGTTAAAAACAGTCCGCGCAATAGGCTGTCCTGATCTTCTCTTGCCTCTTGATAAATAGGGTTGCCTGCAGAACGGTCAAACTGGCTATAAATGGGTGCGTGGTTGGCGCGATGTGCCGAGATATCAGAGAAACAAGTATCGCTGACTTTGCCCGCCAGAATTTTGTGGTGAGTTGAATAAGGATAAAACCCCCAGGTCCGCTCACCCACTTTTACATCCGGGTGCGCCGAGGCAATCACTTCTCCCCAGCCCATTGCTGGAATTCGGCCCCAACCCTCATCAGTGGGGAAAAAGCCCCAGTAATCCAACATATCGCCACCCGAGGCGTAGGAAATATTGTTGGCCGTCAACGCTTGCCGGTCAACCTTAAACAGGACTTCGTTTTGATTGAGCGTTTGCTCCAGAGTTTCAGCTTTGATCCGGGTCTCCGCCCAGTTGTCTTTGCGAACTTCGAGCGTAATTACAGACAGGTTTCCAGACATTCTATTTCCTCAAATACGTTGCTATTAATAGAGTGATCATGCGGTATCACTGACCAATTGTGCAAATTTTTTGTAGATTACAGTCTACAGTAGCTCTGCTCCCTCCGGTCTGTACACTTGTTAATTTTTCCTCTCGCACCCTTCACCACATTAATTGCTACCCGAAACCACCTGCGGTATGGTAAACAAAAAAACAGGAGGGTAGCCCTCCTAAATCTGGCGATGTTTATCAAATAGAGAGAGACTCTACGATGGAACACACCCTTCAAGTCAGTATTCTCAAAGAACTTATGCAACAACTCGATGATGGCAAGAACATCGATGCAGGCGTTCAATACAAAATGCCAACATCGTCCTATGTCTGTAAAGAAATGGCGGCGAAAGAATGGAACTCTTTTTTCCAGAATCATCCCCAGCTTATTGGTTTGTCCGGTGACCTTCCCGAACCGAAAAGCTTCATTACTACTGACGATTTTGGCACCCCGATTCTTGCAACCCGCGACAATACCGGTAAATTTCACGCATTTCTAAACGCTTGCCGTCATCGTGGTGTTCGCGTGGCTTCTGCCCCGCGCGGGAAAACAAATCTTTTTACCTGCCCGTTCCATGCATGGAGTTATACCAGAGAAGGTGAATTAGTTGCCATTCCCAACGAGGATCATTTTGGCACTGTTGATAAGTCCTGCAACGGACTCATAGAACTTCCCGCCGTTGAACGCGATGGTTTATTGTGGGTGCATCCACAGCCAGGCGGTCATCTTGATATCGACGAGTTACTGGGACCACTAGCCGAGGAAATTGCCTCCCACAAACTTGGCGATCTTGTCCATGCGGGTGAAACCACCATTGACATGAAACTTAACTGGAAACTTGCCAACGATACTTTTGGTGAAACCTATCACTTCCAAAAGTTGCACAAAAACACTCTCGGCCAGTTATTCCACGGCAATAACCTTCATTTTAAAGAATTTGGCCGCCATCACCGCTTTGTTACCGCGTCCACAGGTATCGATCAGCTCAGAAAAATACCAGAAGCCGACTGGGTTATCACCGATGGGACCTTTGTACTCTACTATTTATTTCCCAATATCCAGTTGGTTGTTAACTCCGGTACAGCTACTTTAATCAAGATCTACCCGGCACAGAACAACCCAGGGCGTTCGGTCAGTCAGATAGAGTTCTTTTATTCACAACAAATGATTGATCATGCTAAAGCCTCGGAAGCTGACGAAAATGTTGAAAAAATCACCGCAGAAAACGCCTACAGCCGTGACGTAAGCAGGTCTGCTGTGCAAACCCTGGAAGGTTCTATGGAGGTTTTCAGCAGTACGATTGAACAGGAAGACTATCTGATGGGAGAGTTTCAGCAAAAATCTGCCGAAAATGGTTTACTCGATGAAGTGATTTTTGGTCGCAATGAACCCGCCCTACATCATTTCCACAATTCTTTTCGAGAAGCCCTAGGCCTAAAAAAACTGGAAAAAGTTCGCTGAAAATTTAGTCAGGATGGTATCAAAACAGCTAGCTTACTCGTTGAAAGCCGACATATCCCTCAGCACACACTCTCAAACCGTAATAGTCATAAGCTATTGATATAAAAAATAAATACAATTTCACCTATCAAATGATTGTCTGCATAATACAGCTATCGAGTCGCATCATCGATCGAAAATCGTTGGCAATTTGAGAATTCGTATTAGCAATTTTAATGAAAAGGTGAGGATAAATCCATGAACCGCAGAGTACCAGACGTCGTTTTCAAAACCCGTGTTCGCGATGAAAGCATTGACCACGAGAACCCCTTTCGCTGGGAAGATAAGAGCACAGCTGATATTTTTGGTGGCAGGAATATAGTTGTAGTAGCCTTACCTGGCGCATTCACACCAACGTGCTCCAGCACTCACTTGCCGGGCTACGAAGAAAAATTTGAGGAGATAAAAGCGACGGGAGTTGACGACGTCTATTGTCTGAGTGTTAACGATGCTTTTTCTATGTTTCAGTGGGCTAAGCAGCTAGGCATCAAAAAAATCAAAATGCTCCCCGATGGTAACGGCGATTTCAGTCGTTTGATGGGGATGTTAGTGAAGAAAGAAAATCTTGGTTTTGGCGATCGCTCCTGGCGTTATTCTATGCACGTTGTTGATGGCGAAATTAAGGCACTATTTGCTGAACCCGGATTTATGGATAATTGTCCTGAAGATCCATTTGGTGTCAGCGACGTTGATACTATGTTGAACTATTTGAACGAGGGAGCAAAAGCGTAGTTCTACGCGCTGGAGATTCAGTCTTCTATCATTTAGACCTGTAACAGAGTAACGTGATGACTTAATTAGGGCGGCTTTCCCGGGCCGCCTTAATCTAAAACTCTACGATTGCAGGAGAAGACATGCATCATCTAACCATTAAACATCAGATAAGGTTCAGTGTAACCATACTGCTGCTCACATTCTCGCATCTGGTATTGCCCGCGCCAACCAAACCCAATATCATTTTTGTGTTAACTGACGACCAGCGTTATGACGAAATGGGGTTTTTAAACCCGCTGCTCGATACTCCCAATATGGATGCCATTGCCAATGAAGGCGTTCATTTCGAGAATGCTTTTGTTACTACTGCACTCTGCTCTCCGTCCCGCGCAACTATTCTCACCGGACAATATGCCAACACTCACGGGGTGATTGATAACAACGCCGCTATTCGCGACGGCACTGTATTCTTCCCGAGCTATTTACAACAAGCCGGTTATCGCACCGGGTTTATCGGCAAGTGGCATATGGGACATACTGGCGACAAGCCGCAGCCTGGTTTTGATAAGTGGGTGAGCTTTAGAGGTCAGGGTCACTACAACCCGGATCTGGGCAACGGGCTGACGGCAATGTTCAATGTGGACGGCAACGCTGTTAAGCAAACCGCTTACATCACCGATGAATTAACTGACTACGCCATCAACTGGCTGGATTCTTTAGAAAAAAACCAACCCTTCTTCCTGTACCTTTCTCATAAAGCTGTACATGCAGAATTTGAACCGGCCACCCGACATGCACAACAATACGCCGGAAAAAAAGTTGTGTTGCCCGACAACATAGCCAACACCGAAGAAAACTATCAAGGCAAACCTCGCTGGGTGAAAGACCAGCGTTCCAGCTGGCATGGTGTAGACTTTCCCTACCATAGTATTCGCGATGTGGCTGCTTACAAAATGCAGTACCACCGAACTATTTCTGCTGTGGACGAAAGTCTGGGGCGACTGCGACAATGGTTAACCAACAACCAGCTAGAAGAAAACACGATTGTGATCCTAATGGGTGATAATGGTTTCCTTTTTGGCGAGCACGGTTTAATCGACAAGCGCAACGCCTATGAAGAAAGCATGCGTGTGCCTTTAATTGCAGTAGGTCCCGGATTTCGCGGCGGTAAAAAAGTACCCGAAGTTGTTGCCAATCTGGATATTGCGCCGACGGTGCTCGATATTGCCGGCATTACATCGCCGGAACATTTTCAGGGCCGAAGCTTCTATCCATTGAGCAAAGGCGATAATTTGGCGGAACCCTGGACTAGCGAATTCGCCTACGAATACTTTTGGGAATATAACTACCCACAAACACCGACAACTTTCGCAATCAGAACCGATCGCTATAAGCTCATCCAGTATCACGGCGTATGGGATCGACAAGAACTTTACGATATCGTTAACGACCCTAAAGAAATGAATAACTTAATAGACGATCCACAGCTAGACAGTGAAAAAATAAAACTGCGCGCTCGGCTCTATACGCTACTAAAAAACCCCAACGGAGAAAACTCTGTCCCCTACACCGCTCGTTTATCCAGTGGCGCCATTTATCGTCGACAAAGCGACCAGGCCGCTCAGAAATTTCCCAGTGAATGGTTAAAAACAGGGGAAGAATCCCGCACAGATTTATTTGAAGGACTTATTCCCGACGGCCCCAATAAAAAAGCGATACTCAAAAGCCTGCAGTCACAACTGAAGAAAACCCAGTAGTGTGCTGTCACCCCGCTATGGCATAAATATTTGAACCGGTCGCACCGTGTGAGGGATAAAAATTAAATCCTCGTTAATCGTTAATCGTTAATCGTTAATCGTTAATCATCAGTAACTTGCGCCAGCAACCGCTATCATCTAGTGTGTTCCTGAAGTCACCCCTGCGCATTACGCTTGGCGAATGCAGAGCTACGACGGCTCAAGAGAATAATAAAAGATGACCGACCCGGCCAGATTTGATTCAAATGGAATTGAAGCATCCCCACCAAACACCAGTCACACCCGTCTCGACCGTGTTCCATGGAAAACTATCTTCGCCTATGGCGCTCCTGGTACCGGCGCCGGATACATGTATATTCTGGTATTGCTTTATGTGATGAAATTTTCTACCGACGTGCTGCTGATCGCCCCAGCTGTAATGGGCATTATCTTCAGCGCCTCAAGAATCTGGGATGCCATCTCTGACCCGGTAGTTGGTTATTTAAGCGATAAAACCACATTAAAATTTGGTCGTCGTCGCAGCTGGATTTTGGGCAGTATCATTCCAATTGCGCTAACCTTTGTTATGGTTTTTTCTCCTCCCGCAGAGCTTTCGGACGGAGAACTCATTGCTTGGATGGCTGTCGCCATCATTGGCTTTTATTCCGCCATGACATTATTTTTTGTTCCACACCTATCACTAGGCGCAGAACTATCGGTTAACTATCACGAGCGTAGTCGTCTGTTTGGTATGCGCCACACTTTTTATACATTTGGCAGTATATTGTCACTAATCACCATGTACTTTCTTATTGAAGCCGAAGTCGAAGGAACTGCTGCCGTCAGAGAGACTGCACGAGAATTGGCTATCTATTCTGTTATCGTTATGGCGGTGTTAACCATTTACATGACGGTAACTTTAGATGAGAGAAAAGAATTTCAAGGGCGTCTGAATAGTAGTGCATTTGAGGCGTTCTCCGACGTCTGGAAAAATCAGCATGCCCGCCTGCTTATTCTGGTAACTTTCATCGAAAATATTGGTGCGGCAGCGATTGGCGTATTGACTCTATATGTCGCTCAATACGTTGTTGGTGCGCCGCAATGGTCGGTATTTATTATCTTGGCTTATATGGTGCCCTCAGCTTTTACAGTGCCCTTGTGGATTCCGCTTTCACGGCGTATCGGCAAAATACGCCTATGGATGATGTCTATGTATGCGACTGCATTTTCCTTCGGCGGAATGTTTCTATTGCCATTCATTGAATCAACCAACGCCAGACTCACACTCATTATTACTATGGCAATCATTGCCGGTACAGCTGCAGGCGTTGGCGGCACTGTGGCGCCATCTTTACAGGGTGATGTTATCGACTACGACGAATATAAATCAGGAGAACGTAAAGAAGGTTCCTATTTTGCAGCGTGGAATTTTGTCTATAAAGGCGCCATGGGAGTCATGTTACTATTGACCGGATTTATTCTGGAATTTGCGGGCTTTGTGCCGAATCAAGAACAATCGTTTCAAGTAAAAATGGCTATGGTTTCACTATACGGGTTATTCCCATTAGTTTGCTATATTATTGGGGCATTACTATTTTCTCGGTTTAAGCTGACCGAAAAAGAGCACACTAGAATTAGAGCAGTTCTCCAGGCTCGCGCCGAACAGACGCAATGAAATGCCGATCTGGTTACACTAAACTCTGACGATAACTGTTAACAAAGTCACCAAATATCCGCCGTGTTAATTTCCAGGAGATACATCTTTGCGTTCCTATGTCGCCACCATCTTCGTCCTGATATTGTTATTCGGCTCTATTGCCGGTGTCATGTACCTGCGGTCCGCAGGTTCTGCAGATTCAGATTATGCTCCTGCACCGATCGTGATTGCTGCGGCAACGTCAACGATTGAAACCTGGGATCAGTACCTCGATTCTGTGGGAACGATTAAAGCAGTACAAGGTGTAGAGCTCTCGTCTGAAACCAGCGGCCAAATTACCGCCCTGAACTTCAACTCTGGCGACGTTGTTACAAAGGGTGAACTGCTATTGATACTCAACGATACTGTTGAACAGGCCAGTAAACAAAATCAAATAGCCAGTCTCGAACTCGCCAAAATATTGCATGAGCGGGATGCCAAGCTGATCACGCAAAAATCCATTCCTCAATCTCAATATGACCGCTCTCGCGCCAATCTCCAACAGGCACAAGCCCAACTCACTGAAACTGAGGCAAGACTTTCACAAAAACGTATTACTGCGCCGTTCAATGGCACATTAGGGATTCGTCGAGTTGATATAGGAGACTATGTCTCACCAGGCACCGTTATTGCGAGCTTGCAAAATTTAACAGAATTGGAAGTCGACTTCACTCTTCCCTCTCAAGCGGGCCCACTATTAGCCAAAGGGCAAACAATAGCAGTATCAGCGGCTGTCTATCCCGAGCAGCAATTCAAAGCGACACTGGTTGCCATGGACTCGCGGGTCGATACCAGCACCCGCAATATTGCTGTGCGCGCCAAATTAGCGTCAGGCAGTAAACTACTCCCGGGCATGTTTGTGACATTGCGCATCGCTTTACAGCGGGAAAAACAGGTTGTTACTGTTCCTGAAACTGCAGTGACCTATTCACTGCACGGCAATACAATTTTTATTATCAAACCAGCCACCGCGGGTAATGGCTTGACGCAGGAGCCAGTTATTGTAGACGTCGGTGAAGTGCGTGACGGTCGAATTGCCATTTATTCTGGTCTGGCACCCGGAGAACAGGTAGTCACTGCCGGCCAAAATAAATTATTTCGCGGTGCCCATGTGGCTATCGATGAAGGTATAGAGCTGTGAAGTTCACCGATCTTTTTATTCGACGACCGGTGCTGGCAATAGTGGTCAGCGCGCTGTTGTTACTGCTTGGCTTACAAGCATCATCGCAACTGGATCTGCGCCAATTTCCGGCCATTGAAAGCAGCGTAATTCATGTTACAACGGTTTATCCCGGTGCCAGTGCCAGTACTGTTGAAGGTTTTGTTTCAACGCCGCTACAACGCCAAATCGCCGGAGTGCGCGGTGTTGAATATATTAATGCCGACAGTTCACCCGGCGTATCGACAATTAATGTTTACGTGCGTCTAGGGGAAAGCACCTCGGATGCACTTACAGAAGTTATCGCTAAAGTTAATGAGGCGCGCCACAATCTTCCGCAGCAAATAGAAGACCCGGTTATTAATACCACCACCAACGGCGACGCCATGATGTATTTGGCGTTTTACAGTGAAAAAATGTCGCTGGCACAAATCGCCGACTATCTTACCCGTACCGTCCAACCCGAACTCTCAACCGTTGCCGGCGTTGGTTCAGCCACTATTTTTGGCGGCAAAGATTTTTCCATGAGAATCTGGCTGGACCCGGCAAAAATGGCAGCCTATGGCGTCACTGCAGAGGATATTGCACAATCAATAAGACGCGAAAACTACCTCTCCACCGCCGGAAGAACCAAGGGCGCGCTGGTGCAGTCGACCGTCGACGCCACCACAGACATGAAAACACCTGAAGAATTCTCCAATTTGATCGTCCGCCAGGAAGGCGATCGCCGTGTTCTATTAGAAGATGTAGCAACCATAGAGCTGGCCAGCCAGACCACCGATTCAGGCTCGTTTTCCAGTGGTCGTGAAACTATTTTTATCGGGATTACCGAGGCGCCTGGCGCTAACCCGTTGACCGTTGCGGGCGGCGTGCGCGAAGCACTCGATCGCCTGACAGCAGAAATGCCACTCGATCTTGAAGTATTTGTCGATTATGACGCCTCAATTTATATCGATCAGGCACTGCGTGAAGTTGTTATAACATTGCTCGAAGCAGCGCTGATAGTGATTGCAGTCATCTACCTGTTCCTGGGATCGTTTAGAGTGGTGCTTATCCCTCTGGTCGCTATACCCCTCTCGCTCATTGGCGTGCTGTTTTTCATCTACGCAATGGGCTTTACCATCAACTTGTTAACCCTGTTGGCGATGGTCATTGCCATCGGATTAGTGGTAGACGATGCTATTGTTGTGGTGGAAAACGTTCATCGCCATATTGAAGATGGTTCCAGCCCCTCCCAGGCAGCGCTGCTAGGTGCCCGCCAAGTTGCTCTGCCGGTAGTCGCAATGACACTCACACTGGCCGCCGTTTATGCCCCTATCGGGTTTTTAGGGGGACTTACTGGCGCTCTGTTTAGCGAATTCGCTTTGACGCTTGCCGGCGCCGTGTTTGTGTCTGGTGTAGTGGCGCTTACCCTAAGCCCGATGATGTGCGCTCACCTGCTACGTGATCATGATCACCAGGAAGGTTTTGCTGACTGGCTGGACCGCACGTTCGGACGATTAAAAGGCGTTTACAAAAAGATTCTTATCAACAGTCTCGACAACCGCGGCGCGGTAGTAATGTTCGCCGTTGCTATTTTATTAAGTCTACCGGTGTTTTTTTCCATAGCCCGTGAAGAGCTTGCCCCTACTGAAGACACCGGCAGTATCTTTGTTATTGCCACTCCTCCTGAATATGCCAACTATGAGTATGTTAGTCGCTTCGTCGATGAAATGGTTGAAATATGGAAAGGCATACCGGAAGTCAGCCATTCCTGGCAGGTCATTTATCCGGGACGGGTCTTCGGTGCTTTATCCTTAGTTCCATGGAAAGACCGTGATCGCTCGCAAATGGACCTACAACAAGAAGTACAGGAGAAATTCAGCAAAATCAGCGGTCTGCAGGTTATGTCCTTTAATCAACCCGATCTTCCCGGCAGTGATTCCGGCCTGCCGGTAAATTTTGTGATTGCCTCCACTGAAGATTATATTAACGTCCAGCGAGTCGCCGACGAAGTGTTGACGGCAGCTCGTGATTCGGGGCTTTTTTCCTTTGTTAGCCAGACGCTAAAATTTAATCGCCCTGAACTCAAAGTCGATATTGATCGCGACAAAGCCGCCCGACTGGGTATTTCAATGCAATCAGTGGGCGACACTTTGGCGGTAATGTTAGGCGAGTCAGAACTTAACCGCTTTAGTATGGGGGGCCGTAGCTATAAAGTTATTCCTCAGGCGTCACAGGATTTCCGATTAACCAAAGAGTGGCTAGCACGCTACTATTTGCGCACCAGCTCAAACGAGCTAGTGCCACTTTCAACAATTATCACTCTCAGGCAAGCGGTTGAACCCAATCTTCGCCGGCAATACCAACAGCTCAATAGCACTACTATTCAAGGTATGATGCTACCCCCTAACACACTGGGTGACGGCCTGGGATTTTTGGAAAAAACTCTGGCCGAGGTTGCTCCTAGCGGGTTTCGTGCAGGCTACGAGGGGCAATCGCGGCGTTATATACAAGAGAGTGGCGGGTTCGGCACTCTTTTTGCCGTGTCGCTAACACTTATTTTTTTGGTTCTTGCAGCGCAATTTAATAGTTTTCGCGACCCGTTTATCGTTCTGATCAGCGTGCCGCTATCAATTTTCGGGGCGATTGTGCCCATTGCCCTCGGCTTTGCCACACTCAACATTTACACACAGGTTGGACTTTTAACCTTGATTGGTTTAATCAGCAAACACGGTATTTTGATTGTCGATTTTGCTAACCAACTAGCCCGGCAAGGCATGTCGCGTCGAGAAGCCGTATTGGAATCAGCAGCGCTGCGCCTCAGGCCGATACTGATGACTACTGTGGCAACTGTGCTCGGTGTACTGCCATTGGTTTTTTCTTTCGGCGCCGGTGCCAACAGTCGTTATAGCATAGGTTTGATGATTGCAGCCGGTATGCTGGTAGGAACTGTGTTTACCTTATTCATTGTCCCCGTTTTTTATATGCTACTTGCCTCAGACCATAAAACAAGCAAAGAAGAAACTGAAACTAAGACAAGTCAGCAATTGATTTCTGAGCCGGTAAAAAACGGGTAGTGTTGGCGTAACTGAATGGGGAAACTTATCTAAAGTTTCATACTACTTATGTTGGTAAATGCCTCAAATTGAGAAATGTAGACTTTCCCGGAGAGGTGGTCGATAAAATCAACTCTATTAAGTGCATCTAAAACCGGACCTTTTACTTCAGATAGATGTAAATTTACGCCCTGATCAGTCAGCCGTTCATTAATATTTTTTAGTGTTTCCAACGCACTAAAATCAATTTCATTAACAGCACTGCATATCAATATGACATGTCCGATATGATCGTCGTTGAACAAGTAACTGTAAATCTCATCTTCTAAATAACTGGCATTGGCAAAAAATAAACTTTCATCAACTCTAAGCGATAGTATATGTGGGTCGGTAATCACATGAAAACGTTTTACGTTTTTAAAATATTCAGTACCTTCGACTAAACCCACCTCGGCAATATGAGGCGTTGACGTGCGATATAGGTGCAGCCCAAGAGAAATGATGATTCCACATATTACGCCGCTTTCTACGCCTAACAACAATGTCATTATGATTGTACTTATAACAGCGAGAAAATCACCCTTCGAGTAATTCCAGGTGTGCTTTAGCACTGAAAAATCTATCAAAGCACCAATAGCAATAATGATGGTGGCAGCCAATGTTGCTTTAGGTAAAAAATACAAAATTGGCGTTAGTACCAACGAGGCAATAGCAATACCGATAGCCGTGTAAATACTTGCTGCCTGGGTAACCGCACCCGCATCAAAATTAACCACCGACCGTGAGAAACCACCGGTAACAGGAAACCCTCCAGAAATTGCCGCGGCGACATTGGCAGCCCCTAAGCCGATCAGCTCCTGATTACTATCAATTTTTTCGCGTCGCTTGGCCGCTAGTGTTTTTCCCACAGAAACAGATTCAACATAGCCAATGATCGAAATAAAAATTGCAGGAGCCAATAATTGCTCAAACATAGGGGTAGTGAATTCGGGTATCCGCAGGCTGGGCAGCCCGCTGGGTATTTGGCCAACAATAGCTACGCCCTGCTGGTCCAACGACAACCCAAAAACGATGCCAATAGTTGCCAGCACCCCAATTACGGGCGCAGCCTTGGTGGCAAGTTGCGCCGTTCGTTCACCGAGGCCAATCCGGTTCAGAAAATGTGAGCCACTGACCTTCGCCCAATATAGAAAGACTAATACGGATACGCCGACGACAACAGTCTGCATATTGACCTGGCCGTAAGAAGAATAGAGAGACTGCAACAGTGAAATTGCATTATCGCCTTGCGCATCTACACCCAGAAGATGTTTCATTTGGCTCAAAGCGATAAGAATTGCAGAGGCAGTAATAAAGCCAGAGATGACCGGATGCGATAGAAAGTTAGCGAGAAAACCCAGTTTCATAATCCCGAGTAGCAACAGAAACAGTCCGGAAAGCATAGCAAGAATGATGGCTGCAGCAAGGTAATCAGCACTTCCCTGTTCGGCCACTTGACTTAGCGCAGCAGCGGTCATCAGCGACGCAATAGCGACTGGCCCAACGGACAAGGTGCGGCTTGTGCCAAAAACAGCGTAGGTAATTAACGGCAGGATCGTTGCGTATAAACCGACTTCAGGAGGCAAACCTGCAAGTAGAGCGTATGCAAGTGACTGCGGGATGAGCATAATGGTGACAATGATCGCAGCTACCGAATCACTGGCAAGCGCATCCCTGCTATAGTGTTTTGACCAAACAAGAATCGGTAAATAATTTGCGATTCGCGTGATCAATCTTGTGATTCCTTTACTGTACTCAACGCCATCGGCGCCGCCAATATTTCATGCCCTTTCAACATGCCATGCCAATAGAACCCTGGCAAAAAATCCTTCTTTAACCACCAGGCTAACCAAGTCGGGTTTTTACCTTGCAGTAACCACAGAGGGAAAGTGGGGAGAATTTTTCCTCCATAACCAAACTCAGCTAGTATGATTTTACCACGCTCTACTGTTAGCGGGCATGATCCATAGCCGTCATAACCATAACAAGGCTCTTTGCCCTGAATAACATCGTGAATATTTTGGGCAACAACCGGAGCTTGCTTCCTTACCGCCGCAAGTGTCTTGGCATTGGCAGTGTTGATAACGTCACCCAACCCCCAAATATTGTTGAACCGATTGTGCCTAAGCGTGTTTTTATCGACATCTAACCATCCAGTTGTATCGGCCAGCGGGCTGTTAGCGATAAAATCCGGTGCTACTTGAGGCGGACAAACATGGATCATATCAAAGTCCTGCACAACAACGACCTCTTCACCATGCTCATCTATACCTTTGAAATAAGCCTTTTTCTGCTCGCCGTCAATTTTGAATAACTGATAGTTGTAATGAATGTTTGCCTGATATTTTTCCATGTAAGTTTGCAGCGCAGGTACGTAAGCGTCGACACCAAATAGCACACCACCCGCATTATAAAAATGAAGTTCAATATCGGACAAGGTGTTGGCACGATACCAGTGGTCAGCCGAAAGGTAGAGAGCCTTCTGCGGAGCACCTGCACATTTAATCGGCATCGAAGGCTGGGTAAATATTGCTTTTCCCCGAGCCAAAGACTGTACCAATTGCCATGTGTATGGAGCCAGGTCATATCGGTAATTTGAAGTAACGCCATTTTTCCCAAGGTTTTCTTCCAGCCCCTCAATACCAGCCCAGTTAAGTGTTAACCCCGGACAAACCACCAAATGCGTGTAATAGATATCCTGGCCATCGTCCAAACAAAGCATGTTGTCTTCTGGTGTGAATGATACAACCGATTTTTTTATCCATGAAACCATTTTTGGAATTAAGTCTTTGCAGGATCGTTTTGTTGATTCTGCGGTAAAAATACCAGCGCCTACCATCGTCCATCCCGGCTGATAATAATGGTTCTCAACGGGGTCTATAAGGGCTATTCGAAGTGTTTTATTGCGTTTGAGAAGACTCGCGCTTACGGCAATACCGCCCGAACCGGCACCGACTACCACAATGTCATAAAGCGGTTTTGCCATCGATTGATTGTTGTTGTTCCCACTAACCTCTACTACCTCTCTAGAATACTGTTTTACACTATGGCTAACGTCATAGCCCAATTGATTCGCTTGCGCGATGAGCGCGTCTGGTGCTTTTCCCATTTTGGCTGAGCTAGCCGCCCACAGATTGCAAGACCGAGTGCCCGTTCTACAATAGGCGAGAATCTTTTGATCACTGTTAATTAACGCTGTAAATGACTCAACAATATCATCGGTTAAGTGCGTAGCCGAAAAGGGTAAATGAATGGCGGTTATACCTACCTGCTGCGCAGCCTTCTCAATGGCGTCAAAACTCGGCTGTTCTGCGACTTCATTGTCCGGGCGATTACATACAATGAGCGTGAACCCCATATCCCTTAATTCGCCGAGGTCGGATTCATGGATCTGTTCAGCGATACTGATACAGTCATTAATTGGTTTAACATCCATTATCGTGACCCTCATCTCTCTGAATTTTTTAGCCCGTTACTTTTTGATAGTGTCTGACACTCGCCGCTGGCAAAAGCACACTAACCGCATGGATATTAACCCGCATAGATGGTCGCTTGCAAAGATGACTATCTTTTAAAAAAATCAGACTCTCAGAAAACCCACTACGGTGAAAATGCTATAGGTCAAACAACTGATCGTGTTGATAAACAGTTGCTTGCACATATTCCGAAATTACCCAAATTATACTATGTACTGTATGCCTTATTTGGATATAGTGTAAACGAACAAATGGATGTTTGATCACATTGCTGTTTATTAGGGCGCGATTTAAAGCCCTGAAAACATAAAAATGGTGTTTAGGATGACTCTGTTAAATGTTGTTACAAGGCAGTTCCTGTGAATCACATTGTCGCTTTTGATTATCGTGACGGTGTCATGTGCCCAGCCCCCGCCAAGTGGCCCACCAAAGAACCTCAACCTCGACGCGATGAAAAAGCAGCTAAAAATTAAACTTTTAGAACGCGAGAATAGCCATGATGAAATTTAAAAAGATACTAAGAGTAACTATAGAGTCACTCACTTTCTGTTTTGCCTCTTCAATGCTTACCAATTTTGCATTTGCAGGTGCAGCAGATATGACAACCTCAGAAGGTAGTAAGATGAAGTTTGAATATGCGGGGGATAAGCTTCGCATTAATACCGGCCAGGAAGGTGTGTATTTAGTCGTCAATGACGATGGCCTGTATGCCGTTACTAACGCATCCGGTCAAATTATGGTGGTTGATGCGGGTAAAATGATCGGGATGTTTGGCAATATGTCATCTACCGCTCCCTCTGTAGCCTCTAGTCAAGTTGTGTCACTTGAGGCGACAGGCACAACAGAAAGCAGAGCAGATATAAGCGGCGAAATTTATAACCTTAAGTATATAGATAGGGCCTCAGGGGATGTTAAATCTAGCGAACTAGTATTGTCAGGTGATTCTCGAGCGGTTGAAATGACCAAGGCAATTAACAGTCTGGCAAGCGCGATGATCAAAGCGACAGGCCAAGACCAGAAAGGAATCAACGAACTACAACAACAAATGGCCAAACTGGATAAAGGTATACTACGCTACGGCAATGATATGTGGGTGACAGCCATTAGTAACCGGGCTATTGCCAGCAATCGATTCGCACTACCAGCTGCCCCTCAAGATCTATCGGCGATATCTGGCATTGCCGATGCAATAAAAGCACAATCCGCAACAACCAGTACGTCGGAGCAACTGGAAGGAAAAGCTGAAAAAAAGGGCTTGGTGTCAGGCTTTCTTTCAGCCTTCGGCAAGAAAGCTGACGAACAGGCAGACAGGCAGAAAAGTCGTGCCGAGTCACAAGCTGATGATGCCGCTGATGAGGCTGTCGATGAGGCCGTTGATAATGTACTGGATAAGGCGCTCGGGAAGATATTTGGAAATTAGGTGCTCGCCAAAAAAACCGTGAAAGAGCGTTTAAGCAACCACAGCATCGACGAGATCGTACTAACCAATAGCCCGATGAAATTTCGGGCTGTGATCATGGTCGGCGATTTCAGATCCAACTGCCTAACGTAGGCTAGGTAATTGATTCTACTTCTGCTGGGAATGGGTTCAATGCCGGTTATACTACTGTCGAACACACTGGGCACTCCCCTGAAGAATCCGGTGCGAAGGCCTCGCACCTGGTTTCTTTGATGATAGGGCCTCCCGCAGCAATAATTCTAAAAGCCATTATGAACGCTTTGATCGATGCCCCCGAAAACGTCAATAACCAAAATCTTAACCACCTCATTCTCCCTACCTATCAGCCAGCTGTGCTTGTATCATTTTTTGTAAACTTCGAGATAATATTGGGAAATTAACTATTCCTTACCGAGTGGCATAAACTCGACTAATTCTTATGGGGACCGAAACATTGATAGCACTGGCGTGCACACCCATCACTTGGCCGTTGACAGTTCGCGTAGCCCCGATGATTACGATGTTTATTGCTGATATTTTTTCAATTATTCATAAACAGGTTCATCCCACCAGGGAAAAGCGTCGGGTAAATCGGTTGAGACTTTATCCGGGTATACAGGTGCGCGTTTTTCAAGGAAACTCGCAACGCCTTCTTTTGCGTCGGCCGATTTAGCCCGCCTATAGATGATTCGGCTATCTACTTTATGTGCTTCCATTGGATGGCTGGCGGCGGGTAGTTGCCAGAGCATTTGTCTGGTCACGGCAACGGAAACAGGCGCTGTGTTATCGACAATTTCTCGAGCCAGAGTATAGGCGGCATCGAGCAATTCTTCCGGTTTGTGTAGCGAACGGACGAGCCCGCCTTTTAGTGCTTCCTCAGCATCAAACACCCGCCCGGTCATACACCACTCAAGCGCTTGTGCACGCCCAACAATATTGGGAAGGAACCAACTCGCAGCGCCATCCGGAGCAATTCCGCGTCGCGCAAAGACATAACCCACGCGCGCTTTTTCACTGGCGAGCCGTATATCCATCGGCAATAACATGGTCGCGCCCACACCCACCGCGGCACCATTGATCGCGCCGATTACCGGTTTCAGAGATTGGTACATGCGTAAGGTGAGAAGGCCCCCACCATCGCGGACCCGTGGATCGGAATAATCTTCAACGGCCTCTTCGCTGGCGAAGGGTACTTTCCCATCTTCCGGTGTCAGATCTGCTCCAGCACAGAAGGCTCGGTCTCCCGCGCCGGTCATCACTACAGCTCGGACATTATCATCGGCATCAGTCCGGTCAAAAGCATCCATTATTTCTTTGATCATTGTGCCGGTTAATGCGTTCATCTTTTCCGGGCGATTAAGCGTGATCGTCGCTATTTGGTTAGCGACATCATAGAGAATGTGGGTATAGGCCATTGGGGATACTCCTTTGGGCCCCCCGTTATCGGGAGGAAATATATTCTACTACGGCGGACATTTTAGAGAAATTGCGGGAGGCAATTCGCTTCAATCGTACTTTTTAATGCAGCCGGAATTACAATCGATTTGCGAGCGTCCAGGTCGATACAGATACCTACTGAGTCCTGCACGGCAAGAAGCAAACCAGACTCCTTGGCAAACATCCAGCGTCGGCTATAGCGCCACTTTTCGCCTGTCGACAGATCCGCTCCAAGTGAGATGGCAGTATCATTCGCTGCGGGTCTCTGACACCTAAACGATCGCGTTTCCAGCATCGCCCAACTGAAGCGCCGACCTTGATTATCTTTCAAAATAGTCGGCCCCATATCTGCGAGATTTTGTCCCGGTTGCAGGCGATGCAGCACATGCATAAGATCGACGTCTTCTTTCAATCTCCCCTCTGCATCACAGTCTTCAGGTAGAATTAAAAATTCCCGGCGACAAATCATCATATCGGGTGTTGGATGTTTATGAACAATGGCTTCAATTTGTTCGAAGGTCACACCGCTGGGGTCACTGAGGCTTAGTGTACGGGGAGCCCCGTGAGTCGGTAATGGAATGAATTGTTCTGACCTCTGACTCAATTGTATACGGTCCAGGTCATTCACAACCTGCCCTGCGGAATCCACTATATGCATTGACACAACAAAACTGGCCGCAAGCGTTTTAGAATCAGGATTTCTTATCTCAAAATAGGCTCGGCTAAGCCCAGGTGATTCGTTCTCAATTCCGTCGGAGGGAATGAAGCCGCCATACGTTTGTAACCTTGCCCCTTCGAACTGTTCCCTATGAAAACGATTAAAGGTATCTGTCCAACGAACAGCTTCGCCTTCCTGAAGTGTAATACCCGCTAGTTTCAGCAAGGCATGGCTTGCCTTACGTGCTCGCGCTACATAAAAACGGACGTTTAAATGTCCTAAAGAATCAATTTCAGAGGCATCGACAATTGATTCGTGAAGCAATACAGGTTCAGGCATATTGGATTGGCATGGGCAATTTGAGGGCCCGCATTGTAATCAGCGGCGTTAACTCTGTCCATTTTTTAGCGGCAAATTATACGCAATGGAAAATACTTGATCTGGCCGAACAGCTGCACGGCCGTGCTGGTCGTATACAGGGATATCCAATCTGCCGCATGTTCACCGATGCAAGAATTAACCAGATTTTGGCCGGTAGCTCGGAAATCATGAAGTTCATCATTAGTTGTGACGCCCTTAGTGACAACTACACGAGCATGTTGGACTAGTCTATTTGATACGGTTCCACCACTACCGGTATTCGCTATAAATGCCGGTGGTGGTGTATAGCGCAGACATTATTTCACTGAAACCTGTGTAGGACGTTTGCCATTTGGGCCATACAAATTAACCTGCAAACTCGAGATAGCATGAACCAGTGGATTAGGGGCAATGGTTTGCTTACCTGTCCAATGGATATTAGGGAATCGCTCAAAGATTCGCTCGAACGCCAACCTTAACTGCATCTTGGCGATACGAGAGCCCAGGCACTTATGCATGCCGTGACCGAAAGCAAGATGTTTTTCGACATTACCTCGATGCATATCGAAGGTGTCTGGATTGGGAAAGATATTCGGATCACGATTGGCTGCGCCGTACCAGAGCACCAATTTTTCGTCCTTGGCAATCTTTTGGCCATTCAATTCTGTGTCCTCAATTGCGGTGCGCCGCATATGTATGACCGGTGATACCATTCGCAGTGCTTCTTCCGACATTTTTGGGATGAGTGATGGGTCATCTAATACCATCGCACGCTGATCTGGGAATTCAGTCATCAACCGAATAGTGCCGGACAAAGAATTTCGTGACGTGTCGTTACCGGCAAAGATAATTAGCAGCCAAGAGCCATCGAGATACTCTTGTGGTAGTAGCTCACCACCCAATTTGGATTGGGCTATAACTGTTAATAAATCTTCCCTGGGGTTAGCTCTCCGATCGGCCATAACACTCTCACCATAGGCAAACATTTCGTTCACAACAGGATTAAAGCGAAATGGAAACATTGGCTCGGACAAAAACGTCTGCCAGGGATTGGTTATAAATTGGGCCGCCAACTCGAGATGGTGCATCCATACTTTGACTTTGGGTCTATCGTTTTCATCAATGCCAAGCATTTCGCTAAGGGTGAATAGCGGGAGCTCTTCTGAAAACATTTTAACAAAGTCGACAACGGGCCCCTTCCTCTCCATTTCGTCGAGGAGCTCATCGATTTTTACACCCACTCTGTCCCGAATTGTCGCTACATACGCGGGGAAAAAGAAATCGCTTTGCTGCATACGCAATTCCCGATGCAGCGGCTCGTCTAAGTTAATTAGGGAATTAAAGGACGCGGGCATGAGCTTTTCGGGACGCCAATACTTCTTGTCGGGTACAGCCATGTTGATGCTGCCGCGCTGAGATGAAAATACACTTTGAGCAAGCTCGACCTTTTTGATGTCTTCGTATCGGGTGACAGACCAGATGCCGGAGGCGCCCCTCTCACCGGGTGACCACATCACTGGCGCTTGCTCACGCATTTTCTTGTATAGGTCAAAAGGTTGACCTTTTGTCCATGACGCAGGGTTGCCGAACTTAAACCCTTCGAACATGGGGTAGATCGCCTCATGGATTGGGAGTTTTTGTCCCGTATCAATCAAAATATCGTCGCTGATAAGTTTCAATGCTTGCTCCTATTCTTCGTTTTCTTTTATATTTATGTCAATACGTTAACAGAATAAGTTACGTCGCAGTAACATTTCCTTGATCCTATACGTCGGGTAATCCGACCTCCCCCGTACATGAAGCGATGAGGCGATTGTCCAGGAAATGAGCAAAGTGACCACTGCTTACATTGACATCAAATCCTTCTCGCAGGCTGCTAGAGCGCAAGACCCTGACGCTAGACCATAGCGCTTCGTCGAGTTTCGCTCCTACTTTATCCTACCCAGCCGGAGTACCGCAATGCATCATCGCGGCTGAGGCGGCCGCCAGCTGATTGACAATCTTAGCTGCAACATTAACCAGTTCGACCAGATTCATATCGATGGATTGTTTTTCACCCATTTATGACGTCAAAAATAGCGTAATCTAAGAAATCATTGAGCAGCGTTTAGCTTCACCGACTATGATTAGACTGAAAATGACTTAATTACTCATGGATTGCTGTCTTAAGCTTGGAGTCTGCAGGAACCAAACTAAGGCGGCTGCGCTCACAGATTGTATTCATGACCTTTTTCACTAACTGTCCGGCCAGGGAATTAATAGTTTAATGACAAGAAGTAACCAGTATTCATTAGTGGCCGTCGTAGGCTTAAGTTTGTTGTTAGCGGTTTTAACTCTAGGACTTGGTAGTTTGTCTATCGCCGGAGATCTGCAAGAGGACTTACTCGTTGAGGCGGAGGTTTCTGAAACTGAAATAGCAACTGATACAGAGTCGCCGCAAACAGATACTGTGATTACTTCAGCTGTCGCGCCAGTCACCATGTCGTCAACAGAAACATCTGCTGAGCCAGTTGCTGAACCTACGCCTGTTGTTACAGATTCCGTAGCTACTAGTACTGAAATACTTTCTCAGAATAATGCAAAAAAGATCTCTGATCCTACTAAGCAAAAAATCATTAAACGTCCGCAAGCTAAAAGTGTTCAGCTAAATGAACCAGTAACCCCTCCGGAACCGTTATTGCGAGAAAACGTACTTGCACCCGTTGTTGAGTTGGCGCCAGAAGCTGAGCTGCCTTCAGAGCCACAGGGAGATACTCAGCTGCAGGCTCAACCCTTAGTGATTCTGGATACTGAAGTTCTCCCCGGCACATCGACGCGTTTATCCTGGTCCCCCAGACAGTCCTTCGAGGGTATAGCCACACCAACCCCGGTTCTCATCGTGCACGGAGCGAAGCCTGGCCCCGTACTTTGTTTAACGGCTGCTATCCACGGCGATGAGTTGAACGGCATTGAAATAGTCCGTCGTACGTTATATGACCTTAAACCAGAACAACTGGCCGGCACTGTTATTGGTGTTCCTATCGTTAACCTGCAGGGCTTCCGACTTAGCTCGCGATATTTAACTGACCGTAGAGATTTGAATCGGTCTTTCCCCGGCAACCCCGATGGAAGCTCAGCCTCACGTATAGCACATTCATTTTTTAATGAACTAATAACCCATTGCGATGCTTTAATCGATTTACATACTGGCTCTTTTCACCGCACTAATCTGCCCCAGTTAAGAGCTGATATTACTAATCCCAAAGTGGTTGAATTGACTCAAGGTTTTGGTTCAACGGTGGTATTACAAAGCGAGGGGGCTCTCGGTACTTTGCGACGCGCTGCGGTTGATGTTGGTATTCCTGCAGTTACCCTGGAGGCCGGAGAGTCAATGCGCTTACAGAGTGATGCAGTTAAGCATGGTGTTAAAGGTATCCAGACTCTGATGAGTCAAATGGATATGATCGAGACCTTCAGTTTGTGGGGAGATCCAGAGCCGGTATACTATAATTCGGTCTGGGTTCGAGCCTCTCGGGGTGGTATTTTGTTTAGCGATGTTGCTCTGGGCGATCATGTTGACGTCGATGATTTGCTAGGCGTGGTCACCGATCCCATTACCAATATTAAAACTGAAATAAAATCACCGAATGATGGACGTGTCATTGGTATGGCATTAAATCAGGTTGTACTGCCCGGTTTTGCAGCTTTCCATATTGGTATTCGAGCACCCGATGAGACACCGTCTAACCCTCAGAACAATGAAGAACTCCAGCAAGAAGGAATTGATGGCCAAGCCAGCTTGGCTGAAGAATCTCTAGAGCCTTTGTTGGAAGACAACCCCGGTGGCGTTGTCACAAAAGTGGTTGGTGATAGTCAGGTCAGGGCTGAGGGAAGGACCGAGGCCACAGTTACTGTGGTTGATGAGATGGGCGATACCGAGGATGAAGGTATGGATAGTGCCCAGTCTGAAGTTGATGAGTTTGATTAACGTTTTTAGGCAATGGATAAAGCCTAGCTCAGTAGAAGCCGCCAGAGTCACCAAGAAAGAACTAAAAAAATTGTTAAATGGTGAATAACGAGGCGCTCATAAAAAAGAGTTACCAGTATTAAAAATTTATGCGGAATATATGCGCTATTGAACCCCATTGACGACAAACAAAATACTTTCTGAAATTCACCGTCAGACTCGGAATTGTTCTCAAAAAAATTACGACAGGACTTTCTTGCAAGCAACAAAAATCGTCTTTAAGACTTTATCTGACACGGGAGTACTCTAAAGCGAGAGCGCCAACCATTTCACGAGGAATCATCCTACCTATTAACCGTACTCAAAATTCCTGAATCTGATCGGCGAGCGGAGAAGTATAGCAGCCAAGATATTGTATCTGTATTCATATAATGAAATGTATTCGCTATGTGAGTCCGAGAAATATGCCGAGGCAGTCTGAATAGACTATTGCCAAGCTAGGAGCATCTGATAGATTTTTTTCAAAAACTAAGCCTGAGGGGGCTACCATGCTTACGCTCACTTTCAAGATTGCCCTACCCTATATGATATACCCCATGGCTGTACAGACAAGTTAAAATTCCGGCACAATGGTACTTTCATTGAATGCAGAGAAAGGGGTCTCTAGATGCGGTAGTCGGTTGTGTACCTGGATAAGTTCGCGCTTTCCGGGATACTTCACCAATGGTCTCGGCCCCGCGGCGAAGCTAACGCCTTCACCAGTGTCTTAATGCGAATCGGCTTCGTCGGCTTAGTAAAATAAACAGCAGTTATTCTAGGTTATGCACTCAGTGGCTGCAGTTGTGAAGAGATTAACGAACACAGATCATGTGCTGATAACTAAAGATCTAAAACAAGTCGTTTAGATTTAGAGCGCGATACGCAAACAGTCATACTTTTATTCGCTGCGCGTTTTTCATCACTCAAGATTGAATCTCGATGTTCCGGTACTCCTTCAAGGACCGGTGTTATGCAGGATCCGCACATGCCCTGTGTGCAAGAGCACATAACAGCATAGCCATTATCGTGTAGCACATCGATTAAGTGCTCATCCGCCTTCACAGTTAAAACTTCACCTGTGCTGGCAAGCTCTACTTCGAACAATTCGTTTTGTGTTTCATCTATTTCGGGAGGAACAAACGTCTCTAAGTAAATGTGCTCTGTTGGCCACGCTACTTGTTTCGCTGAGTCGATCACCGATTCCATGAAATTGGTCGGCCCGCATAAGTACATAACGTTACCAGGCTGATATCGCTTCACATTCGTCGATATTTTTGATCTTGCAAAACCAGCGCCATCGTTAGTATGGACAGTGATGCGTGCTGCAAAAGGGAAGTCAGTAAGCCTGTCGTGAAAAGCAACGTCGTTTAGATGTTTTGCGAAGACATGGAGTTCAAAGGAAGTGTTTCTACTGTAGAGTTCGTGTGCCATTGCTAATAGAGGCGTTATACCAATGCCGCCAGCGACGAGCAGGTAGTGTTCAAAATCATGTTGCAAGGGGAAGTTGTTTCTAGGCGCGCTAATGTTTAGCACGTCATCTTGCTTGACCTCTGTATGCATGAACACTGAGCCGCCGGCTCCGTTAACGTCTTGTCTGACTGCAACTCTGTAACGTTGGTTGTCTGCTGGTGAGTTGTACAGTGAATACTGACGAACCAAACCCTGGCGTAGATTGACGTCGATATGTGCGCCGGCCTCAAATCTAGGCCAGACCTCTTGATTGTTAGGGACGAATTCATATGCGGCGATATCGTCTGCGACTAAAGTTATGCTTGCGACTTTTGCTGATAGCCATGTTTCGGTCTGCTTGCTTGGTAGTACAAGGTCGGTGGACTCGCGCCACAGGGTTCTAGTTGGAACGTTTTGACGCTCGAATAGGTGTTCGCCTAGTGTCCATGCTTTTTTGTATCGATAGTAGGGTATTGAAGGCGCTAAATGATGCAGGCAATGAAAAGCCTGACCAAGGAGTAACCAGCTCCCAACCTCGTTCGTTTTGACGCGGACAGTTGTTTGAAACGGCGCATCTTCCCACTCTACGCCCTTCGGGTGCTGTATATGAGCAAAGAACCAGGCGACATAAAACAAGCCGAAACGCTGTGGAATCATGAAGCAAAGGAAGAACGCTAGCGCGTAAGGCGAGGTTAAGAAAAAGATATGCACCCCGACATAGAAGCTCATGCACGCAACAAACTCGATTCGCTCACTTTTTGGCCGTGAGTTCCAATGTTTGATGTACCACAGTGACCAGTGCACGTCCAAACTAGCCAGAACAAACGGCAATGCCCATGCGGGTGCGGCAACAAATAGTTCATCGGGGTCTTTTGTAGGGCTGCCAGCGAAGCGGTGGTGTTCTAAGTGCAGATACCGATAAATCCGCGTTGTGATACCCGGTAGCAGTAGCAAGCAGCAAAGGGTGCCAATCAAATCATTGATCTGACGATTGCTTGAGACTGATCGATGAGTTGCGTCATGTAGTGGTGTAAACGAGGCGTAAATAGCAAAGGAGTTAATCACCAACATTAACAATAAGGGAATGTATCCGGACAGATAGAGAGCTGTGCCTGTTCCAAATAGTATAAATGCAAAGAGCCCTAGTCCAATCTCCATCGGTGCAAACACGGGCAGTTTGGTGAGCGTTTGAAATCTAGGCTCACGTACGACCTGTTCCAAAACTTCTTGCGTAGTTTGATTGAATGAAAAGACCATTGCGAGCTCTGTTTTATCTGTCTACATGTATACACACTAGCGCGCTAGATGAAAAGTAAATTCAGAACATAATCCTAAGTTTCAGAAATAGTAACGGGCCATTTGGTTTCGTCGGTTTCACTATCGCTGAGTAACGGCCAATCCGCGAATCGGTCGTTAAGCGCTATAACTTTTCACAGTACCCTGTTGATGGTGACCGTTAGGGTATGGTTTTTTTTGGTGCTAATTCCACAGCATCATCGCCAATGTTGGCTGAAGTATAGGAAGGACGAACGCCCCCTACCCCACCTAATCTACCCTAATCCGCAGGCCGCGGGAACGCTGTTACCGCGGTTGAGGTCGCCGCCAGCTATTATAAACAAGCCTGCAGAAGCGCGCTTATCGCGGTTGAGGTCTTCGAAGGCTGAGAACTCTTTCCTTTTTATGACGCTTCTACAGCAAGAAAATACAAGCGAACGGTTATGAGTAATAAGAATTGACCTGTAGGTTGAGGTACCTTTAAATGGGGTAGAGCAGTATGTAGCGTTTGCTCTTCTTACACACGCCAATACTTTTAGCATAGTGTGTGTACTCATATTGGATCAATAAATTTGGACTAACTTAATAGGATTTAGTGATGATAAAGAGAGTCGAGGGAAAGGTGACGCTGGTTACAGGCGGTGCTTCAGGTATAGGTCGTGGCTGTGCGCAACGATTGGCTGAAGAGGGTGCAATCGTTATCGTTACCGATGTACAAGCAGATTTAGGGCAGGAAACGGTTTCCACTATTGAGGCAGCTGGCGGAAAATCAGAGTTTCTTGTTCATGACGTCACAGATGAATTGCAGTGGCAGCATGTCATTGAGACGATTGCTAACAAGTATTCACGGTTGGATATACTGGTAAACAATGCAGGAATTGCGATCGGCGGTAGTATTGTAGACATGACGCTTGAAGATTGGCAAAGGCAACAGGCAATTAATCTTGATGGTGTTTTCCTTGGTGTGAAACATGCCATTCCGCTGATGCGTGATTCTGGCGGTGGCTCAATCATCAACATGTCATCAGTGGCTGGCCTCAAAGGTAGCGCGAATCTTGCTGCCTATAATGCAACCAAAGGTGGGGTACGATTGTTTACCAAAGGCGTGGCCCTGGAATGTGCCCAGAGCCACTGGAATATTCGCGTCAACTCGGTTCACCCGGGTATTATCGACACACCGATCTGGAGTAAAGTTAACCCTGAATTTATGTCAGAGGGACAAAATGCAGTTGATGTTGATGGTATGGTTGAAGTGGCCGTGCCAACAGGTGTGCTTGGCCAACCTTTGGATATCGCTAACGGTGTTTTGTTTCTGGCGAGCGATGAATCTCAATACGTGAGCGGCACTGAACTGGTTATTGATGCAGCTCTCTCTGCTTAGGGAATATATTCAGAAGACAGATTATCTCTCGGAGTAGAGTTGGCGGGATGTCAGCTATGACACAAATATGCTGAAAAGGTTTTCCAGGCTAGTGTTTGATTTGTTGCAGTTGGCTGACATTGACCCGCTAATTTGATGTCACACCGCGCACAGTTTTAGGACAAACAGCTTTAAATCTCGTAAATAGATACGACTTGTGGGTGGATTTGTGGACTATCAAAGAGAGAAAAAGAGAGAACTATCAGAATAACAATAAGATAGGAAATAATAGATGGCGGACCGGACGGGACTCGAACTCTTGCCCGCATGTTTTGCTATGACCCACCATGAATCTAAGCGATTGAATTTAAAAAGTTTTATATTCTTAGCGAACACAGGAATACATAGTACCACAGGGAAACTGGCCAAGAAACTGGCCAGCCTCAGCACTTCCAAGCCACAATCTCGCGATAGCCCCCCCCCCTCACTCACTTCAGCCCGCAACAGTTTACATCGCCTTGTAACAAAATCATTCTAGGGCAATGGCCCAACCTTTTAACGGACATTTGACCCAAATAAGGGGACCCCTTTCCCCTATCTCGGAAATAGAGTTCTAACGTATTGATTTTTATAGCGAACTATATATGATCTTAGTCAAGGGATTGAACATGCGAGCTCCGGATTGGCTCTTTTTTTGCAAAACGCACTTCCGTCCAATTAAGACTATCCCTTTGAATTACAATAAATTAGTGCGTGTGGTCGCATTACTTGAAACCCAAATAGGGCGCCAAAGTAATAGAAGGCCATAGGCTCTTGAATAAGCTGTTA
>JBALTE010000001.1:342615-458290 GCA_036963965.1 Oceanicoccus sp. | reverse complement strand
GCACCACTGGTTAAACAATTACAGCAGAGATATCCTCAATCTTCCATCGTGGTTACGACAATGACCCCCACAGGTTCGGATCGCGTTAATGCGTTATTTGGCGATTCGGTTTTTCATGTCTATGTTCCTTACGATTTGCCGACGGCGATCAGTTCTTTTTTGCGGCGTGTGCGGCCCAAATTGTTGATTATTATGGAGACAGAACTGTGGCCCAATACTATTTATGCGTGCAGAAAGCGGTCGATACCGGTTGTTCTGGCCAATGCTCGGCTTTCTGAAAAATCAGCAGCAGGGTATCAGCGGTTTTCACTGTTGACCCAATCAATGCTGGGAGCTTTGTCTAAAGTTGTGGCTCAAAGCCAGGCCGACGCAGATCGTTTTTTGTCACTGGGCATGGATCATCGTCGGGTGCAGATCAGCGGGAGTATTAAGTTTGATATTTCGCTCAGTGATACTATGAAAGACCAGTCGAGACAGCTAAAGGGTCAGTGGACATGTGCGGGTAAAAAACTGATATGGATAGCTGCTAGTACTCGTGTTGGTGAAGATGAAATCATATTGCGGGCTTTTGCGCAGCTTACTGAGCGCTGGCCGAATCTATTGTTACTGCTGGTTCCGCGTCATCCTGAGCGTTTCAAACAAGTAGCTGAACTGTCTCGGCAGGCAGGTTTTAGTACCGCTTTACGATCTTTGCCTGATAGCGTGACTGAACAAACACAGGTAATTATCGGCGACACTATGGGTGAGCTGCTGTTGTTCTATGGGTGTGCCGATATTGCCTTTGTGGGTGGTAGTCTGGTTGCTACGGGAGGACATAATATGCTTGAAGCTGCAGCCTGGGGATTGCCCATCATTACCGGCGAAAGCAATTTCAATTTTGCTGAAATTAGTCAGCTGTTACAGGCCAATAGAGCTCTGGTAACGGTTAGTAATAGTGAATCATTAGTTGAGCAGGTCGGTGTGTTTGTTAATTCGGCAGAGCAGCGTTCGGAAGCGGGCGACCGTGCAAAGGCGGTAATTGCCTCGAACAGCGGCTCGTTGAATCGGTTGCTGGATGCCATTAGCGAGTTTATGTAAAAGAAACTTACTGATAAGAAGGAGGTAGCTGGAGAGCGTTCACAAAGGAGCTACATCGTGTGGAGTGCTGCAATTTATCCGGCAACAAAAAGCCAGTGGCGATGTCCTCCTTGGTCTACTTAACTCGGCAACGGAGCGACGTGATTGCTCCACGATGGCGGCCCTCCGGGCTGCCTTCCCTCCCGCCTGAGCCCCGCCTGAAAAGCGGCAGGTCTCAGTCACTCGCTCAGCGCTCATCTTTTATGTTCCGCAATAACATCACTCCATTGCCTTCTCTCGCAGTGAATATTGACAGACGCACGCTGTTAGAGGAAATCAACACACTGTTAGAGGGCTGGGTCGGGGGCTGTTGCGGAATATTAAGGGGCTGGCCGAGGGAGTGGATGAGACAGCGAAGCGCTTTAAGGCTCAGCCACTTCGGAGGGAACCCCGGAGGGGCCAGAACCATGGAGCAGCGGCCCCCGGCACAGCCATCGGTGATAAAATACAATGAATTCCAGCGAGTAGAGTTATCGACTAAGGGTTCAAATAGTCCTGATATTGATTGGCTGTAGGTGCACCTGGCTCAACTAACCACTTGCTGATGTCGTATACATCTTGTGGTGTTAAAGTTCCTGCCGCACGTTTCAGGCGCAACATATTTAACACGTAGTCATAACGCGAATTAGCGTAATCACGAATCGACAAATACAGTGAGCGTTGTGCTTGCAGTACATCCACTATATTACGTGTGCCAACCTCATACCCTGCTTCAGTGGCGTCTAGCGCACTGCTGGTTGAAATAATGGCCTGCTGGCGCGCACTGACTCGCTGAACATCGTTGGAAACGGTGAGGTGTGATGCTCGGGCGTTGCGGATAACTACCCGTTGAGTTTCAATTTTATTCTGTAAGGCGCCATTGTATTGCTGGTAAGCCTGTCGACGCATAGAGCTGATACGACCGCCCGAATAGAGCGGGACATCTAATGTAAATACCACTGATGTGCCGTCAGAGTCTTGATCTTGGGGGATTTGAATCGTTGTGTCAGTAATAGAGAGCTCACCATTGCGATTCTGGTCGCGGTAATTAAAAGCACCGGTGATAGTTGGCGCGTGGCCCATTTTTTTGGCGGTGGCATTTTGACGGGCGGATTCAGCAGCATAGAGAGCGGCTTTCAATGCGTAGTTGTTTTTTAGGGCAAACTGAACCCACTCATCGCGTGACATGGGGTCTGGGTCAACAACCGGGAAGTCTTTATTCAACAACCACAAATTCTGGTGTTCCTGCCCGGTTAATACCGTTAATGACTCATAGGAGGTCCCTAGATTGGCTTCATCAGTCAGTCGTCGAACAACGGTTGAGTCAGATACTGCCCGCGCTTCATGAACGTCAGTAATAGCGATCAAACCGACGTCGAATCGTTGTTGAGTTTGTTCCAACTGCCGTTTTGTCGCACGTTCTTCGGCTTTTGATGCTTCAAGGTTATCTAATTGGCGGAGCACATCAAAATAAGCTTCAGCGACACGAACGATGACATCTTGTTGATCGAAAGAAAACTGTGCTTGTGCCTGCTTGGTTCTCTCTTTGCCACTTTTAAAACTGAACCAGGCGGATAAGTCGAAAATGTTTTGTTGTAGGCTAACGTTGTATGTAGTGGTGTCAGCCTGGTAATTTGAGTCGATGACGGCCAATGCATTTTGGTTGAATCCAGAGGAGTCAAAATCGTCGTCTTGATAGCTACCACTTGCACTGATTTGTGGCAGTAAGGCCGAGAATGCTTGCTCTTCAGTTTCTATGTTGGCCAGATAAGACGCTTCCGCGCCTTTAAGCTGCGCGTCATTTTTTAGGGCAAGCTCATAGATATCCGCTAAAGTATCAGCATTGCTAAGGCTGCTGGCCGCGCAGAACGCTACCGCCATGGAAAGTGGGCGTAACAAAGATCTCATTGCTTGTTCCTTTATTGGTTCACTATTACGAGCAAAATAGAATTATAACCCAGTATAGTAAATATTTTGTAAGAAACTGCTGAATTACAGAATGTTAAGCTGGCGGAAAGCAATATTAATTTTAGTGAATAGGAAAAGGACAGAGGCTTACCAAAACTGCTAAACTTTGGTTTTTTGGAAGCGATGAGCAGTTTGGTGCATTAGCGTGGCGCAGAAGAAATACACAGTAGATTTGGCGGGGCAGTTGGCAGAATGCGAGGCTAACTATGCCCGTATCATGCAATTGTTGCCGAAGATGGATACACAGGATCATCGCGTGTTTACTGTTGAGCTGCCTGCGGCGCGGCAGGTTCAGTTTCGTATCGAGGTCAGGGAGCGTTGCAAGTACACCACGATGGTTGATGTCATACAAACGACTGATTTCAGCGATTCTCAGCCCTGGGCTGCGGCACCTCGATTCTCACTACGCGTTTATCATGATGCCAGAATGGCAGAGGTGATCGCCTTTGACCGCCATCACCGTCTTCGCGCAAGTTATGACTACCCTAACGACAAAATGTACCAACGTGATGAAAAAATCCAACTCAACACCTTTCTTGGCGAATGGCTGAGTCATTGCCTTAAGCATGGGCGTGAGGCTGGAGACCCAACTGATCAGCCGCTATTTGCCTCCACCCCCACTTAATGATTGATTGAGGTCATGACATTGCAGGTTCCAATCGATAGCCATCAACCGATTAAATTACTGCAAATTACCGATACGCATCTAGGTGCGCAAACCGGTGAAACGTTATTGGGTTTGAACACCGATTACAGTCTTGAGCAAGTTGTTGACCTTGTTCGTCAAGAGCAGCCACCAGTTGATCTATTACTGGGGACAGGTGACATATCGTCTTGTGGTGCAAACTCCTCGTATCATCGTTATCGGCAATTAACCAAGGGTCTTGCAGACCAAACTCTTTGGCTTCCTGGCAATCACGATTCTGTGGCGACAATGAAGGATGCGGCCAGTGATGGCAATGAGATGGCGGGTTTTGCGACTATAGGAAATTGGAGCATTATTATGTTGAACTCCAAAACTCCTGGTGAGGTCGGTGGCAGTTTGACTGATGAAGAACTGGATTTGTTGAACGGAGGCCTGCAACAAAGTCGAAATGGGCACGCGTTGGTATGTCTTCATCATCACCCGATTAGTATTGGTTGTGACTGGCTGGACGAACAGCGGGTATCTAATGCGGACAGGTTATTTTCGGTGTTGGATGAATTTGCCCATGTCAGGGGCTTGTTGTGGGGTCATGTGCATCAACAAATTGACCGGCAGCGTAACGGCGTAAAATTAATGGCAACGCCTTCCACGTGTATACAGTTTGCTGCCGATAGTGCTGACTTCAAGCTGGATCGGTTGAATCCTGGGTATCGATGGTTGAATTTACAGGAAAATGGCGACATTGAGACCGGAGTTTCGCGAGTGAGTGGAGTAGAATTTGATATTGATTACAACGATTCCAGCGGCTATTAAAATGCGCATAGCGTAAGCTCGTATTTAGCGGTATCCTGCCCTCCTGTTTTTGTTTTGAGCACGACTTTAATGCCCGCATCATCGCGTCCGTTATTAATTTACATCCACGGATTCCAAAGTTCTTGCCAGTCGGAAAAAGCCCAGGAAACTCGACTTTTTTTGGAAAAGAATAGTCTGCCGATCGATTTTGCAGCTCCTACCTTGTCCAATTACCCACTGGAGAGTTACCGACAGCTGCAACAGCTGATAGAACAGAATCAATCGCGACAGATTGCATTAATGGGTAGTTCAATGGGCGGTTTCACTGCGACAGCGTTGGCGCAGCATTACGGGCTGTCGGCAGTCGTTATTAATCCAGCGGTGAGACCTTACGAATTGATGAGTTCCTTTTTGGGGCCGAATAAAAACCCGTATACTGGTATTGCCTTTACCTTACAAGATCAGCACGTAAAAGAATTACAGCAAATGGAAGTCCGGAAAATTAGTGATCCGTCGCGGTTAATGGTGTTATTACAAACTGGTGATGAAGTATTGGACTACCAAAAAGCTGTCGAATTTTACCGTGATTGTCCGCAGATAGTCGAAAAGGGCGGTGATCATCGCTTCCAGAATTTTGAAAAACATTTACCTGACGTCATTAAGTTTTTAGAATTGGCGTCATAACTTCAATCCATAACGAATCGATCATTAATGTCTGATTACAATGCAGGATCCATCGAGGTTTTAACCGGCCTTGACCCGGTGCGTAAGCGCCCTGGTATGTACACTGAAACCACCAGGCCAAATCATTTGGCCCAAGAGGTCATTGATAATAGTGTCGATGAGGCGCTGGCGGGTTTTGCCCGTCAAATAGATGTAATCATGCACAAAGATGGGTCGTTGACCTGTAGTGATGACGGCCGTGGCATGCCGGTTGACATGCACCCGGAACAGAAGAAGTCGGGGGTAGAAGTCATTCTTACCACGTTGCACGCGGGAGGCAAATTCAACAGTGACAATTACCAGTTTTCAGGTGGTTTGCATGGTGTTGGTGTTTCTGTAGTCAACGCTTTGTCAAAACTGCTCGAAATTACCATTCGTCGCAATGGTGAAGTCTATAGAATGGAATTCCAAAACGGCGATAAATCCAAAGACCTGGAAGTGGTTGATAGCTGCGGCAAGCGTAATACTGGTACCAGTATTCGTTTCACGCCGGATGGTTCCTATTTCGATTCAGCAAAATTTTCTGTGCCGAGAATGAAACACGTATTGCGAGCCAAGGCTGTTCTCTGTCCCGGTTTGCGCGTGACATTTAAAGACGAGGCTAGCGGCGAAAAGGAAGAATGGTATTACGAAGATGGTCTTAGGGACTATATGGTTGCTAGCACTCACGGTTGGGACACGCTGCCTAAGGAGCCATTTATTGGTAGTTTTTCTGGTACCAACGAAGGCGTTGATTGGGCGGTGCAATGGTTACCTGAGGGCGGCGAGCTAACCACGGAATCCTATGTCAATTTAATTCCAACAGCGCAGGGTGGAACACACGTTAATGGTTTGCGTACCGGTTTACTGGAAGCTATACGAGAGTTTTGCGAGTTCAGGAGCCTGTTACCTCGAGGCATCAAATTGTCGCCGGATGATATCTGGGATAAGTGTTGTTATGTTCTTTCATCCAAGTTGGAAGATCCACAATTTTCTGGCCAAACCAAAGAGCGGCTGAGTTCTCGTGAGGCCGCAGCGTTTGTCTCTGGCGTTGCCAAAGATTCTTTCGGCTTATGGCTGAATCAGCACACTGAAGACGCGGAAAAACTGGCAGATATGTGTATTAATAATGCCCAGTCGCGGATGAAAAAATCGAAAAAAGTCGCTCGTAAAAAGATAACGTCTGGTCCTGCGCTTCCGGGTAAGTTAGCTGATTGTTCGGGTGATGACGTTGAGCGCGGGGAGCTGTTTTTGGTCGAAGGAGACTCAGCTGGAGGCTCGGCTAAACAGGGTAGAGATAGACAATATCAAGCGATTCTGCCGTTGCGAGGTAAAATTCTTAATACATGGGAAATTGATTCACAGGAGATATTGGCCTCTGAAGAAGTTCACAATATCGCCGTTGCTATTGGTGTTGATCCGGCGTCAGATGATCTCTCTGGTTTACGTTATCACAAAGTTTGCATTCTTGCGGATGCTGATTCCGATGGTTTGCACATTGCAACGTTGATCTGTGCGCTTTTTGTTCGCCACTTTAGGCCGTTAGTTCAGGCTGGCCATGTTTTTGTGGCTATGCCGCCGCTCTATCGAATTGATGTTGGTAAAGATGTTTACTATGCGCTGGATGACAGTGAAAAGCAGGGCGTTCTCGATCGCATAGAGGCCGAAAATAAGAAGGGTAAAGTCAACGTCCAGCGTTTTAAGGGGCTTGGTGAAATGAATCCGTTGCAATTACGTGAAACAGTGATGAGTGGTGATACTCGCAGACTGGTGCGATTAACCATTGAACCGGGGGATGAAACCAATCAGATGATGGATATGCTGCTGGCTAAAAAACGATCCGGAGATCGAAAGATTTGGCTGGAAGAAAAAGGTAATCTGGCTGAGGTTTAACGGTACCGCCAATTCACTGGTAAGGTTGAATTGGCGGCTCTGACTGATAAAAAATTAGTAGCGGTAAACAGTTACGCGGCTAAGTTGGATGCCATCATATTGAGTTCGTCAGCTGACTCCAGCATGCTGGCAATAGCGTCTTCGGCCTTTTCCGGATCGAGGTGCAGGCGTTCATACAATTGCTCCGGAATATCATTTAGGGGAGCATCACCCACTCCGTGCTTGCGCAATAGTCGCATGGCGATAAACAGTAAATTTGCATAGGCACTGTTTTCCTGATCAAACTCGACTTCATTTTGAAAACGCAGTGCTGAACTCACTTCTTCGGGCATATTCCACAGGCGCATTAGCCACGACCCCAATTGATCGCGATTGACACCTAACAAATGGTGTTCAATATGGCAGTGATTTGAATATGGATTTGCCTCCTGGTAACGACAAATGTTGGAAAAATAAGGGGGAAAAACTTCCGCTAAAATCAGATAACCAAAGTTATGTAACAGCCCGGAAAGATAGGCCATCCCCATGACCGGCCTTTCTTTGGCGGGTATCGCTCCCACCAAAGCTTCGACTGCCGTCGCAGCATAGACTGCCTGTTCCCAATAGGGAGTAAAGCCATTAGCGGTATCTTTTGGCAGACTTAATGTTTTGCCAAGCGCCAGTCCCAGCGATAAGTTTAGAACCAGATCAAATCCCAGCACCCTGACGATTGCGTCGTGAACAGACTTTATTTTCCCTGGAGCTGCGTAATAAGGTGATGCCGCCCAGCTGACTACCTGAGCAGCAAGGGGAGGGTCGCTTTCGACAATATCGGTTAGATCTTGAATGTCGGCGTTAGGGTTTACCCGCAATTTAATAATTCGTTGTGCGGTCTCGGGCAGTGGTGGAAACTCCAGGGTATCTTCCAGCCTTTGCTTTATTCGCAATTGAGTAAAGTTTGCGACTGCCGTGGTGATCTGGTCTACATCATTGACGTCGTCGAGAGATGAGGTGCTAAGTTCAGACTCCAATACCGTGTAAGAACCCGTCTGCGCGTCACCAATGAGATGTCGGAATTGCTCGTTGGCAACAGTGATAAAGCATTGTTCGCTACCCGAATCGAGTGTTAACTCAGCTGAGTCGAGAAGTCGCTGATCAATAATCAGTTCCAATCCCAGCACTGTCGGCACGGCAGGTAATCGCTCCAACTGGAGTTGGTTGCAGATTGACTGGATGGTGTCAGGATTGGCCACTCTAAGTTGTCTTTGAGTGAGTCGACAAAGTGCGTCAACGTCGAGGATGCTGTCACCGCTGTACAGCGCCTGCAACTTGCCGGTCTCATCCTGAAGGATTGTTGATTTAGCGTCGCCAAAAAAACCAGAACTGGAGAGAGCTTCGGTAATACCAAATACAATATCTTGTTTGGTTAATAGGTCTTCTATGACTGCCGGAACAGGCATTTAGTACTCCTTGGTTACAGCTTTATGTATTCCGTGACAAAATCTTGCCTGTTTGGCTGGAAATTACCTGCGATGTATTTACAATTTCGATACCAAGAATTGTAGACTATTTTCTTATTTATGCAGTTATTTCGAGGCCTTATATACTATATTTAACTAAATATAATGTAATAAAAGCCCTATATTACAAGAGGTTAAACCTGCGCGTACTGCTCGCCATCAGCAATCCAGCGTTGAATTAGAGGGTCAACCGCAAGCGGGTAATCGTCGATCATTTGTCTAGCGACAGCGTTTACTTCTTCAAGCAGGTGACTATCTCGTTCAAGATCGGCGATACGAAGCTGCATTAACCCGGTTTGACGGGTTCCCAATAGTTCTCCGGGCCCTCGCAACTCCAGATCTTTTTCTGCAATCACAAAGCCGTCATTGCTCTGCCGCATTATTTGTAGTCGCTGCTTTCCCAGCTGCCCTAACGGCGATTGATACATCAATACGCAATGACTGGCGGTGCGCCCTCTGCCCACTCGTCCGCGCAGTTGGTGGAGCTGTGATAACCCCAGCCGTTCGGCATTTTCGATAATCATCAGGCTGGCATTTGGAACGTCTACGCCTACCTCGATGACGGTGGTGGCGACCAGCAGATCAATTTGGTTAGTTTTAAAGGCATTCATAATGCTTTCTTTTTCGTTGGGCTTCATTCTTCCGTGGATCAATGCAACCTGTAAATCGGGTAAGGCCAATTTCAATTGGTCACAGGTATTTTCTGCGGCCTGTGCTTCGAGAGTGTCAGATTCCTCAATCAGCGTGCACACCCAATAAGTTTGGCGTCCTTCCATGCAGGCATTACGTACCCTTTCGACAATCTGGCTGCGTCGGCTATTATCGATCACTACAGTGCTGATCGGTGTTCTACCAGGGGGCAGTTCGTCGATGATAGAGGTGTCTAGATCAGCGTAGGCACTCATCGCTAAGGTTCGGGGTATTGGCGTTGCCGTCATGATTAGCTGATGTGGTTGACCAACATCGTGATTTGCTTTTTCTTTGAGAGCGAGCCGTTGGTGAACACCAAATCGATGCTGTTCATCAATGATTGCAAGCCCCAGTCTGGCGAAAATAACCTCTTGCTGAAACAATGCGTGAGTACCGATGATAATATCAACACTGTGCTCGGCAATGGCCTTGAGTTGTTGTTGACGTTGTTTTCCTTTGACTTTGCCGCTTAGCCAACCAATATCCAGTCCCAGCGGCGTCATCCACCGGGTAAAGTTTGCCAAATGTTGTTCTGCCAGTATCTCGGTGGGGGCCATAATAGCCACCTGGTAGCCGCCTGCCGCGGCATTGAGCGCTGCGAGCGCCGCGACGACGGTTTTTCCTGAACCAACATCCCCTTGAACCAGCCTAAGCATTGGTTTGGTTTGGCACATATCCGCATCAATTTCAGAGACCACTCGTTGCTGGGCATTAGTGAGATCAAACCCCAGTGTGTTTAGAAAGCGCTGGTGAAGATCGTTGTTTTTTCTAATCGATGGTGCGCCATGATGTAATGTCTGGTTACGTAGCTTGAGCAGGCTGAGGTTGTGAGCCAGCAACTCCTCAAACGCCAGCCGTTGTTGATAAGGGTGTTCGCCATCGCGCAGTAATTCGAGAGATGCGTCGATAGGTGGAGAGTGCAAATAGTGTAAAGCGTGCTCCAGACTTGAAGGCGTATCGCCGATAGTAAAACTGTCTGGCAGCCACTCAACAAGAGTGTTAGGTTGCAGCATGCTGGCGGCCTGAAGTGCCAATTTTCGCCAACTTTGCTGGGTCAAACCTTCACTACTTGGATAGATTGGCGTTAAGGTCTGCTCGGTGGGCTGGGGGGTTAATGGGTCAACATTATGGTATTCGGGGTGGTACATTTCTAACCCGCTTGCGCCTCGACGGGCCTCACCAAAGCAGCGCAATTTCACCCCGGTGGCCAGGTTTTCTTTTTGCGCAGCACTGAAATGAAAAAACCGCAACGTTATTGTGCCCGTGTGATCCTGCAGTCGGCAAACCAAGCTTCGACGACGACCAAAAACGATGTCGGCAGCTCGTACTTCGCCTTCGATGACGGCGTCTGTACCTGGTTGAAGTGCGCCAATGGGCGTTATTCGAGTACGGTCTTGATAGCGCAAAGGCAGATGGAATAGTAAATCCTGAACTGTATGAATTCCCAAGCCGGCAAGCTTGCCGGCCATTTTTGGGCCAACGCCCTTTAACTCCCTGACGTCGATGTTATCCAATGTTCTGCTGGGACGGTTCATCCGCTGGTTGCAGTGCCAAGCTGACACTGGCGAATTGCAAGGCTTAACGCTTCGATAGCCTGGTGACGGGGGAAACTGGCTCTCCAGGCTAGTGCTACCGTACGTTTAGGGCTTGATTTTGCGAAAGGTCGTGTGACTAAAGAACCAATACTGTATTGATCCAATTGCGCTGCAGAGACCGGTAGAACAGTGATACCAAGACCCGATGCAACCATATATTTTAGGGTTTCGAGGGAGCTGCCCTCTACGACCGATTGCAGCACGTCGTCGCTCTTGGTCATGCTTTTCTTTAAGCTTGGACATGCTTCCAAAACTTGGTCGCGAAAGCAATGGCCTTCTCCTAACAGGAGAACCTGTTCTTTCTCCAATTGTTTTGCAGTAATCGATTTTCGAGCTGCGAGTGGGTGATCTTTGTTGAGCACAACTACAAAAGGTTCCTCATATAAACTTTGGGTCACCACATCAGGCTCGTTAAAAGGTAGGGCGATGACTATGGCGTCAAGGTCACCATGACGCAGTTTTTTTCTCAGCTCGGCGGTGTAGTTTTCCTCAATATACAGTGGCATTTTGGGCGCATTTTTTTGTAAACGAGGAACGAAATGAGGAAACAGATAAGGCCCGATGGTGAAAATTGCACCGATTGAAAGTGTGGTGCCAAGAGGGTCTTTTCCCTTTTGCGCTAGCTCGTTGATCACATTGGCCTGCTCCAGTACATTTTGTGCCTGCAGGATAATTTGCTGCCCTAGCGGTGTTGCGCTCACTTGATTTCGACTGCGTTCAAATAGGGCAACGTCCAGTTCTTCTTCGAGTTTTTTAATGGCAACACTCAAAGTCGGCTGGCTGACAAAGCACTTTGCAGCGGCCTTACCGAAGTGTTTGGTCTGGTGCAATGCAACGATATATCGTAGTTCAGTGAGCGTCATGATCGGGATCCGGTATCAGCGATACGGGTAGATTAATATTTTCTATTAGATGTCGCCAATACTAATGCATAAGTTATTGGTAGAGTAGTGTTAGTGGCATGTTTGGGATGCTTAAAAAATACATATCTGGAGGAAAATTTTGTCGACAAACAAGATACTTATCGTAGGTTGTGGTGATATCGGTATAACGCTGGGTTTGCGCCTAGTAGATGCAGGTAATGAGGTCTGGGGCCTGCGCCGATCCGCCCAGTTGCCGGCCCCACTAAAAACGATCACAGCGGATGTCAGCGATCCCGAAACGCTTACGGTATTGATTGAACAACCATTTGACTATGTTGTGGTCATTCTGACTCCAGACAGCGCCAGTGATCAAGCGTATAAGTCGGTATATGTGGATGGATTGCGTAATGTACTGGCTCAGCTTAAACAGGCCCCGCCAATTAAACGACTGTTGTTTGTTTCAAGTACTAGCGTTTATCACCAATACAATGGTGAGTGGGTTGACGAGAATAGCGTTGTGCAGCCGGAAAAATTTTCTGGTAAACGCCTGCGGGAGGCGGAGTTATTATTGGCGAGTAGTGGTGTCAATTATTCGGTGATTCGGTTTGCCGGTATTTATGGCCCGGGTAGAAGACGGTTACTTGACCAGATTCGTGCGGGAGTAGGTTGTGCTAAAACACCTGTCAGTTATACGAACCGTATCCATCGGGATGATTGTGTTGGCTTTCTACAGCACCTTTTGGCGCTGTGTCAGCAGGGCAAAGAAATCGAATCAATGTATATTGGCGTCGATTGCGCACCCGCGGCAATGTGGGATGTTAGGTGTTGGTTGGCCAGGGAAATGAAAGTTGACCTCGACCCTTCGAAAGCGACGCTTGCACGTCGCGGGAATAGCAAAAAATGCAGTAATCGCCGCTTGTTGGCCTCTGGTTATCAGCTACTTTACCCGAATTATAAACTGGGGTATTCAGACTTGCTCGGCAGCCTATAAATGTCTTGTTGCCACAGGGGAAAAGGTGAATAATGGACACTGGATCAATCTCAAGAACAGGGCAAAGCATGCAGGTTATTATTAGATCAATTTTGGTATTGTGCACAGTGCTTGCGTCACTAAATGTGACGGCATCTGAAAATCAAGCGCGCAACTTTGAAAGTATTGTGGCGAGTGGAGAATTGCGGATAGGTGTGAGTATCTTTCCTCCATGGGTAATGCGGGCCAAAGATGGCCAGTTAGTCGGTTCGGAAATTGATATGGCCAATCGCCTGGCTGCCGATATGGGACTAAAGCCCGAGTTAGCTCTCTATGAATGGAAAGCACTTATCACTGCGCTGAAAAAGAAAGAAATTGATATCATCATTTCCGGTATGGGTATTAATCCCAGTCGTGCAATGCAGGTTAATTTTAGTCGCCCTTATGGTGATGCGGGCGTTGGACTAGCGGCAAACACTGCGTTGACGTCGACATTTGAAAGTATGGATGAGTTGAAAAAACCCAATATTAATATTGGGGTTATTGCCAATACAGTATCGGCCGATGTGGCTAATAGATTGTTTAGTCGCACCAAAATAACAGCATTCGCAACTGAAGCTGAAGCCCAGCAGGCACTGATAAACGGCAAGGTGCACGCGCTTGTGGCCGCCAATCCGCTGCCAACATTTTTGGCGCTAAAACATCCAGGTAAAGTGGATGTGCCGTTAGAAAAACCGCTACTGAGTTTTAAGGAGGGTTTGGCCATTCGAAAAGGGGATGCCGATTTTCTAAATTATCTGGACGCCTGGGTTGTGTCGAGAACTGCAGATGCGTGGATTCCCAGCACCAGACAATACTGGCTTGAGACTCTGGAATGGAAAGAACAGGTACAGTGAGTATGAATTCGCGGAGCTTTAGCTTTGGAAAAATACCTTCTTTTTGTGGCGGAATGTGCGTGGCATTGTTGTGTAACACCACAGTTTTTGCTCAGGATGTAGCAAAAAATGATTTGTTGCTTCTGGATGAAAGTGAGTACCGAAGTGATATAGAAGAGGTTGTTGTCGTTGGCCGACAGCCCGAATGGCGACGAAAAATTGATGATGGACCGGAATGGCGGCAGGAAAAATTTAAATTGCCCGAGGACTCTACACCCTCATCACGAATTCAGTGGTTGCCAGAATACACTGAAGACGAGCGAGATAATTATAAGAGTGTCCGCGACCCCAGGGAAGAAAAGGCAGGGTTCAAACTATTCGAATGGAAGTTTTGACAAACAACTAACTGTCACAACACTAAAATAATTTCAATTTCTATCGCCGCACCTTTTGGTAGTGCGGCAACTTGAACACATGCTCTTGCTGGGAAAGGTTGCTGGAATACACGCGACATCACCTCATTAACGTCAACAAAATCGCTTAGATCGGTTAGCGAGATATTGACCTTCACTGCATCATCCAGCGTTCCACCTGCAGCAGCGGCGACCGCAGACAAGTTGCTAAACACTTGTGCAGCTTGTGCCTTGATGTCACCGTTCACCAGCTCCATTGTTCCCGGCATGAGTGGAATTTGTCCTGACAGGTAGACAGTATTCTCAACTTTGACGGCCTGTGAATAAGGCCCAATAGCTTGAGGAGCTTTGTCAGTGGTGATTATTTCTTTTTTACTCACAGTAATTCCCAAATTGTGTTGAATAGTTCATTAATGTTTGGCGCGTATAACGGTAATGACTTCTTTGATCCTGCGTATATGTTTCATGATCCGTGCAAGATGAATGCGTGAGTGAACTCCAACAACAACATGAACGCAGTTTATGCGGGGGCTTTCTTCCTCCACGCTGATTTTTTCAATGTTGGCGTCGAGATTGTTGATGCGAGTGGCCAATACAGCAATAATACCGCGGCTGTTTTCCAATTCGATTTTCAGTTCGACAGAAAATTCGCCCTCGATATCGTCGCCCCAACTTAATGGCAAAGAACGTTCGGGATTATTGCGAAAATCCAGACTGTTATGGCATTTGTCGACGTGAACGACAATGCCTCGCTCGGAACTAATAAATCCGATAATAGAATCGCCGGGAATAGGGTAGCAACAGCGGGCAAAATTAAGCCTGAAACCTTCGCTGCCCTGAATGACCAATGGTTGATGAGAGGAGTTAGTCGGGTGGGTTGTATTGCCGTCGGCGTCAGATTCAGCAAGCAGTTGATGAGCTGTCAGGAATGAAACGCGGTTGCCGAGGCCAATCTCTTCTAATACCTGATCGAACGTTTGGATTCTGGTGTCGCTGAGTAATCGGTCTTTTTGATGTGTGGTTAATTGCTCAATACTCGAGTTGAGCTCTGTCAGTGCTTTTTCGAGTAATCGTCGTCCCAGGGCCACCGATTCATTGGTTAGCTGATGTTTTAGGAAATGACGAATATTCGTCCGCGCTTTACCGGTGACTACAAAATTAAGCCACGCCGGACTCGGTTGTGCACCGGTAGATCTGATGATTTCTATTGTCTGGCCGCTTTGTAATTGTTCCGACAGCGGCGCCAACCGTCGGTTGATTCGGCAGGCGACGCAGTGGTTGCCAACATCAGTATGTACAGCGTACGCAAAATCTACCGCAGTTGCCCCCTGGGGCAATTCCATAATTTTGCCTTTAGGCGAGAAAACGTAAACTTCGTCGGGAAACAAGTCGATTTTTACGTTTTCGATAAACTCCAGGGAGTCACCGGCACGTTGCTGCATTTCCAGCAGCCCCTGTAACCATTGCCGCGCGCGGGTGTGGCTGCCATTCAGGGGCTGTCCTTCATTGGTTTTATACAACCAGTGAGCAGCAATACCATAGTTAGCCATTTCTTCCATTTCGTGTGTACGAATTTGAATCTCAATCGGTACGCCATGCATGCCAAATAGAACGGTGTGCAGTGATTGATATCCATTGGATTTAGGGATCGCAATATAGTCTTTAAATTGGCCCGGAACAGGCTTGTATAAGCTGTGGATACAGCCCAATACGCGATAGCAAGTATCGACGCTATCGACGACTATTCGAAAAGCGTAAATATCCATTATTTCAGAGAAGGATTTTTTCTTACTGCGCATTTTTTGATAAATGCTGTAGAGATGTTTTTCTCGTCCTTGCACCGATGCTGTGTGGTTTTCGCGCTCAAGGCAGACTTCGATTGACTCTTTGATCTGCTCAATGATTTCCGTGCGGTTTCCTCGAGCGGCCCTAACGGCGGCTTGAATACGGGTGGAGCGCATTGGATGGAGAGTAGCAAATCCCAGATCTTCGAATTCGATACGGATATTGTGCATGCCCAGCCGCTGCGCAATTGGCGCATACATGTCGAGAGTTTCTTTGGCAATACGACGGCGCTTCTCGGGTTTCAAAACTCCGAGTGTTCGCATGTTATGAAGGCGGTCAGCCAGTTTGACCAAAATGACCCGAATGTCTTTGGCCATTGCGAGGGCCATTTTCTGGAAGTTTTCTGCCTGAGCTTCTGCCCGGGATTGATCTTCCATTTGAGTCAGCTTGCTCACGCCATCAACAAGATCGGCAACGGTTGTACCAAACTGTTCGCCAAGAGCGCTTTTTTCGATACCGGTGTCTTCTATAACATCATGTAGCATCGCAGCCATTAGGCTCTGATGATCCATGTGCATATGAGCAAGAATGCCGGCCACCGCGAGGGGGTGAGTGACGTAGGGTTCTCCACTACGTCGTCGTTGGCCTTCGTGTGCTTGTTCGGCGTAGTAATAGGCGCGCTTGACCTGGTTTACCTGGTCAGGAGAAAGATAACTTTGTAACGCGCTGCCGAGTGTATCTATACAGGTAACATCGTCGTTGTTGTCGCGTTGTTGGAAGAAACTAACCTGCTGCATGTGTCTATTTGCCCGTCATTGCTGTCTTGCGGGTACTTTAGCATAGCAATTGGGCTGGTGGTGTACTGGCCGCCTCAATTGATTATCACATTGTTGCAATGTGCAGAATTTTGTTTATTCATGCTCAATTGACGCGGTGTGTATGCAGGCTTTAGAGAGGAGAGGGCATGTCTTGGTTCATCACTGCTTCCATGTCCAAAATCATTTCTTCCGGATCTTCTTCTTTCGGGTTCATGATTTCAGCTGGAGTGATATGACTCTCGGCAATTTCTCGAAGAGCAATAACAGTCGGCTTATCGGATTCTTCCGGAACCAGTGGTGTGACGCCGCCAGTTGAAATCGCACGGGCGCGCTTACTGGCCACCATGACAAGTTCAAAACGGTTATCAACTTTATCCAGACAATCTTCAACAGTAATACGGGCCATGGGAGTTTCTCATTTATCTAATTAACAGACTAACTTTTACACAGACTAAAGACTGTAATACTGAACTTTTGCCTGTGCCTAAAATATTGCGGCCGCGCAGTGTATCAAAAATGAACAGCCTAGGGTAGCACTTCAGCAAAAACCGATGAGGTGCCTAGCGCAGTAATTCGTCAAGCAGCTCCCGGTGTCGCATCATTTGGGATGAGCGAGATAGGCGGATACAGCGAAGAATGGTTTTTAAATCACTTAATGCGACATCAAAGTCATCATTGATGACCAGATAGTCGCCCTGCTCATAGTGCGACATTTCGTTAACAGCCTCCGCCATGCGCTGATCAATCACTGAGCTGTCATCTTGACCACGGTTTGTCAGTCGTTCCCTCAGAGCGGATTGAGAAGGTGGCAGGACAAATATGGCGACCGCCTCTGGCAGCAGTTGTTTGATCTGCTGTGCACCTTGCCAGTCGATTTCCAAAATGACGTCGCGGCCTTTGTTTAGGGTATCCTGTACCCATGATGTTGAGGTGCCGTAATAATTACCAAACACTTCGGCATATTCCAGGAAAGCATCATCGCTTATCATTTGCTGAAATTTTGGGCGGTCGATAAAATGGTAATTGGTCCCGTCTTGTTCCCCTGGCCTGATCGACCGAGTGGTATGAGATACAGACACGAGAACTTGGGCGGATGAGTCAACCAGTGCTTTCACCAAACTGGTTTTGCCAGCGCCGGATGGCGCAGATACGGTGTAGAGTGTACCTCGGGTGGTGCTTGTCATCTTGAATGGGTTCCTTGGAAGCGGGTTGTCTTGCGAATTTTCCTGATGCTAGCAATAGCTTGCTTATTCGATGTTTTGAATTTGTTCACGCATCTGTTCTATTAATACCTTGAGTTCCACTGCGGCTTGGGTAGTATCGCTGACGATTGATTTGGAGGACAAGGTATTCGCTTCGCGATTGAGTTCTTGCATTAAAAAGTCCAGTCTACGGCCGCAGGCTTCACCCTTGATTAACACCCGTCTGACTTCAGCAATATGCGCTTCAAGCCGATCGAGCTCTTCGTCAACATCGGCTTTCTGGGCAAGCATGACTATTTCCTGTTCAAGACGCTCTTTATCCAGTTCTGCGGTGAATTGAGCGACTCGGTCAATCAGTTTTTGTCGTTGTGATTCCAAAATGATTGGCATTTGGTTTCGAACGTCAATGGTAATGGTGCTAATCGAATCCAGTCGCTGTTCAATAAATTGTTTTAAGGCAGTTCCTTCACGTTCACGACTTGAGAGCAGTTGTTGCATAGCGTCGTTAAAGGCAGATAGAGCGTCTTTGCAAATGATTTCGTCGTCGGTCTTGGTTTCGACCATCACACCGGGCCACTGCATTAGCTGTAATGGGTTGAGCGGAGCAGATTCTCGCAGCTGCAGTTGGACGTGTTCACTAGTTGCAATTATTCTGGCTAACAGTTCGTCGTTGATTGATAAATGGGTCGAGCGGTTATTTTTTTCAGTTTGTAACCGTAGGCTGCATTCAACTTTGCCGCGGCTGAGGGTTTTGCGCAAGGCGTCGCGTAAGTTGTTTTCAAGCTGTCGAACAGTATCGGGCAGTTTGAAACTGGGCTCCAGGTAGCGATGGTTGACGGAGCGAACTTCCCATATGACGGCACCCCATTCAAACTGGGTGGATTGTCGGGCAAAAGCGGTCATACTTCGAATCATGTCAGTGCTAACTTATTCTGTAGGTGAGTGAGTCTTGCTAAAAATGTAACGGTTTTAAGGCGAGCCGCGCGCACTATTCTAGCGTGATTGAGTCTCTGCGTCAGCGTTACGTGTATAATGTGTGACGCTAAACTTCTCCTTTTTGTTAAAAATTCAGGAATAATTATGAACAGACCCAGCGGTCGCAGTACCGATCAATTGCGAGAAATAACCATTACCCGGAATTTTACTTGCCATGCCGAGGGCTCGGTACTGGTCACTTTTGGTGACACCAAAGTTATCTGCACCGCGTCGGTTGAAAAAAGTGTTCCTCGTTTCCTGCGTGGTACTGGCCAGGGCTGGATTACAGCGGAATACGGTATGTTGCCTCGATCGACGGGTGATCGTATGGGGCGTGAGGCTGCCAGAGGTAAACAAGGTGGTCGGACGGTTGAAATTCAACGGTTAATAGGCCGTTCACTGCGAGCGGCAGTAGACTTGAAAGCCCTGGGTGAAAACCAAATCACTATCGACTGTGATGTTATCCAGGCCGATGGCGGTACCCGAACTGCTTCAATTACTGGTGCGTGTGTTGCGTTAGTAGACGCTATCACATCAATGCGCGAGCAGGGTGTTATTACGGACAACCCGCTGAAGCAAATGATCGCTGCGGTGTCGGTGGGGATTTATCAGGGTACCGCGGTTCTTGACCTCGACTATGCCGAGGATTCAAATGCTGAAACTGATATGAATGTGATCATGACTGAGCAAGGTGGCTTTATTGAGGTACAGGGTACTGCCGAGGGCGAGCCATATAGTCGTGATGAGCTGGATCAGCTGCTGCAATTAGCTGATACGGGTATCCAGGAATTAATTGTAAAGCAGAGAGCAGCGTTGGCGCTGTAGTTAATTGACGGCTATTTGCCTGTGACTGTCTGTTGGCAGACGGTCGCAGGCAGCACCAGCTACCTGGCAGGGCAAGACTACATTTCGTAATCGTAATCCATAATTAACGGCGCGTGGTTGGAAAACTGTTGTTTTTTGTAGATGGCGCCATACTCGATTGCGGGTTTTAATCCGGCAGATACAATCTGTAAGTCAACTCGCCAGCCGTTCTTATCCTGTTCGCCTTCTGGCCACCAGGTAAATTCATCGTGGTCGCTATTAACTTCCCGAAAAGCGTCGACATACCCCAGTTCGCTCAGCATATGATCCATCCACTGTTGTTCTTCGGGCAGGCAGCCAGAGACCCCTTGATTAGCTTGGAAATCCTGTAGATCGTATTGATTGTGAGTCATATTCCAATTGCCACAGATAACAAATTCACGACGCTTGTTTCGAACTTTATTAAGGTGGTTTTGGAATAAGTCAAAAAATTGTTTTTTATGGTTGCTGGCAGCGTCACCTTCACCCGCTGCACTGGGCGCCAGTAGACAGCCAATGCTTATATTCTGGAAATCTGCCTGAATGTAACGGCCTTCCATATCAAAGTCGACGAAGCCAAGCCCGGTCATGATTGCCTTGGGCATTTCCCGGCAGTAGATAGCAACCCCATTGACATCTTTATCAACAGCATCGAAAAAATAGGGGTTGTAGCCTTGTGGCCAAAATACGTCGCTTTGGAGATCGTATTCCTGAGCTTTCAGATTTTGAACACAAATAAAGTCTGCGTCCTGGTCGATGACCCAATCGTAAAAGCCTTTTTTTGCAGCTTCCCGAATGCCATCGGCGCAAAAACTAATGATTCTCATGGTCGCCTCATTACTGTGGAGCGCGTATGATACCTGAGCTGACAGATAGATGGTAAAAAGTCCGCAGCCAGAACTACTTGCACTAACAGTGTGATTGAAAGGTGGTTATATTATGTACATACCGTTCGAAGTACGTAACGTATAGCGCTATTTGTAATAGTCTTATGGCGCTGCGGGTATTTATTGCTTCAGAGCGGAAGTGTAAGAATTTGTTAACCTTATTTCCAGCTATATTTGCAGAAAGACAAAATCATCTTCAAAAAATCAAGCAGAGAGGGTCCATGCAGTCACATCAAAAACAATTTATCGAGCTGGCGATTGCCAGGCAGGCACTTAATTTTGGCGATTTTACATTAAAGTCAGGCCGCAATAGCCCGTATTTTTTTAATGCGGGTCTGTTTTCAACGGGCGCTGCTTTGGCTGAATTGGGGCGCTGTTATGCCAGTGCTATTGTCGAGTCAGGGGTTCAGTTTGATGTGCTTTTTGGGCCCGCATATAAAGGTATTCCACTTGCCGCCGCGACCGCAGTTGCGCTATCTAATCACTATCAACTTGACGTTCCCTACGCCTATAATCGAAAGGAGGCAAAGGATCATGGTGAAGGTGGCACCATTGTTGGCGCTGAGTTGGCGGGAAAAATACTCATTATTGACGACGTCATTACTGCCGGAACAGCTGTTCGCGAAGTGATGGCCGTCATTGAGGAAAATGGCGCCGAAGCGGCAGGTGTTGTTATTGGTCTTAATCGACAGGAGCGGGGAAGCGGTGAACTCTCGGCCATTCAGGAGGTCGAAAGGGAATATAGTGTGCCGGTCATAAGTATCGTCGATTTGGCTCAAATAGTTGATTATTTGAGCCAAATGGATGGCTATAGTGAACATGTCGCCAAAATTGAAGGCTACAGGCAACAATACGGTGTTTAGTTGGTGGCTGCCGTTGGCATAAAGAATACTGTTTATATACGTCGTAAGACCGAGTAATATTGAGACTGAAGTCGCCCCTGGGGCGCTAGTCGGTGATGGGTAGCCAAAATATCCTCGGGACCGGTATTACAGTGCGTCAGTTTTTTGCTCGGACGACACGACAAGGAATGTAGTTACAAATATATGAATGTTTTTTTCGCAGATTCTAAATTGAAGCGCTCGATGCTTTTGCTAGTTGTCATATTGCTGGCAAGCTTATCTGTGCAGGCCGCGGGACAACTTTATCGCTATATGAACGAAAAAGGCATTCCGGTGATTGACGATAACGTGCCGCCAGAGTTTGTCGCTGGTGGCTACGATATTATTAGCACCGACGGCTCGATTATTCGTCGTATTCCGCGCCAGCTATCCGACGACGAACTGAGGTTGCGTAATACCGACGAGTCGAGAGCCCGCTTTCAGCAAGAGGAAGAAGCCAGAATGCAGGCTTGGGATGAATCATTGTTGTTACGCTACAGTGATATAGATGATATAGAAGCTGCACAAAAAAGGGCGTTACGGGATCTAAATATTCGTATCAGCATTCTGAAAAGCAACCTTTACTCGATGAAAGCGCAGGTAGAACGCGAACAGCAGAAGGCTGCTGATATTGAGCGACGAGGTGTCGATGTGCCTGTTGAACTCAATCAAAATATCAATACCATGCGTTTGGAAATCGAAGATACCGAACAGTCGATAAGTGTTCGGAGAGAAGAAATTGAATCTGTGAATGCGGCCTATGGCCGTGATATTAACCGGTTTGAAACCTTGTTGGGTCGTGTTGAAATGCGGCGACAGCAATCCCAGTCCCGGCCAGTTTCGCCTGCAAAAAACAGCTACAGCCACTGAGCAATACCTGCCAATAAAGCGTCGATAGTGTTTTTTATTATCGGTGGATGGCCGTGAAATAAGGAACTGTTGTCGATTGCTGGTTACAATAATTAGCTGTTTTGGTATTCAGTTTTTGCAAGTGGTGAGTTGATAGATTCAGTAGTCGTCTGTCTAAAAAAGCCATTCATTAATAGCGGCCATTGGTCTTGCCAGTTTTCGGTGGGTTTGCGCTTGAATTCGCTTCGGACAAACTGGCAAATACGTCCTTCCGCTGTTGCGAGTAGCATATTTGCAGCAACAGCTACCGGAACAGTCGTTCGAATACCTTCATTGACTTCAGCTTCTCGTAAGATTTGTTTCAACTGTGTTTCAAAACGATCAAATAGTTGTGCTACGCGTGTTCTGAGGCGCCCGGTTTCGCCGGCCAGAGCGTCGCCAGTCAGAATCCTGGTGATTCCGGGATTGCGTTCAGAAAATGCCAGTAGCAAGGATAGAATTTTTTCACAGCGAACAACGGCTTGCTGCTCTTCTTTTACAATCATGTTTATACGAGAAAATAAGGTGTCTTCGATGAACTCGATAAGACCCTCAAACATCTTGGATTTACTCGGAAAGTGGCGATAAAGTGCAGCTTCAGATACACCCACTTCTTTTGCTAGTTTGGCAGTAGTTATTCGTTCACCAGGACTCGCTTCTAACATGTGGGCGAGTGCTTCGAGAATCTGCTGTCGGCGTGACACTTTTTTAATCATACATCGCAAAGCCTGAACGTGGCCGAATGGTTATTGTAAATAATTATTGCAGCGGACAGTCAATCCTATCGACTACCTGCCCATGCTGCAATAACAATCACGAAAAAGACGCTTCTTTATTATTTTTGTTGGTCGATGTTACAGGCGGCGGTTGGTGATTAAGGTGCCGACACCTTCATCGGTAAATATTTCCAGTAAAACGGCGTGGGGTACACGACCGTCGATTATGTGGGCACTGGTTGCCCCGCCTTTAACCGCATCTTGGGCGCATCTTATTTTGGGTAGCATGCCACCGTAGATTGTTCCGTCGGCAATTAATTCATCGACTTGCTGAGTGCTAATTCCTGTCAGCACTTCATCATTTTTATTCATTAGCCCGGCAACATTGGTTAACAGCATCAGCTTTTCAGCCTGCATAACTTCCGCTATCTTCCCAGCAACAAGATCCGCGTTGATGTTGTAAGAGCTGCCGTCAGAGCCGACGCCAATGGGTGCGATGACCGGGATAAAATTGCTATTAGTTAGCATTTCCAAAACACTGATATCTATAGATTCCACTTCGCCAACATGGCCAATATCAATGATTTCAGGTTCGGTCATTTCCGGAGTTTTTTGGCTCACATTCATTTTTTTGGCGCGAATTAATTCGCCATCTTTACCGGTTATACCTACAGCCTTGCCGCCGTTGCGGTTAAGCAGGCTAACTATTTCTTTGTTGACACTGCCACCTAGCACCATCTCAACAACATCCATTGTTTGGCTGTCTGTAACTCTCATTCCGTCTACAAAACGAGACTCAATATTGAGTTGTTTCAGCAGCTTGCCAATTTGTGGTCCACCTCCATGAACGACGATGGGGTTCATACCAACCAATTTCATCAGCACAACATCGCGCGCGAATTGTATTTTCAGGTCGTCGTCTATCATGGCGTTGCCGCCAAATTTAACAACAATGGTTTTACCGATAAAGCGCTGGATATAGGGTAGCGCCTCGGTAAGTACGTTAGCGATATTGGTTGCTGCATCGCGGTTTAGCGACATGTTATTTCCTTGGTTACTGGTTTTTGCAGTGTTGGCCATATAGCGTCGCTGCATCTGGGTGAAGGTTTAGAAGTCAAAATGCAAACTATTATCAACGGCACTGAGTTGTTCTTTGAACAGATGTTGGATTCGCTCCATCGCCTGTTCGGTGTCTGCTTCAAATCGGAGTACCAGCATTGGTGTTGTATTTGATGCCCTCACGAGTCCCCAGCCATCGGGGTAATCTACTCGCAAGCCATCAAGTGTCGAGAGCTTTCCGTCATCGAAATTGCCAGTGTTGATGAGTTGCTCAATAACAGCAAATTTTTGTGACTCGGATGATTCAATTTTCAACTCGGGCGAGCCGATGCTTTGTGGGAATGCTTCAAGCTGTAAATCCAGATCAGGGTCGGTTGTGCTGAGAATTTCTACTAACCGTGCAGCCGAATACATGCCGTCATCAAAGCCAAACCAGCGTTCTTTGAAGAATATGTGACCACTGAATTCCCCGCCTAGCAACGCGCCTGTTTCGGCCATCTTTTCTTTCATAAAGGAATGGCCGCTTTTCCACATGATAGGCCTGCCGCCGTAGTTGCTGATGAGGTTGTTCAAGTTTCTCGAGCACTTTACGTCAAATATTACGTCCGCGCCGGGGTTGCGGGAGACTACATCCTGGGCAAGTAACATAAGCAAACGGTCTGCCGGTACAGATTTTCCACTGGCTGTTACAACACCCAGACGGTCTCCGTCGCCATCAAAAGCAATACCCAAATCAGCTTTATGTTCACTAACAGCGCGCTTTAAATCTTCCAGATTGGCTTCTACTGTTGGGTCTGGGTGGTGGTTCGGAAAGTCGCCGTCGACGTCGCAATACAGCGGAATAATTTCACAGCCAAGTTCTTCAAAGAGTCTTGGGGCAATGGGCCCTGTGACACCATTACCGGCGTCTATGACGATTTTCAGGGGCTGGGCTATCGCGACGTCATTGATAATGTAGTCAATATAGGATTGGTCGATTAGTTGGGATTGGTATTCGCCGCTACCGCTGGCAAGATCATTGTTAAGAATGCGTTCTTTTAACGATTGAATTGCGGCACCGGAAAGCGCTTTTTGATTGATAACAACTTTGATGCCATTGTATTCCGCCGGGTTATGGCTTCCGGTGATCATTACGCCGCTCTGGGTACTGAGTTGATGAGTGGCAAAATACATCAATGGCGTCGGTTGTGTGCCTATGTCAATAACATCAGCGCCGCTGGCCTGCAGTCCTGCAATCATGGCTTTACGGATTCGAGGAGAGCTGTGGCGTCCATCCGCTGACACTATCACGCTCTGTTGTCCCTGTGCCTGTGCTTCGCTACCAATCGCCATGGCTATGGCGTAGACAGTTTGATCGGTCAATTCAGATTCAGCCAAGCCGCGAATATCGTATGCTCGAAAAATAGTATCGGGCAGCACATCAGGCAACACAAACTCTTCTTCTGGCTCATTGTCTTTGAGTTCATCCAGCGTTAGCGGGCCGCTTTTGATGATGTCCATCAGCGGGTCGACTAACTCAATAGGCATTTCGGGTTCAGGCTCAATGGGTTTGCTAGCGGCAGCTTGGATTTCTTTAAAGCGCAGGGAGACTTCTTCAAAGCCGGGCAACGTATACGGGGGTTTTTTTGATTTGCCGGGTTGAGTCAGATTTTGTAGATTCCATGCCAGCGCTTTTTTTAGTGTTGAATTAGCTGAAATTGCGGACAGGATTAATGCCGATATTGCGACAGCCAGCATGATCCAGACGATACTGGCGGTATTGCGACTTTTGGCGATCATCTCCGCTGATGGCGTAAAACTGATTTGCCAATGAGAAATTGAGGTGTCGGCGGTGACGGTTAGATGAGAACTACCTGCATTGCCATTACTGGCGATAATGTGTTGTTTGTTTTTGAATTGCTGGATTAGCCTGGATTGTCCTAAGCTACTGTCTAGCTGTCCAAGTAAGCTCAACAAATAGCTTTCGTCTAAAGTCACCAGAAGAGCGCCACTAGCGTAAGTTTTGTCTTCTGCTTTTACCGGTATTGCGACTGAAAATAGCCACTTACCATCAATTTTGTAGGCTTCAGGCTCAGCTGGAATACCATTGCTGGCATAGCGTAATAGATCTAGCTCAATATTGTTGCGCAGTTCCCGGCTCTCCTTATTCAGCGACGCTATGCCAAGCGGCCCAAGTGTTATGAGCTTGGTACTAACCGCTTCGGGAAAAGCACGAGAGAGTTCCCGTCGATAACGATTAACGACATTTTGGTCCAGCAAGTCCAGTCCTGCTAATAGCTCAGCAGACATGGCGATACTGGATAGTCTCAGTTGCAGTTGGGACAGTGCCTGGTCGATCAAAGATACCTGACTGTCAGCAAGGCTTTGCGCCTGGGCTTGGATGGTTGCTTTGCTGATTGCAGGTCGTTCGATGAGTGCGAGATACGAGAACATAGCACCAACGATAAGCAGGCTAAGTATCGCGGCGTTAATCAGTGTCGAGCGCAATTTGTTCTCTGGTTTGGCTTTGCTTTCATCACTGTCGCTGGATTTGCTATTTCGAGATTTGTTGTTAGCCATAATTCCCTGTTGATAATCAGCTGTGCTTGATGACTGTTTGGCGGTAAATTCCTGAGGCGATGGAGTTTGCCGCGGCTATTTCTACTGTGTTAATCACCCAATAAGCTGGAAGATTATTATCATAGTTATTAGTGTAAACCTTTCCGGAAAAAGTAGTTATTTTTTCCGATAGTGTCGGCCAATTTCGTCGATAAGACTGCGAGAAAGCTGTTGTTTGGATGCCAGTGGTAACGACAATTGACCGTCGCTCCATATCACGTTAACGGCATTGTCATCACTATTGAAGCCTATATCGGTATTCGATACATCATTGGCAATAATGAGATCCAGATTTTTCTTTTCCAGTTTCCCTCGGGCATAGCTCTCTACGTCTTGGGTTTCAGCAGCAAAACCAATGGTAAATGGCCGCTGGGGGTGCTTCGAAACATCGGCAATAATATCGGGGTTTCGAACCAGCTCGATAGTCATTGTGTCTGTCGACTTTTTGATTTTTTGCCCGGCTATTTCCGCAGGCCGATAGTCTGCTACAGCGGCTGACCCGATAAATATGTCACAGTCAGGCACCGCAGCAATGGCTGCTTGATACATTTCCGCTGCACTATTTACATTAATGCGAGTTACACGGTCTGGTGTTACCAGTGAAACCGGACCTGCAATCAAGGTGACCGCGGCTCCTGCGTCAACTGCGGCTTGAGCCAGAGCAAACCCCATCTTGCCAGAACTATGGTTGCTGATATAACGCACGGGATCAATGGCCTCGCGGGTTGGACCGGCGGTGATGATCATTTTTACACCGTCGAGACTGCCGGTTTTAAATGTATTGGCGGCCTCGACGGCTAGTTGTTCGGGCTCCAGCATGCGTCCAGGACCGATGTCCCCGCAGGCTTGCGAACCATCGCCTGGGCCAAATACCATCACTTGTTTGTTGATGAGCGTTTGCAGGTTTTGCTGGGTTGATTGGTCTCGCCACATTCCCTGGTTCATTGCCGGTGCAATAGCAATGTTGGCATTGGTCGCCAGACACACCGTTGCAAGCAGATCATCTGCCTGCCCGGTTGCAAGTCGCGCCATAAAATCGGCGCTTGCGGGTGCTACCAATATCAGGTCAGCCCAGCGAGCTAGTTCGATATGGCCCATCGCAGCCTCGGCTTCACTGTCTAGCAGATCGCAATGAACAGGATTGCCGGACAGAGCTTGTAAAGTGAGAGGCGTGATAAATGCCTGCGCAGCCCTGGTCATAACTACACGCACCGTTGCGCCGTGGTCTTGCAGTCGGCGGATTAATTCGGCAGCCTTGTAAGCCGCTATTCCGCCTGTCACTCCGACCAGGATCTGTTTGTTTGTTAGTTGTTGCATAGTATTTAAGTGTTTCCTCGGCAAACCTGTCTGGAGATTGTATGATATGTGATCCCTCTAGGATAGAGAGGGTTTGCAGAGGTGTGAACACAGTGCTCAGTTAATACATCAAGGAGGATGTTATGGCAATTACAGATTGGCCAGAGGCCGAGAGGCCACGGGAAAAGCTGCTTAAACAGGGGGCATCGTCATTATCGGACGCTGAGCTGCTCGCCATTTTTTTGCGTACCGGTACTCCCGGTATGACTGCTGTGGATCTTGCGCGGCAGTTGTTACGGGGTTTTGGTGGGTTGAGGGCTTTACTTAACGCCAGTGCAGGGCAATTTTGTCAGGGGCGCGGCTTGGGGCTGGCCAAATATACGCAACTGCAGGCGGTGATGGAAATGTCCCATCGCCATTTGTATGAGACGCTGGAGCGAGGCGATTGCCTGACCAGCCCACAGTTAACGCGGCAGTATCTTCTTAGTTGCTTACGAGATAAGCAGCATGAGCAGTTTGGTTGTTTGTTTCTCGACAGTCAGCATCGAGTGATCGCGTTTGATACATTGTTTTATGGCACTATCGATGCCGCATGCATATACCCTCGAGAGGTTGTGAGGTGCTGTATGCAGCACAATGCCGCAGCGGTCATATTTGCCCATAATCACCCCAGCGGCATTGCTGAGCCCAGCCAGGCAGATCAGCAGATTACCCGGCGCCTGGTTGATGCATTGGGGCTGATCGATGTGAGAGTGCTCGATCATTTTGTCGTTGGTGATGGCGTTCTTGTATCGTTCGCCGAGCGCGGGTTGTTGTAGCGCGTGAGTGATTGAAAAATCGGCTGTTATTCGAATAAAACGGCCTTTTTTCCAATTATCCAGGTGCTTTTCCCCGAATTTGTTGCTATCGAATAGGTGTTCTGGTATAAAGTCGCGCTCCGTTCGGGCAGGTCCTTCGCAAGAGGCCACTAAGATCGTTATTATAATGATCTTAAGGTCCGGAAATTAATTTTAGTCGATCAAATATTGGAAGGGACGCAACATGTCCAGAGTATGTCAGGTTACCGGCAAACGCCCTATTACAGGAAACAATGTTTCCCACGCAAAAAACCGCACTAGGCGTCGTTTTTTACCGAATTTGCACCGTCACCGTTTTTGGGTGGAAAGCGAAAAACGCTTTGTATCTTTGCGAGTTTCTGCAAAAGGTATGAGAATCATTGATAAAAAGGGTATAGACTCAGTTTTGACTGAAGTCAGAGCCCGTGGCGAGAAGGTATAAGGAGTTAGATTATGGCGAAGAGTGCACGCGATAAAATCAAACTGGTCTCTACAGCTGGTACCGGTCATTACTACACTACCGATAAGAACAAGCGGAACACACCTGATAAAATGGTGTTTAAGAAGTACGACCCCGTTGTTCGTAAGCATGTAGAGTACAAAGAGTCCAAAATCAAATAGTTGATTGTAAGGATTCTGGTAAGCCCGGCCTGGTCCGGGCTTTTTTGTGTCTGTTGTATAATCCTGGGTATCTTCTACCTGCCGATCTACAGGCGCTATGCAATGTGTCAGTCGTAGTGTCATTGATGGGGCCTGCTATATGCCAGAATTACCGGAAGTAGAAACCACTCGCCGCGGCATAGCTCCCCATATTCAGGGTCGGATTGTTAAGCGATTGGTGATTCGCCAGCCAAAACTGCGCTGGCCTATTCCTTCGACGCTTTCCAGTCTTACCCGCAACCGAAAAATTCTGTCAGTTGAGCGCCGGGCGAAGTACCTGTTACTTGGATTGGATAATGGCTTGATTATTATTCATCTAGGGATGTCGGGAAGTTTACGAATTATCGATTCCAGCGAGCCTCCTATGGCTCATGATCACGTCGATTTTGTGCTGGATGGCGGTGTGGCTATGCGCTTCACTGATCCCCGTCGTTTTGGCTGTGTATTGTGGCAGGGTGCAGATGAGCCTCTGCACAGTTTACTGGCTTCCCTTGGGCCTGAGCCTCTGTCGAATGAGTTTGATGGCGACGTATTATTTCAGCGATCACGAGGGCGTAAAGCCCCGGTAAAAACCTTTCTGATGGATAATAAAAACGTTGTTGGTGTTGGAAATATTTATGCCAACGAGGCTTTGTTTGCTGCCGGCATCAGGCCAGATCGAGCGTCCGGGAGAATTTCCAGGCAGCGGTATCAGGTGTTGGCGGATGAGGTGAAAAGGGTATTAGCGCAAGCGATAGAGCAGGGCGGAACAACGTTGCGGGATTTTGTTGGCGGTGACGGCAAGCCCGGGTATTTTAAGCAGGCTCTGAAAGTTTATGGCCGCGGTGGTCAGCTGTGTGTCACATGCGACCAGACACTGACTGAGATCAGGCTGGGTCAGCGCAGTACCGTGTATTGTCAGCGATGCCAGCGCTGAGTCGTGTTCAAAATCACAATTCGTGAAAAAATTTGATGCTCGTCGCGACGAATTCGCGTTTTGAGTCTATTATTGATTGAAATATGGGGAATGCTATTTCACTCCTCTTTTTAGTTTTATCTAATTTGAAATAAACCTCGATTGGCAGTATTGATATTAATACCCTTTCGAGACTATCACAGTATGAAGGAGAGACTGAGCATGAGCGAAATAATGAAGAAGCTGGCGAATAAGTTATCCCGGTTAGGAATGGGGCTCAGCATGGCGATATTGCTGGTTGTTCCGCAAATAGGCTATTCGGAAGCTATTGCGGAAAAACCTTCGGCAATGGCAATGACGGGAGATTTGTTGATTGCGCGTCCTATATTGCTAGCGACAACAGTGGTTGGTTCACTATTATACGTGGTCAGTTTGCCTTTCTCTCTAGCGGGTGGTAACTCAAAGGATGCTGCGGATACACTAGTGCTCGGTCCTGCGAAAGCAACCTTTATGCGTTGTTTGGGGTGTACTCATTCTGGTTATAACGAAGGTATAGCCAGCACGGAAGAGTAAATTGCGCACGACGTCGCGGTTAGCCTTATTGTTGGTCGGCTGCAATGAGCTGTCTATACTTGGACAGTAATTGCAGTTGAGATTCCTCTCTGTTCGGATCTTTTGGAATGCAATCTACCGGACATACTGTCTGGCATTGTGGTTCATCAAAGTGCCCCACACACTCAGTGCATAGCGCTGGGTCAATTTCATATATTTCGTCACCCTGATAGATCGCTTCGTTTGGACATACTGGCTCGCAAACATCACAGTTGATACATTCATCGGTAATGATTAGCGACATAGGGGTGTCATTAGGCGTGGGATCACGATTGGATGCGCTCGTTAAGGGCGTCCAGCACGATTGCAGGTACAAAATTTGAAACGTCGCCGCCCATCGTGGAAATCTCTCTTACTAGTGTTGACGAGATATACGACAGCCCGTCGGATGGGGTTAGGAACACCGTTTCAAATCCCGGCGTCATGGCGCGGTTCATATCCGCCATTTGAATCTCGTATTCGAAATCCTTCATCGACCTGACGCCTCGCAGCACTGTATTGCTATCTTTGCTTTGTGCAAATTCCACTAACAAATTGTTGAAACCACATACTTCAATATTGTCCAGGTGAGATAAGGCTTGTTGGCATAGATCAATACGTTCATCCAGAGAGAACATTGGTTGTTTTCTCTCGCTGTAAGCGATAGCGAGTACAACTTTGCCAAACAATTTTGAGGCCCGTTCTACCAGATCAATATGACCGTTAGTAATAGGGTTGAATGTGCCGGGGTATATCACCGTGTTCATTCATTACTTCCTTTATTGTTGTTGATGCGGTGTAGAGACTGTCAGCTAATTATACCTGTGTCGGCAGATTTTGCTTGTCTCTCGTAAATAATCGATAACAAATTTGGCCGGCAAATTTTTCTCGGTGCAAGCGCCAGTCATCTGGTGTGGCGGGTAATATTTCTTCCCTACCCATCTCAAGATAAATCTTACCATTGGCAGAGAGGCAAGTGGTTAGCAAATTTAAACAGTCGCCGACTAAGTTTTGTCGAAACGGAGCGTCGAGAAAAATGATGTCATAGGCAGTAGTTATCGGTGATTGCTGCAGCTGCTGCAGCCAATTCACTGCATCGTCCTGTTGCACTCGGCCATTAGCCGCATCAAGCAGCTGCAAGTTATTGATGAGTTGTTTGACTGGCTCCGGAGAGCGATCAACAAAATCAACATGTAATGCCCCTCTTGATAATGCTTCCAATCCAAGCGCGCCGCTACCGGCAAATAAATCGAGGCAGCGGGCGGCAGGTATATCTGCTGCCAGCCAATTGAATAGTGTTTCTCGGACTCTGTCGGGAGTTGGGCGCAGGCCCTCGATCGACGGGAACGCCAGTTTTCGTCCTCGCCATTTGCCACCAATAATGCGCAGCTGATTTGACCGGTTTTTTTTCTCTTTGCTGTTGGCAGGCTTCATATCCGCGGTGATTGTTGATCCATTTAATATGTGGGTTGATGCTCCGTTTCTGAGCCCAAGAGTGGTAGGATACCACTCTTATTACTTGTTCAATAATTGTGAGTTGCTACGTTAACCAATGAAGTTTTTTGATCGTTTTAAATCGGCCAAGCCCGACCAGGCTCCAGCAGAACAACAGCCCTCGACGGAAGCGAGCGATCGGACTCCCGACGCGCCTGTCGAGCAAGAGATATTAGCGGGCTCCACCCCTTCAGGCTCTAGCGCCGAGCCTGCGGCGGAGCTATCTACCTTGGCCGCTGCAGCACCGATTGCTGTGGATGTACCCGTCGAACCAATTATAGTGGCTAAGACCGAGTCTGATCTCAATGTAGAGTCTGTTGATGATGCTCTTTTGGCGGCGACAGATACGGTCGACACTGACAGTACTAAGGAGGGTTTTTTCTCTCGCTTAAAGCAGGGATTGAAACGTACCACCGACAGTTTTTCGAGCGGTATGGGTACACTTTTTCTGGGTAAAAAAGAAATCGACGAGGAGCTCCTGGAAGAACTGGAAACGCAGCTGCTAATTGCCGACGTTGGTGTTGAGGCTACTCGAGATATTATGGAGAGTCTTGCGAAACAGATTTCTCGCCGTGAATTAGCTGATCCGCAAGCACTTTATCGTGGTTTACAAAAGGAATTGGCTGAATTGCTGGCGCCGTCGCGGCAGCCGTTGCAAATAGACGTGACTAAAAAGCCCTATGTCATACTAATTGTTGGAGTGAACGGTGTGGGTAAGACAACCACGATCGGTAAACTCAGCAAGAGATTTCAGGCGGAAGGGAAAAGCGTTATGTTGGCCGCAGGTGATACATTTCGCGCGGCGGCTGTTGAGCAGTTACAGGTCTGGGGCGAACGGAACAATGTTCCTGTAATAGCTCAGCACACGGGGGCGGATAGTGCATCAGTGATTTTCGATGCGGTGCAGGCGGCGCAGGCTCGAAAAGTTGATGTGCTAATTGCTGATACTGCAGGTCGGTTGCACAATAAAGACAATTTGATGGAAGAATTGAAAAAAGTAGTGAGGGTTATGGGTAAGCTGGACAGCACCGCCCCCCACGAAGTGATGCTAGTGCTAGATGCGGGTACCGGGCAAAATGCTCTATCGCAAGCTAAGGCATTTCAGCAAGTAGTTGGTGTAACCGGTATAACTATCACTAAACTCGACGGGACAGCTAAAGGTGGTATTATTTTCGCCATCAGTAAACAACTGCAGTTGCCTATTCGATTTATTGGTGTGGGCGAACAAATTGATGATTTACGCCCGTTTGCAGCAGATGATTTTGTCGCTGCTTTATTTAATATTGAATAATATGCGGTAACGAAGTCTCTAAATGATAAAGTTCGATCAAGTCAGTAAGCGTTACCCCGGAGGCTATGAGGCTTTAAAAAGTGTCAGCTTTCATATTGAACGCAATGAAATGGTATTTTTAACCGGACATAGTGGTGCCGGTAAAAGTACCTTGCTCAAATTAATGATGGTGATGGAGAGGCCTACCCAGGGTCAGGTGCTTATTGATGGTCAAAACCTGCGGGGTTTAGCTGTTCGGAAAATTCCTGCCCTGCGACGCGATATAGGTGTTGTTTTTCAAAATCATCAGTTGTTATTCGATCGCAGTGTTTATGACAATGTCGCGCTGCCGCTAATCATTGCGGGTTATCAACCGCGAGAAGTTGGTCGTCGAGTTCGGGCAGCGCTGGATAAAGTGGGTCTGTTGAGCAAGGAAAACCAATTACCCGTTACTCTGTCCGGAGGTGAACAGCAGCGAGTTGGTATTGCCCGAGCAGTAGTAAATAAACCCAAAATATTATTAGCCGACGAGCCTACCGGTAATCTTGATCCGGAATTGTCTGCAGAAATCATGCATCTATTTGAGCAATTCAATCAGGTTGGGGTCACCGTACTGATTGCCAGCCACGACCTTAGTTTAATTGCTCGCCTACCCTATAGGATGATGACATTGAGAGAGGGTGCTATCGTCTCGGCGCCTGGATCTGTCGGGGCTGTCAGTTGAGCCCTGCAGATGGAAACCCTCACAAGGTCAGGACTGATAGCCGTGGTTCTCGAAAGGAGAAGGGCGCCAGTCAAAGCCGCACCAGATTCAGTGATAAAATCAGTAGTTATAAAGCTCATCACCAGCTCGTTGCCATAGATAGCTTGCTGCGTCTGTTGCGAGCTCCGGCCGCCAGTTTAATGACCTGGCTGGTCATTGGTATTGCATTAGCATTACCAACCGGCCTATTTGTGGCCTTGGATAATGTTGAATCTGTCAGTAGCGGTTGGGATGGTGCAGCCCAGATTTCACTGTTTATTAACAAAGCGGTACCTGAATCTGATGGCAGAAAGTTGGCGAAAAAACTCGAGCTTCGTGAGGATATCGCTGAAGTGGAATTTATTTCACAAAGCCAGGCGCTGGAGGAATTCCAGTCGCTGTCAGGGTATGGTGATGTGCTGGAGAAGTTGGACCGGAATCCACTGCCATCGGTCATTGTTGTCTGGCCCGTTGAGAAGGAAACTGCAAATGCGGCTACTGAGCAGTTATATCTGGAACTGAAAGCATTGCCTCAGATTGAGCAGGCAATTATTGATCTGGAGTGGGTGCAACGGCTTTACGGCATTATGGCGCTCGGTAAGCGTATGACCCTTGCGCTGGCTGCGTTATTGTCACTTGGGGTGTTGTTGGTGATTGGTAATACCATACGATTAGCGATAGAAAGTCGCCGTGATGAAATTGTTATTGTTAAGCTGGTTGGAGCAACCAATGCTTTTGTGCGTCGGCCGTTTCTCTATACGGGTTTATGGTATGGCTTGGGTGGCGGTTTGGTTTCATGGATAATTATTACTTTTACCGTAGTTTGGCTTAGTGGTCCAGTTGCTGATTTAGCGGGATTATATCAAAGTCAGTTTGAGTTAACGGGTCTTGGTTTTAGTGAAACGCTACTTTTGTGGTTTGCGAGTGGCACGCTGGGACTGGCTGGGGCGTGGTTGGCCGTTAGCCGTCATCTCGGAAAAATTGAGCCTCGTTAGATGCCCCGGCGCACTATCCACCGATATTTCCGTATTATTAACGTCGTCTTGATTTAGCTCATAGCTGCTCTTTACAAGTAAAATTCAGCAGCATAAAAACCTTATATCGATGAACTTTTTAGTTATTAGCACTCTAAGATGATGAGTGCTAATATTACTGTCGATTAAATGGAGATATCTATGAGTACTGCACTACGGACTGTTAATTTGGTTCCTGGGAGTAATCTCAACGCCTACATGCAGACTGTCAATAACTTCCCTATATTGACTGCTGAGCGTGAGCACGAGCTGGCGGAAGAGCTTTACTATCATGAAAATTTGGAATCTGCACGAGAGTTAGTAATGGCTCACTTACGTTTTGTGGTTCATATAGCTCGTTCATACAACGGATATGGCTTACCTTTAGCGGATCTGATCCAAGAGGGTAATATCGGCTTGATGAAGGCTGTTAAGCGCTTTAATCCTGAAAGAGGCGTGAGATTGGTGTCGTTTGCTGTGCATTGGGTAAAAGCTGAAATGCATGAGTATATTCTTCGCAATTGGCGGATTGTTAAAGTAGCCACTACGAAAGCACAGCGTAAATTGTTTTTTAATCTTCGTGGTGCCAAGAAAAAGCTTGCATGGCTGAATGAGAAAGAGGCGCATGCCATCGCTGAAGACTTAGGTGTTGATGTTAAAGAAGTGCGTCGTATGGAAAGTCGTTTGACCGCATCAGATTTAGGTTTTGACGCCGGTGCAGATGATGAGGATGATGGTATTGTAGCACCAGCGCATTATTTGGAAGATCATTCTGCCAACCCGGCTATGTTGCTAGAGGATGCTGACTGGGAACAAAATAGTAATCAGCATTTACGTGTGGCGCTGGAGCAGCTGGATGAGCGTAGTCGTGATATTATTCAAGCTCGGTGGTTGTCAGACAGTAAATCAACGCTGCATGATTTAGCGGGTAAATATGGTGTTTCTGCTGAGCGGGTAAGGCAACTGGAAAAGAATGCCATGAAAAAAGTTAGGGCCACAATGGAAGCATAGTTGCTTTTACAGGCTTCGAGAAAACCGCCCTCGGGCGGTTTTTTTGGTATGGGGTTTTATCGATGACAAAAATTTTCTTAGTAATTGCGGCAATGAGTGGCTTGGTGGCGGTTGTCATTGGTGCCTTTGGCGCGCATGGATTGAAAGACCGGGTTGCGGAAGACTTGATGGTTATTTATCAAACGGGCGTTCAATATCACTTTTATCACACTTTTGCGCTTTTATGCGTGAGCTTGTTGTTATTGCGCTATCCGCAGTTAGGGCTGCTCAATTGGAGCGGCGGGTTTTTTATTGCGGGAACACTGATATTTTCTGGCAGTCTATATGTCATGGCGTTAACCGGATTTCGATGGTTAGGCGCAATCACTCCAATTGGGGGAGTTGCATTGATAATTGGTTGGCTGATGTTAGCGTTGGCCGCCTATAAAGGTGTTGGTGAGTAGTCAGATGGTTAATCAGAAAGACAGCGAAAGCTCCGTGTCACTGCCGGAAAAATACCGGCGCATTCGAAGCTTTGTATTGCGCACAGGGCGTATGACCCCAGGGCAACAAAACGCCTATGATAAATTCTGGCCCGAAAAAGGTTTGCTGCTTGAGCATGGGACGATTGATTTTTTTCAGCTCTTTGGTCGATCTGCACCGATAAATCTGGAGATCGGATTTGGTATGGGAGCTTCACTGGTTACCATGGCAAAAGCAGCTCCGAGTGAAGATTTTATTGGTATTGAGGTGCACACCCCGGGTGTAGGGAAGTTGCTGCATGGGATGGAAGAGTTTAGCGTCGATAATATTCGAGTATTTAACGACGACGCTGTCGATGTGCTTGAACAATGTATCCCTGACGCTAGCCTCCACCGGATTCAAATCTATTTTCCTGACCCCTGGCACAAAAAAAAGCACCACAAACGGCGCTTGATTCAACCATTGTTTGTACAAAAGTTACGGCAAAAGTTGAAAGTGGGTGGTGTTATCCATCTAGCGACAGATTGGGAGCACTATGCGGAGCATATGATGGAAGTGATGTGTGATGCCGCGGGGTATGTTAATTTGGCTGATCAATACTGTTTCTCCTCACGGCCTGACTTTCGACCGATCACCAAATTTGAAAAGCGCGGCGAACGTTTGGGACATGGTGTCTGGGACATAGTGTTTGAGCGCCAATACTAGGCGTAGTGTGGATCAGATAATTTTTTTCTTTAATCGATCAAGTAGTATCGCCATTGCTCTTCCTCGATGGCTTATTTTGTTTTTTATAGCGGGTTCCAGTTCAGCAGAACTGCAACAATAATCCGACACAAAAAATAGAGGATCGTAACCAAAACCATTAACACCTCTGCTTTCAAGGAGTATTTCTCCATCCCAACTGCCCTGGCAAATAATCGGCGTCGGGTCTGTGGCATGTCGAATAAAAACCAATAAACATTGAAAATGGGCGAATCGTTGGTGTTGCGGTATATCGACGAGTTCTCTGAGCAGCTTGGTGTTATTGGTTTTGTCCGTTGCGCCTGGGCCGGAAAAACGGGCCGAATAAATACCGGGTTGACCATTGAGTGCATCTACTTCCAGGCCAGAGTCGTCTGCAATTGCCGGTAATCCTGTATGTTGAGATGCATTACGTGCTTTTATAATGGCGTTCTCGGCAAAGCTTAAGCCGTTTTCTTCCACCTCAGGCACATCAAAATCTGATTGCGGTAAGATGTCAAAACCACTACTGGAAAGTAGCTGCTGAAATTCTTTTAGTTTGCCGGTATTACCACTGGCGAGTACGATTTTTTGCATAGTAAAAATGACTTATTGTTCGACGTAAAGTGTCTTGGAAAATTTGAGGGTGTAAGGCGCAATGTTGGGGTCGGGCTGAATGTTGATGGTGAAGGTTCGAAGCTCTTTGTTGTTAAAGCGCAGTTCGGCAATATAGTAAATCGCCTCCTGTTCCACTATTTCATCAAATTCCAATGCGGCTGAATGAATAAGGTCAGAGCTGCTGCCATTGACCATTGCCCTTTTTGCCTTCGTGGCACCTTTATCTAATCGTTGTCTAATAGCGACATTGATAAGTGCGCGGTTTTTGCCCCTGACAATACCATAGGCTTGCGCTACTTCAGGGCTGATAAATGTAGAGTTGAGTACATTGTAGTGGACATCATAGTCACCAAAAACTTTGGTGTGTTCAGCTATTGAATCCGCTGCAAAAAAAACGAGTGTGAAAAGAACGGTTACGAACCTGATCATAGTGCCTACCTAGAAAATTTATCGACTGATATGATAGACAGCAGTGACACCAAATAAGTTCGGCATCAGGCGTCCCAGAGTACTTTCACTGCTGTCATTTCCCACAACGGTACTGGCCAATATTCGAATGTCATTGTCTTCACACAAGGCTTCGAAATCTTTTACTGTGCAAAAGTGAATATTGGGTGTGTCATACCAGTTATAGGGCATAAATTTGGATACTGGCATACGGCCCTGTTGACCGAGATGTAAGCGGCAACGCCAATGGGCAAAATTCGGAAAGGTAACAATACACTCTCTGCCTACCCGCAACATTTCATTGATGACCAGATGGGGGTCGCGAAGTGTTTGTAAAGCGTGAGCCATAACAACAACGTCAAAGCTGTTTTCGCGAAAATTGGCTAAACCCTGGTTTAGGTCGTGTTCGACGACATTTAGTCCCTTGGCAATGCATTCCGTAATATGGTCTTCGTCTATTTCTATTCCGAGGCCATCAACGTCTTTTTCTGCAATGAGCTTGCTGAGCAGAGATCCATCGCCACAACCCAAATCGAGTACGCGGGCTCCCGGGCCTATCCAATTGGGAATGAGTTGTAAATCAAAGCGCATCAAATCGTCTCCCCAGCTACGCGTTGCATATAAGCCCGAAACACCTTTTCATAACGCTCGTTCGAAATTAAGAATGCGTCATGACCAAAGTCAGCTTCAATTTCAGCGTAACTAACCGGTTTTCCGGCGGCGACTAGAGCGTCGACAATTTCGTGTGATCGTTCGGGCGAAAAGCGCCAGTCAGAAGTAAATGATACGACAAAAAAAGAGCAGCTAGCGTGACTAAATGCCGCCACCGGATCGTCATTATATTCTCGAGCCAAATCAAAAAAATCGAGGGCTTTGGTCATCAAAATATAGGTGTTGGCGTCAAAGCTTTCAGAAAAGACGTCGCCCTGATATCTGAGATAACTCTCTACTTCGAATTCGACAACGTCATCATTGCCTAAGCTGAAGTTTCCGGTTTTCAATTCGCGACCAAATTTCTGGCCCATCCCGTCTTCAGATAAATAGGTGATATGTCCTATCATTCTTGCCAATCGCAGGCCTTGTTTTGGAATAACGCCGTGACTCATGTAATCGCCGTTATGAAAATTCGGATCGGAGCTGATAGCTTGACGAGCTACCTCATTAAACGCGATATTTTGTGCAGACAATTTCAGTGCTGAAGCAATGACAACACAGTGGCGGACCTCATCGGGATACTCCAGAGCCCAGCGCATGGCTTGCATGCCACCCAGACTGCCGCCAATCACTGCGGCCCACTGTTGAATTCCCAGTACTTTCATCAATTCTCGCTGAGTATTTACCCAATCTCGACAGCGCAACAAGGGAAAGTCGTGTTGCCAGGGTTCTCCAGTTTCAGGGTTAATCGATTTTGGGCCAGTAGAACCGTGGCAGCCACCGATATTGTTTACGCTAACAATATAGAATTGATCACTATCAATGGGTTTTCCGGGCCCGATATAGTTATTCCACCATCCGGGTTTGGTTTCGCTGTCGTGATGATAGCCTGCAGCGTGGTGGTGTCCTGACAACGCATGGCAAATCAGTATTGCGTTGGAGCCATCGCTGTTTAGTTCGCCGTAAGTTTCGTAAACCAGGTCAAATTGCATCAGTGAGCGGCCACAGGCCAATTCGATCGGTTGCGCGAAATGATGGGATTGGGGGGTGACTATTCCGACAGATTGCTCTGGCATTGGTAGATCCATTTGATGTGCAGTTTGCGAGTCTAATAATTCGATCAGGGCCGTGCAATCGGTTCCGCGAATATTTTTGTCTGGTACTAAATACCGATAACGTAGGCCACTGGCAAGTTAACACTTGCGGCAATATGGCTGAGTACTATTTGCAAAACGTTAATCGTCAAAAATACAAAAATTGGTGAGAGATCAAGGCCACCCATTGGCGGGAGTATTTTGCGAAACGGCGCCATCACGGGCTCTGTCAACTGATGCAGTAATAATATTAGTGGGTTGTAGCTACCGGGAGCAACCCAGCTGATGATGATTGAAGCAAGGATAGCAATAAAATAGATATTCACCAGCATGCCTATCGCACCTAAAACACCCCAGATAAGCAGATACAGGGGGTTCGGAATGCTATATCCCTGAAGGGCTACCAATGCAGCTGTCGTTAGCATCTGTATCAGCACAATAGCGACAATTGTAGCTGTATCGATTTTTCCAATGCTGGGGATAACGCGACGCATGGGTTTTAGCAGTGGTTGAGTTACTTTGATCAAAAACTGCGAGACTGGGTTGTAGGAATCAGCCCGAGCGAGTTGAAGTAACACTCGCATCATTAGCGCTAATAAAAATAGCTGGCATAGTGTCTGAATTAATAAATTGGCAATATCTCGCAGCGCATCCATAGAGTAGTTGGCCTGTTTCCGGATTCAATTCCGGGTTGGGTGTGTTTTTGTTAGTGAGTGAATCAAGCAATAGTGCCGTGACCTAAGTGCTGCCTATTATCAGTGCCGAAGCCGCTAAATTTCCAGCGTTATTCTTTATCGTTGCCTAGTATTTCAGCTAATTCTTCAGATCGGTCTCTGCATGCTTCCATAGCTTGCGTAAATATACCTTTCAAGTCCTGATCATCGAATACTTTTAGGGCTTCTGCAGTTGTACCCCCTGGAGAAGTAACCCGTCGCCGCAATTCTGCCGTGTCCACATCGCTGGAAAGCGCCATTTTGGCGGCCCCTAGTGCCGTTTGCAGGGTAAGTTGTCTGGCTGCATCAGTACTGAGCCCCATACTTTCGCCTGCAGCCTGCATTGCTTCCATAACCAGGAAAAAGTAGGCGGGGCCACTGCCTGAAACTGCGGTGACAGCATCAAGAGCAGGCTCTTCGTCAACCCACAATGCGATGCCTACGGAGCGTAAAATTTGGTCTGCCAGTTGTTTTTGCGATTCGGTAACAACCGGGTTGGCATACAATGCTGTAGCGCCGGTCTGCACCAGCGCGGGGGTGTTGGGCATGCAGCGAACAATAGGCATGCTGCCACCAAGCCATTGATCAAGGCTTTCGGCTTTAATGCCCGCAGCGATCGAAATCACCAGCGGTTTGTTCAATTGTACACTGCTTGCGAGATCTTCCAGAATGGGTTTCATCGCTTGTGGTTTTACCGCCAAAACAACAACGTCGGCATTGGCAATAGCCTGATGGTTGTCGTCGGTTGTCTGGACCTCAGCTATTTCCCGCAGTTTTTCCAACGAATCAGGATAGGGGTCGCTGGCGATGATCTGTCCAGCAGAAAATCCTTTTGCGACAAGGCCGCCAATAATACTACTGGCCATATTGCCGGCACCAATAAATGCAATGATGGGTTTGGACACAGAAAAATTCCTCAAAGGTTGTTAACGATAGCTGAGTTCACCGGTGCTGGATTATAGCAGGATGGGGTAATTCGAGATATGCACTGACCGGTTATAGTCACAACATGGTCTGATTATCTGGGTCCAAACAGGTCTGTGCCGATTCTGACCATGGTGCTCCCTTCCGCAATCGCCGCTTCCATGTCTGCCGACATGCCCATTGACAGTGTATCCAGGTTCCGGCAGGTTTTTTGGAGGTTAATGAAGGCTTGCTGAAGTACAGCAAAAGCTGCTTTCTGCTCATCTATATGCTGACTAGCCTCAGGTATCGACATTAGCCCCCTGAGCCGAATACGCGGCAAAATATCGACCTCTGCAGCCAATGACGATAATTCATTCAGTGAAACTCCCGCTTTGCTTGCTTCGCCACTGGTATTGACTTGCAAGCAGATGTTAAGTGAAGGCATATCTGAAGGTCTTTGGTTGCTGAGCCGCTGCGCGATTTTGAGACGATCAACACTATGAACCCAGTCAAAATGTTCAGCAATAGCCCGAGTTTTGTTGGATTGAATAGGGCCTATAAAGTGCCAGCATACATTAATATCTGCTAAATGCTGTTGTTTATCCAAAGCTTCTTGCAGGTAATTTTCGCCAATATCAGTAGCGCCGGCCGCAATAGCCTGACGTATTTCGTTAGCCGAACGGGTTTTGCTGACTGCCATTAAGGTCACGGCATTCGGCTTCCGTTGATATATTTCTTCCGCATTTCGTATGCGTTCCCTAACCTTTGCTATATTTAATGCTATTGATTGCTGCATAAGACTCGTTTCGATGACATAAACTTCCGACCAATTGTGACCTGACTCACAGTTGCTTTACCTGGAGTAGGGCATTTAGAGCGTAATTTGAAAGCTCCATTATACTGAAAACAGCTATTTGTCTCTTCAAAAACCGATTTAGCATTAAAAGGAACACCATGGACATAACAGAACTATTAGCATTTAGTGCCAAGCAAGGCGCTTCCGATTTACATTTGTCGGCCGGACTACCGCCGATGATACGGGTTGATGGTGACGTGCGGAGAATTAATTTACCGCCAATGGAGCACAAACAAGTCCACAGCCTCATTTATGAAATCATGAATGACAAACAACGCAAAGATTTTGAGGAGTTTCTCGAGACTGATTTTTCGTTCGAAGTTCCAGGTGTGGCACGATTTAGGGTCAATGCATTTAATCAAAATCGTGGTGCGGGAGGAGTATTTCGAACTATCCCGTCAAAAGTGCTATCCATGGAAGAGTTGGGTATGGGCCAGGTTTTCAGAGACGTGTCGATGGTGCCACGAGGATTGGTTCTTGTTACAGGGCCAACAGGCTCGGGCAAATCTACCACCCTGGCCGCGATGATGGATTACATCAACGACAATAAGTACGAGCATATTCTTACTATCGAGGATCCCATCGAATTTGTCCATGAGTCGAAAAAGTGCCTGATAAACCAGCGAGAGGTTCACCGTCATACTCACGGCTTTAACGAAGCGTTGAGGTCTGCATTACGGGAGGATCCCGATATTATTCTGGTTGGTGAATTGCGAGATCTGGAAACTATTCGCCTGGCAATGACCGCGGCGGAAACAGGGCACTTGGTTTTTGGCACATTACACACAACCTCTGCCGCAAAGACTATTGACCGAATTATTGATGTATTCCCCGCTGAGGAAAAATCGATGGTACGTTCAATGTTATCAGAATCGTTACAGGCGGTTGTTGCGCAGACATTACTTAAAAAGAGTGGTGGTGGCCGAATTGCGGCACACGAAATCATGATTGGTTCCTCTGCTATTCGCAACTTGATTCGCGAAGATAAGGTGGCACAAATGTATTCAGCGATACAAACCGGTGGTGCTCTCGGCATGCAAACCATGGATCAGTGTTTAGCTGAGTTGGTAGATAAGCGACTAATAGGTCGGGATATCGCTCGTGAAAAAGCCCGTTTCCCTGAAAACTTTTAGTGATTGTATTGATCACCTATAAACAAGCCGTTAGTGCATCACTTGGTGGAAGCAGGAGTTAAAAATGGATATTGATAAGTTATTACAAATCATGGTTGAAAAAGGTGCGTCGGACTTATTTATAACAGCCGGAGTCCCTCCTTCCATCAAAGTAAATGGCCGTGTGTTGCCTGTCACTACTAGTCCATTGAGTCCGGAAAAAACACGGGAGACCGTTCTCGGCGTTATGAATGAAACTCAGCGCCGGGATTTTGTTCGTGACAAGGAATGTAACTTCGCGATAAGTGCGCGTGGTATCGGACGGTTCAGGGTAAGCGCGTTCTACCAGCGAAATTTAGCGGGTATGGTTTTGCGGCGTATTGAAACAACTATTCCACATACCGAAGACCTCGGGTTACCTGATATTGTTAACGATTTATCGATGACCAAGCGTGGCCTGGTTATTTTTGTTGGAGCTACAGGTGCAGGTAAATCAACATCATTGGCAGCAATGATTGGTCATCGAAATCGAAATTCGAAAGGCCACATTATTTCGGTTGAAGATCCTATTGAATACATTCATCAGCATGAGGGTTGTATTGTTACTCAGAGAGAGGTGGGTATTGATACGGAAAGTTTTGAAATTGGTTTGAAAAACATGCTGCGACAAGCGCCCGATGTCATCATGATTGGCGAGGTTCGTTCCCGCGAAACGATGGAGCATGCTATTACATTTGCAGAAACCGGTCATCTCTGTCTGTGTACTTTACATGCGAATAACGCCAACCAGGCGCTCGATCGTATACTGCATTTTTTCCCGGCTGATCGTCACAGTCAGCTATGGATGGATTTGTCGCTAAATTTACGTGCTATCGTTGCGCAGCAACTGATACCAACACCCGATGGAAAAGGTCGAAGGGCTTGTGTTGAAGTGTTGGTGAATACCCCGTTGGCGCAGGACTTGATTCGAAAAGGTGATGTTCATGGTTTGAAAGAAGTTATGGCAAAATCAAACGAAATGGGCATGCAAACTTTTGATCAGGCGTTGTATGAATTGTATAGTGCTGGAGAAATAACTTACGAAGACGCACTCTCCCATGCGGATTCTACCAATGATTTACGACTCATGATTAAGCTGGCTGATGAAGGCAATTTGCAACAATTAGATAATGCGGTGGTAGGGCTGTCGCTTGAAAGTGATACTGAAAATGACGTCGGTACTACCTACGGTCGCTAACAATTTCTGCCCGGCATCAATCGTTGGGCGACAATAACTCGGGCTGAGCTAACCAGCTTTCAAGAATAATTTTGGCAGCCAGGCTGTCAACGTTGTTTCGTTTGAAATCCCTTGATCCGGTTTGTTGGATGATTTCCCCTTTGGCTTCAAAGCTGCTCAACCGTTCATCTGCCATAGAGACCGGCAAACCGAAACGGCCATGCAGGCGATTGGCAAACTTTTTTGCGCGTCGACTTAATTCCGAAAAGCTACCATCCATATTTAGTGGCAATCCAATGAGCAATAAGTCTGGCTGCCATTCGGCAATAATTTTTTCTATTTGTTCCCAGTTAGGTACGCCGTCTTTTGCTTTCAGCTCGGTCAATGGGTTTGCCGTGTTGGTAATAGATTGACCAATCGCTAAACCAATCGATTTAGTACCAAAGTCAAAACACAAAACGTTGTTAAACGCAGCGCTTCCCGCGCGACGATCAGGCATTGCTCAAGCGTGACCTGCGAGGGGAGAAATTAACGCCAGATCAACGCCTATTTTGGCCACTGCAGCTGACGCTCTTTGTTCGACCGGCGTATTGAAAATAATGTTACTGTCTGCTGGCAGAGTTAACCAGGCATTTTCTGCAAGTTCGTGTTCTAGTTGGCCGCCTTCCCATCCTGCATAACCCAAAGCAACCAGGCTGTCACTGGGGCCATTGTCGTGTGCGATGGCGTTGAGAATATCTTGTGATGTAGTCAGTGCTATCTGATCCGAAATATGAATGGTTGAATCCCATTGGTCTTCAGTGCGCCGGTGCAAAATAAAGCCACGATTCATATGAACAGGGCCGCCCGCAAGTATCTGATCGCGGTGGACACTATTGATATCTTCAATTTCAAGATGATGAAAGATTTCGTCGAGAGACAAGTCTAGCGGATGGTTAATGACTATTCCCATTGCCCCCTGCTCGTTATGTTCACATATATAAGTAATGCTGTTGGCGAAGATACCATCATTCAGCGCCGGCATCGCAATGAGAAAATGATCTTTCAGACTAGAGTTGGTGTTTAGCATATCCATAACTTCATTATTGGGGCGTTGTTGGGATATCACAAGGCAGTAATGGGAATTATTACTGAATAGACAAATTGAGCTTGCAGTGCTCAATGCGGATGTAATTGCCGTTGTTACGCTATTTGGCCCTGATAATGAATGGCTGTGAAAAAATCGGGATACGCTGATCTCGCCAACAATATCAAAATTCAGGTGCTGGCAGAAAGTTTGTTCTTGTGAAAACGCCATGTTCGGATGATTTCCAGGACATCAACATCTTTTTGCATTTGTGCCGGAAATACATCATATGGCGCTGCCAAATGAACAATTTTCAAAGCCGCTTGATCGAGAATTTTGTGTCCGGACGATTTCAGAATTTTTACCTGGTAAACGTCACCGTTTGGTAACAGTGAGACAACCATCCGCAAATCACCGAATAGTTGCATCTGCTTGGCTTTACTCGGGTAATGTTGGTTGCCAATAGCTTCCACCTTGGTTCGCCAGTTGTGCAGGTATAGCGCGTCGTCTGCCTGCTTGGTAGCCACCGACGTCAGGCGACGAATTCGAGGGCGTCTCGCATAAGCGTATTCTTGAATATCAAGCTTTGCTTCAAGACTGGCAATTTCCTTGCTGCGTTGCTCCATCGACATATCGTCTTGGCGCTGCTCGTTGTGTTCTGCAGACTGGTCCTGTGATCGTTGCTGGATACTGGTAAACGTGCTGTCGGCAGAGGTGGTTAATTCCGGATTAACGGCTATTTTTTCTTCGCTTTGGCTGCGCTGCGGCTGAGTTATTTCGCGAATTTGCGTATCTTGATAATCGGCTATCTCGGTGGCAGTAAGCATGGCTTTTTCTTCGAGTGTGCCGCTTCCTTCCTGGCTATTCTGAGCGAGGAAATCCGCTTCTTCGGGTGCTTTTTCGCTGCGGTGTTGAGCCAGGGTGATTTCAAGTTTTGATGAGGCGGCAGAGCGTTCCTCACGGTTAAAACTAACCCCGAGGATAAAGGCGGCATGAAGTGCCAGTGCAAGACAAAATGCAAATCCAAGCCGATCGTGATTGAAGCCCTGTTCTGCTATGCGAGCATAGTTGTTGATTGCCAGCGCCATTTGCCTATTGTTTTCCAGATTTCCGGGATATTGATATCAGTTTCAAGTCAGTTTAGCAGTTACAGCCAAACTGGCTTAAAGTTTTGTTAGTCACTTCCCGCCAACTTGCGACTGATAACATCCATTAACGATCCGGCAATATCTGTGTTGTATGCCCTGTCAATTTCTCGCACACAGGTAGGGCTGGTAACATTGATCTCTGTGAGATAATCGCCAATTACGTCAATGCCGACGAATAATAACCCTTTTTCCCTAAGCGTTGGGCCGACCTGGTTCGCAATCCAGCGATCGCGTTCAGTTATTGGTTGCGCGCGACCGGTGCCGCCAGCGGCCAAATTACCGCGAGTTTCTCCCTGCGACGGTATCCGTGCCAGGCAATAATCTACGGGCTCCCCGTCAATCAATAAGATACGTTTGTCGCCATTGGTAATATCTGGAAGAAAGCGCTGGGCCATAATTGACTGTTCGCCAAAATTAGTCAGCGTTTCGAGTATGACGCCCAGATTGGGGTCATTTTCTTTGACCCGAAAAATTGATGTCCCGCCCATGCCGTCAAGCGGCTTGAAAATGACATCCTGGTGTTGCCGATGAAAATCTCGAAGTATTTCATTGTCGCGGCTGACGACCAGTGGTGGGCAGCACTCGGGAAATTGTGTGGCAAACATTTTTTCGTTGCAGTCCCGAAGACTTTGGGATTTGTTGACGACCAGCGTGCCCAGTCTTTCAGCTGCCTCAAGGATATAGGTGCTATAGATAAATTCGTTGTCAAAGGGGGGGTCTTTACGCATCAGGATGACATCCAGTTCGCCCAAATTGATGTCCTCCATTTCTCCGAGCTGGTAGTAGTCTTCAGTATCTTTGAAGACCTCCAGCGGGCGTGTTCTGGCCCTGGGCTCTCCGCCTGACTGATACAGATCCTGTTGTCGCATATAGCTAAGCTGCCAGCCCCGATCACTCGCTGCCCATAACATGGCCAGCGTTGTATCTTTTTTAATATTGATGGATTCAATCGGGTCCATCACCACGCCGAGACGTATTTTCATTGTTTTCTCACAAAATGACTCAATCGGCCGATAGCAACCTTGAGTTATGCTTAAAGTTGTTGGCTGCTTCTCACTTATGGGAGTAGGCGAGACCACAATCGGCTTCTATACTGTTATTAGCAATACGTTACGTTGCTAATGCTGACAAATCAAGGCTCAGGTTATAAGGCGCTTTCCCAGAATTTTACTATATTTATCTGAGGCTTATAGATAAAACCTTGAAATTGTATTAATTATTTATGGGCGGATCTCCCGGAGAGGGTGATTCTGCTGCGTAATAAGAACGAACATCGCTGATAAAGGCTGTAGGTATGGAAGGGAATTTTGAAAATTTGAAGGTCATGGTGATCGATGACAGTAAGACAATTCGTCGTACGGCGGAAACTTTACTGAAGAAAGTAGGTTGTGAAGTGATCACCGCTACCGACGGTTTTGATGCGCTGGCCAAAATAGCTGATACCAAACCGAATATTATCTTTGTCGATATTATGATGCCGCGGCTAGACGGCTACCAGACCTGCGCGTTGATTAAAAACAACAGCGAATTTAAACAAACTCCGGTTATTATGCTGTCTAGTAAAGACGGTCTATTTGACAAGGCTAAGGGTCGCATTGTTGGTTCGGATGAGTATCTAACTAAACCTTTTAGTAAAAATGAGCTTTTAGGTGCGATTGAATCCCATGTGGGATAAGACTGTCATTAGCTACCAGGATAATAAAACCAGACACGAATGTGTAATAAGGGTGGAGGAGATATGGCTCGAGTGTTAATTGTCGATGATTCGCCGACGGAAACTCACAGAATGACGACAATATTGGGTAAGCATGGTCACGAAGTGATTACTGCTGAAAGTGGTGAGGATGGAGTTGCGAAAGCGAAAGAGACGTTGCCTGATGTTGTGCTGATGGACATCGTTATGCCGGGTCTAAATGGTTTTCAGGCAACCCGTCAGCTGAGTAAAAATGCCAGCACTAGCCATATCCCGGTCATTATTGTCACCACCAAAGACCAGGAAACAGATCGTCTTTGGGGTCAGCGTCAGGGGGCTAAAGGCTACCTGACTAAACCTATTGAAGACAGTACGTTACTCAATACTATCTCCGATTTATTGGAGTAAAGGGAAGGTTTTGATATGAGTAGTCAGATAGAGCCATTTGCCGCATTGCTGGATCTTGCCCGGCGCAGTGTGGCTGGCGCTCAGGGGCTGCCTGCACAGATCGACATAAAACCTCAGTGGTCAGGCATTGGATTCAAATTAGTTGGCCATCGGTTTGTTGCACCCATGGGCGAGGTTGTAGAGATTCTCGCCCAGCCGGCCGCGACTCGTCTTCCCGGGGTGCAGCCCTGGGTCCGTGGTGTTGCTAACGTCCGTGGTCGTCTGTTGCCTCTATTTGATTTAGAGAATTTTTTCGGAAGCAGTTTGGGTAGTCGAAAAAATAGAAGGGTTTTGGCATTGGAGTTGGGAGAAGTCTACAGCGGCCTGATAGTTAGTGAGGTTTATGGGATGCAACATATACCGATGGAAAACTTCAGTGATGAAATCCCGGAAAGTATATCCCCTTTAAAACCATTTTTAGCTGGATCATATCAGCATAATGGTGAGGTTTGGTCGGTTTTTAGTCCGTTCAAATTGGCACAAAACGCAGAATTTTTTAACGCGGCGGCAAGCTAATGTGTCGTCTTTTTATTTTTAACCTTGTAGTCAACAGTTGTAGTTAACCATAACTAGCAGCGGAGAGCCCCGGCATGAATGCTAAAACGAGAGGCGCAGCAGGTAAGCTGCCCACAAACCGAGCCATAAGCTTTTTTCTATTCCTGATGGTTGCCGGTATTATCGGCGCCGGTGTGAGTGCTTATTTGGTATTGCGAGATGCCGGCCACGATGCTCGCTATCTGGAGTTAACGGGTGAGCTAAGGGTGCTCTCGCAGCAGATATCAACAAGCTCTCGCCGAGCGACCGCTGGTGAGGCTGCAGCTTTTGACGAGCTGTCAAAGTCACGGAACAACTTTAACCAGACAATTGGGATATTGAAAAACGGTAATGCTTCACTGCCGTCTCCTCAAAGTATGCTGGTTGATGAGTTGGGTGAGCTCGACGGGTTGTGGCAAAACGTCAATACCGCATCTTCCACGGTTGTTGATAACCGCGAGCGTATTCTATTCCTGCACGAAGTTGCAAAAACGCTGAATGATTCAATTCCGGAGCTGCAAGCGGAATACAATAATGTTGTCGAGATCTTACTGGAAAACAAGGCCCCGGCCGATCAGGTTGCAGTTGCTCAGCGTCAATCCTGGCTGGCAGAGCGTATTGCGCGAAACGTCGATAAGATGTTGCAAGGTGGTGGCGGAGCGACTGAAGCGGCTGATCAGTTTAACCTTGATGCGAGTTTGTTCGGGTCAGTATTGAACGGCATGCTGCAAGGTAACAAGGCAATGCGGATTTCTCGTGTAACCGACCGTGATGCGAAGGCTTCATTGGAAGAAATTAACAAGTTGTTTGAATTCGTTAGCGGCTCTGTTGACGAAATTTTTCAGGCATCTCCCGATCTGCTGAAGGCTCGTACTGCAGCGAATGAAATTGTGGTTGATTCACCTCAAGTAATGGAAGCCACGAGTAAGTTGGCAGAAAAAATTACTTTGCTGGAAGGTGAGCGAGTAATCACCGGACCAAGAGCGCTAATATTTGTTGCAATTGCGCTATTTTCTTTGGCAATGATTGGTATCCAGACATTCCGTAATACGCAGTATCGACTTCGTGAAACGGGCGAGACAAATGAACGAAACCAAACAGCAATTTTGCGTTTACTCGATGAGCTGGCGGATCTTGCGGATGGTGATCTAACAACAACGGCGACAGTAACCGAAGATTTTACCGGTGCAATCGCCGACTCTATTAACTTCACTATCGACCAATTGAGAATTCTGGTTTCGCAGATAAACGATACGGCGGTAAAAGTATCCGGAGCGGCACAAGAATCGCAGTCCACCGCATTACATCTGGCGGAAGCATCCGAGCACCAGGCACAAGAAATTGCTGGAGCATCGGCAGCGGTCAATGAAATGGCGGTGACTATTGACCAGGTATCTTCAAACGCTTCTGAATCATCAGGTGTTGCGGAACGATCGGTTGCGATCGCAAATACCGGAGCAGAAGTTGTACAAAACACGATAAACGGAATGGATAACATCCGTGAGCAAATTCAGGAAACATCCAAGAGAATTAAACGATTGGGTGAGTCATCACAGGAGATCGGAGATATTGTATCGTTGATTAACGATATTGCTGATCAGACGAATATTCTGGCTCTAAATGCTGCGATACAGGCGTCGATGGCTGGAGACGCCGGTCGAGGCTTTGCTGTTGTTGCGGATGAAGTTCAACGACTCGCAGAGCGATCATCAGCGGCAACCAAACAGATCGAAGCGCTGGTAAAAACCATTCAGTCTGATACCAACGAAGCTGTTATCTCGATGGAACAAACTACCGCAGAGGTTGTTCGAGGCGCACGCCTTGCCCAGGATGCGGGAACCGCACTGGAAGAAATCGAGAAGGTATCTCAGGAACTGGCAGAATTGATTCAAAACATCTCGAATGCAGCGCGCCAGCAAGCTTCTTCCGCTGGTCATATATCCAATACGATGAATGTTATTCAAGAAATCACGACACAAACATCTTCGGGCACTACGGCAACAGCTGAATCTATTGGTAACCTCGCAGGTATGGCTAACGAATTGCGTGAGTCAGTAGCCGGTTTTAAATTGCCAGATGAAGATGGATCTGTCGTTGAGCTTGGACGCGTAGAGCATATATACGATGAGTCGGATGAGCTCGACGAGCCAACAATTGTGTTAGCTGCAGTTGAATAATTTGCCGGGTTTTACAACAAGAATGATCTATTTACAGCGAGGATGTATGGACGATGCTCTCAAGGGAACTTGAAGCGCTGCCGGAATTCAGTGATAAAGAATATGTTCGTTGGCAAACTATTCTTGAAGAGCGTACAGGTATTAGTTTTTTTCAGCATAAGTCTATATTGCAAAAAGGACTGAGTCTGCGAATGCGAGAGACTGGAGTCACAGACTATGACCAGTATTTTCGACAGGTAAGTGCCGTACCGGATGGATTGGTAGAATGGATGCAACTAGTAGACCGCGTGTCGGTAAAAGAAACCAGCTTCTTTCGCGATGCCGGATCTTTTGCTGTAGTTCGAGACTTTTTACTGGATAGAATTGGAAAAACGGCGGCAGCTACTAATCCTAATTTGGATATCTGGAGCGTAGGATGCGCTACTGGCGAAGAGGCGTATTCGCTTGCAATGACTGCTGTTGATATTGTCGACTATCTGGCGGCGCCCTGTTTTGTCGGAGTGACGGCGACAGATATTAGTTCAACAGCTTTGGCTGTGGCAAAGAAAGGTTGTTATTCACAGCACCGTTTGAATGAGTTGTTGCCAGCAACAAAAAATAAGTATTTTGTTCGACAAGGTAATGGCGATTTTGAAGTGGCGGCAAACTTGCGACAGAGGATGTGTTTTGTACAAGACAATATTTTGGGTCTTGATGTGGTTCCGGGAATTGAGATGGATGTTATCTATTGCCAGAATGTATTGATTTACTTTCGTCGGGAATTGCAGGAAGAAGTATTAAATACTTTAACAAAGTGTTTAAAACCCGGAGGATTGTTGATTGTCGGCCCTGGAGACGCAATGGGCTGGAAGCATCCGCTGATGAACAGAATTAGCGACCTGAAGATACAGGCATATACTAGAAGAGCCAATAATAGCTAAGTCCTGAAATTGCTGGTTTTGGATATAAGGGTAAGGCACATGACCGACTATAAGGTTACACATTTATGAGTGAGCGCCAGGATTTTATTGCGCTGGATTGGGTGGCTGGAGAAATCGAGGAGACTCTGAAGCAGTCTTCCCAGGCACTTGAAGCGTTCATCATCAATAGAGATGATGTCACTAAGTTGCGTTTTTGCCTTACGCATATCCACCAGGTTCATCGGACCTTGCAAATGGTTGAGTTTCCGGGTGCGGCGTTATTAGCTGCAGAAATGGAAGCGTTGGCCCATGCACTGATTCAACAGAAAATTCACAGTAGTCATATTGACGATGCGTTGGTTGTGTTGCGACATGCCATCACTCAGTTCCCCCTCTATCTTGAGCACGTAAAACAATCTCGTCACGGTTTACCTGCAGCGCTACTCCCAATTCTAAATGATTTACGTGCAGTTCGAGGTGAAAGTTTTCTCTCGGAGACCGTTTTGTTTGCTCCGGATCTCAGTGGTATACACGTTGCTATTAGTGACGATCAGGTATCTATTTCTGATAGTGAACTAGTAGAAGTGTCACAAAAATTACGGCAAATGTTTCAGGTTGCACTGTTAGGTGTAATTCGCGGTAACGATGTCAAAAAGAATCTTAACTATTTGGCAAAAGTCTGTGCCCGATTAGTAAAGCTTAGCAAAGGATTTCCACCGCAGACCTTGTGGCAGATATGTATTGCTGTGCTTGAAGGTTTATTGAATGGTTCAATTGAGGCAAGCGTTGCTATAAAAATGTTGCTTCGCCAAGTCGATCGCCAGGTAAAAGCGTTGGTCGACTCTGGTGCCGCTGGAATGCGGCGTGCTCCGCCTGAAGATCTATTGAAAAACTTACTCTATTATGTCGCTCGAAGTAAATCGAATTCGCGGTTTATTACCGAAATCAAATCTGAATTTTCGCTGGATTCTTCTCTGCTTGGTGAAGATGAATTAAATAGTAACAAAATGGCGGTGCCTGACAATACGGTTGTACATTTAGTGGCCATGGCGTTGGTGCAGGAACTGGCCAGCGTGCAAAAAGCCCTCGATTCTCCGGACGGTAAGTTGTTATTGCTTCCCGTAATCGCGCAATTAAAATCTATCGGTGATGCGATGGCGATTTTGGGTATGGGAGCCCCTCTTAAACAATTGCAAAATGTGCATGATTGTCTGGTTGTAAATTCAGAGAATGGCAGTTCGATCGATGATGAACTGTTGAGTGATGTGAAAAATAATATAGCAGATTTAGAGGCGAACTTACGGCCTGAAGATATTTCAGAGCTGGGGAGTGGTCGAGAGCTATTCAATGACAGTGAGGACGCCCAGAAACATTTGGATAGAGCTTTTGAGTCAGTAGTGCGAGAGTCTCGCCATGGCTTAGAACAGGCGCGAGAGGCGATCATTGACTTTGTTGCTATGCAATGGGATCGCCAATGTCTGGCTGATGTTCCGCAACTGCTGGGAAATATTGGTGCCAGTTTACGCATGGTACCTCTTACAGCAGCGTCAGATTTATTGGTGTCTTGTGAGAGGTATGTCACTGAAAAACTGCTCATGGGAAATTCTACTCCCGACTGGCAAGAATTGGATAAACTAGCCGACGCAATTACTTCAATTGACTATTATCTTGAGCGTTTGGATGGGGGAGGTAATAGTGAAGAACTTGCCATTTTGGATGTCGCGGCGCAAAGTGTTGCCGATCTTGGTTATCCACTTTCAGGCGATGAAAAAACCCCATACGGTAATGATAATGCAGATATTCCGATGGTGGTCGCTGAAACACCAGAGCTAACCAGAAGTGGTGATAAAGGCGAGTTGCTGACAAATGGACCGACTGTACTGGCGGAAGTTATTCCGTTCAAAATACCTGAAACTGCAATGCCGCAAGATGATTCAGTGGTCGAAGTAAAAGAGAACACACTTTCTAATGAATCGTCTACTACAGCAGATGAAATTGTAGAAGACGATGAAATTGATCCGGAAATTTTGGAAGTATTTATCGAGGAAGCCGCTGAGGTTCTTGAGGAAATTGATCAATGTTTACCACAGTGGAATGAGAACTTTGGTGATCAGGAGTTGGGAGCTACAATTCGGCGCGCATTTCATACTTTGAAAGGCAGCGGACGAATGGTCGGCGCTGACGATGTGGGAGAGCTGGCCTGGTCAATTGAGAATATGTTGAATCGAGTGATGGACGGTTCAATAGCAATGGACACTTCCAGATTGCAGTTGATTGTTGAGGCCCGGAACGAAATTCCTGTATTTGTAGATGCGTTTGAACATGGCAGAAAAGCAGATAAGTCAGAGCTGAATTCAATTGTGTTGAGAGCATCCGCGTATACTAATGAGCAAGATCCGGTTATCGAAGCCGAAGAAACTATTGTAGAAGAAACCGTTGCGCTGTCGGAAAAAGGAAACACTGGCAATGTTGTAAGCTTGCGAGACGATGATGTTATTGAACCGGAGTTGTTAGAAATCTTTGCTGCAGAAGCTGCCGCTCATGGACAGGTATTAGACGATTTCATTTCTCATTGCCACGAATTGGCAGGCCCGGCAGAGTTAACTGATGAATTACAGCGCGCACTGCACACGTTAAAGGGCAGTGCCAATATGGCTGGGATAACGCCAGTGGTTACTATTGTCACGCCGTTGGAGCATGCAGTCAAAGAACTGCGTGCAAGTCAGTTAAAAGTCGATGAACAACTGCTCACAGTACTTGAGAGAGGCTCTCTCTATATAAAGGCTGGAATCGAACAGCTGGGCACTACACCACTGCAACCGTTTTCCGATGCAGAGCACTATATTGCTGAACTTAAGGCATTGTTCGAGCAGCGCATAGCACAGATTACCAATATAGACTCTGAAGAAGTTGGCATTCCCCCTGAGGCGCTCAATCTTTTCTTGACGACTAGTCTTGACTTGATCATGGAAATATCCGGGAAGTTGGTGCTCTGGCAGCAACGGGATTATGACGTTTCTGAGCTCGGTCAGTTTGAAGAGTTAATGGATAGCTTTGTTAAACATGCAGAGTCGGTCAACATGTCTTGTCCGATAGAGTTTGGCAAAGTACTACAGACATTTTACAGTCGCGGTGCGGAACAAGAAGGTGGTCATCCTCCGGACAATTTTTTCCGATTGGCGGAAAGTGGTAATGACTGTTTGATTGACATGCTTGATCAAATTGCCGGACAGCAAACACCATCATTTAGCAGAGCTTTACTGAGCGATATTGAAGGTTTCCAGTTTGCTATAGTTGAACCAGAAGTGGATGACAGCGTGGCAGAACAATTGGCCTCGATCCCGGAAGATATTGACGACGTGAGTACCGACGAAAATTCGGTTGTCGATGATGATGACTATGCCGCTTTGTTTAATAATTTTGACGGCGGGGATCTCGCAGAGGCATTGTCCGAAGATGCCGAATTAATGGCTGAATCAGCGATAGTCGAGTTGGATTTTGATGGCGTAATTGGGCAGACAGTTGTCGGTAGTGACTATTCTGAGCCCGGCCACAGCGAAGTGTCAGATGCGGTTGTCGATGAGCCTGATTTGTTAGTAGAAGACTTGTCATTTACCAGTCTTGATGCCGATGAACAGTCCGTTCATGACCTTTCTGAGGTGCTGGATTCAGAGCAAATCACCAATGTAATGGCAGAGTTGGTAGATGCAATTGGGACCCAGGAGCCGGCTAGTCAAGACAGCAGTAAGTTTGGGTCTGTATCACAGGATATGCATCGGCAGTCAGTGTTTACCGAAGATAGCGATGATGATATTGATAGTGAAATCCTCGAAATATTTTTGGAAGAAGCAGACGATCTACTAGAAAACATTGATGAGACTATCCATAGCTGGAGTGTTGACAGAGGTAAGAGAGAGCATTTTGATGACATGCTCCGTATATTGCATACCTTAAAGGGCGGCGCCCGTCTGGCTGGCTTAACATCGCTGGGCGACTTGAGTCATAACTTTGAAACATCTCTCTCTCATCTGGAAGACACTAACGGCGAGATTGATGAAGGCACATTGACATTATGTCAAACTTACCAGGATCAGCTTATTGCACAGGTCGCAGCAATTAAGTCTGGCACTGACATTGAGGAAGCTGAAAAAGTAGGCAGTGACGCTGTTGTTGAGCCGAACATCGAAAGCGTTATTGAGATCTCTTCGGCTGCGGTCACAGATCTTTCATCGGCACCGGATGTAACAGTTGCATCCTCATTGGATCTGGAAGAGCGTGCCCAGGAAGAGAATCGCCAACTGGATGGCTCGTCTTCTGACGATTTTGCTGAAGAAGAGACTGCCGTTAATGAACGTGAAGGTGGTAGTTCTGAAGAAATTCCCCCCAACGTAGAGCCGCTGTTCGGCAACATGTCTGCGTCGAAAGATAATGATTCCCTAAAAGTCAGTTTCCCAAGGGCTGTTGCCGCGGAGCAAGCGGTTTCTCTGGTGGTAAACCCGGCGATAAAAAAAGCCCCGCAAGAAATGGTCAAAGTCTCTGCGCAGCTTTTGGAAGAGCTGGTTAATCTTGCCGGTGAAACGTCAATTTCTCGTGGTCGTGCTGAAGAACAAATTTCCGAATTGGTATTTTCTCTTGATGATATGCAGATAACTGTAGATCGATTGCAAGAGCAAGTCAGACGACTTGATATGGAAACCGAGCAACAAATTTTGTATCGCCAAGAGCAAGTGGAAAGTGAGGGTTTAGAAGGCTTCGATCCACTAGAAATGGACCGGTATTCACAATTGCAGCAGTTATCACGGTCTTTGCTGGAATCGTCCTCGGATTTGGTAGATATCAAGAGCACCCTCGCAGAAAAATCGCGGGACATGGAAACCTTGTTGGTTCAACAGTCTCGAATAAATACTGACTTGCAGGAAGGATTAATGCGCTCGCGTATGGTGCCTTTCTCCAGAATGGTGCCTAGACTGCGAAGAATAATCCGTCAGGTGAGTGGTGAGCTCGACAAAAAAGTTGATTTTCATCTAAGTAATATTGAAGGTGAACTTGATAGAACGGTATTAGAGAGAATGGTTGCTCCAATCGAGCACATGCTTCGCAATGCAGTAGATCACGGTATCGAATCGGCTGATGAGCGTGACGCTGCCGGCAAGTCGAGGCGAGGCAACGTGACGTTGGATCTGTCGCGAGAAGGCGGTGAAATTGTATTTAGACTCAGTGATGACGGAGCTGGTGTTAACTTCGATGCGGTGAAAAGAAAAGCCATTGAACGCGGGTTGATGATGCCTGATTCAGATTTGGCCGATCATGAGATTTCTCAGTTTATCCTTCAGTCAGGTTTTAGTACCGCAACAGAGGTGACTCAAATATCGGGGCGTGGTGTCGGTATGGACGTCGTTAACAGCGAAATTAAGCAGCTGGGCGGGTCGATGGATATCCAGTCTGTCGCCGGCAAGGGTTCCCGTTTTACGGTTCGTCTTCCATTCACGGTGTCTGTAAACCGGGCTTTAATGGTTAGTATTAGTGGCGACAGTTATGCAATCCCGCTAAATACCATTGAAGGTATTGTCCGTGTTAGCCCGTTTGAGCTCGAGGCCTATTATCAGCCGGATGCACCGCAATTTGAATATGCGGGACAACCTTACACATTACGCTATATGGGCGGTTTGCTAAATCGGGGTGAAAAACCGAGCTTGGATGGGCATTCCGCGCCGTTACCTGTGGTACTGGTGAGGGGCGGCGAACATTCTGTGGCAATCCAGGTCGATAGCTTAATGGGTTCCCGGGAGATTGTTGTTAAGCCATTGGGGCCACAATTTAGTATGGTTCAAGGCCTGTCAGGCGCGACCGTGTTAGGTGATGGTAATGTGGTTGTTATTCTGGATCTATTGGCGCTAATTAGAGCCGATGCATCTACGGTCCACCGAGATCTTCAGCAATCACTGGCCACTGTCCCCGACGATGACGATGGCTTGGTGGTGATGGTGGTAGATGACTCAGTGACCGTGCGTAAGGTGACTTCCCGTTTATTAGAGCGCCATGGGATGGATGTGCTATTGGCAAAAGATGGTGTTGATGCGATTACACAATTACAGGAAATTGACCGTATTCCAGATGTCATGTTGTTGGATATTGAAATGCCGCGGATGGACGGATTTGAAGTTGCCAGTCGTGTTCGCCACAATAGTCGTCTGCAAAATATGCCTATTATCATGATTACCTCGAGAACCGGAGAAAAGCATCGTGATAGAGCATTGGCACTCGGCGTGAATGAATATTTGGGTAAACCCTATCAAGAAACTGAATTGCTAAATACTATTCAGGCTCTTACCACGGTAACGTCTGGTTAGTGACAACTATCGAGGAGGTTAAGCCGCGAATTGGCCTTGTGGTCGACAGTGATCTTAACTGTTATCAATTACGACGAGTATTACTTGAATGGAGTATTGAGCCTTCGGTTGTACTAAATTCGGAAAAAGTACTTTCCGTGGTTGGCCGTGGAGAATTTTCAGCATTAGATGAGAGTGTTGACATGTGGCTGATTGATGTGAGCTCTGATTCTTTTGGCATGTCAGATATGGTTATTGAACATACCGCTCAACCGTTCCTAGTCAACGACAATATACCTCAGGCTCAAGACGAACATGCGTATCGCCTTTGGCAGCGACGATTGATGGACAAGATTGACGTCATTGTGTCGTCAACCTCACACTGTTCTGAATTGGGTTCGCCGGTATCAATTGGCCCGAATCGGCCCATTGAACAGGTGTGGGTTCTCGTAGCTTCGCTGGGTGGTCCGGAAGCCGTTAAACTGTTTTTGAATGCATTGCCACCACTGCCCCTGGCTCTCGTATATGGGCAGCATATTGAAACTAATTTTGAGGGAGTATTAGCAGAAGCTTTAGGTAGCGGACATAACTATGCTTTAAAAATCCCCCGGCATGAACAAAAACTGGCTTTAGGCGAGATCGTTGTTGTCCCTGTTGATAATCAATTACGCTTTCTTGCAAATGGTAGTGTGATTGCAACTGGCGACCAATGGGAGGGTGATTATCAGCCCGCACTTGACCAGATTATCGTAGACCTGGCCCGAATTTATCGAGAACGGTTGGGAGTGATTGTATTTAGTGGTATGTGTAATGATAGTGAAATTGGCTGTCGAGTTGCCAAGGCATCTGGTGCGACGATATGGGCGCAGTCGCCAGAAAGTTGCATCTGTCCAAACATGCCTGCCGCCGCAATTAGTTCAGGTTGTGTCAGTTACCAGGGCTCTCCAGGTGAATTGGCGGCAGCGCTGGCGAAAAAATTGACTGTTGACGACGCAGTTATAGTGTCGGCAACGGGATAAATGAAAAAATAGTGAGATAATTGAATGATTGACGACGTGCACACAACTACCGCTGCCAACGAGCTAGCAACATTACTCATTCCAATGGTAGGCAGGCAATTGGTTCTACCCAATGTGACGGTTGCAGAAATTATTCCTTTCATTGAGCCTGTCGAGAGAAATGATATGCCTGTCTGGTTTTTAGGTACATTCTCCTGGCGAAATATTGATATTCCTTTAATCTCGTTTGAAGCTATTAATCAGGATACCGAAATTCAGGCGAAAAGTGACAGACGTATTGCTGTTCTCAACGGTCTTGTTGACACTCAGCGACTTCCTTTTTGTGGCATTGTAACTGCTGGAGTACCTCGCTTAATGCGCGTAAGTGCCGGAGAAGTGGCTACCGACGAGCATAGTGTGCCTGGTCCGTCAGAATCGGCGAGAGTGTTAGTTAGCGGAGAACCCGCCATTATTCCCGACATAGATTACATTCAGGAACAAGTCCTCAATGTCATGTAGCGATCTGGCGTTTTTACATATCTCCCCAGGTATGTTGCAAAATGCTAATAGCGGCTAAGGGAGCTGTTTCCGTCCGCAGTATTCGGGGCCCGAGTTGCAATGCCGAGAATTGATGTTCTTCCGCAAATCCAATCTCATCTTCGCTCAGACCACCTTCTGGACCTATTAACAAACAGACTAAATCAACATCATCATGACTGTCTAGTTGTTGCGTGGTGCGATGATGCAAAACAAATTTTTTGGTTGCTTTTGTCGTCTCGGTCCATTCTGTCAGAGACTGTATCGGGTTGATATTGGGTAGCCGCGATCGCCCGCTTTGTTCACATGCACTGATAACAATTTGTTGCCAGTGCAATTGCTTTTTGTCTTTTCTGTCACCTTTAAATTTGACTTCAGTTCTCGCGCTTAGCAGCGGCGTAATTTCATCAACGCCCAGCTCGGTAGACTTCTGAATAATCCAGTCCATCCTGTCTCCCTTAGAAACAGCGATACCCAGATGAATTTTTAGCGGGGACTCGTTGTTAACAATTTCCCTGCTAGCAATCTTGACAGAAACAGATCTCTTATCAATTGCGTCAATCTGGCCAGAGTAATCGTATCCATCGCCGTTAAAAAGAATGACACTGGATCCAATTTTTTGTCGAAGAACTTTGCTAAGATGATGGCTGGATTTTTCTTCCAATGCTACCAATTGTGATATCTGCAAAATTGCTTGAGTGTATATTCTACTAATACGCATGGCTTACAGTCTTTTTGCAGGCTGGATTATTTATGTTCGGTTTCTGCAAAATTTATATATTCAGATTCTTCCATATCTGTCGATTGGGTTCAATCTGATTCATTGTATAAAAATGAATCCCGGGAGCGCCTCCCGCTAAAAGTCTTTCGCAGAGTTTTGTTACAATCTCGATACCAAATTCTTGAATACTTTCATTGTCATCGCCAAAACTTTCCAGCCGCTGGCACATCCAGCGAGGTATTTCCGCGCCACAGTTTTTTGAGAACCTGGCCAAATTGTGGTAGTTGGTGATCGGCATGATCCCAGGATAAATTGGTTTGTCGATGCCGTTCTTCTGGCACTGTTCAACAAAATAGAAGTAGGCTTCCGCATTGTAGAAGTATTGAGTGATCGCACTGTCGGCACCGGCGTCGAATTTTCGTTTCAAAAATTCTATATCGCTTTGCGGGTCGGGCGCATCGGGGTGGGTTTCCGGATAAGCTGCCACCTCCAGTTGAAAGTGATTGCCGGTGTGTTGACGAATAAAGTGAACTAATTCTTCTGCATACACCAGTCGTTGAGCTCCCATTCCCGACGGAGCATCACCTCGAAGAGCAACGACACGAGATATACCAGCTGCTTTGTATTCATTGAGTAGATCGAGAATCGTCGATTCGTCGTCACTACCAAAGGACAAGTGTGGCGCCGCAGATATACCAGCCGCATTCATCGATATGATAGTCTCTTTGGTATTATCTCTCGTCGAACCTCCAGCGCCGTAAGTTACGGAGAAAAAATCCGGCCCGAGTTTGTTTAACTCAGCACTAACCAGTTTAAGTTTTTCCTTTCCTATGTCCGTTTTCGGGGGAAAGAATTCAAAGCTAAATCGTTGATCTCTGTTCATTTTTAGTTGGCACGTAGGTAATGTGTTTTTATAGTTGAAATATGATAATTCAGGGTGGACAATAATCCACCCTGAATGTATAAAAAGTACGATGCTTAGTACTTGTAAGAATCCACTTTAAATGGCCCGTCAACCGAGACGTTAATATAGTCGGCTTGTTCCTGAGTCAATTGGGTCATCACTCCACCAAAGCCTTTTACCATGTGCGCCGCTACTTCTTCATCCAGCGTTTTTGGCAATACTTCCAGGGTAATTGACGTTTTTTTCATGTTATCTTCCAGATTAGCAAACTTGCGCTCATACAGGTAGATTTGCGCTAATACCTGATTTGCAAAAGAACCATCCATAATGCGCGAAGGGTGACCGGTTGCGTTACCCAGGTTAACCAGGCGACCTTCGGAGAGCAAAATAAGATGATCGTTACTGGCACGGTCGCGGTAGACAGTGTGAACTTGTGGTTTGACTTCGTCCCATTCCCAGTTCTTACGCATGTATGCAGTGTCAATCTCATTGTCAAAGTGGCCGATGTTACAAACAACAGCGCCATTTTTTAGCGAACGGAGAATAGCTGAGTCGCAAACATTGAAATTTCCGGTAGTGGTTACAACCAGGTCGGTATTTTGCAACAGTGTTTTGTCCGTGTCTTCAACCTTTCCGGTATTCACACCGTTGTTATAAGGGGATACGATTTCAAATCCATCCATACACGCTTGCATTGCACAAATTGGATCAATTTCAGTGATTTTTACAATCATCCCCTCTTGACGAAGAGACTGAGCCGAACCTTTTCCCACATCCCCATAGCCAATGACCAGTGCTTTTTTCCCTGCCATTAAGTGATCTGTTCCCCGTTTTATGGCATCACTTAATGAGTGGCGACAGCCATACTTGTTATCATTTTTCGATTTGGTAACCGAGTCATTGACATTAACAGCCGGAATTTTCAACTCGCCCTTATCTAACATTTCTTGTAGGCGGTGAACGCCGGTGGTGGTTTCTTCAGTGACACCGTGAATTTTGTTAAGCATTTCCGGAAATTTCTGGTGTAACATCAACGTCAAATCACCACCGTCGTCCAGCACCATATTTGCGTCCCATGGCTGGCCGTTAGTTAATATTGTTTGTTCCAAACACCATTCGTATTCTTCTTCGGTTTCACCCTTCCAGGCATAAACAGGAACGCCTGCTGCGGCGATAGCTGCTGCTGCATGGTCTTGAGTAGAGAATATGTTACAGGATGACCAGCGAACCTCTGCCCCTAGTTCCACCAGTGTTTCAATCAAAACACCTGTTTGGATAGTCATATGTATACAGCCTAGAATTTTAGCCCCTGATAAGGGCTTGCTCGCATGATATTTCGCGCGCATTGCCATTAATGCCGGCATTTCTGTTTCGGCAATATTCAATTCTTTACGGCCCCAGTCTGCCAGGGAAATGTCTGCAACTTTATAATCGGTAGTCATGTTTTGTATTCCAATAAGTGGTAATGAGTAAATTAAATATTTAGGGCGGCTAATAGTGCATCAGCCCGATCAGTTTTTTCCCAGCTAAATGCGGTGAATGTATCTGATTTTTCTTTTCCGCCATCGGTCCAGGTGTAAGTATGTTCGAATGGTTCTCGACCAAAATGTCCGTAGGATGCAGTTAGTTGATACATTGGGTGTTGTAAATCAAGCATGGTGGTAATGGCGTAAGGGCGAAGGTCAAAAGTCTTACGAATGGCGGTAATGAGCTCCTCGTCGGTGGTCTTGCCGGTACCAAATGTGTTGATAGCTATAGAGGTAGGTTCAGCGACGCCAATCGCGTATGAAACCTGAATTTCACAGCGGTCGGCAAGACCAGCAGCGACAACATTTTTTGCAACATATCGGCCCGCGTAAGCGGCCGAGCGATCTACTTTGGATGGGTCTTTTCCGGAAAACGCACCACCGCCATGTCTAGCCATACCGCCATAAGTATCTACAATAATTTTTCGTCCGGTTAAGCCGCAATCGCCAACTGGACCGCCGATGACAAAATTTCCTGTGGGGTTGATATGGAATTGAGTGTTTTCATGTAACCATTCCTTTGGTAATACCGGTAGGATGATATGTTGTTTAACCGCTTCACGCAGTTCATCGAGATCTATATCCGGGTTATGTTGTGTTGATAGAACGACGGCATCGATGGCGACCGGTTTTCCATGCTCATAACGCAAGCTTACTTGTGACTTTGCGTCTGGACGTAGCCATGGCAATGTTCCATCTTTGCGAAGCTTGGCTTGTCGCTCCACAAGGCGATGTGCGTAGTAAATCGGGGCGGGCATTAATGACTCTGTTTCATTTGTCGCGTAACCAAACATCAATCCCTGATCTCCGGCTCCCTGGTCTTCAGGTTTAGAGCGATCGACGCCCATATTGATATCAACAGATTGTTTGCCAATTGCGTTTAGTACGGCGCAGCTAGCGCCATCAAAGCCAACAGCTGAACTGTTGTAGCCAATTTTTGTAATAACGTTGCGAATAATGTCTTCGAGATCAACATAGCAGGAGGTGGTTAATTCTCCGGCAACGATAGTCATGCCGGTTTTTACTAGGGTTTCAACAGCAACGCGCGCAACCGGATCGCGACAAATAATGGCATCCAATACCGCGTCGGATATTTGATCTGCCATTTTGTCCGGGTGACCTTCGGACACCGATTCTGATGTAAATACTGCATATTCTGACATGTGTTGATTCCTCAGTGTTTGGTTTGAATTTCTTAGTATCTAAATTTTTATAAATTGTCTTATCTGTACGCGAAAACCATTGCGTTGCGCCAAATAAATATTTTCACCGGTTTTGAACCCGGCATTTGCTGCCCACAGTGTTAGGTCCTCAGGTTCGAAACCCAGCCACACGTCACCGCAGGATTCCCTTGCCCAGCTTTGATCATGGGAACATAAGTCAGTTACAAATAGTTGGCCGTCCTTCTTGAGGACGTTTGCTAAATCGAAAAAAATGTCGGCAGGTGAAGGAAGGTGATGCAATACCATATTTACTACGGCGCAATCTGCCTGGAGGTTTTGTAATTGTTTCGCTTTGGTATCACCGTAGACAAAGGTGATGTTAGACAACCCCCTTTTTTTCGCGAATGAAGATGCTTTATCTAACATTTGTTGAGAGTTGTCTACAGCATAAACCTGCTGAAAGCGCGGAGCCAGCTCGGCGAGAAAAGCACCCTCTCCCGGGCCTACTTCTAATACGCTGCCACAATTTTTGTGACTAAAACTGGACGTTAGTAATTCAATTGTATTGGGGCCATATAGTTCATAGGCGGCAACTTGTTCCTGTTGTTGACTGAATAAGTCCGCATTCTCATCGAAAAATAATGCGGAGTTAGCGGCGCGTTCATGCTGAACGGCGTCAACTTTCGCCTGGAGGTCAATAGAAATAGGTTGGCGATCAATAGTTGTGATTAGCGCTTGTTGCATGTCATTGAGTGAATCGTTGTTGTTGCGATGAGCGCGGCGGTAAAAAATGGAGTTGCCTTCTCTGCGGGTGATGACCAGTCCTGCATTAGCCAGAATTTTGAGGTGATGACTCATGCCCGATTGTTTGCAATCAAAAATACTACATAGTTCCAGCACGCCATATGAATCGCGACTTAGAATCCGTAAAACTGCCAGACGCAGCTGGTCGGCGCTGGCCTTACAGAATGCCAACAAATCCAGAGGGTCTGCGATATTCGCCAATGTTTCCGCGAACTGGGTAACGTTATTGGAGCTGGTGTTTGTCATAGAGCGGGATTCTAGCAGCCCTTCCCATCTATATCAAAATATATTGATATAGATGGAATAATTACCGTTATTGGAAGCTTTATGCCTTCGATCTACCGAGGCGAGGCTAATTTGCTTCGCAAAGTGCTTTTTTTGCCTTCAGCAATTGCCGTGGCGACTCGGGTAGGGGAAAATAGCCAACTTTTTCCTGCCCCTCTTTTTAGGAGTTTAATCGATGCCATCTCGTAGCGAACTAGCCAGCGCCATACGCGCTCTCAGTATGGACGCAGTTCAGCAGGCCAACAGTGGTCATCCTGGAGCCCCAATGGGGATGGCCGATATTGCCGAAGTCCTCTGGAATGATTATCTAAAGCATAATCCAGCCAACCCGAGCTGGGCGGACAGAGATCGTTTTGTATTGTCCAATGGTCATGGGTCTATGCTGATTTACTCGCTGCTGCATCTCAGTGGTTATGATCTCCCGATAGAAGAACTGAAAAATTTTCGCCAAATGCATTCAAAAACTCCAGGTCACCCGGAGTATGGTTATGCCCCCGGAGTTGAGACGACCACTGGACCGCTGGGTCAGGGGCTCACTAACGCCGTGGGTATGGCTGCAGCCGAGAAAATACTCGCTGCGCAATTCAATCGGGATGGACACGCGGTTGTTAATCACCATACCTATACATTCCTTGGCGATGGTTGTTTGATGGAAGGCATTTCTCATGAGGCGTGTTCACTAGCGGGAACGCTGGGTTTGGGCAAGCTAATCTGTTTTTATGATGACAATGGTATTTCTATCGATGGGGAAGTTGAAGGTTGGTTTACTGATGACACGCCAAAGCGCTTTGATGCTTATGGATGGCAAGTCATTGCGCCTGTCGACGGACATGATAGCGCTGCTATTTCCGCGGCGATAGAAGAAGGACGAGCTGATACAAGCAGGCCAACGCTAATTTGTTGCAAAACAATCATTGGTAAAGGTTCGCCTAATAAACAGGGTAAGGAAGACTGTCACGGCGCGGCGCTAGGCTTAGACGAAGTTGCTTTGGTGCGTGAGACTATCGGCTGGCAACATCCGCCGTTTTTTATTCCCAGTGATATTTATGCAGGCTGGAGTGCCCGGGATAAGGGTTCAAAATTCGAAAGTGATTGGAATCAGCGCTTTGATAGTTATGCACAAGCACATCCCGATCTGGCCGTTGAATTAGCTCGCCGACTTAGTGGAGAGTTACCAGAGGATTTTGCCGAACAATCCAATGCCTATATTCGCAAGTTACAGGAGGAAGGCGCCAGTATTGCTTCTCGTAAGGCTTCACAGAATTGTCTGGAACAATATGGCCCAATGCTTCCGGAATTACTGGGTGGTTCAGCAGATCTGGCAGGGTCAAACCTGACTTTATGGAGCGGCTCGAAAGGCGTTAGCGCCGACGATGCTTCGGGGAATTATTTGTTTTACGGTGTCCGTGAATTTGGTATGTCAGCGATGATGAACGGCATCGCTTTGCATGGCGGTTTTGTTCCCTATGGCGCAACATTCCTGATGTTTATGGAATACGCTCGCAACGCTGTGCGTATGGCCGCTCTGATGCGACTGCGAACAATCTTTGTTTACACTCATGATTCTATTGGCTTGGGTGAAGATGGTCCAACGCATCAGCCGGTAGAGCAGCTGACTTCCCTGCGTTCAACGCCTAATCTTGATACCTGGCGGCCCTGTGATACGGTTGAGTCGGCAGTGTGCTGGAAAGCTGCTCTAGAGCGCACGGAAGGTCCTGCTGCATTAATTTTTTCTCGCCAGGGGCTGGCACATCAACAGCGTGATGAGCAGCAGCTGGCAGATATTGCTCGCGGGGGTTATATCCTTAGCGATTGCGAAGCCAGCAATGGCGAAAAGAACCCGGATGCCATCATTATCGCCACCGGATCTGAAGTGCAACTCGCAATGGACGCAAAAGCCGTGTTGGAGCAACAAGGACGTCATATCCGGGTTGTCTCCATGCCTTCTACGTCAGTATTTGACGCTCAGGATGTTATGTACAGAGAATCAGTATTGCCGAGTAATGTATTGCCGCGGGTTGCAGTAGAAGCCGGTCATAAGGATTTTTGGTACAAGTATGTCGGTCTGGACGGGCGTATCGTCGGAATGGAAACTTTTGGTGAGTCGGCCCCGATCAAAGACCTTATGGAGCATTTCGGTTTTACCGTCGACGCCGTTGTTGAGGCGGTAGAAGACGCGCTGGGTTGATCATTTCTTGTGGCTGTTCCTAACGTGATTCGCTTGGCGATTAACGGTTATGGTCGGATTGGGCGCTGTTTGTTGCGGGCGTTATATGAGTCGGGTCATCGTCAGCAGCTACAAGTTGTTGCAATCAATGAGCCGGCGGATCTGGCGACCATCGTACACCTGACGAAATACGATAGTACTCACGGCCGATTCCCTGCCGAGGTTGAGCAAGGCGTTGGCCGATTGTTGGTTAACGGCGACAGTATTGCAGTTAGTCACCACACGAGCCTGAACGACCTCGATTGGATTGAGCATGGTGTTGATGTTGTGCTGGAATGTTCAGGGCAGTACGGTAGTCTCAATCAGCTTGAAGCGCATGTGGGTCGGGGAGCAAAAAAAGTATTGTTGTCCCAGCCTGGGTTGGCGCCAATCAAACCCATTGTTTGGGGCATTAACCAGCAGAGTATTTCGCCACAGGACACCATTATTTCGGCAGCGTCTTGTACCAGTAATTGCATTACCCCGGTTATCGATGTTATCCATCGTATTTTTAATATCGAGTGTGGCGTTATTACGACTATTCACTCTGCGATGAATGACCAGCCGGTTATCGATGCCTATCATCATACTGACCTGAGGAAGACGCGTGCTTCCGGGCTGTCGATTATTCCTGTTGAAACAGGGCTTGCTGCGGGAATTGGCCGAGTAATCCCTGACATGGCCGGTAAACTGGAAGCGAGGGCGTTGCGAGTGCCGACACTCAACGTTTCGGCTATGGAGTTATCGGTTGTGGTTACAAAGGTGCCTACAGCTGAAACTGTAAATAATGCACTGCGTGACGCTTCTGCCGGTGCCTTAATGGGCGTTCTTGGTTATAGTGAAGAGCCTTTGGCATCTTGTGATTATAATCATGATCCCCGATCAGGGATTGTTGACGCGGCACAAACACGGGTGAGTGGCAGTATCGTCAATGTATTGATCTGGTTTGACAATGAGTGGGCGTATGCCAATCGGATGCTTGAAATTGTTCAATATTGGGCTGATTGTCCGGCAAGCGCCAACCCCTAGGGTTGTCATGAGAAAAGTACTGTATCGATAAACGAAGAGTAAAAAATGTCGCTGAATGTAATAAAAATGATCGATCTCGATTTGGCCGGTAAACGCGTTTTAATTCGTGAAGATCTCAATGTGCCCGTTAAAGACGGACGGGTTAGTAGTGATGCGCGTATCCGTGCTGCATTACCAACAATTGAGCATGCGCTTCAATGTGGTGCCAAGGTGATTCTGATGTCGCATTTGGGAAGGCCTATAGAGGGCGAGTATGATGCGCAGTTCTCCCTACAGCCTGTTGCAGAACGGCTGGGTGAGTTGTTAGAGCGCTCAGTTCCTCTTGTTAGTGATTGGAAAACCGGTGTCGAGATGTCCAACGGTGATCTGGTATTGATGGAAAATGTACGATTCAATCCCGGCGAGAAAAACGACAATGAAGAGTTGTCTAAAGCGTACTCTGCGCTTTGCGATATTTTTGTCATGGACGCTTTTGGCACTGCCCACAGGGCCCAGGCATCAACTCATGGCGTGGCCAGATTTGCACCTATTGCCTGCGCCGGGCCATTGCTGGCTCGGGAGCTTGATGCGCTGTCAAAAGCGTTGGCAAAACCAGCGAGGCCAATGGTGGCTGTTGTTGGTGGATCGAAAGTGTCGACAAAATTATCGGTGCTTGAAACCCTCGCTGATGTTGTTGATCAACTCATTGTTGGTGGTGGAATTGCAAATACTTTTTTGGCGGCAAGTGGTAAACCTGTTGGTAAATCTTTGTGTGAGCACGATTTATTAGGTCAGGCTAAACGCCTGATGGATAAAACAGAAATCCCCATTCCGGAAGATGTGATTACCGGAAAAGAATTTTCGGAGACTGCAGTGGCAGAATTGAAATCCGCCGATGATGTGACGGATGATGATATGATTTTTGATATTGGCCCGCAGGCTTCAGAGAAGATTGCAAAAATTTTAAGGGAAGCAAAAACCATTTTGTGGAATGGTCCCGTTGGTGTTTTCGAGTTTGATCAGTTTGGTAATGGAACAAAATCTTTGAGTGAGGCGATTGCTGCTAGCGATGCGTTTTCAGTTGCCGGTGGTGGTGATACTCTGGCAGCTATTGATAAATATGGCATCGCCGATAAAGTGTCCTATATTTCTACCGGTGGTGGTGCCTTTTTAGAATACGTTGAAGGTAAAGTGTTACCAGCGGTTGCAATATTAGAACAGCGAGCAAATGACTAAATGTACTGTCAGTTTGCGGAGTGATAGCTTTCTCCGCGCTTTCAGAAATTTTTGATGATATCTGGCGCTGGACATCCTGCGTCAGCTTAATAGTTAAGGAAAAGGAAAGAGATCATGCCATTAGTTTCCATGCGCCAAATGTTGGATCACGCAGCAGAACGTAATTACGGTATACCTGCATTTAATGTCAATAATCTGGAACAGACTCGGGCTATCATGGAAGCGGCAAGAGAAACCAATAGTCCAGTTATTATGCAGGCGTCAGCGGGGGCTAGAAAATACGCCGGAGCGCCTTTTTTGCGTCATATGATTCTGGCTGCTATTGAAGAATTTCCCGATATACCAGTGGTTATGCATCAGGATCACGGTACTAGCCCGGCGATTTGTCAGCGCTCAATTCAGTTGGCCTTTTCATCAGTAATGATGGACGGGTCTCTGGAGGAAGATGGCAAAACGCCGTCCAGCTACGAATATAATGTTGATGTCACTCGGCGAGTTGTTGAAATGTCTCACGCTTGTGGTGTGTCTGTTGAGGGCGAATTGGGTTGCCTTGGATCGCTGGAAACAGGGCAGGCTGGTGAAGAGGATGGTGTTGGGGCGGCGGGTATATTGACACATGATCAAATGCTGACCGACCCGGAAGAGGCGGCTGATTTTGTGTCGAAGACACAGGTCGATGCCTTGGCTATCGCCTGTGGAACCAGTCACGGCGCTTACAAATTTACTCGCCCACCGACGGGGGATATCCTGGCTATCGATCGGATTAAAGAGATCCACAAGCGTATACCAGGTACTCACCTGGTGATGCACGGCTCTTCTTCAGTTCCCCAGGAATGGCTGGCAATTATTAACGAATTTGGTGGTGAGATCCCTGAAACCTATGGCGTTCCTGTTGACCAAATTGTTGAGGGGATAAAACATGGCGTTAGAAAAGTGAATATTGATACCGATTTACGCTTAGCTTCAACAGGAGCGGTGCGTCGCTTTCTCGCTGAGAACAAATCAGAGTTTGATCCGCGAAAATTTTTGCAGCAAACGATTGTAGCGATGAAAGATATTTGTATTGACCGATTTGAAGCGTTTGGGTCAGCTGGAAATGCTGACAAATTCAAACCCGTTAGCTTGGACGAAATGTCAGAACGTTATGAGCGTGGTGAACTGAATGCAAAAATAAGTTAGGTCCAAAGTCATCCTACCTGAAAAATGGACGCCGCCACTGCTGGCGTCCATGCCATTACTTTGAAACTCGAATTTTATGGACAATGAAACGATCGCAATAGAACTGAAATCGCTGGCGAGCAATATCAAGAGTCTGGATTTATCAGGCGATGTAGAGCCTAGTGAATTTGAACGCGGGTATTTTCGCTATTACGGAATTGCTTTCGAAGAAAAATTTCCCGAATTGAAGCATTATTTTGGATGTATTGAGTCCGCGCCTTATAGTATCGCCACTCATTATTACGACCTTAAAGATGCGGAGGGAACCTGTTTTATCGTTCACGGCTACTACGACCATTCCGGATTGTATGGGCGGCTTATCGAGTATTGTCTAAAAAGAAAGTTGTCTGTTGTTATTTACGATTTGCCTGGACACGGTTTATCAAGTGGAGAGCGGGCTAATATTTCGAGTTTTTCCGAGTATCAGACGGTTTTATCCCATGTTGTGGAGCTGTTTTCATCGGTGGCTCCCCAGCCGTGGAGCGCAATCGGGCAAAGTACAGGCGGGGCAATTGTAATGGATTTTTTGCTGTCTGCGAGAGAACCTGTTTTTGCAAAAACGGTATTGCTTGCGCCGTTGCTACAGCCTGCAAGTTGGCGGCGTACTGTATTACTACACCGGATAGCGGGTGTTTTTGTGAATAAATTAAGCAGACGGTTTGCAAAAAACTCTCATGACAAACGTTTCCTGGATTTCCTAAAAAACAGCGACCCATTGCAGCCGCGATACCTGCCGTTGACTTGGGTTACAGCATTAAAGCAATGGGTCAACTACTTCGAACACCTGCGGTTTGTTGATTACGCCCCGCTGATAATACAAGGGAAAGAAGACGAGACGGTTGATTGGAAATACAATGTACCGGCGATACAGAAAAAATTTCCCAACAGTAAACTCTACTATTTGCAAGATGGTCGTCATCATCTTGCAAATGAAAGTGAAGAAATTTTGACGAATATTTATTCCGCAATGGATATGTATTTTGACGTCTTCAAACACTGATCAGCCGTCAGGAAAACCCCCTAGAACAATACCCTGCAGCGGATTGTTCCTTCTATGGCGCTGAGTTTTTGCAAAGCCAACTCACTATATTCGGCATCTATATCGATAACGACATAACCAATATCTTGAGTTGTCTGGAGATATTGCGCACGGATATTGATGTTGTTTTCAGCAAAGACCTGGTTAATTGCAGACATTATACCGGGTGTATTCCGGTGAGTGTGCAATAAACGGTGCATATCAGTATGTGCAGGTAAAGCCACTTCTGGAAAGTTGACTGACGATGTTGATGTTCCATTGTCACTATACCTGGCCATCTTCTCTGCAACTTCCAGCCCAATGTTTTCTTGTGCTTCCATCGTGCTTCCGCCGATATGTGGCGTCAGGAATACATTGTCAAATTTTCGTAGTGGAGATATAAATTCGTCTTCATTGGAGCGGGGCTCAACAGGAAAAACGTCTATCGCCGCACCGGCAAGGTGGCCGGATTCCAGCGCCGCAGCAAGGGAGTCAATATCAATTACAGTGCCACGCGATGCATTAAGTAAGATGGCACCGGGCTTAATTTGTGCAAGCTCTTGTTCGCCAATCATATTTTTGGTGGAGCCGGTTTCAGGAACATGTAAGCTGACGATGTCTGATTTTGCCAACAGGCTGCTTAAGCTGGAGACTTGCATAGCGTTGCCCAGGGGGAGTTTACTGACAACGTCGTAAAACACTACTCGCATACCCAGTGATTCAGCAATAACACCCAGCTGCATGCCGATACTGCCATAGCCGATGATACCTAATTGTTTGCCTCGGATCTCAAAGGAGCCGCTTGCCGATTTTTGCCAGACTCCGCGATGTGCCAGAGCATTCTTTTCAGCTACGCCGCGCAGCAGCAAAATGGCCTCGGCAATCACCAGTTCAGCAACACTGCGGGTGTTCGAGAATGGGGCATTAAATATTACTATGCCTTTTTCCGTTGCAGCTTTCAGGTCGACCTGATTAGTGCCAATACAAAAGCAGCCGACCGCAATCAGTTTTTTTGCCGTATTCAGTACGTCATCGGTCAGTTGGGTGCGGGAGCGAATACCGATAAAGTGAGCGTCGGCAATTTCTTCTTTGAGTTGTTGTTCTGGCAACGCTTTCGGGTGACAGACTATATTTGAATAACCCGCAGCCTTTAGCGTCTCGACAGCCGACTGATGGACGCCTTCCAATAACAGGAATTTGATCTTGCTCTTATCGAGTGATGTTTGGCTCATGGGTTAGCTCCGATGTTGATGGCTCAAGAATTGGCTAAGAGTGGCTGCTAGCAAAAAGGCGCGTATGTTATCATATTGTGCTTTTTCTGCATCATTCGATTGTGCAGGGCTTTCTGTATCTAGAGGAACACTACAAAAATGAGCGATCAATTCACCTTATCAGCGGCAGTTTTGAAAATCTTGCGGGATATAGTCGGAGACGACAAAGTACGACTGGATGCGGAATCATTGGATACGTATGGAAGGGACTGGACGAAAGTTCACTCGCCAAAACCGTCAGTGATTGTATTTCCAAAAACAGTCGAACAGGTGCAGGCTATTGTAAGGCTGGCAAATGAGGAGCAATTGGCCTTGGTTCCATCCGGTGGCCGAACTGGTTTGTCTGGTGGGGCTGTTGCTGCCTGTGGCGAGATTGTTGTTGCCTTTGATGCGATGAACCAGATGTCAGATTTTAATCCGGTTGATCGAACCGTGATCTGTCAGGCTGGTGTGATTACCGAACAGCTACAACAATTTGCACAAGAGCATGACTTATTCTACCCAGTGGATTTTGCATCTAGCGGTTCTAGTCAGGTCGGTGGCAATATTGGTACCAATGCCGGAGGTATCAAAGTGATAAAGTATGGCATGACCAGAGATTGGGTTGCCGGGCTTAAGGTTGTTACAGGCAACGGTGACATACTCGATCTAAACAATGGTCTAGCCAAAAATAATGCAGGATACGATTTTCGTCAATTGTTTATTGGCGCTGAAGGAACATTGGGCTTTGTGGTGGAAGCGACGATGCGACTCACTCGACAGCCATCAAATTTGACTGCATTGGTTCTAGGTGTGCCGGAGTTTTCGGCAATTATGGACGTGCTCAACACGTTTCAAAGTGAAATGGATTTGACTGCATTCGAATTTTTTTCCGAAAAGGCGTTGGAAAAAGTTGTCAGCCATAACGATCTGCAACGGCCCTTCGAGACAAAAGCTGAATATTATGCGTTGTTGGAATTCGAAAACTCTCATGAAGAGATTGAGTCGTTGGCAATGACGCTGTTCGAACGCTGTGTCGAACATGGGTGGGTTCTGGACGGAGTTATGAGCCAAAGCATTGAACAATTGAAAAACCTGTGGCGATTGCGAGAAGATATTTCAGAAACGATTTCCCAGTGGACACCCTACAAAAATGACCTCTCTACTGTTATTTCAAAAGTCCCGGAATTTTTGCAGGAGATAGAAACAATTGTGAACGACAACTATCCGGAGTTCGAAATTATCTGGTTTGGACATATCGGTGATGGCAATGTTCATTTGAATATTTTGAAACCCGATGATTGGGAAAAAGAGATATTTTTTGAACAATGTAACCGCGTTAGCCAGTGGATTTTTGAAATAGTAGAAAAATATCGCGGCAGTGTATCGGCGGAGCATGGTGTTGGGCTGCTAAAAAAGAACTATTTACCCTATTCCCGAAGCGCCCTCGAAATTGCGTTGATGAAACAAGTTAAACAGGTGTTTGACCCCCGTGGAATAATGAATCCTGGTAAAATCTTCGATTAGTGTGGGCTTATGAGTGATTACAGTCATCAGTTTTTGAATGATATAACCTGCACCAAAATGCCGGGGAAAATTGTCTGTGTTGGCCGAAACTATGCTGACCATGCAAAAGAATTGAATAATCCAATTCCCGACCAACCTTTGTTGTTTATGAAACCATCAACGGCTGCAGTCGACATGTTACAGCCAATTATCATCCCGAAAGATCGTGGCCGCTGTCACCATGAACTGGAAATGTCGGTACTGATAGGCAATCGTGTAAGCAATGCTTCTCCCTTTGCTGCAAAGGACGCTATTGCTGGAGTGGGCCTTGCGCTGGATCTCACATTGCGAGACTTGCAAGAGGATCTGAAGGCAAAAGGCCAGCCATGGGAGCGGGCGAAAGCCTTTGATGGTTCGTGTCCATTGTCGCCATTCAGCAGATTTATTGATATTGATGAACAGAGTCTGGAAATGACATTGTTTCGCAATGGGGCTTTGCAACAAACTGGAAATACTCGCGATATGGTGTTTCCAGTTGTTGATTTGATCGTAGAAATTAGTCGCAGTTTTACCTTGCTCCCGGGGGATGTCATTTTGACCGGCACACCTGCCGGTGTGGGGCCGTTGCTCTCAGGTGATACGCTTCACGCCCGGTTGGGTGAGTTATTGGCTGTGGATGCAACGGTTGTGTAAAAATTATTCGCTGTAGTCTGGTGAGTGCGCCAGTTTAAAGGTCTCCGGTGCCTTGTGCCGCCGAAGCCCATCGGTCACGCCGCCATGGCTATTTCTTGCGAAGGGTTTTAATACCTTCGCTGGTAGCCACCAGCATAATATCAGCTGGCCGCTGGGCGAAAATGCCGTTGGTGACTACCCCCGTGATATTGTTGATATGTTGTTCAGTTTCGAGTGGATTGGGGATCATGAAGTTGAAGACATCGAGGATAATATTGCCGTTGTCAGTAGTAACCCCTTCTCGATAGACTGGATCGCCGCCCATCTTTACAAGCTCTCTGGCGACAAACGAGCGGGCCATTGGAATGACCTCTACGGGTAATGGGAAATTACCTAGTTGAGCTACACACTTACTCTCGTCGGCGATGCAGACAAATTCTTTTGCCGATGCGGCGACAATTTTTTCACGGGTTAGTGCGGCACCTCCGCCTTTTATCAGTGCCAGGTTCGGGTCTGACTCATCAGCACCATCAACATATACCGTGACTTCGTTGACTGAGGTTAGTTCGAATACGGGTATGCCGTGCCGCCTCAGTCGCTCTGCTGAGGCTTCAGAGCTTGCAACCGTTGCATTAACATAGCTTTTTATCTCAGCCAGATAGTCGATGAAATAGTTGGCGGTTGACCCTGTGCCTATACCGATAACGCTATCATCCTCAATTTTGGGTTTAATATATTCGAGCGCTGCACGTGCAACGGCTTGCTTTAATTCATCTTGAGTCATATTAGTGACCTGTCATCGCTGATGGGAAGGTGTATACGATAATTATAAAGGTCCGAGCGGGATAAACGAAGCCCTGACTTTTCCGTCTCAAGGTATTAGTATGCGCGTATCCTTCAATGCGTAAGCTATTTCTTCGAGATTTGACCTGCCAATGCCGCAAAGTTACATAAAGAAAATCCTCAGTGCCCGAGTATACGATGTTGCCATCGAATCGCCTGTCGACCCAGCGCCATTGCTGAGCAAACGCTTCAACAATCATATTTTGTTGAAGCGGGAAGATCTACAACCCGTATTTTCGTTCAAGTTACGCGGTGCATACAACAAAATGATGCATCTCAGCGAGGCTGAGCTGGCAAAAGGCGTGATTGCAGCATCAGCGGGAAATCATGCACAGGGTCTGGCGTTGTCGGCACTGAAGCTGGGTGTGAAAGCAACCATAGTCATGCCAAAAACAACCCCGCAGATCAAGGTTGATGCCGTTCGCCGCCGCGGGGCAAAAGTTATTTTGCACGGTGATACTTATGACGAGGCGTCGATCCACGCACAAAAACTGGTCGACGAAAAAGGCCTTATATATATTCATCCCTACGACGATCCGGAAGTGATAGCCGGTCAGGGCACTATCGGCATGGAAATTATTCGCCAGGTTACCGGGCCCCTCGATGCGGTTTTTGTACCGGTTGGTGGCGGCGGTCTATTGGCCGGCGTTGCCGCGTATATCAAATATGTCCGCCCGGATATCAAGGTGATTGGCGTGGAGCCGGAAGACGCTGCCTGCCTGAAAGCGGCGATGGATGCAGGTCGTCGAGTGAAACTTCCGCAGGTGGGTATTTTTGCCGATGGTGTGGCTGTGGCGCAGATTGGGAAAGAGACCTTTCGCGTTATCCGTAAAACAGTGGATGATGTGATCACTGTCAGTACCGATGAAATGTGTGCGGCGATAAAGGATATTTTTGATGACACAAGATCAATAGCCGAACCTGCAGGTGCCTTGGCACTGGCGGGGTTAAAAAAATATATCGAAAGCAGCGGAGTTAGCGGGCAAACATTGCTGGCAATTGATAGTGGGGCCAACACTAACTTTGATCGTTTGCGCTATATTTCTGAGCGAACAGAAATCGGCGAAAAGAGAGAGGCTATTATAAGTGTCACCATTCCCGAGCGCCCAGGTAGCTTCAAAAAGTTCTGTGGGTTATTAGGGAAGCGCAGTATTACGGAGTTTAACTACCGTTATAGTCACAATCGGGACGCACAGATATTTGTCGGAGTTCAAATCAGTACTGATGGGAATGACCGGGAGGAATTGGTTCAAGGGCTAGAAGAAAAAGGCTATCCGGTAATGGATTTAACTGACAATGAGATGGCCAAGTTGCATATTCGTCATATGGTGGGAGGACACGCCCCGGCTGAAATTAAAGAAGAGTTGTTATACCGCTTTGAGTTTCCTGAGCGGCCGGGAGCGTTATTGAACTTTCTGACACAGCTTGGTCAACAGTGGAGCATTTCGATGTTTCATTATCGAAATCACGGTGCGGCGTATGGAAGGGTGCTGCTTGGGTTGCAAGCGTCCAAACGTGATCGAAAAGCGGTTGAGGCTTTTCTTGGGGAAGTACAGTATCCGTTTACAGAAGAAACAGATAATCCGGCGTATGTTTTGTTTCTTAGCGGCAAAATGTCTGAAAGACCGAATTAGGCAAAGAAAGCGGTTATCTGCTGGTCTCTATAACAAACGCACACTGTTAGAGAATTGGACCATACTGTTGCACTGAACTTTGACATTTGCACAGGGTTAGATCGCTGAGTTGAGTACTGTCGCGGAATATAAAGGGGCTGGGCCGAGGGGACGGATGAGACAGCGAAGCGTATTCAGGCTCAGCCATTTGAGGGAACCCTGGAAGGGCCAGAACCATGCAGCGGCAGTGCCCGGCTCAGTTATCGGAGCCAACAGCACAATTGTGTTGAAAAATAGTGCGAAGACAGCGCTATCAATACCAAGCGTGACCAACTTCTCATAATTGACAGAAGAGCTGTCACAACTCCGGGTATTGCCGTTGCGAAGCGAGCGCATATTTTCTAAATTGAATGGTGTAACAAAATTTTAGCGTGGCTATGTTGCCGGCTATAGAATGTTCAACCAATTAGTAAGGAAATTAACGTGAGTTTGAAAATTGATGCTTTGACGGTAATGGTAATTGTTTTTGGTCTGGGGACGGCGGTAACCGGAGCCCTTCAGGCTGTACTTGCCTAATTCAGATCGTTACAGAAATCAGTTCCTTGTCAGTAACGATGGCTGTTAGAGGAACGTCCCACTGCGCTAATTGCAGGGAAGCGACTTCCTGGCAGTGATGAGCCAAGCCGACCAATTTTGGTTTAGACATGGTTGGTATTGAGCGCGTGTTAGCGAAGGTCCTGTCATAAAACCCGCCACCCATACCAAGGCGCCCACCCTGGCGATCAAATCCAACCAGTGGCAAAAATACCAGGCCCAGTGACCATGCTCTTCGGTATTGTTGTGGAGCGTGTGGTTCTGGAATTCCAAAACGATTATTTTTTAGCTTCCCCCCGGGTCGATAGCGGGCAAACCACAAGCGATTACCGGGCATTAACACCGGTAAATAGCAGTGATAGCCTCTCATTGCCGCCCGCTTTAACGCTATTGATGGGTCAATTTCACCATCACTTGACCAGTAAAAGGCTATTCCCTGATTGCGTTTGAACATTGCCTGTCGATTGACAAGTTGGTCGATCTGTATGGCGGCTTGAAGTTGTTGGCCGGCAGAGAGCTTTTGGCGCTTGTTGCGAAGTGTTTGGCGTAATCTTGTGCGTGAAGTGGTAATGGTCATATCCACGAGGTGAAGGACTAAAAGTGCTCCCCAGAATACCGCTGACAACATGGCCCTTGAACCCAACGGTTCAAGGTGGTGGTTCCAGTGAAATATCGGGCTTCCCGCAATGCGGACATGCACGCCAAAAACACGAGGAACCTCCGGGGTAATGGCATCGGCTCAGGGGTCTAAGCTGTCTGGCAAATACTGCAGGGAGCGTTATAGAGTATAGCGCTATTTCTTGATGAGAAGAACTATCTAACCAATTTCCAGCTGCCGAAAACGATTTAGGGCTTCATCCAGCTTGTCATTGAGGTTTTTTAGCTGATTACCGCTGGGTGCAGCGGCTGTGGTTTCGGTGATATCGGTATTTTGTTGTAACAGTTCATTGGAAATATTTAGTGCTGCCATCACAGCAATACGCTCAAGCCCAATCACTTTTCCACTGGAACGGATGTTCCTCATTTGACTGTCCAGGTAATTAGCAGAGCGCGCGAGGGCTTGCTGCTGCCCCGGCGGACACGCGACCTGGTACTCTTTGTCCAACAGTTTGACGATTACAGTCTCATTACTCACGATATATGCCTCGTTACTACCCTCGCCACCTTACTCTGGCGGCGAGCGTCACTAAATTTTGTTAGGAGTCTTGTTCCAGCGTTTTAAGGCGAACGATCATCGATTCTACTTTACTTCTAGCGACTTCAGTTTTTTCCACCAGTTGTTCCCGTTCATCCATCCAGTCGACTGCTTCAGATTTCAACATACGGTTTTCCCGGTCCAGCTGATCACAGAGCTGAATGAGGTCATTGATTTTGACTGCTAGTGCTTTTAGTTGTGGATCTGCCATTGTTTCCTGCCAAATACGTTTGGAGCTTTTAAATACCCACTAAATATAGTTCTGCAATTGTTTTCGGTCAATTTAATAAATACGTGAAATTTCAACAACCTGGGGAGTATTTAAAGAATTAATGTAAAGTTGCGATTGGGTTCTCAGAAAACCCTGGGCCAACGCCGGTCGATTTTAGACGCCCAAGGCGATAATATGCCAGCGTTTGATAATTCATCTGCGCAGGAAACTTATGTCCACAGCAATCCCAATGCCTGATTTTGATCAATTGGCTGATATTTATTGGCGTCTCGGCGGCATGCAGTCGCCATCGCGGCTACATGGCTATCTTGTAGGAGTGATCTCTGCAGGCGGTAAATTAACGCCTGAGTTGTGGGTAGAGCAAGCTGCGCAGTACATCGATGCAGTTGCATCGCCGGATAGCGAAGATAGCCGCGTATTAGTGGCACTGTATGGAGCGACCGATCAGCGATTATCTGCGGGAGAAATGGAGTTGCAGCTGCTGCTGCCCGATGATGCAGCTGAGATTAGCCAGCGAATTGATTCAATAGCTCAGTGGTGCGAAGGCTATATAGCGGGATTTGCTCAGCAGGGAAAGGTTATTCAGCGACAGCAAGGGCAGCAACAATACTCAGGGGATGTTTCGGAAACACTGAGTGATATTGCCGCAATTAGTCAAGTAGGCCTCAGTAGCGATGACGAAGACCCGGTAGGCCGTGAACAGGATATATTTGAAATTAGTGAATATCTGCGATTGGCGGCGATTACGGTTTATCTGGAATGTAATAAAGAGGTAGCTGCCGACACTGTGGGTCCTGTTGACACTGAAGAGGTGAAGTCATCGATATCGCCTGCAGGTTTGTTTAATAAAAAGAGTAACAAGTTGCATTGAACAGGTTTTCAAAGCAATATTTTAGTGATCGTTCTTTTTCCATCCACTTCTATTGATGTTGAATCGTATGAAAATTAGTAAACAGGAATTTTCTCGCCGCCGAAAAAATCTGATGGCTCAAATGGAACCAAACAGCATCGCTATTGTGCCTGCCGCAACTGAACATATTCGCAATAGAGATACAGAACATCCATTTCGTCAGGACAGTGATTTTTACTACCTAACCGGATTCAACGAGCCAGATGCCGTATTGGTTTTATTACCCGGTCGTCGCCACGGCCAATACGTTTTATTCTGTCGCGATCGCGATCGCGCCATGGAATTGTGGAACGGTTATCGCGCGGGCCCGGAAGGAGCCTGTGAGATTTATGGTGCTGATGATGCTTTTCCAATTAATGATATCGACGACATTTTGCCGGGCTTATTGGAAGGCAGGGAACGAGTCTATTATGCAATGGGGCGTCATGATAAGTTCGATCGCATGGTGATGACTTGGGTTAACGTGCTTCGATCGCAAGTGCGCACAGGAGCTCACCCACCCGGTGAATTCCTTGATCTTGACCATTTACTACATGATTTACGTCTGTATAAAAGCGCCGCTGAAATTAGAATTATGCGTAAGGCGGGTCAGATTTCCGCTGCAGCTCATATTCGTGCAATGAAAGCGTGCAAGCCTGGTATGGGGGAATACCAATTGGAGGCAGAGATTCAATATGAGTTCGGGCGCAGTGGAGCCCGTTATGCCGCCTACAACTCCATCGTCGGTTCTGGAAAAAATGGCTGTATTCTTCATTACACAGAGAATAGCGATACGATTAAAGACGGCGATTTAATTCTAATTGATGCTGGTTGCGAATATGAATATTACGCTGGTGACATCACTCGAACCTTCCCCGCCAATGGGACGTTTTCCAAAGAGCAGAAAGCACTCTATGAATTGGTTTTAAAATCTCAATTGGCAGCGATAAAAGTGATTAAGCCTGGCAATCACTGGAATCAGTCTCACGATGCCACCGTCAAAGTAATTACCAAGGGGCTGGTTGAACTGGGGCTGTTGAAGGGTTCTGTGAACAAACTTATTGAGACTGAAGCCTATCGTGATTTTTATATGCATAGGGCCGGACACTGGCTGGGAATGGATGTACATGATGTCGGAGATTACAAAGTCGGGAATGAATGGCGAGTACTGGAAGAGGGAATGGTAATGACCGTAGAGCCCGGTATATATGTTTCGCCCGATAATAAAAAAGTCGCAAAAAAATGGCGCGGTATCGGTATTCGTATTGAAGATGATGTGCTGGTAACAAAAAATGGTTGTGAAGTGTTTACCAAAGATGTGCCGAAAACCGTGAAAGATATTGAAGCGTTAATGTCTCATAACAAGAAGAGGAAAAGCGCCTGATGACTGAGTCAGCTGTCGCGCCGACTATGCCCGCCTGTGATTATGATATTGTGATTGCTGGTGGTGGTATGGTGGGTGCCAGCTTGGCGCTGTTACTCAGCAATTGCAGCGATCGGCAGTTGCGGATACTCGTGGTCGAGAGTTTTCCTATTGCCGCTGCAGCCGAGAGGAATCCGGCTGCAGCGGCATCTCCCTCCTACACCCCCAGCTTTGATGCTCGCTCAACGGCGTTGTCCTACGGAAGTCGGGTCATATTAGAGCCTCTGGGCATGTGGCCCATGTTGTCGAAACATTTGGCCGGAATAGATAGTATTCACGTTTCGAGCCGAGGTAATTTTGGCTCCACCGAAATGTCCAGCTCGGATGTGCATTGGCCATCGCTGGGCTATGTCGTAGAAAATTCATGGTTAGGTAATGTGTTGTTGGCGCAGTTGCGACAGTGCCCTGGGGTTGAGTTTTTGGCGCCGGGTTCAGTAACGGCAATATCGCCCAAATGTCAAAGTGTGGCAATTACGGTTGCCTCCGAGTCGGGTAGTAAAGAGGTTACGGCACAATTGACAATTGTTGCTGACGGCGCAGATTCCACGTTGCGTGAACAGCTGGGTATTTCAGCGAGTGTTTCTCATTATGGTCAGCAGGCGCTGATTGCCAACGTTAGTTTTCGCAAGGATCATCGGGGTTGCGCTTTTGAACGATTTACCGAGCAAGGTCCAATGGCGTTGTTGCCATTAACCAATAGCGACCGGGGCGAGCTTCGTTCCGCCCTTGTTTGGAGTCTATCTGATCAACAGTCGGAACATTTACTTCAGTGTTCCGAGGCAGAGTTTTTGTCCGCATTGCAGCAACAGTTTGGCCACCGCTTAGGTGAGTTTATACGCGTCGGAGAGCGATTTACTTTTCCGCTGAAATTGGTTCAAGCGGAAGAGCAGGTGCGATCCGGGATTGTGGTTATGGGAAATGCGGCCCACTCATTACATCCAGTGGCGGGGCAAGGTTTTAATCTCGCTTTACGAGATTGTGTTCGATTGACACAAATGCTGACAACAGCTCATCGGCAAGGGCATTATTTAGGCTATATAGGGTTGCTGCAAGGTTATGTCGAACAGCAGCTGTTTGATCAACAAAAGACGATTGGATTTTCAGATAAGCTACCGGCTCTGTTCAATAGTAAGCAACTCCCGGTCAGTATTTTGAGAAGTTTAGGTTTGGGTGCTCTCGATGTACTACCGGCGGTAAAAAAAGGTTTTGTCCATCATGCCGCTGGCATGCAATACGGTGCAGCACTGGGTGTATAAATCAGGAAAACAATCACAATGAATGCGCAAGCTGTCGTTTACGACATTGTTATCGTTGGTGCGGGAATAGTGGGTAGCGCGTTAGCCTGCGCACTGGCAAAAAGTTCATTCAATATCGCGATCGTTGAGGCTCAGGAGGGCGTTGTTGAAGCGGGTGAACAACCCGACAACGTTGATGGTTTTGATGCGCGGGTTAGTGCCATTACTGTTGCCTCGCAACAATTGTTACAGGATATTGGTGCCTGGCAAATCATTTCCGAAGATCGCCTGAGTCCTTATCGTCATATGCATGTCTGGGATGCAGAGGGGACTGGCAGCATTGATTTTGACGCGGATGACATCAATCAGCAAGTATTGGGTCATATTGTTGAAAATAGCGTGACTGCGAGTGCGTTGACACAATGTATGAACATGCAAGCCAATCTTCATCGAATTGCTCCCGCAACACTGGAAGTAATCGAACCGTTAAGCAGCGGCGCTTATCAATTAACTCTGGCAGATGGTCGCCGGTTACAAACATCCCTACTTGTTGCCGCCGATGGCGCCAATTCCAAAATTCGCTCATTGGAGCATATCGCTATGCGCGAGTGGGATTATGACCATCATGCCATTGTGGCAACGGTTAAAACAGAATCCTGTCATGGGCAGACAGCAAGGCAACGGTTTTTACCTGAAGGTCCTTTGGCGTTTCTGCCTCTGTCATCAACGCAAGATGGCGCTTATTATTGTTCAATTGTTTGGTCGGCAATTCCACAGTATGCCGACAACTTAATGTCACTTAATGATGACGAGTTTAGCGAGGCGCTGGCCGCCGCTTTTGAATATCAACTGGGGAACATTTCAGCGGTAAGTCGTCGATTCAGTTTTCCGTTGCGACAAAGACATGCGGTTGATTATGTAAAACCGGGGCTTGTGTTGGTTGGTGACGCTGCCCACACGATTCACCCGCTGGCGGGGCAGGGCGTCAATTTGGGCTTAATGGACGTAAAAGCACTCAGTGAAGAGTTATTGCGGTCACAACAGCGCGGCCTCAACCCCGGCAGTATAGCTGTGCTGGAGCGATATCAGCGTCGTCGCAAGGGTGCCAATTTGACCATGATGGCCGGAATGGAAGGATTGAAGCGACTATTTTCGGAGACCGCGTTGCCAATTAGGTGGGCAAGAAATTCGGGGCTGCGCTGGCTTGATAAAAGTAAGTTGTTAAAACGTCAAATCATGAAACAGGCAATGGGCTTACCGTAACGTCATTGCAAATGGTAATGATAATGATTATCATCTGTGTGATTCCGCTGGCCCTACCTTGTAAAGGATTGAAATGATGATTCCAACTGTCCGTTATTCCCTGCTATTTTCCCTGTTATTTTTCTTGCTGTCCTGCGGAGAGCGGTCTGCTGATAACCCTGCTGAGCAAAGTCATCAAGCAGCGGTGGATGTTATAGAGCAGCCGGAGCTGCTGGTCTATTCGGCAAGGAAAGAGCACCTGATTAAACCCCTGTTTGATCAATTCACTGTACAAACTGGCATTCCGGTTAATTACATTACCGACAAAGAGGGGCCCTTACTAGCTCGCTTACAGGCCGAGGGCGACAACTCTCCCGCGGATATTCTGATGACTGTCGATGCTGGCAATTTGTGGCAGGCAACCCAGATTGGTGTGCTGGCGCCAACGACGTCGACAATTCTGGCGGCGAATGTCCCTGCTAACTTACGCGATGAGAACAACCACTGGTTTGCGTTAACTATCCGGGCTAGAACTATTGTTTACTCAACCACCAAATTGGCATCTGGAGATTTATCAACTTACGAAGCCTTAGCGGATTCCGGGTGGAGCGATCGCCTGTGTCTGCGAACTTCAAAAAAGGTTTATAACCAATCCCTGGTTGCTACTATGATCGCAGCGTTAGGTGAGCCGCGTGCAGAGGCTGTTGTGGCAGGGTGGGTTGCTAATTTGGCGCTGGACCCGTTTTCTAACGATACCAAAGTGATGGAAGCAATTGTCTCCGGTCAGTGTGATGCAGGCATAGTAAACACTTACTATTACGGTAGGCTTATGAAGTCTAAACCGGAATTACCATTGGCTCTGTTTTGGCCTAATCAGCAAGGTGAAGGCTCTGATGGGCGAGGTGTGCATATCAATGTTTCGGGTGCTGGTGTTACCAAAGCAAGTAAGCACAAGCAGCAAGCGCAACAGTTGATCGAGTGGCTCAGCTCTCCCGCAGCGCAGGTTATGCTGATGGACTTAAACCAGGAATACCCCGTCAATTCGTCGGTGGCTTTGAACGCAGAATTGGCGAGTTGGGGTGAGTTTACTGCCGATGATATCAATGTTGGTGAGGCTGGCCGTTTGCAGGTTCAGGCCGTTAAGCTGATGGATCGGGTTGGTTATCGATAATTCGTCAACCAGGCTATCGGCGTCACAGCCGCCTCTACTACCTGGGTCACCTGCAGTTGCCGTAGGTAGGCGTTGGCCTATTACTATCCAATCGTTGGCGAAATTTGCCGCTATTGCCACAGTATTGATGGCAATGATGCCGCTGGTGGTGATATTACTGGGGTGGAGTTCCGACCAGACTGAAGTATGGCAGCATCTCATTGCTACCCAGTTATCCACTCTATTGCGTAACACTGTGGTGTTAGGTGTCGCTGTTGGTATTGGGGTGACCTTACTGGGTGTGAGTCTTGCTTGGTTGACGGTGATGTATGAGTTCCCGGGACGGCGTTGGCTTGACTGGGCGCTAATGTTGCCGATGGCAATGCCAGCCTACGTGCTTGCTTTTGTGGTGTTGGGGCTTTTTGATTTTGCCGGGCCTTTACAGCAGGGACTGCATGCGCTACTCGGTGACCGCTATAGTTATTTTGATGTCAGGCATGAAGTAACAGTCATACTGGTGTTGGTTTTAGTATTTTATCCTTATGTATACATGTTGGCTCGCAGCGCCTTTCTATCTCAAGGCAGCGAGGTAATGGAAGTGGCGCGAGTGCTGGGAGCAACACGCCGGGAAGCCTTTTTTAAGATCGCCTTGCCAATGGCTAAACCCGCCATTGTTGCTGGGGCCTCGCTTGCGGTGATGGAAACATTGGCGGACTTTGGTACGGTGGCGATCTTTAACTACGACACATTTACCACGGCCATTTATAAAGCCTGGTTTGGACTGTTTAATTTGCAAGCGGCTGCGCAATTGGCTTCGCTGCTTTTATTGTTTGTCGGTATAGCGTTAGTCGCTGAAAAGCAAAGTCGAGGCAAGGGCCGGTTCACCCAATCGGCCCGCAAACAGCATCGATTTCGACAGCGCCTGTCACCACTTGCCGCTTTTGCGGCAACTGCGTTTTGCTTATCCATCTTATCGATCGCTTTTATAGTCCCCGTTCTGCAACTATTACACTGGGTGTTACTGGAAGGTTTTGAGGCTGTTGATCAGCGGTATTTAGGCTTGCTCTCTCGTACTTTGATACTGGGCGCTATCGCTGCATTTATAACTGTCTCGCTGGCCTTACTATTGGCGTTTAGTCGTCGCTCAGCAAGCGCTAAAATGCGCACATTCTATGATATAGGTTCTTTGGGGTATGCTTTGCCGGGCTCTGTGCTGGCAGTAGGTGTGATGCTATCTTTTGCCGCTTTAGATCAGCAGCTGATTGCGCCTGTTATGGAATGGCTGGGTATACCGTCGCGACAAATGCTAGTGGGAAGCGTATTGGCGTTGATTACCGCTTACTGGGTGCGTTTTTTAGCGGTGGCTAATGGCCCTGTTGATTCCAGTTTACAGCAGCTAAAAACCAGTATCCCGGAAGCGGCAAGGAGTCTGGGGGTGAGCGGTTTACCTTTATTGTGGATCATTTATTTGCCGATGTTACGCCCCGGATTGTTTACTGCCATGGTTCTGGTTTTTGTTGACGTGATGAAAGAGATGCCCGCGACGTTGCTGCTGCGCCCTTATGGCTGGGACACATTAGCGGTGAGAATTTACGAAATGACCTCCGAAGGTGAATGGCAGCGGGCCTCGCTACCCGCATTGTCGTTGATTTTAGTGGGATTGTTACCGGTGATACTGGCGGTGAGGGCATCTGCCCGACGCTAGAATTTGAGAGGCGGTCGCTTATTTGCTATGTCCGCTTGTAATTCCTTCCTTCAAATGTAGAATGCGTCGAATTGATCATAGAGAGAGCCTTTATGATATTTTTATTCCAGAGGATTCAGCAATGAGTAACACGCCTATCGAGTTAAAATATGCCAGCAGCCACGAGTGGGCTCGATTGGAAGATGATGGCACAATTACTGTGGGCATTAGTGATCACGCTCAGGAGGCATTGGGTGATGTGGTTTTTGTTGAGTGTCCTGAAATCGGATTGACTTTATCGGCGGGAGACGAAGCGGGTGTTGTGGAGTCGGTTAAGGCGGCTTCGGATATTTATGCGCCTGTGAGCGGAGAAGTTGTTGCTATTAACGAGGTGTTGGAAGAAGCCCCTGAAACTGTTAACAGTGACCCGTATGTCGACGGTTGGTTTTATAAACTGCAACCAACAGACGTTGCAGAACTCGAGAATCTGATGAGTGCTGAAGACTACGACACGCAATGTGACGAAGAGTAGCACATCAGATTGATCATGTGAGGCAATAGCCGGACGGCTTATTGCCCTGGCTGACCGATAGCTACATTGATGATATTTCTCATTAATATACTGTTATTAAGGCGCTAGGCAGCACCATTTTTTTACGATAGCCATTCACTTCATTCGGGACTTTGATCGGCTAAATGATTTGTTTTCTCGCCTGAAAACACCCTCCTCTACGACGATTACTACCGTTCATAGCCGAATATTTCTGCGGCATAGTGACTGTCGGGTATATAATGCGCGTCCTTCAATAAGGTGAAAAAGATGACAGCCAGCCAGCCAGTACTGAAATTAAAATCCCAGGCGGATCGTCGCCTGCGTGCCGGACATTTATGGATTTATAGCAATGAGGTGGACGTTCAGGCAACGCCACTAAAAGACTTTGAGTCGGGGCAGCAGGTACTGGTTGAGAACAGCACTGGTAAAGCCATGGGGCTGGCATATATCAACCCGCACAGTTTAATTTGCGGTCGTGTGTTTGGCAGGGATACTCGCTACCCACTGGATAAATCACTGCTGGTACATCGCCTTAACATTGCTCTTGGTCTCAGGGAAGCGATGACAGATAAGCCCTACTATCGGCTGGTTTATGGTGATAGTGATTTTTTGCCGGGGCTGGTAGTTGATCGATTCGCTGACATACTGGTGGTTCAAATAGCAACCGCGGGTATGGAGGCGGTGAAGCAGGACGTTATTGATGCGTTGATACAAGTTTTGAAACCAAAGGGAATATTACTAAAAAATGATTCTCGTATTCGCGTGTCTGAAAATTTGCCAGAATATGTAGAAGTTGTTTATGGCGAAGTGCCTGAGCAGGTAGCAATGGAAGAGAATGGTGTTAAATTTAGTGTTCCTGTATTTAGCGGCCAAAAAACAGGATGGTTTTATGATCATAGGGCCAATCGGTTACGCCTTGCGGATTACGTTCGCGGCAAGCGAGTGTTAGATGTTTTCAGTTATATTGGTGGCTGGGGAGTGCAGGCTGCGGTTTTTGGTGCGGAGTCGGTTAGTTGTATTGATGCTTCAGAATTTGCCCTGGATGGCGTTGATGTTAACGCAAAACTGAATCAAGTGAGCGATAAGGTGGCAACCATTCAGGGTTCGGCATTTGAAGCGATGAAAATGCTGATCAATGAAGGTGAACGTTATGACGTGGTGATTGTTGATCCACCAGCGTTTATTCCAAAGCGTAAAGACATAAAGAGCGGTGAGCAGGCCTACCGCAGGATTAACGAGTTAGCTATCCGCTTGCTCGGCAAGGGTGGTGTATTGGTTTCTGCATCTTGCTCCATGCACTTGGGGCGTGACAAGTTAACCGATATATTGCGCGCATCGGCACGTCATCTCGATAGGGATTTACAGATTTTGGAACAGGGCGGTCAGTGCTTTGACCATCCTGTACACCCGGCTATTCCAGAGACAGAATACTTAAAAGCTGTTTTTGCCAGAGTTTTGCCGGCAAATTAGCAGAGGTGCGGTTTAGCGACCGCCGCGACTGAATGTTGTTATTTGACGGTGGGTAGCCTAGTCCCTAAGGCTAATAATCGGCCAGCTGTGTTCGTGGGCATATTTTTCAAGAATGTCGTCCGGGTCTACCGCAACAGGATGGTCGACGAGTTTAAGGAGAGGCAAATCGTTGTGGGAGTCACTGTAAAAATAACTGCCTTTTAAACTGTGGCCAGACTGTTGCAGCCATTCATGCAGGCGAGTTACTTTACCCTGTTGGAAACAAGGCGTGCCATCAACTTTTCCAGTGTAGGCGTTATCGACGACCTCCGGGATCGTTGCCAATATGTGGTCAACTCCCATACTGGTGGCAATCGGGCCGGTTACAAATTGATTGGTTGCAGTGATAATCATAAGGAAGTCACCCGCGGAGCGATGTTTTTCAAGTAACAGTTCTGCTTTGGGCAGTCGAATAGGGTCTATTTCTTCGTGCATAAACTGCGCATGCCACTGATTTAGTTGTTGTTGGCTGTGCTCCGACAGAGGCTTTAACGCAAAAGCCAAGAACTCATCAATGTTGAGGCCGCCATTTTTGTATTGTTGGTAAAAGTAATCATTTTGCTGTTGGTAATCTTCACCGTTAACAATGCCGTGTGTTACCAGAAATTGTCCCCAGGCATGGTCGCTATCACCCTTGAGAAGTGTGTTGTCGAGATCGAATATGGCAAGGCTCACAGAGTATTCCTGTCAATGACATGATGAGTGCGGGAGATTTTAACCTTTGCGCTAGCAGTTGCCTAGGATACTGATTTACAGCTATTTATGCACCTCTGTGACACCGAAACTACTACGTCCATGATTGTATACTATTTGATCATTTCTCAATCTCTGTTATTTGTGGAACAATAGTCGATCTATTACGAGCGTTTTCGCGGGTTCGGTAGTCGTGTTTTTAGCGATTTATTCTAAAAATGACGTAACTATTATCTACCCCGCCGCAAAAAATAAGTCGTCGCAAGACCGTAGGGAGTTGTTGTTGATTGATTCAGAGGGTTTTCGTGCCAATGTTGGCATTATGCTGGCTAATGCTCGCGGTGAGGTCTTGTGGGCCAGACGTGTTGGGCAGGATGCCTGGCAGTTTCCTCAGGGTGGTATTCAGCAGGGTGAAAGTCCACAGCAGGCACTGTTTCGAGAATTAGAAGAAGAAATTGGTTTGACCGCAAAAGATGTCGAAATCATTGCTACTACGCGTGGTTGGTTGCGATATCGTTTGCCCCAGAGATTATTGCGCCGCGATAGCAAGCCTTTGTGCATAGGTCAGAAGCAAAAATGGTTTTTGTTGAGAATGTTATCGGACGACAGTGAGGTTCGTTTCGACAACGATCATAAGCCTGAATTTGATCATTGGCGCTGGGTTAGTTATTGGTACCCATTAGGGCAAGTGATCCCCTTTAAGCGGGAAGTTTATAGACGAGCACTGAAGGAATTAGCGCCCAAGCACAGTCGATTGGTCAGTGATTTTATCAGTTAGAAATGATGTCCCCTATCTACTAATGAATTGTACTAACAGGAACCATGATGCGTAAGAACATGCTCGAATCCTTGCGTCGTATTGTCCAGGAGGTCAATACCGCAGATAATTTGCAGGCAGTGCTTGATGTCACGGTATTGCGAGTGCGCAGAGCTATGGGTACAGAGGTGTGTACCGTCTATCTTCGCGAACCCAGTTTGGGACGATTGGTATTTAGTGCTACTCAGGGATTGAATAAAGACTTTGTCGGTAAAGTTTCAATGGCCGGTAATGAGGGCTTGGTGGGTCAGGTAGCAGTCCGCGAAGAGCCGCTCAATCTGGAGCATGCGGAAGCACATGCAGCCTTTCTTTTTATGCCAGGTATCGGTGAAGAGCGATTTAGTTCATTTTTAGGTGTGCCGATTATCCATCAGCGACAAGTGCTGGGTGTGTTGGTGGTACAGCAACAGGAACGGAGACGTTTCAACGAAGATGATGAAGCCTTTTTAGTCACTGTTTCTGCACAGCTTGCAGGGGTTATTGCTCATGCTCAGGCCACCGGTTCTATTGTTTCTCTTGATTCCGGTCAGGAGACACAGCGCAGTGCCAGATTTCGTGGGGTCGCCGGAGCTCCGGGTATTGCCATAGGTCAAACCGTCGTCATTGCACCGCTTGCCGATTTGTACGCAGTGCCAATGCGCCGTTGCAAGGACGTTGACGAAGAGAGGGACTTTTTCCACGAATGTATTGAGGCAGTTAAAGAAGATATTCGGGCTCTGGGGCGAAAGCTTTCCCGACGATTGGCGCCCCAGGAACAGGCTCTTTTCGATGTCTATTTACATATGCTGGACGATAATGCTCTTGCCGGTGAAGTTGACGCAAGAATTGCCAAAGGTGAATGGGCGCAAGGTGCATTAAGCAAAGTTATTATTCAGCACGTTCGAACCTTCGAAACGATGGAGGATGAATATCTGCAAGAACGAGCGACCGATGTTAAAGACCTTGGTCGCAGGATTCTTGCGTATCTGCAAGCCGCCAACTCTGGGCCAAAAGAATATCCCGAGCGTACGATTTTGGTCGGTGAAGAGCTGACCGCATCTATGCTGGGCGAGGTTCCTCCGGAAAACCTTGTAGGGTTGGTATCCGTCCGAGGTTCAAGTAATTCTCATGTCGCTATCCTTGCGCGATCAATGGGAATTCCAACCGTTATGGGGGCAGTAGATTTACCCTTTACGCTGTTAGAGGATAGAGAAATCATCCTCGATGGCTATAACGGCCATGTTTATTTCAACCCTTCTGCTGAATTGCATGGTCGTTTTCAGGCAATTTACGAAGAAGAGCAGCAATTGTCCAAAGGGCTCGAGGCCTTAAAAGATTTGCCCTGTATAACCACCGACGATTATCGCATGCCGCTGTGGGTTAATACCGGTTTGCAGGCTGACATTGCGCGCTCTCTGGATAGGGGCGCTGAAGGTGTTGGATTATATCGGACTGAGGTGCCATTTCTGTTGCGGGAACGTTTCCCGAGTGAAGAAGAGCAGCGAAAAATCTATCGGGAGCAGCTGGAGGCTTTTGCGCCTATGCCAGTAACCATGCGAACCCTTGATGTTGGCGGCGACAAGTCGTTGCCGTATTTTCCGATTGAAGAAGACAATCCGTTTTTAGGTTGGCGAGGTATTCGAGTCACTCTTGATCACCCAGAGATCTTTTTGGTGCAGGTTCGGGCGATGATGAAGGCGAATGCGGGGCTTGGCAATTTGCAAATTATGCTGCCGATGATTAGCAGCGTTCCTGAGCTGGAAGAAGCACTGGAACTGATCTATCGCGCCCACGATGAGTTGGTGGTGGAGTTAGGTATCGATCTGGAGATTCCCCTGGTTGGGGTAATGGTGGAAGTTCCTGCTGCGGTGTATCAGGCTCGTGAGTTTGCTAAACGGGTCGGGTTTCTCTCAGTGGGGTCAAATGATTTAACGCAGTATCTGCTGGCAGTTGATCGCAATAATGCTCGCGTTGCAGATATCTATCAGGCTTATCACCCAGCGGTGTTACAGGCACTGCAGAAAGTGGTAGATGATGGTCACGCGGAGGGGCGTAAGGTTAGTATTTGTGGTGAGTTGGCCGGTGACCCTGCGGCTGCAATTTTACTCACAGCGATGGGTTACGATGTCTTGTCAATGAATGCGACGAACCTGCCGCGAGTGAAATTGGTGTTGCGAAGCATCAGTATTGTACGTGCACGGGAATTGTTGCAAGAGGCTATGACCATGGAAAGTGCCCATCAGATTCAGGCGTTTATGGAAAAAGCGCTCATTGATACCGGTGTGCAGCAATTGGTTAGGCCGCAAGTGGCAGATATTCAGTAGCCGGATATTTTATTTGATGGCGTTGTGATGCCTTCGATATGATGGGTTACTTGCTCCCCGAGTTTGCCGCTAGGGGAAAATGCCTGTTCAAGCCATTCGCTGTTATTCTCCTTGTCAATTTTTAATACCGTGCAGTTGCGGGTGCCATAACTGTTGTCACGAGTAGGTGGGATAAAGCGGCTCGATAGCACAATTTCAGTATCAATTCCGATGCCTGTGTTGGGGACTTTTGATGCGTGTGCGGGTGTGTCATCGAGCAGGATATCGAGTAAATGTTCCGCTTCTGTCGTTTTCTCCAGCGCCGTTTTCAGAGCGCTTTTGCCATGTTCAACTTTGGGCCATGAGTCATTGAGCACGCCGTTGCTTAAACCATGAACCCCGGCGTTAAGTTCTATTGTGTCGCCTGTCTGGTTGGCATAGTAGAGGAGTTGATCAGGGCCTCCAAGAAGTAAGTTAAAACCCGCATAATCGAGTCTGTTCTTATTAATTTGATACAAAAATTCTTGTGGACTGATGTTGGAGCGTAAAAAATCTTTACACAAAGCTCCGCGCGAAATTGCCGGGTTTGGCGGTGTGTGGGTATTGCGATAATTAGTCACGGCGGCAAAACGACCCTGACGCGTAACTCCCATCCAGGTACCACCGGCCTGAAGATCTTTACCGGCAAAGATCTCAGGCGACTCGGGCCAATAATGAGCGGCAGTGGTAGGGCGGTCGAAAAACTCATCTCTGTTAGCAGCTATGATCAGCGGATAGTCAGAGTGATGTTGATAAGCAAATAAAATTAAGCACATGGTTACGCAGTAATTCCAGACTATGGTGTTGAGTGTGGCATAATATGCCACCGATGAAAAACGATAAGACGTTGCGTTAAAAACATATGCTAACACATCCTGATATTGACCCGGTTGCCGTATCATTGGGACCTATTTCCATTCATTGGTACGGTCTCATGTACCTCGTCGGTTTTGCCGCTGCTTGGGGTATTGCTGTTCATCGATCGGGTTTTGATAATTTCCCTATCCAGCGGAAACATGTTGATGACTTGATATTCTACAGTGCGCTTGGCGCTGTTTTGGGTGGGCGCTTTGGTTATGTAATGTTTTATAATTTTGACAAGTTTCTGCTTGATCCGCTTTGGTTATTCAAACTCTGGGAAGGTGGCATGTCATTCCATGGTGGTCTTCTGGGTGTCTTTGTCGCGATGATCGTTTTTTCCCGTAAACTCAATGTGAAGCTGGGTGCATTGGTCGATTTTGTTGCGCCTATGGCGCCAGTGGGCTTGGGAATGGGTCGAGTTGGTAATTTTATTGGTCAGGAGCTCTGGGGCAGGCCTGCTGATGTTGACGCTGTGCCCTGGGCGATGGTGTTTCCTAAAGACCCCTCCGGGTTGGCTCGTCATCCATCTCAGCTTTATCAGGCCTTGCTTGAGGGCGGGGTATTGTTATTGATTGTTTACAGTTTTTCTGCAAGGCCTCGGCCAAATTGGTCTGTAGCCGGCCTTTTTCTTATTGGCTACGGGGTGTTTCGATTTGTTGTCGAATTTTTTCGGGCGCCGGATAGTCATATTGGTTTCGATGCTTTTGGTTGGCTGACACGGGGGCAGGTTCTATCATTGCCGATGATTGTCGGGGGTGTTGCTTTAATGATTTATGCTTACCGGTGGCAGGTAGTGGAGTCCCCGAAGCCCGGCGTGAAGTCTGGTAAAAAATCGGCGAGAAAAAATCGCTAAGTTGTCATTTTGTAGGTTAAAAACATGCAGCAATACCTCGATCTAATTCAGGACGTTATTGATAACGGTACGGATAAGGGCGATCGCACAGGAGTTGGCACTCGATCAGTATTCGGGCGTCAAATGCGATTTGATCTGAGTGAAGGTTTTCCATTGGTGACGACCAAAAAAATTCACCTTAAAAGCATCATCTATGAATTAATTTGGTTCCTGAATGGCAGCACAGATAATAGCTGGCTAAAAGAACGGGGTGTTTCTATTTGGGATGATTGGGCATTGGCCAACGGAGATCTTGGGCCCATCTACGGCAAGCAGTGGAGAAGTTGGGACTGTCCTGATGGTTCGACCATTGACCAGATTGCGGAGTTGGTCCAGATGATCAGAACAACGCCGAATTCTCGCCGTCTAATCGTCAGTGGCTGGAATCCTGCTGACTTGCCGGACGAATCGATAGATCCGAAGACAAATGTTGAACAGGGTAGGGCGGCCCTGCCGCCGTGCCATACCCTGTTCCAGTTTTATGTTGCCAATGGGCGTCTCTCCTGTCAGCTGTATCAGCGCAGTGCCGACTTGTTCCTGGGAGTGCCTTTCAATATTGCCAGTTATTCATTGTTGACCCACATGATAGCGCAACAATGTGATCTTGATGTGGGTGAATTTGTGCACACCTTTGGTGATTGTCATCTTTACAGCAACCATATGACCAGTGACATCGTTTATAAGCAGCTGCAGCGGGAGCCACGTGATCTGCCGAGGTTACAACTGAAAAGACGGCCCGAATCAATTTTTGATTACCAGTTTGAAGATTTTGAGTTTGCAAATTATGACCCCTTTCCGCTTATAAAAGCGCCGATAGCGGTATAGCCATTTCACCTATATTCACTGTGGAAGTTCAGATATATGTCCGATGATTTTGACGTTGTGATCGCCATGATTGTGGCGATGGCTGAAAACCGCGTAATTGGACGCAATAACCAATTACCCTGGTATTTGCCCGGTGATTTGAAATATTTCAAGATGACAACAATGGGTAAGCCTCTAATCATGGGGCGTAAGACCTATGAATCGATCGGTAAGCCATTGCCCGGAAGAACCAATATCGTCGTTACCGCCAATCGGAACTACGCCGCAGAGGGTGTTAGAGTCGTACACAGTATTGACGAGGCTATCCAGCTGGCCAGCAGTATCGCCATTGTTGATGGCGCTAAAGAAATCATGGTAATTGGTGGCGCTGAACTCTACAAAGAGATACTGCCAAGAACGCAGCGACTGTATTTGACCAAAATTCATGCAAGTGTTGATGGTGATGCGTGCTTCCCATCGTTGAATTGGTGTCAGTGGCAAGAGGCAAATAGAGAAGATTTTGTCGCTGACGGCCCGAATCCTTACGACTATAGTTTCGTTGTCTACCAGCGAAGTGGTGAATAAGTGACCTACATGGTTATTTATTAGTCTCCGGCGCTTTTTGTTGGCAACCGTATGCAGGTGGTGTTCGGATTCTGTTGGAAGACCGAGGTGACAAAAACTCAATTATTGTTACTTTTTTCTCTTTAGTGATACCCATATACTCGCATTTGTGTCACAACTTGACTCATAAAGCGTTTTGGAATATTTATATAAATAAAGTCGATAATCACATTGATTCCGGAGAAAACTTAATATTAAAATGCGGGCTCATAGAGTCAACACGTGAAACCTCAGCAGCGCGTTTGACCAGATAATATAAGAACTGCTTTTTTAAACATCCTGAAGGAAATGCAATCCCCATGAATATGCATCGATTCAAAACGATAGCGCTTGCCGTGACAATGTCATTTGGCGCAATACTGGGTTCTCAAGCCCAGGCCAACTCGGTAGACGCCGTGTTGAAAGTAGGCCAGGCAACTACCCAGGCCGCCCAAAAGTCCCAGAAAAAGATTGACTCTCTGGCCGATGAAACTGGCGATTTGCTGCAAGACTATAAAACTGTGATGAAACAGGTTGATGGTCTTCGCGTTTATAACGCCCGTTTGGATAAGCAGATAGTTAATCAGCTTAAACGAATTGACGATATCGAAAACTCGATTGGTCAAGTCACTGTTATCCAGCGCCAAGTTACACCGCTGGTTATCAGGATGATTGATGGCCTTGAGCAATTCGTTAAATTGGACGTGCCTTTCCTTATGGATGAGCGTCAAGAGCGAATCGACTTTTTGCGAGCCAACGTGGATCGCTCTGACTTGTCAGTTGCTGAAAAATTCCGCCAGGTGCTCGAAGCCTACAAAATCGAAAACGAATTCGGTCGTAAGATTTCTGCTTACAAAGGCTCGCTCTCGCTTGACGGTGTAGATCGCGATGTCGACTTTTTCCAGGTTGGTCGTGTGGCACTGCTTTATCAAACAACGGATAGCGAAATCTCCGGAGCTTGGGATAAAGAGGCAGGTAGCTTTGTTCAGCTGGAAAAAAGTGAATATCGCAGTGCAATACGAGCCGGTCTTCGTATAGCTCGTAAAGAAGCGACTATCGACATCCTTAAACTTCCGATTTCTGCGCCGGAGGCTGCTGAGTAATGAAAATGAAAATAATGAAATCCGCGGTAATATCTGCAGCATTTGTCTCTGCATTAACATTGACCTCTGGTTCAGTGTTTGCACAGGACGCCAAAACTCTTGATCAACTGTTGGATTTTGTAAAACAGGGTCAAACGAGCGAGGCCAAAGAGAATCGGGCTCGCGAAGCAAGGTTTAAGAGTGCAAAAAATCAGCAGGCCAAGCTGTTGGCCGAAGCAAAACAAATGCGCACCAACGAAGAGGCTCGTTCGACACGTTTAGAGGGTGCCTTTGAGCAAAACGAGCTGAAAGTTGCTGAAAAACAAGGTCAGCTTAAAGAGCGCCTGGGTACGTTGACTGAGCTGTTCGGTCATCTAACATCAACTGCCGGTGATTTGCGTTCGAACTTTAGTAGTTCATTAGTTAGCGCTCAATACCCCGATCGGGAAGAATTTCTCGATGGTTTGATCGCCAAAATGAGTGGCGCGGAGCAGCTTCCAAGTATTGAAGAAATTGAGCGTTTGTGGTTTGAATTACAGCGTGAAATGACTGAGTCTGGCAAGGTTGTTAGCTTTAGCGCTGAAGTGGCTAAGCCTGGTGGCGAAAAAGAAAGTCGATCTGTCGTTCGCGTCGGTACGTTCAATATTATCAGCGACGAAGGCAAGTACTTGCAGTACATTGCAGAAACTCACACTTTGTCTGAATTGGCTCGTCAGCCGGGTAGTCCTTACAACGGCTGGGCGTCTGACCTTGTTGGAGCAACTAGCGGTACGGTCGCATTTGGTGCGGATCCAACCGGCCCAACTGGTGGTTCTTTCCTTGCAGCGTTGATTAACTCGCCCACATTAAATGAGCGCTTTGAGCAAGGTGGTACTATCGGTAAGGCAATTGCCCTTGTTGGTGCGTTTGCTTTTGCCCTCGCAATATGGCGTCTGCTGGTTCTGACTATCATGAACTCAAAAGTTAGAGCTCAGATGAAGAACAGTACTGCCAATACTAACAACCCTCTGGGTCGTGTGTTGAAAGTACATGAAGAGAACCCAACGATGGACACGGAAACGCTTGAGTTGAAGCTTTCTGAGGCCATTATGAAAGAGATTCCGAAAATCGAGCTTGGCTTGAATTTGCTAAAAATCATCGCTGCTGTTGCACCGCTGATGGGACTGTTGGGTACGGTTACCGGTATGATTATCACCTTCCAGGCGATAACAATATTTGGTGCGGGCGATCCGAAGGCAATGGCTGGCGGTATTTCTGGAGCTCTGGTTACTACGGTGCTGGGTCTATTGGTAGCAATCCCAACTGTTCTACTGCACACCGTTACTAACGGACAGGCAAAGAAAGTTATCCATGTATTGGACGAACAGTCCACTGGGCTTATTGCAGAGCACACTGAGTCTCAACTAGGAAAATAGACGATGTTTTTCGATGACACTCTAGAACTAATCCTGAACTTTATGGAGCAGGGCGGCCCGGTGTTGAATTTTATCGCCGCCCTTACCTTTGTCATGTGGACTCTGGCATTTGAGCGCTTTTACTATTTTAAAAGTGGTCTTCGCTCCGACATTGATTACGCGATTAGTAAATGGGAAGCGCGAAGTGAACGTAAGTCATGGAACGCTCGCCAAATTCGGCGCCAGCTTATTTCAGAGGCCCAGCTAAAAATCAGATCGGGTTTGCCGATGATCAAAACTCTGGTTGCCCTGGCTCCACTGTTTGGTTTGTTAGGTACGGTTACCGGAATGATCGAGGTTTTTAATATCATGGCTGTTACTGGCGGCGGTGATGCCAAGTCCATGGCTGGCGGTGTTTCAAAAGCCACCATCCCGACTATGGCGGGTATGGTTGCAGCTCTTTCCGGTGTATTTGCTGACACATATGTTTCGCAAATTGCAGACCGCGAAAGTACATTGCTTGAAGACCATCTGACAACAGATCACTAAGAGAATTATTATGCGCAGAAATGGTAGAAATGCAGCTGTAGATGACGGGTCTGAAATTGACTTAACGCCCATGTTGGACGTGGTCTTTATCATGCTTATCTTCTTCATTGTTACAGCTTCTTTTATAAAAGAAGCTGGTATTGAAGTAAATCGCCCTGAAGCATCTACAGCGAATAAGAAAGAAAATGTCAATATACTTATCGCAATAAGTGCTACTAATGAAATTTGGATGGATAAGCGTCGCGTAGATAAGCGCGCTGTTCGTTCGGTGATCGAGCGTATGCATGCCGAAAATCCCAAAGGTGCTGTTGTTGTACAGGCAGACAATGAATCCAATACAGAGACTGTTGCCGGAGTGATTGACTCAGCTCGATCGGCAGGTGTTTACGATGTATCCCTGGCCACGGAAAACGATTAAGCCACTATGAACTTCATACGCATAATAATTGGTGCCGTTCTGGGCGCTCTCGTCACGGTAGGATTGTTCTATTTAATGCCTCTGCTTATTGCAATGGCTGACAATACTCTGGATGAAAAACCGGCAACAAAAATTGCTGATATAACCATGCCCGATCGGGATATTGAAACCAATGTAAAAGAGGCTAAGCCTGACAAACCCGACGATCCGGAAGAGCCTCCACCAGATCTTGATCAGCCTGATATTGATGCAGAAGTTAACCCGGATGCACTCAATATGACGCCGCAGATTTCGGCTGACGTAAATATTGGTCTGGGTAATGGTTTGGGTACCGGCGATGGTGAATATCTACCAATTGTAAAAGTTGCGCCTATGTATCCTCGCCGAGCAAACAGTCGCGGTGTTGAGGGGTATTGCACGGTTGAATACACGGTGACCAGAAATGGCTCTATCAAAGACGCTGTTGCTGTTGACTGTGTTCCTGGCGGGTATTTTGAGCGTACTTCGGTTAAAGCTGCCATGAAATTCAAGTACAAGCCTCGCGTCATTGACGGTGAAGCCATTGAGGTGTTGGGTGTTCAAAACCGATTCACCTACGAACTTGAACAGTAATCGACTTGAAAAGTAACAAGGTAAAAAAATTCGGACTATTTGAATGACTATGAATGTTTTATCGCTAATCACATTAAAACGCTGGAGCAGAGCGGCAGCGCTAACTGTACCTGTGTTAGTTGCACAAGCTATGGTTCCGGCACTTCAGCCTTTCTCCGATGTCGCTTTGGTGGGTGTAGCCCAGGCGCAGGAAAACACGGAAGCGAAAAAGGAAAAGAAAACCAAGCGTACACAAGCTATGAACAACAAGACTTATGAAAAGTTGCAGTTGGCTCAAGAGGCAGTGGAGGCTAAGGATATTCCTGGAGCCATTGAAATTCTGGACGAGATAAAAAACAATACCAGAAGACCGCCCAATGATGCGGAATTGGCCAATGTTTTAAACATGTACGCGTTTATCTATTATTCCAAAGAAGACTACAATAATGCGCTGAAGGCCTATAAGCAGATTATTCCACTTCCCCTGGCGCCAGAAGGTACAATTGTTCAGGCCCGTTACTCGGTCGCTCAACTGTATTTTGTGATGGAAAAATACCGTGAAGGTATCGACGCATTACTTGAGTGGTTTGAGGTAACTGCCGCACCTACGGCCAGTGCCTATGTGATGTTGGCTCAAGGTTATTATCAGATCAAAGAGAACGATAATGCGTTGAAAAATATTGAAATAGCTATTTCGATGTACAAAGAAAAAGACAAAGTACCGAAAGAACAGTGGTACGGATTGCAGTATTTCCTCTATTACGACAAGAAAGACATTAAGAAAACGGTAGAAATTCTCAGCGAGATGTTGGTTCACTACCCTAAAAAGCAGTATTGGATGCAACTATCTGGTATGTATGCCGATTTAGGTAACGAGGCCAGGCAGACAAGTTCTTTAGAAGCCGCTTATGTTCAGGGAATGCTAAAGAAAGAAAAAGAGCTGATTAATATGGCGTCTCTGTACCTGATGAGCGATGTGCCCTACAAAGCTGCTAAGGTTTTGGACAGAGGTATCAAGGAGGAGACCATAGACGATACATCCAAGAATCTTGACCTTCTAGGAATGTCCTGGCGTCAGGCGCAGGAGATCAAAAAAGCGATACCAGAGATGGCCAAGGCCGCCGCAAAGTCAGACACGGGCGATTTGTGGGCAAGACTGTGTAATGTTTATCTTGATAATGACCAATTTAAGAAAGCTATCGATGCCTGTAATAAGGGCCTGAACAAAGGCGGTGTTAAACGGGTAGATCAGGCTCACTTGGTTAAAGGCATGGCTCACTATGAACTGAAACAATATAAGTCAGCTCGCAGTGAATTTGTTAAGGCCGGCAAGGATAAGCGCACCGAGAAAATGGCAAAACAATGGAGTACGTTCATGGCTAAAGAGCTGGAGCGTCAGAAGAGTCTCGAAAGCACTTAACGTCTTTACTCATCCCAATAAAAAAGGCGCTTCTAATGAAGCGCCTTTTTTTACTTTTTTTGCCCAGCTGCCGGCTGGGCAGGCTAGACTATCAGCCTAGTTTACTGACGTCTCTAACCGCTCCTTTATCAGCGCTTGTCACCATTTTTGCGTAAGCCTGCAGCGCTGGTGAAACTTTTCGTGGTCGCGCTTTTACTGGTGCCCATGCACCATCACCTTTGGCGTCCATCGCTGACCTTCGAGCGTCCAGTTCACCGTCGGGCAGTACAACATCTATCGTGCGATTCGGTATATCTATGTGTATGGTGTCGCCCTGGTGCACCAGTGCTATAGCGCCTCCAGCTGCAGCTTCTGGCGAGGCGTGACCAATTGATAAGCCGGATGTGCCGCCAGAAAAGCGACCATCTGTAAGCAAAGCACAGGCTTTACCCATACCTTTCGATTTCAGATAACTGGTTGGGTACAGCATCTCTTGCATACCGGGCCCACCCTGCGGCCCTTCGTAGCGAATAATAACGACATCGCCTTCTTTGACCCGATCCTCAAGAATATCCGCGACGGCGTCTTCCTGGCTTTCACAGATATGAGCTTTGCCTTCAAATACGAAAATACTTTCGTCGACCCCGGATGTTTTAACGACGCAGCCATCTTCAGCGATATTACCGAACAAAACGGCGAGTCCGCCTTCCAGTGAATAGGCATTCTCAAGCGACCGAATACAGCCATCTTGACGGTCATTATCGACACTAGGCCAGCGTGTATCTTGGCTAAACGCCGTCTGCGTTGGTATGCCGGCAGGTCCTGCCATAAAAAACTTGTGAACAGATTCATCTTGAGATTGCATTATGTCCCACTTCGCCAAAGCTGCTGTCATAGACGGGCTATGTACGGTTGGGCTTTCGCCGTGTATCAAGCCTGCTCGATCGAGCTCCCCGAGGATGCCCATTACACCTCCCGCTCTATGAACGTCTTCCATATGATATTTCGGCGTATTAGGTGCAACTTTGCAGAGCTGTGGTATGCGCCTGGAAAGACGGTCGATATCGGCTAAGGTAAAGTCAATTTCGCCCTCTTGAGCTGCAGCTAGCAAATGTAAAATGGTATTTGTGGAGCCTCCCATCGCTATATCGAGGGTCATTGCGTTTTCAAAGGCATCAAAGTTGGCGATTGAGCGGGGTAACAGCGAGTAATCATCTTGTTCGTAGTGACGTCGAGTTATATCTACAATTGTTCTGCCGGCCTGCAGGAACAGCATTTCCCTGTCGGCATGAGTGGCCAATGTTGAACCGTTGCCGGGCAGAGACAAGCCTAGAGCTTCGGTTAAGCAGTTCATCGAATTTGCGGTAAACATCCCGGAGCACGATCCGCATGTTGGACAGGCAGATCGTTCAATTTCAGCGACCTCTTCATCACTCTTACTGTCGTCGGCTGCAATGATCATCGCGTCGATAAGATCAAGTTTGTGCTCGGAAAGCTTGGTCTTGCCTGCTTCCATTGGTCCGCCTGAAACAAAGATGACCGGAATGTTGAGGCGCATCGCCGCGTTCAGCATTCCAGGTGTGATTTTGTCGCAATTTGAAATGCAGACGATTGCATCAGCACAATGTGCGTTAACCATATATTCTACTGAGTCGGCAATCAGGTCGCGGGAGGGTAGGCTGTAGAGCATCCCGTCATGGCCCATGGCAATACCATCATCAACTGCAATGGTGTTAAATTCTTTGGCAACTCCGCCGGCTTTCTCAATTTCGCGCGCCACTAGCTGTCCCAGATCTTTAAGATGGACATGCCCTGGCACAAACTGAGTAAAAGAATTAGAGATAGCTATTATGGGTTTTTGAAAGTCATCATCTTTCATCCCCGTTGCTCGCCATAGTGCTCGGGCCCCGGCCATATTGCGCCCGGCAGTGGAGGTTTTAGATCGATATTGCGGCATTAGATAGACCTCTTACAGCCAATATTAAAAGCTGCTAAGGATACCACAGTGAAAACAGTTCGGGCCTGTTAAAGCGATAGTTGTCGTACAAATTTGTCTCAACCGAGATCACTGCATATTACCTGGTTATGTTTTGCCAATAAGTCACAGAACTGCAAAAATACACCCAAGTCAGTGTCGGCTGGCTTTACATACCCGGCTGGAAACTCAGGTACTCGTTCAGCACCCATTTTTTATGTTCCGCAAAATTATCACTCCTTCGCCTCCTATTGCAGTGAATTCATAGCTCAGCATCGCCATTCTCTAGTATCCCGTCGCCAAAAACTTAGCACAATGGTAGAAGAGCGGGCTGGCTGCAACCGGGATATATAAGAGGCTAGGCCGAGGGAGTGGAAGAGACCGCGCAGCGCTTTAGGGTTCTGAAACCGAATGGGGGAAGCCGAGACGGCCGAAGACTGTAGATCGGTGGTGTCCGGCCTGATCGTCGGTATGAGCAATAAACCAGGAAGTTTGCGCTAACAGGTAATATCACCGTTCTCTTATTCAGCTTTTTTTAAAATTCTTCAAGAATAGTGTTGAGAAAACGCTTGCCCATAGGCGTCGTGCGTATTTGTCCGTCACTGGTTTGCAGGAGTTTTTTTGCAATAAGTTGTTCCAGTTGGGATTCAATACTGCTGAGCCGCAAGCCTGTTCGGGCAGTGAAAATATCTTCACTAAATCCAGCATTAAGTCTTAAGCCATTCATTAAAAACTCTAATGGTAACTCTTCAGATAGCAATAGTCGGTCGCCTGCTATGAAAGCTGTTTCAGAAGACAAGTAGTCTTTTGGCGATCGTGTTTTCCAGCGTCTGGTGATTTGTTGATTACTGATATCGGTAATCTTGCCATGAGCGCCTGCGCCAATACCAATGTAATCACCGAATAGCCAGTAGTTAGTATTGTGTTTGGATGGTTTTTTGTTGTGACTGTAGGCAGAAATTTCGTATTGATTAAATCCTGCGCTGCTTAGCAGTTTTTCACCGGCTTCCTGAATATCGGCTAGCTTATCATCGCTGGGTAGGATGGGGGGCGAGTTGTAAAAAACAGTATTAGGTTCAATTGTTAATTGATACCAGGAGATGTGAGTTGGTTCCAGATCGATTGCCTGCTGAATGTCAGCAAGACCTTCGCTCTGAGTTTGCTCGGGTAGGCCGTGCATTAAATCCAGATTGAAATTGTCGATGCCTGCTTTTTTTGCTGCCGCTGCTGCAGCTATTGCTTCGATATTGTTGTGAATACGCCCCAGAGATAGTAAGTGTTTTTGATTAAAACTCTGTACCCCGATCGATAATCGATTTACCCCTGCAGCGCGATATCCTGAAAACTTATGCTGCTCTACCGTTCCGGGATTTGCTTCAAGAGTAATCTCTATGTCTTTAGAAAATGATATACGTCGTTCTACCTCGGTCAGTATTCTATAGATACCTTTTGCCGAAAATAGACTGGGTGTACCGCCACCGAAAAAGATGGAGTGTAGGGGGCGTCCTTGTACGCCTTGTAGTTCTTGATCGAGGTCGGCAATCAATGTGTCTATATAGAGTGCTTCGGGGATGATGTCGGTGGTATGGGAATTAAAATCACAGTAGGGGCATTTAAGAACGCACCACGGGATATGAATATACAGACTCAGCGGTGGTAGCTCGGTGACGTGGGAAGGCGCGATCACAATAACACGTGCTTAATCAAGCCCCAATGTATTCCACAGATCGTCAACACGTCGTTGTGTTGTCTCATCCATCACTATCGGTTTGCCCCATTCTCTCGAGGTTTCACCACCAATTTTATTGGTCGCATCAAAACCAATTTTTGATCCCAGTCCCGAAACCGGGGAGGCGAAATCGAGATAGTCGATTGGGGAGTTATCGATAAATACACAGTCGCGGCGTGGGTCCATGCGGGTTGTCATCGCCCATATAACGTCTTTCCAGTCACGGGCATTAATGTCATCATCGGTGACTATCACAAATTTAGTGTACATAAATTGGCGCAGGAATGACCAGACACCCATCATTATTCGCTTGGCATGACCAGCGTATTGTTTTTTTATGGTGACGACAGCGATACGATACGAGCAGCCTTCAGGTGGCAGATAGAAATCACTGATCTCAGGGAACTGCTTTTGTAAGATGGGTATAAAAACCTCATTGAGAGCCAGGCCTAGCACCGCCGGTTCGTCAGGTGGTCTTCCGGTATAGGTGCTGTGATAAATAGGATCATCGCGATGGGTAATGTGAGTAACAGTCATTACCGGAAATTTATCGACCTCATTATAATAGCCTGTATGGTCGCCAAATGGACCTTCATCAGCCATCTCTCCGGCAGCAATAAAGCCTTCCAATATAAATTCGGCACTGGCGGGTATTTGCAGGTCATTACTGATGGATTTAGCCAGTTCTGTTTTATTGCCTCTTAATAATCCTGCAAAGGCGAATTCGCTTAAGCTATCCGGGACCGGTGTTACTGCGCCGAGAATTGTTGCCGGGTCAGCGCCCAGAGCAACTGAAACAGGGTAGGGTTTACCAGGATTTTGCTGCTGGAATTCCTGAAAGTCCAGAGCGCCGCCACGATGAGATAGCCAGCGCATAATCAGTTTATTTTTACCGATTAGCTGCATGCGGTAAATACCCAAATTCTGGCGTTCTTTGTGGGGTCCGCGAGTGACAACAAGTGGCCAGGTAATCAGCGGTCCGGCGTCGCCGGGCCAGCAGGTTTGAATGGGCAATTGGTACAGGTCGACATCGTCGCCCTGGATAATGTTTTTCTGGCAGGCGGCTCTTTTTACAACTTTAGGAGCCATATTAAGTACTTGTTTCAAAATAGGTGCTTTGTCCCAGGCATCTCTTAATCCCTTGGGAGGGTCGGGTTGGCGCAAATAAGCGAGCAGCTCACCTACTTCCCGCAACTTTCCAATGCTATCTTGCCCCATGCCTAACGCGACACGTTGTTCGGTGCCGAATAAATTGGTCAATACTGGAGTTGAGAAGCCGATGGGGTTTTCAAACAGTATGGCGGGTCCGCCTTTGCGTAATACGCGGTCACAGATTTCAGTCATTTCCAGCTTGGGATCGACTGCCTCGGTGATTCGGATTAACTCACCTCTGTTCTCGAGAAATTCAATAAAGTCGCGCAGGTCTTTGTAATGCATGAGGGTGTTGCAGCTAGTGCCAGGCCTGAGTAGCCTGGCACTTATTGCTTACTTCCTTTTCATCGACATAAAGAATTCGTCGTTAGTTTTAGTATCTTTAAGCTTGTCGAGTAGAAATTCAATCGCTGCCGAATCTTCCATGCTGTGTAACAGTTTGCGAAGTATCCACATGCGCTGCAATTCGTCTTCGCTGGTTAATAGTTCCTCACGGCGAGTGCCGGAACGGCGGATATTAATAGCTGGGTAGACGCGTCTTTCTGCAATTTTACGGTCAAGGTGAAGCTCCATGTTGCCAGTTCCCTTGAACTCTTCGTAGATAACTTCGTCCATTTTAGAGCCGGTATCGATCAAGGCTGTCGCAATAATTGACAAACTGCCACCTTCTTCAATATTTCGTGCAGCACCAAAAAAGCGTTTTGGCCTCTCGAGCGCATGAGCATCGACACCACCGGTTAATACTTTACCCGAAGACGGAACAATAGTGTTGTAGGCGCGAGCAAGACGGGTAATTGAATCAAGAAGGATGACTACGTCCTTTTTGTGTTCGACCAGACGTTTGGCCTTTTCAATAACCATTTCAGCCACTTGTACGTGGCGAGTCGGGGGCTCGTCAAATGTAGAGGCGACAACTTCCGCTCGAACAGACCGTTGCATGTCGGTAACTTCTTCCGGGCGCTCGTCGATGAGCAAAACAATGACATAACATTCGGGGTTATTGCGCACGATACTTTGCGCAATGCTCTGCAGCATTAGCGTTTTACCTGCTTTTGGTGGCGCGACAATAAGGCCTCTAACGCCTTTGCCGATAGGCGCTGCCAAGTCAATAATACGTCCGGTCAGGTCTTCAGTCGAGCCGTTGCCCGCTTCGAGAATACAGCGCTCGTCGGGGAATAATGGAGTTAGGTTTTCGAACAATACTTTGTTACGTGACTGTTCCGGCTGGGTGTAGTTAACTTCGCTGACTTTGAGTAGGGCAAAGTAACGTTCGCCGTCTTTAGGTGGGCGAATTTTTCCAGAAATTGTATCTCCAGTGCGTAAATTGAATCGGCGTATTTGGCTGGGAGACACATAAATGTCATCTGGCCCTGCAAGATATGAACAATCAGCACTTCGTAGAAACCCGAATCCGTCTTGCAGAATCTCCAGGACGCCGTCGCCGGAGATATCTTCGCCACTTTTAGCATGGCGCTTCAGGATCGAAAATATGATGTCCTGTTTTCGTTGTCGGGCGATATTATCAAGGCCAATTTCTTTGGCGATATCGAGTAATTCTTGTGTTGGTTTTGTTTTTAAGTCAGTTAGATTCATAAGATTTTTAGGATTGATTATAGGTAGCGAAAACTACGAATGGAAACGCGAGCGCGTGTAGATTTTCTGATGTTTGAATAAATGATTAAAGAAAAAGGTTTGGATTGGTCCTACGGACACTGCGGAGTATTGCAGTTGAAAAGAATTTAGCATTGAAACGGGAGTACGTCCAGCCCTAATCGTTACTTTTTTAAGATCAGGGCCGAATATAGGCCAAATTACTACAGTGAGCTGGCAATAAACTCATTCAGTTGTGTTTTCGACAGAGCGCCAACTTTAGTTGCTTCCGCGTTACCATTCTTGAATATCATCAAGGTTGGAATACCCCGAATACCGAATTTTGGAGCTGTTTCTGTATTCGCATCAACGTCCATTTTGCACACTTTTAGCTTGCCTTCATATTCGCGGGCAATTTCTTCGATAACTGGAGCAATCATTTTGCATGGGCCACACCATTCGGCCCAAAAATCGACTAGCACAGGCACATCAGCGCCCAGTACATCGGATTCAAAACTTGCGTCTGTTACGTGAACGATATCGTCGCTCATAGTTATATCTCCAGATAATATTGGGTAATAGCCCAATGGATTTACAGGGTTATATACGCCTGGGGTTTCTGCAATCGTGCAGCAGCGGGGTCCTAAACGGACATTTCAGTTTAAATGGACCGCATCACAAGCATTTGAGGGCGATACTATAACACTGCTATCGCCCCACTCAAAGCGTGGCCCACATGTTGTTAATTAATTAGGGCAGGAGGCCAAAAAATCAAGGTGTTAGTAAGAACGATTTGTTAGCCCATGCAGACTTTTAGTTATTAGCTGATGACAACATGCTCTTACGATTGTCTTCTGAACAATGATCTTTGTGTCGAGATGCCATACACTTGCCGCTAGTTTTTAAACCTGACGAGACTTTTATATGCAGCGCATTTTTATCTTCATTTTATTGATACTGGCGGTAGTCGCTTTCGTTTATTTTGATGCTGGACAATATCTGTCTCTGGACTTTTTTAACGCTCAAAAACAGACCATTGAAGAGTACCAGCTCCAGCATCCGCTATTGATAGCAGCGGTGTATTTTGCAACGTATGTTGTTGTTACTGCGTTCTCGCTGCCTGGTGCTGCGGTTATGACATTGATTGGTGGCGCTTTATTTGGTTTGGGATGGGGTCTGCTACTGGTTTCTTTTGCATCTTCGATAGGTGCAACTCTGGCATTTCTAATAGCCCGTATTCTATTGCGTGATTGGGTACAGAAGCGAATGGGACATCACCTGACAGCTATCAACCAAGGGGTGGAAAAGGATGGTGCGCTGTATTTGTTTACGTTGAGATTAGTTCCTATATTTCCATTTTTTGTCGTCAATTTGGCAATGGCGTTAACACCTATTAAAACCTGGCCGTTCTATTGGGTTAGCCAAGTTGGTATGTTGGCGGGTACGGTAGTCTATGTCAACGCGGGAACACAGTTGGCGCAAGTTGACAGTTTGGCTGGTATTTTATCACCGGCGCTAATCGGTTCATTTGTGCTATTGGGATTCTTTCCGTGGATCGCTAAAACAATTGTCGCCGCGATACAGCGGAGCCGTGGCAAGGATCTATGACGGTTACGGTACTGTTGGCGATGACTTACTCGCTGTAGTTTGGGTGGCATACATATCTAATAGAGGTGGGGGGCTGTTATACTTGTCAGCCGTCTTCTGAACTAGAGTTTAACGTGTCTGATAATTTTTCTTCTCTTGGCTTACCCCCCGGGCAACTTACCAATTTACAGCAGCTCGGTTATGAGAAAATGACGCCTATTCAGCAGCAGAGTTTGCCGCTGGTGTTGGCTGGCAATGATATTATCGCCAAAGCCAAAACCGGCAGTGGCAAAACCGCAGCATTTGGTATTGGTTTGCTAACCAAGATAAACCCGCGCGATTTTGCGACACAAACGATGGTGATTTGTCCCACCCGAGAATTGAGCACGCAGGTGGCTACAGAGATCAGGCGGCTGGCTCGATACCAGCAGAATATCAAAGTAGTTGTGTTATGTGGGGGACAATCGATTGGCCCGCAGATTGGTACTTTGCAACATGGCGCACATATTGTTGTAGGGACGCCTGGACGAATAAAAGATCATTTGCGTAAAAAAACACTGTCGCTATCGCGGCTCAATACATTGGTTCTTGACGAGGCCGATCGTATGCTGGATATGGGCTTTTATAATGATATTGAAACCATTATTCACGAGATGCCGGGCAATCGACAGACGCTACTTTTTTCGGCTACGTACCCAGACAAAATTAAGTCACTGAGTTCCAGTTTTCAGAAAAACCCCGTCGAAGTAAGTGTTGAGTCTGTTAGTGGTAACGAAAAAATTCAGCAGCATCTCTTTATCTGCGACAAAAGAGAGCGATTGTCGGGATTACATCGCTTGTTAATGAATTACCCGATTGATTCAGCCGTTATTTTTTGCAACACGATAAAGTTGGTCAAAGAAGTTTGTGAATATTTGATCAATATGGGCATTAGTGCAAAAGCAATTCATGGTGATTTGGAGCAGCGGGATCGCGACCAGGTATTGATTCAATTTTCAAATCACAGCTGTTCATTGTTGGTTGCCACCGATGTTGCGGCGCGAGGTTTGGACATAGAGGACTTGCCTGCCGTTATAAATTTCGAATTGCCAAGAGAGTCAGACGTCTATATTCACCGAATAGGGCGTACTGGAAGAGCCGGCAAAGAAGGACTGGCATTTTCGCTATTTACTGATTCGGAAAAATATCGATTTGACGCGATCTCTGAATTGCAGGACAAGAAACTTGGATTTGAAACTATTAGCGTATTAAAGGATATTGATCGCCAGTTGTCGGCACCTGCTATGGTGACATTGTGTATTTCAGGTGGCAGAAAAGACAAGTTTCGTCCGGGTGATATTGTTGGTGCGTTGACGGGGGAGGCTGGTATAGCAGGGAATGTTATAGGGAAGATATCAGTGTTGGATTTTGTTTCCTATGTGGCTATCGAAAGACATGCTGCTACTGATGCTCTTCGTGGACTGGAGCGAGGGAAAATAAAAGGCCGAAAGGTTAAAGTGCGGAAGCTTCGCTAATCTGTGTTTTTTACCGAGTCTGTTTTTTGCTAGTCCGGTGATGCCAGCTCGTCCTGCAGAGATTCAAATTCTTCGGTTAATTCAAACCAGCGTTCTTCATCCTGGTCTTTTTCGAGTTTTAAGCTTCCCTGTTGTCGCAACAACTGTTGCAGCTTGTCTTTGTTGCTTGAGTCATAGAGATTATTGTCACCTAAACCAGCTTCTATATCTTTGAGCAGCTGATCGGTTTTCACCATCTTCTGTTCAATTTTTTTAATAGCATTGCTAATAGGGTTTAGCTGTTTCCTTATTTCTGCTGCTTGTTGTCGCAGTTCTTTTTTTCCTGATTTTTCAGACGAATTTGGCTCTGACATCGCCGTGGTAACATCTTGTTTTCTTTGTGATATCAGCCAACGACTGTAATCATCAAGGTCGCCGTCATAGGGCTGAGCCATGCCTCCGGCAATTAGCAAAAACTGATCAACCGTGTTTCGCAGCAGATGGCGATCGTGTGAGACGACAATAACAGCGCCTTCAAATGCTTGTAACGCCATGGTGAGTGCGTGGCACATTTCTAAATCGAGATGATTGGTCGGTTCATCTAAGAGTAACAAATTTGGCTTTTGCCAAACGACAATTGCCAATGCAAGACGAGCTTTTTCTCCTCCTGAAAAGTGACGTATTGAACCCAGTGCCATGTCGCCGTGGAAATTGAATCCACCGAGAAAATTTCGAATATCCTGCTCACGTGTCTTTGGGCTCAATCGCTGAAGATGTAACATCGGGCTGGCGTCCAGATCCAGCGCCTCTAGTTGATGTTGGCTGAAATAGCCTAACTGAAGATTTTCTCCCTCAGTAAATTCGCCTGAAAGTAGCTGGATCTCTTTCGCCAAAGATTTGATTAGTGTGGACTTTCCGGCACCGTTGGCACCTAGCAGGCCTATACGGCTTCCAGGATGGATGCTGAGATTAACATTGCTAACGATCGGCTGCTGGCTATACCCCAGTGAGGCATGGCTCAGGTTAAGCAGTGGATCAGAAAATTTTTCCGGTTCGGGGAAGCCAAAATTAAACGGTGAGTCAATGTGAGCAGGTGCAATTTCTTCCATGCGCGCCAACTCTTTGAGTCTACTTTGAGCCTGTTTGGCTTTGGTTGCCTTAGCCCGAAAGCGGCGAACAAAATCGTCGATTTCGCTTTTGCGGCGCTGCTGTTTTTCGTAATTTACTTGTTGTTGTGCCAGTTTTTCTGCACGCTGGCGTTCGAAGGCCGAATAATTCCCTCGATAGCTATTGAGAGTCTGATGTTCTATGTGGACTATTCCTTCACAAACGCTATCGATAAAATCCCTGTCGTGTGAAATTAGTAACAGGCTACCTTGGTAGCGCTGTAACCATTGTTCCAGCCATAGTTCTGCATCTAAATCCAGGTGGTTAGTTGGCTCATCCAATAATAGTAAATCTGAAGGGCTCATCAGCGCTTGAGCTAGATTCAGACGGATTCTCCATCCCCCGGAAAAACTGTTTGCTGACTTGTCTCTGTCATCAAGCTGAAACCCGAGTCCAAGCATGAGCTGTTCTGCGCGCACACGAGCGTTATATCCATCTATTGTGTCCAGCTGTTCATGCAGGTTTGCCATCAGAGTATGATTTTCCTCACGCTCTGCTTTGTCTATAGCGGCTTCAATGCTTCGCAACTGGTGGTCACCATCAATGATGAAGTCCAGTGCTCTGCGATCGCTAGTGGCGACTTCCTGAGCCATATGAGCAATACGCCACTGGACAGGTATTGCTAAACTGCCGTCATCGGCCGTTAGTTTGCCCAGTAATAATTGAAATAAACTGGATTTGCCACTGCCATTAGCCCCTATCAAGGCAATTTTTTGGCCTGGGTGAAAAACAGCACTAGCTTGCTCTAGCAAAAACTTGCTACCGCGTTGTAAGCTTATTTGGTCTAGTTTGATCATGGCGCGGGATTATACGGTAATTGACGTGTTTTCGTTTTATTTAGGGTGCAATATGAGTGAAAAATCTTTTTGGCAGTTTTCTTTGATCACATACGCTGTTTCCGGAGTTGAGAGCTTGTTGCTGCGGTTACAGAATGAATTCGGCGCAGATATCAATATGTTGCTGTTTTGCTATTGGTTGGGATTGCAGCAGAAAATACCTGCGTCTGAGCAGTGGGTCGAGTTGCAAAAGCTAACAGCCGAATGGCAAAAAAAGAGTATTTTACCATTGCGTTCGGTGCGACAATTTCTCAAACAGCAGTCAGGAATGGCGAATTTTCGTCGCAGTATCCAAACGGTAGAAATCGAAGCGGAGCGATTGCAACAAGAAATGATGGAACATTTTTCGACGACCCATGAGTTAACGTCGTTCGATAGTGCGCCTGAGAAGGTTGCCTGGCAAAATCTGGAAACCTATTTTGCCAGTTTGCTGGCTGTTGAGTCGCTATTGGTGACGGACATCAGTAAAGAGTTACATGAATTAATAGATCTGTCTCATTACACCTAGAACTCGAACAAGCTTTTGATTTCTGTGCTATTACTACCCGCGGTCTCCTCACTAGCGTTTTCTTTTCGTACTTCCTCTTCCAATTTTTCCATGGGGTCTTCAGCTAAACTTTGTTCAACTCGATGGACTGGTTTCTTCTCGATAGCGTTCTTTTTGGTTTTTTGTGGAATAGAGCTAGGCTTATCCGCTGGCAAGGGTTGAGGCGCTTGTTTCCCCTCGAGCACATCATTGTCAGCGTCTACTTTTTTTATAGAACCGGTGGTTGGCGTCGTTTTTATACTGGTTTTGTCTTTAGTTGACTCTACTGTCGTAGGTGCTGCCTTTTTAGCAGGCGTTTTTTTCACGGCGGTCTTTTTGGGTGGCGCCTTTTTAGCTGTGGTCTTTTTGACAGGTGTTTTTTTCACGGCGGTCTTTTTGGGTGGCGCCTTTTTAGCTGTGGTCTTTTTGA
>JBALTE010000001.1:0-342515 GCA_036963965.1 Oceanicoccus sp. | reverse complement strand
TTTTTAGCTGTGGTCTTTTTGACAGGTGTTTTTTTCACGGCGGTCTTTTTGGGTGCTGCCTTCTTAGCTGCGGCCTTTTTGACAGGCGATTTTTTTGCCGTTGTCGTCTTGGCTGGAGTCTTTTCCACAGCCGCTTTTTTCGATGCAATCTTCGTTTTGGCTTTTGCGGGAGTCTTCTTTTTGGCTGTTGCTTGCTTGGCCGGGGCTTTTTTATTGTTAGCCATATATCATAACCCTTTGTTTTTCCTGATAATTGAATAGTATAGACGAAAATATAGGGTCGTCTAGAAGGACGGAGTCTATCCTGTTTACCGGTTTGCGTAGATGAAATTATAGACATATTTGCCGATAATGGGTTTTCTCTTTTGGCGGCTTATGGCGCTGAGTCCTCGACCAGCTAGTAGCGGCGGCGTTGCTTGGTGTATTGAGTGCTATAGTGAATAGCGGGTAGATCCGGTAGTTGGTGGGCTGTAGATGAGTGGGCGGGTTAAATTGGTTTTAGTATTTTTGGTCGGAATTCTACTGTTTCTGCCTATGGTCATTACTAGGCCTTCCGGTGGACCGATTATGACGCTAGATGACTGGATGCCTGATATAACAAGGGGTTCAAGAGGGTTTGACGCCGGTGTGGACGCCATAAAAAGCCTCCGTGGATCAACAGAAATGCCATCTTCGGGAGGAATATTCAAATGGCAGGATGAAAATGGGCATTGGCATTTTTCAAATCAGCAGCCGATCCAGCCGGACTCTCCAGTAGCAATTGATCTATCGGAGCGCGAAAACGTGATAGAAGCCTCTGTCACTGAGGGTAATAACAGTAGTAACATACATCCCCCCGATGGTTTTAGCCACGGACAGTAGTTTATTCTCTAATAAATTTTCAAACAGGAATTACCATGAAACGTAAAATAGTACTGGCTGTCGCTATCAGTGCGACATTGATAGCATGTGATCAACAGGCCGCTGAACCGATAGTAGATACTACTCCCGCAGCGATGACTCTGGATAGTGAAGAAAAGCGCGTTAGTTATGGCATGGGTATCGGACTGGGCCAGCGTATAAAACAAGAATCATTCTCTATTAATGCTGATGCGTTTTCGCAAGGTGTAAAGGATGCCATTGAAGGCGCTGAGCAATTAATGACTCAAGAAGAAATCATGCAGGAAATGCAGGCATTCCAGCAGCAGCAAATGGCTAAACAGCAAGAAGAAGCTGGCAAAATTGCCGGAGAGAATATGGTTGAAGGTGAGGCATTCCTTACTGAAAACGGGACCAAAGAAGGTGTTGTGACGACTGAAAGCGGTCTGCAGTATAAGATTATTACAGAGGGGACGGGCGCCAAACCTGCGGCCACCGATACCGTTGAAGTTCATTATGCCGGTACTTTGATTGATGGTACTGAATTTGACAGCTCTTATACTCGTGGAGCTACCGTTAGTTTTCCGGTCAATGGCGTCATTCCAGGCTGGACTGAAGCATTGCAGCTGATGACAGTTGGCTCAAAGTGGCAGCTGTTTATTCCCTCTGCGTTAGCTTATGGCCCCGGTGGAACTGGTGGTGGCCCCATTGGTCCTAATGCGACGCTAATTTTTGATGTTGAGTTGGTTTCTATTAAGGGCACTGAAGACTAGATTCGGTGATTTGGTTTGGCCGTGGTTGTATTCACGCCGCGGTCAAAACCAACTTAGCTCATCGCCCAGCGGTAAAGTTGTTGCTTACGCCTTGATGAGCGGTGTTAGGTTACCCTAGCGTTTCAATTGATGAGTAAAACCGTTTGAAGCGATTGCGTAGTAGACGCCCTGTTTACCAGTAAAGCTAACAGCAACAATCGATGCGCTGGTAGGCTTCCATGGATCTCGTTTTGGCACCGTCCAGCTTGCCAGTTCTTTCAAAGACCGAGTGTCCCACAGCTGTACCGACCGATTGGAACTGCCGGTTAATAACAACGCACCATCATCTGAAAAGCGGGCACTGGTAAATGTCTGCCCACGTTTTATTGCGCTGGCTGTTAACGGCAAGTTGCCAAGGGCTTTACCGGTGGAGGTATTCCAAATTACCGCCTTGTCGTATTTAGCGACGCTGAGTGCTTTTTCACCGTTGGCGGCAATAGCCACAGTAACAACTTCTTCTTCATGATCCCAGCTGAATAATTCTTTGCCGCTAGCTATATCCCACAGCTTCGCAGTTCTGTCTTCTGAGCCGCTGATTGCGAGTTCTCCGTTGGCACTGAGTGCGACACTGCGAACGCGGTCCTGATGATAAAATGTGCGTTGAATACCGCCACGTTTCACGTCAAATAGAACTGCCGTATAGTCTTCCAGTCCCAGCAGTGCATAATTACCAGAAGGTGTTAATTCGACTGACATCACCTCATTTGGGGCTGTCCAGAAAGTAATGGCCTGGCCTGTGGTGGTATCCCATAAAACCATGGTCTGGTGGTCTGCCGTCAGTGCGAATAATCCATCTGGAGAAAATCCGCTGGCGATGATATTGGTCGATTTACCGGCGTCATGGTTCCAGTTAAATCGGCGCTCATTGTTATTGGTTGTCCATAGACTGCCACCGTGAGTGATGGAGCCAATAATACTGAGTTTGCCGTCCAGCGACAGTGACGCACTGTAGGTGCCTTTTACGGCGTTTTCCCAGCTCTTTGCGGGTGTTTTACCGCTGTCGCATGCTGTAAGCAGGAGTAATAGTGCTATTAATGAAAGTGAAGCAAAACGAGCCATATGAGTTGTCGTAGTGATTTTTACGGAGGGGCAAGTTGTCATACTAACCAGCTTGCGCTATGTCGTAGATGGCGTTGTTGAGTGCAACACTGTTGTATAATGGCCGCTGCTTTCATCTTGCCCCTTTAATCTACTCAGACAGAGGCCTTACCAGCGAAGGTGAGCCCCGTTCAGTGCGATCAGGCTACCTGTTCGCGATGGGCTTCATGCATGGTGTTTATCAATTGATCTTCCAGTTCAAACCGTGCGGCCAGGTTTTCGCCCAGTTTAGAGAGGCTATTGGATAAGTTGGTTAGATCCCCTGCTGCATCTGCATACAGATCATTGAAGTCCATGGATGCTTTGGTCGTCACTGTTATTTCTGGCATAAGGGCTTTTGCCAGATTTGCGCTACCGTCCTGAAAGGCCTCTGCTTCGCGGATAACTTCGTAATAAACTTCGAAGTGCCCGGCTGACATGTAATCAACAAGCAGTTGACAGAAACGCTGTAACCGTACGTTGGAGGGATCTTCATCTTGGCTGAGCTCATGTACGCCACTGAGGGCACAGAATTGAACGATGACTAATTGCCGCTCCTGTAGCCAGCGCTCGACGAGTTCGTCGACAGCGTTCCAGCGTTCCTCAATAGTACAGTTATCCAACATAATGGTAGCCCCATGTTTAGTCTTTCTAATTATGCATCTGCTATCGCCGTTTTCTTAGCGAAGGCTTGTTGATATATCCTGATCACTTTTTGAGTAGTTGTATCGAGATATATTCCCAATATAAGTGAGGTTTGCTTTAAGAACAAGCTTTAAGTTAAGGAAATTGTTAGAAAAATTCATTTTTAAATATTTTCTTTGAATCAAAAACTACGCTGCCAAATTTGCGTTCGAGCTTGAATTCCAATTCGCTGTCGATGATATTGAGCTGACAATTCTCAAGGTATGTGAGTAATCACTTTCAAGATTCTTCTGCAGATCGTTTTAGGAGGAGGGGTGTACTCGCGGGACAGCTTTACTTGCGTCATTGGTAAACGAGCAAGAGCCATCGAGCGAGTGGTTATTAGTGTTTACGAATCAACTGCCAGCAGTATACAGCGGCAAAACCCAGGAAGCAGGCAAGTGACCATTCGCCCATGCTAAATCCGAGAAAGGTCCACACAACTTCGGCACAATTGCCATCGCCGCGGACCAACGTAAGCAATGTTTCGTTGAGGGGGAAGGTTTCTAGCATATATTGCAAGTTTGGTCCGCATGCGGGAGCTAGTTCTGGCGGCAAATGTTGTAGCCATACCTGGCGACCGGATGAAGCGATACCGCCGATAGCGCTGACTAGTGCCAACGCTGAATAGACGCGATGCCGCCGGTAATGAAACAGTGCTATAAATGCGAACAGCCCGATTAGACAGTAAAACGCTCGTTGGGTCATACAAAGAGGGCATGGCTCCAAATGTTCAAAATATTGAGTGTAAAGACCGTACCCCATCAACCCTATAACACTGACAACCATGAGCAGATTTGTTTGTTTGATATTGGGCAATGTCATGGGCTGCATCCAGATTGTTGTATGATTATATGCTGTAAAAGCGTTGGAGCTCGTACCGAAATTTTACACTATAGTCTTTACCTGATGATACAGAAAGGCAAAGTGATTAATGACTCCGGGGTCAAACTACCGGACAATAGCTGGAATTATATAATGTTGAATTTTTGGAGTGATATGATGCGTTTAACCAACTTGGCGATATTTTTAGGATGTTTGTTGTTGGTTCCGTCGATAGCTATGGCTCAGGATGAGGGAGGCAAGGGCGATAGTAGTGGAGCATCTGCGAGTCGTTATATAGATCTAAAGCCGGCATTTGTCGTGAACTATGGTGGTGTGGGGAAATTACGCTATCTGAAAACGGATATTGCGTTGCGTGTTGGCGGTGATACCACTGGCCCTGGTGATATAAGGCATCATATGCCCTATATTCGGCACGCATTGGTTATGCGTCTCAGCCGTGCCTCTGAAGAAGAATTGTCGTCAATGGAAGGAAAAGAGTTGTTGCGACAAGAGGCGCTTGAGTCTGTGCGCGATATTCTGGTGAAAGAAGAAGGCACCCAGTACGTTGAAGATTTACTCTTCAACTCATTCATTGTCCAACGCTAGAGCTCAACTTATTCAGCTGGTTAGGCAGCGTCGGGCGTGACGCCGCTCTGGCCAGGTGGCGTATTAGTTATTAAGAAGGAAGCCGGCTCTGGTTTCGTTGGCGTGTTGTTGCAATTTGGGGTAAAAATTCAGAAAGGTCGCTTCCATTTCCGAATAGTGCAGCTCTAATTCACTGGCTGCGGAATCAAGCGGGTTTTCTCGTTGTATACGCTGTCCAATTCTCTCCAGGGCTGTCTCGACTGTTTGCCAGTGTTGATAGGCTTCAAATAACCGGTATTTTTCCAGGACATTCGCCATATTTTTTGCCGGTGGGGTTAAATGATCATTGCTCGATAAAAGTTGAAAAATTTGGTCGCTAAATTGTTGTAGGGATTGAGGGTGAAAGTCATTCCAGTGTCGATTCAGGAAATGATCGAAAACCACGTCTGTCATAATGCCGGCAAAACGGCGATAGCCCGGAGAAAAAAGCTGATGTGCTTGTCTGACAAGCGGATGACTGTCGGTGAAGGCATCAATTTTCCGGTGCAGCAGAATACCTTGTTCGAGGGACTTGTTTCGTTGACCTGATAGTGGCCCCTTAACAAAATCACCCAGCAGTGCTCCGACCAGTAAGTCGTCATGTCCATGGCTGAGATGAAAATGAGCAAGATAATTCACGTTTTGGCCTTTTTGGCAGTTAGCTTAAATCTCGATACTGTTGATAATAGGATGCCAAATACTGATCAAAGTTAATGGTATCTGCAGCTTCAACTTCTGTCTGTTGATTAATTGATTGTTCTGTATATCGTTGAAAATTGGCTAAGTCATCACCCGTTAGTGGTCGTGATTTAAACTCATTTTGATGCTGAATAGACCATTCCATTGCCAGGCTAAAAAACGGTTTTTCTTGCTCAGTCATCGCGGCTAGTATTTTTGCCGATGGTGTTAGTGATGAGTCGGCAAGTTTATCTCGCTGCTGATTGCACACACGCTGATAGTTGTCACCGCCGTGAACTTGATCCAATTGGACGGCAATTTTGTCAATACCATCCATCAAATTGTTCCCCCATTCTGGAAGTGTAATATCACCGTCTTTTGATGTTAGTTTTAAGCCCGGCTCCCGCCCGCGATTTACCACAGACTTGAGATTATTGTTTATACGTGTTCTTTCATCATCGTCACACATCGGGCTGCGATCAAACAGGCAATACAACAGGAAGCAGTCAATGAATCGAATCTGGTCTGCATCGATACCCAGAGGTAAATAAGGATTTACATCGATACAGCGAACTTCTATATATTCGACACCCCTATTTTTTAATGCGCCGATAGGTGTTTCACCGGACTGGGTGATACGTTTGGGTCGAATAGGGCTGTAGAATTCATTTTCAATTTGTAGCAAGGCGGAAGACAGTTGTTGATATTCTCCGTCGACTTTAACCCCCAGTTTTTCGTAATCCGAATGAGGATTGATAATTGCTTGTCTGAGAGTATCTATATAGTTGTCAATACTGTTATAGCAGATGTTCAGGCTTTCCTGAGCGTTGCTCTGATACCCCAGATCTCCCATACGTAGTGCTGTGCAATGAGGCAGATAGACACTGCCCTGGTCAAACTGTTGCAGTTGATGGTCTTCTCGGCCACGGAGAAAGCTTTTGCAAACGGCAGGTGACGCTCCGTAGAGATAGACAAGTAACCATGAGTATCGTTGAAAATTACGAATAAGTTTGAAATATGAGTCAGTCACATAATCCTTCAGTGGACGTTTGTCATAGTCTTGCTGTTGCAAGACTTCCCAGAGGTCATCGGGAAGCGAAAAATTATAATGAATCCCGGAAATCGTTTGCATCAATCTGCCGTAGCGATTGCCAAGCCCTTTGCGATAAGCGGTTTTCATTTTGGCCACATTAGAGCTGCCGTATTGTGCAACCGGAATACTTTCATCGCCTTCCAGTATGCAGGGCATACTCGCGGCCCACAATAACTCACCGTCGAGTTGCTGGTATGTATAGCGATGGATATTGTCGAGGGTCTGTAAGCTTTCCTCGATATCGGTCGATACGGGCGTTATAAATTCCAGCAACGCTTCAGAAAAGTCGGTGGTTATATGGGGGTGTGTTAATGCCGACCCAAGGCTTTCGGGATGTGGTGTTTGGGCCAATTTGCCGTCCAAACGAACTCTCAGGCTTTCTTTCTCAATACCACGCTGTAAGCGGCTTAGCCGGTTGCTATTGTCACTGCTTGAAAAGAGCTGCAGGCGCTCGGTAAATTGGTCCGGCAAAGTATGATCTCCGATCTTGTTATTAAATAGGCAGTAGACACAACAATAGTATAGCCATTTTGGAATACAATCGAGTGCCGGCATTCTAATAGTGGGGGGATGGTGGCACAAGGGTTATAGTTATAAGTGTCGATCGGTGCTGGTGAAAGTTGTACTGGCAATACTCTCATGTAAATCACAAGGGTGGAGAGAATAGGTGCTTAAACGGGGTCAGGCATTAGCAATTAACGAAATTCTGGATTTTTGGTTTACTGACATAGGTACTGGATTTAACGTTACCGCCCAAAAAGGCATTTGGTGGAGTGGTGACAAGGCTGTAGACCGAGAGATTGACCAGCGATTTGGGTCAATGGTGGCGGCGGCTAAAAACGGGCTATTGTACCTATGGGAGGCTGATCATCGAGGCTGTCTGGCATTAGTGCTTCTACTCGACCAGTTTAATCGAAATATTTATCGAGGTCGTGCTGACGCTTTTTCGGGTGACAAAATGGCGCTGGATATCGCCAAAATGGCGCTAGCCAAGCAGTTTGACCTTCTGATGACGCCAGTGCAGCGCAGCTTCTTTTATATGCCATTTGAACATTCGGAACTACTGTCCAACCAGAATCGCGCGATAAACCTATTTAAACAGCTGTTGGCAGACGTGCCAGAGGAGGGAGAAAAAACTATTCAATCCAGTCTGAATTTCGCGGAGAAACACCGGGATATTATTATGCGATTTGGGCGTTTCCCTCACCGCAACGCAGTATTGTCTCGAGAGACGACTGTTGAAGAAAGGGCATATTTAGAAGAGGGTGGAGCTCGATTTGGCCAGTAGTGTAAGTTGTTTTCTCTTTGTTTCACTAGCCGAAAGGGAGCTAACAATACCCTTTTTTCGACTATTTATGGTTTGAGCTGTCACGGCTAAATAATTCTCCAGAGCCAGCTCCGCATGCAATGATGGTGCGTAACGCTTCATCAACCTTAACCGTCGGTGAGAGAGTGACTTGTTCTGGGGGGAGATGATAAATCATTCCAGATGTGGGATTAGGGCCCGTGGGAACAAAAAGTGTGTACCAGCCGTTTTCATGGTGACTGGTAACAATTCCAGTTACTTCGGTTTTTATGTCTGGCCCAAACAGTCGTGCGCGAGCGACATCGCCTCTTGAAAAAGGGGAGTTCGAATCGTTCCCAAGAACCTGGTGGATAATGTCTTTTACCAGGTTATAGCCAGGTGCGAGTTTGGATAGCGTGTTGTCAAATCGGGCATGCAGCCATTTTCCGGAGCCTGTAGCAGCAATGTTACCCACGATGAAGCAACCTACCAAGATCATCAAAATGACCAGCACATCGATGACAAATTCGGGTGCATTAATTTTATGATTTAGCGGGGTTACCAGTGGCTGAATAATGTCGGCGACACTGTAAAATGCCCAGCGTATGGCAAAAAATACAATGACCGCTGGCAAGACAACCAGTAGCCCACCTAGCACCGATTTTTTAACAAAATTATTAATGCTATTCATACAATGAGTGCCTTTCCCTTGGTGCGTGAGGTGCCGGTTCTGGATGGATTATCTCGTCAATACCCGCGAGGCATCTTTTTGAGATTTGCTATCGTCAATAACAATCTCTCGTAATTCATTTAAGGCCTGATCAACCTTTTCATAGGCTTTGCGCAGGTTAGGTTCTTGTTTTAGCAATATATGATTGCCGAGAATTTGATTGATGTAACCGGAAGCCCGGGAGGCCTTGTTAATGTAGTCTTCTTGCATGCTTGAATCGGTTTTTATTGGTTTTTCTTCCACCAATAAAGATCTTCCGTTGACAAAGCGCTCTTCTAATACGGGGAGTCTGAATGCGCCAAGAAAAGATTGGACGTCATTACGCAAGCCTGGCTCGCTGATGCCCAGCGGTTCAACGGGGACATGATTCCAGCAGTCAATACTGCCATCACTATGATAGTAAACTTCGTGAATTTGAAAAGTGGCATCTTGATCTGTTGTAGACGACTTCTTAATGACGCGGTAATTCCAGGTAGTCATTTTGATTTCTGCCCAGAGTTTTTCTTAAAATAATGTCGATTAAAACTGCCGCGCAGGCAGCAGTTTCCTGAAGTTTAGCACGCGTCAATGATACGAGTGGAGAGCAATCAAAATCAAGCTATTTATTGTGATTGTCTGCCGAGAGAGCTGTGTCGTCAGGTGTTTCGGGTTTTGGCTTAGGTTTCTTTTTCCTGTACTGAAAGCCCAATAGTCGATTTGTATTGCCGAACGATGTCTTGAAGACTATTAATCCATGCGGCCAAGGAAGGATTGTCGTTAGCGATGCTTTTGCGGTTTTTCATCCTCTCGCGGTTGAGACTGTCAAGAACTTCACTGAGAGTGTATAACAGTTCGTCCAGATGGTAGTGAACTTCCTGCAGTACTAATGGGTCATCAGAGAATGGTGTCAAAGGCAGCTCAGTATTTAAGTCGATACCACAGCGAGCAATGGCTTTTCGAATACCATATATCCAGACATTAATTTGCTGAAGTAGCGGGTGGTTACTGAGTTCCTTCTGGAGTTGTTGATAACATGTTTCCCATTCAATCAAAATAAAGCTGATCAGAGTCAGGTATTCGGTTGATAATTCCAATTCAATTTTATTGTCAGGTATCACCTGCGTCATACTTTTTGAGGCTCGTATGATTGCCGAAATCAAGTCTTTATCAAATGTGTTGTCGTGAGATCGGAGGACTGTAAATACCCGTGCGATAGAGTGTTTTTCCGTCATTGAGGCAATGACCTCGGTCATTGCCAGCACTGCACTTAATTTGCTGTGATACGTTGAGATACCACGGGGGTAACCTGTTCCCCAGGTTCTTTCATGATGCTCCAGAATTGGCATGCTAACTTTTGGGTGGTAGGCACCACTGTCTTTCAGCAACATGTACATAATGACCGGGTGAGCATAAATGATTTGTTTTTGTTCCGGTAAAAGTAGCTGATTGGATTGCATTATCGAGCTATCCATATGCATGTGACCAAGATCATGAAGTAAGCCCGCTGTCGCCAAACAATCACAGTCATCTCTTGATAAGCCAAGGTAGAAGCCCATAATGGCAGCGCTGATACTAACTCTCAAACTGTGTGTATAGAGATTCGGGTGGGATTTCTTGGCGATAGTAACTTTGTTTCTAAGCTGGTCGTTGATGAATATGTGCTGCAGGCACTGTTGTAGTCCCGTACGGTTGGGGATCGCTAGCGCCATTTGAATGAGTGTTGGATGGTTTTCCAGCTGCTCTTTGAGATCGCTATAGAGTTGGCTGTTAGACAGTGGATCTCCGATTGCAAGGGAGCTGTCGACGGTATCTTTTAGTCGGTGTTTAACCAGGGTACTGTAAGTTTTTCGGTTTATACGACTGCCTTTCTTCAGCAGTAGCACGCCTTTGTCGGTATAGATATTTTTGCCCGCGGTAATATCTTCGGTATTACCTAGCTCCGAAACAGTTTCCAGATAGTTGTTATTGGATTCTTCACGGGTGCTATCACTGACTTCAATGTCGGCGATGAGGGCTTCGTTCATGGTATCTCTTTGTACGTTGAGGTGGTTGTAGATCAATTGGCACGAAGACTTACTTGGTAAGGAAGAGAACTGTCAGGCCTCTTTGTCTTGCTAAAAACATTACCGGATAAGTGTCAGTAGCTGATCTACAATTCGTTCAAGCTGTTGCAGTGATTGGCATTCAGTGGAAAAATGACTGGCGCTTTGATATCGGCGCATTTCCGAATCGCCAGTGTTCCATTGACTGCGGCGCTCAGGATTTAAAAAGATAACTGTTTTTGCGCGGTTATACACCTTTTGAAGAACATCGAGACGAGCATCGCCGTAATTATTCCGCGCATCGCCAAGAATAATAACAGTGGTATTTTTGTCAATTTGTTCCAGGCAAAGGTCAGCAAAATCTACCAGTGACTGGCCATAATCACTGGAGCCTTGCCCCCACTGCTTAAAAGCCATCTCCATCGCTTGTGCCGCTTCATATCTATTAAATAAATCAGTGACTTCGCCGGTACGATTAGAAAAGCAAAAGCTGCGTACTTTGGGTATTACGTCACTTAGGCTATAGAGAAATAGCAGCAAAAATTTTGCATAGGCGGCGACAGAATTACTAACATCGCAAAAAGCGATAACTTTTGGTTGGTCCTTGCGCTTCTTTTTCCAGTAGGTTTCGAACATGATGCCATCAAGATGGACATTCTTTCGCAGGGTTTTACCAACATCCAGCTTACCGCGCTTTTCAACATGCATGCGCTGTGAGTGGCGCGAAGAAAGTTTTTTTGCCAGCTTTCTAACTAGTTCTTGTAGCTGGTCGAAATGCTTTCTTTCCAGTGATGATAACTTGGCGCTACGTAAAACATCTTCTTGTAGTTTGCGCCCCTCAGCATTGGCTGTTAACAGTAAATGTTCTTCAATTTGTTGTTTGGCAATTTCGCGAAGTTGTTGTTTGCGATTTTGTAATATGTCGATAACAAAATCGGCAGTGGAGTCCTGGATACCCTGTAGCTGCTCTATGCTGTCGTCGATCTGGCCCGTGTCTAACTGCTCCAGAAGCTTGCGGGAATACTGGCCTGTTTGAGTGAAATAGCGCAGCTTTTCCATAGAAACTTCGGAGGCCGCTTTTGCCATCGCTGCTGTCAGTTTGGCGGGATCATTTTCCATTAGCATTTGAACTAACGGTGAATCCAGGGCTTCTTTGACAAGAGGATTATCTGCGATTTCCTGTTGTAAATCGAAACTACTGTTCTCGCTGTTGTTTGCCTTGTCATTATCTTGGTTGGCTTGGTTAATTTTTAAACGTTCGCCGCCATAAAACAATTCGAAACAATGATCGAAAAGCGCTTTTTCTTCTTTAGTTTTAGCCAGCGTGCTGGCGAGAGCCATTTTTAATGTGTCTCTCTCGCTATAGCCGATTAATGCCATGACCCGCATCGCATCGAGAGTCTCTGCGGTAGAGATTCTTACATCGTGCTTGCGCAGCGCGCCAATAAAGCTAACAAGTTTTGTTTGCATGGGATCAGGTATTTTTATTCACGGAATTTAACAGGCCAGCTAATTCGCTTTTTGCTGTTTCAATATCGTCTTCAAACTTCAAGATAACGTTAAGTGTCTGTTCGACTACATCTTTGTTCAGGCTATCTGCATGAAGTAAAACTAATGCCCTTGCCCAATCGATAGTCTCGCTAACGGCCGGAGACTTTTTCAAGTCCAGTCCGCGTAATTGCTGGATAAATTCAACGAGCTGGTCGCGCAATTTGTCAGACGCTTCAGGTACGCGGCTATCGATAATACGATTTTCCAGCTCACCATTGGGGAATGGAATATAAAGGTGCAAACACCGACGCTTAAGGGCATCACTAATGTCACGAGTGTTATTGGAAGTGAGAAACACCATAGGCTTGGACACTGCTTTAATTGTGCCTATCTCTGGAACCGAAATCTGATAGTCAGATAATATCTCAAGTAACATTGATTCAAATTCGTAGTCTGCTTTATCAATTTCGTCGATTAGCAGAACCGAACCATTCTCTTCTCTCATTGCCTTCAGCAGCGGCCGTGGCTCCAGAAAATCTTCTGAATAAAAGATGTCGCCAAACTCGTGCAGTCTATCAACTGATTCAGAAAGGCCCTTTGCGCCCTTCATAATGTCGCCGAGCTGTTCTTTCAGGACCTGGGTGTACAACAATTGTTTGCCGTACTTCCATTCATACAATGCTTTTGCTTCATCAAGGCCTTCATAACACTGCAACCGGACTAAGGGCAGGTTTAAATACATCGAAACTGTTTTCGCAAGCTCGGTTTTACCGACACCGGGAGGGCCTTCAATAAGAATGGGCTTTTCCAGATGGTAGGCTAAATATACTGCAGTGGAAATGTCTTTGCTGGCGATATAGCCCAGGCTGTCAAAGCCTGACCGGATCGTCTCAGCATCTTCCATTAGCGGGGAAGTATTACTTAAAGTCTTGGTCATCTTGGTATCCGTTCGATATTTTTAGCCGCGCAGTCTAGCATGTTAGCCGCCAGTCGTATTCATAAATCTGACGATTTGAGGTTCATCGTTGAGATCAAAATAGTGACGTTCCGGTTTTAAGATCATGGCGTCTACGATTGCTTGTTTTACCGGCTCTATTTCTCCGGGGTTTGCTCTGAGGACTGCTCGGAGGTCAACAGAGTGTTCATTACCCAGGCATAGTAGCAGTCGCCCTTCAACGGTGACTCTAACTCGATTGCATAGATGACAGAAATTATGGCTGTGCGGAGAGATGAAACCAATGCGCGTGTCGCTGCCCTCTATTGCATAATATTGCGACGGCCCTGCGGTTGTTTCAGTACTGCTGGTAAGAGAGTATCGTGACGATATTTTTTCCCTTATTTCATCGCTAGAACAAAAACTCAGCGCTCTATCGTGCTCATCAATCAGTCCTAGCGGCATTTCTTCGATAAATGAAATATCGATTTTTTTGCTGATAGCAAAGTCAACTAAATCCATAATCTCATCGTCATTGCGGCCTTTGAGGATGACGGCATTTAACTTAATACGGTTGAAACCAGCGCTACAAGCCGCGTCTATGCCAGCTAAAACCAGGTTGAGGTCTCCGGTGCGGGTAATATTCTTGAATCGTTGCTGCTGCAAGCTGTCAATGCTGATGTTAATTCGCTTAACGCCGTAGTCGCGTAATTGACTGGCATATTTGGTGAGCTGCGATCCATTGGTTGTCAGCGTTAGTTCGCTGAGTGAATCCAGCGAGCCAATATTTTCTACCAGTGAAATAATGTTGTGGCGGATCAGTGGTTCTCCCCCGGTTAGTCGAATCTTCTTGACGCCCAGGCTGACGAAAGCTCTGGCTACCAATTCGATTTCTTCGAGGGAAAGAATTTCTGATCGTGGAGCAAAGGTCATCTCCTCGGCCATACAATAGATACAGCGGAAATCGCAACGATCGGTGACAGATAGCCGGACGTAGTCTACTTGACGCTCAAAGCGGTCTACTAATTGTGGGGGTATATGATTCATCGGCACAATCTTACATGTTTGCGGGATAAAAAGCTCTGCTAGCGCCTAAGATTGACCTATCTCGGCCGACGAGCTGGAATCACAATAAACAAGTGCGCTATATTCACAAATAGAATGACTTGATAAGAATAAATTGCAGGAATAACAACATTGAAGCAAATTAAAGATTGGATGTTGCTGATAGGTCCCATGGCAGCGGTGTTGGCTTACTATTTTTTACGGCAGGCAGGGCTTGAGAGTGATGCTGCGATAACTGCCGGTATTACTATTCTTTGTGTTTTATGGTGGGTATTTGAGCCAGTGCCTATACCCGTCACGTCGCTGATACCGTTGGCGATGTTACAAATTTTCGGTGTGCTGTCGAAAAATGAGATAGCTGAAGCTTATGGCAGCCCTCTGATTCTATTGTTGTTGGGAGGGTTTATTATCTCCAAGGCGATGGAACGCAGTGGCGCGCACCGGCGTATAGCACTGGGAATGATCAATCTTTTTGGTGGCAATAGCAGTCGCCAGCTGGTCTTTGGTTTTATGGCCACATCTGCGGTGTTGAGCATGTGGATCTCTAATACGGCGACCACCTTGATGTTGCTACCTGTAGCTTTAGCGGTATTGGAGAAAGTCGAAGATAAACGTCTAGCCGCGCCGCTTATGCTAGGTATTGCCTACGCAGCCAGTATTGGGGGCATAGGAACACCGATAGGTACGCCTCCCAATTTGGTGTTTATGCAGGTTTACGAAGAGCAGGTGGGGAGATCTGTCGGTTTTACCGAATGGATGACTTGGGGAGTACCTGTTGTCTTGTTGATGGTGCCTATTGCCGGTTGGTGGCTAACCCGGTCACTCAGTTATCGGGGCGGTTTTCACTTGCCAGAGGTTGGTAAATGGCGAGTCGACGAGCGCAGGGTGTTGATAATTTTTGCACTGACCGCACTGGCGTGGATAACTCGCAAAGAGCCTTTCGGAGGCTGGACTGAGTTGCTTGGGGTAAATGCTAATGATGCATCGGTAGCCTTGACCGCTGTTATTCTTATGTTTGTGGTGCCGAATGGACGGGGTGAAAAACTACTCGATTGGCCTACGGCGGCAAGTATTCCCTGGGGCGTTTTGTTATTGTTTGGTGGCGGTATCTGTCTCGCGAAAGGTTTTGTTGCTTCAGGGTTGAGTTCGATGGTGGGGGATGCGTTGGCTGTGTTGGCCAGTTGGCCGCTGATTTTGATGATGCTTGTCTTATGCTTGAGTGTAACCTTTCTTACGGAGGCGACCAGTAACACGGCCAGCACTGTATTATTGATGCCTGTGCTGGCTGCCGCCGCACTGGCCGCCGGGGTCGACCCGCGCCTGTTAATGGTGCCAGCAGCAATAAGCGCCAGTTGTGCCTTTATGCTGCCAGTGGCGACAGCGCCTAACAGTATTATTTATGGGAGCGGCAGCGTCACTACCCAGCAAATGGCCCGGGAGGGCCTGGTGCTGAATATTGTGGGTGCCGTGGTGATTTCAGGTTTGTGTTATTTATTACTGACCTAGGTTGTTCCAAATTAGCGACCGAAGATTGACCGGCTAATTATTTCTTTCATGATTTCTGATGTTCCGCCGTATATACGTTGGATGCGTGCATCAACAAAAGCCCGGCCGATCGGGTATTCCACCATATATCCATAGCCACCAAACAATTGCAGGCAACCATCGACAACACGACCTTGTAATTCAGTAGTGGATAACTTTGCCATACTTGCCGTCGCTGTATCCAATTCACCCCTGCTATAAAGGTCAATACATTCGTTGACAAAAGAGCGATTAACCCGGGTTTCTGTTGTCATATCGGCGACGCGAAAACGAGTATTTTGAAAGCTACTGATTGTCTGATTAAAGGCTTTCCGTTCGCTGGTATATTCGACAGTCCAATCCAAAATTCCCTCGCAAGCGGCTATTGCACCGATGGACAAAATCAGCCTTTCCCTGGGCAACTCGTTCATCAGCACTGCAAAGCCGCCGTCGAGTTGGCCGAGAATTGAGCTGGCCGGTACTAATACCTGTTCGAAGAAAAGCTCAGAAGTGTCCGCAGAATGCTGACCAATTTTGTCGAGGTTGCGACCACGGCTAAAGCCCGGGCTGTTAGTGTCGACGATAAACAGAGATGTTCCTTTTGATCCTGCAACGTCTGTGTTGGTCTTGGCGACAGTAATAACGAAGTCACAGTGCTGGCCATTGGTAATAAACGTTTTAGAGCCGTTAATAATGTAGTTTCCACCGTCTTTTTTAGCGGATGTACGTACGCCTTGTAAATCAGATCCGGCGCCAGGCTCTGTCATTGCAATAGCACCAACATACTCACCGCTGACCATTCTAGCGAGATACTTATGTTTTTGATCTTCCGAACCATTGTTGAGAATATAAGGCGCAACTATGTCGGAATGAACACTTATATTACTTGCTATTGATGCATATCCCGCTCGTGAAAATTCTTCTTCGACGGTTGCAGAAAAAATGAAATGGGCGCCAAAGCCACCATACTCCTCAGGAGTATCAACACACAAAAAGCCGGCATCGCCAATTTTGTTCCAAAGATCACGGGGGACTATTTTGTCTTTTTCCCACTGTTCGAAATGTGGAGTAACTTCTTCAGCAATAAAGCGTTTTACATTTTCTCGAAATAATTCAACATCGCTTTGATCATATTGTGTGGTCATAATAATGTATTTGCCTTGTCAAAAATGGACTTGCTAACACTATGGCTTGATTAAATAGCTCTGGTTAGAATGCTCTTGAAACTAGTGGCCGATATTGTAAGCGATACAGCGTATCATTCCAGCCCCAAAATATGCCGGATATTGGACTCATCGACATCTCCGCCAGCAAAGTCATCAAAAGCTTTATCGGTCGTGCGAATGATATGTTTTTCAATAAATGGTGCACCTTCGATGGCACCATCTTCGGAGTGTTTAAAGCAGCACTCCCATTCCAGCACGGCCCAGCCCTCATAGTTGTATTTTGCCAATTGGCTGAAAATAGCATTGAAGTTGACTTGTCCATCTCCTGGCGAGCGAAATCGTCCGGGACGATCGGCCCAGTTTTGGTAACCGCCGTAAACGCCGGACCTGCCATTGGGGTTAAACTCGGCATCTTTGACATGGAACATTTTAATTCGGTCGTGGTAAAAATCGATGAATTGGAGATAGTCCAATTGTTGCAACACAAAGTGACTGGGATCGTACAAAATGTGACAGCGCTTGTGATTACCTGTCGACTCAAGGAAACGTTCGAAAGTAATGCCGTCGTGTAAATCTTCGCCCGGATGTATTTCATAACAGAGATCTACGCCGGCGTCCTCGTAGGCATCCAAAATAGGCAGCCAGCGACTGGCCAGTTCCGCAAACCCTGCTTCCACCAAACCTGCTGGCCGCTGTGGCCAGGGGTACATGGTATGCCACATTAGAGCGCCGGAAAAAGTGGCGTGCGCATTCAGCCCCAGATTTTTACTAGCCTTGGCCGCCAGCATCAATTCTTTTACCGCCCATTTCTGTCTGGCTACGGGATTGCCTCTCACCTCATTGGGGGCAAAGGTATCAAACATTGTATCGTAGGTGGGATGACAGGCTACAAGTTGTCCTTGCAGGTGCGTGGACAGCTCGGAAATTTCGACGCCGTTGTTCCTGCAAATGCCGGCAATTTCATCACAATAATCTTTGCTTTCGGCCGCGATCTCCAGATTGATGAAGCGATTATCTCCAGTCGGAACCTGTATGCCTTTGTAACCAAGATCGCCAGCCCATTTAGAAATGTTAGCCAACGTGTCAAATGGCGCCTGTTTATCGGCAAACTGGGCCAAGAAAATTGCCGGTCCTTTCATTTTCGACATCAGTTTTTTCCTCTGAAACTGTTTGCAAAAATCCGCTGATCAACGTTGCTGAAAAGCATGCCATTTGGTGTCGCTGGCACTGGCAGTGACGGCCAATTCAATAAATGTCATACCGCGTACGGCATCGTTAATTCCAGGGCAGTCTGCCGCGCGGCGATCATTTTTTTGGTCGTTAGCGCGAGCGCGAACCTGGCCTGAAAATGCTGCATAGATATTGGCGAAAGCCTCCAGGTATCCTTCCGGATGGCCCATTGGTGTCCTGGTCGCGAGAGTCGCCATTTCACCCAGATAATTGCCTCCAGTGCGCAGCATTTCTGTTGGTTTGTCCGACCACTTTAACCACAGTGTATTGGGTTCTTGCTGGCGCCACTCGAGGCTGCCCTTGTCTCCGTATACGCGAATATGCAGGGCATTTTCTTCACCGATAGATATTTGACTGGAGAATAGGATGCCTTTGGCACCACCTTCAAAACGCAGTAAAATGGAACCGTCATCATCCAGATCTCTGCCTTCGACAAACGCTGTAAGGTCCGCGCAAATTTCGGTTATTTCCAGTCCTGACACATACTCGGCCAAATTTGCTGCATGCACGCCAATATCGCCCATACAACTGCTGACGCCAGCTTGATTGGGATCAAGTCGCCAGGCTGCCTGTTTATTGTGCTGGTCTTCTTGTCTGTTCGCTAGCCACCCCTGGGGATATTCGACAATTATTTTGCGTATATTTCCTAACTCACCGGCCGCTATTCTGGCTCGCGCTTCCTTTATCAGGGGATAACCGGTGTAGGTGTGTGTTAACCCGTAAAGCAAGCCGGTTTGATCGACGAGACTGCGCAAATCAAGTGCTTCTTGAAGGTTATAAGTCGCTGGCTTATCGGATAAAACGTGAAAGCCTGCCTCCAGTGCAGCTTTAGCTACGGGAAAGTGCAAGTGGTTTGGGGTGACAATGGCAACAAATTGCATGCGCTGTTCTTCGGGTAATGCTTTTTCTTGTTGCATCATTTCGCGGTAGTCGCTGTACACACGATTAGCCGATAAATATAAGGCCTTGCCCGAAAGTTTAGATCGTTCTGCTGTACTGCTAAAAGCACCGCAAACCAATTCAATTTCTCCGTCAATATTGGCGGCCATACGGTGAATGGCGCCGATAAAAGCACCTTCACCGCCACCAACCATTCCCATCCTTATTTTCCCCATTGATTCAGTTTCCGCCGGTGTCGTGTGTGATTGTACGCTTTAAATATTCTTCGAAGCAGCTTACCATCAACCTGCAAGTTACCGTAGAACATTTCTCCGGTTATATTAACGGCAGGGGAGCGCTATTAAAACGGTAATTGTCAAAGTACAATGACATAGTAAACTATGGTTATTGTATCGAAAGAAACGTCTCAAACTGGAGCAGATTTATGTCCACATCATCTACGGGTTTACCAGACAATGTAGCAAATTTTCTGGCGTACTTATTTGGCTGGATTTCCGGTCTGGTGATTTTCTTATTGGAAAAGAAAAACTCTTCCATAAAGTTTCACGGCGCTCAGTCAATTGTTTTGTTCGGATCCTTAACAGCCCTAAATATACTGCTGCCAATTGTACCCGCACTGGGACCTTTGCTGATGATCCTTATCGCTCCCATCTCGATGATTCTTTGGTTAGTTCTTTTGGTGATGTCACTGATGGGCAATGCTCCTCGATTGCCTATTATTGCCAATTTTGCCGATCAGTTGATCGGTAAAAAAGATGATGATGGCCCCGATTCATTTATTGAGAAACAATAGGGTCTTTCGACCCTGCAGTTTGCTAGTTTTTATGAGCACCATCACATAGTGGCTGGTTGGCGGTTGCTTTACAGCCACAAAAAAAGACTTTTTTGGACTCGTCAGCCTCGTATTTCACCGGAGTAAATTCTCCGCTTTTGTGTGAACCATCGCAAAAAGGTTGCTTGTTGCTCAGACCGCAGCTGCACCACCAGTAGCTTTTTCCTTCTTCTACTTCTATTGCAAACGGCGTGTCACTGGCTCTTGAGGGTTGTGGCATGGTGTCTCTCCTGTGTTTTAGTTAGTAGGGCTTGTCGCCATCGATTGTGGTGCGTTCGAGTCGCCTATGTGCGGGAAAGTAATCATTGATGGGTTTGTGCTGGGTACTGCGATTGTCCCATATGGCGATACTGTTAGGCTGCCAGTTAAAGCGGCAGGTAAACTCTGGTGTAACTACGTGTTCATACAAGAAATCCAATAGTGCCCGGCTTTCTTTGATGGTCATTCCGACAATATGAGTGGTAAATAGCTGGTTGACAAAAATCACTTTTTTTCCGCTTTCCGGATGTGTGCAAATTACTGGATGTTCGACCGGAGGATTGTCAGCAATAGCTTGGGCTAATCGTTCTCGCCCGCCTGGTTCAGCCAGGCTTTCTTTAAAACCGAAGGCAAAGTCGTGAACTGCAGTAAGGCCCGATAGAAAATACTGCATGTTGCTCGACAGTCCATCATAGGCCGCAGTCATACTTGACCATAGTGTGTCGCCGCCTTTGGGGGGAATAATCCGGGAGCGCAATACGGTTCCCATCGGCGGGTGTTTTCGAAAGGTCATGTCACTATGCCAGGCTTCAATCATAGTGGGTTTTTCAGGGGTACTTTCCAATATGGCTATTTCAGGAAAACCTTCAATTGTGCCGTAGGCAGGATGAGTTTGTAGTGGTCCGAAAGATTCAGCCAGGGCTTTGTGTTGTGATGGACTAATATCCTGCTCTCGAAAAAAAATCACTTCGTGCGCGACCAGCAGCCGGCGAATTTCTGCATAGATATTATCATTCAAGGGCTGCGTTAGGTCGATGCCATTGATCTCAGCGCCCAGTGAGCCAGAAAGGAGTTGTGTTGTAATCGTCATACTATTTACCTCGAAAACGTCAGCAGAGATATTCAGCGCTGGTTCTTTTACCGCCAATCAGAATGCCTCCACACTGCGAAGTGAGATCAAACATGTGCTAGTAAGCGGTAGATTATATCAGCTCTAGCCGGAAGTGTATTACACTAGTATCACATGTCCTTCGGTGTCGATATTGTGGGCTAGTATTTTAGTAGAAACAGTTTATCTCGGAGTCATAATGTGAATAAAGTATTTGTCAGCTACAAAATGCCAGCTGAACAACTGAATAGATTGTCTGAATACTGTGACGTAGATATATGGCAGGGAAAAGGCTCAATCCCCCGAAATGAACTGATGACTCGGGTGGCTGATGTCGATGGGATTATCTGTTTGCTAACCGAGCGGATAGATGCAGAGTTGATTGGATGGGCCAAGAACCTAAAAGCAGTTTCCTGTGTTTCTGTGGGCGTAGATCACGTTGATGTCGATGTGTTGAGCGCGCGCGGAATTCCCTTGGGTCATACTCCTGGAGTCCTGGTTGATGCGACAGCTGATTTGGCGTTTGGCTTGTTACTGGCCGCAGCACGTCGCATTCCACAAGGAGACAGTTACGCACGCAGTGGCGGATGGCAGGGAGCTAGCTGGTCGCCTAAGGCTTTTTTGGGTAGCAGTGTTGCAGGGAAAACTCTTGGAATAATCGGTCTCGGTGATATTGGCCAGGCTGTGGCGCGAAGGGCCGTTGGTTTTGATATGCCGGTTGTTGCCTGGAGTCGTTCGGGTCGAGAGATGGCAGGGGTGCGGAATCTGTCGTTTGAGCAGGTACTTCGTCAATCCGATTTTGTCAGTATTAATGTTGCACTGACCGAAGAGACAAAAGGTCTAATTGACGCGGAGGCATTATCCAAAATGAAGTCCGGTGCGATTCTGGTAAACACGGCGCGCGGAGGTATTGTTGACGAGGGTGCTTTAGCTGAAGCGCTAAAAGAAGGCCGGCTAGCCGCAGCGGGTTTTGATGTGTTCCAGCTGGAGCCGGTTGCGCCGGACAATCCGCTGTTTGACGCGCCCCATTTTGTGGCCACTCCACATATAGGCAGTGCCACGCCGGAAACTCGACTGGCGATGATGGATTTAGCTGTCACTAACATGTGCACTGCTATGTCGGGTGAGCAGATGCCTTGCTGTTTTAACGCGGACGTTTATGAGAATAGTTGTGAAGACTAATCATGGTGGTATATAACAAGGCGCGCGGCGCGCAAACAACTATCGACGTGCCGCTTACCTTACTAAATGAACCGCGATTACAGCTGTTCTAAAACGGCTTCTGCGGCACTGGCTTCAATAGCTTTAGTATCGACGCCCAGATAACTAATGACGCCGTTATCAACGACCATTGCGTAGCGTTTGCTGCGCAATCCCATGCCGAAACCGGACGCATCCATCTCAAGTCCCAGAGATTTAGTATAGTCAGCGCTGCCATCGGCTGCCATGATAATTTCATCGGCGTTCTGGGCTTTGCCCCAGGCACCCATAACAAATGCATCATTGACCGATAGACAGATAATACTATCAACGCCATTAGCTTTAATTTTGTCGGCGTTAACGACAAAACCTGGCAAATGAGTCATTGAGCAGCCTGGTGTGAACGCGCCCGGCACGGCTAACATGACGACTTTTTTGCCATCAAACAAGTCACTAATGGTGAATTCTTGAGGGCCATCAGCCCCCATAACTTTTAAACTACCCGCTGGTAATTTGTCACCTACTTTAACTGTCATTTTGTTCTCCCTATTTGCGATAATCTACGTAATCAATAAATGTCTTGAAGATTATCGATAGTAACAGAATCAAAATCAAAGACACAGCAACAGTGTTTGAAGCATACCAACAAAATATGGTTATTCCCCAGGCAGGGAATGGGTATTCGGTGACTGTTTATATAAAGTTCCATCATTTTGAGAGTTAGTAATGAATTTTCCTTGTCCGTTGTGTGGTCATAAGAGAGCTTTTGAGTATTGTGAAGACAATACACGTTGCTATTTTCAGTGTGCTCAGTGTCAATTGGTTTTTTCAGACCCGGCAAAATATCTTTCAATGGCAGAGGAGAAATCTATATATGACTTGCACAGAAACTGTGTGGGAGACTCCGGTTATCGAAAGTTTTTGTCTCGACTACTTTTGCCAATGAGCGACAGGTTGATGATGGGAGCTAAAGGTTTGGACTTTGGTTGTGGTCCTGGGCCCGCACTAGCTGCTATGTTTGACGAGGCAGGGTTTCCGATGGAGCTCTACGATGTTTTTTATCATGATAACAAGTCTGTATTGCAATCAAATTATAATTTTATTACCGCCACGGAAGTTGTAGAGCACCTCTTTCAGCCGGGAGAAGTCATTCGAGGTTTGTGGGATATTCTCGCTACTGGCGGACAGTTGGGGATAATGACTAAACTGGTCATCAACAAAAAATCGTTTCAGCAGTGGCACTATAAGAATGATCCAACACATGTGTGTTTTTTCTCGCGGCACAGTTTCGAATGGTTGGCTGGCGAGCTGCATGCCAGTCTCGATTTTTTCGGGGCTGATGTCGTTATCATGGAAAAAAGATAACTGCACTCTGTCGAGGTTGACAGTACAAACTCGCCCTAGACTTTAACGAGTACGCTTAGTTCTTACCGTCGCTTCTGCATCGATGATACTCGTGTAAACCAGCCCTCCGGTACCTGCCTTGCTAAGTTCTGCGGCATTTGCCTCATCAGTATCGATATGCATCTCCAGTTTGTATCCATGGCTGACTCGAACAAGTACATCACAAAAAACCAGATCTCTGGGCCCTCCGCTAATGGCAACTTCAACTTCGTCCTTGTTTTTTACGCCAAATCGCTCGGCGTCATCCGGGTGCATATGAATATGCCTTCTTGCGCAGATCAGTCCTTCTTCTAAGTGCACTGTGCCGTATGGCCCTTCGATAGTGATAGGCGCTGACCCTTTTACTCGGCCGGAGTCGCGCACCGGTGCGTCGACTCCGAGTAGAAACTCATCTGTTCGAGAAACCTCAACCTGATTTTTAGAGCGCAGTGGGCCCAGCAGTCGAACTCCATCGATACGATTGCGTGGTCCAATAAGATTAACTTTTTGCTCGCATGCAAATTGTCCCGGTTGAGAAAGGTCAGCATAATGTGTGGGTTCGACATTTGGCCCAAACAATGCTGAGAATGTCTCCTTGTCGAGATGAAGGTGTCGGGCGCTGATAGCTATGGGAATATTATTTAATGAGGCTGCCGGTGATTGTGCAGCCGAATTTTGATTTACTAAGAAAGCCGTTTGTTGTGCGATCATTAGCTCTTCATTTGTCTTGATGACTAGTGCATGTACTCGCGACATATTGGTGCTAATACGCGCAACTTTAGGGCCTTTTGATACGTCAGAATCTTGATTGCGATCTTCATCAAGTTGCAGTCCCAAAAAATCGAGACGTTGCAAAATTCGCTGTCGCATGGTGTTGCTGTTCTCGCCAATCCCCCCGGTAATAACTATTGCGTCGACCCCGCCCAGGGTGGCAGCATAGGCGCCAATATATTTTTTTACCCGGTGAGAAAAAACGGCAATCGCTAATCGTGCCCTGTCGTCGCCTGCGGCTGCTTGTGTTTCTATTTCCCTTAAATCGTTGCTGATACCAGACAGGCCTTTTAAGCCGCTTTGCCGATTGAGCAAGTCATCGAGCGCATCAACACTCTCAACTTCGTTGCGCAATAGTTCGATGGCAATTCCCGCATCAATATCGCCAGCTCTGGAACCCATAACTAAACCCTCGAGTGGCGTCATTCCCATGCTCGTCTCAGTGGAGTGACCAAACTCGATAGCGCAAGCGCTGGCACCATTACCCAGATGCAAAGTGATAATCTTTAACTCATTTAACGGCTGCCCAAGGAAGGCAGCGGCTTGTTGTGCTACATATTGATGAGACGTGCCGTGGAATCCATAGCGGCGAATATGATGCTTGCTCGCGATTTCTGGGTCGATAGCATACGTGTATGCTCTTCGCGGCAGGCTGGCGTGGAACGCCGTGTCGAATACTGCAATATGAGGTACTGACGGCAAATATTCTCTAGCTGACGAAATACCCGCAAGATTGGCCGGATTGTGAAGGGGGGCCATCGGAATCCAATCTTCAATCTTGGCAATAACGCTGTCATCAATCTCAATAGCATCATGAAATGAGTCGCCGCCGTGAACAACTCGATGACCGACCGCATCAATTTGGAAGTTCGAATTTTCTTCCAGTATAGACTGAACGGCCTCGCTATGGGTTATGCCGTCAGTCCCTGTCTCTATTAGGCCTTTCGACAAAACTGTTTCAGTATCGACGTCCAGCAATTGATATTTAACGGTTGATGAGCCGCAGTTAATGACAAGTATATTCATAGCATCTATTTTCTATTAATGTTGGTCGTTAAATTTATAAAGAGCTTACCGGCGCGTTTGTATTGCCAGTAGGCCGCCTTATTATTTGTTTTTGATTTTTCCCGCGTCTGCGAATAGTTGAGCAAAGGTTCCCTGCGGTGACGGCTTGTTACTGGGCTGCCGATCCGTATGTGGCCTATTTGTTTTCTTGGCATTGGAAGTGCGGCCCGAGTCTCTATTCTTTTCTGCCCTTTGTTGGTCCGGTTTATCATCCAGTCGCATCGATAGCGCAATACGTTTTCGCTGGCTGTCTACTTCCATCACTTTTACTTTGACGATGTCCCCTGCTTTTACGACAGTGCGAGGATCTTTAACAAATGTATTAGATAGAGCTGAAATGTGAACCAATCCATCCTGGTGGACGCCAATGTCAACGAAAGCTCCGAAGTTAGTGACATTAGTGACAGTCCCCTCCAATATCATTTCCTCTACCAAGTCAGATACTTTTTCAACGCCGTCTTTAAATTCGGCAGTCTTGAATTCTGGCCTTGGATCGCGCCCGGGTTTGTCCAGCTCACTGATAATATCGGTGATGGTTGGCAGTCCGAATTTCTCATCAACAAATTTTTTGGCTTCGAGAGATTTTAAGAAAATGCTATCACCAAGAATGCTGCCGACTTCTCGTTCACTGGCGTTGGCAATTTTTTCTACTATAGAATAACTCTCTGGATGAACAGCTGAGCTGTCCAGAGGGTTGTTCCCCCCCATAATACGTAAAAACCCCGCTGCTTGCTCGAAGGTTTTTTCTCCGAACCGTTTGACTTTCTTCAGGCTCTCACGACTTGTAAACGAACCTTGCTGATCACGAAGTTCGACAATGTTATTTGCAATGGTCTGATTGAGCCCAGACACTCGGCTAAGTAGTGCACTGGAAGCTGTATTAACATCAACGCCAACGCTGTTTACACAATCTTCAACGACAGCGTCCAAAGACCTGGCCATTTGGGTTTGTGAGACGTCGTGTTGGTATTGACCGACGCCAATTGATTTTGGGTCGATTTTTACCAGCTCCGCCAGCGGGTCTTGTAATCGGTGAGCGATGGAAATTGCGCCGCGAATGGTGACGTCGAGGTCCGGGTATTCTTTTGCTGCAAATTCAGATGCCGAGTAAATTGATGCGCCCGACTCGTTGACCATGACTTTTTTCAGTTTCAGGTCCGGGTGCGCAGTGATGATGTCGCCAACAAATCTGTCTGTTTCGCGGCTGGCGGTGCCGTTACCAATTGCAATGAGTTCTATCTGATGCTGTTTTGCCATTGCGACGATGGTAGCTGAAGCTTCTGCAATTTTGTTCTGTGGAGGCGTTGGATAGATAGCGCCATGATCCAGAACTTTACCATTGCCATCGACTACCGCAACTTTTACCCCAGTTCGCAGGCCTGGATCGAGGCCAATGGTGGCCTTTGGTCCAGCTGGTGCCGCGAGCAGTAAGTCTTTGAGATTGCTGGCAAAAACTTTAATCGCTTCCTCTTCAGCCTGTTCTCGCAGTTGCGCCATCAGATCTGTTTCCAAATGGGTGTAGAGCTTAATTCGCCAAGTCCAGCGTATCACTTCTTTTAACCATCGATCTGCAGGGCGGCCCTCATCACGTATATGCCAGTGATCAGCAGCCATTATTTCGCAGGGATGGGTTGTCAGTTTGTCCTCTGGGTCACCAACAATGATGGATACGCCAAGAATGCCTTCGTTGCGGCCTCGAAACATTGCCAGAGCGCGATGGGATGGAGTCTGGTTAATCGGTTCGTCGTGCTCAAAATAGTCGCTGAATTTTTCGCCCTGTTGCGCTTTGTCGGCATTGACCCGGGACGACAGTTTTCCTTCCTGCCACAAAAAGTCTCGCAGCTTTGCCAGCAGGTCTGCATCTTCACTGAAGTGTTCCATCAGAATATATTTGGCACCATCCAGTGCAGCTTTAACATCGTTTATACCCTTTTCAATGTCAATGAACTTCTCTGCAAGTTGCTCCGGATTCTGTGACGGGTCATCAAACAAAGTATCAGCCAGCGTTTGCAACCCAGCTTCTCTGGCTATTTGGCCCTTTGTGCGTCGCTTTTGTTTATAGGGCAGATATAAATCTTCCAGTCTGTTTTTTGTTTCGGCGGAGCGAATTTCTGATTCCAGTTCAGGTGTTAGTTTTTCCTGATCGGCAATACTTTTTAGAATGCTCTCCCTGCGGTCTTCAAGCTCTCTCAAGTAGCGAAGTCGGTCTTCCAGCGTTCTCATTTGTGAGTCATCCAGACCGCCAGTCATTTCTTTTCTATAGCGGGAGATAAATGGCACGGTAGCGCCTTCGTCCAATAATTTGATTGCAGCGTCTACTTGTTTCTGATCGACCTGTAACTCTTTAGAGATAGCGCTGGCAATTTGCTGGATTGTGTTGCTCATAAATAGATGTCTTAGATTTTGGGGGGAATTGAAATAATTTTTAGCAGCGCTATTATGCAAAAAGCCGATGAAACTTGTTAGCTTGTGATGCAAGTATTTTTTTGCTAGGTGAGAGAGGTATATACGCTAGTTAGCGGCTGCGGTTCCCATTTCGTGATACTTGGCTACATCAATCCCAAAAGCATCATCAGAAAGCAGATGTCTGATTTTTAATCGACTGGGAGAGTCTTCAGGATTCTCACTGCTGAGGTCTACAGTTCTAGGGGGACAGGATTTTTTACTGCGGTCTTTTATTATCAAAACATTGGGTGAGTCCCTTCTTTCTAGAGGGGATGGCAATACAATTGCTATTTCACCGCTGCTTAGTTCGGCAACACTCCCAGCGGGATAGATGCCGATACATTGGACAAATCTGTCGACCAGGTCAGGGTCGAAATGACTGCCTTTGGCTCCTATCAAAATTCTGAGTCCTTCCAATGAGGTTTTTGACGGGCTATATACCCGTTTACTGGTAATGGCATCGTAAGCATCAGCTATGGCGACAATACGACTGAAGTAGGAAATGCCGGTGGCTGGCAAGGCTCTTGGATAGCCCTTCCCATTCAATCGTTCATGATGACTGTGGGCTACATTGGCTATTTCTTCAATAAGATCAGATTTTTCGCTGAGAATATTGAAACCCAGAGTAGTGTGAGTTTTCATTACTTCGAATTCTGTATCGCTGAAAGCGCCTTCCTTGTTGAGGATGTCCAAAGGTATTTTGGATTTCCCCATGTCGTGCAGCATGCCACATAGGCCTACAATTTCCAGATCAGCCGGTGCTAAACCTTCGGCGCGACCAAGAATGATCGAAAGTAGTCCAACGTTTAAACTGTGACGGGCAGTATATTCATCCACGTCTTTCAGTAAGCCTAACCACAACATGGCGTCCTGATTGGCAATAACACAATTTACGCATTGTTTGACGGCTTTTTTTGCCACCGAGGTTTCAAAGCTCTGGCCAAGTCTAATGTTTTTCAAAAAACCTTTCACCACGCTTTTAGCCTGTCTGTGAGCGCTTTTAGCTTGGGGTATGGCCTGTTGGAATGATTGCGTGTCGGTGTAAACTTGTCGTTTCAGGTTGCTGCCGGTTGGATCAATGACTTGTTTCTTGCTGGCGGCAACATAAACATAGGCACAGCTACGTTGAAGCTTCTCTATCTCTTCTTTGCGAGTGATGAGAAACCCGTGAACGGTAAACGGGGATTCTACCCAAGGGCGATCGAGCTCTATGACTCTCATGCCTATTGTAAGCTGATCACAATTTATACGAAGTGTGTGAATGTTACTGGCCAAGTCACTGCTCTTTATGGTTCAGGGTTGTTGAAAGTCTGACTTAGTATAGACAAAAAAAGGGAGTCTCGTGAAAGACTCCCTTTTTTATTGTCTGAAAAATAGTTTAGGACAATTTTATGAGGCTTTTGGGCCTGCCTTTACAATTGCTTCAGATACATCAAAGTTTTTGATGTTTTCTACGAACATATTCGCCAGTTTGGATGCTTGCTCATCGTAACCTGCGTCATCGCCCCAGGCTTTACGAGGGTTGATGTACTTGTCATCAACACCAGGTATGGACACAGGAATATCAAGATTCAGAGCATCCAGGTGTTCAGTTTCAGTCTTTAGCAGTACGCCATTCTGGGCGGCCGAAATGACTGCCCGCGTGACGGGAATAGGAAAGCGAGAGCCTTTACCACCTTCGCCACCTGAACCACCCGTCCAGCCAGTATTGACAAGATAGACCTGAGAATCAAAGTCTTCAATACGCTTCATTAATAGCTCGGCGTATTCGCCTGCGGGACGAGGCATAAACGGAGCGCCAAAGCAGGTAGAAAATGTTGGATGAATACCCGCTTCTGCACCCATTTCGGTGGATCCGACGCGAGCGGTATAACCTGATAAAAAGTGAAAAGCAGCCGCTTCTTTAGACAAGATTGATATTGGTGGGATAACACCGGATACATCGCAGGTCAGGAATATGACAGTTTTTGGTTCGCCAGCAGCATTTTCAAGGATACGTTTGTCAACATGTTCCAGAGGGTAAGAGCAGCGTCCATTCTCACTGAGGGAGAGGTTATCGTAATCGGGTGTACGATTTTCATCCAATACAACGTTTTCAACAATTGCGCCGAATCGAATAGCGTCCCAGATGATGGGTTCATTTTTTTGACTAAGGTTGATGGTCTTGGCATAACAGCCACCTTCGATATTGAAAACGGCACCTTTTGACCAGCCGTGCTCATCATCACCGATTAGATAGCAAGCTGGGTCTGCCGACAAGGTGGTCTTACCGGTACCGGACAATCCGAAAAACAGGGTGGTGTTACCGTTTTCGTCGACATTGGATGAACAGTGCATCGGCATAACGTCTTTTTCAGGTAGCAGAAAATTCTGCACTGAAAACATCGCTTTTTTCATCTCACCGGCGTAGCGCATGCCAGCAAGTAATACTTTGCGTTGGGCAAAATTGAGAATAACCACGCCTTCAGAATTAGTGCCGTCGCGCTCCGGGTCACATTCGAAGCTGGCAACATTGAGGATCGTCCACTCTTCTTTTGACTTCGGATTGTATTTCTCAGGGCGTACAAACATATTGTGACCAAATAGCCCTTGCCATGCGGTCTCAGTATTTACGGTCACCGGGATATAATGCTCTTCATGAGCACCTACATGTAACGTTGAAACGAATCGGTCTTTTTGAGATAGGTAATCCTCAACACGATTCCATAAGGCATCAAATTTTGCCGCTTCGAAAGGACGGTTTACTGAACCCCACTCGATGTTGTCTGCAGTAGACGGCTCTTTGACAACAAATCGGTCTGCTGGTGATCGGCCTGTACGCTTGCCGGTGGTAACGTAAAGGGCGCCGGTATCGGTCAGCTGTCCTTCGTTACGGGTCAGTGCCTGTTCGATTAGTGCTGCCGCGGATAAATTACTATAAGTGGTCATACGGGTTCTCTTTGTCCTGTCTGGTGACGATGTTGTGCAAGTGGCTTTATCGAATATAGACGCATCGATATGGACGCATCAACATGGTGTCGCAGCCTGTTTTTTCAGGGGGCGCTATTATGGCAAAAAAAAAGGTCTTAAGCTAACGTTATCAACGGCTTTTTATCCGACTTTTTACGTAATAAAACTACAGAAAAGGAGGGGCTTGGCAGCTGGTTTTACTGGCTTGAGGCCTTTTACACTGGCAGGTTTGGCAAGGAATTAGAAAATTACCCTCTGATTGTGAGATCAAAGTAAAAGTAGTAATACTACAAATCAAACAAGGGTTAAATTGAGCGTTCCACTTAGTGCAAGTTGTGCTCAAACAAGCTACCAACATCATTGCCGTCGAATTGGTAATGTTGATGACAAAATTCGCAATTAATATCAATTGAGCCAAGTTCTTCGATAATGGTTTCCAATTCCTGTTGGCCCAATGTGCGCAATGCGTCCAGTGTCCTTGTTTCTGAACAGCTGCATTCAAAGGAAAGGGTGTCAGGTTCGAAAAGCCGGACTTGTTCTTGATGAAAAAGTCGAAATAGTATTTGCTCAAATGGCAGCGATTGTATCTCTTTGGCAGTTAGTGTTTCTGCAAGCTTGGTAGCGTGCTCCCAGCTTGTTGCCCGTTGCTCGGCATCGATTTTGTCGCTTGCGGGTAGTTCTTGCAAAAGCATGCCAGAGGCTGTTTTACCATCGCTTGCCAGCCATATTCTGGTAGACAGCTGCTCGCTCTGCTTGAAATAGTTTTCAATACACTGGGACAAATTATTTCCGTCCAGTGACACAATGCCTTGGTACCGTTTCCCTTGACGCGGGTCAATGGTGATACTGAGTTGGCCGTTAGCTAACAGGGTTTGAAAATCGCTGCTGTTAGCGCTATCTGCTTCCCGGGCGATTGCACGGATTTTGTGGTCTGATGTTGCTTCGGCCATAATAGTTGGTATTTGGCCCTGGCTTCGAGCTTGAAGAATAAGAGTGCCTTCAAACTTGAGAGTTGCGCTCAATAACACGGCTGCAGACAGAAACTCTCCAAGTAAGTGAGCAACCACTTCAGGGTACTGATGAGCGGCTAAAGTATCCTGATAGCTCTGGTCGAGACGAACCAGTTCACCTCGAATATCAGTTTCATCAAAAATAAAGCGTTGTAATAGGTCATTCATGACGGGGATTATAGAGAGGTGACGCACCGGTAGCGAGCCTCATCGCTAGAATTTTTAGCGTTAGTTCTTTCCATGTGAGTTCTAGACTAATAATAAGAGAATAACCGTCGATCACGACCGTTGCGCCGCTCCAGTTCTTCAGGCCGCATAGCCTCATCTTGCTGTCTGCGTTCGGTCTTTTTCCGGCTGCATGAGTGAAGTAGGGCATCGTTTATCGGTATCTGGACTTTATCCAGCTCAGCAAGGCTGAGAGGAGAACACAGGTCGTCGTCACAGATATCGTACAGTATCGGTATATCACTATCGCTGTATTCCATGACTACTCCTCTTACGTGGGTTGGTCTTTCGCATAATTCCAGATTGGTCTCATGTAACCGACGTGCATTCAATCTGTATTGATAACTATAGGTAGCAACTAAAATTCGGCAACATAAATCTACCTGCAATAATCACACCCAATTATAAAAAGGCTGCAAAAACAATGATATACGATTTATCTTCAAGAATGGGTACGGAAAGAGTGTAAAATTCGCTGACACTATTGTGCGGCAATGAATAATGAACATCCTGCAGTTGCTGGCGGTATTTACGGATGTAAAAATGACCGATTGTTAGTTTTCGTCGCTATTTTGCTTGAACCGGTGAATTTGTCGGCGTTGTTTTTTATTGGGTTTGTCGTGGCTGCCAAGATCAAGTCCTCTCATGACTTTACGTTGTTTAGCCTCAATCTCACGTTTTCGTATACTGTCTTCTGTCTCGGCATAGAGTAATTGGGCGACAGGTGCGCCGCGTCGTTGATCGGATAGCGCAACAATGACGATTTCGACCTCATCAAGGCCAATGCGAATTGTCAGTTTTGCCCCAACTTCGGTTTCTTTACTGACTTTGCTGCGGGCGCCATTGTAATGAACTTTTCCGCCTTCTATGGCGTGCTTTGCCAGACTGCGGGTTTTGAAAAATCGAGCGGCCCATAACCATTTATCCAGTCGGACTTTCGTCGCGAGAATAGGATGGTTTGGGCCGTTTATCTTATGTCCATCAGTCATATTAGAGGGCTTTTCCGGAGGGGTGGCTTGGTCTTTGTCCAGTGGGCATAATTTCATCAAAATGCAGGATTCCAGGAAATTCGGTCAATTCCCGTGCCGGTTTTTGGCTGTCCGGTTGCAGCAGCGTTAACAAGTAGCGAATTCCGAATTTTTGGGCCGACTGCAGGACGCTGGCGGTATCGTCTATCAGTAAAGTTTTGTCCGGATTAAAGGGGTGGGATATTCGCATCTGTTTCCAGAATTCGGGTTGTTCTTTGGCCGCCCGAAAATCATGAGAAACGACAATTTCATCAAATAACAATGCGAGCCCTGTAGTAGCCATTTTGATGTCGAGGCTTTGACGGTGTGCGTTTGTCACTAGAATGATGTGTTTGCCACTATCTTTTAGCTGTTTTAGAAATTCGACAACATAGGGTCTGATTGAAATCATATGCTGGATTTCCCGTTTTAATGCAGGAATATCCAGGTCCAGTTTTTCTGTCCAGTAGTCCAGGCAATACCAGTCCAGAGTTCCATGAATTCGCTGTGTTAGTTTCTGGATATGTTCGCGGCTGAATTGTTCGTCTTTTTGGTGGATGTGGGCATAGCGTTTGGGCAAGTGGTGCTGCCAGAAATGGTTGTCAAAGTTAAGGTCCAGCAAGGTGCCGTCCATATCCAGCAATACAGTGTCTATTTCTTCCCAGTTAACCATGAATGTTTGTCACTAATGAATTGATTGTTGATTATGACGGGCGAACAGGCGCTTGTTAAGTGTCTTGTTGTTGGTGGCTTCTCTATTTATTGGCGTATAGTGGGCGGAAGGTATGGATAATTGGTCTGGTAGTGAGTATTCGATGGATAAACGAGGACTGGCAGAAAAGCTGGCGGCATTGTGTGCGGAAGCGGGTGTAGCCATAGTAGAGATATACAATTCGACGCAGCCCGTTGACGTTGAGTACAAAAGTGATGCCTCTCCGTTGACGGAGGCAGATAAACGAGCGCACGATATTATTGTGTCGGGATTGCATGCGATGACACCTGCTTGGCCGATACTGTCGGAAGAGCAGGACTTGCCCGATTTTGAACGGCGTAACAACTGGGGCACATATTGGCTGGTAGACCCCATGGATGGTACTCGAGAGTTTGTTGAGCGTACCGGTCAGTTTACTGTTAATGTGGCTTTGATCGAACAGGGAGTTGCGACGCTGGGTGTAGTGTATTTACCGGTTGAAAAAACCGCCTATATTGGTATTCCGGAACAGGCATTTGCAGTTAAGGTTGATAATGGTAAAACAACTCCTTTACGGGTGAGTACTGTACAGCGATCTGTGCCGGTTACAGTCCTTAGTAGCAGCCGCTATCAGGGTGGAAATCTGGAGTGTTGTATGCTCCGGTTAACGACGCATTTTGGTGATATTGAACGGTTGCAAGCGGGAAGCGCGTTAAAGTTTTGCTACTTGGCGGAGGGGAGAGGTGATATTTACCCCCGATTTTCTCCCTGTTGCGAATGGGATACGGCGGCGGGACAAGCGGTTTTGGAGGGCGCGGGAGGTTCATTGGTTGATCTGGACTTTAACCCGCTGCGATACAATCAGCAGCAATCGGTTATGAGCCCCAATTTTTATGGGCTGGGACGAACAGGAACAAACTGGAAAGAAATATTGAGTTAATTGGTACGGCGTAAAAAGAGTATTAATCAATTTATTAGTACACAGAGGGCGTGGGTATGAGCAGGGGAATAGAATCGCTGGATCTTCATCGTCCGGGCTCTGTGCCTGAAACGGCAAATGGTGTCCCTCTTCAGAATACTTACCAGGTGAAAGAAAAGCTGCTGCAGGAATTGGTCGAGCTGGAAAAGCGGTTGAAATCGCTGCAATCTGGTATGTTGCCGGAAGATTATTCAATGATCCAAACCTACCGGGAAATGATCCACAGTCGCACCATGTTCTTTCGGGAGTTGAACCGGTAGCGGGGTTCTGGCGGGTGTCGTTAGAAGGCTTTGTGGTCTAATTTTCGGACCGGGGTGATTTTCGTCGTAGCGATTCGGGCTTCTTTCCTGCTTTTAGCTGTTTTAGTTCTTCCGCAAAAGCCTTTTCACTAACAAATTCATCAGCATAGTCAACGCGCAACCACCACTCTCGAGAGTGGAATTGTCCATTTCTACGACTGTTCATCCTGCGGTCAAGTCCGGCCGGGATGGGCAGATCGTTTTTGCGACGATCGCGACGGTCGTCACGACGATCACTAAACATGGAAAATTTACCGTCTGCCACTGAAAGTAGCCTCTAAAGTGTCAATCATCTGATTATAAGTATGGGCTGATAACGGAGTGGAAAGACCGGCACTCGAAAAATTCTCAGCGAACCCCCATCATAACAGAATATTCACATTGATGCTTTAGGAAATAGGCAGACTTCCATATTCAGGGATTCTATGGCTGTATGCTTTTGTGCAAATAGTGTTTCTAGCAATAATATGGGCATTGATAGTGGACAAACGAATGTGTGGCAATGGTTGAAAGAGACATTGTTGCAAGGTTAATGTACGCCGTGTTTTTTTACAGTGTTATAGTGCAAAGATGGTATCTTTTATCTGTGTTTACATTGAATAGGTGATGTTATGGGTGTATCTCGTCGGAAATTTGTTAGTGGTGCTTTAGGTGTCAGTGTGGTCGCTCCTGTTCTGGGCGGTTGCAGCACCGGGTCGATCAAAAGTGCCTCAATTAGTGATTTCCCCCACGGCGTTGCCAGTGGAGACCCTTTACAGGATAGAGTGATTATTTGGACGCGAGTGACAACTGATGCTCCTGTAGCCGAAGTTAGTTGGCAGGTATCAACGGATGAGCGTTTTGATCAATTAATAGCATCCGGAACAGTGCTGACCGATACCGGGCGCGATTATACGGTGAAAGTAGATGTCACTGGTTTGCAAAGTGGCAGCAATTATTATTATCGATTTCTTTGCGATAACCACATATCTACGGTGGGTCGTACCTTGACCCTGCCTGATGGTAAGCCAGAAAAATTTAGTCTGGCGACGGTTTCATGTTCCAATTTCCCAGCCGGATATTTTAATGCCTATCATCATCTTGCCAATAGGGATGATGTGGATGTAGTGCTGCATTTAGGCGACTACATTTATGAGTATGCAAACGCTGAATATGGCGATGGAGCTGCCTTGGGGCGGGTGCCGCAGCCTAATAAAGAGTGCACCGTTATCGACGATTATCGCCAGCGTTATGCCTGTTATCGGGAGGATCAGGACTTGCAGGCCGTGCATGCGCGTCACCCATTTATTTTAGTGTGGGATGATCATGAGTTTGCCAATAATACCTGGATCAAAGGGGCGGAAAATCATAGCGAGTCGGAGGGAGCCTGGGCCGACCGGCGAGCGGATGCGACTAAAGCATATTTTGAATGGATGCCAGTTAGAGATAGTGTCAGCGACAGACAACAACGAATTTATAGAAGTTTTCACGCCGGCGATTTATTCGATTTAATTATGCTGGATACCCGGGTTATTGGTAGAGATGAACAAATTGATAAAGAACACCAGGAAGAGCTGGGCAACGCCGAGCGCAGTTTATTGGGGACGCAACAAGAACATTGGCTGACTGGTGAATTGTCTGCGTCAAAGCAATATCAAACCCTGTGGAGAGTGTTCGGGCAGCAGGTGGTAGTGGCGCCGGTTATTGGTGCTGACGGGAAGGCGCTTAACACCGATGCTTGGGACGGTTACCCTGCAGCCCGCCAGCGATTTCTGAGTCAATTGAAAGATCAGGGCACTACCAACAATGTTGTGTTAACAGGTGATGTGCATTCATCTTGGGCCAACGACGTAGCTGAAAACCCCTTTGACCCGAATAGCTATAACCCGGAGACGGGAGAGGGAGCTTTGGCGGTAGAGTTTGTTACTCCGGCGGTCAGTTCGCCATCTCCCATCTCTCCGCAGGAAAAAGCAGAGCAGTCTGCTCGAGATTTGGTTGCCAGCCATCCGCATATTAAATATGTCGATCTTTTTTGGCGGGGCTATATGGTACTGGATATCAATCGCAGTAGCGTGACTAATAGTTGGTATCACCTTGATACGGTTCTCAGTCGTCCTGGCCGTGAACATTTAGCCAGCCAGTATCGAGTAACGTTGAATAAACCCGGGCTGTCCAAGGTCGACTAACAAAAGAAGACCTAAGCCCGGTTAAACTTATGTTGTGCGGTTAAAGGAACTCTCGGGTCATCTCCATAGAGACATCCCAGAGTTTGGCTGCCATAGCTTCGTCGAACATGTGATTGTCGCCGGAAATAGTTACCGGATTACAATCTTCGAAATATGCTCCACTGATGCCGTCCAGTCCCGGAGAGGTTGCTACGTACACTTGGGTCGCGGCTCCCTGTGCTGGCGTTTTTGCGAATAATGGTCCTACCCATTCAAAGCCTTTGCGCAGAAACGCGGGTGCGGTGCGAGCTATATTGGTGAGTACCAGACCGGGGTGAATGACATTAGACGTTGTGGAAGAGCCCTCTAAGTTTTTAGATAGCTGCAAGGAAAACAATGCATTGGCTAACTTGGAGCGGCCATAAGCTTCACCGGCATCAAATGTTTTTTCTCCGCGCAGGTTGTCAAAGTCAATGCCCACCGCGGGTGCCTGCATGTAACCAGAAGCGCTGCCTACATGCACAATTCGTCCCGCATTTGCACTGGCCAAAGAGGGCAATAAACGATTAACCAGAACAAAGTGTCCTAAATGATTGACCCTGAATATTCTTTCGATACCACCTATCAGTTCCAGGTCACCAAAAGTATTAATACCCGCGTTGCATATGACAACATCGATCGGCGTATTCATTGCCTTAATGCTGTTTGCACAATCAACTACGGACTGGAAATCTGATAGTTCTAGCATTACCGGTGTCGTCAATCCTTCGACGCTGACACAGGCTGCTCGGGCTTTTTCTAATGTGCGGCCAGTCCCAATAACATGGGCGCCACGCATAGCTAACACACGCATTGTTTCGTAGCCGATACCTGAATTACAGCCAGTGATAACGATGGTCTTTCCGCTTAGGTCCATGCCCTTAGTTACACTTTCTGCGGTGGCGTCTGCATCATAAGGCCCTGTCGGTAACTGACTATCAATGCTGATTTTGGGGCCGTCGCTGGAACAGGCTGCCACTGATGCGGCTCCAGCGGTTGCAGCTCCCAATTGAAGAAAACGTCGGCGGTTGATTGTGAACATGGTAAATCTCCATTGTGTGGGATTGCTGACGGCACCTTTCGTTGAGAGGGTATCAACTGGTATTGAATATCCAACCTAATCGATTTTTAAGCAAGTGGCTATCAGAATCGTTCGCATAGGCCAGCGTTTTAGGTTGAAGAATGCATCAGTATTACAAGAATTGATGTATGTTAGTGTATATCATAGTGTTAGATTTTTGATATACAAACCGTCACACCTCACCACTATTGGAGTATGCATTATGCGTGCAATGATCGAAGATTTTCGGATTGTTCCCGCTGGTCACTGCGGCAGCGGCTCAATGAGAAATCTTATCTATCACTACTGCGGACTGGATTTAGAAGAGGGTGTTGTGTTTGGTCTCGGAGCTGGGCTTGATACCGTATTTTTTACTTATGAAGGTGCTGATCCTCCCTTTATGTTGTTCGGTCGCGGTTCTTCCATGGAAGCTGATTATGCGATAACAATGGGGCTGGATTATGAAGAAAAAATCCAGCCTGATAACAACATCGCATGGGAAGAAGTAAAACAAGAAATCCTGCAGGGGCGCCCGACTATGTTATCAGGCGACATTCTCTATCTGGATTACCGTGAGTACAAAGTTCATTTTCCCGGTCACCGTTTTATACTTTTGGGTTTTGACGAAGAGAAACAGGAAGTCTACATTGCCGATCGTATTAATACCCATGCTGAAACCTGTTCCATGGGGGCATTGCGACAAAGCCGCAACCCGACAGAGGCTATCAGTACCTATAATCGTTGGGGGAAATTTTCTTCTGGAAAGATGGCTAACAGTTTGCCAGAAGCTTGTGGTATCGCGTTAAAAATGACGGTTGAGCGAATGTTGGGGATCGATAAATCCCAGCGTGACTTGATGGCCGAAATGTCTGGTAAAGCTACTATTTGTGAAGCTGGATTGAAGGGCTTCCAGACCTTTCAGCAGCAGATGAAACTTTGGCCAGAGCGAAAAAATGCATCGTCTCACGCTCGATATGTTGATAATGCTATCGTAAAATTTGGTACCGGCGGAGGTTTTTTTCGCAATCATTACGCGGTGTTTATGGCTTGGGCACGGGAGCAGCGCCCGGATTTAGTCAGTGCAGACTCTGTTACGCTGGCACATTTAGCGGCTGAGCAATGGAATGCATTGTCGCCGACGATGCATTCCATTGTGGCACAACCTGATAATGCCAACCTGTGGAATCAAGCGCATGAGCAGGTCGATGATATTTATCATACTGAATATACATTGTATGGGCAGTTGAGCGACACGGTATTACGCGCAATGCCCTAGCGTAAATATAGTTTTTTGTTTTCTCTCGACATAATAATAGTGAAGGAACCCATATGAAGTTTGGAATATTCTTTGAGCTATCGACACCGCGACCTTTTACCAGAGAAGCTGAGTGGCATGTTTATCACAACGCACTTGAACAATGTCGCTTAGCCGATCAGCTTGGTTTTGATCATGTGTGGGCGGTAGAACATCATTTTCTTGAGGGTTACTCGCACTCATCAGCGCCCGAGGTTTTCCTCTCTGCAGTTGCGGCGCAAACTCAACGCATCAGAGTTGGTCATGGTGCAGTTGTCTGCGTGCCAGAGATGAATCATCCGGTGCGAGTTGCCGAACGCGCAGCGGCGCTGGATATTTTGTCTAACGGGAGAGTTGAGCTTGGAACAGCCCGTTCGTCTACCTGGACAGAGCTCGGTGGCTTCGGAGTTAACCCGGATGATACTAAAAAAACCTGGGAAGAATTTGTGCGGGTGCTTCCGCAGATGTGGACCAGGGATGAATTTGAATGGCAGGGCAAGGCTTTTAGTATGCCGTCGCGGAATGTTTTGCCAAAACCCCATCAGAATCCCCATCCACCGATGTGGGTAACAGTTACATCCCCTGGAACAGAGCTGGATGCAGCGGACCGAGGTTTGGGCTGCCTGGGGGTGTCGGCTGCTGGTTACGAGGAGCAGGAGAGAAGAACAAAAGAATACCATCGGCGCATACAACATTGTGATCCTGTCGGTGGCCTGATTAATGACCAGGTGCATACGATGAACTTTCTATTTTGTGACGAAGACTATCGTAAAGCGCGAGATGTAGGTGTGCCTATGGTCAACTCGTTCAATATCGCGAACTCTCACTTGTATTGGACCAGAGAGGCCTATCCCAGTAACGCCTATCAAACATTGGGCAACGCTGGTGCAGGGATGAAACCGAAAAAAACGGATGCCGATGACCCCAGTGTTGCAAAAGGCTTGCCTGAAGGGGTGGGTGTTGGTGATCCTGATCATTTGGTGGAAACTATCAAACGTTGGGAGTCGGTGGGTGTTACAGGAATTAACTTTCTATTGAATGCGATGGAGATGATACCCCAGCAACAAGTGTTGGATAGTATGCGTTTGTTTGCAAAAGAAGTGATGCCTCAATTTCAGTCCGCGCAGCAAAGGTCTGCTCCTGTGTACACGCCTGCAATAATCCCATCGTTTAAAAAGGGGTCGTTCTGATGCTTAGAGGTAACGCCAGTATTTCATCCTTAGCCCAATCTGCGGCAACTATTAATCAATACAGTCAGGAAACCATAGAGTTTAATGATGTTGTCTGTTTTCAAATGACAATGGAAATGAGAAATCAGGCGAGAGAAGCGGTTTTACCCCCCGCGTTACATCCTACTATCCCCGCTTCGCTTTCACTACAAGTCTGGGAAGTGGGGAGTTCTATTTGGGGCCAGTTTACTATGGCGGTCTGTCGTATTGCGTGCCGTAGCGGGGTGCGTGCGCGAGGCTTTACATCGAGAGTTTATGTTTCCAGCGAAAGTGTCGCAGAGAAGCTCGCTACAACTTTTGGGTTTCCAGCTAGTGTCGCGGAGTTAAGTTTTCGTCACAGTTACGACGGGGCAGATATTCACGTGATTCGGGATGGCGAAAAAATATTATCAGTGGCGTCGTTGAACCCGGAGCCAATGGGGCTGAATGATGTCCAATATACCGGCACTTTGAGTTTAGCTCATACACCTAACGGTTTAAGACTGGTTCAATTGGAGGCGCAGCATAGTTGTTCAAGAGTTGAGCGACTGTCTAGCCGTCTTGTTACTTTTGTACCTGAGGCATGGGGTAATGCCTTGTTTGATCCCTACACGGTAGTATCGTCCAGTATCGCCAATCAATCTGTTTCTTTTCCTCCCGTGCGTTTCGTCTGTAAACCCGATGAGCTGGCTTTTACAGGTACTGAAGCGGTAAAAATTGACCAATAGAACCCGTAAAAAAAAGGGAAGTGAAAAGTGAAAAAACTTGCAGGTAAAGTGGCAATCGTTACCGGAGCTGGGCGAGGTGTTGGCAGGGCTACAGCTCTGTTGTTAGCCAGAGAAGGTGCCGCTGTTGTTGTCAATGACCTCGATGTTGATGAGGCAAATAGTACGATGAATAAAATTCTAGCGTCCGGTCATTCAGCATCGGTATGTGCGGGTAATGTAACTGATCCGCTATTTCCTGATCGTCTAATACAAACAGCATTGGACACCTATGGACAAATTGATATTCTGATTAATAATGCCGGCTATATCTGGAATGGCGCAATGCACAATCATTCTGACGAGCAATGGCAAGCCATGCTGGATATTCATATCACTGCGCCATTCAAAATTTTGAAATCTTTTTCAGGCTGGTTACGACAGCAAGCAAAAAAAGAAATAGCCGAACAGGGCGTAGCAGTTTGTCGGAAGATCGTTAATGTCTCATCTGTTAGCGGTACTAATGGCAGTGCTACACAAGTGGCATATTCTTCTGGTAAGGCTGCTGTTATTGGTTTAACCAAAACGCTGGCAAAAGAGTGGGGGCGATATAATGTGACCGTTAACTGCGTTGCTTTTGGTCATATAGATACCCGCCTGACCCAGCTCTATACCGAAGAACCGCCATCAATTAATGTTGATGGAAAAAATGTAAAAGTTGGATTGAGCGAAACTATGGTTCAGTCTGTTACGCAAATGGCCCCGTTGGGTCGTGTTGGTCAGCCAGAAGATGGTGCTGGTGCGATCTACTTATTCTGTATTCCTGAATCCAATTTTATCACCGGCGAAGTGCTGACATGTTCCGGCGGAGCTTGATACATTTACATTTTTAACAGCTAATTAATCAAACAAAAAGGGCACATCATGGCAATATCAAATTTCGGTTATCGATCTACAGCGCTTGAAGTAGTGAGTGGTATTAATCTCAGTGATAAAAATGCCATTGTAACGGGTGGCTATTCTGGCATAGGTATCGAAACAGTTATCGCGCTGGCAAGTGCCGGGGCTAATGTCACGATTGCATGTCGCGACTTATCGCGGGCAGAAGATGTCGCCAATGAGCTTAACAGCAGAGGCTTGCTTGGAACTGTAGATGCACAGTTGCTAGATTTGGGTTCTTTGCAAAGTGTTAAAAAATTCACTGAGAGTTATCGCGCTAAGCATACTTCTCTTGAGATACTTATTAATAACGCCGGCGTAATGGCCTGTCCATTCGAGAAAACAATAGATGGTTTTGAGCGCCAGTTTGGCACTAATCATTTGGGTCACTATGCGCTAAGTCGGTTATTGTTACCGCTTCTGTTAAATGCAGAATATGCGCGAGTGGTTTGCCTGAGTTCTACTGGCCATATGATTAGCCCGGTAGTTTTTGACGATATCAATTTTGGCCAGCGGACATATGATGCCTGGTCTAGCTACGGTCAGGCAAAAACGGCAAACAGCTTAACGGCAGTCGCGTTTCAACAGTTCTACGGATCAAAGGGAATCGACGCTTTTGCAGTTCACCCCGGTGGGATCATGACGTCTTTACAGCGTCACATGGATAAAAAAGATATAGAAGCTCGTGGCTGGGTTGATGCGGAAGGCAACATCAATGAACGTTTTAAGACGGTTGAACAGGGCGCTTCAACGTCCACTTGGGCTGCTACATCTATTCAGTTAACGGGCAAGGGTGGTGTTTATCTTGAAGACTGCGATGTGGCTGAGGTAATGGCTTCTCGTCCTGAATTTCCTAAGGGTGTTATTGCATATGCAGTCGATGCGGATGCAGCGAAACAGCTATGGCAGGTCAGTGAGTCAATGATTGTGGATAAGTTTCCAGGTTATTTCGAATAAGGGTGTTGATGCAGGGTTTATTTCATTTAATTGACGGTGTGACAACGACTAGAACTGGTGACATCCGCGGTGAAATTTGTTTAAACTCGCCATTCTTGATTAAAATGTGTACGATTGATAAAAAATAGAGGTCATATTCCAATGCTAACTAAAGCCCGTTCTATCAGCCTGCAGTGGCTGCTTATTTTTTCCAGTATTTTTGCGCTTTCTCCTGCGAGTGCACAAGATGCCGGTTTAGATACAGAACAGTTGAGTGCCTGCGCTTACCCCAATTTACCTGCAATTGTTGATGGTAGTAATACCAGCAAAGAAGCAATGTCCCGCATGGGTAAACAAGTACGCGAATTTGTTGTTGCGGTCGAGGCATCTCTAGTGTGTCTCGATAACGCCGCTAAAAAAGCAACGCCTGAAAATGCCAAGGTAATTAATCAGCTATACAACAACGGCGTCGATCAACTTAACTTTATCGCAAAGCAATATAATGAGCAGGCGCAGCGGTACAATCGCTATCGGCAAATCCAGGAAAATGCACTGATTTTGCAAGATCCTTTAAGTTATAGAGATCATTAGTTGTATAGGTGTTTGCATTAATGAACTCTTGTTGGGCGTCAGCAATACGTTGAACGTTGTTCAGCTGGTCGGTGAAACTTATTCCTATATATATCATAACAGCAAGAGCGGTAAACGCTCTTGCTCTAACCACACTTCGAATCACCACCGTTCAAACAAATCATACAGCTATCCAATAGCATAGCGGCCTTGATATGACATTTCATACAGACACTCACGCCATCCTGGTAAGGCTTATCGATTGCTTCTTCAGTAGTCTTCCGCCTTTATCATGCCAATCGTTTTAAAATGTCATTCCAGTTCATACCTTGTTTCGGCAACTATCGATGGCATAAACACCTCTTCCCTTTTTGAACAGAGTCAAAAATCGCTTTAAACTCAGCCACCAAAAAAGTCACGTCACCACTTTTCCATGCATAAGAATAATACCGGCTTGTGAAAATCCAGGGTCGGGCTCGCTGTTATACTTCTGATACTTCACTTTATCAGCGGTCTGATAATCTACCGTGGAGTGGTTTATTTTTTCCAGAACGTAGACGTAGGGTGACTTGACGATTGCCAGTAGCCAGTATTCTATTGTAGATTGAGATAAATGAAGGCATTTTCCGGCGAATATTTTTTGCGGCAGTAACCTTCACGAAAGTTTGTACTGAGCGTTGGTTTGAATGTAATTTGGCCATCGGATTCAGATAATAATAAGGATAAAACATGACATTTGCCAAGACATATGCCGAAAACCAGCCTGATGAAATTGCGATTCGCGATGATCGATATGCTCTAAAATGGCTTGAAGTTAATGATATTTTGAATCGCTGCGTTAATGGTCTCCAGTCACTTGATCTTGGTCCTGCTATACGCGTTGCCGTATTCGGCGAGAACTCTGTTGAAACAGCGCTGGCAAATTTGGGGGGGCTGGTGGCCGGAGCCTCTGTTGTTCCTGTCAATTTTCATCTGACGGCTGAGGAAGTAGCTTATATATTGACAGATTCAGGGGCCAGGGTTTTGTTTGTCAGTCCTGAAACTGCAGACCGCGGGCTTAAAGCCGCAGGTCTTTCAGATGTACATACGGTTGTTGGTTGGCGTTGTGCGGGAGTCGAGGGTGTGATTGACTGGAAGAAATGGCTAGCTGCCAGTGATGCCAAAGAGGTTGATCACTCTGTTAAGCCGAGGCCTAATCTTCTGTATACATCCGGTACAACAGGTAGGCCGAAAGGTACTGAACTTCCCCCTTCAATGTTTGCCGGTGGAGATACTATTGAGGAACACTTGATTCGATTTCGGGAGGGTGTGCTGTTGCTTATGCCCAACGGTATAGGACCGCAGCTAGTGGTTGGACCTATGTATCACACGGGCCCATTGAGTTCGACGCGACAGTTGATCGCAGGGGTACCCTCTGTAATTTTGTCGCGTTTTGATGCTGAAAAAACGCTCGCGGCGATTGAAAAATATAAGATCCAGTCAATGCTGATGGTGCCCACGCACTTTGTTCGGCTGTTAGCATTACCTGACGATGTGCGCGCAAAATATGATGTGAGTTCTATCACTAGTGTAAATCACACTGGGTCAAAATGTCCGGTGGATGTCAAAAGGGCGATGATCGAGTGGTTTGGACCTGTCTTTAATGATGCCTATGGCGCAAGTGAAGTTGGTACCACTTGTTTGATAACGTCTGAAGAATGGTTGAAATATCCAGGTTCAGTTGGGCGTTGCCTGCCACCCTTTACGGCGATGATTTTGGATGATGATGACAATCCAGTTGCGCCAAATACAGAAGGCCGGCTGTATTTTAAGGACGATACGGGGCGCGGCGTTGTTTATCACAACAACCCCGAGAAGTCGGCAGAGGCGCATATTGCTCCCGGTATATTTACCCTTGGTGAAATTGCGCTTATGAATGAAGAAGGTTATGTGTTTATTACCGATCGATTTAGTGACATGGTGGTTTCAGGTGGTGTAAATATCTATCCTGCTGAAGCGGAGCAGGTGTTGATCGATCATGAAAGCGTGCTCGATGTTGCCTGTATTTCTATTCCTCACGCGGAAATGGGGGAGGAGCTAAGAGCGTTAATTATTTTGAAGGATGAACATGAAGCGCCCACAACAAAGGCGATGATTGGTTGGTGCCGAGAACGGCTGTCACATTACAAATGCCCCCGTTCTTTAGAATACGTGACTGATCTTGGTAGGAACACGATGGGGAAAATTAACAAACGCAAGTTGAAGGCACCTTACTGGAACAAGCAAGGCTAGCCGGTTCCAAATGTATAAAACCTATAAACTGGAAATTGGGTTATCCTTGTTTTTCATCGGGGTCAAATATAGACGGTATTCGGAGTAACGTAGCGGCTAGATAGCTTATCCGAAGTGATCTCGATAGCTATGACCGCCAGCCAAGGTCTAAAAAGTAGAATTGCAACAATCAATTAGTTTCACTTTCAGGAACAATAATATGAAAGTAATCGCCATACTCTTTTCCCCATTTGTATTTGGGATTGGTTTTTTTGCGCCACTGATAGCGCAAACCATGACGTATTTTGGAATGTCTTTTGCGGGTGTGGACAACTTGTTATTTGGGCTGGTTGTCGGCGGTTTGTGGGGTTTGATGGCGCAATATCGAGGTAGCTGGGTATGGGTAAGACGATGAGTTCTGACTTGACCAGTCATATGACAGAAGAAGATTGGGATGCGCTTAGCGTCAGCGAAATGGACGCTTTGGAACGAAAAATAGCTGCAAAGTATATGCTCGTTATACCATGGGGGACTGCCGTTTGGGGATTGGGTAATTGCTTGATTTGGCTGTCATTGTGGCCACTTGTATTGATGGATATTATGCCGTTGTGGCTTGCGGCCCCGATTGCTACCGTCAATGTAATGCTGTCTTATCTACCCTCCCACGATGCACAACATGGTATTTTTGGACGCAAAGGCCAGCGATTTCATTGGTTGAACGAACTTATAGGACATGTTTCGGTGATTCCCTTTGTGCTTCCTTATCATTTTTTGCGTGAAACTCATATGCAGCACCATGCTCATGCCAATCATCCAGAGCTTGATCCCGATTATGGCGTAGCATCATTGGGTTCCAATAATATTGAATTTTTTATAAATACCTTATTGAACAGACAGCCCGCATCCGAAAGTAACGACAGTTACGCGCAAACATTACAAAGAATTGGTAAATCCAAAATCATGTATCAAGCGGTAGCGTATAATTTGGTATACACGGTAATACTTTTCACTTTGGCCTGGACAGGTCATGCCATAGAGGCTGCTTTAATGTGGTGGCTCCCAAAACATATTACCACCACGTATGTTAATTATTATCTAAGTTGGGCACCACATTTTCCGGGGAAAGAGCAGGGACGTTACAAAGACACCTCCCCTTTTAAAAGTATGATTGGTAATATAGGATCGATGGGCATGCAGTATCACGCTGTACACCATTTGTACCCCCGTATTCCTTTAACATTAACACCTGCCGCTTTTCGCGAGCTTCGACCAATCTTGGTTCGACGAGGCATAGACGTACGAGGGCTGTAGCGCTTTTTTCGTTTAAGCATCGCTTGTGGTTTTGATGAGTAAATATCGCTAGGTGATCTGGTGAGTTAATGTCAGAATTAAGCCACTAAAGAACTTCTACTTGGTTATCGAATTTTCGCTCAGTTAACCAGATTGCGAACAAAGTTATGACGAATAAGATTATCATCGGGAATATTGAAAATTGTAATCTCCCGGACTTGGGTATTTTTAACCTGCAAACTCGAATAGATACTGGCGCTAAAACATCATCACTTCATGTAGACAATTTATCGCGCTATCAACACTCTGGAAAGCCGTGGGTGACATTCGATATTCATCCCAATATTCATAGCGTCGATGAGGTTGTGGAATGTTCATCGCCACTGCAAGATATTAGGCGTATTAAGTCATCAAATGGTGTCTCCGAAGAGCGCTATGTTATCGATACCACTTTTCAACTCGGTAACGTATCATGGCTAATAGAGTTAACATTAACTAATCGTTCGGACATGAGTTATCTAATGTTATTTGGACGTCAGGGAATGGGCGATAAGGTGCTTATCGACCCGTCAGCTACTTTTCTTGTAACTACCTCCCAATAGTTTTTACCGCGACTTAGTTTGTGGCTGAGTCCCGGTATACATTTATCAAGATGGAAATTTTTGACTACTGAAAGTTGGATACAAAGCCAATTTCTCAGGTCAGAGCGTTTGCCTATTCTAGAATGAGTGCCCGTGAGGATTTTGGGCTCACAGTTTGCTCAGCCAATTGCATCCGCGGACTATTTGCGGGCGTGGGCTACTAATATAATCAGGAACTTAATGATGAAAATTGCAATTTTGTCGAGAAATAAAGACCTCTATTCTACAAGTCGATTAGTTGAGGCAGCGAAAGAACGCGGCCACAACGTTCGCGTTGTCGATCATATTCGTTGTTTTATGGACATGGGTACCGATAATCCATCAATGCACTTTAAAGATGAAGAGTTTTTGCCTGGCCATTTTGATGCTGTAATTCCCCGCATAGGGGCTTCGGTAACGTTTTACGGCACCTCTGTTGTGCGGCAATTTGAGGTGATGGGAACGTATTGCGTTAATGAGTCTGTTGCTATCTCCCGCTCGCGTGACAAATTACGTTCTATTCAATTGTTGTCTCGCATGGGTGTAGGTATTCCCGTGACCGCTTTCGCCAATTCTCCTGATGATGTTAATGGTCTGATTAGAGAAGTTGGCGGTGCTCCACTGGTGATCAAGCTGCTTGAAGGTACTCAAGGTATTGGCGTGGTATTAGCGGAGACTAAAAAAGCAGCCGAAAGTGTTATTGAAGCGTTTATGGGTGTCAAAAGTAATATCCTCATCCAGGAGTTTATTAAAGAAGCCGGAGGTAGCGATATTCGCTGTCTAGTGGTTGGGGGAAAAGTTATTGCGGCCATGCAAAGAACGGCCCCTGAAGGTGAGTTTCGTTCTAATCTTCATAGAGGTGGTTCTGCCCAGTTAGTTAAATTAACACCGAAGGAACGCGCTACAGCGGTAAAGGCGGCAAAAATCATGGGGCTTAATGTGTGTGGTGTCGATTTGCTACGATCAGATAGAGGGCCGTTAGTTATGGAAGTTAACTCGTCTCCAGGGCTAAAAGGCATCGAAGAAGCAACAGGAAAAGACGTTGCTGGTATGATTATCGAGTTTATAGAAAAAAATGCGAAACCCAATAAAACGCGTACTCGTGGTAAAGGATAAATCTGGGTTTTATGACATTAATTACTCAACCCATACTGAACGCCGGGGTGGGCCAAATATTTTGCGAATGAATTCAGTTTATGAAAAATGACGTTTTTAAAATCGGTGGTGACAGTGTAAATCCGGGAATGCGGAAAACTATCGACATTCCTCTTGCTGCTATGCCAACACATAGCACAATCCAAATGCCAATTCATGTCATTAACGGTAAGCAGTCTGGGCCAATATTATTTATCAGTGCCGCTATTCATGGTGACGAAATTAATGGCGTAGAAATTATTCGCCGTCTACTCAAACTTAAGCAGTTGAGTAAATTAAAGGGAACAATTATCGCGATTCCCATCGTAAACGTTCATGGGTTTATAACTAACTCGCGTTATTTACCTGATGGTCGTGATTTGAATCGTAGCTTTCCCGGTAGTAGTAAAGGCTCGTTAGCTGGTCGTATGGCCGATACCTTCTTTAAAGAGGTGGTAAAAAAGTGCACCCACGGAATAGATCTTCATACGGCGGCAAGGCATAGGGACAACCTTCCGCAAGTTCGCGCCGATCTGGGTAATGATGAAGTAAAACGATTGGCGATGGTTTTTGGTGTTCCGGCTGTGATAGATTCCAAAATTCGCGATGGCTCCTTGCGGGCAGTAGCAGGCGACAACGATATTCCTGTTTTATTGTATGAGGCAGGAGAAGCGCTTCGGTTTGATGAGGTTTCAATAAGAGCCGGCATGCGAGGTATTATCAGTGTCATGCGCGAGCTGGGGATGCTTAACAAACTGAGGAAAAAAGAGGTCGTAAAGACGCCGGTAATATCGTCGAGCACGTCCTGGGTAAGAGCGCCTTATAGTGGTATTTTGAGGGCGCTTGTACCTCTTGGTGCCAAAGCAGAAAAAGGTAGTGTCCTCGGTGTCATAGGCGACCCGTTAGGAACAAATGAATTTCAGGTGATCGCTCCTGATGATGGGATAGTTATCGGGCGGACTAATCTACCATTGGTCTACGAAGGAGATGCATTATTTCATTTGGCTTATTACAAGCAGACTGTTGATTCAGTCCTCGACCAGGTTGAGAGCTTTCAAGAAAAACTAGAGCCAGATGTAGCAACACAAGCTCCTTCTGATCCTGAGCACTCACCAATACAATGATAGTGTTATAGAGACACAGTACTCGGGCTTTGGAGCTGAAGAGTTCCATCAAGATGAATGTCTCGCTGGGGGAACGCAATTGTAATTCCATTCTCTCGAAACAGACGATCAATAGTAAAGCGAATATCAGAACGAATTTGGCGGCCACTTTTTTCACCTGCTGAATACACCCAAAAATAGGCGTCAAAAACAAGCGAGCTATCGCCAAAATCTTCAAATATTATTTGTGTGGCCGGTTCAGGAAGAACCATCTCATGATCTATTACTGCTTGCTCTAGCAAATTGCGTACTTTTTCAACGTCTGACCCATAGGCAACGCCAACACGAACAATACATCGAAGAAGCTTGTCGACGAGAGTCCAGTTAACGACGGTCTCTTCCAATAGTTTTGAGTTGGGTATTAACATATGCACGCCATCAACGCGCCTGATTCTTGTGGAGCGCGTATTGATTTCCTCAACCGTCCCGCTTGTCTCGCCCGTCTCAATGTAATCATTAATACGAATAGGTCTTTCCCAAATTAGAATCCAGCCACTGATGAAATTATTGATAATGTTCTGCGCGCCAAATCCAATACCAATAGCGATAGCTCCGGAAACGAACGCAAAAGCCGTGAGCGGAACATTCAGTAAATCCAGGGTAGTGATGGCAATAATAATAAGGCCAATAATATAGAGGGCGCGACGGACAACCTGAACAATATTAGCGTCCATCTCGCGTCGTTTCATTTGTGCCGTAGTGCTGCGTACGAACCAGCCGAGCAGTAGAAAACTGCACAAAATGAGCAGTGGGATAAGTACCAGCTGGCCTACGGTTAGATCATAGCCTCCAATTGAAAGAAGCTTAATGTCGACAAACTGTTGGATATCTTTCATGTTTAGAACCACTTCTTGATTTTGAGAAGTACAATAACAGCTATTGAAATAACAGCCATAGACCCAGTGACAACAAGAAATGCATCAGGGTTATCAATTCCAGGTAAGCCAGCCACGTTCATCCCAAAAATACCGGTAACAAATGTAATCGGTAAAAATATCAGTGCAACAATAGAGAGTGCATACATACGTGCATTTTGCTGCTCCATAGAAATATTCATCCACTCTTCTTGCAGCACCAAAGTCCGTTCGCGTATAAGGTCTAAATCTTCAAGGTAGCGGGTCATTCGATCCATCTGCTCCCTCAATCGGTAAGGGTACCCTTCAGGCATTGAGGTGACTGAGTGAGTATAGAGTGAATCAAGAGCGTCACGCTGAGGGGCAAGATATCTCCTGACACCGGCGATTTCACGCCTGATCGCAGAAATATGAGTTCTTGAGCTCTGCTCATGTTGGAGTTGAACGGATGTTTCCAGATTCACCAATTGCTCTTCAATATTGTCTACATAATCAGAAATTCGATCGGCGATCTTGCTGATGATAGTTATAAGAAGGTCGGGAATGCTTGTTGGCCCTTCATCCGCCAACAATTCAGATCTAATGTCTTGAAGCGACAGCAGGGGTCGTTGGCGAACGGTGATCAGCCTATTAGCTTCAATCCATATTCTAAGGGATACCATATCCTCTGGATCGGCTCCCGGATTTAGGTTAATTCCCCGTATAAAAACTAAAGCGCCATTTTTGGATACCACCGTTCTTGGTCGTGTATCTGGTTGAACGAGTGAATTGACAATTCTGTCAGGAAGTCCGAGAGCACTGAGAAAACCATTAACACTGGGATGACTATAATCAACATGGACCCAGCTGTTGGTTGGATTTTCATTTTCTAAATCAGTGGCTCCGCCTTCGGTATTGAGATTTAGGCCAAAAACAAAACAGGGATCATTGGTATCAATCATAAATAGGTTTCAGTGTGTGATGTCACAAAATTGTTCATAACTCATTCGACGGTTACTAGTTTACTTCCTTAGATAACATCAGAAAAGTACTCATTTGTAATCACATCGGGCCAATACCGACTGTTTGGTGTTGCACCATAACTAAAATCCAAGCTGGTATTAATGAGTCGATTGTTTCCGTCGACTCATTAATACCAGCTAAGGTTTCTTTTGAGGTTCCGAAAACATTCTAATGCTAGACGACGAGTTGCTGGACGAAAAAGGTTGGTTGCTACAAAGCGCACATAGATCGATAATACATCATCTTTTTTGTCCATACCTTGTGACCAATCGAAAAACGTGAAGTTTGTATGATGCTTTGTAACTTATGGCGGCTGGGTAAGTTGACCCTACCTGGCAGCCCTCGACAACTTATGAGGCTTATAACGCTATGCTTGATACTGGTTGGCGGGCTTACACATTCTACAAGCTATGCACAATACAACCCTGCAATGTTATTAGGGCTAAAAACCGATGTTGTTATCGAGTTAAAGGACAATACTCTATTGCTCAAGGTGTTAGAGGAAGAGCTCAGTCAGCAACGAAGTAATAATCATTTGCTGAAACAGTATTCGAAACGCAACAAAATCGCTCGCTACGAAACCCAGTTGTTAAATGAGCGCCTGCGTGCAGAGGGCTATTATGCAGCTCAAATAAAAGTAGAGCAGCAACGAGAGCTCACCATATACCGCATCGATCCGGGCCCCATTTACCGTGTACGGGACCTTCTCTTTCAGCACCCTGAGCACATCGGTATATCCGAAACCATCGTGGGTATCAAATCAGGAGATCCATTGCGTGCTGAAACTGTATTGGAAAGCAAGAAAGCACTGACGAAGTATGTCGCAGACAACTTTTGTTTGTATAGTATCGATGTTGACTATCGCGTAATCGTTGAGCATCAGACACGAACTGCCAATGTGACGTTTACGGTCGAAGACAGCCCATCGGTAAACTTTGGTGATATCAATTTTGTTGGCCTTCAATCCATCGACGAGGATTACCTTCGTGCTCTTTTATCGATAAAAAAGGGTGATTGTTATAAGCCTGCACGTCTTGACGCTGCGCGCCTGACGTTAATACAAAGCAACTTGTTAGCCAGTGTCAACGCAGAAGTAAAGCAGCCTGATAATGATGTTGTGCCAATAATCTTGAAAGTGGTTGAGCGCCATCATCGCAGTGTGAGCGGCGGTGTGGGTTTTGAATCCGATGAGGGTTTTGGTGTTTCAGCAGGTTGGGAACATCGCAACTTGATGGGGCGTGCGCAAAAATTGACGATTAACGGCTATATAGCCGAGAATGCCCAAAATTTATCCGCAAGTCTGACGCAGCCACATTTTCGCCGTATCAATCAGTCGATCACCATATTTACAAATTTGGAGAGTGACGACACCGACGCCTTTAAATCGGAGAGCGGAACGCTGGGCGCGGAAATTTCCCGGCAGTTACAGCGCAATCTACGCGGCTCAGTCGGGGGAGAATTAACCTTCTCCGAGGTAGAAGAGGGTGGTGTTGATGATACCTACGCACTTTTGTCGCTACCGTTAAGTCTTGTATATGATCGGCGCAACGACGTGCTAGACCCTCGAACAGGCTGGGTGGCTGCCCTGCGTGTGCGCCCGTACTGGGATGCCTACGACACCGGGACAAAATTCTTGCAATCAACCGTCGCAGCGAGTGTCTATGTTACATCGGATAAATTTCTCTGGCATCCGACTTTAGCAATACGGAGTGCCATAGGCACGACCAGCGGTATAGATCGGGACCAAGTACCGGCGAATGTCCGCTTTTACGCCGGTGGCGGTGGGTCCGTGCGCGGTTATCCCTTCCAAACTCTAGGCCCTCTTACCGATAAGGAGCCGGATGGCGGTTTGTCATTTGTAGAATTGTCAATTGAAACACGCTTGCGCTGGGGTCAGCGCTGGGGTGGTGTTATTTTTCTAGATGGTGGTTTTGCCTATGAAGAAAATGTGCCTCAATTTGATGAAGACCTTCGCTGGGGTGCCGGTTTAGGACTTCGTTATTACACCGGGTTTGTCCCTATTCGCGTTGATATCGCAGCCCCCCTGAGTAAGCGGGATGGCATTGATGACGATTATCAGCTGTATATTAGTATCGGGCAGGCGTTCTAATGATATATCGTTTGTCTGCCAAACACTTTTTGCGCCGAGCGTTAGCGTCGGCAAAGTGGTGCACAGTTATACTCGTCATTGCCGCTACTTTAATATTGATCGCTGGCGGCACGGCGATAGGTTCAGAATGGGGACGAGTCTGGTTGACGCAGACTGTTGTTGACAGATTCAATCAGACCACGCAATTACATATTGGTATTAACAATCTTGCCACTCCTCGATTGGGCCATTGGACGGCTACAAGTATTAATGTATCTAAAAATCAGCAGATCTGGATTGTTATCGACGAGTTAAATATCAAATGGCAACCTGCAGCATTGTTTGATAAGAACATCATCATCGAGAAAATACAGGCTGCCGCTGTTTCGCTACACAAACTTCCGGCAGATGATCAGGACGATGAGAACAGTTTCCAGGCCATTAGCGATCTGTTGTTGACGATACCGTCCGTCCAACTAAAAACCCTGACCATTCCATCGCTAAATCTTTATGGTTTTGGGCCCGTCAATGACGATAAAAAAAGTTTACATTACGCTATCTTTGCCAAAGCAAGCTGGCTGGAAAACTCCCCGTTGCAAATCACTATGGAAGCGCGGGGACTCGACGCTATTCCTGCAACAATCAATTTGCATATTCAATCTTACGATTGGCACGATGCCAGTCTGCAAGGATCGCTCCATGAAGACGCTGGAGGATTTTTTGGTGAATTACTTCAACTACCGAAACAACAAGCTATTCAAGCACAGTTCGATGTGGCAGTGACAACGTTAAGCGACCGCTTCGGCATTAAGCTAAAAAATATTAATTTTCCAATAGCAAAAAGGAGCGTCGTGGCGCGGGGAAATGTTGCCGTGTCGCCAGAAAATAATGCCATTTATGTAGACGATTTGGCATTAAGTATTGATGATAGTCATCACTCGTTGACCGGCAGTTGGTTCGGTCAACAACTAGATTTTGAATTGAGCCTTAACAACTTTCCCCTGGATATATCGAAACCCTGGCAGAACTCTGTTACCAGTGGTGATCTGAGCGCTCAACTAAAAGTTAGCGGCACAGCTGTCCAGCCAAAGGCTCAAGGACATATTACGCTGACCGCAGATTATAAGCAGTTACCGATAGTTGTCGACTTCGTCGGTTTGGTCAGTAAAAGTCTGGTAAGTACCGATAATTTACACGTACGTTTGGCAAACTCAGATATCCTGGCTAAGGGTAATGTCAATCTTGAGAAAAATACGATGAAGCTCAAAGTCTCGGCCAGTAGTTTCGATTTAGGCAGCTTGGCGGCATTCAATATTCCCCTGCCAGATAATCTGAAGGCAACAGTTACTGCTGCCGAAGCAACCATACATGGGTCGATTAAAAATCCTCAAGGCAAGCTAAACTTTACCGCTAATGGTGAATATGAGAAACAACCATTTTCATTGCAAAGTCGTTTGACAAAAAATGACACCACGATTTCTATTCAACAAGCAGAGCTCGGAGTAGCAGATGGAAATATTTCCTTTGAAGGTAGCCTGCAACCCGAAACACTGGATGCAAATATCATCATTAGTGCAGAGTCTCTAGCGATCAGTCCGTTGAAACTGATAGGGATAGATTTACCAGAAACATTGGAAGCAAAAATTAGCACGCAGTTAAATCTTAACGGGAATTTACGCAATCCGGCAATTACGGGAGAGGCACAACTGCAGGGTATTTATCAAACGATTCCTTTTGTGCTAAACGCCAGCGGACATCATCAAGATAACAATTCTCAATTACAGAAATTGGAATTATCAGCATTTGACGAGCAGGTTTTTACGGCAGCTGGCCACTATCAAGCAGGGCAGTTCGACCTTCGGGCGCAAGCGGAAAAAATACCATCGCAGCTTCTCTCGGTGTTTGGTTGGTATCTTCAGCCTGGAAAGTTTGGCGCGGATATTCATGCCCGGGGTTCATTGCAAAACCCTACGTTAAACGGCTACGTAAATTATGCAACGGTGCTGAACGGCTACGATAATGAGGGCGATAAGAAAGACATAAACGTTCTATGGAATCTCGATATCAATACTGACGCTGACGTTGTCAGTTTTAAATCTACCCTTACGCGTGACAACTATCAACCAGCGTTACTATTGCTTAAAATCCCCGCACAACCCTATATCCATTATCTACTCAAACAGAATCAATCGCCAGACTCCGAGGGTATCCCGCTGCATGCGTCGTTAAAGGGGGATTTTAGTCTGCAAACAGTTTCTTTTTTGTTAAATCCAGATACACACCTGTTAACAGGTGACCTGAATACAGACATGGTTATAGGCGGCACTTTCGCAAAACCATCGCTGACAGGAATGATACATATCAATGAAGCACGCTATGAAAATCCGGTTACCGGTACTGTTATCGAAGATATCGATTGTGTATTAACTGCCGAGAAAATAACACTGAATGTTGACAGCTGCCAAGCCACTGACGGACACCAGGGTCAGTATGCGCTGACGGGGGCGGTTGACCTGCCCGTTGACCATTCTCTTGGACGTGTAGACATGAAGCTGCAATCCCAAAGTGCTAACGTTTTACGACGTCCGGATATTGAGAGTGAAGCGACTGGCGAAATATTATTGTCAGGGGATTTTACCTCATTGCTCGCCACTGGAAATTTGGAAGTGGCGCCTTTTACGGCGGTTTTTGATACCAATTTTTCCAGTGGCATTGCCCGTATTAATGTTGAAGAAATAGAGTCGCTGCAGGATCTTAGTCCTCCAATTAGCAGAAAAATTTCAGCGCCACCTACTATCCGTTTTGACCTTGTGATAACAGCAAGCCAGCAAGCATACCTTCGTGGTCATGGGTTAGAGGCAGAGTTGGAAGGAAAAATTGAGATACATGGGGATTTAAAGAAGCCGTTGTACGATGGTGAGTTCAGAACTGTAAGGGGCTATTTTGACCTGTTTAACAAAAAATTTGACCTTGAGCAGGGGCAAGTTAATTTTGCTAATAATACGCTTAGCTTGGCAGTAGTAGGGATTTATGAGAATGACGATCAACGTATTAGAGCAGATATGTCTGGTACTAATGATGAGATTAAGATCAGTTTTTCCGCCGTTCCATCAATACCGGAAGATGAAATACTCGCGTTTATTATTTTTGGCAAACCAATACAATCAATTACGGCATTTGAGGCTGTGCAATTGGCATTAGCCGTACAAAAACTGCAAAGCGGTGGCAGTAGTTTTTTTGATCCTATTGGGAAAACTCGTGATGTTTTAGGTATCGATACCTTATCCATTGAGTCGGCAGAGAATGAAGCTGGAGACAATAGTGTTAATGTTGGTATTGGAAAATATCTTAATGAAAAAGTGTATCTGGAGCTGGAGCGTACACCCAATCCGTCCCAGCCATGGAAGGGCAATCTTGACATCGAGGTGACGCCGGATATAGACCTGAGAAGCTCAACAGGGACCCAGGGCGATATTGAAAGAGTGGAGCTTAAGTGGAAAAGTGATTACTAAAAGCGATTTAAAAAATAGAGTGAAGTTTTTTAAAGCTAGTTAGCGAACGAATATCTGACGTGTTAAAGACTGCCAATAAGTTTACACATTGTCGAAACCCTGCCCGCACTCCTGCTGGCAGGGTTTCCAAGTTTGTATTAGAACTGCACAGCTGTCAGATTAATCCAACAGTGTTCCTCCTACGTTAGCCTGGGCTGCGGCGATGCGCGCGACGGGCACTCGAAACGGGCTGCACGATACATAGTCCAGACCCAAATCATGGCAGAACTGTATTGATCTAGGGTCGCCGCCGTGCTCCCCGCAAATACCGTATTTAATGCCTTTTTTGCGATCACGGCTGTCGTTAACTGCCATTTCCATAAGCTTACCCACGGCCCGTTGATCCAAAGAAACAAAGGGGTCGCTTTCAACCAATTTTTTATCGAGATATTGTGGTAGAAATTTGCCGACATCATCCCTGGAAAAACCATAAGTCATCTGAGTCAGATCGTTAGTGCCAAAACTCATAAATTCAACTTCACCTGCCAGTCGATCAGCACCTAGACAGGCGCGAGGTGTTTCCATCATTGTGCCTACCTTATAGGGTATGGAAATGGATTTTTCTCTTAATACCTCTTGAATACCTTTATCAATGATCTCATTCAGCATACGAATTTCACGGACGTTGACCACCAGTGGAATCATGATTTCCGGAAACGGGCGATAACCCTGTTCGGTAGCGTCGACTGCGGCACTAATAATGGCACGAACCTGCATTTCGGTAATTTCCGGGTATACCACCGACAAACGGCAGCCGCGGAAGCCAAGCATGGGATTTACTTCATGTAGATTTTCGGTCATGGCTTTGATTTTTTCTACGGGTTTTCCGATGCGCGCTGCCAGCGATGACATTTCTTCGAAGGTGTGTGGCAGAAATTCATGCAATGGCGGGTCCAGCAAACGAACAGTGACAGGTAAACCATCCATTACTTTAAACAGTTCGAGAATGTCATCACGTTGAAATTCAAACAGCATATCCAAATACTTGAGACGTTCTTCCTTACTTTCAGACAAGATCATTCCGCGCATTTTGTCGATGCGCTCAGCGGCGAAAAACATATGTTCTGTGCGGCAAAGGCCTATGCCTTCGGCGCCAAGTTCACGGGCTTTGGCAGCATCTTCGGGTGTTTCAGCATTGGCCCTTACTTTAAGCTTGCGATGCTTGTCTGCCCAGGATAATAACATTTGAAAATCATCACTTGAGCTGGCTTCAGTTTTGGGTATATCACCGAGCATCACTTCGCCAGCAGTGCCATCTAAAGTAATAATGTCACCGCGTTTAATCACAACGCCTTCGGCCGTTGTTGCAGTGCCTTCCTGGTAATTAATTGTAAGACTACCGCAACCGGTTATGGCGCATACGCCCATGCCGCGCGCAACTACAGCTGCGTGAGAGGTCATACCACCCAGTTCCGTCAATATTCCTTCGGCTACTTTCATGCCGTGAATATCTTCGGGGGTGGTTTCTCGTCGTACCAGAACAACAGCGGTGCCGCTCTCCGCCACCTCCACTGCTTCCTCGGCGGAAAATACCACCGCACCGGTGGCACCACCTGGACTGGCTGGCAGGCCACTGGCCACGATGTCAGTTTTGGCAGCCGGATCTACCATTGGATGCAAAAATGCTTCAACATGCTCGGGTGATACCCGCATCAGCGCTTCACTCTCGGTAATCATACCTTCGTTAACCATGTCGACTGCAATCTTGATCGAGGCGCGTCCTGTACGCTTGCCGCTGCGGGTTTGCAGCATATAAAACTTGCCTTGTTGAACAGTAAACTCCATATCCTGCATGTCGCGATAGTGGCTCTCGAGCAACGCTTGTGTTGCGTAGAGTTCTTTATAAACCTCGGGCATTCTTTCATTTAGAGCTTCAACCGGCAGCGGCGTCCGTATTCCAGCAACTACATCCTCTCCCGCTGCATTAAATAAGTATTCGCCAAAAAACAAGTGTTCGCCGGTGGATGGGTTGCGGGTGAATGCCACGCCGGAACCTGAGTCATCTCCAAAGTTACCAAATACCATTGCCTGAACGCTGACAGCGGTTCCCAATGTTTCTGGGATATTGTTCATTTCCCGGTAAACGTTTGCACGCGGTGTATACCAGGACAGAAAGACGGCCTCTACAGCGAGCTTCAACTGTACAAATGGATCTTGCGGAAAGTCGGCAAGTGTTTTGTAGATGGCGATGATTGACTGCCAGTCTTCGGCGGTCATATCGACGTCGAGTATCTTGTTGTGGGCTGCTTTGTACTTTTCGATCTCATGTTCGAAGAGTTTTCCATCTACACCTAAAACAACGTCTGCAAACATTTGGATAAAACGCCGGTAAGAATCATAGGCGAAGCGGGGGTTATCAGTTTTTTGGGCAAGTCCTTCGGCGATCTCATCGTTTAGTCCGAGGTTGAGAATGGTATTCATCATGCCGGGCATTGATACTGAGGCACCGGACCGCACCGAGAACAGCAAGGGGTTTTCAGGATCGCCAAAACGCGCCCCCATCTTTTTCTCGACCAAATCCAGGGCGACGCGATACTCTTGCTCCAACAGTGACGGTAACTGGTTACCTGCTTCAAAAAATTCACGGCAGGTGGGTGTTGTGATAACAAAACCAAATGGCACTGGCAGCCCCAGGTTTGTCATTTCACAAAGATTGGCTCCCTTACCGCCAAGTAATTCGCGATCGTCTTTGCCGCCTTCATTGAATAGGTAAACACGCTTAGCCATTGGGAAGTCCTCAGTGATGAAAATCAGAGCGATGAACAAGGCGCGAGTATAAAGGTTTTTGCTGGACGCAGGGAGGCTTGTTTTGGTAGTAATTCGAGTTAATTCAAAGGCTTGTAGTGATACTACCAGTTGACACAGGCTAAATTGGAGTTTTCAGCAGTGTCTGTAATAGAACTACATGATTAACGGTGCGGCGGCGGTATTCCGCGGGCTATTTTGATGACTCTAGACCAGAGGCCGGAAAGCTGCCACTGGCCTAGAGCTCTATGTCGCTACGGTGTCTATTAGGAACCGTGAGCAAAGCCACAATACTAAGGCGACGTTACCAGTAGCAAAGTACAAATAATGGGTACGTCATTTCCAGTTTCTTTTTCGGTATTGTTTACTTCCTTTTTTTAGATCTTTTTAGCTTGCTTAGTTGAGCGCATATTAGGTGTTTAGACCTCAACAACGTGATTACCCCAGACAAAACCAATCGGGTTTTTAGGCTGTCCAGGCGTGGTTTCTTGCGCGTAACATAAAGTTTGTACAGTAGATTGATGTGCAAGCATTGTACATGGGCCTCCTTTGGTGCGCATAACGCCTGACTTAGCAGAAAAAACCCCGAACGTCCGCTGGTAATTTTTCCGGTGAAAAAACTTTTTTGTACTATTTAAGCGTGTGGTGCAGGAAATGGTTTGGCAAACGTAAATGCATAATCAGATGAGCCATTTTCTTCTAAGGATTGAAGTCTAATTTTTCCTTCCTCAACAGAGGGGATATGATTTTCTGGAACCCACCAAAGAGTTTGATGTACTTGGAGCATTTTACTAAACCAGGCATCCCTATCACGAACTAATTCTATATGAATTGTTTTATAGACGAAATTTTTAAGTGAATCAATGTCTTCCCATACGCTCATATTTACAATAAGAGTCGGGTCATCGAAAGCTTGAATTGAAGTTGCATCTCCATCTTCTGTCTGAAGCCGCCAAATAAAACCAGCTTTAGAATCAGCCAAGGTGTTAACTTCATCAAGTCTATTAACGAATCCCTTCATTATTTCGGAGTTCATATTATCTCGCGCTTTAGCTATATTAATCTGAGCCAGGTTGTGTTTTGACATTCATTTCTTCCTGCGAATTCGATTCGTGATCGCTATCTTTTAACGTGTAGCAATTTATTTGGAGGCCTAAGGCTCTATATCACTTTGGCTCGTTGTTTCGAGGCCAAGATGTATTTGCCTGGACTAAAATGCCCTATATTCAATTAGTTATAAACAGGGAAGGGAAATTTTTCATGGGATAGGGAGCCTGATTCCTTTATACCGTTGGGTGTGCCGGGTTTTTATGAGAGCGAACTGGATTCTCCTGCGAGATATACATAAGTATCGATAACAGTGGAGAGAATGTGAGTTTTTGAAATAGTGGTCTTTGTAATCATCCCAGAGGAGTGGGGATACAAATGTCGAAAGAATAGATTATTTTAATATTTTGGATCAGTTCGTGAGCAGGGAATGAGAATGTTATGGGGTTTGCTTCTCAGAGGGGATTTGCCATAAACAAAAAGGCCCACAATTGTTTGAAGGCCTTAAGAATGATGGTGCCCGGTCGCGGAATCGAACCACGGACACGGGGATTTTCAATCCCCTGCTCTACCAACTGAGCTAACCGGGCAGTTCTTGCAAGGCTTGATTTGCAAGAGGCGCGTATTAAACAGGTTCAGGCGTGCAGAGTCAAGACGTGGAAGTCACGATTTCGCTACTTGTCTGGATCATCCTGGGGTACAAAGCCATCTGCCTTGGCGTAGTCCTCGCCCGACATAAATTTATCCATCTCCTGTTGCAGAAATTTACGTGCCTCCGGCTCCATCATATTAAGCTGGCGCTCGTTGATGAGCATGGTTTGATGCGCTTGCCACTCAGTCCATGCCTGCTGAGATATTGTGTCGTATATATCCTGGCCTTTGGGGCCTGGATACGGCGGGGCGTTCAGTCCTGGCATTTCTTGTTGGTATTTCTTGCAAAGAACGGTGTGTGACATAGTTGTTCCAGTTGGGGTTGGGTAATACGTTAAGTCTGATCAGAAATGGGTAGCCTGTCGATGAGTTTTTTAATGGGGGCGGCGAGACCAATTTTAGGCGGTTGAAGGGTGTTGTACCAGAGCATACGGTTGGCTTCCATGATACGCATCGACGGTTGATTCGCTTGCTGCAGCAGGATGACTGTGGGGCTAATATCCAGGTGGTAGTGACTGAAGGTGTGGCGATATGTTTGCCAATGCTCGACCTTCGAGGTTTTCAGCCCGTAATTGTCAAAGCAGTATTGACCAATATCGCTATCAGTATCGAGTTGCGGAAACGCCCATAACCCTCCCCAAATACCGCTTGGTGGGCGTTTTTCCAGCAGAACCTCATTGTCGTGATTTCTGATCAATAACATCCGGGTAGGTTTAACTGGCATTATCTTTTTCGGTTTTTTCCCTGGATAGTCGCCGGTGTTTCCCTGTTGGCGGGCAATACAGTCATGATTTAGCGGGCAGCGCGTACAGATGGGTTTGGAGCGTGTACAAATAGTAGCGCCCAGGTCCATCATTGCCTGGCTGTAATCGGCAACTTGGACAGAGGGAGTAAGTGTCTCTGCCAGCTGCCATAGTTCTCGTAATACCGTTGTTTTTCCAGGCCAGCCTTCGATGGCTTGGTACCGTGCCAGTACGCGTTTGACGTTGCCGTCGAGAATTGCTGCTGGTTTTTGGTGTGCTATCGAGACAATAGCCCCAGCGGTCGATCGTCCTATTCCAGGAAGCTCAACCAAACCATCTACCGTATCGGGGAAGTTGCCAAGGTGTTGTTGGCAAATTATTTTTGCCGTTTTGTGCAGGTTTCTGGCGCGGGAGTAATACCCCAGGCCAGTCCACAGATGCATTACCTGATCGTCGCTTGCTGCCGCCAGAGCATCAATGTTCGGAAATTCCAGCATGAATTTCTGGAAGTAAGGGATAACGGTGCTGACTTGAGTCTGCTGTAACATGATTTCTGAAACCCAAACCCGGTAAGGGTTGATGCCTTTTTGCCAGGGTAAGTCTTTGCGTCCTGAGTGCTCGAACCAATCAAGTACTCGCTTACTGATGTCCATTTCGGCATGTTTTAGTCGATGTTTGGGCTTGGAGGTCATTTATTATCGATTTATTGTGGCTTTTTGTCAGCATATCCATATGAATGGATGTAAAGCGTGTGGGGTTTTTTTATAATACCCAATTTGCCGCAGGAAAGCTGTGGGGCATTAACACTCTGTATTCGTACACTTAGTTTGGAGAACCACATGGCGGAGCGTAAAGCCACCATTAGCCGTAATACCCTCGAGACCCAGATTACTGTCTCTATTAATCTGGATGGTACTGGAAAATCCCGGTTTGAAACCGGAGTTCCTTTTTTAGACCACATGATGGATCAGATTGCCCGTCACGGTCTGATCGATCTCGATATCGAGGCGAAAGGTGATCTGCATATTGATGCTCACCATACGGTGGAGGATATAGGTATCACCCTTGGCCAGGCATTTAACGAGGCCGTGGGTGATAAAAAGGGTATTGTCCGCTACGGTCATTCATATGTGCCATTGGATGAAGCATTATCCAGGGTTGTGATCGATTTTTCCGGGCGCCCGGGTCTGGAATGGCATGTGCCATTTACCCGCGGTTCTGTCGGTGGATTTGATGTTGATCTATTTATCGAGTTTTTCCACGGTTTTATCAATCATGCGAAAGTATCCCTGCATGTTGATAACTTGCGTGGCAAGAACACGCATCACCAAGCAGAGACTGTTTTCAAAGCATTTGGCCGCGCGTTGCGAATGGCTTTATCGGCTGATGAGAGAATGGCTGGGGTGATGCCTTCTACTAAAGGGACTTTGTAGTTACAGCGTGCTGCTGTTGAGCATGTATGTCGCTGTTTCGACAGTTCCAGCGTAACTATATTTCCAGTTGTCATGTCTCTGCGGGAGCGGGGACAAATTTTCAGGATTTACTGTATGAGTAAACACACGGTTGCTGTGATTGATTACGGCATGGGAAATTTACATTCGGTTGCCAGTGCGCTTGAGCACGTTGCAAAGAATGTGGATGTTATTGTGACTGCTGACGCAGAAAAAATAATCGCTGCCGACAGGGTTATTTTTCCGGGCGTTGGGGCTATTCGTGATTGTATGGCAGAGATCCTTCGCCTGGGTGTTGATCAGGTTGTAGCGGAAGTTGCGGCAACCAAGCCGATGTTGGCAATCTGTGTTGGCATGCAGGCGCTGATGACCCGCAGCGAAGAAAATCACGGAGTCGATTGTCTGGGAGTGTTTCCCGGTGAGGTGAAGTTTTTTGGTAATTCTCTTGTCGATAATATGGGCCAAAAATTGAAGGTCCCCCACATGGGCTGGAATCAGTTGCACCAGGCTATAGAACACCCCCTTTGGGATGGGATAGAGCAAGACAGTCGATTCTACTTTGTGCACAGTTATTATGTACACGCTGACGATCCATCATTGATAGCCGCTACTACCGACTATGGGGTGGAAATTCATGCGGCATTACATCGTGATAATATTTTTGCCGCTCAATTTCACCCTGAAAAAAGTAGCGATATGGGATTGAAGTTGTTGAGCAATTTTCTTACATGGGACGGCCAGGGCTAGTTCGTTTTCTCCTGGCGCTATTTATTAGTTAATGTCTCACAACAAATCTGTGTGAGCACTAAAAGACATTGATGGTTAAAAAAATATGTTAATTATTCCTGCGATTGATCTAAAAGATGGCGCCTGTGTTCGTTTGCGACAGGGGTTGATGGATGACTCTACTGTGTATGGAGATAATCCGGTTGAAATGGCCAAACGATGGGTTGAAGCAGGCACTCGCCGATTACACCTGGTTGATTTGAATGGTGCCTTTGATGGTAAGCCGATTAATGGCGATGCGGTAACAGCTATTGCCAAAGCTTACCCGGATTTGCCAATACAAATAGGTGGAGGTATTCGAAATCTGGAAACAATTGAGCATTATATCGATGCCGGAGTCGACTACTTAATTATTGGAACCAAGGCGGTAAAAGACCCAGCGTTTGTAAGCGCGGCTTGTAAGGCTTTTCCCGGTCGCATTATTATTGGGCTGGATGCAAAAGATGGCTTGGTTGCAACCGATGGTTGGGCTGAAGTATCCGACATTAAGGCGACTGAGTTAGCCAAGCGTTTTGAGCAAGATGGCGTTGAGTCTATTGTTTATACCGATATTAGCCGAGACGGCATGATGCAGGGTGTCAACGTTGAACAGACAGTAGCAATGGCACGGGCCTCTTCTATTCCGGTAATCGCGTCAGGGGGTATTACCAATATGGATGATATTAGGGCTCTCAAATTGGTTGAGGGTGAAGGTATCCTCGGAGCTATAACGGGTCGTGCAATTTATGAAGGGACACTGGATGTCTCAGAAGCGCAAAGCTATTGCGATACAAATTTAGTTTAATGCAGAGGTTTAGTCCGTGGGTTTAGCAAAAAGAATTATTCCTTGTCTTGATGTCGACAATGGCCGAGTAGTTAAAGGCGTTAATTTTGTCGATATTCGTGATGCTGGTGATCCGGTTGAAGTAGCAAAACGTTACAATCAACAAGGCGCTGATGAAATCACCTTCCTCGATATAACCGCGACTCATGAAGGTCGGGATACCACGATTCACACAGTGGAAAATATCGCCTCGGAAGTATTTATTCCGCTGACGGTGGGCGGTGGGATTCGCAGTGTCGAGGATATTCGCACAATGCTGAATGCTGGCGCTGACAAGGTTGGTATTAATTCTGCAGCGATCAATAATCCGGATCTGATAAAAACAGCAGCTGAGCGTTTTGGGTCCCAGTGTATTGTTGTAGCGATAGACGCAAAGCAGGTAAGCGCTGACGGTCAGCCTTTGCGTTGGGAGATTTTTACCCATGGTGGGCGTAAGCCTACGGGTATCGACGCCGTTGAGTGGGCAACAACGGTGGTGGCAAATGGCGCCGGAGAAATTTTGCTAACCAGCATGGATCGGGATGGCACCAAGAACGGGTTTGATTTATTGCTGACCAGAGCTATTAGTGATGCGGTGTCAGTTCCGGTAATTGCATCGGGAGGGGTTGGTAATTTGGATCATTTAGTTGATGGTGTATTAACAGGTGGTGCGGACGCAGTGCTGGCTGCCAGTATTTTTCACTTTGGAGAGTATAGCGTACCTGAGGCCAAGCGTTATATGGCCGAACGGGGGATCGAAGTCAGGTTATAAATATCTGATGATGGATATTATGGAATGGTCTGACTACAACCTGTATCGGTTTGTCGTCAGTCAGCCCTAAGTTGCGAGAGCCGCATAAAGCTTTGATAAAGTTTTCGGTTGGGCAAGAACCATAAATTCGATAAAGTCATCCAAACCTTGGCTGGCTTCTGTCTTATCGTGAAAGGGGCCTATAGAAGTGCCCTCTCTGGTCGAAAAAAACCACTCTCCTTGCGCGGCAAAAAAACGATCAGAACGAACAGGGACGTTGCCCATTTCACCATATCTATTCATGTTTTTGCTCATCAGGTAGGCCTTAACATTAGGCTCTTATGTTTATGTTGTACGTTAAACCTATTCTAGCGTCTTTTTGTGAGATTAAAAGGATTTAGTGTCAGGTTGGGTGATTGATTGCTCGTATTTGCAGCTTATCTGAGCGCGAGTGGATAATACGATATTATTTTGTCGTGCTGCCTGCTTTTCCTGTCAATTTTTTGCCGAAACTTTGTCCTCCAGGTTTGCGACAACTATTTCTGGTGAGCAGTGATTCTGCCCCCCGCCGCATTTTCCTGGTTTTAATGCCTGGGACGCCAGTATCAGTTTTACACCGCGCTGCTCAAGTGTTGGCAGCACTTGTTCGAGGTATTCCAATGTCTCTGGATGGGGGTGTCCGATACCAACCGCTGTGCCGTTTTTTTTCGCCAGCGCAATTAGTTGTTCAAACTGAATTGCAATTGCATGATGCTGTCGCTCATTGTCGAGAAATACGTCTCTTCGCAAGCTGGGCAACTCGAGTTTAGTTGCGGTTGATTTGGCAACTGTGAGTGGTGTAGTTCTGCTGTCTACGAAGTAGAGATCTTGTTGTTTGAGTGCAGTCATCAACCAGTCCATCGGTTGTCGTAATTGTGTCATTAAGCTACCCATATGATTGTTAACACCCCGCACATGCGGAATCGCCTCCAGGTTGTTACTTAACGTCTGCAAAAATTGCTGCTGGGACATATCCGGTGTTAATCCGCCAGGACCGGTAGGATGGCTATTTAAGTTGCTCATTGGCGCATGTAACATAACTTCTTTCATTTGCTTGAAAGCCATGTTTGCCAAAGACACCCGATGTGGGCTGTGAGGCAGAAACGCATAGTTAATTGCACCGGGCAGGTTTATAGCGCGTTGCCCGAGATCGAGACTATTGCCCATATCATCGACAATGAGGACAATGCTGGCGAGGTCGTCTTCCTGTCCAAAGCAATTGCTTGTTACAAGCATATTTATGCATACGATGAGCAGGCTTGCAGTTAGCGTCCTTAAGCGAACTCGACGGTTGCATCGTCTCATTATTAGAGGGTTGCTTGACTGAGTTTTGATGGTTGTTCTTTTCTATTGTTCAGGCTGAGGATATGCAGTCCTTTCAAAAGATTGAGTGCCTCATATAATTGATTGTCAGAATTGAATTGTGTTTCCTTATTTTTGTCTTCTCGTTTTTTACTATCACTTTCATCGCCATTCGAACTACTGAGATGTCCTTGCAGGTCTGCTTCGGTAATTCCGCCGCTGGTTTTGATGGCTTCAATTTTTGCGCGCTCAACCGTTATGTCAGGTACGATTCCCTGCGCTTGTATAGATCGGCCGTTAGGTGTGTAGTAGCGAGCAGTGGTTAATTTGATAGCGTGGTCTTTGGAGAGAGGTACAACAGTTTGTACTGAGCCTTTGCCAAAACTGTCAGTTCCCATAATGACGGCGCGTCGGTGATCTTGCAGCGCGCCGGCAACAATTTCTGATGCTGAAGCCGATCCACCATTGATCAATACGACTAGCGGAGTGCCATTGCTAAGGTCTTTTGGTGTAGCGGAATATTCAGAGTGGGAGTTGTCAAGCCGCCCTTCGGTGTAGACAATCAGCCCTTCGTCAATAAGCGCGTCGACCACCTCGACTGACGCCTGCAATATACCGCCAGGGTTATTGCGTAAGTCCAAAACCAGTCCTTTGACTTCTTCGTTGCTCTCCTGCAGTTTGTTGATAGCTTTGCGGAATTCACTCCCCGTCTTACTTTGGAATTGGGCTATACGGATATAACCATAACCGTCTTCCAGCGTTTTGCTGCGAACACTGACAACTTTGATAATGTCTCGCTTCAGTACGACGTCAAAAGGTTGCCGAAGACCTTCGCGAACAATAGTCAATTCTATTTCGCTGTCTTTTTTGCCGCGCATCTCGTTTACAGCATCATTCAAGGACATCCCTTTGACCGGTTTGCCATCGAGCTTAATGATCAAGTCGCCGCTTTCAATACCCGCTTTTTGCGCGGGAGTATCATCGATTGGAGCAATTACTTTAACAAAGCCATTTTCCATGCCGACTTCAAGACCAAGTCCGCCAAATTCACCCGTTGTGCTTACTTGTAAGTCATCAAATGATTTTTTATCAAGATAAGTGGAGTGTGGATCTAGTCCCGACAACATACCGCGAATAGCGTTTTCCAAGAGTGTTTTATCGTCTATTTCATCGACATAACTCAGGCGAATATGGTTAAAAACATCAGCAAATGAGCGCAGTTCATCCAGTGGTAGACGGCCTTCTTCAGTGATCTCATTCTCGTCTTGTGCTGTAGCCAGACTAACACTTCCCAGTAGGGCGATTGCTATCACCAGCTGGGCTGCTATCGTGCGCGCCTGAGATATTCTCATTTTCATTCTTTTGCCTCGTACATCCTTTGGGGTACCAGCTGTGAGGGTGTGTACAGCCTAATTCCCATATTGGATCGATTGTACCTTGGTTTTTAGCGTCGTGTTAGCGACATGTTCCGCAGTGCTGAATATTCACACTCGTTTACACCAGCGGCGGGGATCAGTAGGTTTGCCGTTGTGACGTATTTCAAAATACAAGTTAGCACTTTGCTGGCCACCACTATTGCCAACAGTTGCAATAATGTCGCCGGGATGGACCCAGTCTCCCGGTTCTTTTAGTAGGCTTTGGTTGTGGGCATATAAACTCATGTAACCGTCGCCGTGATCAATAATGACCAGCAAACCCGACCCCCGCAGCCAATCGGCAAATACGATTCGCCCATAATGAATGGCCTCCACCTGGCTGCCCTCGGTTGCAGTTATCGCCAGACCTTGCCAGCGCAGGGCTGTGTTATTGCGCCGATTACCAAAGCGATTACTGGGTTTGCCGCTGACCGGCCAGGGAAGCTTGCCCTTGAGGCTGCCGAAGGGTTTGTAGTCGGAAGGAATGTTGATATTGGCAATGGTTTGTTCGACCGCAGCGAGCAGCTGCTCTAATTCGGCGCGATCTTTGTTTATTTTTTTAAGGCGCTGGTCGTTGTTCAGTATCGCCGAATTGATTTTGGCCAGACTTTTTTCTCGTTCGTGCTTGCGGCTAAGTAATTTGTCGTGCTCATTGCTTAGTAATACCTTTGCTCGGGACAGATTACGGGTTTTCGTCAAAATCCTGGGTTCTATTGTGTTCAGGGTACTAATAATGTCGGCGTAGGCATCTATTTGTTCGCTGCGAGCTTGATTAAAATAGTCGTAGTAAGTCAATGTTCTACTTATTTTTTCAGGTTGTTCCTGATTGAGTAATACTTTGATTTTCTTTTGTTGGCCCACCTGGTAGGCGGCGATGATTTGTTGCTCGATATATTTTTGTTGCTTCTCTTTGTCAGTATTCAGCTGCTTGCGTTGTTTTTGAAGTGACGCCAGCTCAACTTGTTCTTCGTTCAGTTGTTGCTGGATTGACCTGACCTTTCGCTGGATTGCACCAATATCTACTTCTGATTTTTGCAGTGTATTTTGTAGTTCCGAGCGCTGTGTTTTGAATCGTCCCAGGAGGGTGCGCAATTTTTCTACTTCTGTCGTTATCTGCTCTAATTGTTGACGGGTTTCGGTCTCTTCATCGGCCAATACAGTCGTCGAAAATTCAACCATTGAAAAAATGACAGCGAACATCAGCAGCAGTTTTTTAAGCGAGTTGTGCTGAGTCATGCTGCCATCCATTGATTGAATTTCCCCGAGACAATTGGCGTCGACATGTGCTGATTTACTCGATGATCAAAAGCGACTGGCCTGTCATCTCCGGCGGCTGGGCAATCCCCATCAATGCCAGCATTGTCGGAGCAACATCTGCTAATTTTCCACCGTCTTTTGTTATTTTTACCACTTTGTCGCCAACGTAAACAAAAGGAACCAGTTCGGTTGTATGTTGGGTGTGTGCCTGGCCTGATTGATAGTCTTGCATTTGCTCACAATTACCGTGATCTGCAGTGATCAGACAGTCGCCGCCAACTTCTAATACGGCGTCGGTGACACGACGGACGCTTTCATCAATAGCTTCTGCTGCTTTTATCGCGGCTTCGTAAATACCCGTGTGTCCGACCATGTCACCATTTGCGTAGTTGCAAATAATAGTGTCGTAGTGACCACCTTTTATCGCGGCGACCAGCTTGTCCGTGACCTCTGGCGCACTCATTTCGGGCTTGAGGTCATAGGTTGCTACATCCGGTGATGGTATCAGCTCCCGTTCTTCACCTTCATAGGGTTGTTCGCGGCCGCCACTAAAGAAAAAAGTCACATGTGCATACTTTTCGGTTTCAGCAATACGAAGTTGTTTTTTTCCGGCTTTTTCGATGAGCTCGCCGAAGCTGCTGTGAACCTTTTCGGGTGGAAATGCACAGGGAGCGGCAATGTCAGATGAATATTCAGTTGTCATTACAAAGCTGGCGAGTTGCGGAGTTTTGTTGCGCTTAAAACCAGAAAAATCTTCTTCGACAAATGCGCGGCTAATTTCCCGGGCTCTATCAGCCCTGAAATTCATAAAAATAACACTGTCGCCATCTTCTATTGATGCGCTGCTTTCATCTTCGTTTTTTATGATAGTGGGGCTGACGAATTCATCGTTTTCGTCGCGCAGATAGGCGGCTTCCAAGCCTTCTACAGCACTGTCATATTGATAGTCTGACTGTTCGTTCGTCAGCAATTGATAAGCCGATTGCACTCGGTCCCAGCGGTTGTCTCTGTCCATGGCATAGAAACGACCTACCAATGAGGCAATCCGTCCACAACCCAGTTTGGAAAATTGATCAGACAGCGTTTGCAGAGAGTTTTTTGCACTTCGGGGTGGGGTATCTCGACCGTCCAGAAAAGCGTGCACATAAACTTTTTTTGCACCTCGCTTGGCGGCCATATCGACCATCGCATAAATATGTTTTTCGTGACTATGGACGCCACCGGGGGAAAGCAGGCCTAGCAGGTGTATCGCTTTGTTGCTGGCAACAGCCTTATCAATGGCATCGATATAAACCGGGTTGGTGGCGAACTCACCCTCTTCAATCGCTTTGTCGATTTTGCTGATATTCTGATAAACAATTCTTCCTGCTCCAAGGCTCATATGGCCAACTTCAGAATTCCCCATCTGGCCTTCTGGCAGGCCAACGCTTGCCCCCGAACTCGATATCAACGTCCGTGGTGCGGTCGCCCAAAGCTTGTCCCAGGCTGGCGTGTTGGCGTTGGCGATGGCATTGTCTCGCGAGTCTTCGCGATATCCCCAGCCATCCAAAATGAGTAAAACCATAGGTTTACGAGGTGCGCTTGTTTCCATATTACTGGGCATCTTTGGTTGTTGATATATATCGATGGTTAATCAGAAAGAGAATTCTACCGCTTCCTGAAGTCCATGACCATTTTGGCAAGGTATTTTACTCGTGAGAATTGTTAGCTTCATGTGTATACTTGCGCCTCGATTTGCTATGCCCATCGATTCTGGTGGGATTTATATGAGGTGTAACAGGGGCTATGGCTCTTTTTCTACAATTTTTAGCGGAGCAGTGGATTCTGGCTTCAGCACTACTCGTTTGCGGTATTTTGTTGTTTCGGCATGAGTCAGCCAAAGGCGGTCCGACACTATCGCCTCAACAGGTGATTAACCTGGTCAATCAGCAGCAGGCGGTAGTTGTTGACCTGAGAGATACGGCGGATTTTGGACAGGGTCATATCGTGGACGCGATCAATATTCCCCACACCAAATGGACAGAGCGTAAGGTAGAGATTGATAGCTATAAGGACCGCCCGATTATTTTGGTGTGCAAAATGGGTCAGCATGGCGGTGCTATTGGAAAACAATTAGCCGCAGATGGATTTCAACAAGTTTCTCGGCTTAGTGGCGGGATTATTGAGTGGCAAAATCAACAGTTGCCGCTGGTAACGAAATAACCTCCCTTTATATAGAAGAGCTTTCTACCTATGGCTGACGTACAGATTTATACAACTCGCTTTTGTCCTTTTTGTATTCGGGCGAAACAACTTCTCGACAAAAAAAGTGTGCCTTATAACGAAATCAATGTGGATGGCAAGCCGGAATTGCGCTCAGAAATGAAGAGTCGCAGTGGCCGTCACACCGTTCCCCAGATATGGATTGGCGACCAGCATATTGGTGGCAACGATGATTTGTGGGCACTGGATCGCAGCGGAAAACTCGATGATCTTCTGAGTGCGTAAATTTGCTTAACTCGTTGATTTTAAAATTAATATTTAATAGTTTGTAAAGATTTAAGGAGCTGTAATGGCTGAGAATGAAGAAGTACAACAACAATTTGGTGTGCAGCGTATTTTTGTGAAAGATGCCTCGTTTGAATCACCCATGGGGGTGGCAGTATTTGGTAAGCCCTGGCAGCCGAAAGTTAACGTTGACATGAACACCAAAAGTGAAAAAGTTTCCGACGAAAACTATGAAGTTGTATTGACGGTAACGGTTACGGCCAATCTTGAAGACGAAGCTGCCCTGTTGATTGAAGTTCAACAGGCAGGTGTTTTCATGGCAAAAGGACTGGAGCCAGAAAGTCTTCGGCAGGCTTTGGGTATTATGGCGCCCAGTTTATTATTCCCCTATCTTCGAGAAACAATTGATAGCTTGGCGGTTAAAGGTGGCTTCCCACCGATTAGTCTGCAACCTATTAATTTTGAGGCATTGTACCGTCAGGCTTCGCAACAAGCGGCCCAACAGCAGCAACAGGGTTCAGAGTCGGTTAATTAATTGGCCGGTTGCTTGGCCAGACGCCCCTACGGGTGTCTGGTGTTGTTAGTTATTATGGCCGTCTCAGCTAGAAGGGAATCCCTCAGCTATGTTTCATATTGCTCTCTATGAGCCTCGCATCGCCCCCAATACCGGAAATATTATTCGACTGTGTGCAAACAATGGCTGTCATCTGCATATAATCGAGCCTATGGGCTTTGATTTTGAAGATAAAAAATTACGCAGGGCGGGGCTGGATTACAGCGACCTTACCAATGTAACCCGCTATCCTGACTATGCTTCGTTTGCCGAGCAGATGGCAGGCCGACGTATATTGGCCTGTACAACCAAGGGCAGTCGCCATTACGATCAGATTGAATATCAGAAGTGTGATGTATTGTTGTTTGGTTCAGAAACAGCCGGCCTGCCCTCTGAGCTTCGCGACAGTTTTCCACCTGAACATCGATTGAGAATCCCAATGCATCCGACCAGCCGGAGCCTAAATCTGTCGAATTCAGTAGCCATTGTTACTTACGAGGCCTGGAGGCAGCAGGGCTTTAGCGGTGGCAGTTAATGTAGTTGTTATAAACAACGTGGTCAGCCCAGTCTGAGAACACAACTGTCTTCGCAATTTTTTGTCGGGCCTGTGGCTCTAATGCTGATCCAAATATCCTCTTTTATAGTTTTTTATCATAATAACAACGGCATAAGTGCCGCCATTTCCAGATTGCCAAATGCTTTTGACGACATGAATTTAACGCAGGTTGTCATTAAGCGGCCGCCGAATGTTAAAATTTGTTCACAATATTGTTTGATATGAGCTATAATTTCCTAATAAAAGCAAACACTTACAAAATGTATGGTATGTAGTACATTAACTTTCAACCTTATCGGTGTACATATTTTCCTCAATCAATCCAGGGTCTTGGATTTGGCGTATTGATTGAAAGCAGCGACACATAGGTCTAAGTGATTAGGGAAGGGGCGCAAGCGCCAATGACAAAAACTATTCTATCAATGAAAAATAGCCTGTTTGGCTCCGCATGGCTGGGTCGAAAGAAAGCAGGATCTGGCCGTGTTGGTATAGCTGTTGGCCCCGACGGCTTGGCTATTGCTTTTGTAAACGCAGTTGGCAATGTGTCTTTTTGCCATTTTTATGAGCCCAATGACGATATGGGCAGTTTGGTCAAATCAATTGTAAAAAAATACGACTGGGGAAACATACCTTGCAGTGTGGTTCTTCACCCTGCTTATTACCACCTGTTTTTAGCTGAAAGTCCTGCGGTCAATGACGCAGAAATGACGTCTGCAGTGCGCTGGAAAGTGAAAGAGTTACTGGACTTTCCGTTAGAGGATGCGGCTATTGAGCATTTCTTATTGCCGGATGACGCTTATCGGGGTAGGCAAAAAATGCTCTATGCATCAGCCCTACGAAAGACGGCGTTGAAAAGTTTAATCGAACCTTTTGTTGCCAGTGGCTTGGACGTCGACTGTATCGAGATATCCGAATTGGCTATCCATAACATTGTTTCTCGATTACCGGTTGCTGGTGGTGGAATAGCGATGGTACAGCTTCATGATGGGGAAGGTTTTATAAATCTGGTTGAAGACGGATCCCTCTACCTGACTCGTCGTTTGGATATAGGGTTAGATAAATTTCGTCCAGGGGAAGACAACCTTCCATTTTTTGACACCTTGTTTTTAGAAATACAGCGTTCTCTCGATTATTACGAAAGCCAACTCGGTAAAGGAATTATCACTCGGCTTTTTTACTCGCCCGGAACTGTCGATACTACCGCCATAGGCGATTTTCTATCAGCTCAGCTAGGACTAAATGTTAGTCCGCTAAATGTAGTTGACCTGGAAATTTGTACGGCGACACCGAGCGAACACATATTGCACAGTACCAGTGCGATTGGTGCTGCGTTAGGTCCCTATAAGCTTGGGGGAGATAACAGTGCAGCATCTTAATCTATACAGCCAGTTAGACCACACCGTTGAGCCGCCGTTTTCATTTCGCCAGATGATTCTGGCCGTGATCATTATCTTTATTGTAATGCTTGTGCTGAGCGCCTGGTTGGCGGCAGAAAAAAGTAGTCAATCTGCGCAGCTTGAGCCGCTCTTGCTGCAACAGCAATTGGTGAATGATGAATTGGAGCAGTTGCGCGCTCAAAAAAATCGAATGGAAAAAGATAATACAATCGACCGAAAAATTGCGGCATTGAATACTGATGTGCTCTTCAGGCGGCGGCTACTTGAAACACTAGATCCTGTTAGCGCTGATCTCGACAATGGTTTTTCCGACCACTTGCAGGGTTTGGCTCGTCAATCTGTTGATGGGGTATGGTTTACAAATATATTCCTGCAAGAAGGAGGGTTGCTATTGTCGTTGAGTGGTCGCACGACGTCGCCAGAGCTAGTGCCGCAATTTTTGAAAAGATTAGCAGCAGAGCCTATTTATCAAGGGCATCGTTTTCGAATATTCAAAATTCATTCGTCTGATGACAACGCCAATATATGGGATTTTGAAATTAAAGCTCAAGATTTCGAAAAATAACCATTTTCGTGCTCGCAAAATAAACTGAATCATAAATATATGAACGAAAGAATAGCGGAATGGAAAAATAAGTTTGACTCGCTTGGCCAGAGAGAGCGAGTGCTATTGCTGGTGACTGCCGTTGTGGTGACTTTTATGGTCATGCAGATGCTGCTGCTGGATCCGTTACTGGACGCAACTAAAAAAGTTGACAACAGGACGGTTGAAGCTGCGCAACTAATCAATCAATACCAGGCCGAAAAACAGACTATTGAAGCGCAGTTAAGTGTAGGCGTAGATAGAGCCAAAAAATCACAGTTAAATCGACTGCAAAACGAATTAGATGATCTCAATGGCGAAATTGAAGAATCGGTGGTGGCGATGATACCGCCGCGACTGATGCCGGATGTGTTGGAGCAGGTTTTACTTGAAAGTAGGGGGCTAAAATTACTAAGTCTTGAAAACCAGCCAGTGGTTGCGGTACTCGAGCAACAAGACGTCGACATAGAGCAATCGACGACATCAGAATCCCTCTATAACCACAACGTAATATTGAAGGTAAGCGGCGACTATATGTCAGTGATAGACTTTTTCGACAGACTTGCGCTGCTGCCATGGAAATTCTATTGGGATGACTTGAACTATCAGGTTGATGAATATCCGAATGCAACTGTAACGCTGAAGGTCCGTACGGTAAGTATGTCGAAGGAGTGGATAGGTGTTTAATCTGCGTAAGGTAATAGGCGACATCCGGTTAGTTACCGTGCTGGTTTTTGTTGTGGCATCATCTTGCGCCAGCGCGCTTAATGACCCTACTCGACCGTCTACATATCATCCGACAGCGGGTGCGCAGACGTTAACGTTGGAGAGCGTCTTGATAGGCAGTGATCGAAAGATCGCCGTTATAAATGGTAGCGTTGTTACTGAAGGTGAGCGCGTGAAAGGCTTTGCAGTTATAGAAATCAGGAAGGACAGTGTGAAAGGCCGGTCAAACGGAAAAATTGTCATCTTAAACTTGGATCACACTGAAATTAGGCGGAAAAACTAGATGCGTTATTATCAACTAATTATTGTCGTGTTCGCCGTGTGTGCTCTTTCTTCATGCGCGATGACCCCCAGGGAAACGAGAGATAACTCGACCTTGATAGAAATTCAAGACGAGCTTGCAAAATTAAAAGCTGAGAACGAATTGAGAGACACGTTACCTCCGTCCCAGGTTGATAGCGCTTTACTTCCATCGCTGCAAGCTATCCCTGGAGTTGATGGCGATAATGAAGAGCGATTTGATGTGTCTGTCAGTGAAGTTAGTTCGAAGAATTTTTTTATGGGTTTGGTGAAAGGTACGAAGTTCAATATGGTCGTACACCCGGGTGTTGAAGGCTCCATCAGCCTTGATCTTCAAAATGTAACGATTCCTGAAGTGTTGGAAATTGTAAGTGATGCTTATGGCTATCCTTACAAACAGCAAGGGAATCTTTTTCAGATTCTTCCTGGTGGACTGCGGTCAGAAATTTTTCAGATCGATTATCTAAGTTTGAAACGCATTGGTGTCTCCGAAACGCAAATTACTAATGGCGACGTTAGTTCTGCTGGCGGTAGTAGTACGGGCGGAAACAATTCATCGGGCAACAATAACAATAACAATAGAAATAGTGGAAATAATGGAAACAATCGCGGTGATCGCGGTACTGTCAGTGCGCAAATTCGAACTGAGACAGACGCTGATTTCTGGGGAGAAATACAACAAACCCTGAGCGTTCTTGTTGGCGAAGGAGAGGGCAGGCGAGTTATCGTAACACCGCAGGCAGGAATCATTATAGTGCGTGCCATGCCGGAAGAAATTGATGCGGCGAGAGATTTTCTAGCCCGTGCAGAAATCATCATGCGCAGACAAGTTGTACTAGAAGCAAAAATTCTAGAAGTTCAACTTAATGATTCGTATCAGACAGGTATTGATTGGACTTCAATTAGCGAAATTGATGGTAATACCATTTCGTTCGGGGTGTCTGGGACGTCGCCGATCAGTTCCAGTGCTATTGGTGGTGCCTTCAGTGCCGCTTATGAGTCTCAGGACTTCTTTGGTGTTATTGAGCTGCTGGAAACGCAAGGTAGTGTGCAGGTTTTATCCAGTCCACGAATTTCAACGGTTAATAATCAGAAGGCAGTTATTAAAGTTGGGCAGGACGAGTTTTTTGTCACCGAAATATCCAATACAACAACGACCTCTACAGGAACCACAACTAACAACCCCGAAATTGAACTGACTCCCTTCTTTTCAGGAATTGCACTGGATGTGACGCCTCAGATCAGTGAAGACGATGAAATTATTCTTCATATACATCCGTCAATTAGTGAGGTTAAAGATCAGACTAAAACGATCACGCTGGGTGACCAGATTGTCGAGTTACCACTGGCACTAAGTACCATTCGCGAAACGGACAGTATTGTATACGCACGCAGTGGGCAGGTTGTTGTTTTAGGCGGACTGATGCAAAACAAGTCTGTTGATGTCAATTCAGGAACTCCCACTTTAGGTAACTTACCTGGAGTAGGACATTTGTTCAGCCAGCAACGAAACAAAACGGTGAAGAATGAATTAGTTATTCTTCTTCGACCTATTATCATGGGACCGGATGGGCTTCCCGACTCCCTTGAAAAGTCACAGGAACGCTTTGATGAATTCCGTCGTGTGTTGGACAATTCTTACATGACTGACAATGACAACGCAGATATTTAGTCCATTAAAATTTAGTAGGATAAGTATATGTATACCGCGCATTTCAATTTGAAAGAACAGCCTTTTGGGTTAACGCCCAACACTGCATTCTTTTTGAATGCGAAAGGTCACCGCGAAGCGCTAAATATGTTACAGGTAGCGCTAGCCAGCGGCGAAGGATTTATTAAAGTTGTTGGTGAGGTAGGTACTGGCAAGACCATGTTGTGCAGAAAGCTGCTCAACACGCTCGACAGTGATAGCTATTATACCGCTTATATTCCCAATCCCTTTCTTAACCCGGTTGCCTTGTATCGAGCCATTGCTGAAGAGTTTGGAATTAAGTGTAAGACCCGGGATGGAATTAACGAGTATCAAACGGCAATCAACAATCGGTTGTTTGAGCTTGTTGGTGAAGGCAAAAAAGTGGTACTTGTTATCGACGAAGCTCAGGCAATGCCACCTAAATCGTTGGAGGCTTTACGCCTGATTTCGAATCTTGAAACGGAAACCACCAAGTTGGTTCATATTGTGTTGTTCGGCCAGCCAGAACTTGACCGGATGCTTGAACATAGCAGCTTGCGCCAACTACGTCAGCGGATTAGTTTTTCATATGATTTACCACCGCTGGATTACGAGGGTACACGAAATTATATCAACCACAGGGCAACAACAGCGGGGTCTGATGGTGCTCCACTGTTTAGTGATGGCGCAATTAAGTTGGTATTTCGTGCAAGTAAAGGTGTACCTCGACTAGTCAATATTCTTTGCCATAAGTCATTAATGGTGGCTTATGGCAAAGGGGTTTCTCAGGTAGACAAGAGACAGATGGCTTCGGCGATTGACGATACGCAAGGTCTTGAGGCTTACGGAAAACTTAAAAGCATTGGTTTGGGTCTTTCACTAATAGCCGCCAGTATCGCAATGGCGCTCCTCTTTGTTCTTCCCGGAGCTGTTTAGTGAGTCTTGTTAATGACATGCTAAACGATCTGGAACAGCGTCGAAGTGAGCAGGCTCGAAATGACATCAATATTGATTGGATGACCGGTCAAAAAAATGCAAAAAAGAACCGGTATTTTATGCCGCTGCTATGGTTTCTCAGCGCGCTGTTATTCATTATTATTGCTGTTGGTGTTTGGCGTAACAATGATAGTGCCAACACAGAAGCGTTGGAGCATCTAAGCGATGCCAGCAGGTTGGTAAACAGCACTAAGGATCCGCAATTCGTTCTGGAAACTGAGAATAGCAGCCAAAAAGATACAATGTCTTTGCCTGAGTCAGAGACGTTGAACATAGACGTCTCGGTCGGGCAGCCTGCATCAGTGAACACTGTTGACGCGATAGAGCGTAAGAAAACGAATGTGGTTGTTGTAGATGTTATGGACTCAAAGGTTTCCATGCCTATAGAAGTAGCTGCACCTACACCGACAGAAGCGTCAACACCAGCACCAGTTAAAGTACCAGTGCCTGCACCAGAACATTTTCCGGGGAAAAATCTTCCGAGCACCAGTTCAACGCATGGGGAAAAAACCATGCAAGTAGTTAGAGCAACGGCCACACTTTCAACAGAGCAGCGTGACAAATCAGTATCCAGAAATGCCGAAGAACTGATTCGTAGTAGAAAGCTAAGCGAAGCCGAAGAAATTCTTGTCAATGAAACGGCATCAAACTCTCGAGCTATCCATTCGGCGATAGTGCTATCTTCGCTGTGGTTATCTCAAGAGCGTTTTGAAGAGGCGCAAAATTTGTTATTACAAATGCGCCAAGAGAATCCGGCAGCGGTAGAATTGGTAAAAATTCAAGCACGCCTATATTTATTGACTAGTCAGACTCGTATGGCAGTGGATTTACTGATGACGTTCAGTCCGTCAATGAATGCTCATTCGGACTATTATGAATTGCTGGGTTTAAGCGCTAGACAGGAACAGCAGTATGAACTGTCGGTTCAAGCATATAAGGGTTTGCTTGGCTATGACTCTTCCCGCGGAGATTGGTGGGTAGGTATGGCTATTGCGTTAGACATGCAAGGTGAAAAACAGGCAGCAAGGAGTGCTTACAAATCGGCACTGGGTTCAAAAAAACTTTCCCAGACGCTGCGTAGTTATGCGCAGCAGCGATTGTCGGTGCTATAGAACATGAAGGCGATACTATTCTGCGAGTGGCGCGGGTATACAGTGATACTGAGGGTGGTTTTTAGTGGCTAATGCAGAACGAAAAAAAATACGCTTAGGCGATCTGTTGGTTCAAAATCAGCTAATTACCGACGAACAGTTGGGTGAAGCGCTGGCTTCACAGAAGGCTAGTGGTAAGAAGCTTGGGCGTGCTCTGATTGATTTGGGTCTGGTAGAAGAAGACCAGATGCTAGCACTATTATCTCAGCAGTTAGATGTCCCGTTTATTCACCTGCGCAACTATGATTTTGATAAAAAAGTCGCTCAGCTGCTATCTGAAACATATGCTCGTCGTTTTCGCGCATTGGTTTTGGCAGATAACGACGGAACTCTGCTCGTTGGCATGGCAGACCCGACCGACATATATGGCTTTGATGAGTTGTCGAGAATACTTCATCATCCTTTGTCATTGGCCGTAGTGCGAGAGTCCGATTTACTAGATGCGTTAGATTTACTCTATCGACGTACCAGTGAAATTGCGTCGCTTGCAGAGCAGCTCAGTGTCGAGTTAGGGGATCAATCCAGTGATATGGAGTTCCTTGAAGTAACCGACGCCGAAGATGCGCCGGTTGTTAAGCTGTTACAGTCAATTTTTGAAGATGCAGTGCAGGTGATGGCGTCAGATATCCATATTGAACCCGATGAAAAAGTACTCCGAATTCGGCAGCGCGTTGACGGTGTTTTGCAAGAACACGTCATGAACGAGAAAAAAATCGCGTCAGCGGTAGTCTTAAAGTTAAAGCTGATGTCGGGTCTTAATATTTCCGAAAAACGTTTGCCTCAGGATGGTCGATTTCGAATAGCGATAAAAAATCGCCCGATTGATGTTCGGATTTCTACCCTGCCGGCGCAATATGGCGAATCAGTGGTGATGAGACTACTAGATCAGAGTGGAGGCAAGGCGGAACTCTCAGGTGTTGGCATGCCTCCGGCCATACTAGATAGATTTCGTCGTCAAATTCAGCGTCCACATGGGCTCGTGCTGGTCACAGGTCCTACCGGTAGCGGTAAAACTACAACGTTGTATGGTGCCCTACAGGAACTTAACTCTCCGGAAAAGAAAATTATTACCGTAGAAGACCCGATCGAATATACCTTGCCTCGAGTAACTCAGGTTCAGGTTCAGGAAAACATTGGTTTTGATTTTGGCTCAGTACTGCGCTCAGCATTGCGGCAAGATCCAGATATTTTGTTAGTAGGAGAAATTCGGGATCAGGAAACCGCAGAAATTGCAGTTCGGGCTTCTTTGACTGGCCACTTGGTGCTTTCTACGTTACACACCAACGATGCCATCACTAGTGCTATGCGACTGATCGATGTTGGGCTTGAAGGTTATCTAGTTGCAAATGCACTGCGCGCAGTTGTTGCGCAGAGATTAGTGCGGCGTATCTGTGCAAATTGTAAGGCGGCTCACGAACCGAATCAACAGGAATCTATTTGGTTACGCTCCATTAATAAGAACTTCAATTTTGATAGCACCCAGCTGTTCCATGGTGAAGGGTGCTCCCATTGTAATGGCACAGGTTATCGGGGCCGCATCGGCGTGTTTGAGTATCTCGAAATCGACTCGGCGCTCGCGGACGCGTTGCGCATGACGGACCCGCTTGCATTTGGACGAGCGGCGAGACAACAAAACGGATTTCGCACGTTGAGTGAGTGTGCATTGGATTTTGCCAGCGATGGTATAACCACTATAGAAGAAGTTTTCAGAATCACAGAACAACTGGCAGAAGAACCTTTGGATAGTCTATCGGTTTTGGAGGAAGCATAAGTCATGGCCAGGTTTAGCTATAGTGGAAGAGACGAGAAGGGAATATTGGTCTCCAGTATTATCGACTCCAAATCCGCGGACGGTGTCGCCAGCCAGCTTGTTGAGCGCGGTATTACACCGATTTCGATTAATGAAGTCGCAGAGTCCCTGGCGTTTGAGTTTCCCAAATTATTTCAGAAGAAGATTTCACTTGAAGAGCTAACTATGTTTGCTCGCCAGATGTACAGTCTAATTAAGGCTGGTGTTGTTCTGAATAGAGCCATTAGGGGGCTTGCTGAATCGATTAACAATGACCGATTTCGTGAAATTCTACTGGACGTTGAATCTAATTTGAGTTCTGGTGTCAATTTGTCAACATCGTTAGCTAGACACAAAGATGTGTTCGATTCGATGTTTGTCAATATTGTTAATGTGGGTGAAAATTCCGGGCAGTTGGAAATGGCGTTTCACCAATTGTTTACTTATCTTGAGTTGGAAAAGGATACTCGCAGAAGAATATCTACAGCGACAAGGTATCCGATGTTTGTATTGATAGCGATTAGTATCGCTATTGTCGTTCTTAATATTTTTGTTATTCCTGTCTTTGCAGATTTGTTTTCAAAGTTTGGCGCTGATTTACCTTGGCCAACAAAAATACTTATTGGCACCTCCAGTTTTTTTGTTGACCATTGGTTTCTTATCTTTGTGTTTATAGCAGCGGTTACTTTTGGCATTCGCTATTATGTAAACACCGGCGCGGGTATGCTGCGGTGGGATCGGGTAAAGTTGCAGATTCCATTGATTGGCACGATTCTGGAACGGGCAACACTGTCGCGATTTAGTAGAAGTTTTTCTATGATGCTTAAGTCCGGAGTCCCGTTAATCCAGGCGTTAGAGCTGTCTTCGCATTCGGTAGGGAATAGTTATGTCGGGAAAAACATTGGCAATATGAGAAGCGGTATTCAGCGTGGCGAAAGCCTGCTTCGCAGTGCTATTCAAAGCAAAATGTTTACGCCGCTGGTTTTACAAATGATACAGGTTGGTGAAGAGACTGGACGAGTAGATGAAATGCTTGATCAGGTTGCTGAGTTTTATGAGCAAGAAGTAGATTACGATCTAAAAAATCTTGCCAGTTATATAGAACCGCTACTCATTACCTGTATTGCCGGCTTAGTTATGATTCTTGCACTGGGTATATTCCTGCCGATGTGGGACATGATGAGCGTAATGCAGGGCTAATTTTTGAACGTAGCTCACACTTTAACGTGTATTTTGACTTTGCTGAGTCACGATATATTAATTGGTCGACTATACTAGTGAACATGGCTGATAAGACTATGAAAAACCGTACTTTTTTTGAGTATTTAGAAACAAAGACTGCCCGTAAAGTTCAGGGTTTTACCCTGATAGAGTTGGTGATAGTCATCATTTTGCTTGGCTTGCTAGCTGCAGCCGCATTGCCGCGGTTGCTGAACGCAACCGACAACGCAGAAATAGCGAGTCTTGAAGGCGTCGCAGGAGGATTTAGTATAGGGGTTTCTATTGCTCACGCTCAATGGGCGGCTGATGGAAATTCGCCAGGAGCCTCTACAGCGGCTGGAACTAAGACGCTGATCAATCTTGATGGCAAAATATTTTATATGAACGAATACGGATGGCCGGTCAATGTAAATGGTAGTGATGATGCGGCAGCTGATACTCAAACTGCGAATGAATGTAAGCAGGTGTTCGATAACATTTTGCAAAGTTCACCGACGTCCACAACAGACTCGGGGAATCGTGGGAATAACCGGTATTTTGTTTCAGTCCTTACCGGCAGCGGTGGTGATTTGACTGGATCTATCGGTGATGTCTGTCGTTACGAACTGATTTTGAGCAGTGACCCCACTGCGCCGGCGAGCCATTACTTCGATTATGATGTGGTTGATGGTCAGGTAACTGTCATTTACCCGAATAGAGATTGAGCCTATGTGGCAGCAAGCAATGTTTTTTGACAGCGGAAAAATAAAAAATCGTCGACGTCGCGAAAGCGGTTTTACGCTGGTGGAGCTGGTTATTGTTATTGTCTTGCTGGGTCTCTTAGCGGTGGCAGCATTGCCGCGGTTTTTAGACATTACCGACCAAGCTCAAACGGCTGCAGTAGAAGGTGTGGCCGGCGGATTTACAATGGGAACGGCGCTGGTTCGCGCGCAATGGATGGCCGATGGCAATGGCTTTGGTTCCGCTGGAACTGTTGTCACTGTGGACGGCGGTGATATATTGACTAATGAAAACGGCTGGCCAGCTCAAACCAGTGCGGGCGACGCCAGTTTCAATAGCCAAACCGCGGCTGATTGTTTGGAAGTCTGGAATTTTGTAATGCAAAATCCCCCGCGCGCTACAATCGGCTCGATAGCTAACAATGATAATTATTTGGTGAGTGCTTTGTCATCTTCACCCAATATTTGTGTGTTTACGTTAATTGTAAATGGCGAAGAAGATCCACTGGATAGAAATTTCGACTATAACCTTGCAACAGGACAGGTCCTGGTCAACTTACCCTAAACTTACTAGAAAATGAAAATAAGGCATATTTTATGACGAAGCAACAATCAGGTTTTACATTAATTGAACTTGTGGCAGTGATCGTGTTGTTAGGTATTCTGGCAGTAACAGCTCTGCCGAGGTTTGTGGATTTACAAACGGATGCCCGCGCGGCTACTCTCGATGGACTAAAAGCGGCTATGCAAGGTGCGTCCACTCAGGTTTATGCCAAAGCAATTATTAGCGGTGTTGAGAGCACGGCGGAAGGTGCTACAGTTGGAGTTACTGTAAATGGTACTCTTGTGCTGACAGATTTTGGTTATCCCCGCGAAATCGAAATGGTGAATTTGTTGGATATATCTGACGAGTTTCAAATTGATTCAGCGACAGATGGCACTGCTCGTATTGGCTATCTTAGAGGTGCTGCGAATGTAACGGCAGGCGCCTGCTATCAAGATTTTGTAGAAGCCGCTAGTGACGGCGCGCAACCAACATACCCTGCTGCCGTGATTACCGGTTGCTAGTTTTTGTACCTTGGATCGTAAAAAGAACCTGAGTAATAAAACCCTGATGAAACGTCATCAGGGTTTTACGCTTGTAGAACTCGTAGCGGTGATCGTACTAATTTCGATCCTGTCTGTCTCTATACTTCCTCGTTTTACCAGTCGTGATGGATTTGCTGAGTATGCAGTCCGCGATCAACTGGTTTCCGCTTTTCGTTTGTCTCAGCAGCGCGCAATGTACGATCATAGTGGCAATTGCTATCGTCTTAATATCGATGCGAGCGGATTTGGCTCGCAACGGGACGGGGTCTATTTTGGCCCCGTTGGAGAAATCAGCTTTAGTGACGACTACAGTGATATTTCTGTGAGCCCGGCATCGCCAATCTATTTTGACGGTCTGGGCAATACGTTTTCCGATGGTTGCGGGGTTACACCAGTGACAGATATGAGCGCGATAACGATCTTGCCGTCGGGAGTTCAAATTGAAATTTACTCTGCTGGTTACATAAAGGTACTTTGATATGCGGTTGCGTTCCGAGTCAAAACAGACAGGCTTTACACTGATCGAGTTGATTGTAGGTATTGTGGTCATGGCTATTGCGCTCACTTTCATGACCAACGCATTTTTTTCGAATCCTGGACGTAGTGTTGAGCCTATGATGCAAATTAGAGCTGCTGAATTTGGGCAGGCGTTATTGGGCGAAATTCTGTCGAAAAAGTTTGATGAAACAACACCGATTGGTGGAGTTCCGGCGTGTATTGTATGTACTGCAAGTGGGAGCTTTGGCAGTGAAGGAGAGTCACGAAGTACCTACGACGATGTTGACGATTACAACGACAGTTGCGGTTCTCCAATGGCACTAGCTGATAGTTTAGGTAATGGTGTCGGCAACTTCAACGGCTATGGTATGGAGGTCTGTGTCAGCTACGATGGTGATTATGATGGTTTGGCTGATACCAACACTAATGCCAAGTTGATTCAAGTAAACATCTACTTGCCGTCAGGTGCAGGTATGGGTAACGACCCGATTACACTCAGTGGCTACAAGGGAAATTTTTAATGCTCTTGCCGACAAGCAAAGAACAGGGTTTTACGCTGGTAGAGTTGGTTGCTGTGATTGTGTTGTTGGGTATTGTCGCCGTTGCTACCACGCAGTTTATCGGTCAAGGAATGAATATTTTTGTTGATACTTCACGTCGTGATAGTTTGCAGCAGGAGGGACGTTTCGTTGTTGAGCGAATTAGTCGCGAACTGCGCAATGCACTGCCAGGTAGTGTAAGAACATCGGGGGACTGTCTGGAATTTATTCCAATAGTTGCCGCTTCCAGTTACATTGATGCTATTAGCGTTGCAAGCATTACCAGTCTTCGCGCTGCCAGTTTTAGTTTTCCTAATTGTGACAGCAGCTCAAATTGCGATTTTTCGGGGTTGGGTTATCAGGTTGCTGTTTACACGGTTGATAACAGTGATGTTTATCCTCTGCTGCCACCGCAAATCGCAAATTTGGATAACATCGGGGCGGTGGCAGGGGGTGTTAGAATTGTCGAGCTTGATGCTGTTTCACCCGGTCACATTTTTGCGAGAGAGTCACCGCAAAAACGTTTTTATATTATCAACGACCGGGTCAGTTTCTGTGCAGTTGATGGTGGGCTGACTCGTCACTCATCGTATACCGCCGCGGGAAATTTGCAGCCGACACCTCCGGTCGGCGGTATTGCCAGTTTACTGTCAGAATCCATCCGGGTTACTGATAGCAGTATTTCCCCGGCAACAACAATTACTGTTTTTGATTATACAGCCGGTACACTTCAACGTGCTGGTTTGGTCCATATGAACATGCATTTCTTCAATGCAAAAGCGCCCGATGAGTGGGTGCGATTTAGTCAAGAAGTTCTGGTGAGGAACACGCCTTGATAATTTTCAAATTCGCCAGGATGACCACTAATCGGTATCAAACAATCTATTGTCTGGGCACCCAAAACCAATGATCAATGCCAGCCACAAGCAACAGGGTATATCGATAGTTCTCGCCATCTTCGTTTTGGTAATACTTAGCCTTTTGGCAGCCGCCATGTTCAATATTATGGCGGCTGGTGCAGACTCGGTAGCCAGAGAGGTTGTATCGACGCGGGCCTTATTTGCCGCTGATAGTGGCGCTCAGCGGCAACTTAATGCTATTTTCCCCCCAGGTGGAGTCGCTGTAACAGCAAGTTGCTCGAATGCCGAGGGGACCCCCCGAACAAATACGTTCACAATGGGAGGGCTAGTCGGCTGCAACGATGTGGTTGTTGTTTGCGAGTATGTTTCGATAGACACAATTAACTATTTTTCTATTACCAGTACTGGCCAATGTGGGCCTGCTGGTGATGGCGCGTTACGGGTTGTCGGAGTACAGGCAAAAGGCGTTTAGTTTTCCTGATCGTTGTCGGATACCATATCATTCATTTTCAATTCGTTCATTTTCCTGGTCAATGTATTTCTGCCCCACCCTAACAGTATAGCGGCGTCGCGCTTTCTACCATGAGTGTGTTTAAGTGCAGTTTCAATCATCAGTTTTTCAAAAATGGGTACCGCGGTATCCAGAATTTTACGTTTACCGAGGCTTAGCTCCTGATCTGCCCAGCGTCGCAAGCTATCTTGCCAATCTCCATTATCACTGCCGCCATCAGCGATGGTCTGATCGAGCAACTCCGGTGGTAGATCTTCCAGATGTATTTCGCGCCCCGAGGCCATCACAGTAATCCAACGGCAGGTATTCTCCAGTTGTCTGACATTGCCGGGCCAGTCCAGTTTGCTCAGATAGCTTTCACTCTCTGGTGTTAGTAGTTTTGTTTCTGTATTAAGTTCTTCTGAGGCTTTTACAAAGAAGTGCTGCATTAGCTTCGGCAAGTCTTCACGTCGGTTGCGAAGGCTGGGTATATGAATGCGTATTACATTGAGGCGGTGAAATAGATCTTCTCGGAAGCGTCTTTCCTTTACCAGTGCTTCAAGGTTTTGATGGGTTGCGGCAATGATACGCACGTCGACCTTAATGGATGTGTGGCCACCGACTCGATAGAACTCCCCATCAGCTAACACTCGAAGTAGTCGCGTTTGTGTTTCTGAAGGCATATCACCTATTTCATCAAGGAAAAGTGTGCCGCCATCTGCCTGTTCAAAGCGTCCCGGGCGTAAAGCTGTTGCACCGGTAAACGCGCCTTTTTCGTGACCAAACAGTTCCGATTCCATCAGTTCACGTGGTATCGCCGCCATATTCAGCGCTATAAATCGCTTGCTGGAACGAGGACTGTGTTTATGTAATGCATGAGCTACCAGTTCTTTGCCGGTACCGGATTCACCGTTGATTAGTACGGTAATATTGGAATGAGACAGGCGCCCGATAGCGCGAAACACTTCCTGCATGGCAGGAGCTTCACCAATAATTTCGGTAGAACTGACGTTTTCTTCCGGGACTGTTTTTTCTGCAATTTTTTCTTTCGCATGGACAACCGCGCGTTCCGTCATGGCAACCGCATCATCAATATCAAAGGGTTTGGGTAAATATTCAAAAGCGCCCCCTTGATAAGATGCGACCGCGCTGTCGAGGTCGGAGTGGGCGGTGGTGATGATAACGGGTAAATCAGGATGCGATTCGTTAATTTTCCCCAACAGCTCCAGTCCGTCCATGCCAGGCATACGTATATCGCTGATTATTGCATCCGGAGCATCTTGGGTAAGACTGTGGAGTATGGTTTCACCGCTGTCGAATGTTTGTGTGGTGATACCGGCCTGATTGAGAGCCTTTTCCAATACCCATCGTATTGAACGATCATCGTCAACGATCCAGACTGTGTTGGCCGTACTCATTGTGTTCTCCATCAATTATGTTTCCAAAGGGATAAATAGGGTAAAGACAGTGCGTCCGGGCTCGCTATTACATTCAATGAGTCCCTGATGGTGGGTGATAATAGACTGGGAAATAGACAGTCCAAGGCCAGTACCATCTGCGCGCCCGCTCACCATCGGCAGGAAAATGGTTTCGGCGATATCGTCTGGAATGCCGGGACCGTTATCAATGATATCGACCTTGCAGACGAGTCGGTGACGCTTCGGCCCGATAGTAAATTGTCTCAAAGCTCTGGTTTTTAGAGTGATTGTAGGTGTGCTGTTTTCGTCATGGACGAGAAGTGATTGCATCGCGTTGCGAACAATATTCAGTATTGCTTGTATAAGCCTTTCCTTGTCGCCGTTGATATCAGGGATACTCGGGTCGTAATCTCTGGCTATGTGGATAGAACCTGCAGTTTCGGCATCTATCAGGTTTTTCGCTCGTTCCAGTACTTCGTGGATATTGACGGGGTGTATCTTCATCAGGTTGTGGGAGCCCAGCATCCGGTTTACCAGGTTACTAAGGCGGTCCGCTTCTTCGATGATGATATTAGTGTAGTCGGTGAGACTTTCGTCTGGTAATTCTTTGGCTAACAGCTGTGCCGCTCCTCTCAAACCACCCAGAGGGTTTTTAATTTCATGAGCAAGTCCGCGAATTAACGCCTGGGAGTTTTGTTGTGAGGACAGCATGCCTTCTTCGCGACTGATACGCAGTAGTCGATCAAGTGGTTGCAGTTCCATAATCAGGGCGGTGACAATGTCACCCGAAAAAACAGGAGTAACAGCGCAGTCGGCGGTGATGGTGCGGCCATCGGCAAGCTGCAATTGAGTTTCTCTTTTTGTGAATGCACTGGTGTTATTGAGTGCATCTAGCAGAATTAGCTGATCCTGCTCTTCTTCTTTGAAGAGCGCAGAAATGGGCTCACCGACAACACGATTACCGCTAATTTTCATCAGAGCTTCTGCACTTGAATTGATATAACGGACTGACAAATCGGGGTTTATGAGAAGAATTGCCGTCTGCAGGTTGTCTAGAATATCGGTGTGTAAGCTTGCAGGCGTCATTAGGGTGTCCGTGGATGTTGAATTTTTCAGACCAGTAATTTTGGTTGATTACCTAGAGCCTGAGCAGTTTCGTCTTAGGCTAGATGCAATATCTAAACCATGTCTCCATATAGTGCTCTGCTGAGGTCAAAATGCCTGCTAATGGCCTGATTGACTGAGCCTTGGTTGGATATCGTTGGATGCGGGTTCGGTCTTACCGATGAGGAAATTTGAGAGAAGATTATTATGCACCAATTGTGGTCGTTATTGCGACCTATATTGGTGCTATTTTCCAGTTTGGGGCATTTAGGTGTCGTTTATCGGCATCTACAAAACAGGGCGTCGTCGACACGGTACGTTATCAGTGGGCTTATTTCGGTCCTTTTTTACTTCTGGCAGTGGAAGGACGATACGCAAATATGTTGACGGGAGATGATTGCGCTAGTGTAGCTCCTTTTTCATCTATGAGCGTAACCTTCAGGCTATGAGGGCCGCGATTAATGCTGTCGACTCTAAATGTTCCTCGACTATTACTGTGGATTTTGCCATCGATACTTAATTGCAATTGGTGATCTTTGTCCAGTTCAGGACTGATTTTAGTTGTTACCGTAAAGCCCACTAAGCCATTGGCAATAACGCCGTCGTCGGCAGGGCTTGATATGTCAATGGTATAGCTATTGACTGTCGCTGTCTCCTCAGTGACGACTTCCAACTTTGGCGGAACATCGACTGCTTTGACTGTGTTAGGTGGTGACAGCTCAATTTTGTCGGCGTTGGTATCGGGTGTATCACTAAATGTGACATTGCCCTTCTCGTCGGTCGATTTATAAACCTGGCCAATGCTGTTTGAATTAAATAGTACAATAAGCAAGCATATCAATAGCTTGGCGGTATGTTTCATGTACATTTTCATGCTGTGTCCCCTGATCGAACCCACTACTTTGAGTCGTCTATTTTTACAGAGTTCCGGCTACGATGTAAGTCTTTGATGCGCGCCTTGTAAAAAATGCTAATGCAGAGCGATTTTTCCGGTGGTAGGGAAGATCTTCTTGCTATTTTTATACACTGTATTAATATACAGTGTATTGACATGGCTTAAGAGGGATAGATTATGGCAGTAGTAGCGATTTGGAAATGTGACCGGGATGGTACGATGTTTGAAGACAAGAAACAGGCAGATGCCTACGACAAAATGTTAGAACTGGGTGAGCAATTTACCGCCTTACTGGAGAGCCAAATCGATGGTGTTGATGAGAAATCGGCAGAGGCATTTGGATTATTATTAGCCAATAACAAAGAGTTGATTGTTCAGGCGTGCAAAGGTAAAACCGAGGCGCTGGATCAATTGATTCATCCCGGGTCGGTAACAGACATTGGTACAGTGAAGGTTGCGCTTAGTTAACGATAGGGTGCACATCAGCACAAAATTCTAACCACAAACAGGTCTCACTGTTTTTTTATTACTCGCTCTTGTGGGGTATAGGCCCGGATTTACCCGGGCTTTTTTATACCTTGCTATTACACTTTTTCGGCAACAAAATTTCCATGAAAACCGAAAGGAACTCGAGCGTTAAGTTTAATAATGGCAACAGGATCGCCGCTGAAATCCTGAGCATCAATAACTCGTACTTCACTGGTTTTGGCGGCAACATCGTAGACTACGGTGAGTATATAACCACAGTCCTCGGCTTTACCTGTGGGAATAAAGACAGGCTCTCCTGCGGCATAGTTTTCGCCTACGGAATGATATTGAGTGCTTCCTTCAGCCAGGTCGTGTTTATATAAACCACCAAAACCGTGGGCTCCGCCGGCCTCCAAAGTATATCCATAGCGGTGCGGATGGCATTCAAGTCGTGGGTCAATTCGCGGAAATTCCTGGTCTTTGTCACTTAACACGCGATTGGAAACCGTGCCAGCGTCGACGTCGATGACCCACCGTTCCAGCTGCGCTCCTTTTGCATATTTTGCATCACTTACAGAGGTAAACACTTTATTGTATTTAACGACGTCCATAACAATGTTGTCGCCGTCATCATAACTATTGAGGGGATGGAAAACATAGCAAGGATCTATATCAATCCATTTGACAGTATCACTTGTTGCACTCCGGTCCATTACGCCAAGCCTGGACTGGTGATTATCGTCCCATTGGAAGGGCATTGGATAACCGTCTTCCATTAAATCAAAATTACAAACAACTGGTAAGTCCATAAATACAACGCGAGTAGCGGTAACGCCAAAGTCGTGCATCATTACTCCCGCCGGCAGGTCTATTTCAATGGTTTTAGTTAATTTTCCGTCGGCGCTCACCGAGTGATAACGTAAAAAGGGTTCGACCAGATCATAGCCAAAAAAGAGCATTTCACCGGTTTTTCCATCAATCTTGGGGTGGGCAGTCATACTGCTTGCCAGTTTCCCCTCATAATCGAATTGCCGCTCGGTTTCGAGGTTCAGATTGACCTGATACGGTAACCCAACTTCAGGGAGTGCCAGTATATAGCCACCATGTTGTACAACGTTTACCGCGCCTGAACCTTGAACCATTAGCTCCGTGCCAGTAACTGGCGCAGCTTTTAAGCCCGTCTTTTCTTCTAGCGCCGTTGTTCTTACCCAGCGGTTTCGATACTCGAGAGCTTTACCTTTAGATAACTTTATCGCATGTAACATGGCGTCGCCGACAAACCAGTGGTGGTTGGGTTGTGGGTCAACAGGGTTTGGACCATTGCGTAACAGTGTTCCGTTCAACGCGTCCGGCAGCGTACCTACGACTTCCAGCGGGTGTAGGGTGAGCTCCTCACTTACGGGCCCAAAATTTCCCTGGAGTATAGGATTGTCATCCGGGAGTAACGGCTTGTTTTGAACCATATCGTTTAGTTTGGCATTCATTTTTGGGCCTCTTTGAGTAGCGATAGCGAGTTTTTATTGCCCGCTTGAACAATTATTAAACTTGACACTGTCTAGATTTGTCTCAGTGTCCATATTAATCTAGACAATGTCAAGTTTGAGAGGCATAATTTCTCCATGCCCACTCATCCTATTGTTAAGCAAAAATATCATCATGGTGACCTCGCGGCGACTTTACTCGTTGCCGCCGTGTCGCTACTAGAGACCAAAGGCCCGGGGTCAATAAGTCTGCGAGAAGTTGCTCGCGTTGCTGGTGTGTCCCACGGTGCTCCTGCCCATCATTTTGGCGACAAAACTGGATTGCTGACAGCAGTTGCAACAGATGGACACAAGCTGTTAGCTGTAGCTTTGGAGCAGGGCCAGCAGGGTAAACGATCTGCATTGCAGTGTTTGATCGGGGCGGGCGAGGCTTATGTAAAGTTTGCTGTCAGTCATCCGGGGCATTTTTCAATCATGTTCCAGTCAGATCTGATTCATTGTCAGTCGCCGGACTATATCCTAGCCGGAGCAGCTACTCGACAGATTTTGGAGCATGGGGTGAGGGCGTTGGATACTGAATCAAATGCAAGTGAAGAGGCAGTCAATGCAAGGGTGGTTGCCCTGTGGTCACAAGTCCATGGTTTTGCGACATTGTGGTTGAGCGGTAGTTTTGGAAATTCTGAGGATGAGCTGGTTTTCGACGTACTTTTGACCAATATGCTAAATAGCATTAATCCGGGTTTTTAACGAAAGGCTTTTCGCTGTTACGTGTATCGACAGCTGTCAGAGAGCCTGAATTAGCCAGAGGAGGGCTGTCGGCGTTATGGACTTCCAGAGTGATGGTTAGTCCATAGCGCCGACGAAGATCGACTTTAGTAACCCTGTATGGTTGCGTAGCGATCGCGATGAAATGAGCTGTTGCCGAAAGCAGCTTCGCAAACGCGTGATCGTTTCATGAAGAAACCGATATCATACTCATCAGTCATGCCAATGCCGCCATGCATTTGTACACCTTCGGCGCTAATCAGATTAAATGTATCGTTGAGTCGAGTTTTTGCAAGGCTGGCAAGCTCTGCGGTGTCTTCGGGATCATCAAGTGCTGACAGCGCTTCCAGTACTACCGACTTTGACATCTCTACCTCACAAAACATAACCGATGCGCGGTGCTGTAAGCCCTGGAAAGAGCCAATTGGAGCACCGAACTGCTCCCTGACTTTCAGGTATTCTACCGTGCGCTCAAAACATTCCTGAGCTCCGCCAAGCATCTCTGCCGACAGCAAAATTCTGGCGACATCGAGTGTTCGGTCCAGCAAATCTGCGCCGTTACCTTCTTCGCCGAGTAATTCGCCGTTGGCGCCGTCAAAACTTATGTTGGCAGCATTGCGCGAGTCCGCCATGATTGTTTTAGTGACATTAACGCCGGCAGAGTCACGATCAACCAGCAGTAACGTTAAACCGTCACGGTCACCTGCGTTGCCAGCAGTACGAGCGACGACAATAAGTTTGTCGGCAACGTTGCCGTCAATAACAAAGGTTTTGCTACCGCTAACTTTGTAAGTCGATCCGGCTTTCTCGGCTCGGGTGGCAGCGCCATACGGACTGTGATGAGCGCCTTCTTCCAGTGCCAGCGCTAATAATAATTCGCCCTCGGCTACTTTGGGTAACAGCTCACTTTTTTGTTCGTTAGATCCACCGTCGGCAATAGCTGCAGCGCCAATTGCCGTCGATAACAATGGCGATGCGGTTAAGGTGCGGCCACATTCTTCCAATACCACCCCCAGTCCCAAAAAACCAAATCCCAAGCCGCCAAATTCCTCTGGCACGGTAATACCGGTCCAGCCCAGCTCAATCATTTGTTGCCAGGTATTTTGGTTATAACCTGCTTCAGTTTTTTCATCTCTCAGCTGGCGCAATTGCGACACAGGTGCGCTGTTTGAGCAAAAATCTTTAGCTGAATCTCTCAGCATATTTTGTTCTTCGTTTAGTACCAATGGCATAGCCTGGTTACTCCTCAATCTGTATTAAATGGCGAATTGTCCGATAGATGAAACAATTGCTACATTGTTTGAAAATTGACTGTTGTCTAAGACTATTGATCCGGTAAGCCTAATACGCGTTTGCTGATAATGTTCATCTGCACTTCATTTGTGCCACCATAAATAGTCACGGCGCGATCTCGAAGCCATCCGCGACAGGCATCGAGTTCTTTCTCGGTGAAACCTTCACCTTCCCAGCCCACACCGGCAGTACCGCGCAGTTCGGATTGTAGTGCCGAGCTTTCTTTTGAAATAGTTGACCCGACCAGCTTAAAGATCGATGTGGTCGCTCCAGGCGCCTTGCCTGATTTGCTTTCTTCAAAAACTCTCTTCACTGTCAGCTGCATAGATTTCTCTAACATTGTCTGTTTGACGATTTTTTCCCGCGCTTCGAAATTGGCAACTTTGCCATCAATTTCGCCAATGTATTCTTTGGCTGTGCGGGCATAAGGATTGACGGGTTTACCCTTCTTTTTGGCGCGTGATGGTGCAGCGGAGCGTTCATATTGTAATAGACGCTTGCCAACAGACCAGCCTTTATTCAGTTCGCTGACCAGGTCCTCTTCCAGTGCAATAGCGTCATCAAAAAAAGTTTCGCAAAATGGTGATGAACCAGAAATTAACGGAATCGGCTTAATAGTCACGCCAGACTGATGCATATCCAGAAGAACAAAACTAATGCCGTCATGTTTGGCTGCATCGGGATCAGTTCTTACCAGGGCAAACATCCAGTCGGCATGTTGCGCTCCCGAGGTCCATATTTTTTGGCCGTTGAGTATAAACTTGCCATCTTTCAGAACAGCTTTGGTTTGCAGGCTGGCGAGGTCGGAGCCAGAACCTGGCTCGCTATAACCTTGACACCAGGTGACCTCACCGGTGACAATTTTTGGAATATGACGCTGTTTTTGTTCTTCAGTGCCGTATTCCATCAGCGTTGGCCCAATCATCGCCAAGCCCATGCCGGTGGCTCCCGGAAGCGCCTTTATGGCTGCCATTTCTTCCTGAAAAACACGATGAGTATCGTAATCCATGCCGCCGCCGCCATACTCTGTTGGCCATGTTGGCGCGGTCCACCCTTTGGCGGCCATACGATCACGCCAAACGATAGCATCATCAGTGCTATATACTTCATGTGCATCTTCGAAGTGAAACGGGTTGTTGCGCATGCTTTGCGGGCAATTCGCCTCCAGCCACTCGCGTGTTTCGGCGCGGAAAGTATCCAAGTTCATCACTATACCTCTCAGGTTAGTTGTTCTTTCTATTAATGGTCATCAGTATTTTTAAGGCTATAGAGAATAGAGGCACCTTACGACAAAGTCTAGAGGATAAAATGTGCGGTTTGATTTGGGGCAATTAGTATTCAGACTTTTGACAGAGCGATAACAATCAGGAGCCTGTTGATATAATGATTTCGACGCTTTCTACTGATGGCTATTAAGTAACTCGATACGTTTATTATTACGTAAATTTAAGATTTTGTGGGAGTTGTTGATTGTATGTTGCCACCCTCCCAGTTATTTTATCTGCCCAGTGATTAGAAAATACAGCGTTTACGCGATGAGTGAGATCTCGAATATGACTGCAAAAATATGGGATACGGTGATTCAGGATGCCTTGGTATTCGATGGTAGTGGGCGTAAACCGCAAAAAATTGACGTGGCACTGAAAGGCGGCAAGGTGGTTGCCAAGGGTACTGTGCTGGGCGTGGAACTGGCATCGGAGGTGATTAATGGCAGCGGAATGTGGCTAATGCCAGGGTTGCTGGACATTCATACTCATCTCGATTTGGAAGTTGACTTAGACCCGGGACTACCCGAGGCTGTTCGCCATGGTACGACAACCGTCCTCGTTGGCAATTGTAGTCTGGGCACTTGCTTTGGCGATCAGCGGGAAGGCGATCAGGATCCGATAGTTGATTGTTTTACCCGGGTCGAAAACATCCCCAAAGCGATACTGCGAAAATGCGTTGAGAAAGTGTCCTGGGATAACACTGGCGATTATATGGATCACTTTGCTGATATCCCTCTGGGGCCAAATGTCGCTGTATTTGTTCCGCATTCGATGTTGCGTATAGAAGTGATGGGGTTACAGGCATCTGTTAGTCGAGCACCCACAGAGTCCGAACTCAGTAGCATGTGTGATCTGCTGGCTACGGCATTGGATCAGGGATATATGGGGCTTAGTACCGACGGTTTACCTTTCCATTATCTCTCCAATGGCCCTAATACCGATAAGCGCATACCGACCCAGTTTGCCAGCTACAAAGAAATGAAACGACTACTGAAAGTGGTGCGCGAGAGAGGCAAAGTTTGGCAGACAACGCCAATTATTGAAAAGCGTATCAAGGCATTTAAGTATTTCTCGCTAACCAGCGGCCGTCTGCATGGCAAGCCACTTAAGACATCAGCGCTCTCGGCATTGGAGTTTGCGCTTATGCCCAGAGGGTCCAATGCATTTCTTGGCTTTGCGAAATTAATGAACTCGAAACTGTTCAGGGGCAATATTCATTTTCAGGCGTTGGGGACAAATTTTCGTATTTGGGCTGACGGTATTGTCAGTCCGCTATATGAAGAGCTGGAATCTACCTGCGCGCTGATTGCCAAGGAGTACGATGACAGGGAAGGGCGGATGGCTTTGCTGAATGACCCGGCGTGGGTTGAGATATTCAGGAACGACTGGCTTCACGGTCGCAGTGGTTGGAACATGGCACACTTGAAAACCAAATTGGGCGCACCTGATAGCCTGGTGATTCGAGAGTTTTACTTAATGATTTTTGATGGGGCGCCTGTTGCCGAGTGGGATGGCGAGTCATTTCAGCAAGTATTTGATCGATTGCAGCGATATCAAACCGGTGACAAGCTACAGGCTCGTAGCGATAACGAGCGGGACGTGTTGGAAAAATTCCCCAGCCCGATTGGTGACGACGCGAGTTTTATGCTGCATATGATGCGTACCTACGATAAAGATTTTCGCTATTGGGTTGATGTTGCCAACGTAGGGAATCGCGCTACTCTGGATCTCCTTCTGCATGAGAACACCATGCCCGGCTTTAATGATTCCGGTGCGCATATCACCAATATGGCCTTTTTTGATGGCAATTTGGGTGCTCTTAAGCGAGCCCAACAGCGAGATATCCAAACAGTAAGCAGGATGGTTCAAAGACTGACATCGGAACCGGCAAAATTCTTTGGGCTTGAGGTAGGCACTTTAAACTTGGGAGCCCAGGCCGATATCGTGTTGATAGATCCTGATGCCTTGGCAAATCATGAATGCGATCCCAATCGGAAGTTTGTCCACCGTGAACTATTCAATCATAAGCAGATGGTGAATCGTTCCGATGGTGTGGTAAACCGTGTGCTTATAAATGGCACAACAGTTTGGCAAGGGGCTGACTTCTGTGAAGATTACGGCACCGAGCGGCTAGGAAAAGCCTTGCGGGCAGTTTAGGTTTTTACAGTTAATTATCCTTTATCGTGACCATGTTGCAGGTTATTTCATTCGATAAATCTCTTGTGAGTAATTAATGCCGTTCTGATAGTAAAAGTCCGCATTAAATTTGTTGGCATCACTACTGTCCATTGTCCGTATCACTTTCCCGGGACTGCCAACGACAATCGAGTTGTCTGGAATTATGGTGTTTTCTTTGACAATTGTGTGGCCGCCTATAATGCAATTTTTGCCAATTTTGGCGCCGTCCATGATGGTACTATTGATACCAATTAGGCAATTATCGCCAATATCTGCACCATGAATAGTGCAGTGATGGGTGATGGAGCAATTGTCTCCGATAATCGTCGGTGAGTTGTTACCAATATGGATCATTACAAAGTCCTGGATATTGGTGCGGCGTCCAATTCGAATTTCCAGCATTTCGGCTCGCATTACCACGTAGGGCCAAACAGTGGACTCCGGGCCGATGGTGATTTTGCCATATAGCAAAGCAGAGTCATGGATGAACGTTGGATTATCAAGAACGACGTCGGGACCGGTAAATGGCATGTGGTGATTCCTTAGTGACCACAAGTGACTACAAGTGGCTCGCAAATGAGAGTAAATATTGTATTATGAGGGGGAAATAATAGCAGCGGGAGTTGTTTTGCTCCAATGACCTTTTCATGATTTATTACATGGCTGTCAACAGCGGATATCATCATGCGTCTGCTGACTGAAATTGAACATAAGAAACATGTCGTATGGGATTGGAACGGAACCATTCTTAATGACGTTCAGCATGCCGTGAATACCATGAACACACTACTCGATAACCATGGTTTACCGTCAATTGATATCGCTGTATATCGGATGATTTTCGAGTTCCCAATAAAAAATTATTATGACAAGCTTGGTTTTGACTATTCTATTCGATCGTTTGAACATTTGTGTCATGATTTTGTTGATCATTTTATGGCTAATTTTGATGATTGCAGGCCGTTTGATTCAGTAAAAAATGTTTTGACCACAATAAAAACCAACGGTCAGGCCCAGTCGATATTGTCGGCCACAGATCAGGGTAACTTGGACAATATGATTAATTATTTCGGGTTCGGTGATCACTTTGATTTTGTTTACGGGATAGAAAACAAGTTTGCGGCGTCTAAAATTGAAAGAGGTTTTGAGCTGTTAAAAAACTCACCTGTATCCAGAGAGGAAACAGTGTTGATCGGTGACACCCTTCATGATCTGGAGGTGGGTGAAGAGTTGGGTATAGATGTTATTCTGGTGCCACACGGACACCAGTGTCAGTCCATTCTTTCCCGTCGACACCATACGGTCATTTCAATGTCCTAACCCATTTTGAGTTGAGTATGTAAAAACTCGATAGAAAGTTGTAGCGATTTTAGTTGAATGAAAAAGGATCGCGATATTAATATATACAACATCCTTTTTCGTGAAAGGAAATACCATGAAAAACTCTCTGATTCTAAGTATATTGCTATTTTGGGTGCCTGCTTCCATGTGCCTGGCAACCGAAGGCATTCTTAATCAAGATGCTGCGAATGAAGAAAAGGCAAAAAAACTGATTCAGCAAGTTGACGACATGTATCGTTCAGCGGCGAGTCGCGCCACTATGACGATGCGCGTACAGACGCCTAACTACCAGCGTTCTATGACCATGGAATCGTATACAATTGGTGAAGAAAAAATGCTAATTCGAATTCTTGCACCAAAGAAAGAACGTGGGATTTCGACTTTAAAACTCGACAAAGAAATGTGGAACTTTTTTCCCAAAATCAACAAAACAATAAAAGTGCCGCCTTCTATGATGATGGGTTCATGGATGGGGTCTGATTTTACCAACGACGATCTGGTAAAAGAAACCAGCTTGACAGATGACTATGCTCTCTCTTTAGACGAAAGTAGTGAGATTTATACAATTACGTTAACGCCAAGATATCAGACTGTGACTGTATGGGATAAAATTATTATCAAAATTGACAAGGAAAAACATACCCCAATTGAGCAGGCTTTTTACGACGAAAAAAATAGAAAAGTTAGAGTAATGAGCTACCGTGAACCAAAACAGTTTGGCAGTGTTATCTTGCCTTCCGTTTTGGAGATGGTGCCGCTTAATAAAGAAGGTCACAAAACACTGGTTACATACGATAAGCTCGAACTTAATGCGGAGGGCGTAGAGGAAGACTTTTTTACCCTGCGCTCGCTGAAGCGACGACTGCGCTAAGGAGACTTGTGTTATTAGCAAAGCTGGCATTCAGAAATATATTCAGACAACGTCGCCGGTCGTTGCTTACTGGCTTAAGTATGGGCGGCGGTTATATTCTACTTGCCTTGACTTTATCGTTAGTTGAAGGATCTTATAACAACATTATTAATATTGTGACCAATGATCATACTGGTCATGTTCAGATTCACAAGGAAGATTATCTTGATAGGGCAGGGATTTTTAAAACCCTTTCGCGGGATTCGAGTGTTGAAACAATCTTAAATAGTGAGCCCAGTATTCGTAGCTGGGCTCCGAGAATCTATGGTGCAGGCTTAGGCTACGGTGGTGAAAAAAGCGCACCGCTGTCTATTGTTGGCATTGATCCTTTGATGGAAAGAAGTACGACAAAAATTTTTGAGAAAGTTCGTGAGGGGCGCTATTTTCGTAACCGTATAGATGCTGACGGCTACTATCCAGCTATGATTGGATACGGGGTAGCCGATATGCTCAAATTGTCGATTGACGACGAAATAGTCCTAATATCCAGTGGTGCTGATGGCTCCATTGCAAACGATATCTACATTGTCGAAGCACTTATCGGCTCGCGTGATTCTTACGACAAAATGACCGTTTATCTTCCGATTGATGCCGCCCAGGATTTCTTCTCGATGATGGGTAAAGTTCATGAGTATGCGGTAATGACCGGTCATCCGGGTAAAGCGCAGGAGTTAACCCGTTTATTGTCAGCCGCTATTAGTGATCCTCTGGTCACAGTGTCGCCATGGCAGGTGGTCGAAGAGACTTTTTATAAGTCGATGGAGGCTGATAAGCAGGGTAATAAAGTGACTATGGGTATTGTGGTTTTCCTGATATGTATTGGTGTTTTGAATACCGTATTGATGTCTGTACTTGAGCGCACCAAAGAATTTGGTGTCATGTTAGCAGTGGGCACAAATCGCTTGTTGGTTATGGCCATGATCGTTCTCGAAATTACGACGTTGGGGTTGCTGTCGTGTGCCGTTGGTTTTGTGTTGTCACTGCCGCTGGTATATTGGTTCACTCATGTTGGTATTACTATGCCTCAGCCGATCGATATGGGCGGCGTCATCTATGACACTATGGTGGGTGAAATGGGTATCGGAATTTTTACTATTCCTGTCGTTATTATCGTTGGCTCCGCAGCTGCTGTGAGTTTGATTCCGGCAATCCGCGCTGCTCATATTACCCCCCTTGATGCCATGTCAGACCGCTAGGAGCCCGCTATGAATCTTATACTCCGCCTGGCCTGGCGTAATATATTCCGAAACGGAAGGCGCACCTTTTTAACCTGCCTGCTGCTGGCTTGTTCTCTGATCGCACTGGTCCTAACTGACGGCGTAATGAAGGGGATGATGGAGCTGATGGTCGAAACAACAACGCGGACATTTGCAGGTGAGGCGCAGGCGCATCAGAAGGGGTTTCGTGACGCATATGATGTAGATCTATATATTGAGAATCCTCAAGTTATCACTGACAAACTGGAGGCTGACGACGCAGTTGAAGCTTATACAATCAGGACAATGTCTGGTGCAATGATTTCATCGGCAGACAATATGGCTGGTGGTGTTCTCTGGGGTGTTGATGGCCAGAGTGAAGCGAAAGTCAGCAAGTTACAGCAAGTTCTTGTTGATGGTGACTATTTGACCGGCAACGACAACGAAATTTTGATTGGAGAAGAGCTGGCTGATTTATTAAATGTAGAGTTGGGCGATCGAATTGTTGTGACCTTATCCCAGGTGGATGGTGGGGAACTTTCTCAGGCCTTGTTTCGATTGTCGGGGGTTTTCAAATTTGGCATGCGGGAGATCGACAGCTCGATGATCTTTATCAACCTGGAACAAAGCCGAAAAATTCTCGGGATGGAGCATGGCGCACATGAAGTTGCCTTCAATTTTGTAAACGCAGCAGATGCAACCAACTCTAAAACTACCATCACTGAATCTTTGTCATCGGGGAAGATCGAGGCGGCAACGTGGGTTGATCTTCAGCCACAAATGTCGGCAATGCTGGGTATGGTTGATTTTTCATTGTTGATAGTCGGAGCGATTTTGTTTCTTATTGCTGCTCTTGGCATTATTAATTCTATGTTTATGTCAATCTATGAGAGGATTTATGAGTTTGGTGTGGTGATGGCTATTGGCACAAGACCTAGTCAGATGATCTATCTCATTATGGCAGAAGCATTTTTTCTCGCAATTTTATCTGCTATTGGCGGAATGATTATTTCCTATTTCCTGATAGATTATTTTTCAGTGGCTGGTATTCCAATGGGAGAAATGGAATTCGAAGGAATTAGTATTCACAACAATATCAAGACAGTTTTTGATATTTCACAATTCACAGTGCTGCCGTTGTCTGTGGTGGTTTTAACATTAGTGGCGGCGGTTTACCCTGCACTTTTTACTGCGCGTATTGTGCCGTCGGAAGCGCTGCACAAATCACTCTAGTAAACCTGTAAAGAGGGAGCAAGATGTCAAAAGTCATCGAAACTAAAAATCTCTGCCGTCATTTTGGCGAAGGGGAGCTATTAGTGAAAGCGCTGGATAACGTTAGTGTCGATGTCGAAGAAGGGGAGTTCTCGGCAATAATCGGCCCTTCCGGTTCTGGAAAAAGTACCTTGCTGCATTTGATCGGCGGTTTGGACAATCCAACTAGTGGTGAAGTTATTTTGGCTGGCGTTAACATTGAATCGATGACCCGGTCGGCCTTGTCGAACTTTCGGCGGGATCATATCGGTTTTGTATTCCAGGCCTACAATTTGATTCCCGTGTTATCCACCATCGAAAATATTGAATACGTTATGTTGATGCAAGGTGTGTCTGCAATTGAGCGGCGTAAACGAGTTAATGAAATGTTGGACCTCCTGGGTTTAGGTGGGTTGGGAGACCGGCGTCCAGCACAGCTGTCTGGAGGGCAGCAGCAGCGAGTAGCGGTCGCAAGAGCGATGGTCTCACGCCCAAATATTATTTTGGCGGATGAGCCTACGGCTAACCTGGATTCGAAAACAGGAATATCACTGTTGGAAATGATGAAGGAGCTTAATGTCAAACATGGAATGACATTCATTTTTTCAACACATGATCAGAAAATAATGGATCGCGCACGACGTTTAATACATCTTCGTGATGGATCGGTCGAGCTGGATGAACAAAAGAATGAAATTGCTGCCTGAGGGTGCTGTGTCAGTTTATGAACCGAAACGCGTTAGTCAAAGTTCTTCTTTTTGCCCTCGTTCCTATAACGTCTTTTGCTGAGACAGATTTTAACTTCGGCGGCTATGTGAAATCTTTTGCAATTGCTCAGTCGGCAATTGAAGTGGAGGGTTTGCCTGCGGAAACTGATAATTTTCACAGTGTTTATCAGTCGCAAAACGCCCTCCGTTTAATGGCTGATGCCTTCAGTGGGGAGAATATTGCATGGCAACTGCATTACGAAGTCACTCCTATATTTTTTTCGCATTCTGTAGGTGGTAATCCATTTTCGGAAACAACATTCTCTTCGGTTGACAATAGCTACCGATTTGCCGATATCAACGCTACGTTAGAAGATTCGACGTCGAAACGAGTAACGTACCAAAATTTGGATCGACTAAATGCACGTTTTAATCTTGAGTCCGGTGACTTGACCATAGGACGTCAAGTGATCTCGCTGGGTTCCGCAAGAATGATTAATCCTACTGACGTTTTTTTGCCATTTACGGTGACAACACTTAATCAGGAATATCGCACCGGTATTGATATGATTCGCTTTCAAAAACCGATGGGTGATTTAGGTGAATTTGATATGGGGGTTGTTCTTGGAGACGATGCCAAAACAGAAAATAGTGCAGTTTTTTTTAAAGGACAGTCAAACTGGAACGGTTCTGATATTTCGATGACTGCTATTCGCTTTGCTGAGCAAAATTTGTTGGGTTCAGGGGTAGAGTCATCGATCGGAGATATGGGCGTATGGTTTGAAACTGCGTGGGTATTCGGTGATGATAATTATAATCGCACTTCATTAGGTGCGGATTATTCGTTTTCTACCAATGTTTTTGGTCAAATAGAATATCATTACAACGGCGCGGGCGAGACTGATCCTGAGCGCTATATTGGCCTGGAAGAGAATGTGGCTTATCAAAAAGGGGGTGTCTTCTTATTGGGAACGAACTATCTGATGCCGTCTCTATCATGGACGGTGACGCCAATTTTAACGCTCGCTATTTCGTCACTGATTAATCTGGATGATGCCTCAGCATTTGTTAACGTTTCAGGGTCATATTCGTTAGGCGATGAGTTTGGGATGGATATTGGTGTATACGTTTTTAGTGGTGATGAGTTGGCTTATCAGGCACTGCCCCCTGCGGTGTTGATTCGATCGGAGTATGGGTCTAATTCGAATCTTGCATATATAAGCCTGAAATATTATTTTTAGGCAGTTAAGTTTTTCAGTTTACGGTCCAAATTTGAATTTTATGATTAGTTTTACACGAGCAAAAAAATACCTGCCGCTCACCTTTATTGCGTTCGTCGCTATAGTAGCTGTTGTTATCGTTCAGAGTGCAACGGTTGAAAAAAGACAGTGGTCTGGGCAGAATTCGATATTGTCGGAAATTATTCCTGCGAAAGATCACGACAACGATCTGGTGGCGGATACGATACCAATTTTGGAAGATTTCAGACAGTTCTTGGGTTTGGTTGCAGCTGACGATAGAGATAAAAAAATTCACATAGCCAGAAAAAATGGTGTGCCTTTCGCGGCTATTATTCCCACTGTCGCCCTTGATGGCTATAGTAGTGGAATAGAAATGATTGTAGGTGTAAACGCAGATGGTACCATCGCTGGTTTACGGGTAACTGCGCACAATGAAACCCCCGGACTGGCTGACTACATAGATGTACGAAAGAGCAACTGGATATTAACGTTTAATGGCAAAGATATCCGGTCGAATTTTAATGCACGAGAGAGAGTGAAAAAAAACAGGACGACGGGTGGATATGATCAAATGACTGGTGCAACCATCACTCGAAAAGCAGTTATTCTTCAAGTAAAAAAGACCCTTTCTTATTTCCAGATTGCACAACCGTTGGCTGCGGCAGCGCAATGAAAAATATTTCGTGAGAAATTAGCACTACTTAATCCACAAAAAGGAGATCGATACAGTGGAACAACCTAGGGTGTTAACTGCGAGCGCAGAATCACCAGAAAAAGTGATGGCAATTTTGTTGTTGGCTTTTTCTGCGGACCCTTTCGCCCGCTGGGTGATGTCAGATGCTGACAACTACATTAAGCATTATAGAAGGTTTATTTACGCCCTTGGCGGGCGTGCGTTCGAGCACAACGCGGCATTTTTTTTGGATGATTATTCTGCGGCAGCGTTGTGGCTTCCACCAGGGGTCAGCTCTGACGAAAATCTGATTGCGTCAATGATCCAAGAAATCGTTCCGGAAGAACTTTTAGGCCAATTGGTGATGCTTGATGAGGAATTAAAAAAATATCACCCTGAGGTATGTTGGTATCTGTCGACGTTAGGTGTTGATATAAAAATGCAGGGGAGTGGACGTGGCGCGTTGATCATGAGGGAGCAGATGCGAGTGTGTGATGAAAGCAGTAGCATTGCCTATTTGGAATCATCGAACCCCGCTAATCGTCCTTTCTATGAGCGCTATGGCTTTGAAGCTATGGGTGAAATTAATGTAGGCAACCCCGCAACGATGACGCCGATGATCCGTTATCCTCGTGGCTGAAGGTATTAAAATGACAGAATTGGTAAAAGTTGAACAACATGGAGGTGTTGGAGAGTTGGTGTTAAATCGACCGCAGCAGCGTAATTCATTGATTGGCCCCCTGGTGTGGGAATTGACAGAAGGTTTGCAGATTCTGATGGCGGATACGGATTGTCATGTCATTGTTATTCGGGGGGCAGAAGGTTATTTTTGCGCAGGCCTGGATCTCAAGGCTTTCAGTGCGGACCCTGTGCCTGAATGGAAGAGCGAGTTTCAGCAGGACTGGATGAATTTTCACCGCCAAGTGTTTGCTTGTGATAAGCCGATAATTGGTGCTCTGGAGGGTTTTGCTATTGCGGGCGGGTCTGCTCTTGCTTTTTCTTGTGATTTTCTTGTGGTTGGTGAAACGTCGTTCTTGCATGTGGCAGAAGTAGAGCGTGGCATGATGGCCCCGATTAATATCTTTTGGCTAAGTGTTCGGTATAGCTATCAACTCGCACTGAAAATGGCTCTGCTGGGAGAGCGCCACTACGGGGCAGAGCTGGTTCGGCTAGGGGTAGCTGATCGCTGCGTGGCGGACGCAGAAGTGGTTACTGTTGCACGAGCTATGGCGGCGAGATTTTGCGAATTTGATACAGGAAATACACAGCTTTTAAAACGGGCAACACGCTGTGCTGCAGTCTCGCCTGACCCGGAGAAAGCGTTTGATTTGATATTGGCGACGTTTTCTTAGTCCGTCTATCGGCTCGCCTTTTCGTCGATGAAAACCACTGCGATTGCGGCAAGTACATAGAGAACCATAAATATCTCAAACGCCAGGTCATAGTTGCCCGTTGTATCAAAAATCCAGCCCGCCAAAGGAATGCCCGAGACCATAATTGGTAACATGGCGGGCCTCATGAGTCCCATCATGTAACCAAAGCCTTTCTGGCCAAAAAGAGAAGATACTAATGATCCGTGGATCGGTACCATTCCCCCCATGCCAAACCCAAATATCATAGCAGCGATAGCGAGGGAGCTGTAAGAGTCGGCGTTAAGTAAGAAAAACTGACCGATGAACTGGCAAAAAATGGCTATCCAGATGGCGACACGGGCATTCCAGTAATCGGTTATCCAGCCGTATATTACTTTACCGATAACACCGGCCGCCGCTGCAAAAGATAAAATAGGTGCCGCCTGGGTAAGTGAGAACCCCATGTCGGTAACTCTGGGCACCATATGAGTTAGCGTGGCGCCATTGCAGCAAAATAGAAGGGCAAAGGTGACGACGACCAGCCAGAAGTTGCGGTTTGCCAGAGCTTCTTTGATGCTCCAGTGTTCTCCACTTTGGCGAGACGCGGTGTTTTCTGATTGCGTAGTGCCGGTGTCATCAACAGTGTGTTGATGCTTCGATCGCAATTCTGCCGGGCTGCTAATGACATAGCGCAATACAACCGGTAGTACACATAGAATTGTTACCGCTCCGAATACGGTAAAGCCGGCACGCCAGCCGTACTGTTGAATCATCCATGCAGACACAATAGGCATAGCAACTCCAGACAGCGATATACCCATGGTAGCTATACCCAGTGCGCGTCCTTGTTTAGTAAAGAACCAGTTGGTGACTAACTTTGCTGTAGACAAGCCGCCCATTGCCGAAGACCCAAATGCAATCAGCGTCGCGAGAATAAAATACAATTGCCATTGGGTGGCGATGAATGAAAGTAGAAAGAAGCCGAGTGATAGTGTGACAGCGCCAAAAATCATCACTGATTTGATAGGGTACGAGTCCAGCGCCTTGCCTAAAAAGGGAGAGATGATGGCTGACACGATATTGACCAGTGTTATGCCAATGGATACATCTAAACGGGAGCCACCAAATTCTTCTGCCAGCGCTTTGAAGAATACCCCGTAAGAATAGAAGAAAAACCCAACGGCAATAAAGTCGACAAAAAAAGCTACGGCAACTATCTTCCAGCCATAGTAAATTGACGACGATTGGGAGGGGTTCAAATTTATATCCTTGCTGGAATGGGGGTGCGATGCAGTCAATTGCGCAAATTTTTGGCCTTGGTGCCAACAATCAACCGGCTGCCAGTATTGCTAACTATTCGATTTAGTCCGACACTATAACGCCAAGAACACAGGATACAAAGTCGAATAGCGGTGAAACTTAATTGAGCGGGTTAAGGTGAACAGGTTTTAATGTTTGCCCACATGTGATTATCGGGCTGACAAGAAAACGTGATATGGTATTTCGTTTTATGAGGAGAGTACCATGCCGATCAATATATCTAAGGATTCCATCGATCTGGGAATTGTAACCAAAGATTCAAGTGCACTGATCAAATTCTATAGAGATACCCTGGGTCTGGAGCAGGCGGGCGAACAGGACATGCCCGGCGGTGGCCACATGACACGTCTAATGGCGGGCACAACTACGGTCAAGATTGTTGTTAACGGGAAAGATCCTAAAAGCGAGGCTGCTCCGGGCGGGCTTCGTGGTGCTACAGGTTACCGCTATTTCACCATTACAGTGAATAATTTATCTGAAGCCGCTGACGAATGTGCGGCCGCCGGATATAAGGTTCCAGTGCCTGCCACAGAGATAGCGCCGGGTATCACTATCGCAATGATAGAAGACCCCGACGGTAACTGGGTAGAGTTGTTGCAACACGGGTAAGTTTCCAGTTTCCCCAAGCACAACATTACGTTGTGTTTGGCATGGAGTACTTAGTAGACGCTACTATCGCTTATACTTGGTGATCGTTATAAAGGCAAAAATTATGAGTGATACATTTAACCCTGAAGATCATTGTCCTGTTCCTCATCGGGGATTTGACCAGCTGGTACAGGGAGAAAAATTTGTATTACCTTCTCGTACGGTCACAGATGCGCATTTTTCAGCGTTCCAAATGCTGAGTGCTGATAATCACCCGATACATTACGATCGTGTTTATTGTGAAAATCAGGGCCATCGCGACTTACTGGCACACGGTTTACAGGTGTTATGTTTTACCGCGGCAGGCGCTGGCGCATTCCCGCACGTAGTTGGAGAAAGCCTGATAGGTTTTATTGAATTAACCGTGAAATTTAAAAAGGGTGTTTATGTTAACGATACACTCTATCCCTGTTTGCAAATCACCGAATTAAAAGCACAGAATACAACCGGCGTTGTCGTCATGCGAGCAACTGTGCATAACCAGTCCGGCGAGTTAGTGCTTGAAGGCCAACACAAGTACCTTCTTCGCTTATCCTCCTAAGTTATTTGACTGTTTACAGGGGTTAAGGCATTTTTTCTTCTGAGATCAGATAGCCTGCTTCTTTTGGAATGCAGAGAAATTTGCCTTCATCCCGACTTTCTACCCAGGGCTCTACGCTGACGATAGTTCTTTTATTGGTATCTACGATAGCGGAGGCTGCAGATTTGCTTTGTGCCAGCAGCTCAATATTGAGTCGGGTTGGAAAAATGACAGTTTTGGTTCCGGCAGCTGCTTCATCGAGAGCTTGTTGTGGGCCAATCCAGATTGAGTCGATAGACTCATGGCCGTCGTGCAAGGCGACATGGTCGCCGGGTGCTAATGCCAGATAAAAATGTGTGTCGAAACGCTTGGGCATCATTACCGGCGTTACCCAGTGAGCAAAGTGATGCAGTGTTTCACAGGCGAGAATTAAATTCTCCGCGTCGAGAAATTGCTTGATAGTCATGTCTCCGTCGGCAAGAGGTTTGCGATAATGTTCGAGCCCCTCTAGTCGCTCGCCATCGATTAGTTCGCTACTGCCCACTGGGCGCGCTAACAATATGCCACATTCTTCAAACGCTTCTCTAATAGCGCCGACGCGCAAACCCAGTTCACCGTCATCGATGCCTTCAACACCTGTACATTGGCTGCGAACGTCGACATCGGAGTTGGCAACTTTACCGCCGGGGAAAACTAACGCACCAGACGCAAAATCAATCTGGTGATGGCGCACGACCATAAATACTTCAAGTCCTTCACCGCCGTCTCGTAGCATTAAAATTGTTGCGGCAGGTACCGGTGTTGCAGGAATTCGCTTTTCTTTGTCGGTCATCGGAGGGCTTCTCTTTGTGATTATTTGTTTTGTTGAGTATTGCGATAGTCGTGAAGTAAGTCCATATAAAGGCTGTATCTGGTCGTGTTGAACAGTATTTCGGAATAACGACTGAACTGTGTTCTTATCCACCACTGGCAAAAAGTATAATTGCTAAGGTGCCTATGCTGAGCCCTGCTAATTTGTGTTTGGTTATCGGCTCTTTAAACAGCAAAAAACTAACCGGCGCAGCAATAAGAAACCCAAGTTGCAAAATAGGAGCAATAACAATGGCATCGCCGTGACGGAGGGCATACATGCCAAACGTCATCGACAGGGAAATCATACACCCACTTAACATGGCAAAACCAATTAATCGTTTGTTGGGTTTATAACCCCCGTTTTTCAGGCAGAAAAAATGAGAGGCAATATGTGCTGTGCCTGACTGGATCATCAAAAACACGGTGATAGATATTCCGGCAGTTGCCGCGATTTTGTGAAAAAAAGTCATTACTCCCACGCCTACCAGACTGATAAAAATTGCCGGGTGCGGACGGTTGTGAGTGCCCGGTGCCCAGCCAATAATCAGCAATGCCGCTGTGGCAATCGCCAGCCCGGCTATACGTTGGGTGTTGAGGCTCTCATCCAGGAAAACCAGAGCTAACAAAGCAGTGACAATAAACCCGAGCTTGCGCATAGATGAAGTGACGGCAACGGGTCCTCGGCCAATTGCGTAAATATGTGACCACCCCGTCATCATGCCAACAATACCCGAGAGTATCGCCAGGATGATAAGTGCCGGGCTTATCTCAAAACCGATATTGCTACTATAAATTGCCAGACACAAAAATACAGTCCCGGTTTGGGTGACCATATATGTGCCTTCGTGCATGCCTTTTTTATGGGCGAGCCGGTAGATGATCTCAAATACGCCACTGAGCGTCATCGACGCCAAAGCATATGACAGGGCGGTCAAGAGTTTAGCCGATAGACACGCTCTGCAGTGTTGTAAAATAGCTGCTGTTTCTCTGCATCAGAAAAGTCAGCGACAATTTTTTTCAGGCCGTTGTATAACACTGGATAAGAAATAGATTGTCGGTCAACCGGAAAATTGCTTTCCATCATGCAGCGTTCGGGTCCGAAACAATCGATTGTATGTAGGTACCACTCTCGTTGAGCTGCTACAAATTCATCGGAGGTTGGCGGTTTTGAATTTTTATCCCAGCCAAAGCCATTGTCGGGCATTGCAAGTCCGCCAAGTTTGGCGACGACGTTGTCGCACTCAGAAATTTTACGAATGTCGTGTTTCCATTGAGCAAAAATTTCTTTGCGTTGATCGGCATAAGGACCTACGCCAAGAGGAGTACCAAAGTGATCTAATACCATGACGGTGTCTGGTGCGGCTATGGCCAGATTGGCAAAATCACGGTTTTGATAGTGATAGTGCCAGCTGTCATAGGTCATACCCATTCGACCCAATACCTTCATGCCGGCACGAAACCCAGGGTCTTGAAACAACCCTTTCGGCGCGTTGCCTGGAATGGTCAGTACCTCCGGGTATTCCGCACAGGCTCCGGCATGGCGAATGCCTTTAAAGCGCCCACCGCCTATTTCGATGTGTTGATTTAAAACGTCTGCAACAGCGTCGCCAAGTCGTAAGTCTGCCCGTCCTACAATACCGGCTATGACTGCCCCGTCGCGTTGTTCGCTTTGTGTTGCCTGATCGGTCACAAACGTCGTTTCGCCCAAAGGTTTGTACTTATCAGGTCCATCGGTGCGGTACTCGGCACCGCACTCAATGAATACGGTCTTTTCAATATTGTGACCAGTACCGGTATCTGCATGCAGTTGTTCAATCAAATAGGCAGAGTTGGGGATACCTGGCCTGTCGTGCCAGAGGTGATGATGCGGGTCTATGATCGGAAGATCCGGGTCTACAATGTCTTCAGTGACTTGGTCCAGCCACTGTTGTCGATCGGACATAAAATCGGCCATAGGTAAGTGCTCTTGTGTGTTATTGAGTGTGCCAAGGTTGATGTTAATGGAGGCCAAAGGCAAATATTTTTCCATTAACGATCGTTTAATGATGAGTGATGTTGTTGTTGTTTTGCAATATCGAGTTGAGAGAGAGGAAATCGTGTGGTAGTTTTCGACTCCTTCGCTGAAGATAGATGCCTGTTTCATGCGTCTTTTAGACGGCAAGCTTTAGAGCTTTGACTTGAGCTATATTAAATAACCAATACTGGGATAAGACCATGAAAACACGCATTACAGAATTACTAGGAATTGAGCACCCCATCATTCAGGGCGGCATGCACTATGTTGGTTTGGCTGAGCTTGCAGCGGCTGTATCAAACGCAGGTGGGCTGGGGATTATCACTGGCCTGACACAGCGCACACCAGAGAACCTGGCAAAAGAAATTGCCCGTTGTAAGACTATGACGGACAAACCATTTGGCGTTAATTTGACGTTTCTACCGTCGGTGACACCCCCTGATTACCCTGGTTTTGTGCAAGCGATTATCGACGGTGGGGTGAAAGTTGTTGAGACTGCAGGTAATAATCCGCAGAAATATTTACCGGCGCTAAAAGAGGCGGGTATCAAGGTGATCCACAAATGTACCGCAGTTCGCCACGCCCTAAAGGCTGAGAAAATTGGGTGTGACGCAGTATCTGTTGACGGCTTTGAGTGTGGTGGTCACCCTGGTGAAGACGATATACCTAACTTCATCCTGTTGCCGCGTGCAGCTGATGAATTGACCATTCCATTTGTGTCGTCCGGTGGCATGGCTGATGGTCGTAGTCTTGTTGCTGCACTGGCAATGGGTGCCGAGGGTATGAATATGGGGACACGGTTTATTGCGACCCAGGAAGCTCCGGTACACGAAAACGTTAAGCAGGCGATTGTTGATGCTTCTGAGCTGGATACGCGTCTGGTTATGCGCCCTTTACGCAATACTGAGCGAGTACTTACTAACCCTGCGGTCGAGCGTCTACTGCAAAAAGAGAAGGAGCTTGGTGCGAATATCAAATTTGAAGATATCGCTGAAGAAGTTGCCGGTGTTTACCCCAAAATTATGCAGGAAGGCACCATGGATGTCGGTGCATGGTCGTGTGGGATGGTTGCGGGTTTGATTCATGATGTTCCAACAGTTCAGGAGTTGATGGATCGCATCATGTCAGAGGCTGATGGCCTTATTAAGCAACGCCTTGCAGGTTTGTGCTAGTGAATATCTATCTGGTGAGGCATGGCGAGGCAGCAGCGGCTTGGGGGGCGTCTAAAGACCCCGGGCTTAGCGAGCTTGGTAAGCAGCAAGCGAAAAGAGCTGCCGAGCAATTATTGCCCTCATTAGATGGAAATGTTGACCTGGTGAGTAGTCCTCTGTTGCGAGCACAAGAGACGGCTATTCCCTTTGCGCAGGCGTTGTCCTTGGATGTTTCTCTTAATGATTCGTTTAGAGAAATACCGTCTCCGGTACCTTTTGAGGAGCGTCAGGCTTGGTTGCGGGAGTTTATGGGTCAGGGTTGGGGGCAGCAACCCGAGCTGCTAACTAGCTGGCGTGATCACATGCATTCTCAGCTATTGGCTATGCAGAAACCAACAGTGATTTTTACCCACTTCATGGTATTGAATACCATGGTGGGGTTATTGTCGGGTCGGGAAGAAACTGTGTGTTTTCGTCCCGATAACGCTTCCATTACCCAAATAAAGCACAATGGTGATTCGCTGGAGCTGGTCGCACAAGGTAATGAGCTGGAAACGTTTGTTAACTGATTGAAGCGTTGTGCTGATGCTCGAAATATTGGTCATCAGTACAGCCTTTTATATTTTGGTTCTGATATCTGCAGGGTTATTGAATGAGATATGCAAATAAAAGAGTTTTGGTAACTACGTCAAATCGCTATATGGGGCCGGATATTGCAGCTCGGTTTGAGGAAGAGGGTGCCGAGGTGATTCGCAGCGACAATCGGCTACTTGACCAACAAAGCGTCGATGAGCTGGTTGCGAGTGTTGGCGAAGTTGATATATTAGTGGCTAATTTTGCTGAACCTCCGCGTACATCGCCCGTTGAAAAAATTTCTGATGAAGACTGGTTTATCTTGTTTGATACCCTTGTTCATCCGTTGATGCGCACGGTACGTGGTTTTGCCGGAGCTATGAAAGAGCGGCAAAGTGGCAAAATAATTGCCGTGACCAGTGCTGCGCCACTGCGAGGGATCCCTAATGCCGCCGGCTATTGTTCTGCCAGGGGTGCTCAGAATGCGTTCGTTCGAGCGGTTGGGCTAGAGTTGGCCAAGTCTAATGTGCAGTTTAACGCCATTGCGCAAAATTATATAAGCAATGATACCTATTATCCTGATGACTTTGTTGCCAACGAAAAATTTAAGGCACATTTAAAAGATTTTGTTCCCACAAAGAAAGTTGCCGATGGCGCAGAGACTGCTGAACTTGCGCTCTATTTGGCGTCTGACCGATGTACCCATCTGGTGGGGCAGGTAATTCCGTTCTCCGGGGGCTGGGCTACGACGACTGGCTAGTCGACCGCAGGACGATACAATTGAATATTCTTTGTTTGATATCAAACATACCGCTCCCGATAAGCTTGCAAAAATGCACCGAAACTACCATGGTAGAGCCTTTAATAGTCGTCTTTGATTAGCTGGCTGGGCGCTTTTGGGCAATTGACAGGGTACTCAATCAGAATTTTCATTGACTACATTTGACTAAATACATAGCGTAACGAGAGATAGATATGGCGGGTGAATATACGATAGCAACACAAGTGGTAGCTGATGCAATTAAAGAAGCCGAAGATACCAATACAATGTGCCCTGAAACAATGGCAAACGCCCTATTGGGGCAGGTATTGTCTCAAATGAGTAAAAATAAGACGCGAGCTGACGTGGAAAGTTATGTGAACTTTGAACTCGATAACCTCGGTGGCGAGTTTATGATTGCAACTCGCGGCTGCTAGCAGTTAAGTCTGCTTAAAGAGGTCGGTTATTTTGGCTGAGCCCGAGAGCATGATCTCTTTTTAGCGTCGCTTGTGATTTTTTTGGTAATGTGTACCGGGAGTTCTATGCTCTCGTGAATAGACCGGTCTGGACAGTAGTTCTCAGCGTTGTCATAGTGCTTCATTTTTAGACATGACTACCACTTCAAAAAAAACCATCCGTAAGGCTTTTTTCAAAAAGATAGATGTCGTATAGTCAGATCTAGGTACGGGATGGTTCTAAGTAACTTAACAGTCAGCTCCTGTGAAGCGTGCTTTTGATAGCCTTCGAAGCTTTGTCAGGCAGGCACTCTTCCAGTGTGCGTCAGAGTTGGATGTTGGCAGGTTTGTTATATACGGTATTAACCTAATTTAGAGGGCATATATAGTGGGTGCAGATTCAGCAAGTGATAATAGTATTCTTCGTGTCGCGAATTGTAGTGGTTTTTATGGCGATCGCCTTTCAGCTGCAAAAGAAATGGTTGATGGAGGCGCTATTGACGTTCTCACCGGTGACTACTTGGCTGAACTAACCATGGCAATTCTCGCCAACCAAAAATCGAAAAATCCCTCTATGGGTTATGTTGGCACATTTGTTAAGCAGGTTAAGCAGGTTCTAGCTGACTGCATGGAAAAAAATATCAAAATTGTCACCAATGCTGGTGGGCTAAACCCTCGAGCATTGGCTGACGTGTTGGAGGGTGTTGCCCAGGAATTAGGCTTGCCGGCCAAAATTGCCTATATAGATGGTGATGACCTGCTGCCAAGACTCGACCAACTGAAAGAAGCCGGCGAAACTTTGTCCAATATTGATACCGGCGCCAACCTGTTTGATAGTAAAAGAAGCGTTGTTACAGCCAATGCTTACCTCGGTGCCTGGGGAATTAAGGAGGCGCTTGATCAGGGCGCGGATATTGTTATCGCTCCTCGTGTTACCGATGCGGCGGTTGTTATCGGGCCGGCGGCGTGGAAATTTAACTGGGATCGAGACGATTACGATGCTTTAGCCGGCGCGTTAGCAGCTGGACACATCATTGAATGCGGCACACAGGCAACCGGGGGCAACTACTCCTTTTTTCAGGAGGTGCCAAGTTTTACACATATCGGTTTCCCCATTGCAGAGATCGAACGCGATGGTGCATTCACTGTAACCAAGCATCCGGGTACGGGTGGTTTGGTTTCCACGGGTACCGTGACGGCCCAATTGCTGTACGAAATTGGACCTCCTGCCTATATGAACCCTGACGTTATTGGTCATTTTGATACCCTGACTATTGAAGACCAGGGTAACGACCGGGTGCGTGTTTCTGGAACTAAAGGTTCTGCGCCATCGCCGTATCATAAAGTGTGTATTAATCAATTTGGTGGTTTTAAGAGTACGCTGGAAACGCTGTTAACTGGCCTGGATGTCGAGGCCAAAGCGAAGCTGTTTACTGACCAGCTGTTTGAACTGGTTGGCCCGCGCGAATCATTTGATAGTGTCACCGAGCAGCTTATTCGTTCTGATCATGAAGATCCTTCATCGAATGAAACAGCCGCGGCGTCGATTCGTGTAACAGTGAAATCAACTGACCAGGCAAAAGTTGGTCGGATTTTTTCAGCGAAAGCGACCGAGCTGGCTCTAGCAAACATTCCCGGGTTTACTGGTCGTCCTGGTGGTGCCTCGGGCACTCCGTTTATGGTTCACTGGCCGGCGTTAATCGATAGCAAAAATATTATTGAAACTGTCCATTGCGACGGACAGATCACTGAAGTCTTACCGACTAACCAATTGGGTTTAGAGCCTGTAGTGTATCCGGTAGCTAAGGCTAACGTTGCTCCCGCTTCCAAAGGAAATACTGTTCGGCTTCCTTTGGGTCGATTGTTCGGTACTCGATCTGGTGACAAAGGAGGTAACGCAAATTTGGGCATATGGGCAAAAACTGACGACGCTTATCGTTTTCTATTCGAATTTCTGACGGTTGAAAAATTGAAAGAGTTGCTACCTGACGCCGCTGAATTTGACATTCAGCGTTACGACATGGCGAACATCAGATCACTGAATTTTTATATCAAAGGTATTCTTGGTGATGGTGTTGCAGCATCAACCCGAGTTGATGGCCAGGCTAAGTCGTTGGGTGAATATTTACGGGCGAAATATATCGACGTTCCTGAACAAATTGCTCAAGGTCTTAGCGCCTAGAGATTGTTAGGCAACAATCCCGGATACTGTTGACATAATTGCGCCGGAAGAAGTGCGCTGAATACAAATACAAAGAGCACACTATTATGGGTGAAAAGCTTTCTCTCGACGGTCTAATCTTTACCACTGTTGAATTGGACGAAAAGGACCACATATTTACCATTACTTTAAACCGGCCCGAGCGCAAAAATGCGATGAATGCCGAGATGACTGCTGAGCTTACTTACGCTCTTGATTGGGCAAAGCAAGAGAACCGAATTCGCGTCATTGTCATTGCCGCAAACGGTGATATATTTTGTGCCGGTGGTGATCTTCGGACGATGAGCGGCAATCCGGAAGGTGGAGTGGTTTCTAATGTTCCGAAACGGCCAGAATCTAACGACGTTGCCCATTCTATTCGTCACATGCACAAACCGGTAATTACCAAAATTCAGGGCTCGGTACTGGCCGGTGCGCTGTTGATGGTCTGCAACGCAACGCACGCGATTGCTGCGGATCATGCAAAATTTTCTGCTCCGGAAATTTTGCGCGGTATATGGCCGTTCATGGTAATGGCGGGGTTGTTCCGGGTTATGCCAAAACGACAAGGTCTCGATTTCATCATGCGTGGACAGGCGATTTCTGCGGCGGAGGCTGCCCGTAGTGGACTGATTAATCACACAGTAACAGCCGATCAGTTGGATGCTGATGTTGATACATTAGCAAAAGAATTGGCAAGCCTCGCACCCAATACCATGAAAATGGGCTTGTCCGGATATCTGCAGCAAGAAGATCAAGATTTTGATACGGCGCTGGCATTCCTGCGCACTCAAATTGCCGAGGTTCTGAAAAGTGCGGACGCCAAAGAAGGTATTTCGGCCTTTCTCGAAAAGCGTGAGCCGAAATGGGATGAATAACTAATACGTTTTTAGTGTTAAGTAGTAGAAAAGTTTAACCCATGGACGGGTATAGGTTTGTGAAGTTTGTACATAAGTTGTTTTACGAACTCTGCGAAGGTAGATGTTGTGAACAATGTGTTGAATAACAATAGCCAGGAATAAACTAAAACTATGTTCAATAAAGTGCTTGTCGCCAACCGAGGCGAAATAGCGGTGCGTATCATTAATAGTGTCAAAGCTGCAGGTTACCAATCGGTAGCTGTGTTTTCGAAAGCTGATAGAGATGCCGCCCATGTTCACCTTGCAGACGAGGCCGTTTGTATAGGTCCCGCTCAGGTCAATCAATCCTATCTGGTCATCGACAATATTCTCGATGCCGCCAGAAAGACGGGTGCTGATGCAATTCATCCTGGGTATGGTTTTCTCTCCGAAAATGCCGGATTTGCTAAAGCCTGTACTGATGCAGGTATTGTTTTTATTGGTCCGTCGCCCGAAGCTATCGACCTGATGGGTAACAAGCGTATCGCCAAGAACCGAATGATTGATGCCGGCGTTCCCTGTGTCCCGGGTTATCAAGGCGCTGACCAATCCAATGCTGTGTTACTTGAAAAGGCAAAAGGTATTGGCTACCCATTGATGGTTAAAGCCGCTGCTGGTGGCGGTGGTCGTGGGATGCGTTTTCAAATGTCCGAAGAGGGATTGGAAGACGCTATCAAGTCAGCCCGAACCGAAGCACTGAACGCATTCGGCTCCGACGAGCTAATTTTAGAGCGGGCGGTTATCAATGGTCGACATATCGAAATTCAGGTGGCCGCTGACGCATCGGGTCAGACTGTCTATCTGGGTGAGCGCGATTGTTCCATTCAGCGTCGACATCAAAAAGTTATTGAAGAGGCGCCTTCTCCTTTTGTTGATCAAAAGCTTCGTCATCTAATGGGTCAAGCTGCGGTAAATGCGGCGTCGGCTTGTCATTATCAAGGTGTCGGCACGGTAGAGTTTTTAGTGGACGCTGACGGTTCTTTCTTTTTTCTGGAAATGAACACACGTTTGCAAGTTGAACATCCAGTGACAGAGCTGATTACTGGAGTTGATTTGGTTGACTGGCAATTGCAGATCGCTGCAGGCGATCCGCTACCCTTGAGCCAGGAGGAAATTTCTCTGGATGGTCACGCTATTGAAGCGCGGTTATACGCAGAAGATCCGGCCAATGGTTTTATGCCTCAAACAGGAAAAGTGTTAGTTTGGGAGGAGTCGGAAGGCGAAGGCTTGAGAACCGATCACTGCGTTCTGCCAGGGGGTGATGTTAGTCCTCACTATGATCCGATGTTGGCAAAAGTTATTGCCTGGGGTCCCACCAGAGAAGATGCTCGTAGACGTTTATTGCGTTCACTGAGAGAAACACATTTATTAGGGGTGACTACCAATAAAGCGTTTTTGTCTCAAATACTTCAGGATCAAAGGTTTATTAATGGCGATGCGACAACGGCCTTTATTGACGATGCAACTTTGGCGAAAGCCTCCGAATCGGCGAGCCCTGAAGATTGTAATCTGGCGCTCGCCGCGGTGTTGTATATGATTGATCAGGCTGATGACGGCAGTTTCGAAGATGTTGTTGGTTGGAGTTGGTCAAATGCAGCGGGTATGGAATACCGTCAACGGTTAACGACCGACGAGACTGACCATAATATTGGTGTTACTTTTAACGGCCTTGAATTTGTCGTCGCCATTAAAGACGGTATCGAAAACACTAGTTCGCACGAAATTGTGCTTCATAGTATTGTTGGTTCGGAAGCTGTTGCTACTATCGATGGTGTTAGGCGCAGAGCGCACTACGCGATTGATAATAATGACTTGTGGTTAGATGCGTCTGGGCAAACAATTGTCATCACTAACAAAACCTATCAACCGGCGGCAACGGATGACGAGGCCGGAAGTGGAAGGGTGCAGGCGACCACCGAAGGTCTGGTCATTGATATACCTGCTACTGTTGGTATGAAAGTTTCCAAGGGTGACTTGTTAGTTGTTATTGAGGCGATGAAAATGGAACACCGTCATTTGGCTGATGGTGATGGAACGGTCACTGAAGTTAATATCCAAACAAACACCCAAGTCAAAAAAGGTCAGCTTTTAGTCGAACTGGCACTCGATGAAGTCAGTGCAGATGAGGAGAAAGAGTCGTGAATCCTATTCAGTCAAATATAGATAGCAACAGCGAAGAGTTTGAGAAAAACGTCGAGTTTATGACTGACTATGTAGCGAAAGTTCGTCATATTGAAAATCAGATCCGTCTCGGCGAGGAGCGCTATCGAGAGCGGGCCGCAAAAAAGGGTAAACTTTTACCTCGCGAGCGTTTGGCTCATTTATTGGATCCTGGTGCGCCATTTCTTGAGCTGAACTCATTTGCGGGATATCAAATGATGGGTGATACCGATGGCACAACTGCCGGCGGTAATATCATTATGGGTATCGGCTTTGTTAAAGGTCGGCGCGTTTTGGTGATGGTCTGGAACTATGCCATAAAAGGTGGAACGATCAATACAGCGACCACTCGAAAAAATTTGCGACTGCAAGAGATTGCTTTTCAAACTCGCTTGCCCATTGTTTCACTGAGCGAAAGCGGAGGCGGTAATCTCTCCGGAGGTGAAGGTCCACCAGACCCATGGAGTGCTTACGGTTTTATCTCCGGTGGTCGTGTGTATTGCCAGCAGGCGCAATTGTCTGCAGCGGGTGTTCCGCAAATTACAGTTGCCCATGGCAACGCCACTGCGGGTGGTGCATACCAGGTCGCTCTCTCTGACTATATTGTGCTGGTGCGTGAACAGTCTCATATCTTTTTGGCTGGCCCACCTCTGCTTAAGGCTGCAACCGGCGAAGAAGCTGAGCACGAAGTACTGGGCGGTGCAGAAATGCACGCATCGGTTGCCGGTACAGGTGAATATCTGGCGGAAAACGATGCCGATGGTATTCGTGTGGCGCGCGATATTGTCGATCAATTGCCACCGCCGGCGAGTCGTGAAATTGTTCGTGACAAAGCGCCTGAAGAACCGCTTTATTCCAAACAAGAGCTGATGGGTATTGTGCCGACCGATAAGCGTGTTCCCTACGATATGAAAGAAGTGATTGCACGTATCGTTGACGGCTCCAGATTTCTGGCATTCAAAACAGAATTTGGCGCTGAGACTATTTGTGGTCATTGTTATATCGATGGCTTTCGTTGTGGCATCATCACCAATAATGGCCCCATCACGCCCCAGGGCGCGTTGAAGTCTGCACAATTCTTGCAGCTGTGTGATCAGTCAAATACACCTATGCTTTTTTTACACAATACGACTGGATTCCTGGTTGGTGTTGAGGCCGAGCAGATGGGGCAGGTTAAGCATGGATCAAAGATGATTCAGGCTGTTGCCAACTTCCGTCCCCCTAAGGTAACTATCGTTGTTGGTAATTCATACGGTGCGGGTAACTATGCGATGTGCTCGCACTCGCTGAAGCCGTCATTCTGTTTTTCTTGGCCTACAGCCAGAACGGCAGTTATGGGCGGGGCGCAGGCGGCAAAGGTACTGTCGATCGTGGCTGAAGATCGCTACAAAAGTAAAGGCGAAGAAATGCCGGAAGACGTCAGACAAGGTTTGGCGGCGCAGAGTGAACGTATCGAAGGGGATATGGAAATATCTTCTGAGGCAATTTTTACTTCGGCGCGAATGCTCGACGATGGCATTATCGATCCACGCGATACCCGTCATGTTGTGTCATTCTGTCTTGCCACTGTTTACGAAACTCCACACCGCGATACTGAACCGAACAGCTTTGGTGTACTTCGCCTGTAGTCATTGATATATAGAAAAACGGAAATTGAAAAGGGTTGAAATAATGAGTGAAACATTACCAGATATTAAAGAGTTCAAGAAAGAAGTTAACAGCTGGGTGACCAATAATAAACCGGCGCCTCCCAGGTTTTTGATGCCTCAGAGTTTTATGGAAGTGGGCAGTGATGAACAATTTGAATACCTGAGAGAATGGCAGGAAAAAGTGTATAACGCCGGTTACCTGGGTATGTCATGGCCTAAGGAATATGGTGGTGGCGGTATGCCGCAAATTTATCAAGATATCGTCAATAAAGAATTAGTAGCGCAGAATACGCCATTTATGGTCAACACCCTGGGGTTGAATTGGGCTGGACCACTAATCCTGAATATGGGTTCAGACGAACAGAAGAAAGCCTATATCAAAAAAATTCTCAGCACTGAAGAAATTTGGTGCCAAGGGTTTTCTGAGCCAGATTATGGTTCTGACCTTGGTAATGCGCAGCTTAAAGCTGAGCGTGATGGTAATGAATTTGTACTAAACGGATCCAAAATATGGACAACGCTCGCCACTCAGGCACAGCGTATGATTTTGCTGGCTCGCACTAATCCAAACACTGAAAGCAAGTATGATGGATTGACGTTTTTTCTTGCTCCGATGAATGTCGACGGCATCGACGCTCAACCGATCAAAAAACTGACGGGTGAGCACGGGTTTTGCCAGACATTTTTTAACGACGCGCGTATTTCCGACGATTGTATTATTGGCAAGGAAGGCGGTGGCTGGCTGGTCGCCATGAAAACACTGATGTTTGAACGCGGTGCCGAGGGTGGCCAGGCAGGAGGGCATATGTCTATGCCCGTTTCTGCGGAAGAGGTCGCAGAATTATCCAAACGAGTTTATCGTGAAGGAGATTTAGCTAGCCAAGATCCTGTAGTACGCGATGAGCTGGTCAAATTATTAATGCGTGGTAAGGCAATGTCGCTAAATAACGCCCGCGCAAAAATACCTGCGTTGGTTTCAGAGCGTCCTACATCAATATCAATGTCGAGCAAGATGCTGTCTACAGAGCTCTCCAGGAGCATCGGTGAATTGGCCACTTCCCTGCAAGGTAGTAACTCCTTGTATTTTGTTGGAGACGACAGCGCGATTGACAGTGGGCGTTGGCAGCGAACCTATTTTCAGGCGTTCTCCGGGACCATTGGCGGCGGTACAACCCAAATCCAAAAGAATATTATCGGCGAGCGGGTCCTCGGCCTGCCGAAAACATAGGAGGCTGCCATGAGTGAGAATACAAATATGGTAAAAAATACAGGTATTACCTTTAGCGAAGAGCAGGCCCAGTTACTGGAAATTGCAGAGAGCTTTAGCAGGGATAAATCCCCTATAGCGACAGTGCGTAGCCTTATCGAGTCAGAAACCGGTTTTGATAAAGGCGTGTGGACTGAAATGGCAAACCTGGGTTGGTTGGGTATTGCGATTCCAGAAGAGTTTGGCGGTTCTGGTCTAAGCGTTGCTGAAGTTGTTACGATTGTTGAACCAATGGGCCGTATGCTGTTGGCAACTCCGCTGGTATCTACCACGTTGGCGGCGCAGTTGTTATTGGATGCAGGCAGTGACTCGCAGAAAACTGACCTGCTACCAAAAATTGCCGGCGGCGCTATAGCGGCACTGGCGATCAATGAGGAGCATGGCGATTGGGATATCAATCATATTACTTGCGAAGGCGTAATTAGCGGCGATACCGTCACGCTGTCCGGTAGTAAGAAGTTGGTCACTGATGCAAAAGTTGCCGATATAATTTTGGCAACTATCAGTGTTAATGGTGCTCCTGCGCTGGTTTCGATTGATCCTTCGGCAATTGATGGTTCGGCAATACAGCGTGAGACTGTCATTGATGAAACTCGCCGCAGCTATCAAATTGATCTTAATGGTATATCGGTGCCAGTTACCAGCGTGCTGGATACGGGGAAAACTGCGGCGGCGCTAAAGCGATATCATCTTCTATCTTGTTTACTGCTGTCTGCCGAATCATGTGGTGGTACTGCGGGCGCGATGGACATTACGCTGGACTATTTGAACACCCGCCGTACCTTTGACCGTTTTATTGGTTCCTATCAATCGTTGAAACACACCATGGTGGATATTTTGACGGATTTGGAAGCAGCGCGTTCGTTCGTCTATTACGCAGCTGGCGTAATAGATACTGAAGAAGGTGAAACTGCTGTTCGAATGGCCAAGGCTCAATCGAGTGATAATTTTTCCTATGCTGGCGATCGCGCGATACAGTTTCACGGCGGGTTTGGTTTTACCTATGAGTGTGATGCACAATTGTTTCGCCGAAGAGCTTTTTGGACCAGCAATCAGTCAGGGGATGCGATTTACCATCGCAAACGTTTGGCGACATTGTTACTGGATTAGCGATCACTTTGAAAAATCGGCACTGTTATTGCCTAACCGGTCGCGGTTGTAATGACAGTGTCAAAAGATAAAAATTCATCAGTACTCATCGCGGTGAGGCGTTTTTGCTAAAAATTTGAGGAATCCCTCGGTAGCGAACCATTGAGAAAATTTATTCAGGAATAGAATATGACGAACCGTTTAGAGAATAAAGTTGCGGTAATTACTGGTGGGACCAGTGGTATCGGCGAAGCGACTGCTGAAGTATATATTCGAGAAGGCGCCACCGTTGTTCTGACCGGGCGTTCTGAGGAAAAAGGTCAGGCTATTGCTAATCGGCTCGGCGACAAGGCCTACTACATAAAAGCGGATGTTTCAAAAGAAGACGATATTGCCAGTACTATCAGTCAGACAATTGAGCGATTTGGCAAGTTAGACATCCTGTTTAACAATGCCGGCGGTCCTGTTGGTGGAGCGATTGATTCTATTTCTTCCGAGGACATTAACTACGGTGTTGAGTTGTTATTGAGCAGTGTTATTTTGGGTATTCGTTATGCGATTGAGCCCATGAAAGCTGGTGGCGGCGGCGTTATTATCAATAATACCAGTATTGCTGCGATACGTTATCGTCAGGGGAATCTGCTATATTCTGCACTGAAAGCTGCCGTTACTCACTATACCAAGCTGGCAGGTGTCGAGCTGGGCCCATTGGGAATTCGCGTAAATTGTATTTCTCCTGGAGCTATTGCAACGCCTATCTTTTGGGGTGGTTCCGCAATCGCTAATACAAAAACGGATGAAGATAATGCGCGAAAATTGGAAAAACTGAAATCCAATCTGGCAAAGGCAACGCCGCTGCAAATACCAGGTTTAGCTGAAGATATAGCGAATGGCGCACTGTTTCTTGCCAGTGATGAAGGGCGTTTTATCAATAGTCATGATTTGGTGATTGATGGTGGCCGCACGTCAATGTTTAACGAATAGAGCAAAGCTTCCACTATTTCCTCAAGACATTGCTGCTAGTAGTAACGGCGATGAACCGGCAAACATTTTTCGAAAACCATCTTAGCGCATCAAGTGATGACTAAGTTAATGGAGTAATCTATGGACTTCAAATTTTCCGAAAAGGAGCAGGCTTTCCATGACGAATTGACTGATTTCCTGACCACCGAATTACCGCAAGGATGGGCGGATCATCCCGTTCATTGGCCCCATGATTATGCGCAAAGCCCCTATCGTGATGCAAAAGATGTTGAAGTTAACGAATCTTTTGTCAAAAAAATTGCAGCGAAAGGTTGGTTAACTATTTCGTGGCCAAAAGAATACGGTGGCCAGGGTTTTAGCAATATGGAACAGGCTATATACGATGAACGGATGAGTTATCACCGAGCGCCAGCCGGTTCGAGTGGCTCCATCGGCGCCGGTATTGTCGGCCCAATGCTATTGAGAATTGGTACAAAAGAACAACAAGCCGAGTTTATTCCGAAAATTGCCCGGGGAGAAATTTCTTTTTGGCTGGGTTACAGCGAGCCCAATGCCGGTTCCGACTTGGGGGCGGTTAGGACAACCGCTGTTGAGGAGGGTGATGAGTTAATACTTAACGGACAAAAGTGTTGGTCCAGTGGCGCTCATAAAGCGGACTACTCCTGGATGATTGTGCGGACCGATCCCGACGCAAGAAAGCATCAGGGCTGTAGTTTTGTCATCGTCGATAACAAAACGCCCGGTCTCGAGATGCAGCCGGTGATCAATATTCTTGGTGATCATTCGTTTAACGAAGTTTTTATGACTGACGCACGAATTCCAAAAAATAATCTGGTAGGAGAAAAGAATAAGGGGTTTTATCACTTAATGCAGGCGCTTGATTTCGAACGTATTACATTAGTGGGAATCGGCGGATTTAAGCGTATGTTTGAAGAAATCATTGATTATGTAAAAACCAATAAGCGCAACGGGAAGTTGTTGAGCGAAATTCCATCGGTGAGGCACAGCTTGGCCGAGATCGCTACCAAGATTGAAATTGGTTATCTGTTGTTTTGGCGTACGGCCGAAATGCTTGATAGAGGAGAAGATCCAAATGTTGAGTCTTCTTCACTCAAGGTTGCTACTACTGAACTTGCAAGAGATATGGCGGAGGTAGCCATGGAAATTTTGGGGCCGTATGGTCAACTTACCGAACTGTCAGAATGGAGCCCCATCCGAGCGTTGGTTTCTCGGGGGTTTCTTGAAAGTATTTCGGCAACCATCGGCGCCGGCACTTCTGAAATTCAACGCAATATTATCGCCCAGCGGGGCCTGGGCTTACCCAGAGTTTAAGCAGGAGCTACAACAATGAATCTAGATCTAAATACTGAACAGACGCTGTTGAAAAATTCTGCAAAAAGTTTTTTGAAAGAAGAATGTCCGTCATCATTGATTCGAGAGGTTCGGGAATCCGATCAGGCATTCCCTCAGAAGCTGTGGAAAGATATGGCAGATATGGGTTGGATGGGTTTGGGTATTGATGAAAAATATGAAGGTATTGGTGGCAGTGCGTCTGACGTCGCGGTATTAATGGAAGCGATGGGCGAAGTGAGTTTGCCGGCACCATTTTTCACCACTGTAGTGGTGTCAGGCACGACAATTCAGCAATCTTCGAATGAAGAAATAAAGACCAAACTGCTCCCCCTAATTGTTGCTGGGCAGTTAATTTCTTCCTTTGCGCTTATTGAGCCCAATAACGAATACGGTCTGACACATATTCGAACAACTGCGACCGCAGATGGTTCTAATTGGATTTTTAGTGGCACCAAATTGTTTGTCGAATATGCAAAAGGTGCTCACTACTTCCTCACGGTTGCCAGCGTCGAGGGCAGCGGGCTGATTATTGCGATGATTGATGCGACAACGGACGGCATCGAGCTAAAGTCGATGCCGACGCTAGATTACAGTAAGCAGTGTGAAGTTGTTTTCAACGCGGTAAAAGTACCGGCAGAAAATATTCTGGCAGTTGGTGAGGATGCTGAGTTAATATTAAAGCACTTGGAAGACATTTGCGCTGTGGCAAAATGCTCAGAAATGATGGGCGCCATTCAATCGGTATTGGATGTTAGTGTTGAATACGCCAAAGATCGAACTCAATTTGGCCAGCCGATTGGCGGTTTTCAGGCCATTCAACATCACTGCGCCAACATGGCGGTTGATGTCGACAGCGCTCGTTATTTGACGGGGTTGGCTGCCTGGAAGTTGAGTCAGGGTATGCCCGCTACGAAAGAGGCGTCTATGGCCAAAGCATTTGTAAGTAAAGCGGCCGTGAGAATTTCTAAGTTAGGTCACCAGATACATGGTGCCATTTCTTTTTGTGACGAGCACGATATGCACTTGTATCTGCGGCGCTCACAATCAGCCTCTATGGCATTTGGTAGTTCTGAATATCATTTGGAAAAAGTTGCCCGGCAAATTGGGCTTTAATCGGATCGAATCAGTCTGGGTTAATCGACTTTTAAGGTCGCATAGTCACCATCGTTTAATAGGTTTTTTAGATGAAATTACTTGTCCGCAATTTGAGCCGCACCACAACAAAATTACAAGTACAAGAATTATTTGAGCGTTACGGTAAGGTTCAATCCTGTGATTTGGTACTGGATAAAGATACCGGCGCTTCTAAAGGTTTTGGCTTTGTTGAACTGCCAAATCAGGGTGAAGCTAAAGCCGCTGTCAAAAGTCTTAATGGACTGGAACTGGACGGCAACAAAATTCGTGTTAAAAAAGCAGATGCCAATTGATTCTCGTAGAAAAATAGAGGTTGCTATTCCGTGAACTTATATCAAAGGACTAGACTGTGATCGATTTATATTACGCACCAACGCCAAATGGCTGGAAGATCTCCATTATGCTGGAGGAGTGTGGAATACCTTATCGAGTTATTCCCGTCAATCTGGGAAAAGGAGAGCAGTTTAAACCAGACTTTCTGAAAATAAGCCCTAATAATCGGATGCCCGCTATTGTTGATCACGATGGTCCCGATGGAAAGCCCATTAGTATATTTGAATCCGGTGCGATCTTGATGTATCTGGGCGAAAAGACAGGGAATTTTTTTCCGCAGGATCCGAGGGATCGAATCAAAGTTCTCGAGTGGCTTTTTTGGCAGGTTGGAGGGCTTGGCCCGATGGCTGGGCAAGTTAGTCACTTTGTGAATTACGCATCAAATTTCCCCGGGGATCATTCTTATGCGGAAGCGCGTTATAAAAACGAATATGATCGACTTCTTGGAATAATGGACAGCATCTTAAGTGAACGCCCATTTTTGGCGGGAGATTATTCGATTGCAGATATGGCGTCCTTCCCATGGATAACAGCCTATAAGCGATACGAAGTTAATTTGGATAAATTTGTTCATCTAAGGCGCTGGTTTGATGATCTGAAGAATCGGCCAAAAGTTCGATCTGGCATGGATGTGGGGAAAGAAAACCGGAGTTTTGGCAAAGGTATGACACAAGAAACGCTTAAAACGATGTTTGGCCAAACAGCCGACTCGATTAAAGCGCAAGCCAATGAGAAAAGAGATAATGACGCTTAGTCGCCAAAAAATTGATGTGACGTGACTTTCAAACGAAACTGGCTCAGGCAGATACTGCCGATGATTCAGTGAGTCGGTGAACGCTAAACCAGCTTTCTATTGTCGAGAATTTTTTCTAGTAAATGCAATCGATCATTTCCGAAGTACATGTCTGTTTTGTTTAGGAATATCGTTGGCGATCCAAACCCACCTCGATCGATTAGTTCCTGAGTATTTTTTTTCAAGAGTTCTTTGGTGTCGGCTAATTCGATATAGCTAGAGAATTCTTTTTCATTCCATTCGAGCGAAGAAATTATTTCCGTAAGCACGTCGGAGTTTGATATGTCTTTGTTGCCAGTCCAGTAGCTTGCAAAAATTGTCTCGGCATATTCAGGGAGAAATCCTTTGTCAATGGCGTAAAATGCTCCGCGCATTGCTTTGACGCTGTTGACTGGAAATTTATCTGGCCAATTAAATTGAATGCCCCTGATTTTTGCCCAGTCAGACATGTCTTTTTTTGAGTAAGATAGTTTTTCTTTGACTGGATTTGCCCGATGTTCGTAAACACTTGGATTTGTTGAATTGAAGATCCCGCCTACCAATATCGGTTTCCATACAATATCGCAGTGGTTGCGTTCACAAAGAGGGACAATTTCCTTAAATGCCAAATAAGTCCATGGGCTGCTGCAATCGAAAAAGAATTCAATGTTGTTTTTCAAATTAGTAACTTCCTATAAAGTGAAGGATTAAGTCAGCTCACATAAGCCATTGAACACCAATTCATTGTAACTTACGATACCCAATACTTCGCCATTTTCCACCACCGGAGCATTTGATAAACCAAACCGTTCAAATAGACGAGCACAATAACGGACGTCCATATCTGGATCTATGGGGATAACCGGTTTCGACATGATTTCGTAGATGTTAATGCGTTCGGGGGCTTTATCTTTCGCCAATACTTTTTTGGCAATGTCAGAAAGTAAAACAATACCAAAGACATCGTGTTCGCTGCGCTTCTTTACAATAACAACTTCGGAGTTTTGCTGCTTCATGGCTGTAAGGGCTTCTTCTACAGTATCAGTGCCCTCAAGCTCCAAATGTTTTACGTGCATTATTTCTCGTGCGGTGATTATTTTTTTGCTCATTAGAGTAAGTCCTCCACTTCACTGGTGATTTGTTTTACTTGTTGGCTAACGCCTACAGCATCTTCAACATCTAACTGGAATGCGATTCCAGTGCCTGGTTTGGCGTCAAACTCCCCAACCCTGTTAATTTCTTCGAGGATACGGCGGCTCATATGTTCCTCGACCAGAAACATAATGACGTCGCGTTGAGTCTCGAGAGAGAGGCCAAAAAATGTTTTCCGTTTTTTTAGACCCTCGCCGCGGGCATTGTTAATAACAGTAGCGCCGGTGGCGCCAGCCAATCGGGCTGCATCCATTACTGCATCTGTTTTTTCATCTTCTGCAAACACAATAATCATTTTGAAATGCATGATTTTTTCCTCGCGCGTTACCTGCTCGATTTAGAGTTCTGGTTCTGGTTCTGGTTCTGGTTCACTATCGTCTACGTTGTTTCTCTTCGCTATAAATTCCGATAATTGTGCGTAGGCCATTACAGAGATAATGGGAAACAAACTGGCAAAGGCAATCAGACCAAAGCCGTCAATGAGAGGGTTTCGGCCGGGCACCGTTTCTGATAATCCCAGGCCTAGAGCAGCAACAAGTGGTACGGTTACTGTTGAGGTTGTCACACCACCTGAGTCGTAGGCCAGTGGTATGATTAGTTTGGGTGCTACAGAGGTTTGTATGACAACTATTACGTAGCCGGCAATGATGTACCAGTGAATAGGGTCGCCGACAACAATGCGATAACACCCCAGAGATATGCCTACGGCAACACCAATAGCCACAGAAATCCTCAACCCCCACACGCCGATAGCACCACCTGATACTTCGTTGGCTTTTATGGCAACGGCCATTAACGATGGTTCGGCGATGGTTGTACTGAAACCAATCAGGAAGGCAAAAATGTAGACCCAATAGTAGTCCTGCCAGTTTATGGTTCCGGCGATTTCTGCACCTGAATTTGCTGCAGCTATAAATGCCGGGTCAGTTAGTTGTTCGGCCATTAATCGCCCTAAAGGAAACAGGCACCACTCCAGTCCCAACAAAAAGAACGATAATCCGATTAACACCCAAAGGAAACCCAGTAAAATTTTGCCCAAGTGCGCTGGTACTTTTCTAATGACGACAAATTGGAAGCCAAAAATAATAACCGCAATTGGCAGGACATCGGAAACGGTATTGATGGTGACGGCCAGTAAGTCAGTAAAAATATTCATTGGATGATAATCCCGTATGCCATGACGAAAATTATCGGTGTTAGAGAAGCAAAAGCGATGAGGCCAAAGCCGTCAATCATCGGGTTTCGGCCCTTAATTGATGATGCTAAGCCGACACCTAAAGCGGTGACTAGCGGTACTGTGATCGTGGAAGTTGTCACTCCGCCTGAATCATAAGCGATACCGATGATTTCCTGAGGAGCGAAGATTGTCATAATGACTACAAGAATATATCCGCCGATTATAATCCATTGTATTGGCCATCCCTTCAGTATTCGGACCACGCCAATGACAATGGCTAAACCGACAGATAATGCCACCGTAAAACGTAGACCATTGGCATAGTTCTCCTTCGCTTCCTGACTGTTTGCGATCATTTCACCGTTAGCGGCGACATTAGCTGCTTCTGCGGCAACAGCTATCAGTGCTGGTTCTGCTACTGTCGTGCCAAAGCCGAGACAAAACGCAAAGGCAATCAGCCAAAAAATACTGCCTTTCCTGGCAAATGCATGGGCCATGGATTCACCGATAGGGAATAACCCCTGTTCCAATCCGTGGATAAAAAACGTCAGGCCGAGCACCACAAATAGGACGCCGATGAGGAGCTGCCCAATATCGGGAAGGGGTTGCTGAAGTACGGCAAACTGAAAGAAAAGTATGACAACTACAATCGGCAACAGGTCGCGCACACTTCGCAGCATGGCGTGCAAAAGTTTCTGTAGCGTTGCGGTCACTACTACTCCCGTAAATTGGACTTCAGTGGCATCATCATAGTCCATCTTGGAAATATGATTTTGATGTAGTTAGTCTTTTTTGGTGTTTGGCGTTATTTAACTGAGGATTAAGCGTTAACCTTGCTAAAAATTATGCTCCAGCCTCGATTATTTAGTGGTGTTAGCCCGTTTAGTAATCTGATCACCTGCGTTGCGGCTTGAAAATCCCCTGGGCCGTCATCACGGTGCGGTCACCGACGTAGATTTCTGCCGAGACATAAACTTCCGAGTCGGTGGCGCCAACTACAGTGCCCTTGCCTTCAACCCACTCACCAAGCTTTGCGCTGGAAATAAAATCAGTGGTTAAGCGTACCGTTAATGGTGCTTTTCGGGTTTTGCGAAATACAGTCATTCCCAGTAGTCCGTCGGTAAATGTCATTAGCAGCCCACCGTGAGCTATACCAATCCCATTGGTATGGCGATCGAGGATATAGAAACCACGATAGCTATCATGCCCATCCAGTTTTTGATAAAACGGGCCGTTGTGGTTTGAAAAACCGCCCGAGCTAACATGGGGTTCGAAGCCGGCCGGTGGTTCCCTATAGCCATCGGGACTGGGAGGGTATTTATGAAAAATGTCGGTTAGTTCATTCATGTGGGTCAATTATTTTGTTGATGGCATGGGCTCGAACAGGTGCAAAGTTCATGTTGCTTGAGCGTCTTTAGAGCGATGGATTTAGCGTAGCTATCGCAGGTGGGTTGATAGAAATATTTTCATTTCACTGTAAGTCTGTTTTGACTCAGGGGAGCCGGGGTTAAAAGCATAACCAGCATGAGACATTCCTTCATAGACATTTAAATCAGCGGTGATACCGGCGATACGCAGTTTGCGATGCACTCTGGCGGTGTCACTGAGCAACATGTCTCGAGTTCCGGTAACCATATAAACAGGTGGGAATCCGGAAAAATCGCCGTACACAGGAGATATTAACGGGTGTTTGAGATCGTTCCCGTCGGCATACAATAATGCCCCGGCTTTTAATAAGCCCTCATAGGCAACCAATACTCGGTCTATACCTTCGTTGGTATAGAGGCTGTCACTGGTTTTACTGAGATCGGCCCAGGGCGTGCCAGTATAAATTGCTGCAGGTAGCTCAAGTTGTTCGGCTTTGAATTTATGAACCGACGCCAGCGCCAGACCGCCGCCTGCCGATGTGCCGCCAATAGCAATAGATGTGGCGGGCATAGACTTCAATAGATGTTTATATACAGCCAGTACGTCGTCAACTGCAGCTGGGAATGGATGGCTGGGAGGCATTCGATAGTCTACTGACAGCACCTGGATATTGGAGGCATTAGCAATCATTGCGGCCTCTGATACACCGCTGAAGCCGCCACCAAAGACATAAGCGCCGCCGTGGACGTATAGAAATAGGTGATCTTTAAATTGTGGATCAAGCTGTTTTGGAGTGAGATGGTAAACATTGACCCCTGCAATTGTTTCATTGTTGATGGTAATACCAAGGGAGGTCACTAGCTGCTGCGCCAATACGTTAGAGGCTGTGGCGCGCTCACTGATGACTTTATCCCAGTTAAATGTCGCATTATCCTTAAAAGACAACTGCCGCATGGCCACGTTAGGAGCAGTCGCGCTTGCTATTGATTGACGGAGTTGCACGCTGGCGGCGGCAGGAGGTGGAAGTTGTCGTTGCTCGATATTCCATATATGGCTGTCAGCAATAGATAGGGGTGATAAAGCCAGCACAAAGAATGTGGCTGCGGTCAGCCTGGCAAGGGATTGTATATTAGGGATTGTCATTGTCGATTCTCGCACCGCTAGTGGTAATCATTATCTTATTGAGTTTGCCGGAAATAGCCAAGGCGGTAAAGTACAGCTCCTTATATAATTAGGTCATGCAATTGAACGTTGAATTCGCTAAGTGCTACAGTAGGGGTTCGCAATAATAATATCCGGTCTGCCCGCTGGGGCTAAGGCCTCTCTGGTAATATCGTAAAAATCTATTTTCAGGAGTAACAGAATGCCAATTGTAGACTACAAGGCGCCTGTGTCTGTCGATGAGGCAATAACAATGCTGGCCGACTGCAACACGGATGTAAAAGTATTGGCCGGAGGCACTGATTTAATCATTCAAGCAAGACCGGCTAGCAGCAACCCGCTAACTGTTATTGACGTTAAGTATATTGATAGCATGATGACCGCGAGTGTTGATAGCGATGGTTTGACCCTGGGTCCGGCTATGAGTTGTGCCGAATTTACCGCTCGGGATGATATAAAGGCTATCTATCCGGGTTTGGTGGAGGCAGCTTACTTAATAGGATCAACACAGGTTCAGGGCCGTGCCAGTGTTGGTGGAAATTTATCCAACGCCTCTCCGGCGGCAGATACAATTCCTCCGCTTATCGCCAATGGTGCGCGTTGTGTTGTTGCCGGTCCCGATGGTGAAAGAGACGTTGCGGTTGAAGACTTTGTTGTTGGTGTTGGTAATAATTGCATGCTTGCCGGTGAGTTGTTAAAAAAAATTCATCTCCCTCTCCCTCAGGCAAGAACCTCAGATGCCTACTTACGTTTTATCCCGCGAACTGAAATGGATATCGCTGTCGCCGGCGCCGGCGTTAGTATTACGCTGAATAGCGACGGCTTATGCACAGCGGCTCGTGTTGCGATAGGCGCAGTGGCAGTTACCGCATTACTGGTTCCGGCTGCGGCCGAGGCATTGATCGGTACTAAACTAGAAGATAGCGCATTGCAGGCAGCTGCGTCGGCTGCGTCGGCTGCATCAAAACCAATCAGCGACAGGCGTGGAACGGCAGATTATCGTCGCCACGTAGTTGGTGTTTTGGTAAAACGAGCGGCAAGTATTGCGGCGCAACGGGCACAGGAGAAGTAGCAATGGCGAAGGTTCACGTAAATACTACAGTTAATGGCGATGCCGTTGAATTTCTTTGTAATCCGGGTGAGACACTGCTGGATATATTGAGAAATGATTTGCAACTTACGGGTACTAAAGAAGGGTGTGGCTCGGGTGATTGCGGTGCTTGTTCGATAACTGTCGATGATCGTCTGGTTTGTTCCTGTCTGGTATTGGCTGTAGAAGCGGAAGGCAAGAAAATTGGTACGATTGAAGGTGTTGCTGACAAAGATCAGTTAAATGTTATTCAGCAAAAATTTCTTGAACATGCTGCTTTGCAATGCGGTATCTGTACTCCGGGGCTTATTGTTTCTGTGCAGGCCTTGTTGAAAGAAAACCCTAATCCCACAGAAGAACAAGCCCGCTATTACCTGGCTGGGAATCTTTGTCGCTGCACCGGTTATGACAAAATTATTCGAGCTGTTATGGATGCTGCAGAAACCATGAGAGGAGCTGCATGATGAAAAATACCAATGAGGCTACCGACGCCAGCCATTACAAATATATTGGCACTCGTAGTATCCGTCCCGACGGATTTGAAAAGGTAACAGGTCGCGCCAACTACGGAGCTGATTTATCGTTGCCCGGTATGATCTGGGGGAAGATGTTACGAAGCCCACATGCTCACGCGATGATAAAAAGTATCGATATATCCAAGGCCGAAGCTCTGGCTGGGGTAATGGCTGTTGTTACCTATAACGATTTTCCGAGTGTTTCCTCTGAAATTGTTGCTACGGGCGAAGGGACGGAGGATCTTTTAGATCTGGCACGAAATCTAATGGCAGATGGCAAGGTGTTATATCATGGCCATGCGATACTCGGCGTTGCTGCAATATCCAGGCAAATAGCTGAACAGGCGCTGGCACTAATTGATGTTGAATATGAGGTCCTGCCGGCAGTGCTTGATGTGCGCGACGCAATGGCAAAAGATGCGCCTGTTCTCCATGAAAAAATGTATACAGAAGGGCTGGCGGAGACACCGAACACTGCTTCTAATGTGGCATCAGTTGTTGAGTTGAAGAAAGGTGATGTGGATGCGGGTTTTGCTCAAGCCGATGTTATTGTTGAGCGAGAGTTTTATACCCCGACAGTACATCAAGGTTATATCGAACCTCATGCATGTACCGTTCGGTATGATGAACACGGGCAGTCGATGGTTTGGTGTAGCACCCAGGGTCATTTTGATGTTCGGGCCACCACCGCCAAATTATTACATATGAGCCTAAGTAAACTGAAGGTTATCGCCAGTGAAATTGGTGGTGGTTTTGGAGGGAAGACAACGGTTTATCTCGAGCCGGTGGCGTTGCTTATGTCAAAAAAATCGGGGCGACCGGTAAAAATGATTATGGATAGAGATGAAGTTTTTAAGGCCTCTGGTCCAGGATCTGCCACTCGAAATTGGATAAAAATCGGCGCAAAAAATGACGGTACTATCACTGCAATGCAAGGGAAGTTGCATTATGAGGCGGGTGCATTTAAGGGTTCTCCTGCTCGTCTTGGTGGCATGACGGCATTCACCCCTTATGATGTTGAAAACATGTTTGTTGAATGTTATGACGTTGTTGTTAACAAGCCTAAAGTGGCTGCTTATAGAGCGCCAGGTGCACCGCAAGCAGAGTACGCAGCTGAAATGATAGTCAGTGAACTGGCTGCTCGTTTAGCGATAGACCCTATTGATTTTCGCCTGCAGAATGCGGCAAAAGAGGGAACAAAAACAATTTACGGTCCGAAATTAAAACGCGTTGGGTTGGTAGAATGTTTGGAGGCTGCTAAAAATTCACCGCACTACCAGCAGGCCTTGAAAGAAAATCAGGGTCGCGGGGTGTCGTCGGGCTTTTGGTTTAATATTGGTGGTTCTTCAAGCGTGACCCTCAATATGAATCGTGATGGTACCGGCACAATTGTTGAAGGCTCTCCCGACATTGGCGGCTCGCGTGCATCGATGCAATTGATGGCAGCTGAAACACTGGGTATTGCTGCCGAGAGTTTTAAAACCATTGTTGCTGATACTGAAAATATTGCGCATAACGACGGCACTGGTGGCAGTCGAACAACCTTTGCTACCGGTATGGCAGTTGTCGAAGCGGCAAAAGATGTGATCAGACAGATGAAAGAACGTGCCGCTTCAGTTTGGAATGTGAATGTTGATGTTATTGATTGGGTCGACGGTGTTGCTATTAATGTGGGGGGATCTGAAAAACTGTCAGCGGCGGAGATTTGCGCAACAGCGGATCGAACGGGTGGCCAGATTTCAGGGCAGGGTAATATCAATGCTCGTGGTGCTGGCCCAAGTTTTGCTGTCCATATTTGTGATGTCGAAGTAGATAAAGAAACTGGAAAAGTGGATGTGGTTCGCTACACCGCTATTCAAGACGCCGGTAAAGCGATTCATCCCAGTTATGTTGAAGGTCAGTATCAAGGTGGTGCAGCGCAGGGAATTGGCTGGGCGCTAAATGAAGAGTATGTCTATAACGACAAGGGTATTTTGCAGAACCCTGGTTTCCTTGATTATCGAATTCCGCTGGCCTCAGATCTACCGATGATAGAAACAGTGATTGTTGAAGTGCCCAATCCGGCACATCCTTTTGGGGTTCGCGGTGTTGGTGAGTCGGGAATTATCCCACCATTAGCAGCAACTGCCTATGCTGTCAGCGATGCTATCAACGCCCCCATTACCGACCTGCCCTGTTCTCCTCCCAATGTGCTGGCGGTGATACAGGCAAACAGTTAGCTCTGGAACAGGATCAGGAGGTTGTATGGCGCGGGTTATTTTCCCCGATGAGATTGAAAAATTGATTGGGGAAAATAACCTGATGGTTGATGCCCGTGTATTTCGAGATGTAGTGACGGAGTTGATAGGGCGTTATCCAGAATTAAAAGAGAGCTCTCTCGATAAAATGGCGGTAGCGATTGATGATGTGATTGTTGTCGATCCTTTGCTTGAGCCGATCAATTCAGACAGTGATATCTATTTTTTTCATTTTGTGACAGGTGGATAATTCTGTCTGCGTGTCAATGTTTTACGCTTAAAAATTATGACATTTATACAAATCAGACTATCTGATTTTCTTTGCCCGTATTCCTGTTTGATTCGATTGCTCGTCAAACAAGTCAACCAATTGCTCGGCCATCGCATCACCTAATTTCTCGACATCAGTTATCGTAACCGCTCTTCGGTAGTGGTGTGTTACGTCGTGTCCGATACCAATAGCAACAAGCTCAACCGGGCTATGGTTTTCAATCTGATCAATCGCATACTTTAGATGTTGTTCCAGGTAATTATTAGGATTGACAAGTAGTGTGCTGTTATCAGCAGGCAATCCATCAGATATTACCATGAGTATTTTTCGATCTTCAGGACGCCCAACAATCCTATTATGCGCCCAGAGTAGTGCTTCGCCATCAACGTTTTCTTTCAAAATTTCTTCCCGCATCATCAAGCCTAAATTTTTCCTTGATCTACGCCACGGCATATCCGCCGATTTATAAATAATATGCCGCAGGTCGTTTAAGCGGCCAGGTTGAGTTGGCTTGCCTTGCTGTAACCACAATTCTTTTGACTGACCGCCACGCCAGGCACGAGTAGTAAATCCCAATATTTCAACTTTAACCGAACATCTTTCCAGAGTTTGACCTAAAATATCAGCACACATTGCTGCGATCGTAATTGAACGCCCGCGCATTGAGCCAGAGCTGTCAATCAACAGTGAAACTACCGTGTCCTTAAATTGAGTGTCTTTTTCCTGTTTAAAAGCCAGGGGCTGAAATGGATCCAGAATGACATTAGTGAGCCTCGATGTATCCAGTAATCCCTCTTCTAAATCAAAGTTCCAGTTCCTGTTTTGTTTTGCCATCAGTTTTCGTTGCAGGCGATTTGCTAATTTACTGATTACAAACTGAGAATTTTGTAAATGTTCGTCAAGTATGCGTCTCGACTGATCGAGTTCAGCTGATAGGCAAATTTCATTTGCAACGACTGTTTCATCAAACAAGGTTGTGTATGTTTTATATTGGCTTTCTTTTGGCCGATTCCGATTAGTTTTTGTTAAGGTGTCGGGCGGGCCTCCGGCTTCATCTTTGTCTTCGTCAGTATTCGCTGTATCCATAACATCACTGTCTATATCGGCATCGCCGTTAAGCGTTTTAGTGATCAATGAATCGCCGGATGTCTCTTTGCCGGCACTCTCCTCTCCTGCGGCTGAGTCTATTTGTTGTTCCTGGTTTTCCTGGTGTTCTTGGTCTTCGGGCTCGGTGGCCTCTTCAACCTGCCCTTCCGCTAAACCTAAATCGACGATCATTTGCCGTGAAATATGTGAGAACGCCTCTTGATCAAATTTTATGCCATTGAGTTGAGCGCTGTGGCTGCCAATCTGAGAATCGATATGTTCTCGCCACAAACTCAGTAGATGATCTGCTATTGGAGGCAGTACTACGCCTAATTTTTCACGGATATAACATCCGACAGCATCACCAAGCTGCGTATCATGCCGTTCAGTAATATCTCTATAACGCTGTTCAAAAAATTTTTGTTCCAGTTTGGCAGACAGGTTACTTCCAACTCCTTTCATTAAATAGGAACCAATAGATTCAATGCGAGCATCTTCAACACTGTCAAAAACCTCTTGAGCTAAACGAGTGTGCGGACTTTTTTCACGATGTTTTTCGTCATTATGGAATCGTATCTTGAGTGCAAAGTGATCAGATGTTCCGCGTAATACCGCCAGCTGCTCCCCCGTCATATTATTATCCGGAAGCGGCACACGCGCGCGATTTCCTTGCAAATAAGCCTTGCCGGGACCAAAGCTAACATCTAGCTGATCGTTAGCAGAAATAGCCTTCATAGTTGACGTGACTGCTTGTTTGAATAGATCTATCGAATCCGACAACTTTATTCCTAAGCCTGTACCAATAAATAAACAGTTTCTTATAAAATCAGGAAAGCATATGCGTTAAGCCAGTGCCACTTTGGAACTGGATTCAGGTAATTCTTCACCCATACACCTTTGATAATATTCAGCGACAATACTGCGCTCGGTTTCATCACATTTATTCAAAAATGTTAGCCTGAAAGAAAAACCTAAATCATCAAATATTTGCGCATTTTCTGCCCACATAATTACAGTCCGGGGAGACATTACTATTGATATATCGCCATTGATAAACCCCTGTCTTGTCAGCTCGGCAACTGAAACCATGTTAGATAATTGTGGCCTATCTACTTGTGGCAATTTTGCGGCAACTATATCGATCTCTTTTTCGCGAGGTAAATAGTTTAATGTCGAAACTATATTCCACCTATCCATCTGACCTTGATTTATTTGCTGGGTACCATGGTACAAACCACTTGGGTCTCCGAGTCCGATGGTATTAGTCGTTGCAAAAAGACGGAATGATGAGTGAGGGCTGATAACTTTACTCTGATCAAGCAGGGTTAATTTACCCTCTACTTCCAATACCCGTTGGATGACAAACATAACATCTGGTCTACCGGCATCATATTCATCGAAGATCAAGGCACAAGGTCTCTGCAATGCCCAGGGTAATAAACCTTCCCTGAATTCTGTAATTTGCTTGCCATCTTTTAGGACAATGGCATCTTTGCCGATTAAGTCCATGCGACTGACATGACTATCAAGATTTATACGGATACAGGGCCAGTTTAATCGTGCGGCGACCTGTTCAATATGGGTTGATTTACCCGTGCCGTGATAGCCTTGGATCATAACTCTGCGGTTGTGGGAGAAGCCCGCTAGAATTGCGAGGGTCGTTTCATGATTAAATTGGTAGGTCTCATCTATTGGCGGTACATGTTCTGAGACCTTCGCAAACCCCTGGACTTTAATATCGACATCAAGTCCAAATGTTTCACGTACATCATATCGGGTGTCTGGAGTTTCTGGTCCCACAATACTGTTGCTTTCTGCCTTCATTGCTACTGCGCCTACTTTACCTGCTATGTGTTCCTGCTCTGGAACCAGATCTTACATTTTTTAGAGGAGTGTGTGTATCAAAGCCCAACTTTCCCCCAACTTATCTGCTGAAGATTATAGTGGTTGTTTCTAAGGAATGCCGTCAATGGTAGAGTAATGATTCAACAATACGATTTTTGGCAATCTGTTCAGATATAGCATCTGATTTCATAATAAGAGGATTTGAAATAATGAGTGAAGACTTAATTGAGACATTCGAAGATGGTGTTGCTACCTTGACCATGAACCGTCCACACGCACGCAATGCAATGAGTGGCGGCATGATGTCTGCTTTGGCCGAAGCTGTGCCTAGATTGGCTAACGATCCTAAAGTCAGACTGGTTGTACTTACTGGCTCGGGTGGCGCATTTTGTGCCGGTGGTGATGTCAAAGGTTTTGCGGCTGATGCAGGTGGTTCTGGTAGCGCCAAACCGATTACCATAGACGAGCGCGCCGCCAGTCTGCGAGAAGGCACAAAAGTTAGTGAGCTTCTGTATGAAATGCCTAAACCTACGCTGGCCATTATTCCCGGCGCCTGTGCTGGAGCGGGTCTCTCGCTGGCACTGTCTTGCGATCTGCGCATGGTTGTTGATACCGCCAAAATCACTACAGCGTTTTCCAAAATAGCGGCTTCTGGCGACTATGGCGGTTCTTGGTTTATGACTCAGTTAGTGGGTGCTGCTAAGGCCAGAGAGCTCTATTTCACCGCGGATGTCATTTCGGGGAGCGAAGCCTATCAACTGGGGCTCGCAAATAAGGTGGTTAGCGCCGAAGCCCTTGAAGAAGAGGCCCGGGCATACACTAAGTATTTAGCGAACTTGCCAACAATAGCGATTGGCTACATGAAGAAAAACCTGAACATGGCACAGCAGGGTTCTTTGGCTCAAGTGTTGGATCTTGAATCCGGTCATATGGTTCGCAGTATGACGACGGAAGACCATAAAGCGGCAGCTGTTGCGTTTGTCGAGAAGAGGGCGCCGGAATTTAAAGGGCACTAGCGAAAAAAGGTACTGGAGGCTTTACCTTCCTCGCCGATCATACCCTTTAAAGGTATGGGCAATTTGTTGCTGAATATCTCGCAGATTGCCACGGCGGCATATCCATCGTTGGTATCGCTCTGGTGTCGCAGTAATCCCGGGTGAAAGCAGTTAAAAAAAGCGTTAACCCATCGGCGGCGCAAGCCATTTGGTCCTGAGCGGGTGTTTGGGTCGATAAGCCGATTTGTTGACTGCGATGCTGTTGGCGTCCAGGCGATATTTTTTTGGGCATGGTGAGCAATAGCGTAGGCGTTACTCGAAATAGAGTTGAAATATGCTCTGTTGCTTAATGTCTACACGCGATACACTCCGTGTTCCAATTCAAGAATTGATAGAGGATTGTATGAGATACGAATCACCGACGACCACTAAAGAGGCGGTCGCTCTTCTTGCTAAAGAAAAGGGTCAAGCTTATGTCCTGGCGGGTGGAACAGACCTGCTGGTAAAGTTGCGAATGGATATGATCGAACCAGACTTAATGGTTGATATCAAACGTATCCCAGCCATGAATGAGATCGCAAAAACGGCGACAGGGTTCAAAATTGGCGCTGCAATATCCGGGGTGACACTCGGTAAAAACAAAGCATTATTGAAAGCCTGGCCTGGGGTTGTCGAAGCGACGAACCTGATCGGTTCAGATCAGGTGCAAGGGCGATGTACCATGGTGGGTAACTTATGTAATGCCTCTCCCGCTGCAGACAGTGTGCCCGCGATGATTGCCGCTGGCGCTAAAGCCGTTATTGTTGGTAAGAAAAAACGAACCGTGCCGGTGGAAAAAATTGTCACTGGGCCTGGTCAAACCAGTCTTGAAAAAGGTGAGATTATCGAGGCTATCACGTTACCGGCCGCCGCGAAAAACTCAGCTGATGCTTATCTCCGTTTTATTCCAAGGACAGAAATGGATATCGCCGTCGTCGGCGTTGGAATCAGTCTCACGTTAAAAAGAGGCGTGATCGAATCCGCAAGAGTTGCGTTGGGTGCTGTTGCCCCGACACCACTGTTGGTTAAAGAGGCGGCTAAAGCCATTATCGGCACCAAGCTGGATGATGAGGCGTTGGATGCGCTTGCCGCAGCCTGTTCAGCAGCTTGTAATCCGATTGATGATAAACGTGGCACGATCGAGTATCGACAGCGCGTGGCAGGTGTTCTTGCCAGGCGAACAGCAAAAATTGCCTATGAAAGAGCAGGGGGTAAGTGATGGCGGGTGTACATGTAACGACGACAATTAATAACGATCCGGTTGAGTATGTTTGTCCGGCGGATGAGTCTCTGATGGATGTGCTCAGGGACCGATTGGGTTTAATGGGTGTTAAAGAAGGATGCGGTACCGGTGACTGTGGTGCTTGCAGTATCACGCTCGATGGACAGCTTGTCTGTTCTTGTCTTGTCCTTGGTGCTGAGGTAGAAGGCAGGGCGATTACGACAATAGAAGGCATGGCTGATGGCCAAAAGCTACATCCTTTGCAAGAGCAGTTTATTAATAATGCTGCGCTTCAATGTGGTATCTGTACGCCGGGCTTTCTGATCGCGGCAAAAGCCTTGTTAGACGAAAACCCTGATCCGACAGAAACCGAAATTCGATACGCGCTCGCGGGTAATCTTTGCCGATGTACTGGCTACGATAAGATTGTAAAAGCCGTGCAGGCCGCCGCAAAAGATCTGCGAAAATAGAACAATAAGAAGGAGTAGGAGATATTGACTATGAATGATCCAAAATATACAGGACAAGAATTCAAGGTTATTGGCTCCCGAGTCAAGAGGCCTGACGGCATAGATAAAGTGACAGGACGAGCACGGTACGGTGCCGATATGAATGCACCAGGGCAGCTTGTCGCATTGATGTTACGCTCGCCTCACGCACATGCGCGCATCAAAAAAATTGACATTTCTAAAGCAGAGAAGTTGCCCGGCGTAAAAGCTGTCATCACCGCAGCAGATTTGCCTGATTTAACCGACGGTAATGCCGGGTTGTTTGATACGCTCGAAAACTCTATGGCAAGGGATCGTGCACTTTATGATGGCCATGCAGTAGCCGGGGTCGCAGCTATCGATAAATCGACAGCGAAGAAGGCGTTGAAACTGATCAAAGTGACATACGAAAAACTGCCCCACGTCACCGACGTTGATGAAGCACTTGAAGATAACGCGCCCATTATTCAGCCCCGATATGCAACAGAAGGCCAACACGGCAATCTGATCAATAAGGGCGAGTTTGGTCAAGGCGATATTGATCAAGGTTTTGCTGAAGCTGACGTGATTGTAGAACGTAGTTATAAAACCGGACAGACACATCAAGGTTATATCGAACCCCACGCCTGCCTGGCGAGCGTGAGCCCGGATGGAACCGGCGAACTATGGGTAACAACTCAAGGTCATTACTCGTATCGCAGCACCTGTGCCCAATTACTGGGGATGGATATTGCGAAACTAAAAGTGACATCGTCAGAAATAGGTGGTGGTTTTGGCGGCAAGACCCACGTTTGGATGGAGCCCATTGCCTTGGCGCTTTCCCGCAAGGCAAACCGGCCGGTAAAAATGGTGATGAGCCGTGAGGAGGTTTTTAAGGCTTCAGGACCAACTTGTTCTACTTCGATGGAAATTAAGATTGGCGCCAAAAAAGACGGCACTATTGTTGCGGCACGTGCAGAATGTCGCTACATGAATGGGGCTTTCCCCGGCATGTGGGGTACCTTGGGCGGTATGACTGCATTCGCCTGTTACAGTATTCCCAACAATAAGGCGATTGGCGTAAATGTATTGTGTAATCGTCCTAAAGTAGCGGCTTACCGTGCGCCTTCTGCGCCAATGATGGCCTTTGGCGTAGAAAGTACAATTGACCAGTTGTCAAAAGAGCTCGGTATGGATCCCGTAGAGCTCAGGCTCAAAAATGTTGCCCGAGAAGGCACTCAGGCACCATATGGCCCGGTTTGGGGTCCTATTGGTATTGAGCCGACTCTGGAAGCAGTCCGCGATCATCCTCACATGAAGGCCAAACTTGGTAAGAATCAGGGGCGTGGTGTAGCTTGCGGTTTTTGGTTCAATATCGGCGGTCAGACCTGTAGTGATTTAAACATTGGTTCCGATGGCACGGTTAACCTAACTGTAGGTACGATTGATGTGGGTGGAGCGCGAGCGTCACTGGCAATGATTGCCGCGGAAGAATTAGGTATTACTTACGACGACGTTAAGGTCAATATTGGTGATACATCTTCCCTTGGCCACAATGATACAACTGAAGGAAGCCGCGGCACATTTTCATCGGGTATGGCTACCATTTTTGCTGCAAGAAAAGCGGTTGAAGTTCTAAAAGAGCGCGCCGCCAAAATGTGGCAGATTCCAGTTGAATCAGTTATCTGGGAAGGTGGCTCTGCTCGGGCAACGGGACAAGAACACAGTAATTTACCGCCCTTAACGTTGAAAGATATTGCCAAAAAAGCGGGTAGCACTGGCGGACCTATCGCCGGGCATCATGAAGCTACCGTCGAGGGCGCAGGCGTTTCTTTTGCATCACATATTGTTGATGTAGAAGTTGATCCAGAGACGGGCAAGACACAAATTCTTCGGTATACCGTTGTGCAAGATGCCGGTAAGGCAATTCATCCTGACTACGTTGAGGGACAGTTTCAGGGTGCAGCTGCTCAGGGTATTGGATGGGCTCTCAATGAGGAGTACATCTACGGCAAAGACGGACGATTACAGAATGCGGGGTTTCTGGATTACAGGATGCCTGTCTGCTCTGACCTTCCTTCAATTGATACCAAGATTCTGGAAATACCTAACCCGGGTCATCCTTATGGGATACGTGGTGTGGGTGAAACCTCGATTGTGCCGCCACTTGGCGCAATTGGTAACGCTGTTTCAAACGCAGTGGGTGTCAGGATGTATCAGGTACCGATGTCTCCGCCAAGAATCCTGCAAGCATTGGATGAAGCTACTGTATAGAGTGACACCTGTTTAGGAAATAAAAATGGAAGTGTTCCTGTCAGGGGCGGTAAGAGATACCGTGGATGGTCTTACCTCAGTTGAAGTTGAGGCGAAGACCATTCGCGAATTACTGACGCGGCTTATAGATCGTTACCCAAAGTTAGAAAATCATCTCGAAGAAGGTATTGCTGTGGCCATCGATGGCACAATAATTCGTGATGACTGGGAGACACCTATTCCAGAGGGTTCAGAGGTTTTCTTATTTCCCAGAATTGTTGGGGGTTAGTTGCGTTTATGTTGGTAGTTTTTTTGATTTGGTTTGATCCGGAATCAGGTTTTTTATGCCACTGACTGTGTAAACCAAAGAATTTATGATTGGCAATTTGTGGCCAATAAAAAGGCCCGTTAGCGTATGCTAGCGGGCCTTTTTTATTTCGCATGGATAGTTTAGCGTTGAGCCATCATGGCAGCAACGGCGGCAAATTCGTCGTGGCTGAGTGCGCCGTCATTGTCACTATCAAGTCGGTCGAAACTGGCGGCAATCATATTGCCTACCCTGCCTTTCAGCTCCGATTTTTCCAGCATGTCGTTGACGTTATCATCAAGCATGCCAAACATACGGGTATCGTCAAGTTGTTTGCTGTATTCGGGCTTCTGATTGACTCGCGTTTCATCCTTCCACCGATAAGATATGGCGGTAAACAACATCTCTTCATGGGACTGCTCCCCCCAGGTGATCACGCCCGAAGGATCCGGATTGGCAGGATTTTGTGAAGAATTGTCGTAGGCGTTGACCGCAATAAGCTTGGATCCGGCTGGAACCTCTACCGGTTCAGTGAACTCATAATCGCGTTGCCAGTTAAAGTCATAGCGGGGCAGTGACAATAATAATTCTTCGGTGCCATCAGGGTAGCGAATGGTGAGCGTTGATGATTGGCCGCGATAGTGGGCATGAGGGAATGCGCCTAACAGAATTGCATCGTGAGGGAATTCAAGATAAGACGTTTCTTCATGTCCCGCGGTGTTGGCAGGAATCTCAATCGATACGTCAATGACCACCGACCGGCGTGTCATCAATTCGGGTAGTTCATCGTCTTTGTAGAAGTACAAACCGATTTCCGTCTGATCTGTCGCCTCTTTTCCAAATGTTGTGTAGTGCAGTTGGAAACCTATAGCACCCCCAACAGGTAAATAAGTACCGTGGTCCTGACGGGCAATATTCGATTCAGCACCAACAGCGTAGCCGCCAATGGATGAGCCCCAGTTTCTTTGGCCGCCTCGACCATTTGCTGGTTTCTCTTTCATCATGCCACTGAGCACGTGGTGAACTGCTTCACGCGCACCAACTTTAACAGTGCTGGCTTTTAACCATTTTGGTTCAGTTAACGGATTATCGATAACCGGATACTGATAATCGACAATTCCTGTTGCCGGAATAGTAAATGCAGGCAGCTTAACAATCATGTCGGGCTTACCAAGAGGCCATTCCTTAAGAGGTTCGCGAGGAACTGCCAATGGATCGGGACCCTCGCCGCGAGGTGAGCCTGCTTCTATCCAGTGAACCAGCGTTTTTATTTCGTTGGAGGTTAAACTTTTGTCGCGAAGAAAATGACCAACTTCAGGATCGGCGTGCCAGGGAGGCATACGATCGGTGCGAATGACTTCGCGAATCATTGGAGAAAAACCTTTAACCATTTCGTAACTGCTCATCGCCCATGGGCCAATGCCACCTACCTGATGGCAGCCGACGCAGTTTTTTTCCAGTAATGGCACGATAGTATCGTGATAGGAGATTTCCGCATGCCGATCGCGTTTGTCGTTTTCAGGGAAGTTGATGATACATCCCGGTGCATCGATATCAGCCTCTTTAACTGCCTCTCCGGCTAACACTGCGTCGAGGGCATCGGACAAATAATGGTTATCCGCTTTGTTCTTTTGAACTTCGTAGGTGACGCGGTCGTCAACCGGGCCGTGGTAAACCACTTTTTTGGTTTTTGGATCAATGACGAACACTTCCGCCGTGCGGGAAACTTTTAGTGACTCTCCAACCAATTGGCTGCTGTCAACGAGCACCGGAATATCATACCCAAACTCTTCAACCTCAGCGGCAATACTTGCCCGGTTGTCTTGCAGGTTTGAATTCAGTAACAAAAATTTTACACCTTTCTTCGCGTAGACGTCGCGAACATCCCTAAGGCCTGGCATGACGTTGCGGACGATCGGGCAGCCATTACCTTGAACCATTAGCACAATTGCAGGAGCGTCATCATAATAATAGAGTCGGTGTGCCGCGCCTTGATGATCAAGAAGTTCAAAATCATCGACGCGCATGCCAATAACACTGTCACTCGCCGACGCCGTGGAGACCAGTGTGCCAAATACGGCGAATAAGAGGGTGGAGCTTAGCACCCCCATCGTTAGTAAACGCTTAGCTAATTTAGTCGCCATCGCCATGTCCTCGATATCCGTTGGTTTTTTTATGATCAAACCATTGTGGTCTAACTATAACCAGATTGGAAATAAAAATCGGCGAGTTGAACAGAAGGACGAATGACTCTCTGTTACATGCTATTTGGTTTTACTGTCTGCTAAACACTTTATCGATAGAAACTATCCAATGGATAACTAATAACCTATTGATTTAGTGGGTTTTTTGATTAAAGGAAGGAATTATAAAAAAGGATCTGGACGTTCGACTTCCAGACCCTTTACCAGGTATTAAACATTGTTAATTTATCGTTGGGCCATCATGGCGGCAACAGCGGTAAACTCCTCGTGATTAATAGCTCCGTCTCCATCGCGATCTAATCGACTAAAGCTATCCGCGATCATCTTACCGGGTCTGCCTTTCAGTTCTTCTCGTTCGAGCTTATCGTTGACGTTGTCGTCGAGCATACCAAAAAGTCGAGTGTTGCCGAGTTCTTGCTGATATTCATCTTTTATGTTGTCAGTTGTTTCGTCTTTCCAGCGATAGCTAACGGCGGTAAACAACATTTCCTCATGGGACTGTTCACCCCAATAGATGGTCTCAGACGGATCAGGGTTAGCTGGATTGTTGCGGGTATTATCGTAGACATTAATTGAAATCAGCTTGGAACCCGCAGGTATTTGAATAGGCTCCGCAAATTCGTAAGACCGCTGCCAATTGAAATCGTATCGAGGTAGTGACAATAGCAGTTCTTCTTTGCCATCGGGATAGCGTATCGATAGTTTTGATGCTTGTCCGCGGTAATGTGCGTGAGGAAAAGCAAATAGTAGCTCAGCATCCTGTGGAAACTCCAGATAAGCAATTTCTTCATGTCTGGCTGTATTTGGCGGAATCTTAATTGAGATATCCGCTATATTCATATTTCGAATCATTAATTTGGGCTTTTTGTCGTCATCATAGAAATACAGCCCAATTTCAGTGGTGTCAGTGACTTCTTTCCCATACGTGGTGTAGTGCATTTGGAAACCAATAGCACCACCGGCCGGAATATAAGTCCCCATACCTTCACGAGAGATCTGTGATTCAGCACCAACAGCATAACCGCCAACTGAAGGTCCCCAGTCAATCTGGCCACTTTCGCCATCTTTAGGCATTTCTTTCATGAAGCCGCTAAGCACATGATGAACTGTCTCGCGTGAGCCCACCTTTACAGTACTCGCTTTTAACCATTTACTTTCTTTTAAGGGATTTTCAATCACTGGATATCGATAATCGACAATACCGGTGGCCGGAATGGTGGCTGATGGCAGAGCGACAATCATGTCTGGTTTTCCCAGTGGCCAGTCTTTTAAGGGCGCCCTTGGAACTGCTAATGGATCGGGTCCTTCACCGCGAGGTGACCCAGCCTCAATCCAATGTACAAGTGTTTTAATCTCGTTGGCGCTAAGGCTTTTGTCGCGCAGAAAATGACCCACTTCAGGGTCGGCGTGCCAGGGTGGCATGCGGTCAGTTCGGATGACCTCTCGAATCATTGGCGAAAAGCCTTTTATCATCTCGTAACTTGTCATTGCCCATGGACCTATGCCACCTTCCTGGTGGCAGCCAATACAGTTCTTCTCTAGGAGTGGAGCGATAGTGTCATGATAGGAAATCTCTGCATGCTGGTCGCGATTTTCGTTTTCCGGGAAGTTAATCAAGCACCCCGGCGCATCCACGTCGGCGACAGCAATTTTTTTGCCCGCAATGATTGAGTCCAGAGCATTGGCCAAATAGTTACTGGCTGCTTTTTCTTTTTGAACTTCATAAGTGACCTTGTCACTAACCGGGCCATGATAGACCACTTTTTTTGATATCGGGTCGATAACATAAATTTCAGCAGTTCTACTGACATTCAGCGATTCGCCTACTAGCTGATGGGTGTCGACCAGTACAGGAATGTCATAGCCAAAATTTTCAACTTCAGCGGCAATGCTGTCACGGTTGTCCTGGATGTTGGAATTTAGCAGGAAAAAAGGGATATTTTTACTGGCATAATCGTCTCGCACAGCGCGAAATTCTGGCATCGCATTACGAACGATAGGGCAGCCATTTCCCTGGGTCATTAGCACAATTGCAGGAGAGTTATTGTAGTAATAGAGACGGTGTGCGGTACCAGTGTGATCGACTAATTCAAAATCATCAACTCTCATACCAACAACGCTGTCGGAACCTGACATTGTCTGGCTTGGCGCTGCATGCGCCGTTGAAACTACCGCTGTTAGTGAGGTCAATAATAGCGCTGCGCTGAATGCGCCCAGTTTGAGTAAATGCGTTGCCGATAGGTCAGGCTTTAATTGAGTAGACATCGTAGTGTCCTCCATACCTTTGAGGCTTTATTTAGTAGTCGTAAGGTACACATCGTCACACTTACCGCCTAAAAAGGTTTGATACGGATCAAGCTTTTAGCGATCAAGTGACAATGATGAATGAATGGTAAGGTTGGCTGGCAGGGTATTTTTAGCAGGAGGTTACTTTTCGTTATTCACAAAAAGGCTTTTAAAGCTGTCGGCAAACTGGATTATTTTCTCGCGTAGAGCGGTTTTGTTTTTAATGGCAGCTGAGCCAAATAGAACCAGGCCTTCAATAATGACGGTAGGTGAATTCCTATCAATAGTTGATAAGACTTTATTGTTTACACTACCGAAAAGGCAGATGGTTTTGCAGGATATATTAACTTCTTTTGGGACATAAATATTGGCGCCACCAAACAAACAAAATAACTTCACAGTAACCGTAGGGCTGGAAAATTTTGCGTCAGTAAAATCAATATCACCACCACCAAAAATATTGATCATGATAATTTTTTTGGCTGCTTCCCAACGTCCAGATCGCTCTCCGCTACCAAAGATGTGAACGATGTAGTCGAGATTTTTGGATGGGTTGTTTTGGTAGCCAACGCCCAGATTTTCTTTCTTTTCCTGAATATATGTTGTATCGATATCCAGTTCCAGGTCGGCGACAAGGTGTTTAAGTACCGCATGTTTTTTACTGTTGTAGGCCTCGTCGAGGCGGCGCTCAAATGCCTCAAGGGATAGTGTGCCATGACCGTAATTCATGATGAGTTGGTCTATGACTTCTTCGCGAACAGACTCTAATGGACGATCTTCGGTATTGATAGCCATATGACTTCCTCGTTTCGCCAAGTGAGCAGTGTTGCTGGCAGTATAAGTGACCGAGTCAAAATGTCCACCTGCGGTTATATCGTAAAAAACATCGGCAGGTTTATACGTAATTAATTGCACCACCATCAATTCTAATATTTTGGCCGTTGATAAAATCAGCTCTGGGGCTCGCTAAAAAGGTCACCAGATCTGCTACTTCCTGGCGTTCAGCAATGCGTCCGCAAGGGTTGGGGAAATCTCTCTCGACGATTTTTTTGACTATCTCATCCCAGTCTTCCCCCCAGCCTTTTTTAGCGGCCAATTTTCTATAGCCGCTTTCAACCTGTTCAGTACGAATGAGGCCAGGAGAAACCGTGTTCACGTTGATTCCTGTTCCGCCAAGTTCTTTGGTTAGGCTGGCTGACATCGTTGCCATCGCCCCTTTTGCGGCATAATAAGCTGGCATGATATTGTTGGGTTGATGTGACCCAATGGTTCCCAGGTTAATGATACGACCCCGGCCTCGCTCCCTCATGCTGGGAATGCACCCTTGAATAAGCCTCACTGCCGACAGAACATTGATTTGATAAAGCTCGAGCCATTTTTCTGTGGTTGAGTCGCTCCAGTTGTGACGATCGGCTGAACCAAAGTTATTTACCAATATATCAACGCCTAATCTCAGCTCGTTCATTTGTTCTAATACTTGTTTACATCCTGCTTCCGAGGTTATATCGCCGCAGACAGCAAAGGGTTTGTCGGGCAAGTGATCATTGCCATGAAAAATTGTCGTGGCACCTTCCGCTGCCAGTGATTCAGCAATGATTTCGCCGGTTCGGCGATCGCTACCGGTTACCAGTGCGACTTTTTTCTCAAATTGTAGGTGCATGGAAATTTCCTGCAGCAGATTAATGGTGGTAGTACATTATAGTTGGCCCTGTCGTCGCTACAACGGTGTTTTGTCGAGATAGTCGATATCTATACGGCGACCAGTGCCGGGATATTGCACTTTAGTGTATCTGGAACGGGCGTTATTTGGGCTGATTGCGCTAAGTGGGCTGGCCAGTGCTTTTGTTGCTGTCTGTACTTTTGTGAAGAGAACTCGTTTAATAGTCGCTGATAAATAATTTTGATCTGCAAAACCCTGGAGGAAATAATGGAAGATCGCGTCATAGTAGATATTCAAGACCACATCGCCCACGTTCGTCTCAATCGCCCCGACAAAATGAATGCCCTTGATGATGCAATGTTCACTGGCATTATTGAAGCGGGCGAAAGCTTGAAAACCAATAAAGACGTGCGCGCGGTGGTGCTTTCGGGTGAGGGTCGCGCATTTTGTGCGGGTTTGGATATGGGTAACTTCGCTAACATGGCAACCGGAAATTCTGGCGACGACGCTGAGTCTACTGTTGAAAAACTGGGGCGGCTTGAAAAACGTACACATGGCCTGGCAAATCGCGCGCAATACACCAGCTGGGTCTGGCGTGAGTTGCCCGTGCCGGTGATTGCTGCGCTGCACGGTGTTGCCTATGGTGGTGGTTGTCAGATTAGTATTGGTGCCGATATGCGCTATGCAGCTCCCGGTACAAAAATATCAATCATGGAAATGAAGTGGGGCCTTGTGCCAGATATGGGCGCAACCCCCTATATTCATAAATTGCTTCGCGACGATGTGTTGAGAGAACTGACTTATACCAACAAGGTGATTGACGCTGAAGAGGCGCAAGAACTTGGATTGGTGACACGTGTTATGGATAATCCAATTGAAGCCGCATTGGCGACAGCGGCAGAAATCGCGGGAAGAAACCCGGATGCTATCCGTGGCGCCAAGCGTATTCTGAATGATGCACCTTTCCAGTTCCCGCAAGACATCCTTTTAGCTGAATCGCGGGAACAGGATCAGTTAATCGGTTTCCCCAATCAGATAGAGGCGGTGATGGCTAATATGGAGAAACGCACCCCAAAATTTGAACGATAACGTTGTTTGTTGATTTGGTTAAGTTGTCTTGACAACTTAACCAAATCTTTCTATGCTCTACCCATGAACTCTCTTGATAGTCGAAGTCCAGTACCCCTTTATTACCAGTTGGCTGAACAACTGCTGGCTGATATTCGCAGTGGTGTTTATGCTATCGGTGACAAAATTCCGTCTGAGCAGGCTATGGCCGCTAACCATGCTGTTGGTCGTCCAACTGTGCGGCAGGCGACAGAGTGGTTGATTCGGCAAGGGTATTTAGAGCGTAAGCGGGGCTCTGGAACCTATGTGTTGCAAACCTCCCCCAAACGGCTTGATGTGCTGTCGATGGCAGGTACATCAGCAGCATTGCATGCGAGTGGTGTCGCTGATCCTTTTGAAATAGTTGAGTCGCTAAGCATCACCGGAAGGTCATCGGAGATGCCGGACGAAGTTACCGGTGGGGAGTTTTGGCGTTTCTCGCGACTGAGCAAAAACCACCAAACGCCATTGATGATCGAAACGTTTTATTTGTCGAAAGTAGAGCTGCCTGCGTTCGATTTGGTAGATCTTGAGTCCCTGAGATTGTCAGATTTTATTCAATCTACGCATCATGAAAAACCTGTTAAAACGGTGCAAACGTTCTCCATAACACAGCCCACGTTGCAACAGGCAAAAGCATTAAAATGGGATGGTCCGCTTATTTTGGTCAAGCGGATTGTCAGTTTTCAGAGTATGGCACCAATCTATTGTGAAATGTTGTGTCGTACCGATCAATTTGAATTTTCACAAACTCTTGGAGTTGAAAACCATGGCTGAAAGTAAAGCTGGATATTTTGGTGAGTACGGCGGGGCATTTATTCCCGAAGTCTTGCATGCAACATTTGAAGAATTAAATGAAAAATTTACCGAAATAAAGGCGGATCCAAGTTTTTGGCAAGAATATGAACAGCTGATGCGCACTTATTCCTGTCGTGCTACGCCGCTAACCTATGCGGATAATTTGTCCAGGCATTTTGGTGGCGCACAAATATACATTAAGCGAGAAGACCTCAATCACACCGGTGCTCACAAAGTTAACAATGTTATGGGGCAGGGCCTATTAGTAAAACGGATGGGGAAAAAGCGTGTAATAGCGGAGACTGGTGCGGGGCAACACGGTGTTGCTACTGCCACCATGGCCGCTAAATTTGGCTTGGAATGTACTATCTACATGGGCGAAATTGATGTTCTCCGACAGCGTCCAAATGTATTTTGGATGGAACGCATGGGTGCGACGGTAGTACCTGTTAAAGAGGGAACTCGAGTACTAAAAGATTCAATCAACGAAGCTTTCCGTGATTGGGTTACTAACATGGACGATACACACTATGTTTTGGGCACCGCCTGTGGCCCGGCGCCGTTTCCTGAAATGGTTAGCTATTTCCAGTCGATAATTGGCAAGGAAGCGCGCCAGCAGTCACTGGAGGAGACTGGAAAGTTACCCGATAGTGTTTATGCCTGCGTTGGTGGTGGTTCTAATGCGATGGGAATATTTCAGGGATTTATGAATGACGATGTTGAGCTAGTTGGCGTTGAAGCTGGCGGACACGGCATTGACACACATTTACATGCATCGAGAATAGCCTCTAATGATGCGACGGTCGGTGTAGCGCAGGGTTTTCGAACCTATTTCTTGCAGAACGAAGATGGACAAATGAACGAGACCCACAGCGTCTCTGCCGGTCTCGATTACATCGGCATTTCACCGCTGCTGGCGGATCTTGCCGATCAGGGGCGGGTTCGGTTTGAGTCGGCAACCGATACGGAAGTCATTGATGCCCTGTCTTTGACAATGAAAAAGGAAGGACTCATTCCAGCGTTGGAAACTAGCCACGCCTTCGCACAAGCATTTAAAGATGCACCCAAAATGCGCACGGATCAAACGATTATTATTAATCAGTCAGGTCGTGGTGATAAAGATATTTTCACCATTGCGGATGCGTTTGATGACCCCAAGTGGAAACAATTTATTATAGAAAAGGCCCGTCAATATGAATCTTGAAAATTACATTAAAACGCGCCGCCAGCAAAAAGATATTTTGTTGATGACACATATTGTATTGGGCTACCCCAGTTTTGATGACAGTTTACGACTGGTAGAAACCATGGTGAACGCTGGCGTCGACCTAATGGAGTTGCAAATCCCATTTTCGGAGCCGATGGCTGATGGACCGGTAATCATGAAAGCCAGCCAGGAGTCTCTTGAGAATGGCGCTACGTTGGAACGCTGTTTTGAGGCGGCCGAAAAAATGTGTAGCGAATTTGATATTCCGTTTTTGTTTATGAGCTATTGCAATATTCTGCATAAGTACGGGTTCCAGCCGTTTGCAGAAAAAATGAAAGCTATTGGTATCAAAGGTGCAATCGTTCCCGATATTCCTCCGGAAGATGCACACGATTATGTGGCGGCGATGAAACAGCAACAATTGGATCCCATCTTTCTATTTGCGCCCAACTCCACTGATGCGCGAATGAAGACGATTGAAAAAACCGGTAGCGGGTTTATCTATTGTGTAGCTCGTAAAGGTGTCACTGGTGCGAATACTGATTTTTCTGAAGATATTAGTGATTACCTTAAGCGTAGTCGGATGGCAACGGAGTTGCCGCTAGCGGTTGGTTTTGGTATCAAGGAAAAAGCTGATATTGATGCGGTCAAGGGTTTCGTTGATGTGGCTATTATCGGCACCGAATCGATTCGGGTAATGGATAGTGATGGTTTAGAAGGTGTTGACCGTTTTATCCGTTCGTTAACTTAAGTAGCCTGGGAGACGGAGTAACAGCTGCACGGCCATTAACCAATAGTGAGCAACAGTGGTGGCGTGAAATTATGTTTAGCTACTCACGTTGCTCCACTGCACCTGCCTGCGGGGAGTCACCGCGCCGTAACATCTTGTACCAATCACGAAAGGGCCCGATGATGTTTTGCCAGTAAGAACGATACTCCGACTGTGTTGCAGGACCGATACCCCAGGGTGTGTACTCATCTTTCTCTGGAATATAGAGAGTGCCAAACATGCTGTCCCAAATGCTGGTGACAGCGGCAAAATTTTTATCCCAGTGATGCTCTAGATAGCTGTGATGGACGTGGTGCATTACTGGACTGTGTAGCCACTTGGATAGCCAGTGGGGATAGTGGAATTGCACGTGATAGTGGCGAAAAGAGCCATTAAATCCGAACAGTAATGCAAAAAAGCCGATGTTTAACAATGTGGCGGCAGTGATCCCGCCGCTGAACAGCCAGGCAAATATTCCTCCGGTAAAGCCATAACTCAACGCTCCTCCTGCCGCCCAGATCGGTCCCGCTATAAAATGTTCTCTGGATCGGGTTAGCGGCGTTAGAACTTCGGCCGAATGGTGCACTTTATGTAAGGCCCATAACGCGGGTATCCGGTGCATGGCGTAATGAATGAGATAAAATACAAAGTCGTAACAAAGCAGTGTTACCAGGCTGTAGAGTAACATCCATGCGTAATTAGGTTGTAGCGCGGGTGATGCTCCAAGAGTCCACTCAAGTGATCCAATTATTGCAGTTTCGGTGGCAGAACCTACGGTGGCCAACAAACCAACAATCCAAAAGGGGCGCAACACCCGCTCGGTTATCCATAACCAAACGTCTACTCGGGCAGAAACGTGGCTATAAATATCCTTCGGTAACAAAAACTGCAGTAAGCCTGCTTTTCTTTCGTGTCCGTCGGCGCCCCTTGATCCGTGGCCGCCTCTAAGCAGCCAGATAAAAGTCGCGATGATCAGTGTTAGCAGGATGATTTCCCAGTGTAAGTCTCTGGGGGTGTTCCCGGCAATGGTATCCCATACAATACCGCCGACACGTTGAAAGGTGTCAGTCAGAGGGCCGATAGTGCTCGCAGGGTCTGTGGCGATGTTTATGTCTGTTAGGGTATTTGGCATGGCTTGGTCGTAATAGTGTTGATCTTCTGATGTTTACCGGGTTTACCTGCTGGCGTAGCTACTTACCTGGTTGCAGGCGTAGAAGCGCTGTAAGCAACGATACCAGCATATGTTGGGTAATGGCGGTGTATCTACGATGACGATATTGTAATAAATACACAAAATTGCGTATTTTTTGATCGCAAGTATCAACTTTGTTACATTTTTTTACACCTAGGGGTAAAATGTCGGCCCTGAAAAAAAGCAAAACACCTAAACCCACTATTGAGGGAAAATCATGAGAGAAGCAGTAATCGTATCTACCGCTCGGACAGCGCTGACAAAAGCGGCTCGCGGTGCATTTAATAACACACATGGCATCAAATTGGCCGCTCATTCAATCAAGCATGCAATGGAGCGTGCGCAGCTGAATCCTGCTGACGTTGATGACATCATCTTGGGTAATGCTGCAAGTGCTGGTTCTACTGGTATGAATGTAGCGCGTAATGCGGCACTTTCTGCGGGTTGCCCAGTGACAACTTCCGGCACTACGATCAACCGTTTTTGTTCTTCCGGTTTACAGTCGCTTGCTATGGGCGCTGGCCGCATTATCGCTGAAGGCGTTGATGTTATGGTAACGGGTGGTGTTGAGAGCATCTCTTTGCAGGCGGTTGCCGATCCTAAGCAGTCTATAGAGCCTGAGCTTTATGAAGCTTACCCAGGTCTTTGGTACCCGATGATAAAAACCGCAGACACTGTAGCTCAGCGTTACAATGTTTCTCGCGAAGCGCAGGACGAATACTCATTGATTAGTCAGCAACGCTGCGCCGCAGGGCAGGAAGCGGGCAAGTTTGATGATGAAATTGTTCCTATGAACACCATTATGAAAGTCATGAACAAAGAAACCGGTGAAGTTACGGAGCAGGCAGCTGTTGCCAATCGTGACGATTGTAATCGTCCTTCTACAACGGCAGAAGGTCTTGCCAGCTTGCAGCCAATTATGGGCGAAGGTAACTTTATCACTGCCGGTAATGCCTCACAGTTGTCTGACGGTTCTTCTGCACAGGTATTGATGGAACGCGCTGAAGCTGAGCGTCGCGGTCTTGATATCATGGGTACGTTCCGCGGATTTGCTGTTGGTGGTTGTGAGCCTGACGAAATGGGTATTGGTCCTGTTTTGGCTGTACCAAAACTGTTAAAAATTGCCGGTCTGACTGTTGACGATATTGATTTGTGGGAGCTGAATGAAGCTTTTGCCAGTCAGGTTGTATACAGCCGCGATGTTTTGGGTATCCCCATGGACAAACTGAATGTTAATGGTGGTTCTATTGCTATTGGTCACCCCTTTGGTATGTCTGGATCACGTATGGTTGGCCATTTGTTGATTGAAGGGCGTCGTCGTGGTGCTCGCTACGGTGTTGTTACCATGTGTATCGGTGGTGGTATGGGCGCGGCAGGCCTGTTCGAAATTAACTCGTAACAGATTATCCTCTGCTGATGTTCCCGCTCCGGCGGGAATCCATCGATTGCGTTTAACCGCGCACAAACAAGGGCCTTTGACGGCCCTTGTTTGTTTTCTGAGATCGTATTTCTTGTATCAGCGCTATGCGACCTGCACGCTGAGATTTGTAGAATGGTTTAAATACGACGGTAACAGATAGGCGTTAATTCTCGAGTATTCGATCTTGGTAGAAATAGCGTGTATTATCCGTCCCGATTAATATCAAACATACACTAGGAGAGAACTATGCGCGAAGCAGTTATCGTTTCCGTAGCCCGCACAGGCTTGGCCAAATCCATTCGTGGTGGCTTTAACAACACAACTGGTACAGCCATGGCAGGTCATGCCGTGCAGCATGCCATCGAACGCGCAGGAATTGAGCCAGCAGACGTAGAAGAAGTTGTTGTTGGTTGTGGCACACCACAAGGTACTACAGGTAATAACATTGGTCGTTTGGCTGCCCTTAAAGCGGGCTGCCCGGTAACCACTTCAGGCTTCACTGTTAGCCGTCATTGCTCTTCAGGTTTGAATGCTATTGCCACTGCAGCGTCCCGGATCATCACTGACGGTGTTCCTATTGCTGTAGGCGCTGGCGTAGAGTCTATTTCTCTGTCCCAGCCCAGTGGTCCATTTACACTGTCCAATGATCTGCCGTTGTTTGATCAATACCCCGGCTTAATGAAGCCTATGATCGAAACCGCTGACATTGTCGCTGAACGTTACAATATTAGCCGCGAATCGCAGGATGAATACTCACTGCAGAGCCAGCTGCGTATGGCTGCTGCTCAAGAAGCCGGTTTGTTTGCCAACGAAATTGTGCCGATGAAAACCCAGATGATTCAGCGCAACAAAGAAACAGGCGAAGAAACCATCGTTGACTATGTTGTTGACCGTGACGAATGTAATCGCCCCGGCACTACTTTAGAAGGGCTGCAATCGCTACAGCCGATCCGCGGTGCTGATCAATTCATTACTGCTGGTAATGCCTCTCAGCTTTCCGATGGAGCTGCTGCAGTAACCTTGATGGATTCCAAAGAAGCAGAACGTCGTGGCGTTGAAGCTTTGGGCGCTTTCCGTGGTTTTGCTGTTGGTGGTTGTGAGCCAGATGAAATGGGTATCGGTCCTGTTGTTGCGGTCCCTCGTCTGTTACAACGTGCTGGTCTAACAGTACAAGACATTGATATTTGGGAGCTTAACGAAGCTTTCGCTAGCCAGTGTTTGTACTCTCGTGACTTTTTGGGAATAGACCCTGAAAAATACAATGTGAATGGCGGTTCTATTGCCATTGGTCACCCGTTTGGAATGACCGGTGCTCGCTGTACTGGCCACATTTTGCTGGAAGGCAAGCGTCGTGGCGCCAAATATGGTGTTGTGACTATGTGTATTGGTGGTGGTATGGGTGCTGCTGGATTGTTCGAAATTTTCTAAGCTTGGCTATACCGACTTGGCGTGGTCACCGTTAACACGCCAAGTCTCCTTCCTGTTTTGCAGCGCTCTTCTGCTATTTTTAATACAATCTTCCTTATTACTTGTAACTAATTCTTGTTGTCGTGTGCGAGTGTTTTTCCAATCGCCTGCTATTTTTAGATTTTTATGGCTCAGTGGTTTAAACATTCGAGGTGTTGTTACCTCGCGCAGGGTGATGCCGATCGCGGCATATGTTAAATTTAGGCCACTGATTCAAATAGATAAAACGTAACCACTGCTGGTGATGCTGCGATATCATTGGATAAAGGCGAACAAGGTCTTCACGTTAGCGTAAGCCCCTTGATTGGCAACAAAAATACCGCTTTCAAATAAAGGGAACAACTATGAGTGTTATCACTGTGAATGGCAAAAAACATCAGCTCGACGTTGATGATGACATGCCTCTATTGTGGGCGCTAAGGGATATTGTTGGATTGACCGGTACCAAATTTGGCTGTGGTAAAGGTTTATGCGGTGCCTGCACGGTGCATATGGACGGCAACCCTATTCGCTCTTGTAGTATGCCGGTTTCTGCTGTTGCCGGAAAAAGCATTACCACCATCGAGGGTCTGTCAGATGACGGTAACCATCCTCTTCAACGAGCCTGGCGTGAACACAATGTTCCTCAGTGCGGATACTGTCAGTCCGGACAAATTATGTCTGCTGCAGCCTTGTTGGAACAAAACTCCAATCCCAGCGTTGACGAAATTAATAGCTACATGAGTGGCAACATATGTCGTTGTGGAACCTATACACGTATTAGGGCGGCCATTCAGACCGCCGCCGGCGAAAAAACAGTCATGAATGATTCGAGTATAAGCGCTGTTAATGACGGTGTGCAGGTATGGGAGGCGCAATCATGAAACTCAAATCACAAACAGGCATAACCCAGCTTGATCGGCGCGAATTTCTAAAGTTGTCGGGTGTGTCTGCATCGGGCTTGTTACTGGCTGCGCACTTACCGTTAGCGATGGCAGAAAACCAGGCAACATTTGATCCCAGTTTGTTTTTGGCGATCGATGCGGCTGGTGTTGTCCATGTCACTGTAGCCAGATCAGAAATGGGGCAGGGGATTCTTACATCCATGGCGCAAATTGTCGCGGATGAACTTGAGGCTGATTGGAGCCGAGTTAAGATTGTGCAGGCAGAAGGTCACGAAAAATATGGTGATCAGAATACCGACGGTTCTCATAGTATTACTGATGGCTTTATGCCGATGAGACAAGTTGGCGCCAGCGCCAGAGTGATGTTGGAGCAAGCGGCGGCGGAGCAGTGGGGTGTGGCAGTTTCAGAGTGTCACGCGGAGCAGCATCAGGTGACGCATCAGCCTTCGGGAAAAAGTCTGGATTATAGTGTATTAGTGGCTGCAGCCGCGAAACAGAAGCTGCCTGATACAGATAGTTTAACGCTAAAATCCGCAGATCAATTTCGATATATTGGTAAAGGGTTAGCACTAAAAAATCTGCGTGATTTTACTGTGGGCACTGCCGATTACGGTATTGATACACAATTGCCGGGTATGCTTTATGCCAGTATTGAACGGCCTCCGGTCATTAAAACAAAAGTGAAATGGTTTGATAAAACTGCGGCGATGAAGGTCAATGGCGTCCATGCGGTGATCGAAATTCCACATAGCCCGGGGCCTGCATTGTTTAACCCTGCGGGTGGTATAGCGGTTATTGCTGATAATACATGGGCTGCTATGAAGGGCCGCAAAGCACTAAAAATAGAGTGGACTGAAAACGAGCACAGCAAAGACAACAGTGCTGAGTACCTTGATGAATTACGTAAGACGGCGAGAAGTCCCGGTATTGTGGCTCGTGTTGAAGGCGACGTAGACGCTGCTTTGAAATCGGCGGCGTCAACCGTCGAGGCTGAATACTCAGTACCGTATCTGGCACACGCATCGATGGAGCCGCCAGCGGCTACCGCGCACTATCAAGATGGTTTTTGCGAGGTATGGGCCTGCACTCAAACTCCGCAGCGAGCGCGACAAATTGTGGCGGCGTTTACTGATCTGGATAAAGAGCAAGTTAAAGTTAATGTCACTCTGCTGGGTGGCGCTTTTGGCCGTAAATCGAAGCCAGACTATGTTGCTGAAGCTGCGTTTCTGTCTAAAGCGACGGGCAAGCCTATTAAGGTTACCTGGACCCGCGAAGATGATATCAAACACGATTATTACCATTTTATCAGCGCTCACCATATGGAAGCAGGTCTCGATGCGTCAGGCAAACCATCTGCATGGTTACACCGGGCGATATATCCCGATATCGGTACAACCTTTGCTCCCCAAGCGAATAATGTCGGTAATCTGATCCAGGGGGTGTCGAATATGTGGTACGACATTCCCAATGTTCGAGCAGAGGGAGGGGCTCCCGATGCACATCTGCGTATAGGGTGGGTTCGCTCAGTCGGCAATATCCAAAATGCGTTTGCTGTTGGTAGTTTTACCGCTGAATTGGCGGAAAAAGCCGGGCGTGATGCCGGCGAATACTTACTGGAGTTATTGGGTGAGCCGCGGATATTAACGATGGGGAAAGGCCCGTCGGGCAACGCTTTGTCCAGAGGCCCTATTGATATGGGCCGCATGCGTGGCGTTACTGAAAAGGTTATGAAAGCGGCCAATTGGGGCGGGGCGCTACCGACTAATCATGGCTTGGGCGTTGCTGTCCACTACAGCTTTTTATCATATGTTGCGACAGTGGTTGAAGTATCGGCGTCAGCTGACGGAAAAATCAAAGTGGAAAAAATTTACAGTGCTATCGATGCGGGTCAAGTGGTTAATACCGACAGAGTGAAAGCGCAGCTGGAAGGGGCGGCTACGTTTGGTATGAGTATCGCAATGTACGGTGAGATAAGTACTAAAAATGGTCAAGTTGAACAGGACAATTATCACAACTATCAGGTTGCAAGGATAAACGAAGTTCCTGAAATCGAAACCTTCATTATCGAATCGACGGCAGCTCCAACTGGTGTCGGTGAGCCGGGGACTCCACCGTTAGCACCGGCGTTAGCGAATGCTGTCTTTGCGGCAACCGGAAAACGTATTCGCGACTTGCCATTGGTGAATCACGGATTGGTTTAATCTACCAAGATCATCCCTGATGTGGCGGTGATCTATTTGCCGCACAAAAAAAAGCCAGACTCGATATGAGCCTGGCTTTTTTTTTGGGAGACCGCAAGGTCTCCCACTGGTATTGTGCTTAGTGAGTGCTCGCTACTTTCTTGGCTTCGCGTGCTTTGTCCATTTGTGCTAACAACGGTTTCAACTCTTTAACATCGAGTCCGCCATCCTGGTTTGCATCCAGCAATCCCCACATAGGCGCCAATCGTTTACCGAAGCTTTCAGGTAACTCTTCCAGCATCAGTAAGCCGTCCATATCGCGATCCATAAAGCCAATCATCTGTGCAGCTCGAGTATCTTCTTTGGTATAAACCGGCTTTTCAGAGGTTTCATTAGCCCATTCAAAACTCATGCTGCCATAGAGCATTTCATCATGGGATTGCTCTCCCCAAGGAACGGTGCGACTGGCGTCAGGATTACTGGGATTGTTAACCGAGTTGTCATACGTAGAGCTATAAATCATTTTACTGCCCTTAGGCAGTTGTAACGGCTCGGCAAAGGTATAGGTGCGCTGCCAGTTAAAATCATACACTGGAACTGACAATACCACTTCAGATTCTCCGTTGGGGTACTCTACTGTGTAGTTGGCGCTGGTTCCGCGATAGTGCGCGTGTGCAGTTACCGAATATAGAGTAGCGTCATCGGAAAAAGTGAAATAAGCATTCTCTTCATGCTCTGCCGAGTTCGGTTCGATTTTAATTGAAGGATCGACAATAACGTGGGTACGCAAGAAATTAGCCGGAGCTTCGTCGGCGAAATAAAGCCCAACACGCGTTTTGTCGGTTGTTGCTATACCGACAGGGGTATAGTGCATTTGCAGTAAAAACGCTTCGTCAGCTGGAACAAAAACGCCAGTACCTTTTGGCAGTTCAGCAGATTCGTTGCCGACAGCATAACCCATAATGTAATTATCGAAGACGGAGCCCAGATCGTCGGCATTTTCTTCAGGAACGGGACCGGATCCCATCAATACGTGATGAACAACCCGTCCATCTCCTGGAATAATAGTTGCTGCTTTTACCCAGACATCTTTACCCAGTGGATTTGGCAGCACTGGAAATTGATATTCGACAACTCCAGTTGCAGGAATGTCATAGGCCGGTACTTCAAGAATCAAATCAGGCTCACCTAAAGTCCAACGAGTTTCCAGCGGCTTAACGCTCAATAAAGGATCGGCGCCTTCTCCGCGTTCAGCCCCTGCTTCTATCCAGCCAACAAGTGTTTTAATTTCGTCGTCAGAAATACTACCGTCGTGTTCCCAAACCCCTGTTTCGGGATCCGCATGCCATGGTGGCATACGTTTGGTGCGAATCACTTCCCTGATCATTGGAGCAAAACCTTTAATCATGCTGTATTCGTTCATCGCCCAAGGTGCGATACCGCCCTGAGTGTGACAGGCTGTACAATTGTCCATCAGGATGGGTGCAATATCATCAGCATACGTAATAGTTTTTGCTGTTTCAGTGTGTGGATAAGTGATTGCACAACCGTTAGATTCTATGGAGGCAACTTCAACAGGTGTGCCTGCAATCAATGAGTCCAGAGTAGTACGCAAGGCGGAGCCGCCATTGCCACGATAGACTATTTTTTTGCTGTCAGGTTCGATAACCAACACTTCACCTGCGTTAGTCAATTCTAGTGACGAGCCAATAATTTGCGCGGTGTCGTGTAGGACAGGAATACTCAATCCGTTTTTATCGACGTTAGCGGCAATTGCACTTCGAGATTCTTTTTGATCGGAATTGATCATTAATACTTTTACGCCTTGATCGGCATAATCTTTTTGTAAGGCGTTGAAGGCAGCACTGTCTGTAGTTGTCATATCGCAACTATTGCTGTGCGCTATCAATACAATGGCGTTCGCATCTTTTTCGTAATAGAGATTTTGTGCCTTGCCGGTGTGATCCAGCAACATAAAGTCATCGGCTCTATCAACTTTAGCCATTGTGTGGCTGGCGAAAGTAAGGGCGCAAAATAATGCTGCGGCACCTGCCCTGGTTATAGATATCATGGTGTTACCCCGTTGAGTCTTATCTTGTATTCAGCTAGCTAATATACCCTACTTTAGCAGTTGGTTAATAGATTGCTTAATTACATTTAGGCAATACAGCTAGCGGGTAGTAAATGTTGGCTAAAATGGCGGACACAAAACCCTATACAATGAAGGGTTTTGTGTTTGGGTGCAGAGCTCAGCCAGCTGGCATTGCACTACCGTTTAAATTGGCCACGCTGCGACAGCATTGCCAAATCATCCCTGTTGAGCTTGATCGCGCAAGACAGTTTTTAGCACCTTACCGGTGGTATTTCTGGGTAATACGTCGATAAACCGCACTGAACGAGGCAATTTGAATTTCGCCATTTTTCCTTTACAGTGCTGGAGAATGTCTTTTTCAGTTAAACTACTGCCGTCTTTTAACACTGCAACCACGCAACCAATCTCGCCCCACTTTTCGTCAGGCAAACCAATCACTGCCGCCTCTGTTATACCGTCGAGTTGATAGATAGTGTTTTCTACTTCAGCCGGATAAACGTTTTCGCCACCGGAAATATACATGTCTTTGGTTCGGTCGACGATGTAGTAAAATCCATCTTCATCCATGCGAGCTGCGTCTCCGGTGCGGAACCATCCGTCGACAAAATCTTTGATGTTAGCCTCGGGCCGATTCCAGTAGGACTCAATAATACTGCCGCCCTGGACCCACAATTCACCAATTTCTCCCGCCGACACATCATTGCCGTCTTCGGCAACAATACGTACTTTGGTGAACATTAGTGTTTTTCCGCAGGAGCCGATTTTTTCCAGGGCATATTCTCTGGGTAATGAAAATACGCTGGGGCCAGTTTCGGTCATGCCATACCCCTGTTGCAACTGTAAACCTTTCTCGATCCATATTTTCAGCAGCGGAACTGGCATCGGCGCTGCGCCGACCGTAGCTAATTGAATACCTGAGGGGTCAAATTTCGCAAAATCCGGGTGCTGGCACATAAACTGAAACGTGGCGGGCACCCCAAGGAAGTGAGTTACCTGCACCGCTTTGTTATTCAGTGCAGCAAGTGTTGCAGCGGCATCGAAGGCCCGCATCATCAAGATGCGACCGCCAACAAACAGAGTCGGCACGGTATAGCAGTTGAGTCCGCCAATGTGGAAGACTGGCATAAAGGTGAGAGATATAGACGCTTGCGTAATATTGGAGTTTGACATGTTGTTCAGGTTGTTAGTTTGCATGACATGGTGAGTAATTTTCGCTCCTTTGGGCCTGCCGGTGGTGCCAGAGGTATACATGATTACCCACAAGTCACTCAGGTCCTGATCGACCATGTCATATACCGGATTGGCTTCTGCCAAACCGTACTCGTAGCGACTTTTAGAGCCATCACCGTGCATATCGATAAGCGGAAGATCGCACCCCATAGCGACTTCCTTGCCCACTTCCAAAAAGTCGGAGTCGCAAAAAAGTGCTTTGGCTTCGGCGTCACCGGCAATAAAATTGAGCTCATCGGCTACCAGGCGGTAATTCATCGGCACCAATACGGCACCTATTCTGGCGCATGCAAAAAGAATTTCCAGAAAATCACTACTGTTCTGCGACAAAATAGCAACGTGTTGACCCTGCTGTATATTCAGGCTGTCGCGCAGAAACCCCGCACATTTGGCGACACGTTCATTCATCTGGGCATAGGTATATTCCCGCTCGGAAAACAAATCGGTAATAGCGATTGCGTTAGGTCTGGTACCGGCGTGAGTGGCTATCCAATCATGAACTTTGGTATACATTGCTGCCTCTTTTATTGTTTTGTTATCGTTGTGATGTATGGTGTCAAATAAGAGCCGGATAATATCATTAACGATGACTATTTGGGATTTGTTCTTGCGGATGAATAAATACGATAAGCCGTCGTCAAAACACGTTGAGGAGATTAACTATGTCAGAAGATAAGTTGGTGTTGAGAGAAGATCGTGAAGGTGTTGCCATATTGACGCTGAATCGACCAGAAATGTTAAACGCTTTAAGTCCTCACCTCTTTGTTGAGCTGCGTGAACACATTGATCAGCTTGTCACTGAAACCGATAGTATTGGCTGTGTTATTTTGCGGGGTGAGGGTCGTTCGTTCTCAGCGGGCAATGATCTTAAGGCTATTCAATCGGGTGAGCGAGCGCCCACCAAGCATTTTCAGGCTGAAACGTTGGATGCGATTGAGAAGTTGCCGCAACCTGTGGTTGCTTCAGTCCAGGGGCATTGTTATACCGGATCGCTGGAATTGGCTCTGGCGTGTGATCTGTTAGTGGCAGCCGAGTCGGCAAAATTTTCCGATACCCATGGCAAGTGGTCACTCACACCAACATGGGGTATGAGCCAGAGACTGCCTCGACGAGTAGGTTTGCTGAAAGCCAAAGAAATGATGCTCACTGGCAGAGTTGTCACCGGCAGTGAGAGTGTATTGTTAGGTTTGGCAAACTTTTGTGTAGAGGACGAACAATTGCAGTCGCGGACTTGGCAGCTTGCCCGGGACATTGTTGCCAACTCCTGGCACACCTTGCGAGCTGATAAGTCTCTATTATTAGCAGGCCAAAATCATCATCTAACGGACGGTTTGGCATACGAGAGGGAAAACAGCCCTGGCCTGGGTCCGGATGCAGGTGAACGTATGGCGGGGTTCGGCAATCAGTAGCCGATGCATATATAAGCTACGACGAGTAGTGATTGATGTTTTTTAACAATTGTTAATGTGTCCCAAAACAATATTTATACGGGAAATGATTGCCTAACATTTTCAGAATGATTACTCTCAAGGTTACTAAAAATAACAAATCAGTGACGAAAGCTAATACGCTTCCGGCAAATACAATAATGATAATTTCAAATATGGAGTGACAATGAACTTCGACATCCCTAAGGACCTAAACAATTACCTGCAAGAGCTTGATGAATTTATTGATCGCGAAATTAAGCCCATGCAAGCGGAAAATGATAACGAACGATTTTTTGATCACCGTCGGGAAGACGCACGAACAGACTGGGAGCGTGGTGGTCTGCCCAACGAAGGGTGGGAAACTCTATTGCATCAAGCCAAGCGGAAAGCCGATAAGGCTGGCCACTACCGATATGCATCTCCAAAGGAATATGGCGGTAAAGATGGAACCAATTTGGGCATGGCGATTATTCGAGAGCATCTCGCGGCCAAGGGTTTGGGGCTGCACAACGATTTGCAAAATGAGCACTCGATAGTCGGTAATAATGTTGGCTTGCTGTTGATGATTCAATATGGCACCGAGAAACAAAAGGCGGATTGGATAGATGGTTTGGCTGAGGGTAAGTTGGGGTTTGCGTTTGGTATCACCGAACCGGACCACGGGTCTGATGCTACCTATATGGAAACTCATGCGGAGCGCGATGGTGATGGCTGGGTTATCAATGGCTGCAAAACCTGGAACACGGGAATTCACAAGGCACCTTACGATTTGGTTTTTGCCCGCACGAGTGGCAAGGCGGGAGATGGGCGAGGTATAACAGCGTTCCTCGTACCCATGAAGAGCGAAGGCTTCAAAATTGAAGAAATGTTATGGACATTTAATATGCCCACCGATCACGGTACGGTCTCATTAACCAATGTCAGAGTGAGCGACGACGCCATTTTTGGCGGCGAAGGTCGCGGCTTGGGTGTAGTTCAGCATTTTTTTAATGAAAATAGAATTCGCCAGGCGGCGTCCTCGCTAGGTGCCGCACAATTTTGTATCAATGAGTCAATAGAGTATGCCAAACATCGGTCTCCCTTTGGGAAGCCGTTAGCCACTAATCAGGGTATTCAATTTCCCTTGGTGGAGCTGCAGACACAATGTGAAATGTTGCGTGCCCTGATTCACAAAACAGCTTGGCAGATGGATGAGTACGGCGCTTTTTCAGTTTCAGATAAAGTGTCTATGTGCAATTACTGGTCTAATCGGTTGTGTTGTGAGGCAGCAGATAGAGCGATGCAGGTTCATGGTGGATTAGGGTATTCACGGCATAAACCATTTGAGCATATTTATCGCCATCACCGTCGCTATCGTATTACCGAAGGTGCTGAAGAAATCCAAATGCGTCGCGTGGCTGGTTATATGTTTGGTTTTATGGACCAGCGGGCACCCAAGGGTGTTAGTGAATCGTGACAGATTTTGATAGCAAATTAAGTGACTGCCTGCGCCGGTCAATTCCTGAGTTTCAGCAATTGGTCAGCGCAGAGAGATTGTCGGGAGGTGCAAGTCAGGAAACATACCGACTGACAATCGTCACGGGTCAGGGCGAATTATTGCTGGCTATGCGCAGAGCGCCTGGTGGTACTGGAGTTGAAAAAACAGCGGGGTATCCGGGGTTGGATGTCGAAGCGTTGTTAATGCAGGCCGCGCTTGGGGCCAATGTGCCGGCACCCAATATTCATTATGTACTGACCGAAAGTGATGACCTTGGTGAAGGGTTTATAATGGAATGGCTCGATGGTGAAACATTGGGTGCACGAATTGTAAAAATTCCGGAACTTGATGATATCAGGCCGCGCTTGGCGTTTGAGTGTGGCGAGGTGTTAGCTAGAATCCATGCTATCAAACTTGAGTCATCTGGACTCAGCAAAAAATTATTACCGATTAGTCCCAAGGAACACGTCGAACAAACTCTGGCGCGTTATCTCGAATATAAGTCGCCGCAGCCGATGATCGATTACACCGGACGATGGCTGTTGGACAATCTTCCTGAAAACTATACACCGGCTCTGGTTCATACTGATTATCGCAATGGTAATATTATGGTGTCGCCGGACGGGGTACAGGCGGTTCTCGATTGGGAGCTGGCTCATATTGGCGATCCGATGCGTGATCTGGGCTGGATCTGTACTAATTCCTGGAGGTTCGGTCACAGTGAATTACCTGTGGGGGGGTTTGGTAGCTACGACGATTTTTTTTCAGGTTATGAAAGTGTTAGTGGTGTATCTGTCGACAGAGAGCATGTGAAGTTTTGGGAAATTTTTGGATCTTTCTGGTGGGCTGTTACCTGTTTGGGTATGGCAGATCATTACCGAAATGGTCCGGATAAAAGTATTGAGCGAGCAGCTATCGGTCGACGCTCGTCAGAAGGGCAGGTGGATTGTGTAAATCTGCTGATGCCGGCATTAGTTGAGTTAGTTGGCGCCGCCAGTAAACCCGACGATATCGGTATGCCAAGAATGGATGAGTTGTTAACAGGCGTTAAGGATTTTTTACAGCAGCAAGTAATGGCGGAAACAAAAGGCAGAGTTAATTTTATGGCCAGAGTTGCTGCCAATTCCGTTAGTGTTGTTGTTCGAGAACTAGAGCTTGGGCCACAGGCAAATCAGCAAGAGCTTGAGCGACTACAGCGTATATTGGATGAACCGGGTGAACAATCACTGTTGGATTTACGTTGGCAGTTGTGTCGTGAATTGACTGCAGGTTCAATGAGCTTGGATTCGGAACCGCTTCAGAATCATTTGCGAATGACCACGGCAAATCAAGTTGCTATTGATCAGCCAAAGTACAGCGGTTTGCGTACCGCGCTTAATGGTTAAGTGAACCCTTGTCTACATCATAATTTTTAGAGACATGTTGTTGCATTTTCTCAATACGCAGTGATAATTTTTCCCGAGCGGGTGTTTTTTTATACTGGGCCAATTTCATTTCACTGTGATTGAGATGATCGTGGGCTTTCGCCCACTGCTCTGATTTCACCAATATTTCGGCCATCTCAATATGCCATCGTGGACTGGCGGAAGTGATTTCTCGCAGTGATTGATGGCGCGTTACCGCCTGGTCAAAAAAACCGCGGCTGATTTCCAGTCCTACAGCGAACGACTGCAATTGCGGTGAATTCCCAGTTTGTGAGATTCCTGCGTCGATGATTGTGATCGCATCGCCTATTTGGTCTTCCCTGCCATCTTCTGATAATGCAATTTTTGCGACGGCGATGTAATGTCCAGGATTGGTGTAGGGGGAATTTTCTAAAAATCTACTAAAATCTTCAAATGCTTTTTTAGTATCACCGATTTTTATGTAGGTTTTTGCGCGATACTCCAATGCGGGATAATAATCGGAAAAATGTTTTAGATAATTATCAAACTGATTAATGGCGAGTGTATAGTCCTCTGTTTTGAAATAATACACACCGAGTTCATAGCTTACCCGATACGTTTCTCCTAGTGTTTTTGCAGCAATAAAATCCTTTTTCGCCAGTGTGTAATTTCCGGTTCGTGTATAGAGAGATGCCCGTTGTATGTGGGCGATTTGCGAGTATGGTTGTTGTGTGATTTGCGAGTTGAGGTGTTCCAGTTTATGTTCATCTCCCGGGTGTGAAAAAGCCTGCGAGATAAAAAACAATAAAAAAGCCACAGCCACACGGCAGCTAAAACGTGTTACGTGTGACTTTTTCATGAGTTGATTGCCCGGCAATCAATTGGGTGTCGTCGATGTTCCGTCATTGCTTACCGGCGAATAGTAACTGTATCGCGAATCTCTCCCTTTTCGTTAATAAACCTCGCGGTGAGTTCGGTGGCGCTGGCATCCAGTACCACTGAACCCAGTTCTGCCAAGCCGTGACGACTGTCTGGATCATATTGTTGAATAACATGTGCTGGATGGTCGAGTTTGCCTTTTCCGAGTTTCACTTTCCCGGAGCTCCCGGCCACTGTGTAGACAACTTTGTCATCTTGCTGGCTACCTGGGCTCACCTGGAAATAGCTTTCTGTGCCGTAGCCAATCGCAGGCTCTCCGTCAGAATTTAATTCGCTGTGAACGTTTGCGTCAAAGGTGTCGGCATCTCCTCGATGGCCATTCAAATAGTAAGAGCGTTCGTAGGAATGGCTGTGGCCACCGTAAACTAAATCAACACCGTAGTCTTCAAAAACCGGCGTAAATTCCTTCCTCATATCAATAATAGGCATGTCGATTCCAAAATACGAAGAGGGTTTTTCGTCAGAGTCATGGCTACCTTTGGTATATGGAGGATGGTGGAAAATAACAACAGTCCAGTTCAGCTTGTTGCTGCTGAGGTCCGAAATTAACCAGGTACGCATAGCATCTCTCTGGGTTTTGTCTCGAGCCGAGAGCTGCGAGTCGAGACTAACAAAATGAACATTGCCGTAGTCGAAAGAATAGTACTGCTCTGTGCCACTGGCGACACCGCCAACGTTACCTTCGGTGGGGAGTGTAAAAATATCAAGATAAGGGATTGGTCTCGGCGTCAGATTTTCACGAGATATATAGTGATTGGGGTCTGATGTAATACTGGCGCCGGGATAATGAACAACTTGAGTGCCAGTAGGGTTTAGTTCTCCGGTGCCCATTTCGTGGTTGCCAATTGTTGGCCAGACTGCAGACTGGCTTAGTACATCGGTATACAAATCAAAAACCGCACCTTGCCACTCTTCATCCGTTCCATCTATGTAAGCGTTGTCCCCGAGTAACAGGAATACATCAACGGGTTCATTTTTAATCAGTGAATTTGCCCCGGTATTGTATTTCACGAATCCATCCAGGACCATTTTCGCTTCGTCAGGATGAGTGTAATTGCCGAGTGGGTATTGCTCCGTTGCTGTGCCCGAGTCACCAATGATCCATACATGAATATTGCCGTCTTCTGGTGTACTTCCCGATGGTGGCGCTGTACTAAATCGCAGCGAGGGTTGCGAATATTCGCCGACCGAATAGACATATTCGGTATCGCTTTTTAGCTCCGTAAAAAGTGCCTCTTTGTGTTGGCTTGCGGTGTTAGTAGCGGCAACACAGCTCGACTTGTCTGCTAGCTGTTCGCTGCTGGTCGCAACACATGCTTGTGTCGCTTCACCGCGCCATTTCACAATGGCACTGGTAGCGGAAACCTGTTGGAGAAATAGACGTTCCGGCTGGTGCGGGGAGCGTTTTAATGTTGCTTCGGACTCTTGAGGGTCGACGCCCACATCCGGGGCCTGCGTAACGGCGGCAGTACAACCGATGACGGATGCAAATACGGTAGAAGCAATGAGTAGTTTTCCGGACATAGACATGGGGCCGCCTTTATTGTGGCTACAGGTTTCAACAATCCCTATCATAATGCAGCGGGCAGATTTGTGAAAGTTACGTTGCTTTCATTTGAATAGCGGGTAAATTTATTATTGTGTTAACTGGTAATGTCGCTAGAAAAAATGGCATTATGTCGCGCAATTTCCCAGAGCTAAGAAACCCGAAAATGATGAGCACACCTGAACTATCGCGATATACCGTTAATAATACTGAGTTGTCAGTGTTTGAATGGAACAGTCAGCTTCGCGGCCAGAGGCCAACAGTTGTCTTCGCTCACGCTACCGGCTTTCATGCTCGTTGCTGGGATCAGGTGATTGCCCAGTTAGATGATTGTTATGTTATAGCTGTCGATCAGCGAGGCCACGGACGCAGTGCAAATACACCCTTTGAGACCTGGGGAGATTTTGGCGACGATCTGGTTGGCTTGTTGGTGCAGATGGAAATAAGCCAAGCCATTGGTGTTGGTCATTCGATGGGTGGGCATACGATGGTACAAGCGGCGGCAAAAAACCCGCAGCTGTTTAGTCGTCTGCTGCTAATAGACCCGGTTATTATGTCACCTGAGCGCTACCAGACGCCGCAGGATGGATGGACAGGAACAGCGGAGGATCATCCAACAGCAAGACGGCGCAATCAATTCAATTCCGTCGAAGACATGATTCAACGGTTTGCTGAGCGCGAGCCGTATTCACTGTTTACTCCCGAAGCGTTTCACGATTATTGTCAATACGGACTGGTCGAAAATAGTGACGCTGAAGAAGGAGGGTTAGTATTGGCTTGCCCTCCGGCATTCGAAGCATCCATTTATATGACGTCGATGAGCATGGATGACATTCTAAAATATCCACCCAAAATTGATATTCCGGTAACTGTGTTACGCGCGATGGCGCCTGATGGTCCACGTGATGTAATGACCTTCAAGTTTTCCCCGACATGGGAAGGGCTTGCAGATGCCTTTCCTAATGGGAAGGATATTCATCGTAGGGATCGCACGCATTTTATGCCGCTTGAAGATCCCCGGATGGTAGCTGAATTGATCAATGACATGCTTCAGGAAACTGGTCGTTAAGGGCAAGAACCTGTAGACACCATTTCCCTAACCGAGATTGGAATTGACGAAATCCCAATTGATAAGATTGTTAATAAAAGTATCGAGATAGTCGCCTCGACCGTTTTGATAGTCAAGGTAATATGAGTGCTCCCACAAGTCTGCCGTCAATAAGGGTTTAATGCCGTGTGCTATAGGTGTGTCAGCATTTGATGTTTTCACGATCTCTAGCTTATCATTTGAGAGTACCAACCATACCCAGCCGCTTCCGAATTGAGTAAGCCCTGCACTCTTAAACTGTGCAATAAAGTTGTCGTAGCTACCAAAATCAGCAATTATCTTTTTTGCGATGTCTCCGGAAGGTAGTCCTCCACCATTAGGTTTCATCGATTCCCAATAGAATGTGTGGTTCCAGACCTGTGCTGCGTTGTTGAATATTCCAGCTTTGTCAGTATCATTTGCTGTTTTTGTAATGATATTTTCTAGCGTCTCACTGGCGAGATTAGTGTCTTCGATCAATTTATTCAGGTTCGTCACATAGGCATTGTGGTGTTTTCCGTAATGAAATGTCAGCGTCCGGGAGCTGATATATGGTTCAAGTGCGTCCTTTTCGTAAGGAAGGTTAGGTAAGGTAATAGTCATTTTTTGTCCTTTAGCTATAACAGTGTAATTAACGAGACCCCATTGGCCGGTACTATTACTTTTTATTCGTTATTATAAGTTTTCAACTTTATCTCAATTATCAGTACGTTTCCATCGTCGTTATGAATTGGGTTTCTTTTGTATATAGTGTCTTGCAAAAAAACGACCAGGTGATGTGAAAAAAGGCGAATACAAAGTGCAAGATGAGTAATTAGTTTCCGCCATTAACAAGGTTTGTTTCCACCGGCGCTTTATGAGCAGTATCGTTTAGCTGGGTTATAGCTTAAGTGTGAAGTAAGTCTACATTCAGTGAGCCGTTAGGCCGCGAATATCCTGATAAAACTTATCCTTGATAGGACTGCTATTGGCCTCTGTGTAAATAAATGTCAGCACAGGAATAGCAACTAACGGGATAATTGTGGCTGAAAAAGTAGGGTCTTGCCATTCTCCCATCGATTGACACAATTCATACCAAAACTGCGGGAACCCGCCGGCCAGTGAATTGTTAGAGTCTTCAAATAATGTATTCAGTCCCCAGTGCAATAATCCGCCACCATAGCCTGCAAGTATTCCGTAAAATGCTGCTTTTTCCGAGGTTTTTTTCCAGTAAAAAATGAAGGCAATGGCGATGGCCGGCGGCACAACCATGGCGTAGCCTAGCAGAAGCAGTTGTAGTACCGAGGTGATGCTGGCTTTCCATGCGATAGTTGTTGCCAATAGCCCGTATACCACAGTGGTTATTTTGTATGCGCGCAAGCGTTTTTCTCCGGACCATTTTTTGGATTGGGGAATCCAGTCGTTAACAAACATTGTTGAGCTGCTGAGTAGAATCGGGGCACCCGATGAGATTAATGCGCCAAGAATAGCAGCCAGTGCTATGCCTCCTATAAGAGGGCCGGTGTCGGTCGCTAACCGGGTAATATATTGATATCCACTCAAACCACTCTCCGGCCCATACTTAGCTAGTGCCTCAATACCGATAAAACCAGCCAATAGTGGCATTAGTGCCGCCAGAATTCCCGCCAGCATAAAACCCGGCAACAGGTCTTTCTCCGAGCGCGCTGACGAGGAATAATTGACATAAACCGATGCAGCGGGGGTGTGTAGTGTCGCGGAAAAAAACAGCGCGATGATTGTCACCCATCCAATACCGGTGAAACTCCACCAGGATCGCTGATCTATATCGGCGGCAACTAAAGCGGCATCAGCTTGCATTTTGAGATCAGCCCATCCTCCCATATCTTTCATAGCAACATAACCAACTAATGCCAGGCCAAAAATAATCACTGTGCAGTGGATGATATTGGCTATTCCAGTGCCCTTTAGGCCACCGGTGGCGGTGGATGTCAGTATGACTATTCCTCCCAGATAGACACAGAAAACAAACGGGAGTCCGGTTACTGCACTGACTATAGAGCCTATGACAAACGGCTCGATGATATTGATGATCAAATATTCTGTTTGCACGCACAAGCTGGTGAGCCACTGACAGCGACGGGACCCAAACCTGCGATCGAAAACCTGACCAGTACTGGATAATTTTAAACGTCGGTAAGGTACCGCAAAAAAAATCCCGACCAATATCAGTGCCAGAAAAGAGTTGATCCCATACCAGAGGTTTCCCAGCCCGCTGGTCATTACATCGCCAGCAACACCATAGGTTCCTGCACCGCCGATACGAGTCCCGGCAATTCCTGCTGCCAGCATCCAAATACTCATATTGGAGCTGCCAGTTGCCCAATCATCTGAATTTTTGTTGTTTCGATTCAGTACAAAGCCAATGATCGTGAAAATGCCAAGGTAGGCGACAATGACGGCTAGGGAAATACTCATTAAATTAACTCACTGGTTCAGAAAATATTATTGTTATATAAAGCAGCGCCGTGATCACTGTAACCCGGTCGATCAGACGTAAAAGACATTTCTGCATCATACACATAAACAGCTACTTTCGCGTGGCAGATTTCTTCAACTGTCCGGAACTATAACCCCGACTTATTAGCATCAGTCAGGTGGATAGCCCTATCGATAGGCCGGTCTTTATCCTTTGCGAGCATGTTTTGTGTTACCAAACATTCATCTTTATGCGCGGCTGTTATGGTATAAAAACACTTGATGTTTGTGGTATCACCCAACAGATAAATGAGTGTAATAACAATAATGATGAATACACCTTCAAGAATACCTGTGTCTGAATTTTCCATGATAAAACTGCTGATGCAATTGATCGTTAGCGCCAGCTTAGTTGTTGCCGGGTCGGCATTTGCCGGGGGGTTTGTTGTCGACACCCGCGCGGGGAAAATACAGGGGGTTGAAGAGAAGGGTGTACACAGTTTCAAAGGGATTCCCTATGCCATGGCTCCGGTCGGCGACCTGAGATGGCAGGCTCCGCTTCCAATTGATAAACCAATGAAGTTAGTTGCTGCCACTGAATTTGGCCCGGCCTGCCCGCAAAGTGCCCTACCGGGAATGCCGGTGGTGAATATGAGTGAAGACTGTTTGCTGCTTAATGTATGGACTCCGCAACCGGACAGTAAAAAACGTCCGGTAATGGTGTGGATTCACGGGGGCGGTTTTCGAGCAGGCTCCGGCAATATCCCGGGAGAAACATTTGCCAATCAAGGTGTTGTTCTGGTTTCGCTAAATTATCGATTGGGTCCTCTGGGTTTCTTCTCTCATCAAGCACTGCCGGGCCAGCCGGCAAACGCGGGTGTGTTAGACATGATTGCAGCGCTGCATTGGGTTCAAAACAATATTCAGAATTTTGGTGGTGACCCTGACAATGTCACCATTTTTGGTATATCAGCGGGCGGTATGGCGGTAAATTTATTGTTGGCCAACGACAGTGTGAAAGGTCTGGTTCACGGCGCTATTGCCCAAAGTGGGTATTCCGCATGGGCATTGCCTCGCAGCAAAAAGGCGCCCAATCCTGCGCCAAAAGATGTCTACATGGGTACAGCAGAACAAGCTGAGATAATCGCCAGAGAACTTGTCGCTCGGGTTAGTAATCAACCGCAAACAAAAGCGATGTTATATCAGTTGGATGGCCTCGCTCTGGTTAAGGCGCAAAAGGGTTTTCAAGTGCCTATTGTTGATGGAGAGTCGGTCATGGAGGAGCCAGGGATACGCTTTATGCAGGGCAATCAGCTTGATGTGCCTTATATGACTGGCGGCAATAGCTACGAAGGTTCGGTGATGCGATTGGCAGGTATTTCGGCCGAGAATTATAGACGCTCCATCGGCGAGAATTTGGACCATGCGCGTCGCCTCTATAGCAAAGATAGTGACGATATTTGGTTGTCGCGTATGTTTGGCGATAATCGCTATTTGTTATCGGCGCGATTGCTGGCGGCTAATATGAGTCAGGTGCCGTCAAAATCCTGGCTGTACTACACCGACTTTGTGACCGCGGAAGAAAAAGATAATATTCCCGGTACTACCCACGGACGGGATGGCTATTTCATTTTTGCAGGACATCTTGATAGCAATAAATCGATTCAGACGCTTTCTAGTAGGATGCAGCGCTACTGGGTGAACTTTGCCCGAACCGGCAACCCTAACGGAGATGGTCTGCTGCACTGGCCAACATACGATAGAGCTTCCGATCGCTGGATGGTTTTTTCTGAAAACGATACGGTTCAAACCGGTGTGATTTCTTCAAAGCTCGATTTACTGGAATCTATGTATAAAAAAAGAGTGACGCTCCATGAACAATAGAATCGGACTTGGAGCAAAGCTGGCGTATGGTTTGGGTAGTATGCCTTACGCGGTCAAGGATGCAGCCTTTAGTGCTTTCGTTTTATTTTTTTACACACAAGTGTTGGGTCTTTCAGGTTCACTGACAGGGTTAGCGATCTTTATTTCCGTTGTGTGGGACGCTGTCTCAGACCCAATGATTGGAGCCTTGTCTGATAGATTAAAAACTCGCTGGGGTAGACGTCACCCGATGATGCTGGCGGGAGCTATTCCTCTTGGCTTGTCGTTTGTCATGTTATTTCATCCGATTGCCGCGGTACTCGATTCTCAAATACATCTATTTGTCTGGTTGTTGTTGTCGGTATTGATGGTGAGAACTTTTCTGACGGTTTTTTATATTCCGCAGAATGCGATGGGGGCTGAAATTACCGACGATTATCACGAGCGAACAGCCATCGTTAATATCCGTACCAACCTCGGCTGGGTGGCAGGGGTGAGTCTGCCAGCTATTTGCCTGGCGCTTCTCTTTGTTACCGTCGACGGCGAAGACGGGCGCTTTGTGATTGAGAACTACCATTTATACGGATGGGTTTCTTTTAGCGTTGTCGTTATTACAGCGGGTATCTGTATTTTTGGTACGCGCCAATTTATCCCTCGCCTAAAAGAGGTTGCAACACGCAATACCGTATCGCCCGGATTTATGGGGATGGTCAGCGATACATTAAGTACACTAAAAAACCTGAATTTTCGCAGGATCATGATCTTTGAAGTAGCAGTGGGTGCCGCAATGGGTATTCAAGGTGCTCTCAATATGATCGTCTGGACTTATTTCTGGGAGTTGACGACCAATGAAATATCAATACTCATGGTCGCTTCTCTGGTCGCCGTGGTTCTTATCTTCCCCTCAATGAGCTGGTTGGGCCGGCGCTGGGAGAAACAACAATTGCTGACTTTCGCCGTCGCAGGTTTATTTATCAATACCGCCTGGTTTGTTCCCGGAAGGTTGTTAGGTATTCTGCCGGAGAATGGCACATTTATTTTGTTTGCGCTGGTGTTTTTTCAATCGCTAGTTGGCACCGCTCTTACCATTATTCGCACCGTTAATCTGCATTCCATCATGGCTGATATTGCCGATGAAAACGAACTGGAGACTGGGCGTCGGCAGGAAGGCGTATTCTTTTCTGCATCAACTTTTGCCTTAAAGTTTGTGATGGGTTTTGGCTATATGGTTGCAGGCCCGTTGTTAGATATTGTAGGGCTAGAGCCGGGAGTTGCACCCGGAGAGGCATCAGAATCTGCACTATTTGGCATCGGTATGGTGATCGGCCCGATCATGACGATCTTTTTGATTGTCCCTTGGTGGATGGCTGCTAAGTTGAGTGTGAGTCGAGAGAAGCTTGATCAAGTGCAGGCGTCGTTGGCACTTCGTCAATCTGACTGAAATTCTGTGGCTAACGTTTAAAAAAGTATCGATCTTGTTAGCGTCATGATGGTGCTCAAAATAATAAGTAACTTACGGGATTGTGAATGACAAAAATTGGTTTTGGGGCAAAATTCTCCTATGGAATAGGCACAATGACCTATTCTATCAAAGATGCGGCATTTGCTATCTTTGTATTACTTTTTTATAAACAAGTACTAGGCCTTTCAGGTTCACTAACCGGATTGGCTATCTTTATTTCAGTGATGTGGGATGCCGTGTCGGATCCCATGATTGGAGCCTGGTCTGATCGTTTGAAGTCTCGTTGGGGGCGTCGCCACCCAATGATGGTCGCAGGAACTCTGCCTTTGGCCTTTTCTTTTGTTATGTTATTTTATCCATTGGAATCTGTGCGTGGTACACAATGGCCTTTGTTCTTGTGGCTGTTGGCTTCCGTTATTGCTGTTCGCACCTTTCTCACTGTTTTTATAATTCCGCATACTGCTATGGGTGCAGAAATTTCTGATGACTACCACGAGCGCACGTCTATCGTTAATTTCCGAACCAATCTTGGTTGGACTATAGGCGTATTGTTGCCTGCAATCACCTTGCCATTATTATTCAGGGACTCTGGAGGTGTAGATGGACGGTTTGTTATTGAAAACTATTACTACTATGGATGGGTTTCATTTTTTGCGGTCATTATAGCTGCAGTGATTTGTATAATGGGAACCAGACAGTTCATTCCAAGGTTAAAAGAAGTGGCCAGTCGCAATAAGCCGTCTGTTGGATTTTCCGGAATGATACGCGATACGCTGGCAACACTTGGCAATGAAAACTTCAAGCGTATTATACTTTTGGATCTGGCGATGGGTGCGATGATGGGAATCATGGGCGCGTTGAACATGATCGCTTATACCTATTTTTGGGAACTTACGATTATTCAGATATCAGTTCTCTCTTTAGCATCCATTGCTGCTGTAGCCATTTTCTTTCCGGGTATGCGTTTTCTTGCCCAGCGTTGGCAAAAACAGGATCTTCTCAAATTCTCAGTGATAGGATTATTTTTTAACACGCTGTGGCTTTACCCGGCCAGATTGTTAGATCTGTTGCCGGAGAATGGATCTGCTTTGTTGTTTGTTTTTATTTTTGTCAACATGATGTTATTTACCAGTTTGACGATTATTCGCACAGTGAACATCCATTCCATTATGGCTGATATCGCTGACGAACATGAATTGAAAACAGGGCGCAGACAGGAGGGTGTTTTTTTTGCTGCAGCAGCATTTGCTACAAAATTTGTGATGGGTTTCGGTTATATGGTGGCGGGTCCGTTGTTGGATATTATTGGTTTGGAGGCGGGTGTGGCGCCAGGTGATGCACCTGATACGGCGTTGTTGGGTATTGGACTTGTTATGGGGCCATTATTGGCTCTGCTCTATGTCGTCCCCTGGTGGATGTCAACAAAACTCGATGTGAGTAAAGAGCGGTTGGCGGAAGTGCACTCGCAACTTCGCAGTGGCAACAAACCTGCTTAGCGGCGAGTTGTTGATGTGTTGTCCTAGGGCCACTACTGAAAATCGGAAAGAAAATGGCGGTGGAAATACCCAGATTTTTTCCGCTTTTGCCAGTTATACGTTGACATTTTTTTGATAGAACTCAGTAACAAGTTGTGCAAAATAGGCCGGACGAAATAGCGGTGATCCGTGTCCGGTCATTTCCATAATTTCAAATTCGCTACCCGGAATGGCTTCGGCAATACGTCTCGCCTCTCCGAGATTCATATCTTGTCGTCCACATGCAACCAGTACCGGCACTCGAAGATGGCTGAGCGAGTTGCTGGTGTCTGGTTCATTTTGGTGAGCCGTATGAGCGCTTAGCGCTGCATCGCGATTTTCATAAAAGCGCCAGGATTTTCGAGTGGGGTATTCTGGTTCACCCGCTTCTTTTAACAGCTCACGTGCCTGTTGACCAAGTTCCCGTTGCCCGGTCTGTTCTACTGGAGGTGTTAAAGCAACATCAAACAAGGCCAGTGCTGTTAATCGATCGTGGTGGCGAATGCCAAGCTGGGCAACTGTTCGAGCACCATAGGCAACCCCTAAGACAAAAGCCTTTGGTATGTTGAGGGCGTCCATGATCGCCGCCAAATCATCGGCGTATTGTGAGAATGTAAACTCATCATCGCCGCCCCAGCCGCTTTTTCCGGTACCACGTATGTCGAATCGCAAAACCCGGAAATGCGGCAGTAAGAGCGGAAGCGAATGTTCCCAGTTTGTGAGATTTGCACTGGCCATGTTTATCAAAGCCAATACCGGTTTGCTGGCATCGCCATCTAACGCATAATGGAACTGGATGCCATTGGCGGTGATAAATGAATCACTTTGTTCGTACGTGTCAATCATGATATTACCGTTGGTAACGAGTAGGGGGGTAGTGTATCAAATCTTGGTTGTTTTTCAGAGATACGCAGTAAGTATTAATTTGTTCGGCAACGATTAGTTGACCCGGCAACGAAGCGACGTGATTGCTCCACGATGGCGGCCCTCCGGGCTGCCTTCTCTCCCGCCTGAGCCTTGCTTGAAAAACAGCAGGTCTCAGTCACTCGCTCAGCGCTCATCCTTAACGTTCCACAATAACGTCACTCCATTGCCTTCTATCGCAGTGAACATTGGCAGACGCACGTTGTTAGAGGGCTGGGGCGGGGGCTGTTGCGGAATATAAAGGGACTAGGCCGAGGAAGTGAATGAGACAGCGAAACGTATTAAGGCTCAGGCACTTTGGAGGGAACCCCGGAGGGGCCAGAACCATGGAGCAGCTGTGCCCGACTCAGCCATCGGCGATAAAGAATACAATGAATTCCAATGAGCCCGGTTATCCTGTGATTTCAGCCTTGGCCGACTTAACTCAGCAATCGCAGATTACCCAGTTTGATGAAAAACAGGCCAGTTATCGATAATGTCGTCACCCTTTACAACCAGTATGTCCCCAAACTGCAACATGACATGTTCACTTTGGGTCGGCCGCAAGAATATGTAATCGTCAACATGCAGATCAACAGAGTTAGAAGTTGTTATAGGACTTTGATTGGTGCTTTGATAAATGGGGTCAGCGACGCCAACAGGTGACACAATTTTTGCTTTCCAATAACCGCCATAAATATAGTACAAGCGTTGCATATTCGGATTCCACAGTGGCAACAGTTTTGCAATTGCAGGATCTCCCGGAATCTTCAATTCGTCATAGCGTTTCAGTATTGGTGTTGCAATGAACAGCGCAGATTGATTTGCTTTCATGTGAAAAGTGTCAAAATCCATCGGCTTTACAATACCGGATCCTGCTGACAGATCATTCATGACATTGTCTTTTTCGTAAATACCCAAGGTATGACTACCGGCACCGTTAAGCGTCAGTTTTTCTACGTCGACACCCCGGGCTTTGGCTTGACTGATAAACCCTCTATAGATGTCGAGTACCGACTGCACGGCAGGGCTTTCCAGGTTGACCTTGAGGCCGGTTAAGTGTGGTTCGTAGCCCATAAACCCGGAGAAGGTTAAGTGTTCCGGATCAGCATCAATAATATCCAGTACAGGGTCGAGTGATTGCGCTGTCGACAATCCGCCTCGATGCAAGCCGACGTCAAGTTCACAGTTGATGCGCATGGTTACGCCGATTTTTTTGGCTAGCTGTTGGTATTGAAGTAATCGTTCCGGGGTGTCGATCAGCCACTGGATTTGTTTGCTGGCATCAGCGGCTGGATTAGTGAGCTTATTGTAAAACGTTTCCACCGCAGTAATGGGCATTGGTTTTCCCATCAATATGTCTGCTTTTGGGAAGGCATCAACAATAGCGTTGAGGAACGGCTGGTGAAAAACCATCAGAGCATTGGTATTTGCTCTCGTCATAATATGTTTTAACAAATCCAGCGACGGTAGCGACTTCACTACAATTCTGTAGGTTTTGTTGGGGCCGACAGAATGACTTATTTGGTCGATATTGTGATTCACGCGATCGATATCGACCATCATCACTGGTCGGCCAGGTCCTTTCTTTTTAAGTAAAGTATTCAGTCCTGCGAAATAGTCATTATGATTTTCGCCAATATCTTTGGGGCGAAAAAATAGTGCCCCCAACCCTGCAGCAAGTGTTAATCCCAATCCACTAAAAATAACTGACCGGCGTTTCATCAAGACTCTCCAAATAGTATTCGTAGGTGATCGTTTAACATGCGCCCGTTAGGGTCAAGCTGTTTGCGAATAGACTGGAATTCCTTAAAGCCTGGATACAGCTTAGCGAGTTCCGGTTCAGCCAGCGTATGTATCTTCCCCCAGTGTGGACGGCCACCGTATTTCCAGAAAATGGGTTCGATAAGATCAAAGTATGGGCGATAGTCTTCCGACGCGACTCGGTGTACTGATATAGCAGCGTGGTCTTCATGGCCAGAACTCATGCTTAGCAAGGTGTCATCGCGAGATACGTAGCGATACTCCAATGGGAACACAACATCTATTTTTTTCTCGCGAATGGTATTGAGAATTTCGCGCAAACAATCAGCTCCGGCATCCAAGGGGACGGCATATTCCATTTCGTTAAAACGGTTGCTACGAATATTGGTTAATATTTTGTAAGACTCGTCAACTTTTTCGCTGGGCTGGATCTGCTCAGCTAATCCATTGATATATGGTCGTCTATCCCCCGGCGGAATTTCCATCCAGCTGCGCATGGCTGCACCCATTGCCGCTTCTTCTTCCGGCGAAGGCGGAGGGTTGTTGATGGGCTCTTCAGTTTCGTCGGTTGATAGAACAAAAGAATAGTCCGAATGCGTCAACGGTAATATTTCAAAGTGCCGATAGCTAGCGGCATGTTTATCAAAATTGTTGAGAACATCATCCGTTTTTTCAACCCAGCTTTTTTGTTTGAGTCGATAGGGTGACCGGTTTTTTAGCGTAATCTGTGTGATGACCCCCAGTGCGCCAATGCTTACGCAGGCTGCTTTAAAGAGTGCGGGATCAGATTTTTCATCGATATCCAATTTTTCACCCTGGGGGGTGATAAGACGTAAGTGTGTAATGTAACCCGATAGGCATTGAAAATTAATCCCAGTCCCGTGCGTTGCTGTGGCAGTTGCCCCGGCTAATGTTTGACGGTCAATGTCAGGCAAGTTAAAAAACGCCTGGCCAACGCGTTGCAGCGCCGCGCCCATGTCAGCAAGGCGGGTACCCGCCCCAAAGGTCGCGGTCATTTTGTTCGAGTCGTGACTGATCAACCCGGTGAACTGGTCTGCGACGATGATATTCCCGTCAGTTGGCACCAGTGGTGTAAACGAATGTCCAGCGCCCACCGGTCGGATCGACCCGCTGGTGGACTTCAGGTAGCTTACAAGTTCATTTTCCGTTGCGGGAGAAATTCTGCCTTGGGGATAACCGACAGCACTGCCCGACCAATTGCGCCAGGGTAATGATGAGCTCGCCCCCGCGACTGTGTTTTCACCGGCAGAGAGTGCGCGGCTACTGTAACCGTACATTGCCGCAACCGCACTAGCAGCCACAAATTGACGTCGCGATATTTTTTTCATGGTGATTCTCCCGCCATAAAATCAATCAGCGCTGAAAAGTCGTCGCGATCGCATGACATACAGTATCCCAGCGGCGGCATATCGTTAAAGCCATCGATAGTGTTGGTCATGAGCACAGCTTTGCCCTTGGCAAGGCGGGGAGCCCACTCTACACTGACGCCTATTCTCGGAGCGCCGCCAACGCCGCTGGCATGACAGAGCGCACAGCTTTGAGACCATTTTGCGGAGACCTCTTCGGCGGTAAGTGGTGCGCTTGATTGAGCGATTAGCGCTGGCAGTTGATTGGCAGTGGATTCGGGTATCGAATTGCTGCAGGCTGTCAGGCTGAGGCCAAGCATAAACATTAATATTGAATACGGAATTCTGTTCATAGCTACTAACATCTATCCTGTGATTCTGAAATTTACTGACATGTTTACTACTGCCAGGACTTTAACAGTTCATCATAACTGATGGTAATGGGCTTAGGTTTTTCGTTGTTAATTTTTGCCTTTGGTGCGCCGTCTTGCTTAAGCCAGTAGTCAGCGCCTTTTTCTTCATTGAGCAATGGACCATACTGGCCTTGCACTCCAGCACGCTGCAATCGTTTGAGTAATTTTTCCTGGGATTTACAGAGGGCGTCTAATGCTTCCTGTGCGGTTTTTTCACCGGATGATGCGTCGCCAATGTTTTGCCACCAGAGCTGCGCAAGTTTTGGGTAGTCGGGGATGTTGGTGCCAGTAGGTGACCAGCGCACACGCGCTGGAGATCGATAAAATTCAATCAGGCCGCCCAGTTCAGCAGAACGCTCGGTAAACGATTGGTGATGAATTGAGCTGTCGCGAATAAACGTGAGCCCAACGTGAGATTTTTTTACATCAACCGTTTTCGACACAACAAATTGCGCATAAAGCCAAGCTGCTTTTGCGCGATCAACCGGTGTTGATTTCATCAGTGTCCATGCGCCGGCATCCTGATAACCAATTTTGGTTCCCTCTTGCCAGTAGACGCCATGTGGTGATGGTGCCATCCGCCATTTGGGTGTGCCGTCGTCGTTCATTACGGCTATGCCCTTTTTGACCATATCTGGAGTGAAGGTGGTATACCAAAAAATTTGTTGGGCAATTTTACCCTGAGCCGGGACCGGACCTGATTCTGAAAAGTCCATACCTGCAGCGGCTGGCGGCGCGTATTTTTTTAGCCACTCGACATATTTTTCCAGTGCGTAAACCGCAGCGGGGCTGTTAGTGGCGCCACCGCGTGCGACACAGGATCCGGTCGGCTGCGAATTTTCATTAACCCTGACGCCCCATTCATCAACGGGAAGTCCATTTGGTTCGCCTTTGTCGCCCATGCCCGCCATAGACATCCATGCGTCAGTGAAGCGCCAACCTAGCGACGGATCCTTTTTTCCGTAGTCCATGTGGCCATAGACTTTGACGCCGTCTATTTCCCGGCCGGTAAAGAATTCGGCTATGTCTTCATAAGCGGACCAATTGACTGGCACACCTAATTCATAGCCATATTTCGCTTTAAAATCGGCCATGTTGCGGCTGTCTGTAAACCAGTCATGGCGGAACCAGTACAAGTTGGCAAATTGTTGGTCGGGCAGTTGATATAATTTGTTGTCGGGTCCGGTGGTGAAAGATGTGCCAATAAAATCGTCCAGATCTAAATCTGGATTAGTAACATCTTTGCCTTCGCCGGCCATCCAGTCTGAAAGGTTGCGAACTTGTTGATAGCGCCAATGGGTACCGATGAGATCGGAGTCATTGATATAAGCGTCGTAAATATTTTCACCGGATTGCATTTGTGTCTGAAGTTTTTCTATTACATCGCCTTCGTTAATAAGGTCGTGAGTGACTTTGATGCCAGTCAGTTCACTGAAGGCTTTTGCCAGCACTTTCGATTCGTATTCGTGGGTCGCAATATTTTCTGAGACCACTTGAATTTCCATGCCTTTGAAAGGCTGGGCAGTGCGAACAAACCAATCAACTTCTTTCTTTTGTTCGTCTTTGGAAAGCGATGACGGTTGAAATTGTTCTATCCATGCATCTGCTGTTTTGCTCTCTGCCAATGCAGCTGAGCTTATAGCTGTCGCGAGCAGCACAGAAAATGTACAGGCAGTGAATGACAATTTTGCGAGATACTTCATTAATTATTCTCCAACACTTTTTTAGACCCAGCGAAACACACAAACAGCGTACACCAGGCAACACACTAATGCGCCCCATAGCGGGGCTCCAAACATCGCCAGCCAGATCAGGCAGATAAAGGCTGATCCCAGCAGACTGATAAAAAGCCGGTCGCCCGGGGTTGTCTCAATTCTCAAAACACCGAGGCGAGGAGCTTGCGGTGCAATAATTCCCCAAGCTATCATAATTAACAGAGCTGTGCCGATGAAAGCAAAAAAAAGTGCTGTCGGCGTCGTCCAACCCATCCACGATAAATCCATAAACTGACCCTAGCTCTCTGCTGTCATCTATCTATACCCGGCCCAGGGCGAAGCCTTTGGCAATGTGGTTGCGGACAAAATATATGACCAATGCACCGGGAATGATTGTCAATACTCCCGCTGCCGCGAGTACGCCCCAATCAACACCAGAAGCTGACACGGTTCTGGTCATTGTAGCGGCAATTGATTTCGCCTCAACGGCGGTCAAGGTACGACTGAGAAGTAACTCTACCCAGGAAAACATAAAACAGAAAAAGGCAGTCACACCTATTCCTGAGGCGATAAGCGGCACAAATATTTTTCCAAAAAATCGAAAGAAGCTGTAGCCGTCAATATAAGCCGTTTCGTCTATTTCTTTTGGAACACCGCGCATAAAACCTTCCAAAATCCACACGGCAAGTGGGACGTTGAATAAGGTGTGCGCGAGTGCCACGGCAATGTGGGTATCAAATAGCCCTACACTTGAATAGAGCTGAAAAAACGGTAAGGCAAATACGGCGGGCGGTGCCATGCGATTGGAAAGTAGCCAAAAGAACAGATGCTTGTCGCCCATAAACCGATAGCGGCTAAATGCGTAAGCCGCTGGAAGGGCTACGCTCAATGAAATTAGCGTGTTGATAACAACATAGATAATGCTGTTTACATAACCCATATACCAGCTGGCGTCGGTAAAGATGGTGATGTAATTATCAAATGTTATTAGTTGTGGCCACAGAGAAAACCCATCCAATATTTCTTGATTAGATTTTAGACTCATATTGACCAGCCAGTAGATAGGCAGCATCAAAAAGAGGATGTATATCAACATGATGCAGTTAGATCGACTTATTCTCATGCCTGATCCTCTTCATCAGCATTAATCATCACCGTGTAAAACACCCATGAGATAAGCAGAATCACCAGAAAATAAATCAGTGAAAATGCAGCGGCTGGCCCCAGGTCAAACTGCCCAATAGCCATTTTTACCAAATCGATTGACAGGAAGGTGGTGGCATTTCCCGGTCCGCCGCCGGTGACAACAAAGGGCTCGGTATAGATCATGAAGCTGTCCATAAAACGCAACAGTATGGCGATCAATAATACGCCTTTCATTTTGGGTAATTCAATATAGCGGAAGACGTTCCAGCGGCTGGCTTGATCGATTTTTGCCGCCTGATAATAAGCGTCGGGAATCGATTGTAAGCCGGCGTAGCAGAGAAGCACGACCAGTGAGGTCCAGTGCCACACGTCCATTACAATAATAGTAATCCAGGCGTCCACAGCATTTTGGGTATAGTTGTAGTCGATACCGATAGCGTCAAGCGAGTAGCCAAGTAAACCAATATCGATACGACTAAAAATTTGCCAGATAGTGCCCACTACGTTCCACGGTATCAATAGAGGTAGTGCAATTAGAACCAGACAAAGAGATGTCCATACGCTGTTTTTTTTCGGCATTTGCAAAGCGATAAAAATACCCAGCGGAATTTCGATAATAAGAATGATGGCACTAAATAGTGCCTGCCGGAGCAGTGCGTCATGCATTCGTTCCGATTGAATAATTTCTTCAAACCATTCAAGGCCGACCCAGAAAAATTCGTTATTGCCAAAGGTGTCCTGTACCGAATAATTAACAACGGTCATCAATGGAATGACCGCCGAAAATGCCACCAGAATGAGTACCGGTAATACCATGAACCATGCTTTTTGATTGACGGTTTTTTTCATGGTGTTACCAGCCAGTCATTTTCATAGATATTTATCCGCTCGCGGTCAAAGGCAACAAATTTCATGTCCTGTTGAATATCGTGATCCTGAGTGCTAACAATATTCAGTTCGTTGCCGCCAAAGTTTGCTCTGATTATCTTATGGCGTCCTATGTCTTCAATGCTGGATATGTTGACGGGAAGATCATTGGGGTCGTTGGTGAGCGTAATGAATTCTGGCCTGATTCCCAGAGCCAGTTTTCCGCTCAACGTTTTATACGATACATGCAATGACAGTTTTTGCCCGCAGACAACAGCCGTATTGCCGTGAACTTCAGCCGGTAGAAAATTCATTCCGGGTGAGCCAATAAAATAGCCAACAAACGTGTGTGCGGGCTTCTCAAATAATTCTTGGGGTGTGCCAATTTGTACAACTTCGCCGTCTGACATCACCACCACCTTGTCGGCAAACGTCAGGGCTTCGGTTTGGTCGTGGGTCACGTAAATCATGGTGTGTCCCAACTGGCTATGTAGTGCTTTGAGTTGGGAGCGCAGTTGCCATTTCATGTGCGGGTCAATCACCGTCAGTGGCTCATCAAAAAGAATGGCGTTGACGTCTTCCCGAACCATGCCTCGGCCCAGACTTATTTTTTGTTGGGTGTCGGCTGTTAGGCCTCGAGCTTTTTGATTGAGCAGAGACTCTATACCAATCATTTCAGCGATTTCCTTCACCCGATTGTTGACATAATCCGCAGGAAGTTTGCGGTTTTTTAGTGGAAAGGACAAATTCTCCGCTACAGTCATGGTGTCGTAGACAACAGGAAACTGAAAAACCTGAGCGATATTTCTTGTCGCGGTATCGCAGGTGGTGACGTCCCGGTCATCAAATAAAATCTGACCCTGGGACGGTGTTAATAACCCTGAAATGATATTAAGCAGTGTTGACTTGCCACAACCGGATGGTCCGAGTAGCGCGTAGGCAGAACCATCATCCCATTCGTGATTGAGCGTCTTTAAGGCAAAGTCATGTTCTGACGTTGGATTGCTCGTGTAGCTATGAGCCAAGTTTGACAGTGTTATTTTTGCCACAGTTAAGCGCCCTTCAACGATTGTGTATAAGGTGCCAGCGCTGCTGTTTTTTCCACGGCGTCAAAAAAGTAGAGATGGGCTGGATCAACAAACACGTCGAGTGATATCCCCGGCGTTAAATCGTGAATGCCATGCAGTAAACTTACCCAGTGATGCTGCTGGTGTTGCAAGTGTAAAAAGGTTTCGGAACCGGTTATCTCGGTTGATTTAAGTGTGGTGCTAAAACGCAAACACTCGGGATTTTTTGCGCTTAACATCAAATGATTAGGACGAAAACCAACCTGATAGTTTCCGTTCGCAAGGTTGATATGGCTGGCGTCTACAGGGTTATAACTATTCTCACCCAAACTCATTGTCGAACTGTTCTTTTCAGCACCGACAAAGTTCATAGGCGGTGAGGAAAACACATTTGCGGTGATCATGTTTTCAGGGCAGTGGTAGACACTGGTGCTGGTGTCAAATTGGGTGATACTTCCCTGCCAGAGGGTAACCGTGTTGCCACCTAGTAACAGCGCTTCTTCTGGCTCGGTGGTGGCATAGACAAACACAGCGCCGGAATCAGCAAACATTTTTGGGATTTCTGAGCGCAATTCTTCGCGTAGCTTGTAATCCAGATTCGCCAGTGGTTCATCGAGCAAAACCAGCCCGGATTGTTTGACCAGGGCGCGGGCCAGTGCACAGCGTTGCTGTTGGCCGCCTGACAATTCCAGAGGTTTTTTCTGTAAAAATGGACCTAGTTGCAACAAGTCAGCGGTTTGCTCTACTGCCGCTTTGATCTCAGATTCCGGTTTTTTCCGCAGACGTAACGGCGAGGCGATATTTTCAAATACAGTCATCGACGGGTAGTTGATGAACTGTTGATAAACCATGGCGATATCGCGTTTTTGAACTTTTACCCCGGTGACATCGTCGCCTCGCCACAGTATCTTGCCGGTCGACGGCGTATCTAATCCTGCCATCAGTCGCATCAGCGAGGTCTTCCCCGAGAGGGTTGGCCCCAACAATACATTCATGGAGCCCGCAGTCAGGGTTAAATTGCTCGGATGGATATGGGGTTGGCCGTTGACGGTTAGTGATACGTTTTCTAGCTGTAACGACACTGCATACTCCGGCCTTTAAGGTTTCTTATTATCAACGGGAAAAATTAACATGATGCCGCAATTTACACAATCAGATACTTGGCTGGCTTACAATTTATCGTCAGGGTTTTTGCGCGAGGAATATCGTATGCCGGCTGCCTTTGCCCTGGCGGGCACGCACAGTCTTGGTGGTGACGTTGTAGCGCGCTTTTTTTAGGCGAATGACAAACATCGGGTCAAATCCGGCTGACCATATTGCCAGCATGCCCTCGGGGCGCAGTGTTTTGAAAATACTATCCAGTCCCTGCGCTGAGTAGAGCCAGTTATTGTCACTGTGGGTTATGCCCTCCGGGCCATTGTCGACATCCAGTAAGATAGCGTCGAAACGGGGGTTGTTGGCTGTCAGGCACTCGGCAACATCACCCTGATGAACGTGTGTGCGCGGGTCTCTCAGCGGATTGTTTGCGCATTCGCCCAGAGGCCCGCGGTTCCATTCCACCACTTCGGGGATAAGTTCTGCTACGGTGATCTGGGCACTGTCAGGGAGTGATCGCAGCGCTGCTGTTAGGGTGAAGCCCATACCTAAGCCGCCAACGAGCACTTGCGCTTTAGTTGAGAAAGCCAGGTGAGCGCAGCCAAGTTCGGCCAGAGCTTCTTCAGAGTTGTGTACACGACTGTTCATCAACTCGCCACGAACGCCGGAAAGATGAATGGAAAACTCCTGCTCGCGCTGGGATAGGGTCAAGGTACCACCGCCGTTAGGGATTTCAGCGACGCCTAATTTGCTCCAGGGATTCATTTGGCCTCGATCAATAATAGTTGTGAAAATAGTTACGGCAACGGTCGCCTTATCTGTGCCGAAACCATACAGCAAAATATAATGATCGTCGCCCAATGTTGCGGTCCTTGCTACGGCGCGGGTCTATGGGAAATAGGTATGCATGATGTCATGTGACATGGCCATTGATCTCCTCGCCCCAGAACGCCTTGCAGAGTTCTACAAACTGCTCACTGCTGCCGCTTAAGCTTTTACCTTTCTTCCAATAGATGCCCACATCGCGTTTGATACTGCCATAGGTCAGTTCTTCCATCACCTTAAACTCCCGACATATCGGATGCTCTGACAATAGTTTGCTGTCGATAAAGGCCACGCCAGCGCCCTGGTTCACCAAGTGAATTCTCATGTTCAGGCTGGAAATTTCCCAGACACATTTGAATCGATCACGAATACGTTGTATCGCCGGACGCATTTCCGGATTGTCTAGCGAGGAGGCAATAAGAGGGGTTTGTGACAGGCTTTTGTTCTGTCCTTGAAGAATGGTTTTTACGTTCGGGTGATTAGGGCTCACAACCAGATGGCGCGTTTCTGAGAAAAGCGGGTTGATTTCAAAGGCTTCCATCTGCCGCTGAAAGGGGCCTATAGCCAGGTCAACTCGCCCTGCTAAAACGGCATAAATGAGGTCGCGGCTTGGAAGTTCTTTGATGTTGAGCTCGGCGTTGGGCTGCAGTGGGCAAAACTGGCTTATCAATTGCGGCGCATAAAACCGGTTGATTGAGCTGTTAACAGCGAGACTGAGTCGCTGATGATCGCCGTTTTTGATCCGCATGATGTCTTCCAGAACGTGCTGTTCTTCCCGCATGACTTCATTGGCGTATTCCAATAAACGCCTGCCAGCAGCAGTGAGCTGAAGTTGTTTGCCTCGTGTAATCAACTTGAGATCGAGTTTGTTTTCCAGCGTTGCTATGGCCTGGCTAACGGCTGACTGGCTTATATGCAATGATTCTGCCGCTCGATTAAAGCCATTGGCCTCAATGACCGCTTGAAAGGTTTTGAGCTCACTGTTTTCCAATCGCATAAGCTACTCTTATATAAATATAAGCAATATGAAGTTAACTTATTCTATAGCAGTTTATACACTGCATCTATCGAAATAACGTGGGAGACGATGATGAATAACACAGCAATATACTCAGCAGACCTGGCGGGGATAGAAGTTGGAGAAACAGCTATATCGGATGTAAACGGCACGGAAGGCATATTGAGTTACCGTGGTCAGCCTATTGAGATGCTAGCGGGGCAGCCATTTTGGCAAGTTGTCTGGTTGGTTCTGTTTGGCACTAAGCCAACACCCGCCCAGGAACTATCCATTGCGGAGTTTGTTGGTATTCACGGTGTGTTGGATAAGTCTGAGCTGGCGTTGTTGTCGGCGGTGCCTGCAGGTTTGCATCCGATGTTGGTTTTACAAGGGATGGTGCCGCTGTTGAATCTGCACGCTAAATCGCACGTTGAAGATGCTTCCGACGTAGCCGAGAGTGGGCTGATCATCGCTGCCAAAATTCCTTCCATTATTGCGGCTTACCATCGAATGGAAGAGGGCGAGACATTAATATGTGCTAACCCGGATATGGGTTTTCATGAGAATTTTCTGATGCAGTTTAATGGTCGCTTGCCAACATCTGAACAAACAAAAATAGTTGATGCTGTACAGATTTTGCAGATGGAGCACAGCTTTAATGCCGGCACCTTTGCCGGTAGGGTTTGCGCGAGTACCAAGGCACCTATCCAGTCGTGTATTGCGGCATCGATAGGGACTTTGTTTGGTGTGTTGCATGGAGGCGCCGACCAGGCAGCCTTAGAAATGGCGGACTCCATTGGTGATCCAGCTCGGGCGAAAGCCTATGTCGATTTCCGTTTGTCGAATAAAGAAAAAATTATGGGTATGGGTCATCGAGAATATAGGGTGCTAGACCCCCGCGCAAAAATTTTGAAACCGATGGCAAGCAACTTGTGTCAACAAGGCGAAGCAAAACGGTTATTCGAAACATTATGTGCGGTGGAGGATGCATGTCAGGTTCATTTTGCTGCACAAGGTAAGGAAATTAGGGCCAATGTGGAGTTTTATAAAGGCGCTGTTTTTTACCAGCTGGGTATACCGCCTAGATACTTTACGGCTATGTTTTCAATGGCGAGGGTGTATGGCTACATTGCCCATTACCTGGAGTTCAGTGAAAATAGTCAATTGATCAGGCCACGTGCCCGTTATGTTGGGATAAAACCTGAGTGATAAAAAAGAAGCCCTGTCTTTTGCGTTCTTTCTGGTCGACTGTAACCCGCTGATCAAAGGACGCAAGCGCGAGGAATTGCTATTACTAGGTGGGGAAGAAAACCCCTCACTGGAAAAATGAATGACCTCTGGATAAATAGAGATGAAGAAGAGTAAGTTATCTATGCAATAACATCCAAATACTTTCGTTCAATCACCGTTTCCAACGCGTGTACAGTTGGCGACAATAAGCTCAACGCCTTACGTTCTTTCGTTAACGATTTTATTATTAGTTAATTTCCCTCCAGTAAATATAGACTTCAGCCTATCTTAGAGAGCAGGTGAAATACGGCTGTCTGGGGAATAGTTGACAAGATAACCTCCCATAATAACTAATTTACAGCACTACGGGGAATCACCAGAGGCTCACTATGAGACAACGGTTAGCTTAGCAAAACTTGCTATTCAGCCAAGTTAAAATTTCTTCAGCAGAATCTTTCCATTGTGGATCTAACATAAGGTCATGTGACCCAGAACAAATACTTAATGGTGCGCCATAATAATCAGCTAACGCATGATGATCACGTAGTGGAATAGACCAATCTTCTCTTCCACCCACAACCAATATGGGCCGCTTCTCATCGAACTTTACAGTAGGGTAGGTGCGATTGAACACAGAGCCAATAGCTTTGCTAGATTCCGCAGTTAACATGCTCATATATCGTTCTCGCAAACTCTCATCTAAATTCTTGTCGAAGAAGAAAGACGCCATGGCGCGTTTCAGGCTATCAGTATCACCTAATACTTGACCCCGAAAGAAATCCAATGGATGCAAAAATATTATTTTTAAAAGAACCCCAAATGACGGCTTAAGAGGGGAGGATGCAAAAGGAATCATGCCAACCACACGGTCATTTTTTTCAAAACAGCGCTGGATAATAACCCCTCCCATTGAATGACCAACTAATATAACGGGTTTTTCTAGCGTGTTTACAAATTCACATACATCGTTTACGTAGTCTTCCAGAGAGCAATTGATATCGCCATCTTTTGGCGCATCAGCTTCATGGCCGCGTAAACTTATACCATGACAGCTCCAGTTGTTTTCAGCAAACCACGGCAGATAATATTCATCCCAGCACCAAGCACCATGGTAAGCACCATGAACAAAAACGAGCTCTACACTCTTGCTGGGCGATGTTGAATTTCTAGTAATAACTTCTTGTTTCATTATTCCATAACCTCGCAGCAACAAAATAGGCGTCATTCGCTTCCGGCAAGATTGCGAACGGGAACGCCCCTGCCTTTACACAAATTGATTTTTCTGTTCTTACAAAAAATGTGTATGCCATAGCAGTGAATATGGCTGAAGGCACGACGTATAGATACAACTTCAAATGGTATCTGGGCTTCATAAGCAGCCCCCTATCTGCAATTGGCATCACTGTACCAAAAAAGCACATCGTATTAATACTGAATAATTTCGAGCATATAGCCGTAACAAATAGCCGGGAACAAGAGTAATAAATATTGGTATAACAATATCAACCTAAAAATGGGGGAGTACAGTATTTACATATTTCATAATTGGAGTCATACTCCAATTATGAAATATGTAAATCAAGTGGCAAAAGTCCCCTTTCCTGGCAAGTTCGAAAGAACGCGGGAGAAATTGGTCAGTGCTATCCGCGATGAGGTACGTGAAAGTGGTGATTTCACCGCAGATCTCGTGGCCAAACGTTCAGGGAGCTCATCAGCAAATTTTTACAATCATTTTGCAACCAAGGATGAAGCTCTGATCGCGGTGTACGATCAACTAATGTCCGATCTGGTTGCGCTCGTTTCGGATCAATGCAAAATCGAACGCTTACTCGACGAAGGAGTGCAACCCTTTATGGCTGGATGGGTGTTGCGGACCGCTCAGTTTTTTGCTGATAACGCTGCACTCTTTCGCTTGGCTCAATCAGCATTTGGTCGTTCAAAAAGCTTACGGCATCTTTTCAAAAAGTATGAAGCAGCTGTTACAGAAATCTACCGACGATTCATTGAGCTCGGCCAGGCGGCCGGTCAAATTCGTGGGGGTGATCAGGACACCATGGCGCAAATGCTTACTGTGTTTTCAGAGAGCTGGCACCACAGTCTTGTCCAACAATTGGAAGCTGGAGACCCGCTGCACGATGAACTTAGCCAGGCGCTAGTAAGAATGGTTTCGACTGACATGCAAAGATAAGCCAATCGACTAATTGTTTTTGCAGGCAGGGCCTCGGGCATAGCTTCCCAGAGGAAACTATGATTTATAGATTCACAAGCATGAAGTGTGACAAATGGAAGGTAAGGTATGACCGATAGTGATTCGTTGTTAAAAACCGCCGAAGAGCTCAGCAAAGAATTCTATGAGCGTTCTGACGAAATAGAAAAGACACGCCGTATTCCAGCGGATATTTCTAAGAAAATCGGGGCGGCTGGATTCTACCGATTAGGCATACCCCGACACATTGGTGGTCTGGAAGCGCCGCCAGCGCTAAGTAGTCGTATTTTCGAAACACTGGCAAGAGGAGATGCATCCTGTGCCTGGGTGGCCTTTATTGGTGCAACTACTGGTACATCGCTGGCGTCGATTCCCGAAGAAACCGCAACCGAAATATTTTCAGCCCCCGAGGTTCTGATGACTGGCGTCTTTGCCCCAACGGGCGTGGCTGAAAAAGTCGACGGTGGCTTCAGGGTTACGGGCAACTGGCAGTGGGGATCGGGTAGTCAGAACGCTGATTGGCTTATGGGAGGATGCATGCTCAAAGAAAACGGCGAGGCTATGCTTGATGGTCACGGCAGGCCACGTAGTCATCCGATGATAATGCCGAAGAAGGACGTCGAATTTGTCGATACCTGGCATGTCTCTGGCTTGCGTGGGACCGGGAGCCTTGATTATCGGGTCAAAGACCTGTTCATACCTCAAGATCGAGTTGTTGCTTATCTACAACAGGATAAACCCCCGGGACCACTCTATGCCTTTCCCTACTTTACGTTTCTGGCACTGGGAATTGGAGCTGTATGTTTGGGTATCGCCCGGGCAGCCATTGACGAGCTGATTGAACTGGCCAAGTCAAAAAAACGTTCATCCTCAAGTAAAACCGTTGCCGAGCAACAGATTTCGCAGATGAAACTCGCTCAGGCTGAAGCGGATTTACGCAGTGCTCGTTTGTTCTATTACGACGCCCTGGACGAGGCTTGGCAACGTGCGGTCGAAGGAGAAGAGGTTAGCCTTGAAATGCGTCGCAATTTGAGGCTCGCAACCACCAATGCTGTGATCAAATCTGCAGAGGTTGTCGATGTGATGTACAGCCTGGGCGGCGGAAGCGCTGTCTATCAGAAATCCCGGTTGCAGCGGCATTTTCGAGATGTCCATGTCGCGACATCTCACATTATGGTTGCTCCCTCCACGCTTGAAACAGTAGGCCGTCTATTGTTCGGGCTGGAGACAAACACGGCAATGTTCTGATTTGAATCAGCTAATGTAGATAAAAATGGATAAAATATGAATAGCAATGAGGCCTATTGCAATAATGGATTCTCCTTCATTAACCCCAGCTTCATGGCGATCAACGATGCCAACCTTGGGCTGCCCTCGATAGTCGAAGATGCATTGGTCAGAACATTGCATTGGGTTAGGTAAAGTGTACTACTCCGTAGCGTCCATGCTGCTTCTAGACCCTGGGAATTCGTTATACTGTGGAAGCTCGCCACTAATCTCGTGCCATGGTGATTTCGAGCCCACAAAAAAATGTCCTTCAAGTCTATTATTGGGCGCCTGGTCTAAACCCCCTAAAGGAAAACCAATCTTGTCGGGTTCGTCATCGTACAAGCTGATTAGACTTGATCCGCAATTGGAGCAAAAAGTTCTAGCGGTAGTTGCCGAAGAATAATACTTGGATAGCTGGTCCTCGCCCTTCACCCACCTAAATTGGCTCTTTTCTATTGTTGATCGGGTTCGATAGGCCGCACCATGCCAACGTCTACATTGAGAGCAGTGGCAGTTGTAAATAGGGCCTATGTCACCTGTGATCTCGTACTCAATGTCTTCGCAGAGACATCTTCCGGTCAACTTCTGCATAGAGTTCTCCTGGATGTATAACGCCAAAGAAAATGGCGCCTAAGCCGTAAGATTAATTTTTGCTTGAAATTTTTTTTCGGGCTGATGAAATTCAATAACATTATCATCAGAAAATCTTATGAAGACGAATGTAGCTCCGTCATATTTTTCTCTTTAACTAAATGCTCTACTTGGCAACCTCTAAGCTTCCGTGTGTTGATTGTTGATATATCGTAAATGGCAAAATAATCGTGTCTGCTACCGCAGAAAATACCATGTCAATGGTATTTAGCCACAGTGGGTCAAGTTGAAGTGTAGGTGGGCTGTTTTTTCGCTCCGAATCTAAAAGACACCAATCGTATTGCACGCCACTATATACATGAGATATTTTCTCGCAGTTTGTTATTACCTGGGAATGGTAGATGTAAACTTTGTTGTCGATGTTATCCATACTCCTGATAGTCCCGCAGGAACTCAACAAGCATGCAATTAGTGCTGGAACACAATATCTATATTTCATGATTTTTTTTGAGTGAGTACTACGTTTCATGATCATCCATTATCCATGAGCGGGCCAAATCAAGTTCAGTGTATCCAAAAGTCCGTATTTTTGCGGCTACAAAGTGGTTTGCTAAACTTTCGGCTAATGATCCAAGAGGTGAATCTGTAACAAGACTTATACATTCGATCTTTTTGTGATGATTTCTTACAAACGATAAATGCGATACCAGTCCCGCAAATGAATCCCACCCTGGAAAAAATTCTGCGGATATGATTAGTCCATTCAGTTTTCCACGCTCCTCAATATAAGGGTCAATTATATTTGCAGCACTTTTGAAGTCTTCTTCAGAAAGCTTGCCGTCAGGGCAAAGTATTGCTATTCCATTTTTATCATCGATTTCGATATTTATCATAATTCAATCTCCGATCTATTCACCCAACGTTGATAGCATGAGTGAGTGTAACAAGTTTGTGCTTGTCGAATCTTTTGCATGAATTCAATTCTGTTTCCAAAATAATCTCTAATATTATAGTTTGAACTTCCCATCGCTCTGCTTTTCGACCAGCATCGGACACTCAAGGCGCCCTTTTTTGATCCATCGGGCCACTCTTGGAAATCTGATGGGTATTGATCTCTATTCGTTTCCCGCACAATCGTGATACTGGGCAATCTCTGAAAAGTATACTTAGTATTTAAATCCGCAAATCTAAGCACGACAGAGTGGAAGCGTTTAAAGACAAAAACATGGCATCAAAAGTTTGATTTCAAGTACGGCGATTAGGTTACCCTAGCTCAACTCATAACGCTAAGGGAGGCCGTCAGGTTGCGCGCCTTGCGATATGTTTCATAGTTCGATGGCTGTTGCATCGATAAATTTTAACCATTTTTCTGTGACGTTTTCGCCGGCGTCACCGGATAGATGTGATAATCCGTGGCTTCGGATTTCTCTTTTCACAATGTGATCTATTGCATCAATAGTTTGATGCATATATATAAGGGCATACATTTCGGCTGCCGCTGCCAAATGTTTCGTGATTTGTGGCCGCTCATTGTTCTCATTTGTGCGTTCTAAAGCGTCTCTTAATGCGAATGTGTAACCGGTAAGTCTATTTAGAATAACGTCCATATTGATTTACACATAGTAGTTTTTTTCAGAGTCGATGATTCTATACCATCTTGGCCAACTATCTCGACAGCTAAAACCTATTGTGTAGGCTCAATTTTTTGTATTCAATTAGGCATCAACAATAGTGGAGCGCCCGCCATCGAGTTAGAGAACCAGGCTCAATTACCGAATACACTGGAAGCAGCTTCTGACTTCATTGATAAAAACCTCAGGTTGTTCAAAAGCAGCAAAATGACCACCTTCTTCCAGTTCGTTGAAATACACTAGATTTGTGAAGCGTTTGCGTGCCCAGCGTTCGGAGGTTTGAAAAATTTCATGTGGGAATATACTGATACCAGTTGCCATATTAATCGGGTCGGATGGTGTATTGTTGAAGCTTTCCCAATAGATACGCGCTGATGAGGCTCCGGAGGCGGTTAGCCAATACAGCATAATATTGTCTAACATTTCGTCGCGGCTCAGCGCATTTTCAGGGTGTCCTTTGCAATCTGTCCACGCCCAGAATTTTTCCATAATCCACATAGCTTGGCCCATGGGTGAATCCACTAATCCATAACCAATGGTCTGGGGTCTGGTGCTCTGCTGTTTAGAATATCCTGAATCCCAGTCTGCGTAGTGTTTAAGCCCTGTTATAGCGCGCTGTTCACTTTCGGTGAGAGTATCCATAGTTTCTGGGTCAGGTCCCGCGACACCCATATTCAGATGAATAGCAAGGCAGTGATCTGGATCTTGGCTCGCGATAGCACAGGTTACCACGGACCCCCAGTCGCCTCCTTGGGCTACATAGCGGTCATAACCCAGTCGAGCCATGAGTAGTGCCCATTGGGCACCAATTTTTTCGATACCCCATCCAGGCTTGTTCGGTTTTCCGGAAAACCCAAAACCCGGCAGGCTCGGGCACACCACATGAAAAGCATCTTTTGCGTCGCCACCATGAGCGACAGGGTCGGTTAATGGGCCTATGACTTTTAGAAACTCAATTACAGAGCCCGGCCAACCATGAGTCATGATTAATGGCATGGCATCCGATTCGGGGGACTTAATGTGAAGAAAATGAATGTTGAGGCCATCGAGGGATGTTTGAAACTGAGGAAAAGAATTCAGTCGAGTTTCCGCCCGACGCCAATCGTAATCGGTACTCCAGTACTGCAAAATTTCCTTGGCATAAGCAAGGGGAACGCCTTGGGACCAATCGTCTGGGGTCTCTGCTTCGGGTAGACGGGTCAGTAATAGTCTCTGCTTGAGATCGTCCAGGCTGGATTCGGGTATGTCGATGTGAAACGGCGTAATGTCAGTCACTGTTGTGTCCCTCGAGGGTGGTAGTCAATTACTGCGTTGATTATTAAATGGTTTGAAAACTATTGTTCTGCTAGTTGCACCAGCATTTTCCCATCGTTGCCACCACTAAACAATTCAATAAAAGATTGTGGCGCATTGTCTATTCCCTGATGAATGGTTTCCTGGTATTTCACTTTTCCCTCTTTAATCCATTGGCCAACATCCTGTCGAAACTGCGCTTGTTGGCCAATATAGTCCGGTGTCACCAAGCCTTTCATGGTGACCCTTTTGTAGATCATTGCCGAGAGGTTTTTGGGGCCGGGTGCAATAGTGGGGCCGTTGTTGTACATCGAGATCATGCCGCACAGAGGGATACGTCCATGCATCCTCATATGATCCAGCGCCGCTTCCAATTGCGGGCCGCCGACATTTTCAAAATAGACATCAATTCCGTCGGGTAGTGCTTTCGTGAGCTCGGCGTCGATATCGGCCGTTTTGTAGTTGAATGCATGATCAAAACCAAATTCTTTGATCAAGTGGGCGACTTTTTCGTCAGAGCCTGCACTACCGACTACCGTACAGCCTTTTATTTTTGCGATCTGGCCGACGAGACTGCCGACCGCACCTGACGCTGCGGAAACAAAAACGGATTCGCCGTCTTGCAATGCGCCTGTTGTTAGTAAGCCTCCGTATGCGGTTAAACCGGGGAAACCCAGTACGCCAAGGTAGGCTGACAAGGGCGCGAGATCGGGATCCACTTTAGACAGGTCTTTGCCATCTGAGAGATAGTGTTCGCGCCAGCCTTTCCAGTGTGTGACATAGTCGCCAGGCTGGAAGTCGGCATGCCTGGACTCGACAACTTTTCCTACTGTTGCGCCTTCCATAACGGTTCCCAATTGAAAGTCATCTCTCATACGCCCGCGCATATAGGGGTCAACAGACATAAATATGTTTTGAATCAAGACCTGGCCGTCGTCAGGGGAAGCAATTTCACGCTCAACGATTTCGAAGTCGCTTGCCTTGGGGGTTCCATCGGGTCTGGACTTAAGCTGCACTTCCTTCGTGGTCAAGCTCATGGCATCATTCCTATTGTCGCTATTATTAAATATTCGTATAAGGTATTCGCTCGGCAGAATAAAAACAAGTTTGTCGTGGTTTCTACTGTAGTGCTTCCGTCACCAATCATTGAGAGTGAAAGTTTTTGAATATAGCCGTGAACGATTTTGAGAGATTTTACTTTACCCATTCAAATTGTCAGTTGTCCTTCGTAGACTTCGGTAGTCCCGATAAACCTGATTTACTATTGCTTCACGGTATGCGTGATCATGCACTTAGTCTATTGAATGTAGCTCAGGCTCTTAAACATGATTTTCATGTGGTCGCACTTGATATGCGGGGGCACGGACGAAGTGACAACCCAGGTATCTATACCATGATTCATTATGTATCGGATGTGCGCGCGTTAGTGCAACACTGCGGCTTGGAAAACCCCGTTATCGTAGCGCATAGCATGGGTGGGCACATTGCCAGTCGCTATACGGCGGCATTTCACGATGAAGTGACTAGATTGATCTTGCTTGATGGAATGGGCCCTCCAGACTGGACTCATAAACCCGACGTCAATTATCTGAAATTGGGGCTGCGACATGGAGTCGAGGCTGTATCCACTATGTATACGGAAGGTCGTCAAATGGCGGATACAGGTGAGGCGACAAGGCGGCTGAGAGAGAACAACCCATTACTGAGCGCTGAACTTGCTGACGTTATTGTCGAACATGGCGTCCATGCACATTCTCAAGGTGGAGTCGGCTGGAGTTTTGACCCGTCTGTTCAAATGATCTGGCACACATTCCCGCATCATGAAAGCGAAGATATCTGGCGGTCAATTGACTGCCCGGTGCTTATTGTGACCGGAAGTAATGCACTTAACTATTGGGTGGCTAACCGCCCAGAACTGAAAGACCAGTCGGAATTCTATAGCGCCAGTTTAAAGAGAAAACAGCAGTTATTTGGTGATGCTTGTCATTGTGTCGTTGATGGTGCCGGGCACATGTTACATTACGACCAGCCAGGTCGGTTGAATACCGTGTTAAGGGATTTTCTGGTGGGCTAGTTAAGCAGCCTATGACAGCTATAAAACTTGTTACATCGTCTGAATATATATTCATCAGTAATAGACAGTAACCGGGGAGTGTTATGCTGTCTTTTTAAAATTTTCAAGGTACGCCGGCTAGTCGGCATACTAAGCGTTAGGTTTCAATTATGTCTAGTGCGGAAATTATTGAGTACTTTGACGCAACTGCGTTGCGAACAATAAGGGAAGATTTAATATTCGCTGTTGGGAATGTTAATGAGCCTAAAATTGCGATCGATTGTGGTTGTGGTGCCGGAGCTGACATCAACTACTTGGTGGAAAATAATTTCACCGTATACGGTTTTGATGTGGAGGCAGAGTCAATATCCAGATGTAAGTCTCGCTTTGCAGATATCGATAGCGTGTTTTTATCAGAATCAACTTTCAGAAATTTTGACTATCCCGACGCATCATTAGTAGTGGCCGACGCAAGCTTGTTTTTTTGCCCAAGCTTTGAGTTTGAAGATACTTGGAAAAAAATAGTAAAGTGTTTAAGCTCCGGTGGAATTTTCTGTGGTTCATTTTTAGGCCCGGAAGATACAATGGCCAGTTCAAATAATAATTCAAGTGTTTTCTGGCCTGAAGTAACAGTTTTCGAAGAGCCGGAGGTTAGAGGTCTTTTTGAAGACTTCAAAATTTGTCGCTTCACAGTTCATAAATCTTCGGGTAAAACGTCTCAAGGTGTTAACCATGATTGGCATATATTTCAAGTGGTTGCACAGAAAATTAGCAGATCAAGGTGCGAGGAATTGTAGATATAGTCTTTTTTGAATCGGAAGAAATCCAGAAGATTCGAGATGACCTTGGCGTAAAAACTCCGACGTTTATATACCTTGATCAAACCGAATCAGGTGTGCTGTGAGTTCGACGCATACCAAGACCGAAGGGATCTCCCCTCGGTTCCAATTAATTCTTTCGTCGATTACCTTTGCTAGTGACGTTAGGTTGTGAACAATTGTAGAAAAGAGGAAGAGGCAATGACATTATTTTTGATCGCTCTAAAGGTACTGGTACTAATGTCTGTCATGGCATTTTCAGAGGCTAGTGAATCGCAGTCCGATATTTTAATTACAAACATTCATGTTTTTGACGGAGTAAATGAACAGCGGTTGATGGACGCTAGTGTGCGGATCGAAAGAAATATAATCAGCGAGATAGCTCAGGGGAAAATTGATGCATCAGGCTTAACCCCGCCGATTTCAGCATCAATAATGGCAAGATGCGGTTGGCGTACCGTATCCGCCGCATCCAATGTTGCGTAGAAAAACCTACATATTCTGAAGTGAGGCGCTCGTAAACGTTAATGAACGTTATACTCACAACGTTGGCTGAAGCGCCAGCCTATTAATCGTATTGGTTGAAATTTTTCTTATTGAAGAGAAGCTAATGGCTGACATAAATACATACAGGTGGAAGGGGTGAGCAAGGCAGCCGACAACTGGGTTGTTTGTCTGGAATGTCAGGGGCGCGGGAAAACACGAAAGAAGCTCCGTAAAAAAGTGAGACTCCGCTACCGGAGGGAATTGGATCAATTCGAAAAAACGAAGAACGAAGGAGTAGCGCCTGTTCGTCCGAAGGGGCACCTCGATACCTGTCTGAACTGTGCAGGGTCAGGGTTAGTTCATTCGGCTATCCAGCCTCTACCCGACAAAGAGAACTACCCACACATTGCCATTATTGGTGCTGGAATCGGCGGGGTTGCGCTTGCCGTGGCTTGTTTCCACCGCGGTATTCCTTTTACTCTTTATGAGCGCGATAGCGGCTTCGAGGCGCGATCCCAGGGGTATGGACTCACGCTGCAACAAGCGAGTAGAGCTATTGAGGGATTGGGGATTTATTCGCTAGAGGAGGGCGTGATTTCAACCCGCCATGTGGTTCACACCACGGCCGGAAAAGTGATTGGTGAATGGGGGATAAGGAATTTAGCCGAGTCAGAAGTTAAAACGTCACCTAAGCGCACAAATGTGCATATAGCGAGGCAGTCGTTACGCTTAGCGCTGCTCGAACAGTTGGGTGGCTATGGTGCGGTGCAGTGGGGGCACCGCTTGGTGGATTTTAAAGAATACGAGGATGAGCGTGAAAGTGTGGATTTGAGCTTTCAAGTAGAAGGTGAGATAAAGAGTGCCCATGCGGACCTTGTGGTGGGGGCAGACGGGGTTCGTAGTTCGGTGCGCAGCTTATTGATTGGCGAGGACTCCTCACCGCTATGTTACTTGGGTTGTATGGTGATTTTGGGAATTTGTCCTTTGGATGCCATCGAAAACACCGAAAAGGTTGATAGTACTTTGCTGGACTCGGCGACGGTATTTCAAACTGCTAATGGCACCGAGCGGATCTACATGATGCCTTATGCGTCAAACTCGATGATGTGGCAACTGAGTTTCCCAATGTCTGAAAAAGACGCTCAGGCTTTAAGTGCTCAAGGCGCTCAAGCACTCAAAACCGAGGCTTGTCGCAGATGCCAGTGGCATGATCCTATTCCTCAGGTTTTGGCGGCGACACTGGAGACTCAAGTCACCGGTTATCCCGTGTATGATCGGGCACTACTCGAACCGGACTTATTGACCAACGCTCGAGCAACGCTTATCGGAGATGCGGCTCACCCTATGAGCCCTTTTAAAGGACAGGGGGCGAATCAAGCTTTGCTGGATGCGCTGGCGCTGGCTCGTAGGATCACAAAAGGCTGTAAGCCCTTATCTCAATGGAGAGAAGCAGGCCTTAGAGAAAGTGTGTTAATGGAATTTGAATCAGAAATGTTAGCGCGTTGTGCTACGAAGGTGAAAGATTCAGCCGAGGCAGCACGATTTCTGCATTCGGATATCGTGCTCTTTGAGGGCGACGAGCCGAGAGGACGCTGCCTAACGAGAGAGATAATAGAGAGTGAAAGATAGAGTCAACATTACGCTGGTCCAGAAAAGTGAATTTTCTATATCATTTGTGCAGCTCAGTTATGATATTGCCTGGAGAGTTGTATACCAGCTAGTCCAAAATGTAGTTAATCAGGGCAAATATACAAGCGCACGTTTGCTATAGGCGCTATATTTTCAGAGACTGGGTAAACTGGAATTGGTTTGAAGGACAACACCTTCAAATAACGTGAAAATTGATATCAAGTATGTTTTTCAATACTTGGAAACCCAATTATTTCGAGACAATTATTATGCGGTGGCGTGGAAGACGAAAAAGTAGCAATGTTGAAGACCGGCGCAATTCGCGTGCTTCCGGACTTGGCGGCTTCGGCGGGGGAGGTGGTATGTTGCGCCTGCTTCCCATGGTATTTAAGTTTTTAGGCTTCAAAGGTACCGCAATTTTGTTGGTGTGTGTGGGCGCTTATGGTTTGTTCTCGGGAAACTTGGGAAGTATGTTATCCGGTTCCGGTCTTCAGCAAGAGACTTCCACAGATATGTCTGCGGGGTCGTTTCGAGAGACGGCGGCCGAAAAAGAACTGGTCGATTTTGTTTCAGTTATTCTGGCAGATACCGAAGAGACATGGACTACTTTGTTCCGTCAGAAGGGGATAATTTATAAAGAGCCTCGCCTTGTATTGTTTCGAGATTCTGTTCGATCCGCATGTGGAATGGCTCAATCCGCCATGGGGCCCTTCTATTGTCCGGGTGACCAACAAGTCTATATCGATTTAAGCTTTTTCGAACAGTTAAAAAATCGTTTTAAGGCACCTGGGGATTTTGCCCAGGCGTATGTGATCGCTCACGAAGTAGGTCACCACATTCAAACCTTGGTGGGTATATCGAGTAAAGTACACGCGAGCCGCAATAAACTAAGTACCTCAGAGGGTAACAAGCTTTCCGTTCGACAAGAGTTACAGGCAGACTGCTTCGCGGGAGTCTGGGCTAATCATGCTAACCAGACTCGACAATTACTCGAAGTGGGTGATGTAGAAGAAGGTCTCACTGCTGCGAGCGCTATTGGTGATGATACGTTACAGCAACAGTCGCAAGGGTATGTCAGCCCGGATTCATTTACCCATGGTAGTTCGACACAGAGAGTCAAGTGGTTCAAGATCGGCCTGGCGAGTGGCGATATGGACAGTTGTGATACATTCAAAAATATCTAGGGCGGAAACGTGCGTGGTTGGGATTTGATTGAACGACACACAATATAGATCAGTGATACATGAAAAAATAACGATTATAGTCATGCGATATTATGAGAATACTATGTTTACTTCTTATTGTGGCAGGAATAGTTGGCCTTAAGTTGGTTTCATGCTCAACAATAAAACCATAAATAGCAGTAGTGCGGTGCTAACTGAAGCTATCGCTTCTCGATGTTGGTTACCTCAAAGTAAGTACAGCTGCCGCCGGGGCTTATCCCTAAGCCGTTAATAAGTGGGTTCTATGCAGTCTTTTAATACACAATTCACTTTATCTCGAGATTACCTTGCTGAGTGTTTCGACCAGTCTTTACCTTATGGAAAAAATGCTAAACCTAATTATCTCGTTCCTGCATCATTGTTTGCTGCAGGTGCAGGAATACTGTTTTTCAGTGAGCAGCCGGGCTTCATAGGTTTCATGTTTATTGCTTTGGCTGTGCTGGAGCTGATGCATATTCGATTTCGGCGAGCGTGGTGGTTAACACGGCAGATGTGGGGAAAAAGCGCTGACAGTGAAGTGACATTAACCATTGATGAAGATGGGGTCAGAACACAGAATGCCGATACACAAACAGGGCTGATGTGGGCGCATGTTGAGCGTGTTATTGAAACTGACTTAGGGCTTATCCTGGTGACTCAGTCTGGAGGTCAGCAGTACCTGTCTAAATCGCTATTTCCTGCTGAGTTGATAGGCGAAATAGTTAATGTAAATAGTGATAACGTTTAAATCAATAAAGGCTGATAGCGCGGTAAGTTTTTTTGCGACAGCTGGGTGTTATTAATTCAAACGTTAACGTGCCGTTATTAAAGCTATACCCTAGTAGCGCCAGTTGTGTGGTCATCTTGTATTTGTTTACGCGCTGTAGCAATATGCCACAAATTGTGACAGGTCGATCAGTCGGCGTCGTCTAGGGTTAGGCGTGGCAATCTGATGCGTTATGCATCACAATTTAAATACTGCGGACTTAGGAGATAAAATGTCAAACGAAGGTTATCACGAACCAGTAAGCGAACTTACAGATGAAACCAGAGACATGCATAGGGCTATTACATCGCTAATGGAAGAGCTCGAAGCGGTGGACTGGTACAATCAAAGAGTTGACGCGTGCAAAAATGAAGAATTGAAAGCCATACTTGCGCACAATAGAGATGAAGAAAAAGAGCACGCTGCGATGGTGCTTGAATGGATTAGACGGCAAGATAAAAGTTTTGACAAAGAGCTAAAAGATTATCTGTTTACCGATAAGCCAATCGCACACAAATAGAGCATATGCTAGCCAATAGTTAACTATTGCAAAGATTATTATAGTGACGAGTGTATTGGTGAGGAGTTGTCAGTTGCTTAAAGTTGCTGCATGCTTTCGGCGCGAAACGCAGTAGGTTGAGTCACTCGATAAGGTATTCTATATTTTGGGAGGTTCAGCGTTGTCCAAGGTGACCTTGCAGGGGTACATTGTTGTACCGACCGATAACCTTGTGGCTGTGCGCAGTGCGCTGCCAATGCATATCGAACTGACCAGGAAAGAAGAAGGTTGTTTGGTGTTTTGCGTATCTCATGACAATAGCACTGAAAATCGTTTTAATGTCTACGAGGAGTTTGTAAATCGTGCGGCATTTGAAACGCATCAATGGCGAGTTAAAAATTCACATTGGGATCAAGTTACAAAAAGTGTCGAAAGGCATTATCAGATTAGGGAAGAAAGCAAGTTGCCGTAACGTATAGTGGGTGCGACGACATGTAACTAGTCGTTATATTTGGAAGAGCGTCACCTATATTCAGTCACATAATTTGGAAAGAGTTTGTAGTGAGGTTTCCTGTAAGAAACAACAAAGGGTTTACTCTAATAGAATTGGTGGCGGTAATTGTACTGCTAGGAATACTTGCTGTAACGGCTTTGCCTAGATTTTTGTCCCTCTCAGAAGATGCGCATAGCAGTGCAGTAGTGGCCACCGGAGCAGCATTTAGAGCGGGCGTAGATCAAGTTCACTTGCTTTGGATTGCAAGAGGATCGGCGGGGGCGGTGTTAAATTTTATTCCTTTGATTGGTACAAATGCTGGTGGCAATTTAAGTGTTAACACTAATGGATGGCCTGCCGATACTCGCGGCACAAGTTTAACGTTGAATAGCACCAGCGATTGCCTTGATGTCTGGAGAGCTGTGATGAGCGATGATTCGCCCAGTGTTGCCGCATCCGGAGATGCGGACTACATTGCGGTGCACAATAGTGGTTCATGTACATACACCTACCAGCCAATTACCTCATTCTCTGTTAGTTATAATTCGAATAGCGGCGTTGTTGATATAATTAACTGACATTTCCATGTTAAAACACCCACATTTACCAGCAATCATCACCGTAAAGCAGGGCAGCAGAAGCGTCGATTTAGATGCCTGTTGATGGTGGCACTGGACAAAAAGGAAATAGGCCCATGAAATACATAGTGACTTTAATACTCATCGGTATAGCCAATTTTTCTCATGCATCCTCTTACACACAGGAGTTCACCGAGGTAGAGCTGCAAGAGAAAATAGGTGCAATGATGCCTATCGTACAAAAGAATTACTTTATGACTATAGTTTTTGACGATCCAGTGATAGATCTGCATGAAACGTCGAACGAATTGAGTATTAGGGCAAATATTCGTGCTGTGGCACCCGGAGGTATCGAAGGTAACGGTACTACCCATATTTCAGGCTCAATTTCCTACAATCCCGATCTAGGTACTTTTCATCTGAAAAATCCGACAATTATTGATTTGCAGATCGACAATATCCAAAAGCAATATCTACCAGATATTAAGAAAATCGCCCAAATTGTATTGTCCAACGCCTTGGCAAACTATCCGTTATATAGACTACAAGATGATAATTTGAAGCATCAGCTGGCTAAGTCGATGTTAGAATCGGTTATCGTTAAAGACGAAAAATTGCAGATTACGTTGAATCTACTCTAATTCGGTGCCCAAAAAAGGGATTCAGAAGCCACCAATTCCTCCGCGAGTTAACGCTTAAGTGACTTGTACGGAGTTGAAATAGTTGCCTGTTTTCATTAAGTGATGTTCCCACGGGGCGAGTCGTTATACTATCGGGGCACATATTATCTATATTTTTCATGACTTAAGAGAATTCTAATGGCAAAACCTAATTACTCATTTGAAAAGAAGCAGAAAGAGCTTGCCAAAAAGAAGAAAAAGGAAGAAAAACGACTCAATAAGATGGCTAAAGGCGCTGCAAAGGATCCTGCTTCACCAACTGATGATGTAAATACTACTATTGATAGTGATGACTAGTGTTAGAATACGGTTATCTCGGTTTCCAGATAATGAATTGGAGCTGCGGTATCGATAATATTTCACCATAACAACAGAGAAAACAACATGAGCAAAGGTACAGTTAAGTGGTTTAATCCAGACAAGGGTTTCGGTTTTATTACTCCAGAAGACGGTGGTAAAGATTTGTTTGTTCATCATTCTGAAATTCAGGCTGGGGGCGGATTTGCAACATTAAATGACGGCCAGGATGTTGAGTTCGAAGTTGGCCAAGGTCAAAAAGGTCCATGTGCAAATAAAGTGGTTCCAATTTAGACAGCAGCAAATAGCAAACAAAGTAGCGGGCGGCTTTAATGCTCGCTGTTTTGGGCGTTATGTCACATTGACGTAGTCGTTTAGCGTCTTATATTAATGCTGACGGTGGCCAGGAGTTTTGCAAACATAGAAAGGACTTCTTTTCTTGTTCATTTGGTAAGTTTCTGAAAAATCAGACGCTAAAGAGATTTTTACCCCCATGACTACTTTTCTCTCACGTTGACGAGAGGAGCTATTTATTGGGAGACCGCCCCGCAATCAATTGTCTAAAGTCTTGCTGATAAGCTGTTTTATCAGGTGGGATAATTTCCGCTATACTCCGCGCTGTATTTTTGAAAAATAACGCGAGTGTTCAGTCTTCCAGAGCACTTCCTCTACCAAATAACTAGGAAAATCGAATGAGTAGCACTGTGGCTTCCTTATTTAAACCATTTACCTCTAAAAACCTGGAGCTGGGCAATAGAATTGTTATGGCGCCTATGACTCGTGAATTTTCCCCTGAAGGGATACCTGACGCAGAGGTTGCTGGCTATTATCGTCGCCGCGCAGAAGGCGGCACAGGGCTAATTGTTACCGAGGGTACGACAGTTAATGACCCGGTGGCAACAATGGGAGCGAATGTCCCCCGTATTCATGGCGATGAGGCGCTGGCGGGGTGGAAGAATGTAATCGAAGAAGTGCACGCTGGTGGCGGAAAAATCATGCCTCAATTGTGGCATGTAGGAATGGCGCGTAATCCAAAAACAGCACCGTTTCCGGAATTGCCGAGTGCAGGTCCCTCCGGGCTTGTAGGGCCTGGCAAGCAAGTTGCTGAGCCGATGACGGTTAAACATATAGAAGCCGTTATCGAGGCTTTTGCCACCGCCGCCGCTGATTCCCAGCGCATCGGGTTTGACGGAATTGAAATTCACGGTGCCCACGGGTATCTGGTTGATCAGTTTTTCTGGGAAGGCACTAACCAGCGTACTGACGCCTGGGGTGGTAGCATGGAAAACAGAGGGCGTTTCGGAGAAGAAATCATCAAGGCTATTCGTGCAGCCACTGGGCCAGATTTCCCGATTGTTTTGCGGTATTCCCAGTGGAAGCAGCAAGATTACACTGCTCGGTTGGCCGAAAGTCCTGATTTGCTGGAGCAATTTTTGACGCCTCTGGCTGATGCCGGGGTGGATATTTTTCATTGTTCAACGAGACGTTACTGGGAGCCTGAATTTGAAGGATCTGATCTCAATTTGGCCGGTTGGACTAAGAAAATTACTGGCAAACCCACGATTACTGTTGGTTCTGTTGGGTTGGATGGCGACTTCTTCGGTGCGTTTGCTGGTCAGGATGCTCCAACGCGTTCGGTTGACGATTTGGTTGAGCGACTCGATAAGGGCGAATTTGATTTGGTTGCTGTTGGTAGAGCATTATTGCAAGATCCCGAATGGGCAAACAAGATTCGCGATAGTCGTCTCGATGAAGTGAAGCAGTATGATGGCAAAGCACTAGGTACGTTATCGTAGCCCCCTGTCTAAATGATATGCAGAGCGGAGTAAGGGCTGTGAGCGGAAGCTCCCGGCCCTTACTGGCTATGGGCTAGCGCGATTGCGCATTTAGCTTTGGTCTGGCACACTTGTAATCAATAAAAATTCTAATGAGTATGGCAGGAAGAGCAATGAAAACTCCCCGTGTACCTTTCCCTCAAGTCGTCGATAAAGACCCCTCATCGATAAATCATTTTCCGCAGAAATCGAAATTGGCTTCTGCCGTGATTATTGCTGGCGCAGTGCTGGCATTAAGTGCCTGTGGTGGTGAAAAAAATGAGGCAGTAGTGGCAGTCGAGCCAACAGCAGCTGTAGTTGTTGATAATACTCATGCTGCAGAGCCAGAAGAAGTATTTCCAGAGAGTCGCTTTGGCGGCAGGCAGCTAACAATGCCGATGGATATCCTTGTTGGGAACCCTTCCGCTAATGCCAATCGAAATGCCTATTTTGGTGATCTTCATGTTCATACAACCTATTCATTTGATGCCTTTGCTTTTGGTACTCTGGCCACGCCTTATGATGCCTATCGATATGCCAAAGGCGAGGCAATTAAACATCCGGGTGGATTCGACGTACAGCTTCGAGAGCCTTTAGATTTTTATGCCGTGACGGATCATGCCATGTTTCTGGGAGCGGTCAGGGATGCGGCAGATACCACTAGCGATTTTTCCAAATACGCTCATGTTGAGGCGTTGCACAACCTTAATGCCCCGGAAAACATGAATACTAAAAGTTTGGTTGCCAGGGGTAATGCCTTTGCAACTTTTTTGCCGGATACATTAAGAGGAATTGCTGACGGTACTGTTGATGTTGAAATGACCAATACGATTGCCCGGGAAGCCTGGGCAGATACAATTATTGCCGCCGAAGAATTTAACAAGCCAGGGGAATTTACCACCTTTGTTGCTTATGAATATACGACGTCGTCAGATGACCGTGGCAATCTACACCGCAATGTTATTTTTCGGGGTGCTGACAAATTGCCAGCTATGCCTTTTTCCCGATTTCATAGCCAAAACCCAGAAGGGCTTTGGGACTGGATGGATGGCTTGCGGGAACAAGGTATTGAAACTCTGGCTATTCCCCATAACTCCAATGGGTCTAACGGACAGATGTTTAAGTTGGTCGATTGGGCCGGGAACCCGATGGACGACAATTATGCTGACCAGCGAATTCGCAATGAGCCGCTAATAGAAATTACCCAGATTAAAGGCACGTCGGAAACTCATCCGGTATTGTCAGATAGCGACGAGTGGGCTGATTTTGAAATTATGCCTTATCGTGTTGCTACTACGTTAAAAAGTGAGCCTAAAGGTTCCTACGTTCGTGAAGCCTTGTTAAATGGATTGGCATTTGAGGATAAAGGTGTTTCAAATCCCTATAAATTTGGGTTTATCGGTTCTTCTGATACTCATACGGGTGCAACGTCTGACGATGAAACCAATTATTTCTCCAAGGTTGGTCTGGTTGATGGCTCAAGCGACAGAAGGGGCTCAACACCACTGACGCCAATGGACGCGGAAATTATTCGCGAGGCAGGACGCTCCGAGCTGACTGAAATTGACGGTAAAACTTACGCAACCGGCGCTTATGAAACGTGGGGTGCTTCTGGTCTTGCGGCAGTGTGGGCTGAGGAGAATACTCGCGAAGCTATTTACGATGCATTTCGACGCAAGGAAACTTTTGCCACCTCGGGTCCTAGGATTCGAGTTCGGTTGTTTGGTGGCTACAGCTTTGATCAAGCGATGCTCGATGATAATGACATGGTGACACGTGCCTATGCGGAAGGTGTTGCGATGGGATCCGATCTATTGGCGAAAGGCGATACGGCACCTGGTTTTATTGCCTGGGCAGTACGTGATGCAAACTCGGCAGCGTTGCAGCGGTTACAAATTGTTAAAGGTTGGACCGTAAACGGTGAACATCAGGAGAAGGTTTATGATGTTGCTTGTTCCGACGGCGTTAGGCTTGATCCCGAGACTCATCGCTGTGCCGATAACGGCGCTAAAGTTAATATTTCCGATTGTTCTATCAGCCAGGGACTAGGTGCTGCAGAACTAAAAACTGTTTGGACCGACCCTGAGTTTGATGCAAGTCATCGAGCATTCTACTACGTGCGTGCGCTGGAAAATCCAACCTGTCGCTGGTCTACATGGGATGCGATTCGCGCTGGAGTAGCACCGCGGCCGGATTTGAAAACAACTCTACAAGAGCGTGCCTGGACTTCTCCTATTTGGTTCAACCCTGAATCATAATTGTTAGGGCTAAATTGAGAGGCATTCCTAACAGGGGGTGCCTTTTTCTTTGTCGCTATCATTTTTCGCCCGCCTACAAAATTTCTGTAACAAGTAGCAACAAAATCTATCCATGTTACGGGCAATGGTTAATGTTTTTGTAAGGTTGGCGGAGTTCTGCTTGCCTTGGGTTTTTCTGAGGTGCTGTTTGACGTTGTAGCTGATAAGGTTATGCCGTACCAACAGTTAACAGAGGTAAAGGAAACCAGCGATGAATAAGAGACGGTTTAGAGGATTCAATCTTGGTGCTCCAATCGCTAATATCTCCTTTGCGATGATGCATACCTATGTGAAATCGGTGCAGCGATACGGAGTGTCGATGATGCACACGGCTCGATCGTTTGCCTATTATCGCAAAGTGTTTTACAAGAACCAATCGAAGGCTGTGGTTCTAGCAAGCCTCGAAGGTAAGCGTATCGTTGATATTGGTTGTGGCTATACACCATTTGCAGAAGATTCGATGTTCCGGGCCTGCCACGATGCAGGTATTGAGTTCTATGGCGTTGACCCGGTTATTGCAAACGATATTAAATTTGGACCTAGAGAGCGAGCAATGGCAATAGCCACTGGTGGTGGTGGTATTTTTAATGCCAAGGCGCCGGGTTTGGAGAGAGCTCTATCGATTCGTGCAGAAAATCTTCCGTTCGACGATGAGTCTATCGACGAAGTATTGTGTAGTTATCTTCTATTTGTCTGGGTCGAGAAAGAAGAGGACCTTGCTGATATCCTGAGCGAGTTTTTGCGGGTATTAAAGCCGGGGGGAGTAGTGAAGTTGTATCCCCTTTATGAATGGCATTTCATGCGCTTTAAAAATCAGCGGCTAAAGAGTATTTTGGCCAATTTTAGTGTCGAGCAAACCTTTGTCCACGGTGGCAGGGATATGCGTGTTACGCCGTCGCTTTTAACGGAATTGGTAAAAAATACTACTGAGTGAGCGTCTGCTGTGAAACAAACTGAACAATATGCGTTGACGCTGCTGCAAGCTTTTAGAGTAGCCATTGCTGGTTATCTCTCCAAAGTGAATCGTTTTTACAAGCTGAGGCTTGAGTGATTTGAACGGTTTAATATTATGGGAATAAAACGATTTAAAGCGATATCCCGCGCAGCGTTATTGTGCTTCTGGGTTACGTTTTCCGGGAGTCTTTTTTTCTTTCCTGCTACTCTTTTTGCAGACGATCTTCGACCTCTTTATCTTGAAGTAGAACAGGTTGCGGAACATCAGTACGATGTTCGCATAAAAAAACCACCCAAGGTGTCTGAATCGAATCGGCCTGCTCTGGTGTTTCCCGATCACTGCCAACAATTAGCGCCGACCACCGCTGTTGGACTAAGATCGGGAATAACTGTTGCTGCGACTGCAAGTTGGCAGTGCCTTAAAAGTATTGGGGGTGAAAATCTTGTTCTTCAGTATCCACTATTCATCGTTCCTAACCCTGCCATCGTTAAAATATTTTTTCTGTCGGGAGAGTCTTATACGATTGCGCTGGCTTCGGGAGACGCCCAGTGGGAGATGCCCCGTGCCGAAGATATTAGTAGTATCGCTCGGCAGTATACCTGGCTGGGAATAGAGCACATCTGGATTGGATATGATCATTTGTTGTTTCTCTTGTGCCTGATCTGGATTGCAGGAACATGGAAAAGAATACTAGTCACTATCACCGGCTTCACTCTGGCTCACTCAGTGACGCTGATTTTGTCAGCGTTGGAACTTATCAAACTTCCCGTGCCTCCCATTGAAGCGGTGATAGCACTTAGCGTGGTCTTTCTTGCTACTGAGCTGGCCAAGGGCCGCAGTCAGAGTTTGACGTGGAAAAGACCCGTCACTGTATCCAGTTCTTTTGGATTGTTACATGGCCTCGGTTTTGCTGCGGTGCTTAGTGAAATAGGTTTGCCGCAGAAAGAAGTTGTAAGTGGCCTGCTTTTTTTCAACGTAGGTGTTGAAATTGGGCAGGCCGTGTTTGCGATGGTGGTTATCGCGATAATTGCAGTAGCCCAGAAAATGGCTGGCACAGAGATGGATCTCAAACAATGGTCTCAGCGTGGCGTAGGCTATTGTGTGGGTTGTATTGCGGCGTATTGGCTTGTTCAGCGTGTTGTAGGATTTGCAATTTAGCCTGTAACTATCATTCGCCATTTGGAAAAATTCAACAATAAAGAATCGGAGTTTTTGACAATGGAAATAGTAACACCAGAATCAGTTGGACTTTCTTCATCTCGTTTACATCGCATTACAGATTGGTTAGAAGAACAAGTGACTAGCGAAAGAGTTGCTGGTGCAAGTGTTCTTTTATCTCGCCGTGGCAAGATCGCATATTTTAATACGGCGGGGCAGTCTGAAGTGTCTACCGGTAAGCCATTTGTAGAAGATACGATTGTTAGAATTTACTCAATGACTAAATCGATAACTACCGTTGCGGCAATGATGTTATTTGAGGAAGGCTGTTTTCAGCTGGACGACCCGGTATCTATCCACTTGCCTGAATTTTCGGATACTCCTGTATGGGTCGGTGGCAACTCGGGTATCGATTCGACAGAACCGGTGAAAAGCCCGATGACCGTGCGGCACTTGATGACCCACACTTCGGGGCTTACCTATGGTTTTATGAATAGTAATGTTGTCGATCGTGAATATCGGATGAAGAAAATACATTTCCCCACCGATGTAAGTAGTCTTGAAGAATGGGTTAAGTGTTTAGCCACGATTCCGCTGATGTGTCAGCCTGGAAGCGAATGGAATTACAGTGTCTCCACCGACGTGCTGGGTCGTCTGGTTGAGGTGTGGTCTGGAATGTCGTTAGACAGTTTTTTCCAGCAGCGTATTCTTGAGCCTCTGGGGATGGATGATACTGGTTTTCATGTGGAAGAAAAAAATCACCATCGATTTGCTGCACTATATGCTCCAATGTCGGGTGGTGATATGAGTAATGTTGGCAAGAGCCAACCAGTATCTGAGAAAAAACAAGGGGGTTACAAGCTGGAGGAAGGAGTGGAGGGCAGCCCTTATCTTGCATCGACCCAGGCATTTTCCGGAGGGGGTGGTCTCACCTCAACTATTTCTGATTATGGCCGTTTTTGCCAGATGTTACTGAATCGTGGCGAGCTGGAAGGTGAGCGTTTACTGTCGAGAAAGACCGTTGAGTTTATGCGGAAGAACCAGCTGCCTGACAATCGCGACATGGCTGCGATGGGGCAGCCCGTCTGGAGCGAGACAAATTATGACGGCATTGGTTTCGGGTTAGGTTTTGCGGTAGTTATTGATCCTGTTAAGGCACATACTATTACCTCTATTGGTGAACATCACTGGGGTGGTGCGGCGAGTACTTTCTTCTGGATTGATCCGGAAGAAGACCTATTTGTGGTTTTTCTGACTCAATTGATTCCCTCATCCACCTATCCTATACGACGTGAATTACGTAGCCGCGTATATCAGGCGATTGATGATTAGACTAACGTTCTGCCTGATTTTTTCCCAAACGGTAATCTCTTTGACGTTAGCGAGCGTATAAGTAAGTTACTATTTAGAAACTATAACAACCTGAGCTTTGGAGCACACTATGTTAACAATCCATCATCTGCGAATTGGCAGATCTATATTTACTGTTTGGTTATTAGAAGAGCTTGGGCTGGAATACGAGGTAAAAGAGTATTTCCGTAACCCTGAGACTAACCGGGCACCTCCAGAGCTCAAAGACATTCACCCTTTGGGTAAATCTCCGGTTATTGATGATGACGGTCTTATTTTAACGGAGTCGGGTGCGATCGTTAGCTATCTGTTAGAGAAGCACGATCCGGAACACAAGTTTTCACCCGCATCATTCGACCTGGCAGCCTGGGGCACTTATAACCAGTGGCTTCACTATCCCGAAGGTTCAGTATTCCTCGCTTTATTAATACAGTTACTGCTGCTGAGAAGTGGTGTTCCCGCCCCGGTTTTTGAGGGTTATTCGAAGGCCGAAGTAAAGTTGCATTTGGATCATATCAGCAACCAGCTCGGTGATAACGAGTACATTCTTGGGGACCAGTTTAGCGCTGCCGATTTTGGCGTTTGTTATATGATGTCTATGGCTGAAAGCCTTGGTTTATTGTCGGAGCATAAGTCGTTAAGTGACTATGTTCAGCGCAATAAAAATCGTCCTGCGTTTAAACGAGCCGTAGACAGAGTTGTTGAATAGTTTTTCTTCAAGCCTGGCATAAGCTGTGTCTGTCCCGGGTTATTTTTGCCGACTATTTTAGCCGGCATATAGACTTCTAATTAGTAGAGATCGAGATGTTAAAAACGAATCGTTGGGTGGCAAGCGGATTGGTTTTGGTGATTGTCATCGTAGTGGCCAATTTTTTTCTCGGCTCTATCGAAGACAATAATTTTGACCCTCAGGTATACCTCGAAAAGAGGAAAAATTACCAGGTAACAATCAAGCGGGATATATGGGGGGTTCCTCATATAGAAGGTAAAAAAGACAGTGATACAGCCTTTGGTTTTGCTGTAGCTCAAGCAGAGGATCACTATCCGATTATTGAAGATTCGATGCGCTTTTATCGAGGTGTTCAAAGTGCATCGAGCGGCTATGAATCCATTCCACTCGACTACCTCGTTCATCTGCTCGATATTCGTCCGGAGGTAGAACGACAATACGATGATGTTCTTTCCGAAGAGATCAAACTTATACTCAATGGGTTTGCCGACGGCCTGAATTACTGGGCAGCAAAAAACCCCGACAAAGTCGATCAAAAGACCTACCCCATCACGGCGAAAGATCTGGTGGCTTCATTTTCATTACAGCACTTATTGTTTTATGGTATTCAAAAACCTATAACTGAGCTGTTCGATGAACAGAGGAAACATAGTCTGTCGATGGACTCGAATGAGACAGCTTGGCAGTTGGTGGAGAAAACACCTCTTCCGGTAGGTTCAAATGCTTTTGCTATAGCACCCTCACGATCTGCAGATGGTAGTACCAGGATATTAATTAATTCGCATCAGCCGCTCACCGGCCCGGTCGCCTGGTATGAGGCTCATCTAAAGAGCGATGAAGGTTGGCACGTGATGGGCGGCGCTTTTCCCGGCTCGCCAGTGATAACAGTAGGGGCTAATGAAAATGTGGCTTGGGGTGCAACGGTCAATAAGCCCGATTTGGTTGATATCTATGTTCTGGAAATAAACCCGGACGATGAAAATCAGTATCGGCTGGATGGTCAATGGCTGGACTTCGAGGTTAAACAAGCTTCTATTCGAGTAAAGCTAATTGGCAATTTCTTTTGGACAGTGACCCAAGATCTTTTTTACTCGAAACACGGTCCAGTGATAAAGCAAGATCACGGTGTTTACGCAATTCGCTACGCAGGGCGTGGCGAAATTCGTCAAGTAGAGCAGTGGTTTGATATGAGCAAATCCACCAGTCTTGCGTCTTGGCGAAAGGCAATGGATCGACTGGCCATCTCCAGTTTCAATTTTGTAGCGGCCGACTCCGCTGGTAATATAGGTTTCTTTCACAATTCTCAATCGCCAATTCGGAAAGAAGGCTTTAACTGGAAGGGATATTTGCCGGGCAATCGCAGTGATCTGATTTGGCAGGAATATCTTCCGTTTTCAGATTTACCGCAGGTGGTGAATCCGGATAGTGGATTTTTGCTCAGCACTAATCAATCACCATTTCATGTTACTGCACCAGACGATAACGCGAAGCGCGCTGATTATTCAGAGACGTTTGGTTTTCCTACACGAATGACCAATAGGGCAACTAGAGGACTGGAATTATTTTCGGGGCTAAATTTGATAACAGAAGACGATTTCAAGAGTATTAAATTTGATAATAGCTATTCGCCAAACTCTCGAGCTATTAATTATCTCTCTGAGCTATTCCATGTGGAGTACCCAGCTGACAGCCCCTACCAACAGCCTCTGAATTTGCTGAAAAATTGGGATTTGGGAACGGATATTGAAAATACAGCAGCCAGTCTGGGTGTATGTACCATCAGTGAAGAATGGATTGCTGAACAAAATTCACAGTCTCCGCCTGCGGTAAAAGACGAGTTTGAAAAATGTGTTGATATACTGCTGGAAAATCATGGTCGTGTTGATGTTGCCTGGGGTGATACTAATCGACTGGTGCGTGGTTCTGTCAATAAAGCGGTGAATGGTGGTCCGGATGTGTTGCGTGCTATTTATGGCAGAGGGCTTGAGGAAGATGGCCATCTGACTGCTAGCGGAGGAGACGGCCTCTTTATCTTTGTCAGTTGGGATGGTCAGGGTAAACAGTCAATAGAAAGTATTCATCAGTTTGGCAGTGCGACTCTTGAAGAGTCTTCTCCTCATTACGCTGATCAACTTCCTCTGTTCGTTGACGAAAAAATGAAGGAGACGTATTTTGATACTGAGAGCTTGCAATCAAATATTAAGATGGAATATATACCCTAGAAACAATGGATTAGATCAATGAAGCCTGTTAACGACTATTCGTATACGAAGTTGCTTGAAGACCAGCTCAGAAAAAACGTTAGATCCTTCGATGATCGTCGGCAACCGCTCGGCGAATTGCGGCACGCGGCTGTCGCTCTGGCTGTTTATGAGTGTGAGGGAGAGGCATCCGTTATTGTTACTCGACGATCACAGCGTTTGAGAGAGCACAGCGGACAATGGGCGTTGCCAGGCGGCCGAATTGATGACGGCGAGATGCCTATTGACGCAGCGTTGAGAGAGCTTCATGAAGAAGTTAACCTTGAGCTGAGCAGGGAGCATGTCTTGGGCACCCTGGATGACTACGTCACCCGTTCCGGTTATGTTATTACCCCGGTGGTAGTGTGGGCCGATATCGATGACCGACATTTGAAACCGAATCCGGATGAAGTTGCATCTATTCATCCTTTTACGTTTACGGAATTATCTCGAAAAGACTCCCCTAATCTGGAGACTATTGTCGAGAGTGATCGCCAGGTACTGTCGATGAATTACCTGGATGATGTTTTGTATGCGCCCACCGCCGCAATGCTGTATCAATTTCGCGAAGTGGCAATAAGTGGACAATCAACGCGAGTGCTGGATTATGATCAGCCAGTATTTGCCTGGCGCTAGCCGCCATCATAGGCACGTTTTGAAAGGATGGCTGTAATGATCAATATGGACTTCAAACAGCGGGTTGTTGTTGATACCAGCACCAGAGATTGGGTGAGTAGCCCGATGGCCGGTGTTTGGAGAAAGCCATTGGCACGGGAGGAGGCTGAACGAGGACACGCGACTAGTATTGTCCGCTACGAGCCTGGGGCTAGATTCAAACAGCACGATCACCCTTTGGGTGAGGAAATTCTGGTACTGGAAGGAACATTTTCCGATGAGACTGGAGATTATCCTGCGGGAACCTATTTTCGAAACCCGGAGGGGTTTCGGCATGCACCGTTCAGTGACGAGGGTTGTGTTTTACTGGTGAAGTTACATCAATTCCAGACATCTGATACCGACCACGTAGTGATTGACACGTATAAAGAAACGTTTGCCAGTGGCGTAGGTAATCTTCAGGTGCTGTCACTGCATCGGCATAAAACAGAATCTGTTGCTTTGGTACGTTGGCCCGCTGGCGAAAACTTCCCCTTGCACCGCCATGTTGGTGGCGAAGAAATTTATGTGATCAGTGGTGAGCTGCACGACGAATTTGGCTCTTATCCAGCTGGTTGCTGGATAAGAAGCCCTCATCTCAGTGAGCACAGTCCTCGTGTCGAAGAAGAGACACTAATATGGGTGAAAGTTGGGCACTTACCCGAATAAGATTTATTGGCTCATGTACCAACCACCGTTGGGAGATATAACTTGCCCGGTTAAATATTTGGCCTCGTCACTCGCCAAATATACCGCTGACCAGGCAATGTCATCGGGTTTTCCGAATGCACCTAAAGGAATCTGGGACTCTAACATAGGGCGCATGATCTTTAAGGGTTCGGTCATATCAGTTTCAATCCAGCCGGGCGCGATGGCATTGACTCGAATATTTCGCGTCGACATTTCGTGGGCGAGCGCACGAGTAAATCCCATAATGCCTGATTTTGCTGCGCTATAGCTGACGCCCCCTGGCTTCCCCAAGGTTCCCATGACCGACGCAATATTAATAATGGAACCTGTCGGCTGAGAAATCATTTGTTTCAAACCTTCGCGACAGCACAAAAACGTACCACGCATATGCACATCAATCATTCGATCCCATTGCTCGTCGGTCATGTTGAAAATGGCATCGTTGTGAACTACTTCTCCGGCTTCGGCAGCCTCTATCCTTATTCTCAATTCCTCTTCAGCTTCCGGGTTATTTTCCATGCCGCTGACGCCGGCATTATTGACGAGAATGTCGAGTTTGCCAACGGTGTCTCCTACCTCTTCGAACATGAGTTTCACGTGTTCACTGTTGGACACGTCGGCGGCAATAGCATGTCCTTGCAGTGGTTTCGCCGCCCGTTTTGCTGCGGCAAGATCCAGGTCGTTGATGATGACGTGTGCGCCTTCTTCATGGAATTTTTTGGCCATTGCTTCGCCCAAGCCTCGAGCTCCACCTGTTATCAATGCTACTTTACCTTCCAGCCGATTCATTGTCTTTTCCTTTTATAAAGAGTTTATTAGTTATAGTTGTCAGTTTAAAAAGATGGAGATATGTATTTTCAATTCACCTGAATTGTCTCTTCTATGTCCAGTTCATCCCTTACCAACGAGACATCATAATAATGACTATTTAGCCAGTAATCGTATTGATCGGCGAAGTGATTGCTATCGGGTTTGCCGCTATTGCCACCAGCAATGACAAATCGAAAATGTAATGGATCCGCCAGATCTACAACCCATCGAAACGCCGGGCCATGATAAACCCGGACTTTTTCGGTATTGTCTTTTGCCGGTATATGCAGTGCCATACGCAATGTGGTTCCGCTGCCCGCTATCGGATCTGGGCCTGCGTTCATATTGCCCCATTCACTGTATTTACTGAGCGAATGTTTAAAGCTGATCTGGTGTAATTTCCCCCATGCCCACTGATCTCCCATTGTATTGTCGAGATTCTCAACCAGCTTTTTGACTTCGTCACAAATAATTTTTTCCAAACTCTCTCGATGCTCTAGCCAAGGCGAGTTTTCCTGGAAAAAATCATCGACGCTAAATCGGTTTAAGGCCAGCGCGACTGTTGGTAGGGAAAGGAGTAGATCGTCACCGAGAACCTTGTGCATAAACTGCATGGACCATTGTTTGTCCATCAGTGGGTAAAAAATACAGGCGGCTTGAGAATTCAAATCTGCTTTGAAATCCCAGTTTTTGAGTAGCTCCCGTGCACGTTGTACCGATGCGGATGGGTCTGTTAAACATTCGATGATTCCCGGTACTGTTTCCTGCGCACGCAAGTCGAGAATATCTTGCTGCATAGATTCAAAGTCGGCTGTAGTAAACGCCGCGTGGGTATCTCTGGATATTTGTTCTTCCAGCAATTCTTGAATGCGTCTTGCGCGAGCGTCAAAGGTAGGATAGTTGTGGATGGGGAAACTTCCCCGGTCTTCCATTGTGTCATTATTGGCAGTGAGGCTATAGCCGCAGTCAGGGTTGCATTCAACTGTTAACTCGTCAGCGCTGGAAATATCGAAATCATACTCGTGTCGCCATGCGGCGAGCGGTACCGATCCAGTTACACCTTGAGGGTTCTGGTCCGGACGTTTATGCCCTGGGCGCTTTTGTATTGTTGCGGCAATAAATCTCCGTAGATTGTCATCCTGGTCAACACAAATAATATTGTTCACCAGCGGGCAAACATCATTCTCAAATAGTGATGCGCCAAATTCTTCGCTGTTTTCAGACATTGGCATCAGTGCGAGTGTTCCCGCTGAGGTGGGAATATCTTTCATTACCCAGTTGAGTGACGTTGTGTATTGTCGTTCTTTGGGCGTAGATAGCCCGAGTCCGTCAGTGAGTGACTCGAGAATAGGTCCCCGGTCGGATATCCCGATATCAAAAGAAACAGCCGATTGTCCTGCAACGTCAATGGTAAATTTTTGACTCTGTGGGGCTTCTTCTTTTTCCACAAAAACATCAAAGGTGTCGATGAACCCGGTAGTCAGGCCCCAGGATACATTGCGATTAAATCCCATCATGAAATACGGGATGCCTGGAAATGTAGCACCGAATGTATCCCAGTCAGGGGTGCTCAAATGAACGTAGAAGAATGTGTTGGGTATGGAGTGGGGTTGATGGGGATCGGTAGCCAACATTGGTTTTCCCGACGCTGAAAGATGGCCGCGTATTGCCCAGTTATTGCTGCCGCTAACAATGCGTTGACCGGGGAATAACAAATTCCCAATACCTGCATCTATAGATAACAGAGCGTCCCGCAATTCAGCAATCGATTGTTCATCGGCGGCAGAAAAGTTGTGGAGATGATTTTTAAACCAGGAGGTCCCATGGCGAGCCATAAGCTTGCCCATATAAATTTTTTCCATAAATGTTTTGTGTTGAAACCAGCCGGTAAACCGGTGTCTGGAGGCTACATCATGGCGAGTGAATTCCCGTGGAACTGTGCCCGCCCGAATAAATTCCGGAGGAATTTCCTGAAGCCCGCGGACATAACTATTTAACCCTTCAAGATAAGCGTCAACTACCCAGTCGCCAGGTGAGTCAGGCATGTCATACGCAGGAACATTAAAGGTTTGATGCACAAGGTCCTGAGCAATATATCGTGGCCCCATTACGCTTGCGGCGGTCCCGGTTGCGAAGAGCGTGCTCAAATGGATTTGCCACAATCGTTCGCGACCTGCAGCGTATCCCATTCCCCGAAAAGCATCGGCTTGATTTTCTGCAAATACATGAACCAGTCCATTGGCATCCCAGCAAATATCAAACGGTTGTTCTGCAGCGGCGATTTTGATGGTCATGGAAACACTCTTTCTATTATTGTTGTTGATGGTATTTAAACGGAGAGTGGCCTTTGCGTTTATCTCGCGGCAATACACTCTATTTCAACACTTCCCCCCAGGGCCAGCCCACTAGCGCCAAGGGCACTTCGTGCAGGGCGATGGTCGCCCAGTGCTTCAAGGTATGCCACATTCATCAATGCCCATTCATTCATGTCCCTCAGAAAAATAGTACATTTGGCAATTTTTTTGACGTCTGATCCGTATTTTCTCAGTATTGTAATAATGTTCTGCATTGCTTGTCGGGTTTCAGCTTGTACACCACCTGTAACAAGGTTGGGCGTGCCGGGTGCTCTGCCAATTTGACCGGAAACGAATAATAGGTCACCCACTGCAACAGCCTCTGAAAAAGGTAAATTTTCCCGACGAGTTTCCTCGGCACCAAAAACTTCAATGTCGGCGGCTGTAACTGAGGTGCTCAATAATACGAGCAAAAGAATAGGGAAAATTTTCACAAAGCATGTCCTTTTTATTGAGGGTTTAAGTGTTGAAGGAAAAAATCAAGTTGCGCTTTGTCAGCCAATTCACGCGCGTTTTTGTTGGTTTCCATAATAACACTGCCGCCTTTACCTTGATGACTAAAGGGGTCTGTTACTGTGGCTGAAGCTGCTGAAGTATTGAAGCCATGAGCTGCATTTGGATAGACCACAATATTAACGTTATTCTGGTCATTTACCGTGAGATTTGAGCGCCACTCGATACAGGATGTGGGGGTGTCGTAATCATCATGCTCTCCCGTCAAAATCAATAGAGGTGATTCACTAACGTCAATTAGCTCATAACCGGGAATTTTATTGTATGCCCAGCAGACCGGATAGAATGCAACATTCGCGGCAAATGAAATGTCTTTCGGCAATGTGTCGAGATAGACATTACTCCGGGACAACATAGACACCACTCCGCCCCAGGAGAACCCCATAATGCCAATGCGCTCGGGATCGATGCCAGTCAGGGAGCTTAGGAATTCCAGCGCAGCAAAGGCGTCAGGGAGCGTTTCAGGAACACCCTTGGGGCGGCCAAATTGTGTGCCCATCCAGCCGCGAGCGGCCCACATGTCGATTTCAAGTGTGACAAAGCCCTGTTCATTTAACGCGACGCTGTGATAGGCGCCTCTTGTGTCAACGCCTCCCGAACCATGGACAATTAGTACAGCGGCACCATTTTGTTGTTCGAGGGGGTAACTTAACTTTCCCGCTAGAGCCCATTGAGAGTCCGCCGTGTTAACCGGTATGCTGATATAGGAAATACGACTGGTTGCATAAGCTAAAGTTGTGGTGGTGAACGAACTTACGACAAACAGTATAAGTATTGTTGTTATATTTTTGAACTTTTGCATTTTTTGACAGCTCTGTTTATGCCTGGCAATCGGACGTTATGGAAAACCGGAAGTTGAAGCTAACACCAAAAACGGGTCAATTTCAATGGCGAGGGCCGTTCAGATGGACACTAGAAGACCCGATACCGCTACAGATGGCAAACCGGTAATTACCATGGACGTGATAAGTTCATTTATTATATTCTCGTAACGAGCTGTTGATTTTCTACTTGAAACGGGTGTGAATGTCTTATGACAGCAACAATAACATAATAAAAATCGGTGGAGGGAAGGTTTATGGCTTTGGATATTATCGGCGCCGGGTTTGGTCGTACTGGTACATTGTCGTTGAAACTGGCGTTGGAAAAGCTTGGTTTTAACAAGACCTATCACATGGCTGAATTATTTGGCCAGCCACAACACCTGAGCAGCTGGGAGCAGGCGTTGGCGACGGGTAGCTGTGATTGGGATACGTTGTTTAATGGTTATCGGGCCGCGGTCGATTGGCCCGCCTGTAATTATTGGCAGGAGTATTCTGAACTGTATCCTACGGCCAAAGTTATTTTGAGCTTACGAGACCCGGAAAGTTGGTTTGACAGTGTGCATAAGACTATTTACCCTGCCACTAAAATGGCGCTCGAGTCCGATGATCCTGCGCTCAAACGGTGGGCGGTGTGGAGTAACCAGCTGATTTGGGAAAATACGTTTAACGGGCGCATTGATGACAAAGAATACGCTATTCAGGTCTTTAATGATCATGTTGCACGAGTGAAGAAGGCTATTCCAGCGGATCGTTTACTGGTGTTTCGGGCAGCTGATGGCTGGGCACCGCTCTGCAAATTTTTGGAATGTGAAGTCCCGAATGAAGACTATCCGCGAGTTAATAGCAGTGAAGAATTTGCCAGACGTTAGGATAATGTAGCGGTATTGTTACGCCTAACAATACGTTTTCCGGCGGTGTTAATGAAAATCGTGCGACGATGTTTCTAGTGGTATTAAATGGCTGATGTCTTTGATAAACCCGGCGACAATGTGGACCACTGGCGTTTGTTGTTGTGGGTCCAGTCCCGAAATGTTGTCGGTACGTTGCAGTTTTCCTTTGATTGACAATATTCGGCCGTTGATAATTTCCTGATTGTAATGTTGCTGCTGGTTTTTCCAGACGATGGTATTACAGTATCCGGTTTCATCTTCAAGGGTAATAAATAACACGCCAGTGGCAGTGCCGGGTCGTTGCCGACAGGTGACTAAGCCGGCAACATGGACAATACGACCGTGATCAATGGTCGCTAGGTCGGTGGCACGAGTACAGCTACGAAGAAGCGGATTTTCTCGCAGCAGTGTCATTGGGTGTCGGCGTAAAGTGAGGCCCGTGTAGCTGTAATCCCATTGTATTTCTTCGGTTTCTTTAGGTGCGGCTAGCAGAATGTGATCGTCTAATACGGTGTCATTTTCTATGTTGAATAAGGGGCGTGATTCTTCCACCGCACTGATTTGCCACTGACTTTGATAGCGATGACTGTTAAAACATTGAAAAGCGTCGGATCGAACCAGACAATTTTGTTCGTGTCGATTGATATGAGTACGCTGGATAAAATTTGACATCGAAGTGAATATTCCGCTATTTCTGGCGGTGACAATTTTTTCGGCACTTTTTCTATGCATGCCTTTTAACAACCGAAATCCTAGTTGTAAAGTATGAGTAGTAGTTAGGTGATGATCCCATTGACTGTGATTAATGCAAACCGGAAGTATCTCAACACCGTGCCTCTGAGCGTCTTGTACCAATTGTGAAGGGGCATAAAAACCCATCGGTTGGCTGTTTAGTAAGCCGCAATAGAAAGCGCCGGGGTGGTTACATTTGATCCATGAAGAGGCATAAGCGAGAAGAGCGAAGCTGGCAGAATGTGATTCTGGAAAGCCATAAGCTCCGAAGCCTCGCAACTGGCTGAATAGGCGGTCGGCAAAATCGATGCTATATCCCCTGTCCAGCATGCCATTGACTAACTTGTCGCGAAATAGGTCCAGATGGCCATTGTGTCCCCAGCTGGCCATTGCGCGCCGCAGTTGATCGGCTTCGCCGCCGCTAAATCCCGCCGCTACCATTGCTAATTGAATGACCTGCTCCTGGAAAATAGGGACGCCCAGAGTGCGACCTAATACCGATTCCAGTCGGGTGTTAGCATAGGTGATTGATTCCAGCCCTTGACGGCGCCGTAAAAATGGATGGACCATGCCGCCTTGAATGGGTCCTGGGCGGATTATCGCAATTTGAATGACCAGATCATAAAATGTCCGTGGCCGTAAACGTGGCAACATACTCATTTGTGCGCGTGACTCTATTTGGAAAACACCAATAGTGTCAGCTTTGCATAACATGTCGTAGGTAGCTTTGTCCTCAGGAGGTATGTCGTCTAACCGAAATCCTCCAATCCTATTTTTTTCAAAGTTGCTGATGTAGCCTAAACTTTTTCTGATCGCACTCAGCATGCCTAAAGCAAGCACATCAATTTTCATCAGCCCGAGTGACTCCAAATCCGTTTTGTCCCATTGGATAACTGTTCTGTTTTCCATGGCAGCATTTTCCAGGGGAACCAACGTTGAAATAGGCTCGCGACAGATAATAAAACCACCAACATGTTGAGAGAGATGTCTTGGAAATCTAAGAATTTCATCGACAAGCTGGAGAAATAATTGTGCAGAAATGGAACGCTGTTTAACCTGAGCTTTATTGAGTAATTCGTCCAGCTGCTGTGGTTTTTTCCACCAGGATAGAGACTTGGCCAGTTTTTCGACCAGTGCTTGGTCAAGCCCCAGAGCTTTGCCTACATCTCTAACGGCACTGCGAGGTTTATAGGTGATGACGGTTGCCGCCAGTGCTGCTCGCTCCCGACCATATTTTCGATAGATGTATTGCATGACTTCTTCGCGTCGCTCATGTTCAAAGTCCACATCAATATCGGGTGGCTCATCGCGTTCTTTAGAAATGAAACGCTCAAATAGTAATTGGCTTCGGGCTGGATCCACTTCAGTGATGAACAGGCAGTAACAAACCGCTGAGTTTGCCGCAGAACCACGTCCTTGGCAGAGAATTTTCTGGTTGCGAGCAAATTGAACAATGTCGTAAACGGTCAGAAAATATTGTTCGTATTCCATTTCATGAATGAGTTTCAATTCTTTTTCAATCAATGTGGTGACCGTTTCCGGGACATGGTCAGGCCAGCGTTTTCGGGCCCCGTCTTCAGTGAGTTCACGCAGAAACTTTGTGGCAGTGGTATTGGGAGGCACAATTTCATCCGGATAGCAGTAGTTAAGCGAGTCCAGTGTAAATTGGCAGCGTGCAGCTATTTGCAGCGTTTCTGCGAGTAGGTCGGGGGGATAGAGAGATGCCAATTGTTTTTTTGAATGTAAATACAATTCTGCATTTACTTGTAGTTTGTTGCCCAGTTTTTGAATGTTGGTGTTAAGTCGAATGGCGGTAACAACATCTTGCAATGGTTTTCGGCCCGCCATGTGCATATGCACATTGCCGCAAGCTGTCATAGGAATTTGATACTGTTTGGCAATTGCATAACATTGCATATAACGTTGCTGTTGATGGCTTTTTCTCGACAGGTTGATTCCCATCCATAGTGATTTTTGAAAAACAGACTTCAATTGATTGGCTATGTTTTGGTTGGTTTTTTGTTCGTCAGCAAGGGTGTCATCGACCAGCCAAATAGTCAGGTAATGGGCGGGTTCCCGCTGGAAATCTTTAAGTGATATATCGTATTTTCCCTTTGGGCTGCGTAGGCGGGCTTTGCTAATAAGGGACGATATTTGACTGTAGGCTTTTTTATCAGTTGCCAGTAATAACAAACGAATATTTTCACTGAGAGAAAACTCCGAACCTATGATGAGTTTTATGTTGCAGGCTTTGGCTGCCATATGAGCACGGACAACTCCCGCAAAAGAACACTCATCACTGATGGTTACTGCTTGATAGTCCAGCGCTGCTGCTTGAGTTACCAATTCCTCCGGATGTGAGGCGCCACGTAAAAAAGTAAAATTACTGATGCAATGCAACTCGGCGTAGTCCGGAAGTACTAGTTTCATGAGAACAGTCCATGGACAAACCACTGCCGTTTTATTTGGTCTTTAAATATCCAGTAGATACTGCCGTTACTGTGAAGGGCAATGTAGTAATCCCTCGCATGACGTTGCTGCCACCACTGATTGTCTATACGCTCGGGACCTTGTAATAGTTGCAAATAACCTTGCCAGTAAAGTTGTTGCTGGTGTTGTTGAATGACCGCAGGTTTTGACAACAGCCATAAAGGACGAGGCGGTGTGGCATTACGATCTAAGGGATCGCTGGTATTAACATCAGTGTATTGAGTGGCTCGCCAGGCTTTCTCTGGCAGGAGATCATTGTGGGCGCTGAGCTGAATACAATGTTGACTTTGCAATCGGCTGAGTAGTTTGTCCATCACGATACTGTATTGTTCGTTTTTACTGTCCCCTCCTGTTAGAAATGTGTTGTCCTGTTGTTGAAATAAATTGTCATTGTGGTTTTCAGATTTCTCGAATCGCTTGCACGATAAACTGAGTGATTCAATATTGGCGCGCAGTTTCAGTTGTTCCAGTTTTAGCAGGGTTATGTCAAATAGAGACTGTTGCTGAAATACATGAAGAGATGTATCTAATAACATTGACTCGCTACCCCCATCAATATAATTCAACTGCCAGTTTAGTTGTCGGTTGATAAGTTGTCGGAGGCGAAGATGATTTTTCAATTCAGTTAATAGTTGAGTTATATAGGGGTCTAATTGTTGTTTGTTATTCAGGCCATGAGTGAAGTAGCAGCTGCTATGAAAATATTCTGGCGGAAAAAAAAGTGGCCGATGTTCTTTTTTTTCATTTTTTAAATAGGCTATTAGCTCGAAAAAATCTCGACCAAATCGCTTTCCCAGTGATGTTGAAGGTAGTAAAAATACGGCGCTAATATGGTTTAGACCCATGGATTTAAGGTTTTTCTTTACATTTTTTGAACAGGGAAGAAGAGTTACAGGTGATGATTTTAGTTGCTGCTGAATTTTATTGTTGTCAAGTTTTGTTGGCGACTGGCGATAATACCCTGGTTCTTTATCGCTATAACTAATCAGATAAGAAGCGACAGGATTGTGTGATAAGCCACAATAAAATTGGAGGTTACGTTTTTTTATGCCCTGGCTTAAATAGCTGAATAATCGGTTAAAACCTCGGAACAATTTTAAGCTTCCACGAATTTCCAAAAAAATGACACTGAGTTCTGTATCGATGCTGACCTGAGGTGAAAATCGATAGGCCCATACAGCTACATGCTCAAGCAATTCTTTTTCTCTTTTTGTCTGGCGCTCTACCGCGTGTAGTTCTGGATATAAACTGAGCGCTGTAGCCATTGAATGTCCAGGTTGGATGCCTTGTTCGATGGCAGTTGTGTTGGCCTGCAAGACAACTTGTCGCTCAATAACGGCTGTAGCTTCAGTACTTTCTCTGAGGCTGAGGCTATCTAGCATCAGTGAAGGGAAACGAATACATAGCCACCACATCATTATCTACTCCGCGCTCCGCCCCCTTAGTGGGGTTGCGTCGGATAATTGCTATCGGTTTGATGGATGAAGGGTTGATCTTCACGGAGCTTATCTGGGTATGGAGGGTCAGTTATTGCGCTGCAACTGACTTTGTCGTTGATGACTGGATAGGAGGGGCGGGTGGAATGATAAACCGGCCACTGTTGTACGGGCTGTTGTTTGAACAGTAATGACTCTGGTCTGGGGATGGCAAACCGTTGACCAGCCCAGCCTCCTGGTTGTTTTAGTACTTCTATGGCCAGTTGCGATACTGATGTTGATAGTTGCATGCGCAGGCGGGCGGGTGAAGATTGTTGTTTTGACTGCAGGGGACAAAAATTAAAGTGCAGGCAGTGACCTTTCTCTGCGGCAGCTTGCAGGCGCCGATAGGGGGTGGCGTGGCTGGCTTGTTGAGTAAACCAGGTCATTACAATGGCAAAGGCTGATGAGTTCAGGGCCTGCTCTGCTGCCCACCACTGGTCTGGTTTTGATGGGTACAGTAATAAACATTGTTCTGGTATTACACCCTGTGCCGACAGCGCCGGGGGGTAGGGAATAAATGGGGGGTTAATCCATGCAATTCTTCCTTTGAGGCTGACTTGCTTGAGCAGCGGCATCAACAGGCTGAGTTCGCCAATGCCCCAGTGCTCACATAATAATTCGGATGAGCTGTGTAGTGGCCAGCCCCGCCAGTGCAGCTGTTGGTCCAGCTGGGCTATACCTGAACTGATGCTGTTTTTGGATGGTTGGCTGTGCTCGTCGCGGTAATGTTTACCGCGCCACAGTCGTGAATCCTGAATAAGTTGTTCTACTGATGGCATAATGAAGGATAGCTTGGTCAATTTATATTGCTGTATGTATATACAGTACTTTGAGTAAATCTTTGATGCAAGTTGTTTTTTGTATCACTGGTGCCGATGCTGTTAGCTGTGGCGGCTTATAGCGATGTGGGTTAAATTAACCACTCTAATAATAAATTTACTGATACAGAGAGATAATAATGAACCGCAGAGAAACTCTTAAGATGGCGGCGGTTGTGTTAGGTGGAGTCCTATCCGAGTCGCTAAGCGCCGCTGTGATGGCGGGTGTTAGTCCTTCGGGCAAGGTGAGTAGGCAGCTATTTGATGCCAGTGGGCGCAAGACGTTAGAGATATTGGCGGAGCTGATAATTCCGGAGACTGATACACCTGGGGCAATGGCAGCTGGGGTTCCTGATTTTATCGAAGTGATGGTTAGCGACTGGTATACCGACACGGAACGCAATGTGTTTTTGGAAGGCCTGCACGAGCTGAGTGAATATTGCGAAAAAACCTATGGCAAAAAAATCAATGATTGTTCTAATGATGAGCAGGTGAGCGCACTGCAATGGTCGGAGCAAGAAAGCAAAAAATACCCCGTTAAACGATCATCACCTTTAAGTAGAACTATTGATGAAGATAGTCCCTTTTTCACCAAAATTAAAGAGCTAACAGTATTGGGATATTACACCTCAGAAGTAGGAGCAAAACAGGAGTTGCGTTATAACCCGATGCCGATGAAATATGATGGTAATCTCAATTTTTCCGACGTCGGCCGCCAGTGGTCTTATTGAGGAGTCTGTAATGAATATAAATACACAATTTGATGCAATTGTTGTTGGTTCAGGTATTTCCGGTGGATGGGCTGCCAAAGAGTTAACTGAAAAAGGCCTAAAAGTTCTGGTGTTGGAAAGAGGTAAGCCAATAGAACATGGTAAAGACTATAAGGGTGAACATATGGCTCCCTGGGATATTCCTTATCGTGGCAAGCCTTTACGAGAACTCTATAAAGAAGAGTACTCCGTTCAAAGCAATAGTTACGCGTTTGATGAAACAACACGGCATTTTTTCAATAATGACAAACAAAACCCCTATGTACGTGATGAGAAAAAACCGTTTGAGTGGTTTCGTGCGGATGTATTGGGTGGGCGGTCGCTGTTGTGGGCTCGGCAGGTTTATCGTTGGAGCGACCTAGATTTTGAAGCGAATAAAAAAGATGGCCACGGTATTGATTGGCCTATTCGCTATAAAGATATCGAACCCTGGTACTCCTATGTGGAAAAGTTTGTTGGTGTTTCAGGAGCGAAATTGAATTTACCGCAACTACCTGATGGGGAATTTCAGCCACCCATGGAGATGAATGTGGTGGAGAAGGCGGTTAAAAAAGGTATCGATGACAATTTTTCCGATCGCACCATGACGATTGGCCGAGTAGCGGTGCAAACGGAGGCTAAAAACGGAAGGGGAGCTTGTCATTATTGCGGTCCCTGTCAGCGCGGGTGTTCGGTTGGTGCGTATTTCAGTAGTCATAGTTCGACGCTACCAGCCGCTGAGAAAACGGGCAATTTGACGATATTGTCTAATAGTGTCGTCGAAAGCCTGGATTACGATGCACAGGAAAAACGAGTTAGTGGTGTTCGTGTAATTGATGCTAATACTAACGAAAAGACTACCTATACCTCAAAGTTGGTTTTCCTTTGTGCATCAACGGTGGGCAGTACTCAGATATTATTAAATTCTCGTTCTGAAACCTTTCCCAATGGATTGGCTAATGGCAGCGGTGCGTTGGGTCGCTATTTAATGGATCACACGTATCGCACTAATGTGGTTGGATTGATGCCTGGCTACACAGATAAGTATTACAGCGGTAATCGACCTAACGGTATTTATGTACCTCGTTTCAGAAATCTGAATGGTCAAGATGAAGATGCAGACTTTCTTCGCGGTTATGGCTTTCAGGGTAGCGCCGCACGGTTTGACTGGCGGTCAATGTCGAATCAGGTCAGTGGATTTGGCGTTGATTTCAAAAATGCAATGCGAGCCCCCGGCTCCTGGTTTTTCTATCTGGCAGGGTTTGGAGAGCAGCTGCCGCGTGCCAGCAACCAGCTAAAACTGTCAGAGACGCACTTGGATCGTTTTGGTATTCCACAGGTTGAATTTGACGCGGAGTTTAGTGCCAACGAAGATCGTATGCGCTTGGATATGGTGAAAGAGGGAGAGAAGATGTTAAAAGCTGCTGGACTGGCATTTGTCGCCGGCGATCCCGGCAAGAGTGTACCTGGTGAAGCTATTCACGAAATGGGTACTGCGCGAATGGGCAATGATTCATCAGAAGCTGTGTTGAATAAATGGAATCAAGCTCATGAAGTCCCCAACCTGTTTGTTACTGATGGTGCCTGTATGACATCTTCGTCTTGTGTGAATCCATCGCTGACCTATATGGCATTGACCGCCAGGGCTGTCGACTATGCAGTGAAACAACTTAAAGATGGTTATATTTAACTGAATAATTACGGGTTGAAATAATGAATAAACTACAGGCAACACGTCGACGCTTTCTAAACATGGCAGGTGTCGTCACCGGAGCTGGCTTATTTACAGGGCTGAGTATTCCTACCGTGGCGATGGCTGCGCATCTCGAACGTATCGGTATTCAACTTTATACGGTTCGGGATTTAATGGAGAAAAGTGTTCCTGATACATTGGCCGCATTGGCTGCAATGGGATATAAAGAGGTGGAATTTGCCGGTTATTACGGTCATAGCCCAGCAGAGCTTAAGACAATGTTGTCAGGTGCTGGGCTTAGCTCACCGTCGACCCATGTTCAGTTGACCGATATTCGGGATACACTGGAAAAAACAATGGATACTGCCGCCGAGATTGGCCATGACTACGTTGTGCTGGCTTATCTGACGCCTGATGAGCGTACCTCGATCGATGACTATAAGTCATATATCGAATTATTCAGCAAGGCGGGGGAGGCTGCCAAGCAGAGAGGGTTGCAGTTTGGCTATCACAACCATCATTTTGAATTTGAAGAAATGGGTGGGATGAAGCCTTATGATCTGATGCTGAAACAGATCGATAGTGAATTAATGAAGATGACACTGGATTTATATTGGATACATCGAGCCGGTCAGGATCCTTTTTATTATTTTGATAAATATCCCGGTCGCTTTAAGCAATGCCATGTAAAAGATATGAATAAGGATGGCGCCATGGTGGATGTTGGCGCAGGCACTATCGACTTTCCCCGCATATTTGCACAGCGCGAAAAAGCAGGATTTGAGCACTATTATGTCGAACATGATATGCCAGCGAATTCATTACAATCGGCTGAAAATAGTATCCAGTATTTAAAAGAACTGAGTTTCTAATGGGGAAAAACGCTGGCGGAATATTTATGGGTCTATAGCCACCCGGAGTAGTGTCGGTCGGTTTACGGCGCGGGATGTATAGGGTCAACCCAGTGTAAACCATCTGGCTCTTCAATAACCGGGATATCCAAATTGACGACAACCGGATCCTGCCCGCTTCTCACCAGCACACAATTTAATGGTTCATCATCGTTGGCATTAATTTCCTGATGAGGTACATAAGGCGGAACGAAAATAAAATCGCCTGGCCCTGCCTCGGCTACGTATTCAAGTTTTTCACCCCAGCGCATACGGGCTTTGCCACTAATAATGTAAATGATGCTTTCCAGATCGCCGTGATGATGAGCGCCTGTTTTGGCATCGGCGTGGATTTGAACAGTCCCTGCCCACAACTTCTGGGCACCTGCCGTGGCCAGATTAATAGCCGCTGCCCGGTTCATGCCCGGGGTTTGTGCTGTGTTGATGTCCAAGTGATCACCGCTGATAACTTTTACACCATTTTCATGCCAATGATTATGTTCTTCGGACACAAAAAACCTCCCAAGATAATACGTTTACCCAGAACAGACTAGAACATCTTTTGCGGGTAATGGCAATTCGGTGAGGTTATTTTATTATTTACTGGCACATGAGACACAATGAACAGTTTCCGGAATTGCATCCAGCCGGGCTGGATTTATGGCTTCGCCACAATCTGAGCACTGGCCGTAAGTTCCATTGTGTATTCTTTCCAGTGCTAAACGAATTTCTCGAATGGCCAAGTCGGTTTCTCGACCTATTTCTTCCAGAACTTCATCATTTTCCCGTTCCTGCGCTTGTTCCGAGGAGTCGGTAGAATGGCTCTTACTAACATCACGTTTCACATGTGATAGTCGCTCTTCAAGCTCTCCGAGCTTGTTGTTGAGCTTATCCTCCACGAGCTGATAATTCATAGTAACTCACTCCTCCAACATATCATTCAATAATCAAGCGCACAGCATCTTGTACAGTTCGTCTTTTAGGTTCACTCGACGAATTTTGGCTTCTTCCTCGGTGTGAGTGGCTACAGGATTTATTTCTGCTTCCATATTCTCAATGCCGCTGGTCAGTTTATGATATTCGTCAAAAAGTCTGCGAAAATGGTTGTTGCTAACTTTCAGTTCATGGATGCGATCACGGAGGTGAGGAAATTCGTGTACTAAATCATGGTGTTCTATAGTCATTTTTTATCCTTTAATTGCGTTACTTTCTACGCTTAGGATATATCGCCACAATAGAATCGCTATGATCTGTGTCATGTATTTGAACGGGTATGAGAATAGATACTGCTGATGCTGTGCTGCTGACGAAAAAAAGCGGTTATCGATCGTCGATAACCGCTTTTTTTCACTATTTGATAGTGGGAAGGGCGCTGATCTTTATTAGTTGATTCTCAACGGGTTTAATTGAACGCTGGTGGTGTTCAACGAGTTTGGTTGCGGACTCGATAACGGCGGGATTATCCGCCGCGACATTAAATCGCTCGGAAGGATCGACGAGTAGATTGAATACTTGCGGCGGAGTATGAGTGATGATTGACTGCTCTTTGGTATAAATATTCGCAACAGTCTTAAAATGAACCTTCCAGTTTCCCTGCCTAACAGCAAAAACTTTACTGCCATGATAATAAAAAATATTTTCTCGCGCGCTGTTTTTGCTTTCAAATATAGTTGGGCTTAAATCATAACCGTCATAACTGCGATCGGCAGGCATATCAATGCCTGCGATACTCATAATAGTGGGAAATAAGTCCAGTGTTGATGCGGTATTATGAGCAACGGCAGGTTTGATTGTTTCCGGCCACCAGAATATAGCGGGTTCCCGCATGCCGCCTTCATAAGAGGTGCCTTTGCCATCCTTGAGCAGGCCTGCAGATCCCCCGTGAGCACCCATTATCAGCCAGGGGCCGTTATCTGAAGTAAATACCACCAGCGTATTCTCGCTAAGTCCTTGTTCTGAAAGGGTATTCAATACTTGGCCAACGCTCCAGTCTATTTCTTCGATGACATCTCCGTAAAGTCCTCGGTCACTAATTCCTCGAAATTGGTCAGAGGCAAAAAGCGGCACATGAGGCATTGAATGAGCAAGGTAGAGGAAGAAGGGGCGTTTGCTGTTTTTCTTAATAAAGCTGATGGCTTCCTGAGTATAGCGCTTGGTAATCACGTTTTGATCAGCCGGCCGTTCGATGATGTCGCGATTTCGCATTAGCGGAACATTAAAATCTCCGTCTTTTGCATGAGTCACGGTTTGAATATAACTAAGGTCTTCTTTTAGATCGTGGTCATTGCTATAGGGAATGCCAAAATATTCGTCAAAACCGTGATCCAAAGGTTGGAAGCCGGGAAGATGACCGAGATGCCATTTGCCGACTAAGGCCGTGCGGTAGTCTTTCGCTTTTAGTGCTTTGGCAATGGTAATTTCTGTTTGTGGCAGCCCGCCTGTAGACGTGGGGAAAAGTACGCGTACTTTGTCATGTGCCATACCGCTACGAACAGGTAGCCGGCCGGTTAACAAGCCGGCACGGCTAGGTGTGCAAACACTGGATGCCGCGTAAAAATTGGTCCATTTAATGCCTTCGGCGGCCATTTTGTCCAGATTGGGCGAACGTATAGTGGGATGGCCATAGGCTCCTATGTCGCCGTAACCCATGTCGTCAGCAAATATAATAACAATATTTGGTGGCTGAAGAGGTGGCGTTGCGTGGGAGTATGAAGACAGTAACAAGCCGCCTAATAGCAGGCCCAGAAAGATGATTGCTGATTTTGATAGTAGATGCACAGTATTTTCCATTATTCTTAGAGTGACAAACTGCTACCATGATAACGGAAAAGTCTGGTTCGGCACAAAGCGTGGAATTTTGGCGGAAAGAGATGGCTCCGTTGGAATGGCCACAACAAAAAATAACAACAATACAGTGCAGAGGAATGGCTCAATGATTCAATATGTTGTTTCGGTAAAACTCATCGCGATGTTTTTTTTATTTGGTATTGCTTCATTCAGCGTCGCTGACGAAAAATCTCAGTGGATGAGCCTGTTTAATGGTAAAGACCTGGATGGCTGGGTTACTAAAATTCGCTATTACCCTTTAGGTGAGAACCCGTCAGACACGTTTCGTGTAGAAGACGGGTTGTTGACAGTTTCATACGAGGGCTACGAAAAATTTGAGGATAAGTTTGGTCACCTGATCTACAAAACCCCCTATTCTCACTACCGTTTCCGCATGCAATACCGTTTTGTTGGCGAGCAGGCCAAGGGGGGCGCTGGCTGGGCATTTCGAAATAGCGGGATTATGATTCACGGTCAGGATCCTGCGAGTATGGGACAGGATCAGGAGTTTCCGGTTTCAATAGAGGTTCAGTTATTAGGGGGAGGAGGTACCTGGTCTCGCAGTACCGCGAATATGTGCTCGCCGGGAACACATATCGAAATGAAGGGGAAAACCAAAACCAGACACTGTATTGATTCGACGTCAAAAACTTTTCATGGCGATCAGTGGGTAAATGTTGAGGTGGAGGTTAGGGGCAATGACAGTATCAAGCACTTTGTGAATGATGAATTAGTAATGGAGTACCATCGCCCTCAGCTCGATTCAAGTGATAAGGAGGCGAAACCTCTTATAGAGAAAGCCTCCGGTAATATTATGTTGTCGAGCGGGTATATATCACTGCAGTCGGAAAGTCATCCGATACAGTTTAGAAAGATTGAGCTTCAACTATTGCCACACAATGAGTGATATTGTGGCGAGTGCTATTTGTGAACATTTTTTGTAACCATACTATTGTCGGTGTGAGATCGGCTATTGAGTGACGCTTTTTGCGGTGGGTACAATTCGGGTCACCTGAATAGCGTTTCGATCCATCATTTCGAGAATCAATGGTGCAATATCATTTTTCCATGTATCGCTTTCATACACCCTGGCATAGAGTTCTTTACACTGTTCTTCATTTTCAAAGCGACGGGTCCATATATAAACGGAGTCATCGCTTTCATGCCGAAAGCTGCCGGTAATGACCATGCCTTGTGCAACCTGAAATGGAATAATAGTTTGTTCCATATAAGCAATCCATCTGTCCATTTGTCCAGGAAGAATTTTATATTGCCTGAGCTCATAAAATGCCATGATCATATCCTTAAAAAAACAGCTATGTTAACAGTCGGAACGCATATGTACAGACTACGGAAGCGTCTGGGGTGAACTTATTTCACATTGAAAAAAGGACTGCCCGCGGCAGCTTGATTGCGAAGTTGTTACGGTGTGGTTACGATATTCCATTGGTGTACATTGAAAAAGGATAGTGAACGTGGATTATAAAGTTGCCCTGATTACTGGTGCGTCAACTGGAATAGGGAGAGCAATTGCGGAATCGTTAGCTCAAAAAGGCGTTAAGCTAATTTTGGTGGCTCGACGTCAAGAGCAACTGAAACAGTTGCAGCAAGCGCTCTCAGATATCACTGAAAGTTACGTTATCGCTTGTGATATCACCGATAAAAGCAAGTTGTCTGCCGCGTTGGAGCAACTTCCAGAGAGATTTTCAAGTATCGATATTCTGGTTAATAATGCGGGCTTGGCTCTTGGTTTAAACGCGGCTCAGGAAGCTGACTGGAATGATTGGGAGGCTATGATCAATCTGAACTGTGTCGCGCTCGCCTATATTACGCGATTAGTATTGCCGGGAATGGTATCGAGACACAGTGGGCACATTGTTAATATTGGTTCTATCGCTGGCACTTACCCTTATCAGGGGGGGAATGTATACGGTGCGACTAAAGCTTTTGTTGAGCAGTTCACTTTAAACCTGAAAGCTGATTTGTTGGGGACGCCGGTTCGGGTCAGCAGCATAGAGCCTGGTATGGTTGGGCAGAGTGAGTTTTCGCTGGTACGATTTAAAGGTGATAAGGAAAAAGCTGATAAAGTCTATGAGGGGATTGATGCCTTGCAGCCTATTGATATTGCCAGTAGTGTGACTTGGGTTTTAGAACAACCCAAACATGTGAATATTAACAGAATGGAAATTATGCCGGTTGGTCAAGCACCATCGCGACCTGCATATGATAAAAAGTAGTCAACAAATAAAAAGATAATAATAAGAGGTTGATATGTGGCAAGAAATTGGAATACAAATCACTGCAGTATCAGTATTTATTTATGTCGGTTTGATTATTATTGAGCTTTCGGTTGATCTGTATAGCAAGGCGGGTAGTTATAAACTCAAAGATACCCTTTGCAGTTTAACTATGGGAGGATTTTACACAGTCACCAAATTGCTGATGAAAGGAACAACCCTGTTTCTTCTTATGTTGGCACATGAGTACGCTGTTTTTGATATAGGTACAAGTTGGCTGGTTTTTATCGTCGCCTTTATTGCTGTTGATTTCTTTTTTTACTGGCTCCACCGTTTTATTCACGAAATACGTTTTGCCTGGGCGGCGCATGTGAACCATCATTCCAGCCAGGAATTTAATATGGGTGGCACTGCACTGCGACAATCTTTTGCTGAGCCATTTATGGAAGCTTTCTTCTACAGTCCGCTGGTGTTGGTGGGATTTGATCCCTTTATGGTTTTAGCGGCGTTAGAGCTGAATCTAATTTATATGTTCTGGGTGCATACCAAGAAAATTAACAAGCTGCCGCCGCTCTTTGAGTGGGTCTTTTCAACTCCGTCACACCATCGCGTCCATCATGCCTGCAATGTTCAATATCTTGATAAGAATTATGGCGGAACTTTTATTTTTTGGGATCGACTTTTTGGTACTTTTGAAGCTGAAGTGGAATCCCCTGTTTTTGGTATCCCCGAACAGATTAATACCTTTAATCCGATAAAAGCGAGTTTTCATGGCTGGATCGAATTGTTTAGAGATGTTCGTAATGCCAATGGATTTCTCAATAAGATTTTGTATTGCGCAATGCCTCCCGGTTGGGCACCTGATGGCAAAGGGAATACCGCCCGACAAAAACAGGCGGCCTATGCCGAGCTGCAAACCCGGCAATAAATATTAACGGCGCTAGCGGTTTTAAATTTTTTGTTCAGTGACAATGAGTGCGGGTATCTAATGAAGACCGGATATTGGTACGATTTTGACAGGGATAAATAGAGTCGACTCGTTCTCGTTTGTCATTAAATGAGCTGGCTTAACCAAAAGCCCCGGCGAAACAATTTGACTTTGGCGCCTTTAACCTATATGTTTCACCTCAGCTAGAAAGAAAGTCTTTTCAATACGCACCAGTTCGCTGTTTTATTCGTAATTCCTCGACATTTGGTTTCTAAGTTAGTCTATTTTTCCGCTACCCAAGCCTAACGGCACACTTAAATTAAATATCAGGATATTATTATGTCTACAGTTACTGGCACAGTTAAATGGTTCAACGAATCTAAAGGTTTTGGCTTTATCGAGCAAGAATCAGGCCCAGACGTTTTCGCTCACTTCAGCGCTATCGTAAGCTCAGGTTTTAAAACTTTGGCCGAAGGCCAACGTGTAGAGTTCACTGTTACAGCTGGCCAAAAAGGCCCACAAGCTGAAAACATCGTTGCCATCTAAGGTAACTATTAATACTTAACTGCTCCCCTATCAGGGGGTAGTATTTGTATGTAAAAAAGCAGGCCATTGGCCTGCTTTTTTTGTTTCTGACTATTAGAAATTATAGTCGCGGTTATGCGGCTTTTCCGCCCCGTACCAGCGTACCTGGCAGTGCGCCAGTATGTTCGCCATCGACAAAGGTTGTGACACCGGACTTTAGCGTGTAACGATAGCCGTCAACCCGTTGTACCAGTCGTCGCCCGCCAGCAGGTAAGTCATACTCGGCAGTGGGGCGTTGCAGCTGCAGCTTGTCAAAATCAATAACGTTAACATCGGCCATATACCCTTCTGCCAGTAGCCCTCGGTCCGACATACCGTATGCCGTTGCGGTGTCATGACTGAGTTTCTTAATCATTAATTCCAGTGGTAGTTGAGAGCCCCTTTTCCGGTCTCTGCACCAATGTGTCAAAATGAATGAGGGCATACCAGCATCGGCGATAAGTCCACAGTGGGCGCCGCCATCAGACAGTCCAAACATAACGCCAGGGTGTGAAAGCACAGATTCGAAAAAACTAAAATCATAGTTTTCGTAGGCGTTGAGTGGTTGGTAGAAAAGCTCTTTGCCGCCGTCAGCGATTAACAAGTCATACATAACGTCAAAAGAGTCTCGCCCCTCGGTTGCTGCAATCCCGGCAATACTATGCTCTTTTGGAGGTTCGTAGTCAGGCTTTTCCCCCAGTGGAAAAACATATTGCAGTAAGTTTCTCCAGCTAACCCCAAAGGGTGAGATTTCTAACATGCTTGTTTCCGACAAAAGTTGTGCCTTTATGTCGGGTTCTGCCAACTTGATAATCTGCTCTTCAAGGGGCAGTGGAGCGATAGACTCAATATAAGTGGGGTGGCCGACAAAAATATGAAAGCTGGACTGCAAGCCGTGCAATACACCGGTCGGTCTTCCCGCTATTTGCGGCATGACCTTAATGCCTTTTGCCTCGGCGTCTTCTGCCAATGCGATGAACTGGTTGCCTTTAAAGGCCTCAGCCGATGTCCAGACTACAGTAATGGGTCGCCCGGTCTCTTTTCCAACTTCGCAGAGCCATTCCCATTCACTTTCTTCACCGAGGTGATCAGAAACGAGTTCAAATACCCCGTGGTCCAAACCTTTAAGCGCCCCACCTAAGGCCCGCATTTCTTCGGTGGGGGCAAAGGTTCCTGGCATTTCAATACCGTGTTTGTCCTTGTGCAAAAGCGTGCGAGACGTAGAGAATCCCAGTGCCCCAGCTTCCATGCCGTCCCTGACAATTGTTGCCATTTGTTGCAATTCATCTGCGGTGGGCTGAGCGTCAGTATTACAGCGGTCTCCCATGACATAATTGCGTACCGCTGCGTGTGGTACTTGCGTTGCGATATCAATGGTTCTCGGCATTGATTCCAGTGTATCGAGATACTCTGAAAAAGTTTCCCAGTTCCAATTCATCCCTTCGGCAAGTGCTGAGCCGGGAATGTCTTCAACCCCTTCCATTAATTCGATCAGGAACTGTTCTTTACCGGGGCGCACTGGGGCAAACCCGACACCGCAATTACCCATAACCGCGGTGGTAACACCGTGCCAGCTGCTCGGTGCCAGAATAGGATCCCAGGTCGCCTGGCCATCGTAGTGGGTGTGCACATCGACCCAGCCGGGTGTAACAATACAGCCGCTAGCATCTATTCGTTGGTGGCTTTCTGCCGCAGAAAAGTCGCCTATACCGGCAATTTTCTTCCCTGTAATGGCAATATCGGCTTGTTTTCCCGGGGTGCCAGAACCGTCAAATACGGTGCCGCCACTAATCACTACGTCATACATACACTCATCCTTGGCAGGTTTAATTCTGCATTTATTATTGATGTTGTTGGCTGGTGAAAATATATTCTATTGACTCGAAGTATAAACACAACACCTCACGATAATCCTGTTAAATGCAGTTAATGATTGGCGTTATATCCTTGCTTTATATGGGGGTTTGGTTAGAACAAGTTTGGGTAGTCTTGCCAATAGTATTGATATTGTTTGGATTGCCAGTTGTTATAAATAGTTTCCCAGTTGAGTTCATCGATCCTCCAGCCATGATGTGGTTCAAGGTTGGTAGAGAATACTGGTGCGCCATAATCGCAAAAGCGGGTATCGATACTCATGCGAACAATGTTTTTAGTCCTATTCGGCTCAGCTTTATGCACACAGCAAGAATGGAATATCAATACATCGCCCTGTTCGTAATCGGAGACATGCCAGGTTGTTTCATCCGGGTAAATTTCGCATTGAATACCGCCAACTCCCTGGGTTGAAAAAACCGGTCTGACTCCCTTTTTATGGGATCGAGGCAAAACTTTAACGCGTCCCATTGGCTCCGATATATCCTGTAGTGCAATCCAGATTCCTGCCATGGTCGGGCCTGCGTGATGGGAGTAGGCATCCTGATGAGGAGGTGTTTCATGACCAATTTTTTTCGGTGTTGAGATACGAGCCATTTTTATCGGGTATACAAAAACGTCATCGTCGACCACTGTTTTCATTAAGTTGATAATATGTTGTTGATGAAAAAAACTGTGGAATTGTTCCAGTGATTGCATCTTCGGATAAATCTCATCCCATAGTGGGTCGGTTTCGCAGAAGGGCTCGCCACAAAGGGTTGGTAACCGGCTATTGCTGTCCTGCACAACATAGGGCTTCAGCACGTCTAAAAACGAGGTAAGCATATTCTCACAATCTTCGGTACTGACGTATTTCTTGAGGTACAAATAGCCCAGTTCCTGAAATCGATCTCGCAGTACTTGGTGATTCTCGTTTATATCTGAAACCACGAACGCTTGGGTGTGTTCCATTGACACTCCAGTTAGATTTTCACAGAGGTTAAATTTAACCTGTTTTGTGGCTTACTTCGAGCATAATGGTAAAGTATCAACCATCGCGAAATTATTGGGTGAAAGTTGCAGTGTGTGTACTGCAATTATTCATACAAAAAGAGGATTAAAATCATGGCCGAAGTAAGGTCCCGCTGCGTTGATAAACATCATCCCCATGAACCCCACTACTATTTGCATGCTATTGGCGCAATTCAAAGCCGTCAGGGCAAAGGCGTTGGCGGTCGTTTGATGGAAGCGAGTCCGCAGCGAGTGGATGCAGACTCAATGCCTGCTTATCTGGAAAGTAGCAAAGAGAGGAATATTCCATTTTACCGGCGATATGGCTTCAAAGTGGCTGAAGAGATTAGCCCGGCAGAAGGTGGTCCGTCGATGTGGCTGATGTGGCGAGAAGCTCAGCGATAGAACTTCTGCCTCCTCGAGCATTTTTTCAGGCTTTAGAACGGTTGCTTAAAAAGCGGCCCAGCTGCCTGTCGTGACGACTCATTGCTGATATTGTCGCTTTGTTGGTCCAGGGTTCCCAATTAGGACCGGGACCCTCCGGCCGATCACCCATTACCGTGACCCGCTGAATGATACGCTCTTCAGAAAAATCATTGAGCACATAATGCTGAGTGCACCGATTGTCCCACATACCGATGGTGCCTTCAGTCCAGTGATAGCGAACAGTAAAGCGGGGGCTTTGTACCCAGCGGGTTAAAAACCGCAGCAGCGTCTCGCTTTCAACAGCGCTCATTTCAACAATTCGGCGGGTGAAATGTTCGTTTACGTAGAGAGCTTTACGGCCGGTTTCCGGGTGAATTCGCACCACCGGATGGATAGCCATTTTATCTGCGCGGTCGTGAGGGTGAGCGTCATGCAGCGCCGATAGTCCCATGCACATTTCCTGCATTGGTGGTGACAGCGCATCAAATGCATCGCACAAATTTGTCCACATGGTGTCACCTCCGCTTTCAGGGCACTTTACCATTTTAAGGATTGACATCAGTGCGGGTTGTTCCTGAAATGTAATGTCCGTGTGCCACTCATCGGCAACACCGCCCTGACTTGCTCGCAGTTCAAACAACTTGGGATGGCTATCGGCGTTAGTAAGGTTAGGGTGCCCTTCCAGCGGGCCAAAATGTGCGCCAAACGCTACATGCTCATCAACACTAAGAAACTGTTCAGGGAAAAATAACACCATATGCTGATTTAACAGACGCTTAACTTCTGCGATATCGGTATCCGTGGCCTGTGCCAAATTAATACCTCGTACCTCGGCGCCTAATGCCCCTGCAAGTCGCGTCACTTCCCAGAGGTTTTCGGATGTTTTTTTTGATTCGGTGATAGTCACAATTACGTGCTCCCTGGTTATTAGTTATTCGTTAGTCATCGGCCAGTGGCATTTCCGGGCTGTCGAGTGGTCTAGCCCTTTCGAAAGCTGCTCGAGGTTTTTCCGAGCGAATTTGTTCCAGCCATATTACACCATCATAAGGTGCGCTGTTGCCACGCGTACCCAGAAAATCGATGTCGCCATCCTGATCCAGATCCCTGGCGATAAACTTGTCGTACATACCGCGTTTACGACGAGATATATCGTGACGAATCCACGGGAGGGTAACGTCGTTAGGATTTTCAAACCAGGCGATGCGCCCCAGGGCGCCGTGTTTGTTAATATTGTTATCGTTATCCCGTTCGCCGTGACTATAGCTACCCACAATAATATCACTGTGACCATCGCTATTGATGTCGGCGATTTCGAGCCCCACCGGTTGATCGGGACTAATGGTGCCTATCAGATGAAAATTCCAGGCATCGCCTTGCCGTTGGGGTTGTGCTATCCAGCCCAGGCCTTTTGAGGTGGGGCCAATGATATCCAGTAGATCATCACCGTTGATATCACCATAAACCATATTAAATCCAGCGCCTAGTGCGCCAACAATACCTATGGCGTGTTCTTGTAAGTGAATTTTGTCGCCGCCGATATTTTCGAAGTAGGCTATGCGCTGTTCGCCGCGACTTCCAACGATGATATCCAAATCGCCATCACTGTCGATATCTATTGGCTCAGAATTTTGCGGTACGCTGTAATAACCAATATTCGTTTCTTGCCAGCTGTCTCCAGATAGCGGGTCGCCACTAACGCGATAAATAGAAACCGGGGTAGATATCGCATAATCTTTTGGGCCGGGACGTTGTGCGCCCTTGTTGGCCGCAATAACTTCGGGGGTGCCGTCGTCATCAAGATCGGCAAAAAATACCCGAATGTACGACCCTTTATCTTTAGTCATCGGTAAAATTAACCGCGGCCATTCAGTTGTCCGCGCTTGCTTGCCAGGATTTTGTAAGTAGATGAGGTGAGATAGTTCTGCCGCGACCATCACGTCAGGAAAACCGTCACCATTGACGTCGGCTATTGCTGCATCTTCAGGTGCTGGTGCGTCAGTGCCTTCGGCAATGGTTATAGTGGTCCAGCGGTCAGGGTCCGCAGAACCAAAAGCTATCCGCACATGGCCTTCAGGTGGGGGTACAAAATCGGGGTCGTGGCTAGCCGAGTCGTAATTTGTATCTGACTCGTGTACTGACACAATATCTTCGAAGCCATCCTGGTCAATATCTCCCATCACCAAACCGTCACTGCCGCTGAGGGCAAAGCCTGCGATTGCAGAATCATCGATGATATGTTCTCGCCAGCTTATGTAACTGCCGTCTGCCGTAGTTGCTTTGGTGAATGTATCACCTACGGATGTTTCAGCTCTGACGGTAGATGTTGTTGCCAGGACACAACAAAAAACAGTAATGAGATGTCGTCTGTTCATAGCAGGAAAGTTCGCCATAATTTGGGTGACACCGCCGCAGAGCGAGCGCTTCGCCTGCGGCGGTATAGCTGATACCGTTTACAGCGACATACTGGGTCGACTGTTTAAAGACTCGCGCCAGCGAATGAGGTTTTTATGATGTTCCTGGGGTACGACTTTTACCCGCGCCGCAAAGTCTATTACCACGGCGGCGGTAATGTCAGCGTTTGAGAATGTGTCGATGGCGATAAACTCGCGACCTTCCAGTCTTGCATCAAGCATGTCGACGAAGGTATTCAGGCGGGCGCGTCCGCGTTCAGCCAGCTCCGGAATTTGCTGGTGGTTGACGGGCCCGGTGATTGCTCTGTCTTTCATGCCCGGCGATGAGTTTCGCAGCGTTTCAGCCGCGGCCGTGAATCCTTCGATTTCGATTTTTGTCGTCCAATTTGCAACCAGACCTTTCTCTACCGGTGTTACGCCCAACATGGGTGGATTGGGGAACTGGGCTTCCAGGTAAGCTGCTATTCCGGTATTTTCTGTAAGCACGGTGCCGTCATCCAGTTTCAGTACGGGAACAGTACAGGAGGGGTTAATGGCTCGGAATGTATCACCCATTTGTTCGGCTTTGGTCATGTCCACGGAAACGGTCTCCACATCAACGCCTTTTTCTGCCAGCAAAATGCGTGCACGCCGCGGGCTGGGTGCTCTGAAAAAATCGTAAAATGTCATTGTCATAGTCAGTAATCTCGTATCAAAAGGTTAGTCGTATTCGGTCGTTGTCGCATTGCTGATATACACGTCAGGCGGTACTGCCACCGTCGGCCATATAGACACTGCCGGTAATAAAAGCACTTTCGTCGGATGCCAAAAACAGCATGATATTGGCAACATCTTCCGGTTCGCCATAACGTTGTAATGGAATTGATTCAGCAATCCTGTCATGCGCACCTTTGCTGTCACCCGGACTAATGCCGTTTTCCAGGCTGCGCATCATCCTCGTTTCGACAGGGCAGGGGTTGACGGTGTTGACACGGATATTGGCTGGTGCACCTTCTTTGGCAATGCCTCTCATTAATCCAATGACCGCGTGCTTGCTGGTTGTGTAGGCTGAAATACCAATACCACCACGAACGCCTTCAGTCGATGAGGTTATGACAATACTACCGCCGCCATTTTTTTGCATGACGGGAAATACATGTTTAATACCCAGCCAGACGCCTTTAACATTCACCGCGATCACTTGATCAAAAACATCCTCGTCGTAATCAGTAATAGGCGCCACTTGTCCTTCGATACCTGCGTTCGCCAAAAATATATCAACTCGGCCAAATTGTTGGACTGTTGTATTAACAAAACGCACATTATCAGAATTTTTGGTAACATCGGCAGCACAGGTGGCGACATCCCCCCCTAGTTCTTTAGCTGCATTTTGTAATGCGCTTTCATCGATGTCGACCAGCATAACTTTTGCGCCTTCGGCAAGAAATTTGGCCGCAGCTGCCTTGCCAATTCCACCGGACCCGCCAGTTATTATTGCCACTTTATTCTGCAGTCTTTCCATAATTGAGTCTCTATGGTTGTTGGTTACTAATTAGTTGGTCCAGGCATTGCCAATATCTGAAAGTGGTACACAACCTTCATAAACGCCAGGCACGGGATCAAAATTTAATACGTCTCTGCCAATCTTTTCAGAAGTGAAATACCCAAACAAGGTATTGCTTCGCACAAATAGCAAGAAATGATAAATCAGGTATCGCTCTTTATTATCGGAATCGATTTCGGATAAAGAGAGGCTTTGCTCAGCAAAAATAATACTCTGTTGAGCTTTTGGTATATCAAAATAATGTTTAATCAATTGCTGAAATTCAGCATCAGATCCTGTGATAGCGGAATGGTGAAAAGTATCAGTAAACTTTTTTGAAAAATAAATGGCACCGTCCTGAAAATACTGCTGCTCTGCCGCGCTCAGTACTTGGTCGTAAACCTTGTCGATAAATTGAGGAACATTTACCGCCAGTGCTCCCGGTATGTCCGAATTTGGTATAAGAACGTCGACTAAATAAGTGATGACATATTGCTGCTCGGAAGAGAGTGCTCTTGCTTGCCATGTTGTCGCATCGGCTGTTGATGAGCTGAGCAGGGCAAACAGTGTGGGTGCAGTAGCTGCTGCTCCCAGAGTGACAGACAACGTCTTTATTGCTGTTCGCCTATCCATGAGTTGTCACCTTGTTATCGTTTGTGATGTCAGTGATTTCGATATTGGCTGGCGCTGCCGGTCGTTTCTTCAACTGATTGACCGCGTGATTGGCGGCTCGGGCAGTTAATGCCATATAGGTTAGCGAGGGGTTTTGGCAGGCGGCTGAAGTCATGCAAGCGCCATCTGTGACATAGACGTTCGGTACCGTATGGAGTTGGTTGTGTTCATTGAGTACTGATGTCTTAGGGTCTCGCCCCATCCGGGCGGTTCCCATCTCGTGAATTCCCAGTCCGGGATGACTGCCATAATCATAGCCCTGTACATCGGTAAATCCCGCGGCTTCCAGCATCTCAATCGCTTGGGCCTGCATGTCTTTGCGCATTTCCTTTTCATTACTTTTGTATTCGACGTCAAAGTTGACGGTAGGAAGCCCCCACTCGTCGAGTTTGTCGTAATCCAGAGTAACCTTATTGTCATGATAAGGCAGCATTTCTCCGAATGCTGTCAAGCCGATGCGCCAGGGTCCAGGCTTGATAAGTTCTTGCTTTAATTCTTCACCATAGCTCATTTCGGGAATTGCCCGACTCCAGTTTGTTCTACTGGCGCCACCTTGATAGCCATAGCCGCGGACAAAATTCTTTTGTCGGGTACTGTCATCGAGATTTCTAAAGCGGGGGATATAAATGCCGTTTGGCCGCCGCCCTCGATAGTATTTGTCATTGTGTCCGTCGAAGGTTCCCGCAGCACCGATGCGAAAATGGTGATCCATTATATTGTGGCCGAGCTCACCGCTGTCATTCCCCAGGCCGTTGGGAAAGCGTTTTGATTTTGATTGCATCAATATGCTTGATGTCGGGATAGTAGAGGCACAACAGAAGATAATTTTTGCCTTGAATACAAAAGACTGCTTGGTTTCGGCATCGATGACTTTTACACCGGTGGCAATACCTTTTTCATCGTCATATATTATTTCATGGGCAATAGAGTTGATGCGCATGGTCATATTGCCGGTGTGTTCCGCGGCAGGGAGTGTTGATGAATTACTGCTGAAATAGCCGCCATAGGGACAGCCTGTCATGCAGCGGTTCCTGAATTGACAGGGTGATCTCCCTGGGCGATCGTTTTCGCCGGTGATGTTGGCAGTTCTGCCGATTGTTAGTAGGCGGTCATCAAATTTTTCCGCGAGGGATTGTTGTAATTCTTTTTCGACACAATTTAAGTCCATCGGTGGGCAAAATTTGCCATCGGGTAACTGTGGCAATCCTAACATTTCCCCGCTGACACCTATGTACTCTTCTACTTTGTCATACCATGGTGAAATATCGTCATAGCGAATCGGCCAATCAACTCCGTGGCCATCATTTTTGTTAGCCTCAAAGTCAATGTCGCCCCAGCGATATGATTGTCGTCCCCAGGTAAGTGATCGTCCGCCAACGTGATAACCACGAATCCAGTCAAAGCGTTTGGTTTCCTGGTAGGGGTGTTTAACATCGTCTACAAACCAGTGTTTGACCATTGGGTTAGTAACGTAACCGGTGCGTGCCTGCTTAAATTGGCGAGCATTGTCTGCTGGCGTATTTTTACCGCGTAATTCCAAATCCCAATATTGTTTTGTAGTGGTGGGGTAGTCTTCAATATGTTTAACCATTGGCCCGCGCTCCAATACCAGGGTTTTGAGACCTTGCTCGCACAGTTCTTTTGCTGCCCAACCTCCCGATATACCCGTGCCAATAACGATGGCATCGTAAAGTGTTGCTGGATCCGCACCTGCTGGAGAATTCATGACTAACCCCTCTTGTATTAACGCGACGTATTATTGGTACGAAAAAGTAAGGTTCAACTTTGGTGTTGTACGGTTAACATTTCCATGTTCTTTCATTTTACAATGGCCGAACCCAGATGTTTCTATAGCGTACTGGGTTGAAATGGTCTTGCAGTTCAATGGAGTCTTTGCCGTGGGCTTTGTTCGTGGGTAGTCCAATATACTCAGTAGTACCGCTTATCTCGGTGTGATTCTGAATCAGAACACCGTTATGAAGAACCGTAATGTAGGCAGAGCGCACTTTAATACCGTCTCCGTTAAAAACCGGTGCGCGATAGATTATGTCGTAAATATTCCATTGTCCCGGCGCTACGGTGGCATTAACTAACGGTATTGTCTGTTTGTAGATTGCCCCGGCCTGACCGTTGGCATAGGTTGAATTGTCATAACTGTCGAGTACCTGCAGCTCATAGCGTTGTTGCAAAAAGATGCCCGAATTCCCTCGTCCCTGACCCTCGCTGACTATTTCGGTGGGGGAACTCCATTCTATATGCAGTTGTATATCACCAAATTTCTCCCGGGTTTGAATAGCACCGCTGCCCCTTACAACCTCCATATAGCCGTTTTCGACTTTCCAGGCGGCGTCAGAGTCTTTTTGCTTGCCCTTCCACTGGTCGAGGTTGCTGCCATTGAATAAGATGATAGCGTCTGATGGGGCTGAACCGATTTCTCCGGTGGATATTTTTTCCGGCACAGGCTCCCACACCTCCGTTGCTTTAGGGTCTTTTATTTGGCTGATGGCTGACCCCGTAAAGAGAATCAAGAGTAGCGGGAATAATCGTCTCATAATATGACTCTCAATGATTAATAAGGCAGCTGTCAGTTTGTTGCCGGTTGTAATGGATCAGCGGTGGAATCTTCTTTTTCATTAAATAGCAGTGCAAATAAAACGGCTACACATATAGCAAATAGACAGGGTGTCATCCAGATTCCGGTCCAATCTCTTACGCCGTCTTGAGTGAAGTTGTCGACAATGATTCCAGAAAGACTAGATCCAATCGCTAGACCTACGCCATATGTGATGAGAGAAATAAAACCTTGAGCGCTGGCGCGGATCGATTTGTCAGCCTTTCTATCAACGTAAATTTGGCCAGTAACAAAGAAAAAGTCGTAACAAATGCCGTGTAACACTATGCCAACATAAAGCATCCATGCCCCGGTTTGCATATCACCGGTGGCAAAAAGTGCATAGCGAACAACCCATGCCAACATACCAACTAATAACATCCACTTAACGCCAAGCCTACGGAAAAAGAACGGCATCAGTGCCATAAATCCAGCTTCTGACATTTGCCCAAAGGTCATTTTTCCGGCGACATTTTCCATACCCAGTTCGTTAAAATAGAGATTGGCAAAAGCATAATAAAACGCTAATGGTATCGATATCAGTAATGAGCAGAGAGCAAAAATAGCGAATGAACGGTCTTTCAGCAAGCTCAGGGCGTCTAGTCCGAGAATGTCACCAATGGTGGTTTTTCTTTCGGTGTTTTGGGCGGGGGTACTGGGTAAGACAAAGCTGAATAGGCCCATAAACAAGGAGGCAATCGCCGCCATTTTCATAGGAATGGCTGTTGTTTCTACATTGTCGTAACTGGCAGACAGCCCATAAGATATGACCAGTCCTGCAACGATCCAGCCGATTGTTCCCCAGATTCTGACTTTCGGAAATTGTGCGTCGGGCGACTCCATCTGGTTAAATGAAATGGTGTTGGCCAACGCCAGAGTTGGCATATAGCAAGCGTTGTAGATTAGCAGGCCAAAAATGATTGATCCTGCAGTAGTTAGGTCAGATACGTAGTAGAGAACAAGGCCGCCGGCGATGTGCAGTACTCCCATAATTTTTTCAGCGGCAAAAAAACGATCGGCTATTAAACCGATAAAAAATGGCGATATGATGGCGCCGATATTGTTCATTAAAAACGCCGAGCCTATTTCAGTACCACTAAAGCCTGCGGTTGATAAATAGGTTCCCAGAGTGACAAACCAGGCCCCCCAGATAAAAAACTGCAGAAACATCATGGTGCTTAACAGCGCGTAGTTCTTGGTGTTCATAGTTTATGATTCCGGAAAAAGCATCGGTATGATCTGAAACGACAACAACTGTTCCTGGCTCCGTTGTTCTTATAGTTGCCGAGTGTATAGTTGCCGGATAAATTATGGCGTATCGAACGCCTTGTTAATTATTGTGCGGGCAACGATAACCCGAGCCGTGAGGGATGACAAGGTGCATTTCCCCGTCGCAAAGTGTTTCCAGAGAGCGTTCGCTTAATGTAAAAGGGGAAGTGCGTTTATCATCCGCTTGATCGCGAAGTGTTTGTAGCTGATTAGCAATAAGTCTTCTATTTCCTGCCAGTTTTGCTGATCGCTAAGGTCCAGGTCTATCCAACCGTTGTGACCCGTGTACGCAGGGATGCTAAAGCGTTGATCAAATGATATCAGGGCAGGTTGGCGGTCACTTCCTACCCATACTTGCAATTGCGGTTTATGGTCACGAAGATAGAGACAACAGAACGATTTTTTCCCGGCGCGAAAACAGGGGTTGCCGAATTGACTGTCTTGAGAAACTTCAGGCAGCCTCGTGCACATGCTGCTCAATCGATTGATGATGGCACTATTTTTTTTGGTTTTTAGAGGGTTGATTTGTTCTGGCGTCATTTCGTCGGGAGGCGTCGTGAGCTCAATGACTTTGGTGTTGCGGGCGAGATTGGCAGGTGCTACTCGCTGGTAGGCTTCAACAGTGAGCTCGGCTACTCTGTTCCAGGCGAGGCCTTTGTTCAGTTCTATTCCAACCCATCCCTTGGGGCCGGTATAGGGTGGGATATAGAAAATGTTTGGTGCGGAATCAACCAGCATTTTCTGCATATCTGTACCGATATTAAGCTGAAGCGCTACCTTGTCATCACCGTGGTGATTGAGAGAAAAGCTGGCAAAAACTTTGCCCGCAGTTTTAAAGGTGGGGAAAGAATGAGATATGACCTCTTCAGTGTTCTCCATACTAAGACATATGTGTTGTATTACTTGATAGATTGTAGTCATGGTAATTATCGCTCGTCTGTCAGTGCCATTTTTTATGGTGATGCAGGCTTACTCGTTGAGAAAGATAAAGAGTACGGGACTAGCTAAATGGATTCAAATTTTCTGAAAAACAACTTGCCTGTAAACAGTGTCACTAGAGACAGAACTGACCTCTATCGAGTATCATTGGATACCCAAATTTTCAATCTGAAAGTCAGCAATAGCTTATGCTCAATACGTCATTAAAATTCTTTCGTGACCCGTTCATTCAGTTTCTCATATTAGGCAGCTTGGTTTTTACCGTGTTTTCGATGATGACCGATGGCGATGGTAGTGACAAAAACATCACTGTATCGGCAATGGATATCGCCCGGCTTCACGGGCAGTGGTCAACCCAGTATTCCAAGCAACCTACCGATGATCAGTTGGATTCGATAATCGATCAGCATGTTAGAGAAGAAATACTGTATCGTGAGGCAAAGAAGCTGAATCTTGGCGAAGAGGATATTATTATTCGTCGCAGAATGGTGCAAAAATATTTATTTCTATCCGAATCGATGGTCGAAATTGCTGACCCCTCTGAAGTGGTGCTGAGTACTTTTTACACGGACAACAAACAACGGTACAAAATTCCGGAAAAACTTTCTTTTCGTCACATATACTACCGTCATAAGCCGAAGGGGAGCGGCGATGCTGAATCAGCAGCCAATGACATTGCAGCGTCACTGAATGCATCAGCAGTTACCCCATCGAGCTGGCGTCAGCAGGGAGATGCATTCATGTTGCAGCGGGAATATGCCGCAAGAGAGCATATTCAGGTTGCAGAATTGTTTGGTGCAGTATTTGCGAGGCGACTGGCCGGTATTGCCGATGAGGCAATAGGTACATGGGTGGCGCCTGTTCGCTCGGCTTATGGCTGGCATGCGGTAAAGTTACTGGCGCGAATCCCGTCAACCACGCCGTTATTAGTGAATATTCGCCCACAAGTATTAGCTGATTATGTTGATGATAAGCGCCAGCAAGCTAATGCCGATTATTATCAATCGGTTCGAAATCAGTATCATATCGAGGTTGATTCAAAGCCCGATTTTTCAGCCGGTGAGAGTGCTGAATGAGACGAATTTTTCTATATGGACTGTTGGTTATTGTCAGCATATTCTGTTCCGTTAGAATTGATGCTCATGAAATTCGACCCGCCTACCTGAAAATTACCGAACTAAATGACAACGCCGAGTATTCGATGGTTTGGAAGCAGCCATTGAGACAAGGTCTTCCAGTTCCCATCGAGCCGGTGTTTCCCTCCTTATGCCAGGAGGTTAGTCGCAGCCTTGGTGAAAACACGGGGCTGGCGCTGGTAAAGCGCTGGCACATGAATTGTGGAGTCGGAGGATTGCAAGGCCAGACGATTTCCATCAGCGGTTTGGATAGCAACTTGGCTGATGTGTTTGTCGAAATCACTTTTCTATCCGGCCAGTCGCAAACCACAATTCTTAAGCCCGGGAATTCATCGCTGACAGTCGATCGCGGAGCTGGGCCTGACAGTTCGAGCTATTTTTGGATGGGTATAGAACACTTGCTGCTGGGTTTTGATCATATTCTTTTTGTTATTGGTCTGGTTCTACTTGTGCGTACACCGATGAATATCGTCAAAGTGGTGACTTCATTTACTATCGCTCACAGCTTGACTCTGGCTCTGGCAACCTTTGGAGTGGTCCAGCTATCGCAGGCATCGATCGAAGCAGTTATCGCCTTAAGTATTGTGTTTTTGGCTGTCGAATTGCTCAATGTTGGGCAGCGCAGTGGCCATGTTTTAGCCGATGTTAAAAACGATTCAAGTATTATGATGCGATACCCCTGGGCAATTACTTTTGTTTTTGGCTTATTACATGGATTTGGTTTTGCCGGAGCACTGACAGAAATCGGTTTGCCGCAAGACGCAGCAGTCTTAGCTTTGTTACTGTTTAATGTTGGTGTAGAAGTCGGTCAGTTGCTGATTGTTTTTGGTATGTTAGTGTTGTTGTTTGTTACTCGTTATATTCATGTTGGAAAACATTCACTGCTAGAAAATTTACCCGCATACGGTATTGGAATCATGGCTATGTTTTGGTTTCTCGAGCGGTCCCTAAATACCCTGATTATTGTTTAAAAAATCTAATAAGGAGATGTTATATGAACACCTATGAATTTCATTTTGATTTTGGCAGCCCTAATGCCTATTTGAGTCATTGCGTCATACCTGAGATAGCGGCGCGGACTGGCGTGAAAATTGATTATATTCCGGTATTGCTTGGGGGTGTTTTCAAGGCGACTAATAATGTATCTCCTATGGTTTCAATGCAGGGAATAAAAAATAAGGCTGAATACTCCAGTCTCGAAACTGCACGTTTCGTGAAGAAGCACAGTATTAGCCAATTCCAAATGAACCCGTTTTTTCCTGTCAATACGTTGCAGGTAATGCGTGCTGCCGTGGCTGCACAACTTGAGGGTGTTTCCGAAGCGTATATCAATGCGATTTATCACAGTATGTGGGTTGAGCCAAAAAAGATGGATGAAGCTGATATTATTTTGTCGGTGTTGAAAGACGCGGGTCTCGATGGTGAAAAGTTAATGGAGAAATCTAAGGATGCTGAGGTGAAAGCCAAACTGATTGAAAACACTACCGCATCAGTAGAACGTGGTAATTTTGGTTCGCCAACATTTTTTGTTGGTGATGAAATGTTTTTCGGTAAAAATTCGTTAGTCGATTTTGAGGAGTTCATTCTCGAAAATCGTGCATAGTTGTGCCTCGTATAGAAAAGTGGTCCAGTAAAAACTATAGTTTTAATCTAATCTTTATTTTGAGGTGTGTTGATATGATGTTAAAAAATCGGGCTCGAGTTTGTGCCGGGGTCGTCTTTTCGATCGCGGCGATGGTGTGTTCTAACAGCGCTCTGGCAGCAGAGCAAGGCGCAAATGGAGCTATTGAAATTTCCGATAGTACCTTTGATTGCATGCGCGATATGACTAAAGTTGATGGATTTTATGTAGACAATCTACTGGGTGATCCGACGGCGACGGTAGCCGTAGCAAGCTCTGCAGATGGCGGTGTCTATCCTCCAGGCTCAGTTGTGCAGTTGGTGCCGGGAGAGGTCATGGTCAAACATGGTGAGGGCTTTAGTCCAGCTACTAAAGACTGGGAATTTTTCGAACTCGATGTCTCTGCAGAGGGTACGGCAATCAGAAAGCGCGGTTTTGTTGATGTAGTCAACCGGTTTGGAGGCAATTGCTTCGGATGTCATATCCAGGCCGAACCGCAGTGGGATATGGTGTGCAAAACCGGGCGTGGTTGTGATCCCATTCCTTTAAGTAAAGAAGTGTTGGCCGTGTTACAAAAAACCGATCCGCGTTGTGACAACGAGCCACTCAGTGAACAGGAAATGGGACTGCTTAAACAATTGCAGCAGGCGATGGCGCCAAAGCCGGAGTAACGTGTTCTCCTTGTGTGGGCGACCAATGAAAGTCCACACAGGGACGATTACCGGTAGTTAGAGTTAGCCTGTCTTCGCTAATGGTGTTTAGTCGATTCAGGGCCGTTTAACGACTTTGGTACTACAAAGATAGTCGTGTAAGCAGCGTCGGGATTTACCAAAAATAAAGGCCTGGTCAAGTATCGGAATAATAGCAGCCATAGGTATCGCCAATAGATAGATTAGTGGCAGTGCCCACAATCTCAGTAGAATCAATTTCCAAAAAGAGGCGGGTTCACCGCTGCTGTTATCAACAATCATAATCCTCAGTAACGACTTGCCCAGTGATTGGCTCCGCGAAAATAACAACCATCCATGAACCACAAAATAACTGGATATCGCTAGCAACAGTACTCTGGCGACAGTTTGCTCAGTACTGGCATACGCCTCTGCGCTTTCGAGAATTCCTGTCACCAACATGATAGCGACTCCGACAATGGGAGTAACAATGACGTCAATGATGGTGGCGAAAAAACGGCGGCCCCGGCCAGCTAACATCGTTGAATCTTTCATTGGGCCTGCTCCTCTGTCGTTCCAAACACTAACAAGGCGTTGCCTTCCTGTTGCTGGAATGAGCCGTAACCCGATGAGACAATAAGGAGATCACCGGCAAGCATTGCGCCGTGAGCGTCCAAAGTGCCGCCTTTAGTGGGCAGCGCGTTAACGGCGTCATATTCCTTTTTGGTGTTGTATGACCAGAGTTTTTCGCCGTCATCGGCTCGATATATTTCCAGCATCCCATCCATTGCTCCAGCTACTACAATGTTGGGCCCCGCGGTTATCGCCGCAGAAAGACCGGCCCAGCAGCTACGCTCTTCGCATGCAGCCTCACGTTCAACCGACCAGCGCAATGAGCCGTCTTTCACGTCAACGGCATACAGTCCCGGTGCCGGCGGCAAATCCGAAGGGAAAGCGGGAACATCGCTAATGGGGATAAAAGCCAATCCCAGCTCAGGGTTGGCAGCTATACCCCAATGTACGCCGCCAAGTGGCCCGCCACGGCCGAAGCGTGTTGACCAAACTGTTTTGCCATTATCGGGGTTGATGCCATAAACCTGTCCGGATTTCTGTCCTGCTATCAGAATATCTTCCCCTGAAGGCATTTGGGTTAATAGTGGTGGTGCGCCAAAATCGACGTCGGGTCCCATTGTCGAGGGACAGTTAGGATGGTCTACGGAGGTTGTGCAGGCCATATTAAAGGTATCTCCTGCGGTGAATTGTTCAACCCAGGCAATTTCTCCTGTTTTTATATGGACTGCAAAAATAGCGTCACTGGTCAGGCTGGCTGGCAGTGAATAATTTTGGCCGCTGCCATAAAAGAGTAAATCTCGCTTGGTATCCAGCATGGGCGAACCCCAGACAGGTGCCCCGCTCGGTCCACGTTTCTCCACAAATAGAAAGTGCGTGCCGGTGACAACACTGCCGGCTTCTTCAACTGTTGGGCGATACCAAAGTAGCTCGCCGGTTCTGATGTCCAGAGCAGCCATTCCGCCACTGGTGGTGCAGCAACCGTAAAATGGATTTGCTGATAAGCCAATTTCCATTGATGAAATGGGCACAAAAACGGTGTCTTTATAGGCTAAGGGACTACCGGAGAACATGGGTACCGGATGAACTTTTGGTGCGCTGGTCCAAATTTTATCTCCGGTGCTGGCATCAACTGCATGAACGCCCGATAGACGGCCGGAAAATACGAGTACGGTGCGACCGTCAACCTGCTCTGATACGATCGAGGTACTAATATCTTTGATGCTGGTATTTTCCCAGCGCACGCAACCGGTTTCTTTATCGAGAGCGACTAATCCATTGCCTCCATCGCCAATGAAGATAGTATCTTCAGTGACCAGTGGATAGGAGCGAGGCCGGTTTGTGGATAGCCCGTACGCCCATTTTAATGAGAGCGTTGAGGCGTTGTTGGCGTTGATTGAGGTTTTTGCCGATGATTGAAAACGTTCGCCACTGTATTCGATACCCCAGCTTGTGGAAAACTGCTGCTTGAGGCCCGGCTTAATGTCGGTGTTGTCGCAATTGGCATAAACGCTCGTTGACGTGGCTAGTAATGACAATGCAGTCCATGCGGCCGTTTTGATCAGCGCATTTAGTGGGGTAGGTATGTGAAACAAAACTAAAAACCTCTTTGGCTGTTTATCTAAATGATGTGTACACGACGTTCTTCTATTGCCGGCCCTGTGCCGCAGCCCGGAATGGCTTGTAGGAACCTGCAATTGTGCATTTAGCTATTGTTGAATTGGGTAGCTGATCAGTGAGAAATAAAAAAACCTGCTGCGATGATATTATTGACTACGGAGCGTAGTTTTCTATGAATTTTTCGATCTCGTCGAAAGCCTCGCGGGCCTCGGTCAGATCCGGATCAAATATATGCCAAACGTGGACAACATGATCCCATACCTGAAGTTTTGCTGTAGAACCTTCAGCAACTGCTTTATTGACATAGCGGCGAGCGTCGTCACGGAGTATTTCAACGTTACTGGCTTGGACCAGGGTTGGTGGTAAATTTGACAAATCCCCTCGCACTGGCGACATAACGGAATCGCGTGGACTGATTCGATTATTAAACCAGGTCATCCATAGGAGTGCTGTACGGGGTATTTTCGATAGAATTTTGAACATAGGTCCAAGCATGACATCACTGGCCATATTGTTTTTTATGCTGGGACTGGAAAAGGTGCTGTCTGTTGCTGGCGACAAAGCAATAGCTGCATCGGCGCTGCGAATATTCTGGTCTCTCGCCCAGGCTATTGTCGACAAGGTCAGATTGCCTCCGGCTGAATCACCTGCGACGATTATATGGCTGGCGGTTTCCTGGCCTTGAGGTCCATTTTCTAACATCCATTTATACGCGGTGCGACAATCCTGAACTCCTGCAATGCGTTTATGTTCCGGCATTAGTCGGTAATCGATAGCGAGCACCGCAGCGTTGGCAACTTTAGAGAATTTTGTGGTGATAACGCGATGACTTAGAGGGCTTCCCATCATGAATGCCCCACCATGGATATAAAGAACGCGTCTACGACTGTCAATCCCTGGTGCAATAACCCACTCAGCTGAAACTCCGTCAGCATTTGCTGAAATAAAACTGCTGTCGAATTCTCTGCCAGCAAACATCGTATCCATTCGCTCGCGTATGGCGTCGATTTTGCGCGACGCAGGGCTGCCGTCGGCAGTTGTGGTCATCGAGGATAGTTTTTTATGTACGGCGTGATGCTCTTCGTTTAGAGCGTTTCCGGTGCTAAATTGTTGGCCTTCAGGGAAGTCGTAGGATGATAGGTCTTTTCCACGTAAGTAAAAAAAGCCTATTGCCCAAATAACAAAAACTATAAATAGAATCCAGCCCACGATCATCCCCTAGGTTAATACATTACTGAACAACTACTATTTTGGTTGCATACGAATGCCGCCATCCATACGGATACATTCGCCGTTGATATAATCATTTTCAACAATGCTTTGTGCCAGGTGTGCTATTTCATCGGCTTTACCGAGGCGCTTGGGATACAGCACCTGACTGCTTAGTGGGCGCAATGCTTCGATAATTTCAGGCGTTGGCTCTTCGTAACCAGCCATCATTAATGGCGTATAAATAAGTCCGGGAACAATAGTGTTAACGCGAATACCTAATACGGCTAGATCACGAGCGATTGGCAAGGTCATACCAACAACGCCGCCTTTTGATGCGCTGTATGCAGCTTGTCCAATTTGGCCTTCGTAAGCAGCAACTGATGCAGTATTGATAATAACACCCCGGCCACCGTCTTCGTTTAGTGGTTCGTTGTCGGCCATTTTCTCAGCTGCGAGACGTAAAACGTTGAAAGTACCAACCAGATTAATCTGAAGAATTTTGGTAAATTCTGCCAGCGGGAATGGTCCTTTCTTGCCCATAGTACGGTGTGCATTGCCGGTACCGGCGTAGTTGCAGCAAATGTGAATTGCTCCAAAAGTCTCGACAGTTTTATTGATGGCCGCTTGAACTGACTCTTCACTGGTTACATTGGTGTTAATGAAGATGACGTTGTCACCAAGTTCTTCGGCGAGAGCTGCGCCTTTTTCTTCGTTCATATCGAGAATGGCGCATTTACCACCTAATCCGACAAAACGTTTTACGGTTGCACGACCTAAGCCTGATGCACCGCCGGTTATAACTGAAACTTTTCCTGAAATATCCACGTGAGCTATACCTCTTCGTTATTGAATTTGATTACCATTATTTAATTTCTGGTGTGATTAGCCAAAAAACGGCTTTTTGTCGCCTGCCAAAGCGGCTAAACCACTGAAAAACCGATTATCAGACTGTTTTAAAAGCGGCCACATAATGCCTGATTGAATCCATAAAGACACTATGTCGTAGTGTTTTTTGGTAGAAGCCATCGAAATTGTGGCAACGGCCAGATAGAGTTTATCACTGTCTGCAGTTTGGTTGATGTTCTTTTTGTAGGGTGTGGAAGAAGAGCGGTGATGGAGACTTTTCGTCGGTGGCCGGCTATAGACTTTTATCGGTGTAGCTTTTATTCTCCATATACAGTTGTTTCTGTTGCTGGGTTTAAAGTCTATAAAAATGAGAATGGCTTTAGCTTCTAAAACAGCGCACAACAAACACTGATTTTCATTGAGTCGGAGAAACTGACGTTTATCGCGGCCAAATAGTTAACGATCCTGTTAGTAATCGTTTGATTTATCAATAAAAACCGGTTTCCGGTACTGAGAGACTTATGCGAATATTTGCCCCGCTGATGGTGGTCATGATGGCGTTGAGTGCATGTGCACCGATGACTGCCACTACTACAACCGACACTTCTTCAAGTGGTTCTGCCTATGTGGCCCCGCGCGGTCCCGGGGGCGTTCACCCTGACCTGAACGGTATATGGCAGGCATTAGGTGAGGCCCATTATGACCTCGAACGACATATGGCCAAAGCGTCACTGCAGGTTCGCGAAGGTCCACATGGCCCTATTCCGGCAAAACGAGCGCTGGCATTTGGGGCCGTTGGTTCTGTGCCGCCGGGAATGGGTGTTGTAGAAGGCGGGAAAATCCCATACAAGCCTGAAGCGCTAGCTCTTCGCGATGAAAATCAGGCTAACTGGTTAGACCGGGACCCGGAAGTGAAATGTTATTTGCCGGGTGTGCCTCGCGCCACTTACATGCCTTACCCTTTCCAGATATTCCAGGGCGATAATGATCTGTTTATGTCTTATCAGTATGCTAATGCCGCGCGGAATATTTACACCAATGACCCGGGTGAAGCCCCTATTGATACTTGGATGGGCCAGTCTGTAGCCAGCTGGGATGGTGATACCCTGGTTCTGGATGTCACTGGTTTACATCCAGGTAGCTGGTTAGATCGCGCAGGAAATCATCACAGTGATAAATTGCACGTGATTGAGAGATATACGCCAATGGGCCCTAATCATATACTCTATGAGGCAACTATTGAGGACCCTGAAGTGTATACCGAACCATGGAAAATCAGTCTTCCTCTCTATCGTCGAATGGAGCAGGACTTTCAGATACTGGATTTCAAATGTGTAGAATTTGTTGAAGAGCTACTATACGGGAAGTGGCGTCGTAACCCCCTTGACTGAGTTGAAACTTCACCGTTGAAACAGAGCTCGACTAACGGTACGCCACCAGGAGTATTAAAATGAATACGAAATTGCGCAATACTAAAATACTGTCACTGCTAATAGCGGCGACTATGACACAAGCAGCGTGGGCCGATATCCCTCGTACGGCAGACGGTAAACCAGATCTAAATGGCAGCTATAATGTCGCCACATTAACCCCGACACAGCGACCTAAATTATTTGGTGAGAAGGAATACCTTACCAAAGAAGAAGCCGATAAAATGGCTGCTGACGAAGCGGCGTTAATCGCCGAGGGCGATGAGGAGTTGGACCCTGATCGTGCGGCTCCGCCAAAGGGTGGCGACGGAAATTTCGAATTGGGTGCAGGTGGCGTGGGCGGCTATAACACATTCTGGATCGACCGCGGCGATGGCGCAGCATCCGTTGATGGCAAATTTCGAACCTCAATTGTAACTGAGCCATCAAATGGCCGCTTCCCCGAATTCACCGGAGCTGCAAAAATGCGGCTAGCTAAGCGCTATGCTAATTACGGCAAGGTCGCAGCGGCCAACGATAGGGCTTGGTGGCTGGAAGAAGGAGAAGATGTGGAGGGGCCATATGATGATCCTGAAGTGCGTACTACCTCAGATCGCTGCTTGCAGGGCTTTGGTTCAACCGGTGGGCCGCCTATGTTGCCAACCTTATACAATAACGTAAAACGTATCGTACAAACCCCCGATCATATATTGATCTTGATAGAGATGGTTCACGACTCTCGCATTGTTCGCATGGACAGTGAACATATCTCTCCAGATATTCGCAAATGGATGGGTGACTCAATAGGGCATTGGGAAGGGGATACGCTGGTCATTGATACTACCAACTTCAATGATACACCTGGACTGTATAATGCGACTCGCGATCTGCACGTGGTGGAACGCTTTACCCGTACTGAAGATACGCTGCACTATAGTTTTACTGTTGAAGATCCTAATACCTGGACAGAGCCATGGTCAGGAAATTACAACTGGCCCAGAACTGATGAGACAGTTTACGAGTACGCCTGTCATGAAGCTAATTACGCGATGGGTAATATTCTGCGCGGTGCCCGTATTTTGGAAGCTGAATACCGAGAAAAAGCCGCTGCTGATAAAGAGTAATCAATAGCCGCCACACGCAATGCTAGACATATAGGAAAACTCATATGAAATTATTTAGACCCCTGTTGGCCGTCGGTGTGATTGCGACCGCCTACTTTTCAGCCCAGGCTATTGGCCATCATGCATTTTCTGCGGAGTTTGATCCCAATCGGCCATTGATTTTGAAAGGGCCAGTAACCAAGGTCGAATGGGTTAATCCTCATTCCTGGATACATATGGAAGTCACTAATGAGGCTGGTGAGAAAGAACAGTGGATGGTTGAAGGCGGGACGCCAAACACATTGTTACGGCGTGGTGTTAACAAACGCACGATTAAACCGGGAACTTTTATTGTGGTTGACGGCTATCAGAGTAAAGACCGTTCACAGCGAGCTAACGGCCGCAATATAACTCTGGCAGATGGCAAGAAGCTGTTTATGGGGTCGTCAGGTACTGGCGCACCAGTGGATGGCGCTGATCCAACCGGGCGCTAACGCGTAAATAATACGCATAGTAATTGTCACTATAAAAGAGCGGTTTAGAATTTATCATTAGTTTGATAGCTTCTTCCGCTCTTTTTCATTCTCCCTTCGCCCATTTCATTCTCCCTATCACCGTTTGATCGCAACGGCGTTTACATGCCGACTGGCCAGTGTATGGTTAATCTCAGTTTCCAATTAACGGAGTTTAATCATGCAAAAATCAATTCTGAGCCTATTAATGTCGATCACTATGACCGCGCCAGTTGCGGCTGAAACGCTTACTGTTGTGATCAGCAGCCTCGAATCAACTGATGGCCATATCATGCTGCGGATACTCGCCGGTGAACAGGAGTTTGATGGCGACGTTGAGGCAATTACTTCTATTAAGCAGCGCGCATTGGCTGGGGATAACACCTTCACCGTTGACAATTTACCCGCGGGAGATTACGGCTTACAAATCATGCATGATAAAAACAGCAATGGAAAACTCGATAGCAATTTTGTGGGTATGCCTACAGAGCCTTGGGGTTTTTCCAACAACGCAACTGGCAATATGGGGCCGCCAGCATGGAGTGATGTGAAGTTCGGCTTGAGCGGAAAAGTCACTCAGCTTATCACGCTCAATAAGTGAGGATGTAACAATGAATATGAATCGTCGTCGTTTCTTGACCGCTGGCGCTATCGGCACAGCGGCGAGTGTCTTACCTCTATCGGCATTATCAAAAGTTGTTGCCGCAGCCACAGAGATATCATGGTCAGCTGCATTCAAAGACGCTCTTGAGCAAAGGCCTTGGTTGGCTGGGTTTAAATCTGTTGCCAGCGATTCCTTTCAAAGTCGTGCTGAAGTTCGTGGTCAGTGGCCAGCTGATCTTAAAGGCACCTTATTTAGAAATGGCCCTGCTCGTCATGAAATTGGTGACTTTCGCTATCATCATTGGTTTGATGGTGATGGTATGTTGCATGGCTATCGAATGTCCGGGGAGGGAGTTACTCATACGGCACAGATGATCCAAACGCATAAATACAAGGCTGAGAAGGCTGCGGGCCGGGCATTATATCCGGCATTTGCAACGGTCCCGCCGAATCCCTCAGCCGTTACCAGTGCTGATGTGACCAACCCCGGCAACATCAGTGTATTACCTCACCATGGAAAACTGTTAGCCCTATGGGAGGCAGGCTCAGCCTGGGAAATAGATGCCGAAACTCTCGACACTAAAGGGATATACAGTTTTTCCGAAGAGACAGCGGGCGTGCCATTTTCGGCGCATCCCCGGGTCGAGCCGGACGGCACGCTGTGGAATTTTGGCTATGTTTCCAGCGCTAATCTGATTGTACTTTGGCATGTCGATAAGAATGGCCAGGTTGTAAAAATGGGTAAGATTGTCTCTGACCCTATCAGTATGCCTCACGATTTTATTGTGACGGCTAAACATATTGTATTAATGATGCCACCGCTTAATTATCAGCGTCGCGAATCGTCATCATTTCTTGATTCACATGAATGGCAGCCCTCTCTGCCCACACGTATATTAGTTGTTGATAAAAATGATTTCTCAAACTTCCATTGGGTAGAATTGCCCAGTCAGTGGGTGTTTCATTTCGGTAATGGTTGGGAAGATAGTAGCGGCGTGATTCGTTTTGACGGGGCTAGAGGGCCAGATCCTGCTAATATGCTAACCACGTTTAGAGATGTGATGCGAGGTGACGTGTTGGCAAACAACCCTAGTCATCACCATCAGTATCGCATTGATACTAAAACCTGGCGGGTGGAGGAACAGCAAATATTTGCACCCAATATTCATACTGAATTCCCGGTTATTGACCCCAGAGTGAGTTGTCGTCAGAACAAACGACTCATTATGATGTCGGCTGATGACAATTCATTGCCTGTTCATGTTAATTTGAATAGGGTCAGTACCTTTGATATTGAATCGGGGAAATTTTCCAGCTATCGCTATGATGATAGTCAGATTCCAGAGGAACATTTATTTATTCCCAAGCCCGGGAGTGATGTTGAAACCGCCGGCTGGATTGTTGGCACTGCACACGACTGGAAAAGACAGCTAACATTGCTTAATGTGTTCAACGTTGATGCAGTCGACGCCGGGCCTATCGCAACAGCTACCTTACCGTATTCAATGCCATTGGGGTTACATGGGAAATTTGTTGCAAGTTAGTGCGATTAAACGGCAGAAGCGAGGCTGGAGAGAGTTCTTTTATACCACTTTCTTTTGTCTGGCGATTGCCTGGCTGCTCGATTTCTTCGATATCACCAGCCCTCTTACAGCTACGCTAATCGTTTCGTTGAGTATTGGTTGGTCTATTCACCTGGCATTTCATTTGTTGAGTGGGCTGGTTGACAATTTTTTGTCGGCATACGTTGCGGCAATTCCGTTGACTGCCGTTGGGCTCAGTGTCGGTTTATTGATTGCAGGCACGCTTGTAGCGGGCAGTCCATTGTTATTCTTCCAGGATAATTATTCGTCACTTGTTCTTGGGGTATTTTTTGGAATTGTTGGTTTGGTCATATTTACAACCAGGGCGCATCTTATTGAGGTAAAAACTCAATTGGCACAAGCTCAAATTAAGCGACAAGAGCAGGAAAAATTACAGCTTGAGACTGAGCTAAAACTATTGCAGGCACAAATAGAGCCTCATTTTCTATTCAATACTTTATCGAACGTTATTGGGCTGGTACACACCAAACCCCTGGAGGCGGAGCAGACCCTGATTAATCTGACAACGTTACTGCGATCATCGCTGCGGCGTACTCGAGAGCAATCGGTGACATTAGCCGAAGAATTTACCATTGTTAAGGCATATCTCGATATCCAAAAAATTCGTATGCAGGGCAGACTGAATTATACATTTTCTCCGGAAAATTTTGCGGATAACCCGGATTTAAAATCATGGCCTCTGGCTCCGCTATTGGTGCAGCCGATTGTAGAAAATTCAGTTATGCACGGAATAGATCCCGCAGAGTCTGGGGGATCTATTCACGTTGATGCAAAATTGGTGGGGTCAAATCTGCATATCACAATCACTGATACCGGTTTGGGTATTTGTCAGGATGGGCTGTCGAAGGAGTCAGGTGGGATGGGTACCGGGCTGAGCAATGTCAGGAGTCGACTTAAAACGTTGTATGGCGACGCTGCGAGTTTGACAGTGACGGAAAATAAGCCAACGGGTGTTATTGTGACATTATTGATTCCTAGGAAAGAACAATGACGGTAACTGCTATTGTTGTTGATGATGAGTCCACGCTGGTCGATTATCTGGTCAACAAACTGGGCGAGCTGTGGCCAGAGCTTGTCATCGTTGGAACAGCCAATAATGGTCGCAACGCGATTGCTCTCGCAGAAGAATTTGATCCGGATATTGCCTTTCTCGATATCCATATGCCCGGGTTGAGCGGCCTACAGGTTGCTGAAGCTTTGCCGGCAAATACCCGGGTCGTTTTTGTTACAGCGTTCGATGATTTTGCGGTGGAGGCCTTTCAGCGCGCAGCTGTTGACTATTTACTAAAGCCGGTAACAAACTCAAGGCTAGGTCTAACTATTGAACGCCTAAAAGATTCATCCGGCAATCAAGACCGATCTGTTTTAATGCGGTTTCTTGAAGAGGCTACGACAGGTCAAAAAAATTATCTGCAGTGGATTCGAGCGGGCTACGATGATACTACGCAGTTGATCGCAGCTGAGGATGTTATTTATTTTAAGGCTGACCAAAAATACACTGAAGTTATTACTAAAGATAATGTCTATGTCGTGCGCCGAAGTATCAAAGAATTAGGCGAAGAGTTAGATCCAGCACAGTTCTGGCAAATTCATCGGGGTATTATTGTCAGGGTTGATCAAGTTGCTTCTGCCAAGCGTGACTTGCGAGGACGCTATACCATTTCTCTGCGGGACCACCCGCACAAGCTGCGCACCAGTCAAAGTTACGGACATCTATTCCGGCAAATGTAGGTAATATCATCACTGCATTATTACGATGTGGTGGATTTTCCGGCTTTGGGTGTTTATGCTTCCTCGGCTAATAAAAACAAGTCACTTCGTTATTTGTTAATTGTGCTTAATGGCGACGACTGCTGGAGTCTGGTTTTTGGACAGGCCCTGGCGATAAAAATCCACTACGACATTGAACCGTAGAAATCAGGGGAATCCACCATGAGTAAACTATCGACGCTATCCCGATCTATTGCCGGCAAGGTAGCAATCGTGACCGGGGCTGCCAGCGGCATGGGGCGAGCGACCGCACATTTGTTTATTGATGAAGGCGCTCGTGTGACGATAATTGATATCAACGCCGACGCATTAGAAACGGTTGCAAAAGAGATTCGCGATGCCGGTGGTGATGTGCTTGCTATTACAGCAGACTGTTCTGTCCAGTCAGAAGTTGTTGCTGCAATAGACAAAACGGCGGAACATTTTGGTGGTATCGATATACTGATTAACAATGCAGGTATCGCTATTCCGACATTATTGACAGATGACCACTATGACAGTACTTGGGATAAATCTATTGCGATAATGACCAGTGCCCAGCAGTGGGCTGTTCGAGCGGCATTGCCTTACCTTGCGGCGGCTGATCATCCGAGAATTGTCAATATAGCCTCCACCGAAGCGCTGGGGGCAACAGCCTATAACAGCCCATATGTGGCGGCAAAACATGCGTCAGTAGGTTTGACCAGAGCTATGGCTGTTGAACTTGGCAAGCAGGGTATTACCGTGAATTGTATTTGTCCTGGACCTATACATACTGGTATCACTGCGGGAATTCCCGATGCTAGCAAAGAGGTATTTGCCAATCGGCGCACCGCCTTGCGCCGCTATGGTATTCCTGAGGAGGTCGCTCAAATTACGTTGAGTTTGGTGTTGCCAAGTGCCAGTTTTATTACCGGAACAGCGATACCTGTTGACGGTGGCTTAACGATTCGTAACGCATAGGAGATCAATATGAACATTGAAAAAACAGCGCAACATTTTGATCTGACTGACAAGGTGATTGTTATCACTGGAGGTACCCGCGGCATGGGGCTTGAAATGGCAAAGGCATTTGCGCAAGCCGGTGCGAGTCTGGTTGTTAGTAGTCGAAAAGCTGAGGCATGTACTGCTGTAGCTACGGCTATTCGCGATAATATTGGGACTCCCTGTATTGGCGTTCCCTGTCACGTTGCCGATTGGGATGCCTGCGATGCTCTTGTTGATGCAGCCTATAGGGAGTACGGCAGAGTTGATGTGTTAGTCAATAATGCCGGAATGTCTCCACTCTATGATAAGCTTAGTTCTGTTAGCAGAGACTTATTCGATAAAGTGATTGGTGTTAACCTAGCGGGACCGTATCGTTTATCTGCGCTTATTGGTGAACGCATGGCTGAGGGTGATGGAGGCTCAATTATCAATGTAAGCAGCACTTCCTCTCTGATGCCCGGCGCTAAAGAAATACCCTATGCTGCAGCGAAGGCTGGAGTGAATGCGTTAACGACAGGATTAGCGCATGCCTTGGGTCCGAAGGTGCGAACAAACTGTATTTTACCGGGCCCGTTTCTTACCGACATATCTAAGGCATGGGATATGGAGGCAATGTCAAAAGTTTTTGAAAAAACTATTCCAATGCAGCGCGCGGGTAATGCTGAAGAGATTGTTGGGGCTGCTTTGTATCTGGCCAGTGACGCGTCCAGTTTTACCAATGGCGCCATTATCAAAATTGACGGTGGAATGTCCTACGCTGCCAGCTAGTGATTAGTAGGTATGGGAACCAAAATTTTTAGTCACTATGAATGACAACTGTTGGACGTTTGATAAAGAGAATCATTTTTTGCCGAAGAAACACCATCCTTTTGAAATTAGCGGCTGTACCTGTGTCCTTAACACAGATACAGCCTCGCAACTCAAGCCGTGCGCCGGGCTTAGGGCAGCTGAATGATTGCTATCGCGCCTATTTCAGGTCAAAGCGATCCGCATTCATCACCTTTGCCCAGGCTTTGACAAAGTCTTCGACAAACTTCTCTTTTGCATCGTCTTGCGCATAGACTTCAGCATAAGAACGAAGAACGGAGTTTGAGCCGAACATCAGATCAACTCGGGTTGCGGTCCACTTTGTTGCTCCCGTCTTCCGATCACAGATCTCGTAAAGGTTGTTGCGGGCCGCTTTCCAGCTGTAATTCATATTGGTCAGATTGACAAAAAAATCGTTGGAGAGTGCACCTTCTCGATCGGTTAAAACCCCGTGCTTTGTACTGCCGTGGTTAGTGCCGAGTACCCGCATACCACCGATTAGTACTGTCATCTCGCAGGCGGTCAGCCCCATCAGTTGCGTGCGATCCAGCAGTAACTCCGCCGAAGATACGGCATAATCTTTTTTCAACCAGTTGCGATAGCCATCGTGAATAGGTTCAAGCACAGCAAAAGATTCAGCATCGGTCATATCATCGGTCGCATCGCCACGCCCGGCGGAAAATGGAACCGTAATATCAACTCCCGCATCGCTTGCAGCTTTTTCAATAGCGGCGCTACCACCCAGCACAATCAGGTCAGCCAAACTTACATTTTTGCTTATGCTGATTTGAATATCTGCAAGTATTGCCAGCGTTTTTTTCAGTCTGGCAGGCTCATTCCCCTCCCAGTCTTTCTGTGGCGCCAATCGAATTCGCGCGCCATTGGCTCCGCCGCGATTATCTGAACCGCGAAAGGTGCGGGCGCTATCCCAGGCAGTGGTGATTAAATCCGATAAACTCAAGCCGCTGTTCAGCAACTGGGCTTTAATATCCGCAACTTCGGTATCATTCAATCTGTAATCTACAGACGGAACAGGGTCTTGCCAAATGAGATCTTCCTTAGGCACATCCGTCCCCAAATAACGGCTCTTGGGTCCCAGATCCCGGTGGGTTAATTTGTACCAGGCACGGGCGAACACGTCAGAGAAGTATGCAGGATCGTTGTAGAACCGCTCGGAAATTTCTCTATAGATCGGGTCTTTGATCATAGCCATATCCGCATCGGTCATAATGGGATTATATTTGATGGATGGATCTTCAACATCGACGGGCTTGTCTTCTTCGGCAATATTGATGGGTTCCCATTGCCACGCACCTGCGGGACTCTTTTTCAATTCCCAGTCGTAAGTGAACAACAAGTAAAAATAACCGTTATCCCATTGGGTAGGATGCGTGGTCCATGCACCTTCAATACCGCTGGTTACCGTATCGCGACCCACACCTTTACCGTTCGGATTATGCCAGCCAAGTCCCTGCTCGGTAATGTCTGCGCCTTCTGGTTCTGGCCCAAGTATCGACGCATCACCATTACCATGACACTTACCGACCGTGTGGCCACCGGCAGTGAGGGCAACCGTTTCCTCGTCGTTCATGGCCATGCGAGCAAATGTTAAACGGACGTCTTTTGCGGTTTTTAGTGGGTCGGGATTACCATCAACACCTTCCGGATTTACATAGATTAAGCCCATTTCCACGGCGGCCAGTGGGTTATCGAGCGTGCCAGATGTCTCGGTTGTGTGACGTTCCGTATTTTTGCCCAGCCACTCGTTTTCTGAGCCCCAGGATGTATCAATCTCCGGATGCCATATATCAGCGCGACCGCCAGCGAATCCATACGTTTTTAATCCCATCGATTCATACGCCATGGTACCCGCCAGAACAATCAGGTCTGCCCAGGACAGTTTGCTGCCATATTTCTTTTTGATTGGCCAAAGCAAACGTCGAGATTTATCCAGGCTAACGTTATCCGGCCAGCTGTTAATAGGAGCAAAGCGTTGATTGCCGGTACCACCGCCACCGCGGCCATCAGCAATACGATAAGTGCCTGCCGAGTGCCAGGCCATACGAATCATCAGGCCTCCATAGTGCCCCCAGTCCGCTGGCCACCAATCCTGACTATCAGTCATTAATGCGTGTAGATCTTTCTTAACGGAGGCCAAATCAAGTTTTTTGAATTCTTCCGCGTAGTTAAAATTTTCACCAAGTGGGTTAGTTTTCGTGTCATGTTGATGGAGAATGTCCAAATTTAGTGCGTCAGGCCACCAATCCATACTGGATGATCCAACGGCAGTGCTGCCACCATGCATTACCGGACATTTGGCGGTGGGGTTTTCAGAGTTGTTGTTCATAGTTCTTCTCCTTAAGTTTCGATTTATTAAAGGGAATCAACAGTACTAAAGCATATCTTCTATACACTTAGTCATTGCACCATTACTTTAAAATTGGCTCCAACACTCATTCCCTGAATATCAATGGGTTAACGTTCTTAAAGATTACCCAATGTATTAAAATATAGCCACGCTATAAATTTTATCGGTTTGATAGTCTTTTACTATACTAAGTGTGCTATCGATGAGCGTCATTCCTTATGCTTATTTTTGTTGTGAGCAACTAACATGTTCATTGCAGTATGTTGAGAGGATATCGTCAGGTATACCGGCACTGAGCCGCAATGATGACAGGTGTTTTCGAGCGCAACAGGGTTGTGCTGAGTAGCTGGGCAGCACGTTATCTGTCAGCTGTTAAAGCTGGCAGCTTGGTGTAAACTTGGGGTGTATTTTAAGTTACTGGAGAATAATAAATGTTATCAATTCGTAGTTTGGCGAAGACGTTCGTGGCGGGTATATTGTGTACAGTTTTAGCGGGTTCTGTAGCGCTGGCGCAGGAAGCCCCGTGGTATCCCTCTAAGTATGGTGCATCTGATACGATTGGCGCGTTGAACAACCTCAGCGCCGAAGGCGTTATGGAAGCGGTTAAATTGGTGACCCAGGGTAAGATCTATGAACTGGGTGGAGTGACGGGGCGTGACACGCCAGCTTACGGGCATCGCAGTTTTAATCTCATTATGTATCCTCATGGCGATGAAATCAGCCCGCCTCTCGGCAAGTCAAAGGGTACATCACACGATGATTATCTGGCTACATGGCTGGGCATAGGTACGCAGATTGATGGTTTTGCACACTTCGGGATAGGCCATCGCTACTATAACGGCGCAACCGCAGCCGACGTATTTTCACCGTCGGGCGCGACGAAATACGGAACCCACGAGATTCCCGCAATTGTTACACGTGGTGTGCTGCTGGACATGGTGAAGTTTCTTGGTGGCAAGGATATTTTACCTGCTGGTACAGCGTTTGATGAAGACCAAATCCGCGGAGCTGCCAAGGCCCAAGGAGTGAGTATCGGTAAGGGAGATGTGGTGATTTTGCATACCGGCTGGCAGGCCATGGCAGTGAAAGACCCTGAGGCATTTCTTGCTGGTGAGCCCGGGCTGGATATCGGCGGCGCTGAGTATCTTGCAAGCCTGGGAGTGGCAGCAGTTGGGGCCGACAACTGGGCACTGGACGCTATTCCTAACCCGGATCCTGAACAGATGTTTCCTTCACACGGCATTTTACTGGCGAAGCACGGTGTTCATATTCTCGAAAATATTCAGACGAATGAATTGATTGCCGATAGCGTATCTGAATTTCTGTTTGTGCTTGGTATTCCTAAATTTGAAGGCGCAGTGCAGATGGTGATTAATCCAATCGCAATTCGTTGAGGTTTTTCATGAAATTTGTTGTTCGCTCAGTTGGCGTAATTGTCGTGAGTCTGCTGTTAGTCGCGGGTTGGTTTTCATTGCCAGGCTCCACACCTCAAATACTCGATGCCGTCGGCAATCCCGTCGCCAACAGTATTGCCGAAGAGGAATGGGTTGATGTAAACGGGCTGCGCCAGTGGACTTTAACTAGAGGGCGCAACAAAGATGCGCCTATTTTGATTGTTCTCCATGGTGGGCCGGGAGCAGGAGAATTCGCTTTTTTTCGGGCGTTTAACAGCGAGCTGGAAAACGACTTTGTGGTGGTGCATTGGGATCAGCGGGGTGCAGGTAAGAGTTTTGATAGTGACGCGACGCCACCAGAGACAATGAATATTGCTCAATTTGTTGCTGACATTGATGTTGTGGTTGATCATGTGCGCTCCAAGTTTGGAAGAAAGCGCGTCGCAATTCTGGGGCATTCATGGGGCTCTCTTCTCGCGACCCAATATGTTGCTATGCATCCTGAGAAAGTGTCGGGCTATATAGGTACGGGTCAAATCTCTGACATGACAGCAAATGAGGAACATTCCTATGTTTTTGCGCTCTCGGAAGCTCGGCGACTGAACAACAAAGAGGCCATTGTAGATCTTGAAAAAATAGGTCCGCCGCCTTATAACGTTTCAGATACACTTGTTCAACGTGGCTGGCTAACAGAGTTTGGAGGCGGGTTGACTCATGACAAACGGTCTCAGGCAAGTCTGGCCTGGACTGCACTACAGGTGCCTGAATTCAATCTTTTTGACCTGATTGCGTTGGTACGCAGTGCGCTATTTTCTATGGACTATCTCTGGGATCAAATCGGATCAATCAATCTTGATCAGACATATCTGTCGTTTGAAATCCCGGTCTTTTTTATTCTCGGCCGTCATGATCATCAAACGCCATCAGAACTGGCAGAGCGCTATTTCAATAGGCTTACCGCATCGGACAAAGAGCTGTTCTATTTTGAAAACTCAGCACACTGCCCGCCTTGGGAAGAGCCAGAAAAGTTCTATACGGTAATGGTAGAGACTATTAAACCGCGATTGTTACCTGACCGCTAAGTTATCGTAAGCGACGGTCGATGACCCGGTTTTGCAGCCAGGGCGTCCGAGTGATAATCCCATCATTTATTTTTAACGGTTGGGAAAGGCTATTGCGCGATAGGCTGACGTAACCACTGGATACTGAAGGGCAGATTCCTGTTTCCCTATAGGATAACGCGGCTGCCAGTCGCGCTTCAGTAGGGTCGCCCAGAGGTTTGCTTAAGTCGTCTGCGACCGCGCAACCGGGGACACTGACTTCTCCCGGGCTGACATTATTGGCGGGTGAAAAACCATCTGTATATCCGCCAAATTCTTTATCGTTTAACGTTTCAAATTGAATGGTGAAGTAAGTAGTGCCGCAATTATCTTCGGGATAAAAACCGAAGGGTTTACCGCAAGTTGTTGACCCAATCTGAATGACCTCAATATCGATTCCTCGCAGCGCATTGATAATTGACTCGCTGGCCGAACAGGTGTTTTCCCCGGTTAAAACAAAAACTCGCGGGAGATTAAGGGTGGGAAGACCTTGTCCGGCATTCACTGAAAATCCCTGGCTAGTGCTGAAGAAGGGGACGGGCTCCAAACTCTGGCGGGTAATAGGGTTTGTGTTTGGGTATTTGTCGTTGAATCGTAGTTCTTCGAAAGTTCTATTGGCAGTGGCAGCCATTCCCGCAACCATGTAAGACAGCTCGCTTGCTATGGCGAGGAATCCACCAGTGTTGTAGCGAATATCGATAATCAGATCGCTAATACCATCCGCTTGCAGGTTTTCTACCGCATCGATTAAAGCGCTTTCAGCCAATGATATATGTGAGTGAAAAGCCAGATACCCAACATTGCCAGTTGCGGTAGGTATCGAGTGTACATTTTGAACCGTTTCAGCAGCGACGTCGGCTGAGACCATAGTGATGGTGCGGGTGATGGACGTTCCTGCGTTCTGCACCAGGAAACGGTGAGTTTCTCCTGCGTCACCGGGAAATAGCCCGGTATTAATAGTGTTAATTTCTGCGTCGGTGTTTGCGTAAATCAAATCAACACCATCAACTTCGAGAATTTTGTCGCCTCGCTTGAGGTTAACATTTACGGCTGTTGCCGGGGAGTTGGCGTCGGTGTAGGCAACAACCAGGTTTCGCGGTGGTGTATCAGCTATAACTATCCACTGTGCACCATAACCGGCTTGGATTCCTGATTCAGACAGGGATATCCATTCGTCGGTGGCATAGGTGAAGTGGAATTTGTCCTTTGGGTTGCCGGACACGGTTACCGCTTCTGTAATGAGTAAGTCAAAGTAGTCAGCTGTTGAATACAATGAGGGATCGCGATCGATAATTTCGTTGTACCAGAGATACGTATCGTTACTAAAAGAGCGCAGCCAATTATTTTCGTCAGTGGTTGTGCCGATATCGTCACGGTAAGCAAGGTTTGTGCTGGGGTCGACACCGGTTCTGGGCATCGCACATTGGTCTGCAAAATTGGAGGCTGAAGTAAATACGTTTTCAGTCCAGCTGTCGGTAACTGGGGGGCTGCTATCTTTGCTGCTACTTCCACCTCCGCCCCCGCCACATGCAGGTAGGATGAGAATGATGAGCAATGAGAATGCGATGTTCCTAAAGTTCATTAATACAGCCTTTGATAAACACTCCAGTTGCGATGTGTCCAGAAGTGCGTAAGTCGAATTGTGATGATGTGTCGTATGATAGAACAACATGGGTTTTATTGACTACTGCTGATCATAGATAGACTAGCGTCATTGCCGTTGACTAATCAAACACCGTTTGCTCGAATACACTCGCGATCCCTTTTAAACTGAGCAGTCGCCAGTAAAAATCGCCTGGTCAATTGGCGATTTTTTGGTTTTATTGAACGCCAGTCGCCTCTCGTCGACGCGGGATAATGGTCGCATAAGCTTTCTCTAAGCAATGTCAGATACTGCAATTATTCTACAAATACAGGTATGATAGTACCACTCTGCCACAAAGGCTTCGAGGTGACTTAACCACTTAATATGGAATCACAACAATGAAAGAATCACTATTTAGTACCGCTCTGGAAGAGAATGACGGCGTTCTTAGCGGTCCCTTTCGTCAGCCTCGTCAAATGCTTGCCGATCAGGAATACGATGGGCATTTATCGATTCATGATGATAGCCAGGCTCAGGAATTGGGTTTTAGTGGTGCACCGATTGAGGGGCCTACACATTTTTCACAGTTTGAGCCGCTAATGCATAAAATTTGGGGTGATAAGTGGCTGGAGAGTGGCTGTATAAGTTCTCATTTCAAAAACGTGGTAGTAGAAGGTGATGAGGTTCAGGCGTTTGCTGAGATTCCCGCGGCCGGTGCCACGATAACCAATATATGGGCGACAAAAAAAACCGGTGAGCCGGTATTGGTAGGCACAGCTTCCCTAGGGCCGGAGCATCCGGAAACTGAGCTCGATAAACTGATGGCGTCGCGCCCCACGCCAGATAAGTTGGTTATTCTCGAACATATGAGTATCGGCGATAAGTCAACGACTGCGGATATAGTGCAGATGAATTATGATCAGCACTTGGGTAATAGTTATCCATTTACCCTAGCCAACAAGCTCGAAAAAATTACTGAGACCTGTGCCTGGTATAACGCTGATGGTGCAGCGACATCTCCCTGGGGCAAGCCAGTCATCCCGATTGAAATGATTAGTCCGCTGGTTACACATACTTCTTCCGGTTTAAAGGCTAATGCCAAAGGTCCGGCGATAGGTCTGTTTGCCGATCTCGAAATTCGAATGATTAAGGGACCCCTGTTTGTCGGTCAGGATTATCTATTAGAGCGAGAAGTCGTCGGCTTGGGTGAAAGTCGACGGACCGAATCTGTATGGATAAAAACATCAATTAAAGATTCGGAAACAGGGGAGCTGTTAGCAACAACCTTACTGAATTCTGCAACGCTAAAACATTCTTACGCGAAGTATGAAGAAGAGGCAAAACGCATCGGTAAAGCGTTGTAGCGATGACTGTTGTTTTGAAACTCAGCCCTATCTGTTAATCGTTTGTCAGTAAAAAAGAGTTGTTATGACCATTTGTGTGCCCCAGGATCTAATCCCTTTAGATAGTATTCTTCCCGACGAACCTCTATTGATGATGGGGGCTGGTCCTGTGCCGTTGCCTGCAAGGGTTGCGGCAGCCAACTCTATTGTGATTAACCATTTGGGTGACACCATGGCGCAGGTGGTTAAGCAAATCAAAATCATGTCCAGCTATGTATTCCAAACGGAGTCGCAGCATATTCTTGGCGTTGCCGGACCGGGATCTGCTGCAATGGAAATGGCGATCGTTAATTTGGTACAGCCTGGAAGCAAGGTGTTAAGTGTCTGTAATGGTTTTTTCAGTACTCGCCTTGCTGAAATGTCAGAGCGTATTGGGGCTGATGTAACCTATTTACATGTCGAAGAGCCAGAAGTTGCCAGTGTTTCCGAGGTTGCCGAGATGTTAGAAAAGGTAAGGCCGAAGGTAATCACTATTGTTCAGGGAGAGACGTCGAACACGGTTTTTAATCGAACCTTGCCTGAAATATGCGGATTGGCTCAGCAGTACGACTGTATGGTTATTGTCGACGCTGTATGTACCCTCAGCACAATGCCATTAGATATGGATGGCTGGGGCGTAGATGCTGTGATTACCGGTGGTCAGAAAGGGTTGGCGTCAATTCCTGGTGTTTCATTAATCGCCTTTTCAGAGAAGGCCTGGCAGTTTATTGAGAATCGAGAAGACTCATTACATCACTGGTGTCTGGATGCAAAACTGGCTGACCAGTTCTGGTACAAGAACTCTTACCACTACACTGCTCCGGTCTCTGGCCTGTTAGCGTTACACGAGGCATTGCGGTTAATTTGTATTGAGACGCTGGAGACTCGGTTCGAACGTCATTCTCGCCATTCGGTGGCTTTGCAGGCTGGTATCGAAGCGTTGGGTTTGAGTTTGTATGTGGGGAAAGAGGCTCGCCTTAACTCTGTTGTCGGTATTTGTGTTCCTGACGGCGTCGCGGGGCCTAATATCTTAAAACATATGTCTCACTATCATCGAGTCGAAATCTCGGGATCTTTTGGGCCTAATGTTGTGCGTATTGGCCAAATGGGTGAGCAGTGTCGGTCGCATCATTTATTTCGCACCTTACATGCTTTAGGGTCTACGTTAAAAACATTGGGTGCTGATGTTGATGTGCCTGCTGGCGTTGCGCAATTAGAACAAACGCTCGAGACGTACCAACCGGAAAACTAGATTCTGACACTGTGGTCTGGTGTTAGCGATTTTCCGCGTGTTGCATTTTTCTGCCGGCCCGATAGTAGTGCCATGACCCCCAGATGATTGCGACTAACGAAGTCATTAAAGCGTAGCGCAGTGAATCATGACCAAAGCTTGGCTCAAAAAGATCACTGAAAAAACCGATAGAGAAAGGACCAACGCCCAAACCAATTATATTGAGAATGAACAAGTAGACGGCAGCGGCTACCGAACGCATTTCCACTGGCGTCTGGTTTTGGATGATCGAAAAGCTAGATGCCACATAAACTGTACCCAGTGCGGCGGGTATAATGTAGGCAAGGATTGCGCTATGGGCACTGTCGGCGGTAAAGGTTAAGTAGAGAAACGGCATCGATATTATGCCCGAAATTCCAGCGATCCATGCGGGCCAATGTAATCCTCTGGTGCGAGCTAAAAGATCAGACAAGCGTCCGCCGAGATAGATTCCTATCGCTCCACCGACTCCGATCAGTAGTGCGAGATAAGTGCCGGTTTCTCCAGTGCCCATTTCATGAATTCTAACCAGATAAATAGGCACCCATATCACCGACGCGTATCCGGAAAAGGCGATTAATGTACCGGCAATAATGACGTTGCGTAGTACTGCATTGGCGAAGATAAATCGCACAACATCCCAGAATGGTGGTGGTGTTATTTGTTCCTTAATTTTTTCTGAATATCCGCGAGGCGGTTCAACCACAGTAAAACGTACAAGAGCGGCGATGAGTATCCCCGGTAGGCCAACAACAACAAAAGCGGTGCGCCAGCCATACCATTCATTAATCCAGCCACCAATCAAAAACCCGAGCAATATCCCCCAGTTTATACCGGTACCAAAAATAGCCATTGCCGTTGCTCGCCGTTCTGGTGGATACAAATCGGCAATAATAGAATGTGAAGGTGGATTTGAGCCCGCCTCCCCAACACCGACACCAATTCTGGTTAGTAGCAGCTGGGTGAAGTTAGCAGCAGCACCACATAGTGCTGTCATAAAACTCCATGTGAATACCGAGAATGCAATAAGGTTGCGGCGGTTCTTGCGGTCTGCCCACATCGCCATTGGCATACCGAGAGTAGCGTAGAAGACAGCAAACATGATGCCAGTGAGTAGCCCCAACTGCGTATCACTGATCGCCAGGGACTCTTTGATGGGTTGTCCAAGTATTCCCATTATTTGGCGATCGACATGACTCGAGGTAAAAACCAGTACTAATACAAACAGTGTGTAGGAACGTTGACGCTCTGTAACAACAGTTGTTGTATCGGTAGCTGGCATGTGATCTCTCTTATAATTATCGGTGCAGCCCGATCAACGAGTCACACAAAATCAGTGGCTGGGCTAGAATGGAAAAATATCTAAATCGCCCAATGATTATGCACCGGTGAAGTGGGCTTCGCGTTTTTCTAAAAATGCAGTTACACCTTCTTTGTGGTCTGCTGTGCGACCGGCTTCTTTTTGATATTTACGCTCCAGATGGATCTGTTGTTCGAAGCTATTGTTTAATGAGTCCCACATGGCTTTGCGAATTAAGGTCACCGATTTGGGTCCCTTTGCCAGTCGAATCGCTATCTCCATGGCGTCGTCCATTATCGCATCATCCTCGGTCAGGCGATTGACTAACCCCCATTCAAAGGCTTTTTCGGCGGGTAGTTTTTCTGCCAGCAGTGCCAGTTCCATAGCGCGTCCCCATCCCACCAGACGTGGCAGCATAAACGTTGAGCCGCCATCGGGCACCAGACCTATGCGGGCAAACGCCTGCAGGAAATAGGCGGATTTTGACGCCAAAGTAATATCGGCAATCATCGCGAAACTGGTGCCAACGCCGGCGGCGACGCCGTTAACGGCGCTGACAACAGGCATATCCAGTTCTTTAATAGTGAGTAGTATCGGATGATAAAGTTTTTCTAAACCTTCACCCATATCGGATTCAGCAACGACACCTTCTGGCATTGGTTCTTTCATCGAATCGGCAGTGCGGTCAGTCAGGTTTGCGCCGGAGCAGAATGCTCTGCCGCTGCCGGTGATCAGAAGGCAGCGGGCTTTCATGGCTGCGACCTGCTTCAGCGCAATAGATATTTCTTTGAGCATTTGCATACCGATCGCGTTGAGCGCTTCCGGGTGTTTAAAGGTAAGTACAGCAACTTTATCATCGGTTATTTCTAAACTAATTCTTTCAAAAGGCATGATATTTTCCGTTGTTATTTTGTCAGCATCAAATAGTCGTAAAGCTCAGTGTGGCAGTGGATACTAGGGCAAGTCTCATTAGTCTTCAAGAGCAAAAGCGATCAGCGTATCGGACATTGCAATCGGCGATCCGCTGTTGCCTCCGGCTGCAACGACAACAATTTGTTGCAGCGAGCCGTCGCTGTTTTTTATCTCATAGGACATTGGCGTTGCATTGGCAGGAGCCGGTAATCGCGCATTCCAGACCTCCGCTCCGGTACGGTTATCAAAGGCGCGTAAGTAATTATCCATGGTGCCACCAATAAACGTAATGCCACTAGCAGTCATCAGTGGTCCACCAAGAGTTGGTGTTCCTGTATTCAGGGCTATGGGTACTGGTGCTAAATCCCGAGTTGTTCCCAGCGTTGATTGCCACAATTGCTCACCGGTTTTCAGGTCGATGCCCGTTAGTGTTCCCCAGGGCGTAGGATTGCAGGGAATACCGAGTGGCGACATAATCATCTCGCGCCACATGCCGTAGGGCATGCCTGATTGTAGTGATATTTCTTTGCCCGGGTTTTCCTTGCGGAGTTTTGAATAATCAGCACTGGGAAAAAGTTTGACTTTGAAAGCGAGGTTGGACGCATTGACAACCAGTACCTGCCGCTCTTGATCAATGGCTAATCCCCCCCAGTTAATACCGCCAGCGTTACCGGTAAACATCAAGGTCCAGTCTGTCGATGGTGGTGTGTACATGCCCTCGTAGTTGAGACTCTCCATGAGTTTGCGGCACTGGGATTTGTCCCAGGGGGTGAGGCCGTATGTGTTGCTCAGATCGAGGTTATTGTGAGCAACAGATTTGGGTAGCACCGGGAAAGGCTGGGTGGGTGATAGCACCAGCTCAGGAAATTTTTTGTTCTGTGGTACCAATCGCTCCTCGATCGGAAACAGAGGCTCACCATTGCGACGGTCGAGAATAAAAATAAATCCCATTTTGGTACCCTGGGCGACAGCGGGGATAGTTTTGCCGTCACGCTGCAACTCAAACAGAGTCGGTTGCGCCGGGGTGTCAAAGTCCCAGAAATCCCGGTGAACAAATTGATAGTGCCACTCGATTTCGCCGGTATCGCCGTTCATGGCCACCAGAGAGGAGCCGTAGTGAGCCCGTTCCGGTTGGTCTTCGCCACTATATTCACGGAAATAATCCGGCAGGGGGTTTCCGGTTGGTGCATAAACCAGATTGAGCTGTTCGTCGGCAATCATCGGTGCCCATACATTGGGTGTTGCCAAGGCATAACCGTGATCACTAACGCCATGGCTGGCATAGTCGTATCCAGGGGGAGCCATATCCTGCGCCCAAACCAATTTTCCACTACGAGCGTCGAAAGCGCGAACAACGCCGCTGGGGGCGTCGATACCGCTGCCATCAGATACTGATCCGCCGATGACTACTTTGTTGCCAATGATGGCTGGTGGCGATGTGTGCTGATACTCGCCGTTATACGTTGTATCGCCCGGGCCTATTGCTGTGTTGACTTCACCATTGTCACCGAAGTCGGTGCATGGTTTACCGGTTTTTGCATCCAAAGCTATAAGCCGGGTGTCATTGGTGTTGTTAAATATTCTGGCGGCGCAGTGTTGATTGCCAGTCATTTGCGGGTCGCGCCAGAAGCTTACGCCTCGACAAACCAGATTGTTGGCGTACCATCCCTGCAGATCAACTTTGGGATCATGCGACCAAAATTCTGCACCAGTGGCAGGATCCAGGGCAACAACACGATTAAGAGGTGTACAAAGATAAAGAATACCCTCAACTAAAATTGGTGTGGCTTCGAAAGAGGTCGAAGAGGCGATCTTTTCCGACCCTCTCGATACCTCACCGGTGTGATAAGACCACAATGGTTTCAGCTTATGGATGTTGTCAGTTGTTATTTCTCGGCTATCGGCATATTGCCTGCCGCCTTCGCCGCCATACATGGGGACTAAACTGGCGTTGCGAATTTGGGCGGGTTCCATCGAGGGGGAGGGATCGTGGTATTTCTCGCAACCAGACAGGGTTGCCAGCAGTGAAAGTAAAAACAAGAGAGCAGGCTTTTGTCCAAGATTAATCCTGGTTGCAACTGTCATTTTTTGATTCTCCCACGTTGAAAATAATGGGCGCAGATCAACAAAGTCTGCGCACAATAAAACTCGACATAGACTACTAACGTCTTTGCGGGATAGCTAGTAGGTTTGCTGGTTATCAGTTGTTAGGCTGCAGCATCTCCGGATTTCTTAAAGAGCTTTCGCTCTTTGATTTTTCTGATCAGCGCACGTAAGTGATAGGGCATGATTAGCATGGCTGGTGTCACAATAAGGGTTAATACGGTAGCGAAGGTGAGTCCCGAAACGATGGCTGCTGCAAGGTGGGACCAGAATGAAGCCACTGGGCCACCAACTTCAATGTCTCGAGCAAATACGTCCACGGAAGTTCCCAACGCCATCGGGAGCAAACCAAAACCGGTAGTAAATGTGGTAAGAAAAACAGGCCTAAGTCGTTGGGCGCCTGTTCGAACAATGACATCTTTAATATGCCAGTCTTTGTGTTCAACCCGAAGGTAGTTGTAAGTGTCAATTAACACAATATTGTTGTTCACTATGATACCCGCTAGAGCCACAATCCCAACGCCTGTCATTACGGTGCTAAACGTTTGGTCAAATATTAACAGACCCAATAATACGCCAACTGTTGACATAATCACCGCAGAGAGGATGAGGGCGGATTGATAGAAGTTATTGAATTGTGTGACGAGTAGAATCGCCATAAGCAATAACGCGAGGACAAATGCGGTGCCAACAAAGGCAGCAGATTCTTGTTGCTCCTCATTTGACCCACGAAATTGAATGTTTATACCATCGGGGATATCCGCTGTCTCTAGCCATTCAGTCATATGTTCAACCACTGTAGCAGGGACCACGTCGTCAGTGGTGTCAGCCCTTACGGACATAACTCTCTTGCCATCCAGGCGACTGATACTGCTGACTTTCGCTTTTGGTTCGCGGGTCACAAATGAAGAGAGAGGCACTTGTCCATTGATGGTATTGACCCTCAATTGATCCAGTTGAAAGATTCCGCGTTCGTCAGCGGGATAGCGGATGCGAATATCAACTTCTTCCTCGGCATCGTCCGGGCGGTATTGTCCAATCATCACACCATTGGTGAGCAACTGAATCGCGGTACCTGCAACGGTGACGTCGGCACCGACCATCGAGGCGCTGGCACGATCAACTTTGATCTCCCATTCAATACCGGGAACGGGTGTGGTGTCATCGATACCAACCAGACCGTCAACGTTCTCTTCCATATACCGTCTAATCATTCGTGATGTGGCAATCATCTGGTTGATGTTCTGGCCACTGAGCTGAATTTGAACCTCTTTGCCAACTGGGGGGCCTGGTTCCGGATTGATGACGTCTATACGGACGCCGGGTATGTCGCTGGTTACTTGACGATAGAGGTCATTGATTTCAAAACCGTCCAGATCCCGTTCACTCCGGTCGGAGAATTCGATAAAGAAAGACCCAATGTTGTCACTGGCGGTACCGTTACTGCTGGAGCTGAATCCTTGCGGGCCAGTGCGCGTGTACATGGTTTTGAAGTTTCCGGCAGCAATCAATTTGTTTTCGACGTCGACAACAATGTCTCTGATTTCAGCAGCGGAAAAATTACCCTGAGACGAGACCAGCACCTGGCTGAAAGCAGGGTCGCGATCAGTAAACAATACCACGCCTCGTGAATTGGCGGCATAGAGAGTAACGATAGTGTAAAGGACGGCGATAGTAATAAAGAGGGTTAAAAACGCGTGGTTCACGGCAAATTTTAGCACTCTGGCATAGGCGCCGGTAACACCGCCAAGGGTGGTGGTATCACCGCTTTCAAGGATGTCGTAATAGTGTTTGGTCTTTTCGTCTACCACCATTGGTTTTGAAAACAATGCCCCAAGTACGGGTGCAAATAATAAGGCGTAAAGCAGGGCTCCTGCCATGACTGCAAATACGGTGACCGGCAAATATTTCATGAAGTCGCCCATAACACCCGGCCAGAACAGCAGCGGCAAAAAGGCAGCAAGGGTTGTTGCCGTGGATGCAAGCACCGGCCAGAACATGCGTTTGGTCGAATCGATATAAGCTTCTTTTGGCGATAAACCTTCAGACATCTTTCGGTCGGCATATTCGATGATAACAATAGCACCGTCGACCAGCATACCCAGTCCCAACAACATGCCAAACATCACCATCATATTGTAGGTGTAGCCAAGGTAACTAAGAATGATAAACGAAAACAGGAATGAGAATGGAATACCCAGGGCGACTAAAATACCCGATCGCAAGCCGACAGCAGCGACAACAACAACCAGAACCAGCAGCATGGCAGTAGTGATGTTTCCTTCCAGCGTATTGACTTGTTCCAGTGTGAACGGCGCTTGATCGTTTATATAGCGGACGTTGACTGACACGGGGAAGTTTTCTTTTTCTGCGTCGACAATACGCCTAACCTCGCGAACGGTATCGATCAGGTTGGCATTTTGACGTTTTGATATTTCAAGAGAAATCGACGGCTGACCATTGGACCGGGTAAAATTAACCGCGTCTTTAAACGTTCTCCGAACGTCGGTAACATCCGACAGGGTGATTACACCGTCGGCGCTTGCCTTGATCGGTAGGTTGAGGACATCCCGGCCGCTTTCCAGTAATCCAGGCACTTTTACCGAAAACGAACCCTTGCCTGTGTCCAGTGCTCCCGCAGCTATCAAACGGTTATTGGATGCGACAGCCTGAAATAATTCGTTATTAGTGATGCCGTAAGTTTCCAGCTGTGCCGGGTCAACGATGACTTCCAGCAATTCTTCACGGTGACCTTCCAGGTCTGCGCTGAGTACGCCTGGTATGACTTCCAGCTTGTCACGCATTTTCCGTGCGATGGAATAAAGTGTGCGCTCGGGAACACCATCACCGGCAAATGAAACCACAATAACAGGAAACGAAGCCGCTCGAATTTCCTGAATAATGGGCTCTTCCGTTGTGGAAGGCATTTTTGCTTTGGCTTTGTCGACCGCTTCACGCACATCGGACACCGCTTGACTGGAATCAAAGGATACGTCAAATTCAACCACTAGCACGGCCGAGCCTTCGCCGGCAGACGCTGATATTTCCTCTACGCCTTCGATAGCCCGGAGTTCAAGCTCCATCGGTTTTGCTAATAAACGTTCCGAATCTTCTGGCGAAATCCCCTCATGGGGAACGATCACGACAACAATAGGGACGGTTACATCAGGGCTGTCTTCCAGCGGAATTGTCGAATAGGCGGTCCATCCCATCAATATGAGTACAACCATAATACTCAGGGTGGTTCGTGATCGACTGATCGCAACATTGATGAAATTCATTGGTTAAGCCTTGATGCAATTAAATTAACTAAGGTCTCACTGGAGACAGCTGACTAGAGGTTTTCCAGCGGGGTTAAATCTACCTCGACTTTATTGCCGTCAAAGACCACTTCCTGCCCGACGACAACAATTGTGGCATTGTCTGGCAATCCCGATACCCAAATCCCGTTGGGGTTTTCTTCAATGACTTCAACCGGTGCAAATTCAACGATGTTGTTTGCGTTCACCAGTTTCACGCCCATAACTCCCGCATCATCCAGGACCAAAATTGCCGGTGAAATAGCGTGGGCAGATCGTGTCGCCAGCGGCATGAGGATTTTGGTAGTGATACCAGCTCTTGTAGAGAAAGTTGGATTTGGTACTTCTGCTTCAACACGGTAAGCCCTTGTGTTGGTATCAGAAGACTGCCCAATAAACCGAATGACGCCAGACAGGACTTCGCCGGTAATTAGCCGGCCAGTGACAGTGTCGCCCAGGGTGACGTGAGCAATGTCTTTCTCGGCAACCTGTCCGACCATCAAGATGGGATCGGCATCCAGTACTCGCGCACAGACATCGCCTACTCGCAGGAAGTCACCTAACTCTGCAGGTTGATCTTCAACGACGCCGGTAAACGGACTTTTAATGCTGGTGTGCGCAAGCTGCAATTTTGCCCTGGCCAGTGCTGCATTTGACGATTCAAGACGCGCTTTGGATTGTGCGATTTGAGTTTCAGCCTGCAGTCCACGCTTCCCCAAATCTTTGACGCCTCGATATTCCAATGCCGCTTGTACTTGAATGGCCTCGGCCTCGATCACTGACTTGTCGCGAGCGTCGATAGCAATTTTACACAGTACGTCGCCGGCATTGACGGTGGCGCCTTTTTCTACCGGTAGCGCAACGACGCGTCCAGCCGCCTCTGCTCTGACCTCTACTTGGCGATTTTCTTCGGTCTGTCCCCTAACGATCAACTGGATTCGACGCTCAATTGCAACGCTTTGTATAGCTCTGACTAAAGGGATTGCTGTGTCCGCATCCTTACTCTTAGCTGGCTGTTGCAAGTCGTCAGAATTTTGTTGGGCGTCATCTTTAAACAGTCCTGATAATAACCATAGAGCGACAGCTGCAGCGAGAACCGCCGATACCAGATATTTCTTATTCAAAATCTACAAACTCCGTGTGCGGCCAAATTGTTGGCAAGTTCCCAAGCTGTGTATTGTCACAATTTCAGCCAGGCCAGGTGGTCGCCCGACAAGATCGAGCGGGTATTCAGTGTTCGCTATTGTATCAAGGATTTAGACGACTAATCTGGATAACAGACATTACCTTTCTTTAACTGTTACTCAGCCTACGGAATACGCTCCCAAATAGCCCGCGGATCATTTTCAACAGCCGGTTGTTAGCGTGTATAACGTTCACATTTAATTGTCATTGATCTTAGTCTGCAGATAGATGATGTAAAGCCCCCTGCGACCAATGTGCAATAGCTGGTTCGAATAGGTCAATAGTGGTCTGACTTGATACCGTAGCGCAGCTGTCAATACAGTCGACTTGAGATAGAGATGGCCTTGGTCAGGGAAATTGCTTGATCAAAGGGAGTGCAATATGCGAGTCTATGGCGCAAAAATCGATTCCAATAAACAATGAATGCAGTAAGCGGGAGTATATTATGGCGCTAAAGAAACGCATCGCGGTCACTTTGCCAGCGGGACCTAATATCGAAGATACGGTGAAACGTATTAAATGGGCTGAAGACAACGGATTCTCTGACGCTTGGTTCAGCGACTCTGGCGCCCCTGATTCACTGACTCAGGTAGCTGCGATAGCGCACCACACGACTAATCTTCGTATCGGAATTGCGGTGACGCCAGTCTACACTCGCTCGCCCTCTGTATTGGCGGCTTCTGCGAATGTCATTGGTCAGGTTTTACCCGGTCGATTTGTTATGGGGTTGGGGTCTTCCAGTCAAACCATTATGGGGAAATTTAATGGCATTCCATTGGAAAAGCCGTTAACCCGAGTTAAAGAAACCGCACAGTTAGTGCGAACCATGCTGGCAGGCGAAAAGACCAGCTTTACTGGCAAGACAGTCTCCAGTAATGGCTATCGACAGGCACCGATGGAGAATCCGCCACCAATTTATCTGGCTGCTTTGCGTGAAAACATGATTGAAATGGCCGCTGAAGTGGGTGACGGAGTGATATTTAATCTGTGGCCAAAAGGCGCGCTACCCAAAATGATGGAACATGTGGCTATTGGTGCCGCGCGGGCGGGAAAGAAAGCCGAGGACGTGGAGATCGTAAACCGTGCCATGGTGTTATGTACTGACGACAAGGCTTATGGACGCCAATTATTTCGTGCGGCTTTTGCACCGTACTTCGCTACACCGGTTTACAATAAGTTTCTTGCCTGGGCGGGTTATAGTGACGCTGCGGATACCATCAATGAGGGTTGGGCGGCCAAAGATCGCGAAAAAACCGGCAGTGCACTGACTGATGATTTGATCGATGAAATTGCTATTATCGGTACTCGTGATGAAATCCAGGAGCGTATTCGTTCCGACGCGGATGGCGGCGTTCATACGCATATTATTGCACCGCTGGCAGCGACAGCAGACGACTTGAACAATACCTTCGAGGCGTTTACTGCAAAGAACTTCCAGTTCTAGTAACCCGGCTCAATACCGTCTGTATTGAGCCTTTGGATTTATTCTATATAGCTCTCTGTATATGCCTCTGTGGATGCAGGGGCTATATAGATCTACTACTCACACCGACTGGTTGGCAGTGTTATGTCATTTTTTCCTATCGACTATATCGATCCCGTATTTCGCCCCCCTAGTGAAGGTCGCTCACTTATTCTGCAGGTCACTAATGGTTGTTCCTGGAACAAGTGTACGTTCTGCACGATGTATACGGCGGATCAGAAGGCCTTTCGTCCAAAGCCGGCCGATCAAATAGAATCAGAACTCCGTGATATGTCGATGGCGGGTTATCGTGTGCGCAAAATATTCCTGGCGGATGGTGATGCGATGACACTGTCATTTCGGCGACTTCGCGACATCATGAAACTCATTAATGATTATTATCCAAATGTTGAACGGGTCAGTTCTTACTGTCTGCCAAGAAATTTGCAAAACAAGTCAGTTGAAGAGTTAGCCGAATTGAGAGAAATGGGACTCACGTTAATGTATGTGGGCTGCGAAACTGGCGATACCGGGTTACTCAGTCTGGTAGAAAAAGGTGAGACGTATGAATCATCGTTGGCAGCGCTGCAAAAAATCAAACAGGCAGGGATGGAAAGTTCAGTTATGATTTTGAACGGTTTGGGTGGGCCTGAGCTCAGTGAACAACACGCCATCCAGTCTGCTCGGTTGATGAATGAAGCGCAACCGGAATACCTCTCTAGCCTGGTTATCGAGCTTCATCAGGACGGAGACCGGTTTATCGACAAATTTGATGGCCGTTGGCGTCAATTGACTCAACCTGAGTTGTTCAACGAAATGTATGTATTGCTAGACAACCTTGAATTGGATAACACTGTTTTTCGATCTGATCATGCGTCCAATTATCTGGTGTTAAAGGGGCAGTTGGGACGAGATAAAGCCCTATTGCTGAATACCGTTAAAACAGCTATCAATCGTCCAGGTGTTATCCCCTTGCGTCAAGAATGGCAGCGAGGATTGTAACTAAACCGTCCAATACAATAATCCAAAAAAGCACTTTAAAAAATAAGGAAAAATAATGAATAAAGTACTGCGTGTGATTGTAATCTTGCCGGCAATTTTATTTGTTTTTATCGGTCTGCGTTGGTTAGTCGATCCTGAGGCTGCGGCGGCGGCCCTGGGAATGCCATTATTAGAAGGTATTGGTCGCAGTTCTCAGATGGGAGATATTGGCGGTTTCTTTCTGGCCGGTGGAATCATGATTGTGTTGGGTGTGATTACGGCTAAGCGCGCCTGGTTTCAGGCTCCTGCGCTGTTGCTAATGACGATAGCCATTTATCGTATTCTCGCCTGGTTGTTACATGATGCAGCGCTGGCTACACCGATGATAGCAGTGGAAGTGGTACTGGCGGTGTTATTTGTATTCGCGTCATCTCGATTGGCTAACGACTAATGAAAACAGGTTTCCGCTGGCAACATTGTATCCGCAGCCTTGCATCGTTAGTTCTGTTGTTTTCGACGCTGCAAGCCAGTGGCGAACAACCGAATGTGGTTCTTATTCTGGCGGACGATTTGGGCTTTTCTGACATTGCTCCCTTCGGCAGTGAGATATCAACGCCCTCGATTAGCGCCCTGGCGGAAAATGGTGTCAGCTTTACCAACTATCACACGTCTGCCAGCTGTGCTCCAACGCGGGGAATGTTGTTAACCGGTGTAGATAGTCATCGCAATGGCGTGCCTAACATTCCTGAAGCAATTCCGCCGGAGCAATCCTCGCACGCGAACTATAGAGGCGTGCTGGGAAATAACGTTGTCACTGTCGCAACGCTGTTGCAAGGCGCCGGTTATCACACCTATATGGCGGGTAAATGGCATCTGGGTCATTCTGCAAACTTGCTGCCCAGTAGTCGAGGGTTTGAGCGGACCGTAGCAATGGCTGATACCGGCTCCGATAATTGGGAGCAAAAACCGTATATACCCATTTACGAGAAAGCGAATTGGTACGCGGATGGCAAGGAAACAACATTACCCGAAGACTTTTATTCATCTCGCTACCTGATCGATAAAACGATCGAGTTTATTGATTCCAATCGTGGTGACGGCAGTCCTTTTTTTGCCTATGTTCCCTTTCAGGCGGTTCATATTCCGGTACAAGCCCCGCAGGCATTTACCGACAAATACATGGGTGTTTACGACCAGGGTTGGGAGGTGCTGAGAGAACAGCGGCAGATGCGTGCTAAACAATTGGGTATTGTTCCCGAGGACAGTGACATGGTGACCATGTCCACCACCAGTCAGTGGGATGTAATGACCGACGATCAAAAACGTTATCACGCAAAGCGCATGGCGGTTTACGCCGGTATGGTTGATGCGATGGATTTTCATATCGGACGGTTGATCGATTACCTGAAGCGCACGGGACAATTTGAAAATACTATATTTATATTTACCTCGGACAATGGCAGCGAAGCTTCAGGTTCGGACAATTTTGATAGTAAAGCTTTGCAGCTCTCACTGCGATTGCAAGATTACAATAATAATTACGAGACTCTTGGGACAAAGGGTAGTTACAACGTGATAGGCCCCAGTTTCGCCAGCGCTGCAGCGTCGCCTTTGTCTTATTACAAGTTTTATGCGGGCGAAGGTGGTTTGCGTGTGCCGCTTATTATTGCCGGCCATTCGATAGCTGCGAGTCAACAGCAAACAGCAGCGTTTAGCTACGTAACAGATATCACCCCAACCATTCTTGACATCGCAGGTGTTGAGCGTCCCGGTCGACATTACGGCGGGCGTTTAGTGGAGCCGATTGTAGGAAAAAGTTTACTGCCGCTGCTTAATGGTGATGTTGATACTGTGTATTCGGAAGATGAGGTAATTGGCTACGAGCTTGGGGGGCATGCGGCTCTGTTTCAGGGTGATTACAAAATTGTGAATATCCGGGGTCCACTCGGCGACAATCTTTGGCACCTCTATAATATCGTTAGTGATCCGGGTGAGACTATTGATCTGCGGAAAAAAATGCCTGAGCGATTTGAATCAATGCTTAGAAGCTACCAGCTTTATGTTAACGAAAATAATGTACTGCCTGTTCCTGTGGGTTATCAGCAGGTTCGTCAGGTGGTTTTAAATGGGTTGCGAGATCGTTTTGGTAATAACCTGTTGATAATACTACTTACCTTAATAATATTGATCCCACTGTATTTCACTTATCGGTTTGTTCAGCGTAAAAATACGCAGAAATAACCACTGCTGCCCCTGTTTTTTTTCACAGGGATGTTAAAACTAACGGGAGATAAACCTCAATGCGAGCATGGAAAGTAAGGTGTTTTGGCGAGCCAGCAGATGTGCTGGCGCTGGATGAAAATTCCGCATCGATTGAGCCTGGCAGCAATCAGGTAAAAGTAGACGTGGAGGTGGCCGGTCTAGGATTACCCGACGTTTTCATGTGCCGGGATAATTATCCATTGACCCCTGAGCTTCCCTTTGTGCCGTCTCAAGAGGCGGTAGGTAAAGTTGTTGCGGTTGGTGAACATGTTAATCCGGCGATGATAGGGACGCGGGTGCTCGGTCCTACACTGTTTCGCGAACAAAAAGGCGGCTTGGCGGAAGCGTGTTTAATGTCGGCTGATATGGCTTTCGCTATCCCCGACGAAATGACCGGAGAAGAAGCCGCTGGTTTCTATATTCCCTACCAGACTGCCTGGATTGCCCTGGTTCGACGAGCCAATATTACCGCCGCAGATACTGTGTTGGTATTGGGTGCTTCGGGGAGTTCGGGCTGCGCAGCGGTGCAGCTGGCAAAAGCGAAAGGCGCAACGGTTATTGCTGTCGCCGGTGGCCCGGAAAAAAGTAAATTCTGTTTGAGTATTGGTGCAGACGCGGTGATCGATCATCGTAGCGAAGATATTACCGAGCGAACGAAAGCATTGACCGATGGCAAAGGTGCGTCGGTTGTTTTTGACCCTGTTGGTGGCAAGGCCGGCCGGGCGGCATTTAAAGCCACTGCATTTGAGGGGCGGTTTGTGGTGATTGGCTACGCCAGTGGTGAATGGGTACATATTACCTTGCCAGAAACCCTGATGAAAAATATCTCTTTGGTTGGAGCAATGCCTGTTGGCTACAGTGCAGAGTTTATGCACGATGCGCACAATGATTTAATGCAGCATTGGCAGCGGGGAGAACTAAAGGTGATGGGCAATCAGGTGTTTGCTTTTGAGGATGGACTCAAAGCCATTCAACATATTGCTGCAGGTAAAGTAGAGGGTAAAGTCGTAGTTCGGGTTAGTTGAACCGGTTTTTTTCAGTAGAGATTTTCCTCTGGCTATTGGTCCATATTGAAATTTTGGCTTATGTATAGCTAATTATACACATTCATACAAAGATTCTAGTAGTGCCTTGTTGCGGTCGCTCTGCCAGCGGGGAATGACGTCGTTGATGACGTAGCCAAAGCCTAGTTTTAGGTCCGGGTCGGCAAAGCCTAATGAACCCCCGCTGCCGAAGTGGCCAAAACTATTGGGGTTTTTTCCAAAGGCCCGGTCGGGACGGGTGATTTGGAAACCAAGGCCAAAGCTTGCTTCCCGTTTCAGAATTGGGCACAACCCTTGCCACTGAACCCGGCTGGCTTCTGCTAATAGTTCGGGACTCAACAGGGTGACACCACCATAGCTGCCCCCTTGTGCGAGAACGTGATAGATATTTGCCACCCCCCTTGCTGTCCCCTGGCCGTTAGTTGATGGGATCTCAGCTTGTCGCCATGCGGAGGTATTCATGACGCCTAGACTGGACAGGCCCGAAGGGTTGAAATAGCTATAGGCTTCCATGCGATCCTCTGCCGTTTCTGCCAACTCCAAAATTTGCGGATCTGGCGCTTCGCCCGTTGGATGCCAATTGGTATCGGCGATACGATAGAGGTCGCTATCTTTCACGCCGAAATAAACGTCGGCATTTAACGGTGCGGCAATATGTTGGTTGAAATACTCTCCGACAGACAGCCCCATTATCCTGCGAACAGGTTCGCCAATGAGATATCCATAGGTGTTAGTGTGGTAAACCGACTGGCTGCCAGGAGTGAACCAGGGTTTAGTTGCCGCCAGTTTTTCAGTCATTAGCGACCAATTCAGCATGGCACCTTCTGGCAACTTTTCCCTGACGGCAGGTAGCCCTGACTGGTGAGTGAGAATATGTCTTATGGTGACGGTTTCTTTTCCGTTCTCGGCAAATTCGGGCCAGTAGTCACACACAGGTGAGTCCAGGCCAATTGCACCTTGATCAATAAGTTGCAACAGACACAGGGCCGCGAATGGTTTCCCCACGGAGTAAAACCCAACCAGGGTATCCCTTTGCCAGGGGTCCGAATTAGTTGTACCGGAGAGTTTTTTCCGTTCTCCCCCCCAAATGTCGATAACGGTTTTACCGTCAATAACAACCGAAAAGGCAGCTCCGATTTCGCCTCGTTCACTAAAATTTTCAGCAAAGGCGTCAGCTACAATCTGAAACGCCGGGTCGACTGACCCTGAAATGGTTTTTGTCATGGTTGTATTCTTTTCTTGCGGCTTGTGGACATTCTCGGACATTCTTCGACAAAGTGCCAATACAATACTGATGCATGCGATGTTACCGGTCTGTGTACCGGGGTTACTGGTTGCGGGTAGTCTTGTAGAAGTTGTCTCAGCTTGCGATACTGGAGCGAATAATAGTGATAAGAATTGATCAGGAGAGTATTTACATGACAGCAATGATGCCTGTTGCAACACCTGAAGAGGTGGGAATGTGTTCAGAACGGCTGGCGCGTATTCCCGCGTTTTTCCAAACGTACCTCGATAAAGAAAAAGTCTCAGGCATGTCTTTTCTGATTGGAAGAGGCGGCAAAATTGCCTACCAGCATTCAATGGGCGTCAAAGATTTTGATACTGGAAGTCCGATTGATACCGATACCATCTTCCGAATATATTCGATGTCTAAGCCGATTACCTCGGTTGCATTAATGATGTTGTATGAGGAAGGTTTATTCAGGCTGGAACACGATGTTTCCCGCTACATTCCCGAGTTCGCCAATTTGGCAGTTTATGAAAGTGGCGGAATCGATGACTACACAACTAAGCCGTTAGATCGACCTATGATCGTCCGCGATCTTCTGACTCATACTTCCGGGCTGACCTACGGGTTTATGTTCCAGAATACGGTTGATCGTCTTTATCGAAAAAGCACGATCAATAACACCAGTGAGATGTCGCTTGAGGAATACTGTAAAGAATTGGCGAAATTACCATTGGTATTTTCGCCAGGCTCGGGATGGAATTACAGTGTTTCTACCGATGTTTGTGGCCGGCTGGTCGAAGTGTTGTCAGGCCAAAGTCTGGATGAATTTTTTAGAACAAGAATATTTGAGCCACTGGGTATGAACGACACGTCGTTTGATATTCCTCTGGATAAGATTGATCGCTTTGCCAGTTGTTATGAGAGAGACCCGAAAACGCGTAAAACCAAACTTCAAGACCGGGGTTCGGAAAGTAGCTACATTGGCAAGAAAGCTTTCTTTTCAGGCGGGGGTGGTTTGGTTTCCACGATTGGCGATTATTACAAATTCTGTCAGATGCTGGCTAATGGCGGCGAATTTAATGGTGTGCGTTTGCTGAGTTCCAGCACGATTGATTTTATGACATTGAACCACCTTCCCGGCGGTCAGACTATGAGTGATATGGGAGACAGTTTGTTCAGTGAGAATCGGTTGGATGGTTCCGGTTTTGGCCTCGGTTTTTCCATCATACTTGACCCTGTGGAAGTAATGGCACCGGGGGCTGCTGGTAGCTATTCCTGGGGTGGTGCTGCGAGCACTTATTTTTGGATAGACCCGGAATACGATCTGCTGGCAATATTTATGACTCAGTTGATGCCATCTGACACTTATCCTATGCGGCCGCAATTACAACAACTAACGTATAGCGCAATCATTGATTAGCGCCGGGTCGTTGATTGATAATTAGGTTGGGAATGAAAGGAGTAGTCAATGGATTTTAGTTTGCCTGAAGAATACAAACAGCTGCAGGAGTTGGTCGAAAAGTTTGTCCAGCAGCAGCTTGTTCCGTTAGAGCCTGCGTATTTGGCCCGTGAAATCAGTGGCGAAAAACCGGGTTTAACGACAGACGAGTCGGCAGTCATTGACCAGCAGTGTAAAGACCTGGGGCTGTGGGGTTTAGATTGTCCTGAGCAAACTGGTGGTGCAGACTTGCCGGCAATAGCGATGGTTGGTGTCAACGAAGAGTTGGGCCGCACCGTTGTGCCGTTTCATTTTCCACCGGATTCCCCTAACTTGCATATGTTGTTGGCGACGGCAAACGATTATCAAATGCAGCGCTATGTTGAGCCTTATGCGCGAGGTGAAGCTATTTCAGCCATAGCCATATCAGAGCCCGGTGCGGGTGCAGACCCCGCCGGCATGATAACCAAAGCGGTACGAGACGGTGATGAGTGGGTATTGAATGGGCGAAAAATTTGGGTCAGTCGGGTTGATGAGGCAGATTTTACTATTTTGATGGCTGTTACTGATCCCGGTAAAGGCAATGCTGGAATATCCGCTTTCATCATTGAGAAAGATACCCCTGGATTTGTCGTGTCTCGTCATATTCCGATGATCGGTGGACACACAACCTTTGAAATCACCCTGGATAATTGTCGATTACCGGCAACACAGTTATTGGGTGAATTGGGTAAAGGTTTTGCGCCTATGCAATTGAGGCTTGTTGTCAGACGATTGCAAATGGGTGCGTGGTGTGTCGGTATGGCGAGACGAGCCGTCGATATTATTTGCGACTATGCAAAAAATCGAGAAACGTTCGGTCAATTGTTGGCTGACCGTCAGGCGATACAGTGGTGGGTAGCCGATGCTGAAATGAAAATACATGCCTGCCGGCTCATGTTACAACATGCGGCTTGGAAGCAAGATCAAGGTGAAGACGTTCGCACTGAGGCGTCGATGGTAAAAGTATACGGCACTGAACTTGCGACAGACATAATTGACCAGGCCATGCAGACATGTGGGGCAATGGGAATGACCAAAGAATTACCGCTCAATATGATGGCCCAGCAGGTGAGAACTATGCGGATATTTGAAGGTCCTTCGGAAGTGCATCGTATGGTTATTGCGCGTCGACGGATGAGGTAAATGGTAAATATACACACGGTAAGCACTGCTTCTGGCAGTGCTGATAACAAAAAAGAGGACTGTAATGCAAAAGCAATTTGGTGATGTAAAAGTTAGTCTTGATGGGCATGTGGCATTGGTGGAAATCTGCCGGCCGCCACTCAATTTTTTTGATGTGCAATTGATCAAAGATCTCGTTGCCGCGTTCAATTTGTTAGACGAAACCCCAGAGTGTCGTGCTTCGGTGCTGGCATCTGACGGTAAAGCGTTTTGTGCTGGCGCTAATTTCAATAGCGGGCAATCGGTACTGTCATCTACAGAGGCTACCACGGGTAACCCCTTGTATCAGGCTGCGGTGGAATTGTTTTCGTGTAAAAAACCAATAGTTGGTGCGATACACGGAACAGCGACAGGTGGTGGATTGGGCTTGGCACTGGTGCCTGATTTTCGGGTAACGTGTCCCGAAGCCCGTTTTGTTGCCAATTTTACCCGGCTTGGTATTCATCCCGGGTTTGGTTTGACTCATGTCTTACCGCAGTTGATCGGACAGCAGCGAGCAAACTTGATGTTTTATACTGGTCGTCGAATTAAAGGGGAGCAGGCGGTGGAGTGGGGCTTGGCTGATATATTAACATCGCAGGATAAAGTTCGCGCAGAGGCGTTTGCGTTGGCCAATGAGATAGCCGAAGGGGCGCCTCTGGCTGTGATGTCCACGAGAGCAACTATGCGTCAGGGTCTCGCAGAAAAAGTGAAACGTTTCAGTGATCATGAGGATAGCGAGCAGGCCTGGTTGTCAGAGACCAGCGACTTTGCTGAAGGCGTCAAGTCGGTCACTGAGCGGCGTATTGGTAACTTTACCGCAAGTTAGTCGTCGGGTTATTGGAGGCGTATGAAAAGAGCGGTTCTTGTATTGGTGGTGGCGTTTTTTAATGTCACAGTTTTTGCCGCGGGTGATCAGCACGGTGATGATCGGCCAAATATCCTCCTGCTGATGGCAGAGGATATGAGTTCCAGGGTCAATGCCTTTGGTGACGCGGTTGCCTTGACTCCAAACCTGGACCGCCTTGCTGAAAATGGTGTCCGTTATAGTAACGTGTATACCACGTCGGGGGTTTGTGCTCCCAGTCGGGCTGCCCACATTACGGGTGTTCATCAGATAGCTATTGGCGCGCAGCATATGCGTTCTGGCCGTCTAAAATCGCAGCCCTACCGCGCCGTTCCGGCTCCTGAGATTAAGGCCTATCCAGAACTACTTCGTCACGCGGGGTATTATACTTTTACCAATCAGAAACTGGACTACCAGTTTAGCGGTATTTTTGCCGGATCGGGTCCGTTTACTATTTGGGATTATGAGGGCAGCAAACCCGATTGGAACAGGCGCGAGGATGGCCAGCCATTCTATGGCTTGATTAATCTTCTTGTTACTCACGAGAGTCAGCTTTTTGAAAAAAGTGTTGAGCGGAATCGGATAGGGGGGCTGCAGCAAGTTACAGACGCCGGTCAGGTTTCGGTTCCACCTTACTACCCGGATACAGCCGTAGTCAGAGCAGCGATAGCGCAACAATACGACAACATCCATGCGATGGATAAGCAGGTTGGTGATTTGTTGGCAAAGTTGAGCGCCGACGGTCTCGCTGATAATACTATTGTCATATGGACAACGGATCACGGCGATGGTCTACCCCGGGCAAAGCGAGAAATTTATGACAGTGGCATCAAGGTGCCAGCTATTGTTTATTGGCCGGAACGGCTTCGTCCACTCTCTTTGCCGAAAGGCAGTGTCGATCAGCGACTGATTAGCTTTGTTGATTTTGCCCCGTCGATTTTGAAACTGTTAGGCATAGCGGTGCCCGATTATATTCAGGGAGTGCCGTCGTTGTTTGATCAAACGGTGACACGGGATTATGTGTATGCGTCGAAAGACCGAATGGATGAGTTTCCCTTTCGTGAGCGGGCAATTCGCGGGCCTCGTTATAAATACATCGACAATTATAGGGAGGGAGTTGCAGGAGCCCGCCATTTGGCCTATCGAGATCAATTAGCAATCATGCAAGAGCTTTGGTCTTTTTTTGAAAGCGGAAAATTGAATGAACAACAGGCGTACTGGTTTAAGCCTCGTCCCAGGCTTGAGTTTTATGATTTGGCTACGGATCCTCATGAGATTCACAATCTTGCCGATGATCCGGAGTTTGCAGTAAAGATGAACCGTTTTCGTGAAGTCTTAAACGACCGACTGGCTTTGATTGGAGATCTCAGCGAAATGGCTGAGTCGGAGATGGCAGAGCAATTCTGGCCTGAGGGCAAACAACCGAAAACGGCTGTGCCTGTTATTCACTCAGCCGGTGAGCACGCGGTGAAGCTCGTTCCCTCAGAGCCACACACTTCAATTGGCTACCGAATTAATGACGGTGACTGGAAAGCCTATCTACCAAACAGTCGTTTGGAGGTTCCTCAATCATCATTGTTATCAGTAAAGGCTGTTCGATACGGATGGTTGGAGAGCGAACTCACTAGGCAACAGTTCTAACCTTTAAGGGGTTTAAGTGACTGCTGCCCGGTGTGTCTCATGGTTTAGCGGGCGATGTTCGCTTCGACGGCGTCAAGGAAGCCTTGCATGTCGACCAATGTTTCCGAGTCAGGGTCGGTTGTTTTTCCTTTTAGGTCACCAGTGATAGTTCCACTGGCGACAGTATCGATCAGAGCGGTTTTCAGCTGTTTCGAATACCGTGATAATGCATCATTGTTTTCGCGAACCCCCAGAGTTTTGAGTCCATTTGCCACCGCGTAAATAAGCGCAGATGAATTGAAAATTGCGGTCTTGCCATCGCTTTCAATATATTTGAGGTAGAGATCGTGAGCTGTTCCGTGGGGTGCTTCAAATAGCATTGTTCCATCTGTGCTTTCGATGATTGAACTTGCAGTGGCTAGACTGCCCCCGAGTGCTGCGGATATATCAGAAAAGATATCGCCATCCAGGTTTTGTGTGGGATATAGACCCCAGCGTGGAGGGTCAGTAATCATTTTGCTCAACTGTCGGGAGGGACGCATGATCATAAACGATGGTGGAGGCGTGTCTTGTTCAGCGAGCTCGTTTCGAACATCGTTAATGACGGTGCTATAAACATCGTCATAATTGATAAACTCACGTTTTAATCCGAAGTAGACTTCCTTTTTATTGATGGCAGCATCTCTAAATACCTGGGTGACCCAATCTTTGATCGCTTGGCGATCATTAGACATAAACAGAATGGGGTCGTTCTTCTTCACAAAACGAGCATGCCGCTCGATACCGTCAACGATAACTTTGATAATGCCATCTTCTTCAATTGGCATATTGAAACTACCGTATTGATCGCCTCCGCCAGCGCTCATTCGCGACAGTGATACATGATGTTTGCGAGTGGGAAGCCCGTAGGCTTTTAATTGTTGCACCAGCTTATAAATCTTCATGCCAGTGGTGTTATCCGGAATGCCCCATAGTGCTCGTTGCGGTGGGTTAGATACGATGCGAGCGGCCTGTGCATCTATAAGTTCGTAGTGGTACTTTAGATTGGCGTCGGTAAATGCCTGCTGGTAATCGCTAGTATAAATATCTTCTATTGCAGCGCGCATAACGCCGTCGTAGCCCGGTATGACAGTATCTTTTAGCCCCAGATATGCGTTTCTTTTTTCTGTTAACGCGCGCTGAAAAAACTGGTGAGCCCACTTTTTTATTTCTTCAATAGCATTGGTTGCCAACAGCCACGGATCGCCTTTTTTTAAGGTGCGACGATGCAGCTCGACCGGATCGCCACTACTGCCGACAAAAATAACCTTCGCCACTCCAGTGGAGTCGGATAGTTCATTGTAACTATGATCCAGCCCTCCACTGTTCATAGTATCAACTTCGATGTCACGACCTATCCAATTGGGGTGTTCAACTTTCAAATTTGAGAACTCGATATCTTCACGAGTGATATTACCGCCGATACCTTTTCGAATAGCGCCATTTGGCGACTTGGTGGCGAGCTTGTTGAGTTCTTTTTCGTTAATAGCCGGGTGTTTCGCCAGCATGTCATCAAGTTGCTGGCGGTTGACGGTCATGCCCGCGTTTTTAATGCCCACACCATAGGTTTTTAATGCATTAATAGCATCGACCACTGCTTGTCCATTTGTGAGTAGTCGATTTTCCGCCGAGAGATCTATTTCAATTAATTTGATATCCAGCTTTGACGTGACAAATTGTTGCAAAATCCGTTCGAAGGCAATTTGAGCCATCTCGTCACCGTGTAATATGACAAGCGGTTGCGTTACTTTAATTGTTTGATTCATTGCGTCAATTTGCTCCTGGAGCATATTCGTTCAATTATAATGAGGTTTAGTTTACACCATCGGGTGTCGGCTGAGTTTCTTTTCAGTACGGGATTGCTCGCATTCAGTAGATAATGCATAGGAACTGACTTTACAGTGATATGGTGCAATATACGTATGCTCAAGCACGGTTTTTTTTGTCGCTTCTATGGCTGAGGCAATTATTCAGCAGTGTGTCGAAATTGCGGTTGTCGCTTCTGCATAAATGCACTGATTGCCTCCTTTGATTCCGGTGTGCCGGCACTGTCTATCAGATGTTTTGCTTCCAGCGCCAGGCTTTCGGAAAGACTCTGGTCTAGGCTGGCATTCAAATTTAATTTCATTCGGCTTAACGCGTTGGTAGGGCCGTTAGCTATCTGTTTTGCATACTCCATCATATCCGCCCGGAAACTAGTCTGCGGAAATACACAATTGAAAATTCCCAAATGCTCGGCTTCGATGGCGTTTACACGAGCTGACCTATAGAACAGCTCTTTTGCTTTGCCCATGCCAATTAAGCGGGGAAGAAACCAACTGGCGCCATAGTCTCCCGACAAACCTATATTTCGAAAAGCGGTAGTGATGAAGGCGTTTTCGGATGCAATCCGGAGATCGCAAGCCAACGCAATGGATAAACCGGCACCAGCGGCTGCGCCGGGAAGTGCTGCGATGGTGACTTTGTTAAGGTGATGTAAACGCTGTGTCAGGGTCATTTGTTTATGCAGCAACTCTGCAATGCGTTCTTGTTTGTGTTGTGGTTTCGACTCCACGCTCATACCACTCACATCGCCCCCGGAACAAAAAGCATTGCCTGCACCGGTAATAAGAATGCAGCCTGCACGTGGATCGGTTTCCAGTAACAGCAGTGTGCGCCGCAATGCTGGTGTCAACACGTCTCCCAGTGCATTCTTTTTTTCCGGCTTATTAAGGGTGATCACGCCGACGTGGTCTTCAATGTGGCAGAGCAGCTCAGTGGTTCCGGTATCGATGGTAATGTTAACCATGTGTAATCTCCCTTATTGATAATAGTCGACTATATTACGGACTGGCTGCTACCTCAAACCATCGGCGAGCGGCAGTCACGGTTAAAATTACAATGGGAGATGCTGTGATTCGATGCATCTGCCAACCAGTGACATTAAATACCTCGATCCGTTCACTTATTAGTCGCGAATTCGAATAAAAAATGCTTTTTTGGGTAGAAATCGCGATTAGATTCTGGTAATTTCTCGCGCCATTAGCTTTGTAATAAAAAATGACGATAAAAATCACATCACTCTGGGAGTTACATCTATGCGTTTGAAACGTCGTAAACTATCTCTAGTCCCCACGTTATTGGCTACAGCTATAGCGTCGCCATTGGCGCTGGGCCAAAGCTCGGGTTTCCTTGAAGAGGTTATTGTAACCGCTGAAAAGCGTGAGACATCACTTCAGGATACTGCAATTGCAGTAAGCGCTTTTTCAGGCGACGAACTGGACCGACAGCAAATCACTAATGCACTGGATATTCAGATGAATGTCCCCAACATGTTGATGTCAAAAGGCAACTTCACCGGCTCAAATATTTCCATTCGCGGTATAGGAACCAACGCTGTAGGTTCATCCGCTGATTCCGGTACCGGCATCCACCTCAATGGCGTTTACTTGAACTCATCGCGTATTTTTGAAGCAGAGTTTTATGATACCGAACGTGTTGAAGTATTGCGTGGTCCTCAAGGTACACTGTACGGCCGCAACACAACCGCTGGTGTTATTAATGTCATCACTAAAAAGCCTACTGAAGAAATGGAAGGCTTTGTAGAGATGCAGTTAGGTAACTACGGTAGTAAAAAGTTTAAAGGCGCTTTCAACTTGCCGCTGACTGATACTCTGTCAACGCGTATCGCTGGCTTCTCTTTACAGCGTGACGGCTATACTAAAAACATCTACGACAACAGCTACATTGACGATCGTGACATGTATTCTATTCGCTGGACCACACTTTGGCAGGCGACTGAAAATACGGATGTAACTTTGATGGTTCATCACTTCAACGAAGACGACAATCGTATGCGTGGCCAGAAGCAAGCCTGTACCAAAGATCCAGATGGTATTCTAGGCTGTTTGCCCGGTTCTTTAGGTTATGATAGCCCTAACGGTGCAGCGACTATTACCGGATCATTGATTGGTCTGATTGGCGGTGCGACTAGTTTGCCATTTCCTGCAGACGATTACGCGAATACCAATAACCCGAAAGATCTTCGCAAAGTTAATATGGACTTCAAGCCCACCTACGAAGCCGACGAAACTGTAACATCGTTAGAAATCAACCACGATATTGGTGATTTAACGCTGACATCGGTTACCGGTTATAGTGATTCTTCGTTCAACGGACGTGATGATTACGATAAAGCGGTTGCTTCAGAAGCATGGCCAATACCTGTGACCATGGCTTTGCCAAATGGTTATGATGATATAACGGTAAATTATGCCTACGGCGCCGACGAGTCGTCTAGCGATCCACATCAGTTCAGTCAAGAATTTCGTCTGGCGTCAAATTATGATGGCGACGTTAACTTTTTGCTGGGTGGATTTTACCTGACCTATGAAAATGAGAATCACTACTACGTGTATAACTCAGGTTTGGCCCTATTTGGTCAGCTAAACGGTCTACCAGAAAATCAGCACTTCTATGATAACCACACTTCATCTTATCAGCTGGATACTTCAGCGGTGTTTGGTGAGTTGTATTGGAGTATTAATGAAAAGACTGATATGACCTTTGGTCTTCGTTATACCGACGAAGAAAAAGAGTCGACTCAGCGTACAGTTTACTTGAACTTCTTATCTGACCCCAATGTTCCAGGCGGCGGTTTTGAGAGCTTTGGTAATGATTGGCAGGAGACTACGGGTAAGGTCAATATTAACTACCATGTGAATGAAGAAATCATGTTGTATGCCACGCTTGCGCGCAGCTATAAAAGTGGTGGTTTTAATACACTGTCAGCAGATTCTCCACTGTTAGATCCTGTAACAGGTGATCCTGATTTGGCGTATTTTGAGCCGGAATTCATCAATTCATTAGAAGTGGGTGCCAAAACTCGTTTGCTGGACAATACCCTGCAAGCTAACTTCACGGCTTTCTACTACGATTATGAAGACATGCAGGTTTCTAAGATCATTGCCCAGTCATCGGTTAATGAAAATGTTGATTCCACTATCTACGGTCTTGAGAGTGAGCTTCTCTACGCCCCGGACGAAAACTGGACGTTCAGCTGGAACGTGGCATACCTGAATTCTGAAGTCAGTGACTTCTCTTCAGTCGACCCAACCGACCCGAACCAGATGGGTACTACCGATGGGATTGTTAGCGTTTTTGGTAACAACTTCCTCACTGCAGACGGATCAGCTGGTATTGAAGCAGATCTTGATGGTAACCAACTTCAGCAGTCTCCTGAGTGGAGTACTACTGTTGGTGTTAGCTATAATATGATGCTGTCTAATGGCATGGGATTACAGGCAGGCACTACCTACTATTGGCAGGATGAGTATTACGCTCGTAACTTTAATACTGCTAACGACGTAATTGATTCATGGAGTGTTTGGAATGCATCAGTGATGTTAACCAGTGCTGATGAGTCATGGTATGCAGAAGCGTTCGTGAAGAACATCTCTGACGACGCTAATGTTACTGGCCAGTATACAACTGACGCAGTATCGGGTCTGTTTACTAACCAGTTCATTCTAGAGCCACGTACTTATGGTGTTACTGTAGGCTATAACTTCTAGATTGCACGATAGTCTGAGGGCCTAGCCCTCAATACGAAAAGGCCCTTATTTAGATAAGGGCCTTTTTTTTTGCCGGATTCAATAGTAGAAAAATACAGACATATCCGAAAACTTTACTCACTGGAATTCATTGTGTTTTTGGCGCCGATGACTGGGCAGGGTACCGCCGCTCCATGGTGCCGGCCCCTCCGGGGTTCCCTCCAAAGTGCCTGAGCCTTAATGCGCTTTGCTGTCTCATTCACTTCCTCGGTCAACCCCTTTAACTTACGCGACAGCACCCGGCCCAGCCATCTAACAGTGTGCTTATGCGAATCTTCACTGCATTAACATGGTCTGACCTTCCAGCTGTGTCCTGTTGCCGGGCTAAATAGACGAAGAAGGGAAGAACCGATCAGTAGCGTTTAGCCTACGAATGATTACCGATCTCCCAGCCTGAATTTTTTAGATGGGTTTCGGCAAAAGCCTGGGGATCTTTTTCAAGTTGAGTGGCCAGCGTATCATTCCAGCGATTGAGAAATCCGAAAAGAGAAATGACGGCGACTATTTCAGTGATTTCTTCGTCAGAAAAATAGTTACTAAGAGTAGTGAAATGGTCATCCGTTGCCATATTGGGAACCTGGCCCGCTGCCAATGCCAGTGAAAGGGCTGCTCGCTCCCGGTTATCAAACAAATCACTGGTTTCAAATAGCCATAGTGACTCAAGTTTTTTAACATCAATACCTGCAACTTCGGCACCGTGACTGGTATGTGCCTGGCAATATCGGCAGCCTGAAGCAGCGCTGGTGATATAAGCAATCATTTGGCGCAGGCCTCTGTCCAGATTTGAATCGGGTCCAAGAATAGAGCCTGCTAGTGCCATAAAACCACGCAAAATAGCCGGTCGATGAGCCATCACTTTTAGCGAGTTGGCTTCAAAGCCCATTGCGGCACCCATCAACTCAAGCTCGCTGCCGACTTCGTCCAGCCGTTCGGCGGGTGCAGTTTGAATTCTTGTCATTGTAAATCCCTAATAGATTAATAAAAATATTACCCAGCTTAGTTGGCTATGGGCTGAGCTTATAGGCGACCAAATGATCGCCGGCGGGTTCCGGTGAGGTGAAGTGCCCCCCTGCAGCTACCAGAACGTACTGTTCATTGTTATAGGTATAACTCATTGGTACGGCGTTGCCGGTTGTTGGTAACTTTTCCTTCCATAACTCGTCTCCGGTTTCAATGTCAAAGGCGCGGAAATAGCTGTCGGAGGTTGCCGCGATAAAAATAAGTCCACTGGCTGTCACCATCGGTCCGCCCATTTCCATGCCGCCCTCAATAAGATGATAAAAGGGCCAGGGAGCCATGCCTTCCAGTGTGCCGAAGGGAATCTGCCAAAGTATATCACCAGACTCTAAATCAACCGCGGCAAGTGTCGCCCAGGGGGGCGCTGTGCAGGGAATTCCCAGAGGCGAGACAATGGGGGTCATAATCACACAGTACTCGGAACCCAGTTGTGGGAACGGCAGACCTTCCGGACAGTCTTTTTGTTTCGCCAGTCGAACTTCTATCGGCATATGTTTGGTGTTTGCCACCATGATCTTTCGCTTGAGGTCTACAGCTGGAGCTCCCCAGTTATTGCCGCCAAGGTTAGAGGGATAGAAAGGTGTGCCTTTTAAACTGGGCGGGGTATAGATGGGGCCATGTTGCATGTTCGCTATCTTTTTCCGACATTGGCCTTCGTCCCAAAAGGTAAGTCCCCATGCATCATCGGGCGATAAACCGAGCTGGTGAAGTGCGTCCGGTTTTACCGGAAAAGGTTGGGTCGGACTCAGGTATTCACCGTCTACGGCGCCTTCCTGCGGTACAGGTCGTTCTTCAACAGGATGTAGCGGCTTTCCTGTTTCGCGATCGAGAACGAATGTCAGTCCCATTTTAGTGACTTGTACGACAGCTGGCCTCTGCTTGCCGTCAATGGTGAGATCAACCAGGGTTGGCTGGGCCGGCACATCATAGTCCCATATATCATGGTGAACCGTTTGATAGTGCCATACGACGGTCCCATCACTGGCATTGAGGGCAACGATGGAGCTGGAATAATAGTCTTTGTGTCCATTGCGGTCGCCGCCGTAATAGTCGGGCGATGAATTTCCCGTAGGAACGATCACCAGCCCTAATTTTTCGTCTACGGAGATAGTTGACCAGACGTTGGTGGATCCGGGGGTGAAATTGCCTGCTGCATCTTTCTGCGGCCTATCGGGGTGAACCGGATTCCAGCCCCAGATAAACTCACCGCTGCGTACGTTATAGGCGCGGACCACGCCTGATGGCACCCCGGGCCGGCGACTATCCTGAATGAACGCACCGGTAATAACCGTATCATTGATAATTGCCGGCGCACTGGTAATCGAATACTCAGAAGATTTATGCTCAGTCAGTCCTGCGTTCAATGATACTTCGCCATTGTCGCCAAAATCTTTACAGCGTTCTCCAGTTTTTGCGTCCAGTGAAATCAGGCGAGCGTCAAGTGTGCCTAATAGGATGCGATGACCGCAGCTGGCAGTTGGGTTCTCCTCATCAATCCAGCTACTGACTGCGCGGCAATTGGTGATACCTTCTTTAGACATATCGACGTTGGCGTCGAATACCCATTTTTCCTTTCCGGTAGCGGGGTCGAGGGCAAACACGCGATTAAATGGTGTGCAGTAAAAAACAGTATCGTCGACCATGATCGGTGTCCCCATAAAATTGGTAGGACGAGTACGCATCGATTCAGCAGTGACATCTTCAGTAAGAGATTGTTTTCCCGCAACATAATCGCCAGAGCGATGGGTCCAGGCGAGCTGTAGATCCTCCACGTTGTCTTTGGTTATTTGGATTGCGGTTGTATAGTGGCCGCCGCCTTTAGCGCCGCCATAAGCGGGCCACTCAATCGATTCGGAATGGGCATAAGCGGTCGAAAGCAGGAGGCATAACAGTGCCGATATTATTTTCATTATTGTTCTCATTACTGGTTATGTGGATTAAATGTAACACGTTATTGTTAGTATAGGGATCAACAAACTTCTGTTTTTACCGCGTTGTTTGTTAGAATCTGACTACAGTTAAAAACCAGCTGCATTACACAAAATACATAATTCAAACTATTCAGGAGAGCACGATGGGTCCTCTAAGCGGTTACACAGTTATCGAATTGGCAGGTATTGGTCCGGCACCAATGGGCGGCATGATTCTGGCCGATATGGGCGCGAATCTCATTCGAGTGGATCGAGCCGCCGGTGGGCGAGCTTCTGACCCGGTTTCCGGTCGCGGAAAAAAATCTGTGGTACTGAACCTCAAAGACCCAGCGGGTGTGGAAACATTGCTGAGAATGGTTGAGCAAGCGGACGTAATTATTGACCCATTTAGACCGGGTGTGTGTGAGAAGTTGGGAATTGGCCCAGAGCAATGCCTGTCTCGGAATCCTAAATTGGTGTTTGCCCGTATGACCGGATGGGGGCAAGAGGGTCCTTTGGCGCAAGCTGCAGGACACGATATTAACTATATCTCGATCACTGGTGCCTTATATGCGATAGGCCGCGCTGGTGAAAAACCGGTACCACCACTGAACCTGGTTGGTGACATGGGTGGTGGCGGTATGTTGTTAGTAAATGGTGTTCTTGCCGCGTTACTGGAAACGGGAAAATCTGGCATGGGGCAAGTCATTGATGTGGCGATGGTCGATGGTGCTGCCCAGCTGATGTGGATGTTCCATGGTATGGAGTCAGGTGGCATGTGGGATGCAACCCAGCGAGAAGCCAATATGCTTGATGGTGCTGCTCATTTTTATGACACTTATGAATGTTCAGACGGTCAGTACATTTCTTTGGGTTCAATAGAGCCACAATTTTATGCGTTGTTAAAGCAAATTGCCGGCTTGTCGGAAGACGATTTTGGCAATCAGCATGATCGTAGCCAGTGGCCCGCGATGAAAGAGAAACTAACCGCAGTTATGCTGCAGAAAAGCCAGTCAGAATGGTGTGAATTGATGGAGGGCACGGATGTATGTTTTGCACCGGTGTTGAACTTTGTTGATGCTGCAGCACATCCGGCAAATGTTGCTCGCGATACTTATGTTGAAGTTGGCGGAGTTACCCAACCGGCGCCGGCGCCGCGTTTCAGTCGCACGCCTTCAGCCGTTGCCCACGCAACTCACGATGCTGGCGAAGATACTAACGATGTGCTGACAGCAATGGGGCTGGCACAGGATGAGATCGATAAACTGCGTGAGGCAGGATCAATCAGCTGATTGGACGTGGTAGTGGGTCACCTGATCGAGAGAGAGGGTGACCCAAATGCGACGCTGTTACTGCAATGAAATAAACCAGGCCGCAATACTGGCGATAAGTTGGTATACCCACAATACAATGGTATCCCACAAGTTATTGGGGTTTTCTTGTTGTTCCCAGCTATTGTTTGCTTCTTCGACGACCAGTCGGTCGCCGTCGACTATTGTCTGAACACTTAAACCCCGCAGGGAAATAAACATTAACAGGATGAACTTTTGTTTCATGATAGTTTCCGGGGAAAACGATAGTATTATGGTTGTGAAGGTTAGCCGTTCGGCTGCCGAATTGATGGTTTCTAGCTACAATAAGGACAGCGTGTTGTATGTATATTCCCAGCCCTTTTGAAATACGTGATATAGACGAAATATTTTCGTTTATAGAGGCGCATGCTTTTGGTCAACTGATATCAACGCACCGGGGTAAGTTGTATTCAACACATATGCCGTTGCTGCTCAGTGATGACAAAACCAAATTGTTGGGTCATGTGGCAAAACACAATCCGCAGCATCAAGATATAGAGAACCAACAGGTGATGGTTACTCTGGAAGGACCGCACGATTATATTTCTCCGAGCTGGTATAGCGCGCCGGGTGTGCCGACATGGAATTACCAGGCACTACATATTTACGGGCGCTGCAAGGTGTCCACTGATTCGACAAAGATAATTCCTATTATCGAAGCCCTGACTAAAAAAAATGAAATGAATTTTGACATGCCCTGGGTAGCGCAATACCCCGCATCGATGCTGGGTGCGATTGTTGCCATTGATATTTCAATTGATGAACTGCAGTGTAAATATAAACTCAGTCAAAATCGTTCGGACCTGGATCGTGACCAGGTGATAGCGCAATTAGATGTGGCAGGCTCGAGTGAGTTGGCAGCTGCAATGAAGGCGAGTCAACGCTGAAATCCCCTGTGACGCTGCAGCCCCTTCAATAGTAACGCCTATATTTCTGGATTTATCCAAGTCTAGCGTTTATTCTTTGTGGCTTTTTGATTTCATCGAATTGCACTCGAAAGTGCACTGTTAGGCAGTCTTAGGCACTGTCGATAGTCCAATTACCCAGGGGGAAAACGTGCCATTACCAATACTTGAAGACCGTGAGCATATTCATACTCGCACCATTACGATTAACGCCTTTCGGCGGAAAGATGGGTTGATGGATGTAGAAGGTTGCATTATCGATGTAAAACCATTTCCACATCAATTAATGGACACTTCTCGTAAAGCGGGTGAGCCGGTGCATAATTTGTCGATACGGATAACGCTTGATGATTCTTTGACGGTAAAAGACGCAGTGGCGTCGATGGATCGGGGTGCTCACGATATGTGTCCACAGGCGGAACCTAACTTTAGCAATATTATTGGTCTGCAAATCGGGCCCGGTTGGAATAAAAAAATTAAGGCCGCGATGTCGCCGGGATTGGGTTGTACTCATATTATAGAAATGCTGGCGCAAATGGCGTCGGGCGCAATGCAGGCCAGCTGGTCGAGAAGGCCTGACGACAAAGTTGAAGGGCTCACCGAAGAGCGTCGCGAAATGGGCTCCGGTATGCTGAACTCCTGTTATCCTTACCGAGAGGCTAGTCCCTGGGTCAAAAAACATTTCCCCGACAGCTATATTGCTGCAGTATCAGTAGACTAATCGATTTTAATTTTTTGGAAGCTGGGCGGACGCTTTTCTAAAAATGCGGCAACCCCTTCCTTAAAATCATCGTGAGCAAGGCTGGCGGCCATTAACTGATCTGTCTCTTTCATCGATTCACCCAGCGTGGTGTTGAGATGACGATAGACTTGTTGTTTCATGGTTTGTAATGACAGAGGGGCTTTTGTCGTCAGCTCGTTGATATAACGCACGGTTGAATCCAGTAGTTCATCGGCAGGAAAAATTCGATTAATCAAGCCGATGTCTTTAGCTTCTTCCGGCATCAATCGCCTCGAACTCCACAGTAGGTCAAGCGCATTAGAAGGCCCTACCACTCGCGGCAAAATCCAACTTTGCCCGTGTTCTGCGACTAAACCCAATGAAGAAAACGATGTCACAAATTTGGCATTGTCTGCGGCAAAACGTAAATCGCTTAAAAGAGCTATGGATAAACCCAGGCCGGCACAGGCACCGTTGATCGCGGCAATAACCGGTTTTCGTACAGTCATCAAGTAAGTAAATCCCGAAATATAATCCTCTCCCATCGAGGCATCCCCCGGGCTGGCTTGTAAAGCTTCCGTTGCCTGGCGACGTTTATGTTCACCCTCAGCGGATATGCCATCGAGGGCGTTCATATCCATACCCGCACAGAAGCCTTTTCCCGCACCGGTTATAATGATGCCACTGATAGCGTCATCAGCTTCAGCCTGTGCGAGAGCGTGACGAAATTCCAAAATCATTGGATCGGTTAAGGAGTTGAGTGTTTCGGGTCGATTAAAGGTTATGACTGCCGCCGCACCTTTTGTTTCCAGTTTTATCGATGAATACATTGTTGGCCCTCTTTATTATTGTTGTCGTTATTGCTGCATCAGAAAAAAAGTCGTCGATCCCGAACAGTGATCGAGTTAGACGATAAACCGAAAGTCAGTTCCACAGATAGTGACTTTGTTGCCATCGATGTGTAACCCCAGTTGTTTGGCGCTTGCCAATACTTCTTGCAAACGATTAGTGCTGAAGTCGATGCCAGATACACCATCTCCCCGGCCATTGGTGTCGAGCACAAAGCGAAGTGCGCCGTCGTCGAAAGTTACGACGTAGCTATCGCCTTCCATGGACAGCGGCTGGCCTAAGACGTCAGCCCAACGACTGGCCATTGCGTGGGGATTGCTTGATTGAAGCTCTGCTGCGACGATGATGCCTGCATTTTTTGCTGGACGTTGTTCCCACTCAGGCCCAGCCCAAAGCCACGATTCGGGGGGCATCATCTGATCGATTGAAACTATCGCGCCTCCGATGTCTTTAGGGTGTAAATGAAAAGCAATGACATCATCCCGGCTGGTTTCCCATATCTTGCGTACACTCAGCTTCTCAATGCGCGCATTGTCGCTGGCAATATTGTCAGTTTGAACAAGTATCATATAGCCGCCATTACCCCCTCGTCGTTCCAGCAATCGACTGGCAGTGGTGCCGTCGGTAATAGGCGCAACTACTTCCAGATAAGTGTCACCAATGGCCATCACTGAGTTCTCCAGACCAAATTCTCCAACACCCGGATCTTTGTAATCCCGGTCGAGTCCAAGCAGGGCGAATAGTTGTTGCCTCAGGGGGCTTAGCTCGCCCGCTACCAGTGCTACCTGTCGTAGTCTCATTGTCATCTCACTTTATTATTGATTAGCTAGTCGTATGCTTTGATAGAATAATAGCAGCATAATGTGCTCGGCCGTTTGAGTCTACTGGTCGCTAGACTCGCTGAGAATTTGATAATTTTACGTAAGTGCCCGTTTGCGGTAACTCTATCTCCATATCCATTGTTGGATAACAAACGCAAACTAAGAATAAGTTGTCACTGCGTTGATCGACTGACAGCGTGCGTTGTGAAGTATCGGGAATATCACCGGATATAGCTTTTGCTATGCAGCGTTTGCAGATAGCCGTTCCGCAAGTGTGGGCTACTTCAATGTTATTTCGAAGCAGGGCGTCCAAAACCGATTCACCCGGAGCTACGGTATAAGAATGGTTGGCAAGAGTAATTGTCAGCATATTCGTATCATTTACGGACTTAGTGGCCAGTAAGCGTATCCTGAAGTGAGTTCAGGCAATTTGATTGAGAACAAGGTTGGCGACGCAGGCGGGCTGCTCAAATTGCAACGAGGCATTCAGTCTGGCAGAATCCGTCTGCATAAAAACACCAATAATGGTCATGCCACATACATCTGAGCAAATTTATGAAACTAAAAAAATTACTGATTGCCAACCGTGGTGAAATTGCTGTGCGTATTGCCGGAGCAGCTTCTGAACTGGGTATAGCGACGGTTTCCGTCTATTCAGAGGATGACGCGACGTCCTTGCACACACGTAAAACTGACCAAACTGTAAGTTTGGGGGGCAATGGAGTCGCCGCTTACCTTAATGGCGCCAGAATTATTGATATTGCCAGAGAGTACAACTGTGACGCTATTCATCCCGGTTATGGTTTTTTAGCCGAGAACGCCGACTTTGTGCGTAATTGTGATGCTGCTGGTATTCATTTTGTTGGGCCTGACGCTGACGCCCTCGACCTGTTTGGCGACAAGGTGAAGGCGCGCGATTTAGCCCAGCAGTGCGGGGTACCTGTTATAGAAGGTACTAGCGGTAGTACGTCATTAGATGGTGTTAAAGAATTTTTTGCCGCGTTGGGCGATGACGCTGCGGTAATGATCAAAGCGCTCGCTGGCGGCGGCGGTCGCGGTATGCGGGCTGTTGAAAACGTTGCAGATTTGGATGAGGCATATGCCCGATGTCAGTCGGAGGCTCAGCAGGCTTTTGGCAATGGTGATGTATTTGTCGAGCGGTTGATTCGCCGTGCCCGTCATATCGAAGTGCAAATTGTCGCAGATGGACAGGGCAACGTTATTCATATTGGTGAGCGCGAATGCTCTATTCAGCGCCGTAACCAAAAGATCATTGAGTTAGCCCCATGCCCTGATTTGAGCTCGGTACTACGGGAAAAAATTACTACGGCAGCGGTGAAATTAGCAAAACATGCCAATTATAAAAATATTGGCACTTTTGAGTTTCTTGTTGATGCTGACCAAATGCAGACCGATGTGGACAATGCATATTTCGCTTTTATTGAAGCAAATCCACGGGTGCAGGTAGAACATACGGTCACTGAAGAAGTGATGGATATTGACCTTGTTCAAACTCAGTTGCGCATTACCTCCAATCAGTCTTTGTCAGATATGGGTCTGGCCCAGGAGCAGTTTTTCTCTCCACGAGGATACGCTCTGCAAGCCCGCATTAATATGGAAACGATGACAGCAGAAGGTGAGGCACGGCCCACCGGTGGTGTTATCAATACCTATGAAATGCCCTCTGGTCGAGGTATACGGGTTGATGGTTTTGGTTATGCGGGCTACCGCACCAGTCCTTCTTTCGATAGCTTGTTGGCAAAGCTTATTGTGCATTCGGCTAGTACTGATTTTTCTGCACTGCTATCGAAGGCTTATAGAACTCTGGGTGAAGTTAGAATTAGTGGGCTGGATACAAATATTCCTTATTTGCAGGCTTTGTTGCAGCGAGAAGAACTGGCTTCAGGAAAAATTTATACCCGGTTTATTGACGAGCAGTCATCAGCGTTATTTCAGTCTGCCTCCGAGCAGCGAGAGAAGTATTATTTCGACCCATCTTCGGGAGTAGCCTCTAATGATCCGTTGGCGGTCTTAGCTCATGGTGGCAGCACATCACAAGTTGAGCCTGAGGACAGCGCCTCCGATGGCATGCATCTTGTACCTGCGCCGTTGCAGGGCACCATCGTTGAATTTAGTGTCAACGTTGGTGACGAAGTTTCGGCGGGTCAGGCACTGGCAGTTATGGACTCGATGAAAATGGAGCACGTTATCACGTCGCCCATTAGTGGTGTTGTTAGATCTATTAGAGTGTCTCCCGGTGAGGCGATTTACGAAGATCATGGCATTATTGTTATCGAACCGGCAGAGGTTGTCGGGGCAGAAAAAATTGAGGAAGAGGCTGTTGATCTCGACCATATTCGCCCTGATCTGGCGGAAGTATTGGAGCGACATTATTTTGGAATGGACGAGGCGCGGCCAGAGGCGGTAGCAAAGCGTCGGAAAACACATCAGCGTACTGCGCGTGAGAATATTGCTGACATTTGCGATGGCGATAGTTTTGTTGAATACGGTCCGTTGGCTATTGCCGCTCAGCGTCGTCGTCGCTCGGTTGAGGACTTAATCCGTAAAACCCCGGCTGACGGTATGGTAACGGGAGTTGGTAGTGTTAATGGTGATGTGTTTGGTGAGCGTGAAAGCCAGTGTGTGGTGATGTCTTATGATTATATGGTGTTGGCGGGTACTCAGGGGAAGTTAAACCACGCCAAAAAAGATCGAATGTTTGAATTGGCAGAAAAACAAAAACTGCCAGTGATTTTGCTGACAGAAGGTGGCGGTGGCCGTCCGGGTGATACCGACGCCACTGGTGTTGCCGGGCTCGATTGTTTAGCTTTTTCCTACTTCGCCAAGCTCAGTGGATTGGTGCCAATGATAGGCATTAACTCTGGTCGCTGTTTTGCTGGCAATGCGGCCTTGTTAGGATGCTGTGATGTCATTATTGCCACAAGTAATTCATCAATAGGTATGGGTGGCCCGGCGATGATCGAAGGTGGCGGTTTGGGTGTGTATACCCCGGATGAAGTGGGTCCAATGTCGATTCAGGTTCCCAATGGGGTGGTTGATATTGCAGTCGAAGATGAGGCTGAAGCTGTTGTCATGGCGAAAAAATACCTATCCTATTTCCAGGGCCCTACTGATAACTGGGAGTGTGCTGATCAGCGCTTATTGCGTACCGTCATTCCGGAAAACCGCTTGCGTGTTTATGATATTCGGGCAGTGATCAATAACCTTGCAGATACGGATAGCGTGCTCGAACTCCGTGAGCAATACGGTATCGGTATGATCACATCTTTTGTTCGTATTGAGGGTCGTCCGGTTGGTGTTGTGGCTAATAACCCTAAACATTTGGGCGGCGCTATAGATGGCCCTGGTGCAGATAAAGCATCGCGGTTTATGCAGCTGTGTGATGCTTTTGATATCCCCATTTTATTCCTCTGTGACACACCTGGATTTATGGTGGGTCCGGAGATAGAAAAGACCGCTGTTGTTCGCCGTTTCGGGCGGATGTTTGTCACCGCCGCCAGTATGTCGGTACCATTTTTTACAGTGATTTTGCGCAAGGGATATGGTCTTGGTGCACAGGCAATGGCGGGGGGCAGTTTTATGTCACCGCTGTTTACTATTACCTGGCCTACCGGTGAGTTTGGCGGCATGGGTTTGGAGGGTGCGGTAAAGTTAGGCTTTCGTAAAGAGCTTGAAGCAATTGAAGATCTTGATGAGCGCAATAATAAATATCTGGAGATGGTCGCTGCATCCTATCAGAGAGGTAAGGCCACCAATATGGCGTCGTTCCTCGAAATAGATGACGCGATAGACCCCAAAGATACTCGTCGCTGGATAATGAGTGCGTTAAAATCTGCGCCTAAGCCGCATCCGCGGGAAGGGAAAAAACGCAATCACGTCGACACTTGGTAATTAGCCGGGCCGACAACTCGTTAGCGTCGGGACGGCCGCCGTACTTACGCTGTCTTACCACCAAGTGGAACGGTGTTAGAGATTTACTATCGACGTTTGTGGGCACGCAAGTTTCAGACAGATAACATCATCAGCCAGTATTTTAGGTTCGAATTGTTCAGTAATTCAGCCCCGTGATTCGCCGGAAAATGGGGCGATATTTCAAATATGAGAACTGTGTCTGTCTATTTTTTTGCTGGACAAGGTAAATTCCCAACTATTATATGGATAGGGCCGATGTTTTTCGGAGGGGTTATTTACATGCGATTATTACAGCTAATGGTTGTAGCACTGGTTTTTATTATCGGTTCAAGCTCCGTATGGGCAGCCAAACCGATCAAAGAGTCCGCTGAGCGGCCGGTAACAGCAAAATCCTATGGCAAAGGCAAGAAAACTAAAACTGTTGATGACGCAGTCGTCATTGATGAGCCCGTCGTTGATTCGGTGGTCGCGGAGCCTGTCGTTGAACCTGTAGTAGAAGAGCCCATTGCCGAGGTCATTGATGAGCCGGTATTAGAAGAACCTATTGCAGAGGTTATCGTAGAACCTGTAGTAGAACCTGTAGTAGAACCTGTGGTCGAGCCTGAAGCCACGCAAAATAGTTTGCTACTAAGTTGGGTTGCACCAACTACCCGCGAAAATGGAGACGCGTTAGCGCTGTCGGATATCGCAGGGTATGAAATTTACTACACGAGTGATATGGATATGAGTGGCGTTGTTGTAATTGATGGTGCACAAATAACCGAGTATTCAATCGATGGATTATTTTCCGATACCTATCATTTCGCTATATCAACGCTTGATCTCAGCGGTTTGAAAAGTGAGATGTCAGAGGTGATATCCATAAACCTCCAATAGAGAGTTGGCTGCCTCTTCTCTAAAGTAGTCGCTGAGGTTTTGATCGAGATTTATTTCGGTGTGGCAGTTACGATACTGTGAATGTTATGTTACCCAGTTCTCCATAGTTCGCGAGATACTCACCTTTGTCAGCCTGAACGGGCGGGCCACAAGTGCCCAGAATAAATAGCATCCCTTCTTTGACGTCAAACTGTCTGCTGCGCGATTCCTGCATCATCCATGCTAGGCCTTTAGCGGGTCCCTCTAAAGAATCGCCTGTGGATGCCTGACAAACTGTTTCTCCGTCTTTAGTCAACAATAGGTCGGTTGATCCGCAATTTGAATCCCAGGGAAGTGGTTCTCCGCAGATAAAGCGGTCGGCGCCAACATTGGCGGCAACGATATTTACCGCATTAAGGTCGGAGGGTTCGGAGTATTTCAGGAAAACGACTTCAATCACCGGAACCAACGAAACTGGTTTTTTATCGCTGCCAATAATAACGCCAATTTCACATTCCAGCATAAGTCCGGAGGTGGATTCAATTTGGCAGCCCGGGGATAAGCGACCTGTTCCATAGAGAGAGCCAATCACTGCGTCGTCAATGCCAAAGTACTGTTGCACGGGGCCTGATGTTAGACCGGCTTTTATGCCGGCAATACCTGTTTGCTTGCAGAGCTGACTCGTCACCTGTTGCTGTATCTCATAGGCCTGATCCATGCTCAGGCCTGCCGGCATTGGCGGGATTGCTTGTTGTTGTTCAATAGCCCGGACGATTGATTCAGTCAGATCGCCGGGAATCATATCGCCATTGCTCACGCAGCACTGCCAATTGTGGTTCGGTGCAGAAGGCGATCATAGCCTTCATAACCACCGGTGGCGCGGTGCAATACAGAGCGATTATCCCACATGACCAGCGTGTTCTTTTTCCATTGATGGCAATACTGAAACTCGGGACGAGTTTGCCAGGCATAAACTTCTGCCAGCAATTCAACCGCCTGCTCCTGGTCGAGGCCGTCAATGCCGACAATGTAACCCAGGCAACTGTATAGACATTCTTCGCCAGACTCGGGGTGTGCCTTAATCAGTGGGTGTTTATGTGTCTCTTTGGCTTCGTTAGCTGCCTTTATGAGCATGCTGCGGCCGGAATCCTGGTCGCTTTTGCCATACATTCCGTCGGGTGAATAAGCGCCAGCGGCGGAGTGAATTGCCAATTTTCCCTCTATTTTTGCACGCAATTCGGCGGGCATGTCGGCCAGTGCTTTGTGTTGATTGGCAAACAAAGTGCCACCGCCAGTAGGAGGAATGGTAATGCCGTATAGGCATGTGCCTGCAGGAGGATTTGTCTGGAAACTCCAATCGGTGTGCCAGGCTTCAGCAAATATGGACGAGGTTTCATCAGCCTTTCGTTGAATGGCTATAACATGTTCGCGACCGGCGATGGGGAGAATAAAAGGGTCGTCGCCAAAAGGGCCGAAGTAATTGGTAAAACGTTCCAGATTGTCGTCTGAGATGATCTGCTCGGGAAACGATAATACGTGGTGTTCCAGCCAGGCTGCGCGGATGGATTTTACGGTATTGTTGTCAAGTGGTTTGCTGAGATCAACGCCGGTGACTTCGGCACCACAAGCTTGTCCGCTGGCTGTTATTTTGATGCTCATCGACACGTTCCTCTGGTAAGATTTTTATTGTTCTATGTTGGAGTTTTGAATCTGAACTATGCCGGTTTGTCCCCGTTTCTATTGGGTCAAACCGGCATAAAACTCCAGTGATGGAGCCGTATATCTAAACTGCAGTTACATGACTGTGGCTATATGCGTTCGACAATAATGGCTGGTGCCATGCCGCCGGCGGCACACATGGTGACTAGGCCAAATTGTTTGTCAGTCCTTTCCAGTTCGTCGATAACTGTGCCAATAAGCATGGAGCCGGTTGCGCCAATCGGGTGTCCCAGTGCCATAGCCCCGCCGTTTACATTGACCTTGCTTCTATCCAAATCCAGGTCGCGGATAAATTTCTCGGTGACTACAGAAAAAGCTTCGTTTATTTCGAACAAGTCAATATCACCAATGCTCATACCTGCTTTGGCGAGGACTTTTTTTGCCGCGGGAACAGGAGCGTTGAGCATTAGCGTGGGAGAATCACCCATATTGCACATGGCAACAATACGTGCGCGAGGCTTCATGCCATTGGCCTTTGCGTAACCGGGAGAAGCTAACAGCACGGCGGCGGCACCGTCGACTACGCCTGATGAGTTGCCGGCGTGGTGCATATGCTGGATTTTTAGATCCGGATATTTTTGCAAAATCATTTTCCGATAAGTTGTGCCGGCTTCGTCCAACGGATAGTCAGCCATAGCCTCAAACGATGGCTTTAATTGTGATAAACCTTCAAGCGTTGTTTGTGGGCGTGGAAATTCTTCATGATCGAGGGCGACAGTTCCATCGGTTTTGTAAACAGTGATTAAACTTTTATCAAAGTGGCCGTGTTTGATGGCGTAATCAGCGCGCTGTTGTGAAACGACGGCCAATTGATCAAGTGCTTCCCGATCAATACCTTCGAGTGTTGCAATTGCATCTGCGCAGATACCCTGGTGAGGCTGGGGGTGCACGGCCCGCAAACGCAGGTTGTCATTATCCATAAAAGGTGAGCCGCCGCTTTGCCCGAAGGTAGACATCATTTCGGCGCCGCCACCAATACACAGGTCTTCCATACCAGACATGATATTTGCCGCTGCAATATTGACCGAAGAGATACCGGATCCGCAGAAGCGATCTAATGTCATACCGCTGGCGCGAGTGTCATAGCCGGCGTCGAGTGCTGCCATGCGAGCCAGGTCGCCGCTTTGTTGGCCTCTTTGATTGCTGGTGCCAAAAATAATGTCGTCAATTTCTTCGGTTTTCAGGCTGTTGCGTTCAGCTAGAGCTTTAAGCACCGCAGCACCCAGGTGTTGTGGATGTTCATCGGCAAGAGCGCCTTTGCCTTTTTTACCAATTCCTCTGGGGGTACGACAGGCATCAATTATCCAAGCTTCAGACATTACAATTCTCCTATTTCAATCAATGGTGTGGTGATCATTATCAGAGTTTATAGTACAGCATTATCTGCGCAGAAACACCGCTGCAGGGCTGGTAGGCTGTTGTAAGGATTAAAAAGCGTTAATGTTTTTTGCTGTTATTCGGCTATTTCTAAACAGGCATCGAGCTATGTATACTCTGTGGGCTGCAAATAACAAAGGAGAGTGAATATGGCTATTCACCTTAGGCAAATTTGCCTGGTCGCTAGTAATTTGGATAAAACCATTGATGATTTAACCACAATTTTCGGGGTTAACAGTGCACATGTTGACCCGGGGATTATTCATTTTGGCCTGGCAAATAATTTGCTGGCGTTTGGTAATAATTTTCTGGAAGTTGTATCTCCTGTGCAAAAAGATACAGCAGCAGGTCGCTATTTGGATCGTCGCAAAGGTGATGGTGGCTATATGGTGATATGCCAGACCGAAAGCCGGGCCAATCAGCAGGCAGCTCGACAGCGTGCGGCTGACAACAACGTACGAGTCGCCTGGGAATCAGAAAACGATAATATCAGTATTTGCCAGTTTCACCCGGGCGATATGATCGCTGCTTTTTTTGAATTGGATTGGGATAAGGGTTGTGATTTCAACGGGCATTGGGATCCGGTTGGCGGTGTCGGCTGGGAGGATAAAGTGAAGCAGGATGTGACAGAAGGTTTTCTTGGTGTTGAACTGCAAGGAAGTGATCCGGCAGTGCTGGCGGAGCGCTGGCATGCAGTCGCTGATCTGCCGCTGGACCGTGGTGATGGGGTTTCAATGAAACTTAACAATGCTTATGTCAGTTTTGTTGACGAGGCTGATGATCGTGGACCTGGATTGAGTGGAATTCATTTGGCGGTGAATGACCCTGTTGCTATTTTGGCGCGCGCTCGCGAACGAGGCTGTTACGTTTCAGACAATCAGGTTGATGTGTGTGGCGTACATTTTTACTTACATCACTCTTGATCGGGCAATGGTGCTACTGCTGACTCAGCAAGACCATCAAACGCTTAACTCGGGATAGTATTTATCGGTAATTGAGATACGTTTATGCAATATACATTGAACGATGACCATCAGGCTATTCGCGACACAATCGCAAAAATTTGCAGTGAATTTGGCGATGACTATTGGCTTGAACGGGACCAAAAGGGTGGTTTTCCCGAGGCGTTTTATCAGGCGTTGGCATCAAGCGGATGGCTGGGAATTTGTACGCCTGAAGCTTATGGCGGGTCTGGTTTGGGGATTACTGAAGCGGCAATTATGATGCAGGCAATTGCAGAGGCCGGCGGCGGAATGTCAGCGGCGTCCAGTGTACATATCAATATGTTTGGTCTAAATCCAGTGGTGGTTTTTGGCACTGAAGAACAAAAGCAACGGATGCTGCGCCCGATGGTTGAGGGGCGAGAGAAGACCTGCTTTGGTGTGACTGAACCCAATGTGGGGCTAAATACCACGCAGTTAAAAACCCGCGCCGTGCGCGACGGCGATCGATATATTGTTAACGGCCAGAAAGTATGGATTTCTACTGCTCAGGTCGCCGAAAAAATTCTTCTGCTTGCGCGTACAACGCCATTGGAAGAAGTTTCCAAGCCAACTATGGGTTTAAGTTTGTTTCATACGAATCTCGATCGAAGCAAAATAGATGTCCGTGAAATTGATAAAATGGGGCGCAAGTGTGTCGATTCAAACGAGCTGTTTATCGATGGACTTGAGGTGCCGGTTGAGGATCGCATTGGTGAAGAGGGTCGAGGATTTGAGTACATATTACACGGCATGAATCCGGAAAGGGTTTTGATTGCTGCTGAGGCTGTGGGCTTGGGTCGTTTAGCGCTGGCGCGGGCCACTGAATATGCAAAGGAAAGGGTGGTTTTTAATCGACCGATTGGTCAAAACCAATCGATTCAACATCCGTTGGCAATTAACTGGGCCAACCTGGAGGCCTCTCGATTAATGGTTATGGCTGCCGCTGAACAATATGACAATAATGAAAACTGCGGGGCTGCGGCTAATGCCGCGAAATACCTCGCAGGTGAAGCCGCGTTTGACGCCTGTCAGCAGGCGATTATGACGCATGGAGGTTATGGCTATGCAAAGGAATACCACGTTGAACGCTATTTACGCGAGGTGATGGTGCCGCGTATTGCGCCGATCAGCCCGCAGTTAGCGTTAAGTTATATTGCGGAGCGTGTGCTGGGCCTACCAAAATCCTATTGAAAGATGTTTGGCCGTAGGTGAGCAGACAGCGTTCTCAGTGAGCTGGTTTTATTGGATGGGCTTTGAACAATTCAGCGAGCATTTACCGAGGTTAATTTGTTGTGATTCCGGTACTATGCAGGCTGCGCCGGTAAGCGGGCTATTAACACCCCTCAATCAGGAATAATCTTGACATTATTAAGTGAGTTAGCGCTCCATAAACAGCTTTTGAAAGCATTGGATAAGCTTGGTTTTAGCGAGGCGACAGAGGTTCAGTCGCAAGCTATACCTGAAGCGCTGAAACGCAGCGATTTAATGGTTTCGGCACAAACCGGTAGCGGCAAAACTGCGGCATTTCTATTGCCGATATTGCATCAGTTGCTGACGGTAGAAGTACCTGGCAGTGGAACGCGGGCACTAATTCTTTTGCCCACTCGCGAACTGGCACTGCAAACACAGAAAAATTTTGAGCAGCTTGCCGCCTTTACGTACATAAAAAGTGGCTTGATTATCGGTGGTGAGGCGTTTAAGCATCAAGTGGCTACATTGCGCAAAGACCCGGAAGTGCTGATCGCGACGCCGGGCCGGTTAGTGGATCATATTGAAAAAGGAACGCCGGATTTTAGGCAGTTGGAAGTTCTGGTTTTGGACGAGGCTGACCGTATGCTCGACATGGGTTTTGCTATTGATATGAATACGATCGCTAGCAGTTGCAATCCGGAGCGGCAGAATTTGTTGTTCTCGGCGTCATTGAAACATGAAGGCCTGGGAAAGATTAGCAAAAGCTTTCGAGATCCGGTGGCTATCGCTATAGGGTCACCAAACCATCAACATCAGGATATTACTCAGCAATTGGTATTGGCTGACAATATTAAGCACAAAGAAAAGCTGGTGGAAGCGCTTCTCGATGAGGAGCAGGCAGACAAAACGCTAATATTTTGCAATACCCGTGTGCAATGCCAGCAACTTAGCCATTTATTACGGTATAAAAAAATGAAAGTTGGTTATATTCATGGGGAAATTTCCCAGAATGACCGCAAACAAGTAATGAACCAGTTTCGACAAGGCGGAATAACGGTACTAGTGGCGACAGATGTTGCTGCCCGGGGGCTTGATATAAAAGGTGTTGATCTTGTTGTGAACTTCAATATAGCTCAATCCGGCGATGATCATTTACATCGGGTCGGGCGTACTGGTAGAGCGGGCGAACACGGTAAGGCCATTACTCTGATCGATTCTAATGAATGGAATCAAATGTCCAGTATTGAACGGTATCTGAAATTTCGATTTGAACAGCGCGTAGTCAAAGGCCTAAAGGCAGATTACAGCGGACCCAAGAAAGTTAAAAAATCCGGTAAAGCTGCAGGCTCTAAAAAGAAAAAGTTGGATTTAAAAAAATCGGCGGGTGGAAAACCTTCGGTAAAAAGAAAAAAGAAACCAGTCGCGAAAAAAACTGCAAATACGTCTACGGATTCCAAATCGTCGGTACGAAAAGTTCGGGGGCTGGTGACTGGTGATGGTTTTGGTGCGCTACCCAAAAAATAGCAAATCGTCTGCGATTTTTCAGTGTGTAGTTTTTAGCAGGTAGTGGTAAAAAAATAGTTAGTAACAATAATGGCAAGCAGCCATTCACACTCACTAAGTCAGCAAATGAAACTACTGCAGTATGCAGCAGGGCTGGCAGAAAAAAGGAAAAGAGAAGTGATTGAGTTTCAAATACGCAAAGATAATCTGAATGCGAAGCGAGTAACGGAGTCTGTCGCTGTGCCTTTAAATGAGGGGCAGGTTCGCGTAAACATCGAAAAATTTGCATTGACTGCAAATAACATCACCTATGCCGTAGCGGGGGAGCAAATGGGCTACTGGCGCTTTTTCCCAGCGATTAATGACCCGGAGGGCGAGTGGGGTGTAATGCCAGTGTGGGGTTTTGCCGTTGTTTCTGAATCGACGCTGCCTGAGATTGAGGTGGGCGAGCGGCTTTACGGCTATTTTCCTCCGGCTACCGAGTTGACATTGACACCTAAAAGATTATCAAAAACACGTTTCACGGAAGGGGCTCCTTATCGGCAAGATCTGGCAGCCGCGTATAACAACTACAAGCGCCTTGGTGCTGATCCGGACTATGATGCATCAACTGACAATGAAAGGATGTTACTAGCACCGTTGTTCACTACTTCATTTTGTTTGTGGGATTCACTGGCCGATAAAAACTGGTGTGGTGCGAAGCAGGTGATCATCGTTAGTGCTTCCAGCAAAACCAGTATTGGATTATCTTATGCGTTGGCGGCCGACCCACAAGCTCCTAAGGTGATTGGTGTTACTTCGCAGCGTAATCTGGCTCTGGTAGAAAAAATTGGCACCTATGATCAAGGTGTTACTTATGATGATGTTGAAGCTATTGATGCGAGTATTCCCAGCGTTATAGTTGATATGTCCGGAAATGCCGATGTGTTAGGTCGCTTACATTCACATTTGGGTGACAACATGTTGTTTTGCAGTAACGTTGGTATCACTCACTGGGGAGAAGTAAGCGAGAATAGCAATATCATCAAAGAACGAAGCGAGTTCTTTTTTGCCCCTGCACACATTCAAAAGCGGGTTGGCGATTGGGGTGCGGCGGCATATGAAGAAAAAATAGAAAATTTTATGTCGTCTGCAGCGGCTAAAAGCCGTGAGTGGATGCACATTGCCGAAGTTGATGGTCTTACCGGTGTTGATAACATTTACCTCGATGTTTGTGATGGCAAGATAGCGGCAGATCAGGCGCTTATTGTGAAGATAGCAAAACCCTGAATGTTGCAGTTGTGACAGGGTATGGCTAATTTTTCGACAGAAGACAGTTGGTCGACAAAGACTCGATATATCCAATAATGTGAATCGATCCGAGGAGTTTAATAATGGAAGAAAACAGGCAGGTTCTGATTGACTCATTGCCGGGGGGCAAGCTGGAAGCAACCAATTACGCATTGCATCGCTCGCCGGTCCCAGTTGCTGGAGAGGGTGAAGTGTTATGCCGAACTTTGTGGGTAACAGTTGCCGCCGGTGCGCGAGCAGGATTACAAGGTAGTGCAAGCTACGCCGGCGCTCCAAAAACCGGTGTGGTGATGAACGGTGCGGCAGTGGCAAGCGTTGTGGCATCTCACTCAGCTGATTTTTCAGTGGGCGATATGGTCGTTTGCAATGCCGGCTGGCAAGATTATTCAGTTCATCCGGCGAGCGCATTAAAAAAGATTGGGGGGCCGGTTGATCCTGTTCATCATCTTGGTGTTTTGGGGACTAATGGTGTGACCGCGTATTTTGGTCTGTTGGATATTGGTAAACCCAAAGTTGGCGAGACAGTACTGGTTTCTGCTTGCGGTGGCTCGGTTGGCCATATTGTGGCGCAGCTCGCTAAGCTCAAAGGTTGTCGCGTTGTGGGAACTGCCGGCAGTGATGCCAAGGCTCAGCAGCTGAAGACCCAGTTAGGTATCGATGCAGTTGTTAATTATAAATCTCCGGACTTTCGTCAGCTTCTAAAAGAAGCAACACCCGATGGTATCGATGTATATTTTGATAATACCGGGGGTGATATTCTCGGGTCGGCGCTATTTCGGATGAACGAGCACGGACGCATTGCCTGTTGCGGGGTTGTGTCTCAGTACGATACCAGTAGTCCGTCTCCGGGTCCTAAAGGCATTCCGGGTTTACTGGTCAATAAGCGAATAACCATGAGAGGTTTTCTGGTATTTGATTATGAAGATCGTTATGACGAAGCAAAACAGCAGCTATCGGCGTGGATTGTATCGGGAGAGTTGACTCCTTTGGTTGATGAAGTGATTGGGCTTGAAAATGCTCCTGCGGCTTTTGTCGATTTGCTGGCAGGCGGTAATATTGGTACACGAGTAATAAAGGTGGCTACATAGTTTATGGTTCGCGCGTTTTGAATGGTAAAGCAGGTAGCTCAATGGCAGAAAAATAAAATGATCGGGAGAATACCATGAAAGATGTCGTTATCGTCGATAGCATCCGCACGGGTTTGGCCAAGTCGCATCGGGGTACATTTAATATGACCCGTGCTGATCAAATGGTGGCCCACTTGATTGACCAGTTACTGGTGAGAAACCCCAAAATTGATCCTGCAGAAGTAGAGGATGTAGTGCTTGGCGCGGGTGGGCAAACCGGTGAGCAGGGAGGCAATATTGCCAGGGTTGCTGCAGTCATGTCAGGGCTGGGCATTGGAGTGCCTGGAACGACAATCAGTCGTGCTTGTTCTTCAGGCTTAAACTCTATTGCCGTTGCTGCAAACCAGATTGCCAGCGGTTGCTCTGACATAATTTTCGCCGGTGGTGTTGAGTCAATCACCGGTGCTGCTCGAGGCACGCCCGGGCAATCTGCACGTAGCCCATGGGTATTGGAAAACAAGCCCGATCTTTATATGGCAATGGGTGACACGGCCGAAGTGGTTGCCAGGCGATACAATCTTAGTCGCGAATATCAGGACGAGTTTTCACTGCGCAGTCAGTTGCGGACGGCGGCGGCTCAGGATGCGAATCTTTTCGCTGATGAGATTTCTCCTATGGACGTAGAGTGGAAGCAGTTTGACAAGCAAAGCGGTGAAGAAACCATTGTCAAAGGTGTGGTTGATCGTGACGAATGTAACCGTCCGGGTACTACGATAGAAGGCTTATCAAGTCTCAAGCCGGTTTTTGATACTGAAAGCGGAACAGTGACTGCCGGTAACTCCTCGCAGTTATCTGACGGGGCCTCCATGTGTGTGGTAATGAGCGCAGAGCGCGCTAGCCAACTAGGGCTCGAACCAATGGGTTACTTTCGTGGATTTACCGTTGCTGGTTGTGAGCCTGATGAAATGGGGATTGGGCCGGTCTTTGCAATTCCGAAGCTGTTAAAAGCGTCGGGATTGTCGATGAATGATATTGATCTGGTAGAGCTAAACGAAGCTTTTGCATCGCAGTGTTTATACTCCCGAGATAAGTTGGAAATAGATCCGGAAATATACAATGTTAACGGCGGTTCTATTGCGATTGGTCACCCGTTTGGAATGACGGGTGCTCGCCTAACCGGGCATCTGTTGCGAGAGTTGAAACGTCGCAATAAGAGATTCGGCATTGTTAGTATGTGTGTTGGTGGCGGTATGGGGGCCGCTGGTCTGTTTGAAAGTGTCTAAGTAACAATCCTTTAGCGCAGAGTATTCGCGATCACAAATACTCCGTGTTTAACGTCTACAATTGAGATCTGGCGGCTGGTGAAAAGTGGTGAAGCAATGCCATAAGCTATTTCACCGGTGTCAAATTAGGGTATAATTTTCAGTCTCGTCACAAGCATCAAGTTTGTATCGGTGCCTGTGATGTCGCTACTAGTCATACAATACAATATTACAATTTAGAAGGTATAGAATCTCGTGTTTTCACAGTTAAAGCAGCAACCAGCCGACCCCATTTTGGGCTTGTCGATAAAATTTAAAGCCGATAATAACCTCAATAAAATTGACCTTGGTGCTGGCATCTACAAAGATGAAGCCGGTCACACGCCTATTTTGGCCTGTGTGAAAGCGGCTGAAAAATTTCGTACGGATAATGAAACAACCAAGGCGTATATCGGTTCAGCGGGCTCAGCGCTGTTTAATGAAAAAATACAAGCCCTGAATTTAGGTGACCATGCGGTTATTGGTGACAAGCGTATTTGTACGATATCTACTCCAGGTGGCACTGGAGCCTTGCGTATAGCCGGGGAGTTTATCAATCGGTGTACACCTGGTGCTACTATTTGGGTGAGTAATCCGACATGGGCGAATCATCAAGGTGTATTTACCGCCGCAGGTTTGAATGTAAAGACGTATCCTTATTATGATTATGAAAACAAATGTCTAGATTTTGCCGGTATGGTTGAAGCGTTAAAACAGGTATCTAAAGACGATGCGGTTCTGTTTCATGCGTGTTGTCACAATCCAAGCGGCATGGATTTAAACAAAGATCAATGGCGAGAAGTCGCTGAACTATCCAAACAAATCGGTTATACCCCTGTTGTTGATATGGCATATCAGGGTTTTGGTGAGGGCTTGGACGCAGACGCTTACGGTCTCCGGCTAATGGCTGACACAGTTGACGAGATGATCATTTGTAGTTCGTGTTCGAAAAACTTTGGTTTGTATCGTGAGCGTATTGGCGCATGCTCAATCATCGGAAAAAGTGCCAGCTCTACCGACATTATTAGTTCGGCATTACTTCCCGTTGCTCGAGTGAATTACTCTATGCCGCCGGCGCATGGTGCCGCTGTTGTTGAAACAATTTTAAGTTCTGACGAACTTACCGGCCAATGGCATGGCGAGTTAAATGACATGCGCAGCCGCATCAGTGGTATGCGCCGTTTACTGGTTGATAAGCTAGTGGCTAAGGGTGTCACTCGCGACTTCGACTTCATTACCAGACAGAATGGTATGTTCTCATTTTTGGGTATTGATAAAAATCAGGTGCAGCGTTTACAGGACGAGTTTAGTATCTATATTGTTGGCTCCAGTCGTATAAGTGTTGCCGCCGTTTCACGTGATAACGTTGACTATTTGGCGGAATCTATTGCTAAAGTACTCTAGCTGGCTGGATGTGCTGTATAAAAGCCCGCCAATGATCGAAGCGGGCTTTTTTTTGCGTGCTGTAATCGTTGCGACATATTTGAGCGGAAATAAGTAACTAGACGATCTTCTCAGCAGTCACAATGACCCCGTCTGTGTCAGCATATAAGTAGTCACCGTCATTAAAATTGATGCCACCAAAACTCAATGGAATGTTCTTTTCCCCTTTTGTTGTAGGGATATATTTTCTCGGGCAGGTGCCAAGCGCGTAAAGAGCAACGGGAATGTCGCCTATTTGAAAGGTATCCCGAATGTAGCCGTTGACAAGAATTCCGGCGTAGTTACTTTGGGCGGCAAACTTCATCAGGTTTTCGCCAACGACCGCAAAATAAGCCTTCTCAACATCGACAACAGCAATTTTCCCGGTACCGTCTTCGTCTCTAAGTAGGCTAATCAGGTCTGAATTGTTTCTGTCCAGCTTAAGTGTCACTATTTGGCCTTGGCATTTGTCTGCGCCGCCATAGTTTTTGTACTCTGGGCCGAGCACAAATACCTTGTCGCTATGATCATCACAGATATCTGCCGTAAAAAATTCCACAAGTGTTTCCCAAATTATCAATTGAGTGAGTATTTTAGCATCTCGAGACCGTTTTTTGCATTGGATTTTGGTATCATGCGCTGATAAATACTGTAGGTGTAATAAGTATATGAAAGTAGTAACAGGCGTAGTCGGCAACGATATCCATGTGGTCGCTAATCGGCTAATGGAGCTTTCTCTGCATGCCCGAGGGTATGAGGTTTTCAATTTGGGCGTAAATACCTATCTGGAGGAGTTCTTTGATGCTGCGGTGGAGACTGGAGCGGAGATTCTATTGATATCGTCGCTGAATGGCGAGGCTGAAGGCTGGGGCAGGGAAGTTAAGCAGCTAAAAGAAAAATATAAACATTTAGATAACCTCGTTATGATGATTGGTGGAAATCTGACAGTTGGTAGTGGCCATGCTGAAGACATAGTGCCCAAGTATAAAAACTATGGATTTGATCTGGTGTGCCATCAGGTGGATCTCAATACCGGGCTTGATTTACTAGAGGCTTTTATAGATGATCGAAAGACAACAGAGAGTAATCAATCATGAGTTTGCTGCAAGAGGAACGAGAAATAATTCTTGGCAATGAGTATGTTGATACTTTTGACTTTGCCGAAGTAGAAGAATTTGTAACGAACGCCAGTAAAGAGCTATTTATTTCTCACCATTTCAAAAAGAGAAATAAGATGCTTGTGCAGCCAAGGGGAGGCTTCCCAACTTATAAGAAGCAGTTTGCCCTTTATGAATATTTTGTTGAAGCTAATGTAGATGTGCTGCCCCTGACAATCGATTCGAACACGCGGCTCAATGACTACGGAACAGCAAAGAAAATGCTTCGCCTTAGCGAAGACAATGATATGGATATGCTCAATGGTTACCCGTTGGTTAATCATGGCTATCGCACAACACGCAAGATGATGACTCACTTCAACAAACCGGTGAGTTTAAGGCATGGAACGCCCGATGCAAGATTACTGATCGAAACAGCCATTGCCTCCGGAATTTTTGAGATAGAAGGCGGGCCGATTACTTATCTGCTGCCCTATTCAAAAAACTTCCCCTTGGATAAAGCTTTCCTGTATTGGAAGTATGTTGAGCGCGTTTGTGCGAATTATTCAAAGCTTAATGAGCCGATCAATAGAGAATCGTTTGGACCGTTAACGGCAACGCTAGTGCCTCCGTCTATTACAATCGTCATTCAACTATTAGAGATGATGTTGTCGCTGGAAGAGGGCGTAAAGTCATTTTCTGTTTCGTTTTCCCAAACGGGATCAATGAACCAGGATATCGTAATGGGTGCAGTGATCAGAAAAATGGCGAAGCATTATGCCGCGCAAATTGACTGTGCCGATGCTGCTATTCACTTGGTATATCATCAGTGGATGGGAGCTTTTCCGACCGATAAAAACTATGCCGAACAACTGATCAGCATATCAACGGTCATAGCCGCAATGGTGGGTGCAGATAAAATAATCACTAAGACGAGGGAAGAGGCAACTGGCATTCCGACCAAGGAGGCAAATGCTAAAACAGTGGCCAATACTCAATATAGTCTGGGTATTTTGAATGGTTTGCCAAATGTTGTTGACGAAGAAGAAGAAGAAATTTTGACCGAAGAGGTTCATGCTATTATGGAGGCGGTTTTCAACGACCCCGCAGACACATTATGGCGGAAGGTTTTTAACTCCATTAAAAATGGCATTATTGATGTGCCATTTTCACCGCATATTATTAATCACAACGAAATGATAACAATCAGAGATGCCAATAAAAATATTCGGATTATAGAGAGGGGTAACGTTCCCATTCCAGATCGCTGTTATGCCTATGAGAAAGCGCAATGTGACTTAACAAAAGACACGACGAGTATTGTTAATGACATTATTCACGATATAGGGATTATGCAATGAGTCAGAATGAAAAATTACTCATTGATGTTGGCAGCACCTACTTTAAGGTCAGTACAGACGAAAGTATTGAACAGCATTTTAGGGATTTTAGTAAAGACATTCTTGATGACCTTGTGCATAAGTGTGGAAAAACGATAAGCCGTTTTGATAAAAATGACGTGCATATCTGTTCGTCAGCCAATGGTGGCTTAAGTGCGCTTATTATCGGAGTTACTCACTCGTATTCGTTGAAGTATGCAACAAATATTGCTTTCAATTCGGGCATAAATATCATCGATACAATCCTCTATCAGAATATTGAGGATTATTCTCTTCCCAGTGACCTTGTTGATGTTGTTGTCATTGTTGGAGGGATTGATACCAAAGCGAATATCTTTGGCGCCAAACTATATGATTACCTGGAAAAAATAAATTACTCGAATGTTGTTTTCTCTGGCAGCGATAGTGATTCTGCAGCAATTAAAGAAAATATCAAAGATGTTGTCATATTGCCTAATATCATCGATAACAGATTACATATTGTTGAAGACCATCTAAAAGATTATTTGACCAATCTCTATCAGCAAGATATTGAGGGAAAGGAAGATATTAAGAACCTATATGATATAACAGCCAATCAAATATTTTCTACACCCTACATTGTAAATAGAGCGCTACCGCTGATTGATGCAAGCTTTTCGGTGGTGAATCCGTTTATTCTTTTGGACGTTGGTGGCGCTACGACCGATATACACTATTCGAAAGATTTGGTTGACGAAAATATAGTGACTGAGAATGAATACGACAGGTTGGTTTTCAAAAAACTGGGAGTTTACAAATCTCGCCAATCACTCATTTTTGCAGCTCAAAATAATGAATTTGTCTATGAATTGTTAACGCACTTAAAGGTGACAGAAAATATTTTCTTTGAGCAGACTGAAAGGGCGACAAAGGTATTAATGCAGCTCGCTATATTTCTCGTGTTATGCAAAATCTCTCACTATAGTAAGGCCTACACCAATTTGAAGTTGCTGGTCGTTAATTCCATTGTTTTAACAGGCGGGATTACTAAGGTTTTAACGGTTGAAGAAATTGAGGATATCATTTCGTTTTTCTATCAAAAAATTCTTACTTCCGATCATCGGCCAGTGACCATTCTTGATAGCAATTATGATATTTGGACAATTGGTGCGAAGGAAAAACAATTATGTCTATAAATTGTATACGAACGCTAATCGAAGCCGCTGCACTAAGTCATAGTGATAAAACTGCCATTATCTTTGGCGAAAAAAGTTTAACCTACGGTGATCTTTTCGCCAAGGTAAATCAGGTGGCTTTCTATTTGGATGAGCTAGGGCTTCCGGAAGATTCGCGTATCGGAGTTTATTCTGACAAAGGTATCGAACAGGTTGTTTCTGTACTGGCCATTTTGTCGACTAATCATATTTTGGTTCCGCTGACAAAGCTGTTAAAGCCCGAGCAGGTGGAATACATCATTAATGATTGTGATATTAAATGTATCATTACCGACAAGCTAAAAATTGAAAACATTGAAGAAATTAGCTTTCATGGCCATATTATTTCTTACGAAACAACCGGTAAAGATGTTGCTTCATTTGAAGAGATTTATAAATATTATAATAAGCCTTATTTTTGCGATATTAGTGGGCACAGTAATGCTGTCATTACTTATTCTTTTGGTTTGTCGGGAACGCCAAAAGGTATTGTCATATCACATCGAAACCTGATTGATTCTGCCCGTGTTGTCTCCCAGTATTTGCAGCTGGAAGAAAGCGATATTGTTTCTGGCCTGCTGATTTTTAATCTCGATTATGGATTGAATCAAATATTTTGTACGCTGTACAAAAAAGCGACCCTGGCGTTACATCGATTTATTTTGCCAGAAGATTTTTTCAATCATCTTATCAACGACAAAGTGACCGTCCTGCCGTTGATGCCAGTCAATATATCGCAGATGTTTGACGATGATGTGCGGCGAATTCCCAGTGCAGATCTTTTTGACAGTGTAAAAACCATTACTTCGTCGGGTGGTAATGTTACAGCGAGAATGATCAGCGATTGTAAAAACACCTTTCAGAATGCCAGTTTCTATTCAATGCATGGGCTGACTGAGGCCTTTCGATCTACCTACCTCGACCCTTCGCAGGTGGAAATCCGCCCAGACTCCATCGGCAAGCCCATTCCCGATGTCGAACTCTATGTTATCAACAGCGATGGCAAGGAGTGTGCGGTCCGTGAAGTGGGTGAGTTAATTCATAGAGGCGGCTATATTTACAGAGGGTTTTGGAATGCTCCTGATCAGAATGCGGAGCGATTCAAGTCGGTGCAAATCTTGAAGGATGTGATTAATCTGGAAGGGCAGTTAACCGACGAAATTGTCGTTGCATCAGGTGACTACGTCTATAAAGACGAAGAGGGCTATTTGTATTTTGTTTCACGGCAAGATGACATGATTAAGACTCGAGGCTTCAGGGTCTCTCCCTACGAAGTTGAATCTGTAGTTTCACTTAATATCCCGCAGATAGATCAATGTGCAGTGTTTGGTATAGATAATGAACTTATCGAGCAGGAAATAGTGATGGTTTACTCGGCAGCTGGACAAATATCCGAAAATGAAATTGTCTTCGAGCTGAAAAAACATCTGGCCTCTTATATGATACCAGGCCGGATTGTGTACAAAAAATCGTTACCGTTAGTCCAGAGCGATAAAAGTCAGATTAATAAAGATGAGCTAAAACGGGGCTTATCTGACACATAGTAACAGGGGCTGGTTTAACAGTACTGGCGCGGGTACTTGCTCGGGTAAAACGGTCATGAGTCACGGTTGCCTCGGTGCCGGCTCGCCCCGCATGTTTAGACTATTTCTGGAGGCGTGCCGTGACAGCGGCTGCATACCACAACCTATAGTGACAATATTATGGAAAAAAAACGATCTTTACAGTGTTGCATGAAAGTCATCGCGTTACTGGTAGCAGGATGCTTGGTCAGCCTTGGCGCCGTTGCGGCGGGCAGCTACGAGCCGCCACGTCTTACCAGTGGAAAGCCTGACTTTAATGGTGTTTGGCAGGTGCTCAATGGCGCCAACTACAATATTGAGCCCCACGGTGGGCAGGCAGCTATGGCTCTGCGAGAAGGGCCTGTTGTACCGGTGCCCGCCAAAGAAGTGGTTGCCTTGGGCGCAGTGGGCGCAGTGCCTGCCGGGTTAGGTGTGGTCGAAGGTGGGAAGATTCCGTATACGCCGGAAGCGATGATACAGCGCGATAAAAACCGCCAGAACTGGTTGACCTCAGATCCGGAAATTAAGTGCTATTTGCCCGGGGTGCCACGCGCAACCTATATGCCGCATCCTTTTCAGATTTTTCATAATGACGAGGCGCTATTTTTCTCTTACCAATATGCAAACGCAGTTAGGAATATTTACTTGTCGGATCCTGGTCCTGCACCGATCGATTCATGGATGGGATTGGCCTGGGCCTCTTGGGACGGCGATACATTGGTAGTAAAGAGTTCAGGTTATAACGATCGTACCTGGCTGGACCGTGCTGGTAACTTTCATAGTGATGTGTTGAAAGTGACTGAGCGATTCACGCGAACCAGCGACCATACTATTGACTATGAGGCGACTCTGGAAGATGAAAAGGTATATACCAAACCCTGGAAAATCAGTATGCCTTTATACAAGCGGGTAGGTGCTGATGATCGTATCCAGCAGTTCAACTGCGTGGAATATGTAGAAGAGCTGATGTACGGTCACCTGCGTAAAAGCCCCCTGGATAAATGAGGCATCAATTGTGACATATTCTGTTAAATTACTGCTTGCGTTAGCACTGGCTATGCCCGCGATGGCTGAAGATTACACCGCACCTCGTATGCCCTGGGGTGACCCCGATTTGCAGGGAGTTTGGACTCATGCTTATCTGACGGCGCTGGAGCGCCAGGCGCTTTTCCCGGGCCTGACTATTACTGACGAACAGGCCAGACAGGTTGAGGGCATGACCGCGGATATGTTTGCTAGTATCGATAAGTTGCCCGAGGGTGATTTGGCTAAGGGTGATGTTGGTGGTTACAACAGCGCATGGATGGATCCTGGCAGAAAAATGCTGCGGATTGATGGTAAAGCGCGCACATCATTAATCATCGAGCCCAACAGCGGAAAGTTGCCCTATTCAGCGGAGGGAATACAAAAAAGTAAAGCCGTATACATGAAGGCCCGAGCGCGGAATAACCCTGAGCAGCTGATGCTGGGTGATCGCTGTGTGGTTGGTTTTGGCTCTACTGGCGGCCCACCAATGCTGGGTGTTCTCTACAACAATAACTATCAGTTTGTGCAAACACCGGGGTATGTGATGATCCTGGTGGAAATGAACCACGGTGTGCGCACTATTCGACTTGAAGGTGAGCCGCTACCTGCCGAGATCAAACCATGGTTAGGTGACTCCGTCGGCCGCTGGGACGGCGATACTTTGGTGGTGGAGACAGCTCAATTTCATCCGCAGAAGTTGTTGCGTGCTGCACTTACCCATCGCTTTATGTCGACCACAAACACCAAGGTTGTTGAGCGTTTTACGCGTACTGGAGACAATGCAATACATTACGAATATACCGTAGAAGATGCTTCGATTTATACGCAGCCGTGGAGCGCGGAAACCATATTCAGACCATCTGAAGGGCCTATTTATGAATACGCCTGCCACGAAGGAAACTACGCGCTGCCGGGTATTCTTGGTGGTCAACGAGAAAAAGAAAAAAACGAAAAAACAGGCGGGTGAATAAGTAACCGGAGTTGTCTATAGGCTCTGGTAAGCTACGTCTAAAAAACGGTGTTGTCTTGGTTGGTGTGCCGGGACAGTTGAAAAAAATGAATGGCCTATTGATAACAGATACTGAATGTTAACTATTTGTATTGGTGAGCCAAAAGGAATATCAAACATGAAAAAAATCATTTTGGCGTTTTTACTCATAGCCTCCGGGGCGGCCTCTTTATCCTATCAGGCGTGGGCCCATCATGCCTTTTCTGCGGAGTTTGATGCCAACGCACCTGTTACCTTGCGAGGTAAAGTGACGCGGGTAGAATGGATAAATCCCCACGCCTGGATTCACCTTGCTGCGGTTCAGGAGGATGGTGAAACCGAAGCCTGGATGGTAGAAGGCGGAACGCCCAATACATTACTGAGAGCAGGAATTAATAAACACTCACTGCCGATCGGGTCTGAAATAGTCGTTCGGGGTTACCAGAGTAAAGATCGCGCTTGTGCGCCTGCCTGTAAAGCAAATGGGCGCGACCTGGCGTTTGAGGACGGACGTAAAGTCTTTATGGGGTCTTCTGGTACGGGTGCACCTAAGGATGGTTCGGACCCGCGGGCCCGTTAGGGTTTTGATCACTGGATAGGTATCACTAGATACTTATCAACAGATCCAGATCAATGTTCTTAAGCTTGCGGTGTCTTATTATTATCGGGTTTATCATTTATAAGTAAATTGATTGATTCGCCCACTTGTCTAATCAAATACACTTTTGCCATTGAAAAAGTGTTTCTGGTTGCCACTGAAGAAGAGAGAAGAAGATGTCTAATCCGGAACAAGATTTATTTAACCTGGGTATGTCAG